>CAYULD010000006.1:0-1748 GCA_964445765.1 uncultured Rickettsiales bacterium | reverse complement strand
TTTTGTACCGCTTTTAATGGCCATGAAAGACGGTTTCCCTTCCGACCCAAGGGGGGCGTATGTGAAAAGCCTTACGAGTAGCATAATTTTTAAAAACAAAAATCAATGAAAATCAAAAAAATAGCAGCCTTTGCTGCCGCTTGTGTAGTTCTTTTGTTTGGCGTGTGGGCTTGCAGCGAGTATAAGGGGAGGGAGGTAACACCCAATCGCCATCGTTTATCCAATCAACAATTAACTGCTCAAGATTCTGTTGCAGAATTAGCGTCCAATTCATTATTTGTTGCTTATTTCAATGCTCTAAATTTTCAATATCTACAAATTAGAAGCATTACGGAAAATATGACTTACACCCAAGTTGATGCCTATTATCAAGAGTTGGATTCAATAGGACAAATCTATTTGGCCGACACATCCAATAGCACTAATAAGCTCGCTTTGCTTCAAAAAATGGGTTATTCCTCGATAACTGCTTACTATAATACCAGAAATAATTTTATAGTAGCACAAACAAACCTTATGAATAATTGCAGTTTATTGAGCGGTATGTCAACTGAACAAAAGGAAATATTGATTGAAGCGGCGATAAATTATTACATTATTGATTCTAATTTCAATGATGGACGAGGAAAAGGAGGTATATTTGGGTCAAATACGTCTGACTTTACTGCTTGCCTTAATAAGGTTATAGCTGGCTATAACAAATGTATGAAACTGTCACATTATCACGAACTTGTAGCTTATTATTGTGAGTTAGAGTCGTGGATAGGTGAAGATAGATGCTGCTGTCTTCACAGAGAATCCTGCTGTTCATCAGCCGATTAATTACTTACGGTCTTCCTTGTGAGCACACAGGGAAGACTTTTTTTACAGAAATACCAAACTTTTAAATATTATGAAGCTATTTTTTTCGTGTGCATTGATATTTTTTGCTGATTCTTTATTTGCAAAAATAGTTCAAGTTTATTTTATTGATGCGATATCAAAAAAACCAATACCGGGTGTTTTATGCACTTTAAACAACAATGATAGCATCATTGGTATATCAAATGGCGAGGGCGTAGCTACTTTATTAGGTGCTGCTAACTTTAGAATATATAAGCAAGGCTACAAGGATACGCTCATTTATATCAGTAAGAATACTCAAATTAAACTCTCAAAGGAGTCTTGTTATAAAAATCGAACGCAACCGAATCCATTATCAACTTATCTAAATTCTATTTCGCAGCCTACTTACAAAAAAAGAGTTTTTGTTTTTAGCCTTGATTCTAATTTAAAAGACACCACAGCCATTTCATTTTTTGATATAAAGTTTCAAATAGACAAAAATACTAAAAGATATAACCAACGGTTGTCTTTATTATTTAATAAGCCACCGTATGATTCCTGTTATGACATAAAAGTCCTTTCTGTTTCTAAATATATGACCAATGCGTATTATCAAAGTGATCAGATATTAGGCGATCATCTTAATATGCAGATAGATTCTTCAGACTTTAACGATCTTTATGCCAATGAGGAAGCGTGGGGTTTATCTGCTAAGAAAGAAATTATTGACTCCTGCAATAAAAATTATTATCTTGTGCGCCAAGATGAGGATGCCAATACCCAAATTCAACTAAAAATTTCTTCTTCTTTCTTTGATAAAAATCTTGTTTGTTTTGAGCGAAGATTAAATTTTAAATTTGATTTAGATAATTGGGTATTGCTAATTTAGTATAGTTTTTTTTATTTTGCAATTTTATTACTTT
>CAYULD010000005.1:0-3090 GCA_964445765.1 uncultured Rickettsiales bacterium | reverse complement strand
ACAAAGTATAAAAATATATTTTTATAAAGTTATATCTTTATACTTTTATACTTTTATAAATACATAATTTTATACTTTTATAAAGGAGTTAAGAATGACTAAAGTTATCACAACTGGAAACTTCAAAGGTGGGGTGGGGAAGACAACAAACTCCGTAATGCTATCTTATACATTGTCTAAAATGGACAAGAAAGTCTTACTAATTGACTTAGATCCACAAGCTAATGCAACAGATTTATTGCTAACGACAATGACTAATATTTATAAAAAGAAACCTGACTTTAAAGAAACATTGTTTGAAGCCATCAAGAATAATAATCCGAAGGAAGCGTTAATAAATGTAAAAGATAATCTAGATTTGTTACCGTCTTACTCAGACTTACAAAACTATGAACGTTACCTTTATGATAATTTTTCTGATGATTACTCACAAGATCACCACTTAACAAATTTCATTAGTAAATTCAAAAATGAATATGACTTTGTATTTTTAGATATTCCACCACAACTGAACAAATTTACAGACAATGCACTGGTAGCCAGTGATTTTGTCATTGTTATACTACAAACACAAGAACGAGCCCTAAAAGGTGCTGAAAAGTATATAGAGCACTTATTAGAGTTGCAAGATGACTATGGTCTAAATATAGATCTTTTAGGAATACTTCCTGTACTACAACAAAAAGGATCAGAACTTGACCTAGATGTCTTGCAAGATGCGACAGAAAGCTTTGGTGATAACAATATCTTGAAAACTCATATTAAACAGATGAACAGATTAAAGAGATTTGATAGAACTGGGATTACCGATAATACTAAAGATATCCATGACAAACGTATACATGCAATATACGGTGATCTCATCAAAGAAACGCTCAAGCGCATAAATATATTTGATCAAAAATAAGGAGTATTTATCATGACTGACAATATTGGACTAAGCTCGTTCCGAAAAAAGAAAACAGAGCGCCCAGAAAACATTACACCAGAACTATCAGAAGATAATAACCGCACAATGCCCGAGGACTTACTAAAGCTTCCACAAAGTAGACTTACAAGCAAAGACTTGCCAAAATCAATCAGATTACCGCTAAACACACACACGGCTATAAGCACAATTGCCACTTTACAAAGCAAAAAAATATACGAGGTAATTAATGATATTGTAGAAGAATATATCAGTAACTTACCCGCGAGTGAAAAAAAGATTATTCGATCTAGTATTGAAACCGTAAATAATAATCATTAATTAAACTGATCTATATTGTCAAAAAGAGAAAATCGACTTTGTAAAGTTTCCAAATTGAACGGGAAGACAAAAAGTCAAAAAGATTATTTCACAATTAACTTAAATCATTGATATAGCAGTTACTTTGGTTAAAAATTTTTATGTTACATACAAACACAAGTAATGCTAACAATATGCTATTGACATTGTTAGATCACAACCAACCAAAATTAGGTATTGATAAACAGTCAGAATAAAAGATAATAAAAAATACTTAGTAAAAAGATAACTAAATTAATTACGATTCCGTAAGGAACCAAATACACTTCTAAATAAAAATAAGGTATTATGCAAAAAAGAACTTCAACGCTGCATAATACCTTATTTTATATACTTTTATTTTTACATTTTTCATTCAGAAAAATGTAAAAATAAATGGTATTATGGTGTCATGAACTAAATTTAAGCGAGAGGTATTTATGCTGAAGAGATATAATAAAACTATAATTAGTTCCCAAAAGTTACTAGTATTGTTATTTTTTGGGAATTTTTGTTTACAAAATTTGATGTGATTACTCTGTATTATACAAAGCATCAATATAACTTAACTATATTGATTAAAAGACAAGGTTGATATTTTTTGACGTTTTTTGTTAAACGTTAATCAAAGCGTTATTGAGGGAAATTTATAATATGAAAAAAAATTTTAAAATGTATAAATCAGGGAAACTATGGGTTATAGCAGGACTATCTGTGATTGCGCTTTACAGTCCGTTTCCAAATACCATAATTTTTGCTGACGATACAAATGTTACACAAACGACAGTTACAAATAAGCAAGATGTAGATAGAACAACATTTTTAAAGTACTTTACACCTTTAGGAACCGCCGCATCTAATCCTTATAGCAGTACTGACGGTATTCAAAAACTCACAACAGATAAAAGACAAGTAGGTATTGTTACTTTTAATGGAAATATAGATCTTCACCAAAAGTTTAATATTAATTTAGATGTAAACGTTGGCTCAAAGGATCCAAACTATATGTATGCTGGGCAATATGTTGCTGATGGCATTGGTTTTGCATTTTACACAGGTGAAAAAAATCAACTTGGGTATAATGCGGGTAACTTAGGAATTTATGGCATACCCAATGCATTTGGATGGAAAATTGACACCTACAAAAATAATGAAACTCCTAGTGCAAATGGTCTACGTGGGCAAAATGATTCTAAGTTTGATAAAGCTCCATACGGTGCATTCATAACGACTAATTCATCAGGATACGGCGCAATAGATACCAACACATATAAAAAAATTTCTGATAATGACAATATAATTGATGGAAATTATCATAACTTGAATATTAGTTATGATGGTAATATGAATATAACTGTTACTCTTAACGTTAATGGTTCAAATTACGTATTTACAAAAAATTTGAGTGGCGTTGTTGACCAAAATGCTGCGCTTCATTTTAACATCAGTTCTTCTACTGGTGGTGGTCTGCCCTCAAAACAATCAGTTAGATTCAATAGTATGAATTACGCCAAAACAGCAGCTGTTAATGCTAAAGACAGTACGTTAACTGCTGGTCCAAATACTAAATGGTCTGCCGAAGATAACTTCACTTCTGCTACTGATCAAGATGGTAATCCTGTTGATTTTAAAAATGTTCAAGTAGAAGGACAAGTTGATACTACTAAGGCTGGTCAATACCCAGTTACTTACAAATATACTGATGCCAGTGGTAATCCTGTTTCTAAGACAATCACCGTTACAGTAGTTGATTCAAAAGCAGCTATTGATGCTAAAGACAGTACGTTAACTGCTGGTCCAAATACTAAATGGTCTGCCGAAGA
>CAYULD010000004.1:0-154136 GCA_964445765.1 uncultured Rickettsiales bacterium | reverse complement strand
CCACTCCCCTTGCGGGGCGTTCGACTTGCATGTGTTAGGCCTGCCGCCAGCGTTCACTCTGAGCCAGAATCAAACTCTCAAGTTTAGAAACTTAGAATTTAATTCTCTCAAGAATGATTTAACATTCTCAAAAAAAATTGCGAAATTTCGTTCGTTGCACGTACATGTCACATATGAATAAACATATATAACCATAGTAACTAAATTTATGAAGACTTTCACAAAGTTAGAATTTGCAATGCAAATTCGGCAACGCAAAATTAACTAACTCCGCTGTCTTCATTTCCTGATAAACGATATTAAAAAGCTTGCGGTGACTTTGAACCCTCACCGAGAAGGGAGCCATCTTATAGCTATAAGTTTTTAACTAGTCAATAGATATTTTTAATTTTTTTTATTTTTCTTAAAAACCTAAGAAAACCAGGCATTTTATAAGAAATATTTTTTATTATAAAAAAATATTTGAAAAAATTTTTCAAATTAAAATCATAAATTAAGTTTTATTTTTTTAATTATGCCTTCTTTTGAAGAAATCAGAGAATTTTAACCCTCACAAGGCTAAAAAACAATAGTAAATTATATATTTTACAAATTTTATATTAAGTTTTTAACCTTTTTTTAAGGTTTATGAGGTATGTTTGGACATTGAAATTAAAAAACTAAAAATGACCAATAATTACTTTGAACAAAGGCAACTTAATGATGGATATGTGGATTATAAGCAGCCTATAAACTCATTCAACGGCGACCAAGAAAAAATCAATATTCCTGCATTAAGAAAATATTACAAGCAACATCAAGCTCCAAAAATAGAAGGCGTGCCAACCCAAGCTATGGGGGCACCAAACCCCCTAATATTTATGGTAAATTACTTTTCATTTGCAGTAGCAACTATGGGAATAGAAATTAAAAAAATTTACGAAGAAATTGCAAAAACAGACCCTTCAATTAGAAGAGCTGCACCACTAAAACCAATGAATGCCACCCTAACAGTAAACTCAACACAAAAAGAAAACCTAAAGATATTATATGAATATGTAAACAACCCCCAAAATACCATACCAAACCAAACTAAAGCAAGATTAGATGAATTAATAGAAATGAATAAAGCTAAAGATGAATTTTTATCATTGTATAATTGTTTAAGACTTGCTGGAGAGGGAAAGCATAAAATATATTTAGCTTATAAAGACACAGAAAAAAATGAAGAATATGGCTATTATTTTTTAGATAAAAATAAAGGAAATAATAAAAAAGATGTATTCTTTGACCCAGATGTTTTTGACTTAAATAGAACTGAAAAAGTAATAGATAATTTCAATAGGCATTTCCCTAATTTTGAATCTCATATTAACGGCAATGCGGTTGTAGTTTATACAAATACAGTTTCCTACCTAAAGCAAAATGGCTTTGGTTCTTCAGAAGAAATCAAAAATACATTAATGGCTTTTGCAAAAGGAGAATATATTGCACCAAAAATAGAAGTAAAAAAACTACCAAACCCAGAAAAACCCAATGCAACACCTCAACTTACACAAGCCGCCGCACCAGAGCCTGCGTATAAAAACCTAGAATATCAAAAAAGGGATAATTTATTTGGAAAGAACTGTCCAGAGCTATATGAAATTGAAAAATATAGAACAATAGAACCTAATAATTTAGATAATCCATTATTTAACAATAAAACTCTATTAGAATGTTTGGGAACTCTAAATGACTTCGTTCAATTAAAGCATATTGACCCTAATAACAAAGCCAATCAGGAGAAAATTCAAAGTGCAATAAATCTTCACGAATTTTTGACATATATTCAAACAGATGGAGCCACATACCAAATTAATAATGATATTGTAGAGTGGAATGAAAAATCTCTTAAATTTGATTATAGAAGTATCTCAAATTATTTAACCGAACTCGTTACAGAAGCAAAGAAAACTCCAAATGGAACAAACTGGAATGAAAATTTAGATAAATTTTATGATAGGTCATTGGATCCATTATGTAGCTATTTCCAAATCAACAAATATTCAGCTTATGAATTTGATGAATATCTAACAAGACAAATAATTTCTGAAAACAATGAAAAAACCCTCTGCTTTTCAATTGATGAATCAAAACTTAAAAAAGAAAAACTCTCTGATGCTGAGATTACAAAAGCAAAAAGTGAAATGCTTAATTATCTAAAATCATCATTTGAGGATTGCCCCTATGTTGAAGAAAACTCTGTTTATATTAAAGGCGATAGTTTATTCATCAAAAACCCGCCAACTGAAATTTTAGCGGCCTATCCTGACGCACAAAATTTATCAAAAGATAATTTACTAGAAAATGCAGTTTCTGAAATACTTAACGCAAAAAAAACTGATGGACAAACAAATCATTTCCCAAATTTTGAAATAAAACCAAATGGATCGTTAAATTTAGGGGTAGGTAGTTTAACTAATGTTCATTTAGGAATAATTAAAACTCAATTAGAGACAATTTTACCGGAAGGTGCATCTATAAAATTTTCAAAAGGTCAAGCAAAATTAGAAGGGATAACGCCAGAATTTATAGCAAATCTTAACGAAATTGGGTCAAAATTAAAGCCAAAAACAATAGCTTAAACTTAAATTGTTTTCCCATTCTTTTCTAAATCTAAAATTATATCCCAGTGAATTTTGGAAATTGGTTGCACCGAAAGCCTAGATTGTTTTATTAAAGATATATCTTGCAACGCCTTAATTTGCTTTATTTCCGCAAGGGTAACAGGTTTATTAAAAGTTTTTACGGCTTTTACATCAACCGCAACCCAATTTGAATCTTTTTCAGCCGTTGGATCAGGGTAAAATTCTTTTATAACTTCCACAAACCCAACAATTTCCTTGCCAATATTTGAATGATAGAAAAAAGCTAAATCTCCTTTTTTCATTGTCATTAGGTTTTTCCTTGCTTGATAATTACGAACGCCACTCCAGCACTCACCCTTTTCACCTCTTTTAAGTTGTTGCTCCCAGCTCCAAACATCTGGCTCAGATTTTATTAACCAATAATTTTTCATATAAACCTTAATTTTAGCAATTTAATAGGACAATATGTAAAAAATGAAAAGGTTAAAAATTAATTAATATTTATATTGCATTTAAGATAATTTTATGATAATTTGTGATTATAAGGAAAATTTTAATAAATTCTAATATGAGGTTTTTATGAAGAAATATATTATTGCACTTTCAATAGCACTAATATCATCTAGTTTCTGTAGTGAATCATATGCAAATGAATTTACAAATCAGCTTACAGGTGGTGCTTGCAAAATAGCTAGAAGAGAAGCTAGAGAGTGTGTTAAAAGAGAGAGAGTAGCAGCAAGAACTCAACTGCAAACTGATATGCAAACAGCAAAAGCTACTAGAGATAATTGTAACCAAAGTGCTAAATCAACAAGAGATACCGCTTTAGGCCAAGCAAATTTGACTTCCGCTCAAAAGACAACAATCAAAAACACTTACAGACAAGCTAGATTAGATTGTAGAAACGCTTATAATGATGCTAGATTTACAGCGAGGAATAATATGGATACAACCCTATTTGGTGCAGCTAGATTCACCAAAAACTCAGATGGCACTTGGTCAAGAGCAAATGTTAACCCGCTTGACTTTAAGGCTAATAAAATTCGTAATTGCAAAGTAAAATTTGAAGCAATAGATAGAGCATGCGATGCACTTCCGGGTGGAAATAACTAAATTATAAATTTTTAATAAACTTACTATAACTCATCTATGAAAAAATTTATAAAAACCTTATCTTTAATTTTAACATTATCAGTCTCGGCTATTGCGGTTGCTCAAACTCCACCACCAGCAACGCCTACCTGCCCTGCCCTTGAAAGATTAAATGCAGGAACAGCAAAAACTAGAGATTGCTCTACACTTACAGGCAAAGCAAAATGTAGATGTGAAGCTAGAAATGTAAGAATTTTAGCTATGTATGAATTAAGAAAGGTTGAAGCTCAGCAAAGATGTGATAACAGAGTTGTAAGGCAAACTATTAGGGATACTGAGAAAACTACAAGAAATGCTTGCACTGATTAGATAATTTATAAAACAAATTATTATTAAATGAATTATTTGATTAGTTACTTATTTGTTTTTTTATTAACATTTTTTGCAAATAATGCTTATTCGCAGAATTTGCTAGGGCCTTCGCTTTGCCCTGCACTTGATAGAATTAACGCTACAATTCCTGTTCAAAGAAATTGTGGTGCATTAGCAAACCAAGCAGCGATTTGTAGATGCGAAGTAAATAATGCTAGAGCATTATCACAATTTGAACTTAGAAGGCAAGAAGCCCAATTTAGATGTGATATGAGAATGGCAAGAAGGGCATTAAATAATAGCACAAGGCAGGCTAGGCAACAATGCAGGCCAGCTAATCAAAACTAAAATTTTATTAACTTTAACTTAATTGAGGATTTATGAAAAAAATATTTTTAACATTAGCTTTAGGTTTTCTTTTAACCTCTGGCTCAGCATTTGCACAATGTGCTTGCACCGCTAATGGTGGATATACTTATACCCCTAAGGCCGCACCTACGGCCAGAGCTTGTGGAAGCACTAATTCCAAAAAAGATTTTTCTTGTAACAAAAGAAATGAAGTTAGAACCGCAGTTCACGGATTTAGACAGCAAGCAGCTGAAGCATCTTGTGCAGGCAGATGCGAAATAAAAGGATATACACCACCAGCCGCCACAAACTAATCTATTTACACTAAAAACACGAAGCCCTCTTTTTAGAGGGCTTTTTTATTTTAAGAAAAGCTCATCAAACCTTAACATCTTCACAGGGGTAAATATCTGAGCAAGCATTGCAAGTATAGCTTGAAAGCCTTGATACATCAGGGATTGTAACCGAAGGGCCATTTATTATAATTCCGGTTTCTTCTTTTAATTTTGATAAAGCTCTTGAGAAAGTTTCCGCCTTCATACCAAGCCTTGAAGCTATTAAAGATTTATCATAAGGCAGGTATAAAATAACATTTTTATTATCTTTTTTATTACATAATCTTAGTAAAAAACAGCCAATTCTTTGTGGTGCAGTTTGAATGGTCAAATGCTCAATTTCCCTACGGTTTTTCTTTTGTTTTGTAGAAATTAATTTTATAAAATTTAGGGCAAATTTTTGATCTTCAGAAACAACATCAACAATCAAATTTAATGGTAATTGATATAAAATTGTATTCTCAACAACTTCAGCACTATAAGAATATTTTTGTTCATCAAATGCAGAATGGTTTCCAAAAATATGCCCTTCCGTTATAACATCAACAATGGCTTCTTCACCATCAATAGTTTCTCTGAATAATTTAACCCAACCAGATTTTACAATATAAAAATATTTTGCATCATCACCTTGTAAAAATAAAACTTCACCTTTTTTGCAAGTTTTTGTGATTAAAGATTTTTCAAATTTCGCTTTTGACTCTGCTGAAATGCCTAAAAACAAGTCTAACTCAAATAACATAGAAAATTATAATATTTATGAACTAAGCTAAATATATCATTAATTGATATGCGTCAATTACCTAACAAAACAAATAAATTATACTAAGGGGTTGATTTCACATCTTTGCTTATATGCAGAATATTTCAAATCAAGAGGCTTTATTTTCATTTGATGAATTATTTTTTTCAAGAACAGATAATCGTGGGATAATTCTAGCTGGTAATGATGTATTTCAAAGAATAAGCCAATATAGTTGGGCTGAGCTTCTAAAAAAACCACATAATATAATTCGCCATCAAGATATGCCAAAAGGGGTTTTTTGGCTTTTATGGAGCACAATTAAAGCAGGAAACCCTATTGGTGCCTATGTTAAAAATAAAGCTAAAGATGGCAAATATTATTGGGTTTTTGCTATTGTTACACCTATTGAAGGGGGCTTTCTTTCCGTTAGAATTAAGCCCAGCAGTGCTATTTTTAAGATAGTTGAAGAAGAATATAAAAATCTTTTATCCCTAGAATATAATCAAAAACTTACCCATGAAAATTCTGCAAATATTTTACTAAACAGAATTAAAGAGTTTGGCTTTGCTGATTATCAAGAATTTATGTCAGTTGCATTATCGGCTGAATTAAACGCAAGAAACAAACAATTAAATATCTCAGATGATGAAATATTAGAAAAATATGATTCCGTTTTAGCTTCTGCAAAATCACTACTCTCTAATGCAAAAAATATTTACGCAATGTATCAAAAAGGGGCTTTTATACCGCTTAACCTGCAAGTAAAATCAGCACAGCTCGGTGAAGTTGGCAACACAATTGCCGTAATTGCGAATAATTATAATATTATCACCAACCAAATAAAAGATAGCTTAGAATTATTTTTATCTTCGGCAAGTGAAGTTTTTAATTCAATTCATAGCTCATTATTTTTAAGCTCTACCGCATCAGTACAAAAAGAAATTTTAGATATTTTTAGCAATGAAATTGAAAAGGATAACAGCAAAATTGCAGAGGTTAATTTTCTAAAATCACAAGAAAGCTCATATCGCCTACAAGCTACGGAAAGCCTTAAGAAAGTTTTAAGACTAATTATGGTTTTTCAATCAGATTACGCCAATGTAAAAAGGCTTTCTTCAGGGCTTCAAGTTACAAAAGTTATGGGCAAAGTTGAAAGCTCACGCATTGATAATAATAATTCTGGCTTGATAGAATTAATGGCGGATTTAGATAATCTTCAAAAAGAAATTTCTTCTAACTTAAAAATTATTGAAAGCCTAAATAATGTTATAGATTTTGATGTGCAAATCCTTTCAAAATATGTTTCAAAAAAACAAGCAATAGCTTGATAAATTTTTTAAGCTCTTGTCATTCTGAGCATAGCGAAGAATCTATGGCATTTTAGCATTTGGTCTGTCATTCTGAGCGTGGCGAAGAATCTAAGATCCTTCACTTCGTTCAGGATGACTAAATCAAAAAAACAAGCAATAGCTTGATAAAAATCAATTATTACAGAAAGTTAATAATATAATAATGCTGTCGCAACCAATAATTATATTATGAAAAAACTACTATCAACTTTACTTATAACTTCTTCATTAATTTCATCTGCTTCTTTTGCTGGTAATAAATCTAATAATGAATATTCTAACCCTTGGCAATTAAGGGTAAGGGCAATAAAAGTTGATGCAGGTGATGCAGAATCAGCTTTATCAATAGGTGGCGGTGCTAATGCGGAGCCTGATGTTGTTCCAGAATTTGATATAACTTATTTCGTTAATAGAAATCTTGCGTTTGAATTAATTCTTGCAACTACTGAGCACGAAATGTCTGCAAAAGGCTCATCACTTGGGCAATATGTAGATTTAGGTAAAGTTAATGTTTTACCACCAACCTTAACGGCACAATATCACCTTGATATTTGTGATACCATCAAGCCTTATGTTGGTGCAGGTGTTAATTATACCTTCTTTTATGATGTTGAAAAAGGTGCTGGCTTAAACAGAGTTGAATATGAAGATGGCTTTGGCTATGCTCTTCAAATGGGTTCTGATTTTATGTATGATGAGCATTGGGGCTTAAACCTTGATATTAAAAGGCTATACTTGAACACTGATGTATCAATCAATAATGGTGCAATCACTGGTGATGTTGATCTTGACCCTTGGATTTTCGGTGTTGGTGTTACCTATAAATTCTAATTCCTTTTTATTTATAGATGCATAATCATTCATTAAATTTATTTTGTTTATCATCTTACACTATTGAAGGGGGGGTGCTTTGGGCAATGTTTATAGCTGGGCTTATTGGCGGTTTTACTCATTGCTCTATGATGTGCTCCCCCTTTGCGTTTGCGTTATCTACTAAAAAACTTTCTTGTAATAAATGTGATGAAAATAATTTTTCAGAATTAAAAAGATTTTATAACAGCCTTTTAATAACATATCATTTAGGCAGAATTTTTACTTACTCATTAATTGGCGGTATTGTAGCTTGGGTTTCAGTTTCTGTTATCTCTGAAAAATATTTTGAAATTGCTAGAATAGCAATTCTTTCATTTGCAATTATTCTGATGATTATCTCAGCCTTTAATATCGGTTTTGCCAAAAAATTTTTTAATTATGGCAAATTTTCAACAGCAATAAATAACATCTCTAAAAAATTTTTATCAAAGGAAACCCTTAATAATTCCTTCTTATTTGGCGTTTTAATGGGGTTTTTGCCTTGTGCTTTTTTATATGCGGCTTTTATCGCCTCGGCTTCAACTGGTAATTTTGCAACAGGTGCGTTGGCTCTTGCATCTTTTGGGGCTGGAACTTTCATTCCCTTGACTTTAAGCAATTACGGAATTGGATTTTTTATTAAAAAGTTAAGAACAGATATAAAAAAATACTCACCATATTTGATGTTAGTCAATGGTGCGTTTTTGATTTTAATTATTATCAATCACATTGAACGATAGGTAAAAAATGAATTCACAGATTAATACTATATATAATTACGATATTGTTAAAAAATTCACAATCGCTACCATTTTTTGGGGTGTTGCAGGCTTTTTAGTCGGCTTGGTTATTGCACTTCAAATGGCATTTCCTGAGTTAAATTTTGGTGAATATCTTACATTCGGCAGGCTTCGCCCTCTCCACACATCCGCAGTAATCTTTGCTTTCGGTGGCAATGCATTATTTGCCACTAGTTATTTTGTAGTGCAAAGAACTTGCAAAACTCGCCTTTGGGGTGATAAATGGGCTGATTTCACCTTCTGGGGTTATCAATCTTTTATATTAATGGCTGGGCTTGGCTATCTTTTCGGCGTTACTCAAGGTAAAGAATATGCAGAGCCAGAATGGTATGCTGATTTATGGCTATGCGTAGTTTGGGTTGCTTATTTAGTTATTTTCTTAATGACGCTTAAAAACCGTAAAGAGCCTCACATCTATGTTGCGAACTGGTTTTATTTAGCGTTCATTGTTACAGTTGCGGTTCTTCACATTATCAACGCTTTATCAATTCCACTTTCATTAACATCAATTAAATCTGTGCCGGTTTGGGGTGGTGTGCAATCTGCATTAATTCAATGGTGGTATGGTCATAATGCGGTTGGCTTTTTCTTAACGGCTGGCTTCTTAGGTATAATGTATTATTTTATTCCAAAGCGAGCTGAAAGGCCTGTCTATTCTTATAGATTATCAATCGTTCACTTTTGGTCGCTTATCTTTATTTATATCTGGGCAGGGCCACACCATTTGCTTTATACATCTCTGCCAGATTGGGCACAAACTTTAGGTATGACATTCTCTATTATCCTCTGGATGCCTTCTTGGGGCGGTATGATAAACGGCGTTATGACTCTCTCAGGTGCTTGGGATAAATTACGCTCAGATGCAGTTCTTAGATTTATGATTATCTCCCTCGCCTTTTATGGAATGAGCACTTTTGAAGGGCCATTAATGTCAATTAAGGCGGTTAATGCACTTTCTCACTACACTGATTGGACAATCGGTCATGTTCACAGCGGTGCATTAGGCTGGGTTGGGTTTATTACAATGGGTGCACTTTATCACTTAGTGCCGGTGCTATGGAATAAGCAAGGCTTATATTCTAATAAATTAGTTAACACTCACCTTTGGGTAGCAACTATAGGTATCGTTCTATACATCACAGCAATGTGGGTTGCAGGTATTATGCAAGGCTTAATGTGGCGTAGTTATAATGAATATGGCTTGCTTGAATATTCATTTGTTGAAACCGTTATGGCAATGCACCCTTATTATTTGATTAGGGCTTTAGGTGGCCTGCTTTATATCGCTGGAATGCTGATTATGGTTTATAATGTTTATAAAACTATCACCAGTAAAGAGCTTGATATTAATAGGGGCTAGGTTTTAGTTTGTCATACCCCGAATTTTTTCAGTAAGAAAAAATTATAGGGGTATCCAATTAAAAACTAGCGTCATCTTGAGCGAAGCGAAAGATCTAAAAGGAATATACTTCAACCAGATTTCTCACTCCGCTGGATATGACACTAAAAAAAAAACAAAATGTTAAAAAATAAATTATGCTTTCAAAACACGAAAAATTAGAAAAAAATTCAATCTTATTACTAATATTCATAGTAATAATGGTTTCTATTGGTGGCTTGGTTGAAATTGTGCCATTATTTCGCCACGAAGTTACCTTTGAAAAAGTTGAAGGCATTCGCCCTTATACACCTCTAGAACTCGCTGGATATAACATTTACATTCGTGAAGGTTGTTATAATTGTCATAGCCAACAAGTTCGCCCACTTCGTGATGAAGTTGAAAGATACGGCCATTATTCCCTAGCAAGTGAAAGCAAATATGATCACCCCTTTCAATGGGGTTCAAAAAGAACAGGGCCTGATTTAGCTCGCCTAGGTGGCAAATATTCTGATGAATGGCATATTGAACATCTTATTAATCCTCGTGATTTAGTGCCTGAATCCATAATGCCAGCTTATGCATTTATGCAGAATAGAGGTGTTGATTTATCTGATGTTGCATCTCAAATGAAGGCTCTAAAAATGCTTGGTGTGCCTTATGATGATGCGATGATAGAAAACGCATATAATGACGCAATAAAACAGGCTTCCGCTGAAGCAGATTCATCTTCGCTAACTTCTGGATATGGTGAAAAGGTTAATGTTCGTGATTTTGATGGCAACCCTAATTTAGTTTCAGAGTTTGATGCCCTAGTTGCTTATCTTCAAGCACTCGGCACCTTCGCTGACTTGAAGAATTATAAGAAATGATTGGTAGTTAGTTAGGGGTTAGGTTTTAGTTTGTCATACCCCGAATTTTTTCAGTAAGAAAAAATTATAGGGGTATCCACTTAAAAACTAGCGTCATCTTGAGCGAAGCGAAAGATCTAAAAGAAATATACTTCAACTAGATTTCTCGCTCCGTTAAAAATGACACTAACAGGTAATAAATTTATGAGTGAGCAAGAAATTATAAATTATAAATTATTTTCACTTTTATTCTTTTTAGCAATCTTTTTGGTTGCGGTTTTTTATGCCTACAGGCCAAAAAATAAAAAGAAATTTGAGGATATTTCTAAACTTCCTATGGAGGATAAATGAGTAACGATAATAATAAAAAAGAAATTGATAAACATTCCGGCGTTGAAACCACAGGGCACGAGTGGGATGGCCTAAAAGAGCTCAACAACCCTATGCCTCGCTGGTGGCTTATTGTTTTTATTATAACAATAATCTGGAGTATCGGATATTGGGTGGTTTACCCTGCTTGGCCAACTATTAAAAATGCCACTCAAGGCACATTCGGCTGGACACAATATAAAAAACTCAAAGATGATCAAAAAGAAATAGTTAAGAGAAAAGCAAAATATATTAAGCAGGTAGAAAAATTATCTCTTGATGAGATTAGAAAATCTGATGAATTATTCCAATTCGCTAAAAATGCAGGTGAAATTATCTTTAAGGATAATTGTGCAACTTGCCATCAAACAGGCGGTGCTGGTGCAATTAATTATCCCAACTTAAATGATGATGATTGGATTTGGGGCGGTGATTTTGATGCAATTTCTCACACTATTAGACACGGAATAAGAATGTCTAATGATTCTGAAACTAGAGATTCCGCAATGCCTGCCTTTGGTAAAGATGGCGTTCTTAATCAAGAAGAGATTGAAAAAGTTGCAAATTATGTGCTTTCGCTTTCCAAATTGAATAGTAACAAAAAAGCTAATTACTTAAAAGAAGGTGAGGAAATTTTTGTTAATAATTGTGCATCTTGCCACGGTGAAAAGGGTGAAGGCAACGCAGATTTTGGTGCGCCAAATATTTCTGATGCAATATGGCTCAAAGTAAAAAACCCCAAGGAGGACTTACCCTTATATATTTATAATGCTAAAATGGGTAAAATGCCAAATTGGGAAGGCAGGCTTAGCGAAACTCAAATTAAATTACTAACTATCTATGTTCACTCCCTAGGTGGTGGGAAATAGGTGCTGATTGGTTATACTCTCTAAAAAATTCCCTCTCCCTCTGGGAGAGCTTAAAGAATTTATCTTTCAGAGGGTGAGGGCAAATAAGATAGGGTTTAGGTTTTAGCTTGTCATACCCCGAATTTTTTCAGCAAGAAAAAATTATAGGGGTATCCACTTAAAAACTACTGTCATTCCCGCGAAAGCGGGAATCCAAGATAGGTTTTAGATCTCCGCTTTCGCGGAGATGACAAGTAAAATAATAAAACTTGCGTCATCTTGAGCGAAGCGAAAGATCTAAAAGGAATATATACTAACCAGATTCCTAACTCCGTTCGAAAAAACATAGGGTGGCGGGTATTTAGTTTAGTTAAAAGGGTATCTACTTAAAAAAGTTTAGTAAAACTTTTTTATAAAACAACCCAATTTATCTGCAATTTTGCAGATAAATTAAAATAATATATTGATATAGAATATTAATTCAAATCTGAAAATATCTGCATTTTTGCAGATACACACTTAAAACAATGTATAATTTATACAAAATAAATACATCTATTTAATGACCTCAGCCATCACATATTTTGAAAAGAAGAAGAAAATTTACCCACAAAGAGTATGGGGCAGATATCGCAAAATCAAATGGGTTATAACTATAATTGCGTTAATAGTATATTACTTTGCCCCTTGGATAAGGTGGGATAGAGGCCCCCACGCACCAGATCAAGCCATTCTAATAGATATGGCAAACCGCAGGGGTTACTTCTTTATGTTTGAGATATGGCCGCAAGAAGTTTATATTTTAACTGGCATTTTAATAGTTGCCGCATTAGGGCTTTTCTTTGTAACCTCTTTATTTGGGCGGGTTTGGTGTGGTTATTTCTGCTTTCAAACAATCTGGACAGATTTTTTCATCTGGGTAGAACGCATAGTGCAAGGCAATCGCAATGATAGAATGGCTTTAGATAAGCAGAAACTCTATCAAGATGGCAAAATTAACTTTAAGAAAATTTATAAAAAAACACTTACCCATATAATATGGCTGTTAATTGGGCTTATGACAGGCGGTGCTTGGGTTTTCTATTTTAATGATGCCCCTACCCTATTTGATCATATAATCCACTTAGATGTTCCATTTGCAATTTGGGGCTGGATAGTTGCCCTTACCTTTTCCACCTATTTAATGGCTGGCTTTGCGAGGGAGCAAGTTTGTAATTTTATGTGTCCTTATGCGCGTTTTCAATCTGCAATGTTTGATAAAGATAGCCTTATCATAACCTATGATAAAAATAGGGGTGAGCCTCGTGGTAAATATAAACAAGGGGATTCAATGGAAAACAGGGGGCATTGTATTTCTTGTATGAAGTGCGTTAATGTTTGCCCCGCTGGAATTGATATTCGCAACGGCCTTCAAATGGAATGTATAGCTTGTGGTTTATGTGTTGATGCTTGTAATGAAACTATGGATATGATTAACCTTCCAAGAGGTTTAATAAGATATGACACTGAAAGAAATATGCAAAGGGTTAAGTTAGGGCTTCCTTCTAAATTCCGCTTTATACGCCCAAGAACCGTTATTTATTCAATTATGTTAGCTTTTATTTGCGGGCTAATTTTATATGCATTACTTAACAGAACACTTCACGAAATTCACACCATACACGATAGATCACCCTTATTTGTTCTGCTTTCTGATGGCTCAATTAGAAACAATTATGTTATAAAAATCCTCAATAAAACTCATTATGATAAATATTATAAACTTGAAGTTAAAGGCTTAAAAAATGCTAAAATCAAAATTCAATCTGCATCTAAAATTAAGCCGAGTAAAATAAAAGTTTTGGCAAATTCCGTTGCAGAATTAAGGGTTTTTGTAACTTCAAACAAGCAAAAGCAGAATAGAAAAGATATTGAATTTACAATCACTGAATTAAAATCTGGCATTCAAGATAGCAATTCATCAATCTTCATAAGTGATAGATATTAATTGCCTTTGCTTTAAGTTTTAATATTTCTAAAAAAATTGAGAATATTAATATTTTTTACTCATCTCAACAAATCCTTATCAATATAAATTTCACCAGTTTTATTGCCAGAGAGGGCAATTCTATAAACTTGCAGGTTTTCAATAGTCCTTTGAACATAATTTTGCGTTTCACTAAATGGAATAAGCTCTGCCCAGTCAATAACTTGCTCTAAAGAACTAAAATTTCTAGGGTCACCATAGCGATTTATCCATTTTTGCACATTACCTTCACCAGCATTATAAGAGGCAAACGCAAGCATATAACTACCATCAAATCTTTTTAAGCGACTTGCAAGATAAGCCGCCCCTAATGTGATATTATATCTTGGATCAGAAATTAGCCTATCTCTGCTATATGGCAGTTTTAGTTGCCTTGCTACCATTTGGGCAGTTGCTGGCATAATTTGCATTAAACCCCTTGCACCCGCTGGGCTTAAAGCACTAACATCAAATTCAGATTCTTGCCTCATAATTGCAAGAACAGCAGCTTCCTCGGGGTTTTTAACTGGCGTGCCGTTTACAGTCTCTAACTTAAATAATGGAAATAATGAATTTATAACAACTTCTTTTTTGATTTTATAAATCTCTTTTGCAACCCTTAAAGCATAGTCATATCTGCCACGCTCCAAGCCCATTTGAGCAACTAAAACACGCTCACCAGAGGTTTGTGCAGCAGCGGCGGCGGCGATAATAAATTCTTTACCATAGCCATTTTCACCAATCATATTTAATATATAAGCGGCTTTTGCTAGTTCATTATTTCTGTAATTAGCTAAATCTTCAGAAGAAATTGTTGAAGCCATTGGAATTGTAGCCACCCTTGAACCTGATTTTATAACAGATAACTGCCCATAATATACAACCGGATATTTAGCCCCTTCCCTATACCATCTTAACGCTTCAATTTTATTGCCCTTTTCTTCATTAGCTCTGCCAAGCCAATATGCACCCCTTGCGATTGAAATTGGTGCTTGGGAAACATCATAAATTCTTCTAAAATGTCTGATTGCCGCATCTTTATTTTTGATAAATCTTAGTGCAAGCCAACCTGCAAACCATTCTGCCTCTGCAATTTTTGTTCTATCAAGTTTAATAGAATGATCTTTCGCCATATAATAGGCTTCAACATAGCGTTTTTTTTGGATTAAATCGGTTACATATTTCTTGCGAATATTCCACCATTTCTCTGGATAATCAACTTGTGATGGCAACATTTTTAGAAGCTCTAAAACCCCATCAGACATATTTCTACTTTGACGCCATTTAATTCTTTCAAAAATCAAGCCTTGATCATTTTGTAAATTCTGCGGAACTTGGCTTAATAATGATTGATAATTTCTAGAATTGTTAATCAATGCCATTCTTGCTTGATATAATTTTTTATAATCAGCACCAATATATCTTGTCATTCTAGAAGCACCGCCAAATTTTCTTTCAGTTAAAAATCTATCTAATTTGCGTTGAAAATCCCTCTCCACTAAAACCTTACCATATTTTGCAAGAAACTTTCTTTCTTCATTTGGGGTGAAATCATAAAAATACCAAGCCTCTTTAATAAGTGTTAAGATTATTGCTTTATCAATATTATAAACATTATATTTTTTAATTAGTGCATCTGCTAAGGCAATCATACCTTTAGGGGTTAGTGGCCTTTTGAATCGCATTTTTACTTTTGAAGTTGGCGTATTAATTGCAAACCATCTAATTATATCTTCTGGGTTAGTGGTTTCAGTGATAGCATATTCTGCATTTTTACGAAGATCATCTTGCCTTGGCCAATATGGATCATATTTTATAAAGTCAGTAATTTCCTTAAAGGTTGTTGATGGTGAGCCACCAACATATTCTCGCCAACGAAGAATTTTTTTAATTACAGGGTCTGCGGGCGTATTCTTATCAAGCACTGAAGAACGCCAATTTTGCCTGCGAAAATCTCTAATAGAACTGCCAAGTTTTTGAACTTCATAATTATTAACCGGCCATTTATGGATATTATTAATATCCGCATTTACTGAGCTTTGACCAATAAATTGAATTGTAAAAAAAATTACTAATGTGTATAAAAACTTTTGCATCATCAATATAAATACTAAACAATAATTATGTTCAAGGGCTCCTATACAGCATTAATAACACCTTTTGAAGCCTCAAATTTAGAAGCGGTTGATTATAAAACATTTGAAGCCTTGCTTGAAAGGCAAATATCTTCAGGAATACACGGTATTGTGCCTTGTGGCACAACTGGTGAATCTCCAACACTAACTAATTTTGAACACGACAAGATTATTGAGGTATCTGTTCAAATTGTAAAGAAAAGAATTCCAGTTTTAGCTGGAACAGGTTCAAATTCTACTCGTGAAGCTATTGAAAGAACTCTTCACGCCCAAAAAGCTGGTGCAGATGGTGCTTTGATTATGACACCATATTACAACAAACCCACCCAAGAAGGTATTTTCCAGCATTTCAAGGCAATTCACGATGCTACAAATATTCCAATAATTATTTATAATATCCCCGGGCGAAGTGTTGTTGATATAAAAGATGAAACCATCGCCAGAATTTCTGAGTTACCTAGAATTGTTGGAATTAAAGACGCCACTGGTGATTTATCTCGTCCAACAAATCTGAAAAAAATATTTGAAAATAATTCAAAACTAAAAAATAAAATATTTTATCAATTATCGGGTGATGATGAAACCGCCGTTGAATTTAACAAATTAGGAGGTGTTGGCTGTATTTCAGTTAGCTCAAATTTAGTGCCAAAAATTATCTCTGAGGTGCAAAATTTAACCCTTAACAATAAATTCTCTGAGGCTGAAATTTTAGATAATAAAATTACAGATTTACATAAAGATTTATTTTTAGAATCTTCACCTCAACCCATAAAATTTGCAATGGAATATTTTGGCTTATGCTCTGGCAATCTAAGGCTACCACTAGTTAAAATTAGCAACGAAACCCAAGCTAAACTTTCAAAAACATTAGAAAAAATTAAGAATTTTATTTAAAATTTATGAATAAAAATAACTCTGAAATTAGCCTAGAACAAAAATTCCTAACTATTAAAGAAGAAGTCAATTTCTTGTTAAAAAATGCAGGGACTCAAAATTCAAAATACGCAAAGATTATCAATAGCTTTGATAATTTAGAAGAATTATTAAAAAGTCAAAATAATAAAAACATTCAACCCAATAAAATTATTGATGTAAAATACTGGATTAATATTTTATATCAATACGTTATAGCTGATCAACATAAACCCAATAATATAATGACTCCAGAGGAAATAAAATCTTGGTATAACGCACCAGATATAGATGGAGGTAGAAATAATTAACTCTAATTAATTATTAAGTTTTTCAACTAAGTTTATTTGTAAAGTTGTAACAAACTAAAAAAATTAAAATGTCTAATATAGCAATTATTTATCACAGCGGTTATGGTCATACTAAAAAAGTGGCAGAATTTATTGCAGAAGGCGTAAAAAAAGCTGGAAGTAAAGTTAAAATATTTAACGCTGATGAGGCAATTTCTAACTTAGATGAAATAGATAATTTTGATGGCATTATTTTTGGCTCACCAACTTATATGGGCTCAGTTTCTGCTAAGTTCAAAGAATTTATGGATGCCTCTTCAAAAAAATGGTTTACTCAGGCTTGGAAAAATAAGATTGCTGCAGGCTTTACAAATTCAGGCTCTTTAAGTGGTGATAAGTTAAACACTTTAATTACGCTTTCAATATACGCATCTCAAAATGGAATGATATGGGTTGGGCAAGCTGAAATGCCAGCTTCCTCAAAAGAACACGGCGGAAAGCCAGATCAAATTAACAGAATGGGCTCATCACTTGGTCTTATGACGCAATCTGATAATGCATCACCAGAAAATACGCCATCTTCAGGTGATATAGAAACTGCAATATTATTTGGCAAAAGAGTTGCTGAAATAACTAGCAAGTTTTTTGGCTAAAATTATTTTTACTTACAAGAATTAATGAAGTATTTATAAAAGTTTTTTTCTTCTTCGCTGATTAAATATTCTGGGTGCCATTGCGTGCCCAGAACAAATTTTTTAGATGGATTTTCTATGGCTTCTACAACTCCATCTTCTGCTTTTGCAGATGCAATAAAACCATCTGCAACTTTTTTAACCGCTTGGTGATGAGAAGTATTAACCCCTAATTTTGTTGATTTTACAATTTTATATAACATAGAATTTTCTGAGATTTCTATATTATGAGCAGCTTTTAACCTATCTTTAACTTCGTGATTAAAAGCTCCTGAAATTTGTGATGGAATATCTTGATATAAACTTCCGCCGCAAACAACATTAATTAATTGCATACCGCCACAAATTCCAAGCACAGATTTATTTTCATCTATAAATTTTTTGGTAAGAGAAAATTCAAAATTAGTGCGAGCTTCATTAGTTGTAACTGTTTGGTGAATTTCATTATCACCATAAAAACTTGGAGGAATATCAAAATTTCCACCTGCTATAACTAAACCATCTAATATATTAAGATATTGCTCAATTGCAGAATTATCATAGGGAATGGCTACTGGTAAGCCACCCGCTAATGAAATTGCATCAAAATAATTTTTACGCAGTGCGTAAAATGGAAAGGGCGAATATTTACTTTCACCGCCTTCTTCAAAGTCAAGAATAACACCAACAATAGGTTTTTTATTTTTCATTTCACAAAAAAATTAATGTAACCTTAGCGGAATTACTATCATATCCATACCCCTATTATGCAACCTTCTTTGTAAAATATAAGCAATTTGGTTATATAAAAATTGTAGAATTGGGTTATCTTTATCGTTTATCAATTTATTAGTGAAGAAAATTGAATGTTTATATCTCTTCGCAACATCTTCTGCAATGTCAGTTAAACTGCCAATTACATCTGTACTGTATCTAATTTCATACTCCGCAGGAAGCCCCAATTTTCTAGTAACATCAATATATTTTTTAAGATTTGCCCTAGTTTCTGCCTTAAGTTTTTTCAAATCTTCTTCGTGAATAAAATCATCGTGATCTATTTCACCAACTGAAACAAACACAAAATTTGAAAATTGATTAGGGAATGCATCATTTATCCACTTTAATGAATATAAGCCACTTGCGGATTTATCATTAAGCAAAATAACTGCTGTTTGCTTATCTTCATCAAGGTCAGGGCAAATTTCCATACAGTTGATTGACTGATTAAAACTTTGCTCAATTTCATTTTCATATTCTTTAATTTTTTTATCAGTAGTTTTATAATATTTTCTAATAAAAATACAAAAAGCAACTAAAGCCCCTGTAATGCCAAGTGTTAGCCAGCCACCCTCAAAGAATTTTTCATAGATTGTCATTGTTAAAATTGTTGAACAAACAATTAATGCACATAATGGTAGAAGAATTTTTTTATAACCATTCGCAACTAATTTGCGATTTTTGAGATTATAAAGTGTTATGCCAGTTAATGATAAACAGAAAGTTATAAATACATTGATTGAGTATAAAATTACTAATGTATGAACAACACCCTTGGTTAAAATAGTGCAAATAATGGCAGATACACCCATAATTATAACGCCATTTCTGGTAACTAATCTGCTTGAGAGGGAGCTAAATTGCATAGGTAGCCATCTATCAGAAGCCATTGCCGCAAGCACATTAGGGCCACTTATAAAGCCAGTATTGGCGGCAACAAATAATAATAATGCTTCAAATAATAATACCACAAAAACAAAAGGCTCAGAGATATAATAACCACCAATTTTCCATTCTTCAGTAATGTTAAGAAATGCTGTAGCGTTAAGGGTTTGGCCCTCCACCTTTTCAACATTCCATAGTAAATAAATTAAAATTGTTCCCATTGCCATAAATGCAAGGGAGGTTGCAAGGGCTAACATTGTTGCCTTTGCAGTTTTTACTCTAGGCTCTGCAAGGCTTGTAATGCTATTTGATACAGCTTCTAAGCCTGTATATGTTCCACCACCTAATGAAAAGGCTTTGAATAATATTAAAGCGCCACCCACCCAACCTAGTTCATTTGCAGTGATTTTAGTTTCTTTAACGGCTTCTGGAATAATTTTTTCTAAACCATAAGCGTGACCAAAAATTCCATATAAAATAAGAAAAATATGCGTGATAATAAAACCCAAAAATATAGGCATTAAAATTTTTACTGATTCTTTCATTCCCCTTAAATTAGTATAAGTAAGGGCAACAACTAATATGCAAATTAGCATTACTTTATTCATCTGATATTCATCAGGCACTAAGCTATAAAGTGCATCAACGCCGGCGGCGATAGAAATTGCGATTGTTAATACATAATCAATAACTAATGCACCACCAGCAACTAAGCCAGCTTTAGGTGAAATTAATGTTGAGGCAACTTTATAACCACCACCACCAGAGGGGAATTTTTCAATGATTTGATTATATGATAACGCAATTAAAAAAACCGTAACACCAGTTGCAACCGCAAGAATAATTGCAAGCGCGCTATGGCTTCCAAGTGCAAGAAAAGTTTCTTCAGGGCCATAACAAGCGGAAGATATACCATCTGCACCAAGCCCTACCCAAGCCAAAAATGTTGCAAGTGCTATATGCTGTCTAACTTTATTATCAAGAGGGTCTAAAGGTTTTCCAAAAAAGAAATTGCGAATAGTGTTCAGTGTCATTCAAATATAAAATTGGTTAGATACTAGCTTTGATTCTTTTCATCACTAGCAGAGGGCTTAGCTTCGGAATTTTTATCTTCATCTTTTACTGCTTCCTTAAAGCTCTTAATACCTTTACCAAGATCACCCATAACCTTTGGTAATTTTCCCGCCCCAAATATAACAAAAATTATAATTGCAATAAGAATAAGCTCAGTAACTCCAAATCCCATAAAATTAAATTTTTTGTTTTGTAAGGCGTATATAAACACTTGTTATTATTAAAATACAAGAAAAATGATAATCTGGACTTAAGCCATTGAATATTAGGCATTTTAGATGTCTAAAACAACTATTTGCAATTGACACTAAAAGATTATTTACTTCTATTGCTTGAGTAGTTTATGATATTTAGCAATAATTCTTTACATTGATTTTCTGGCATTTTAGAAATTGCTAAACGAGCTTTATTTGAATAACTTTCAGAAACTTCTTTAGTATATTCATAAGCATTAAATTTTTTCATATTATCAAGAAACTTATTAAACTCCGTCTGAGTTCTTATTTCTTCATCTTGAATGAATAAATTTTCTAAATGCTTTTTATAATTTTTATCAGAAATTTTAGAATAAGTATAAATAGCTGGCAGGGTTGCTTTTCCCTCTCTAAAATCATCACCCAGATTTTTGCCCCAGTTTTTTTCATCTGCAAAATAATCTAAATTATCATCAGCAATTTGAAAGGCTATACCTAGAAACTTTCCAAAATCTGCCGCTTTCTTCTTCTGAGATTTATCTGCACCGGCAATAACCGCACCAACAGAAGCACAAGCAGAAAATAATTCAGCAGTTTTAGAAGTTATAATATTAATATATTCTTCAAGTGAGATTGTAATATCTGCCTTATGCATTAATTGCTTAATTTCACCCTCAGTAATTATTGAAGAAGTTTTTGAAAGAATTTCTATAATTTCCAAACTACCGCAATCACTCATCAGCTTAAAGGCTTCTGCCAATAAAAAATCACCCACCAAAACACTTGCTGAATTTCCCCATAATTCATTAGCAGTTTTTCTGCCTCTGCGAAGTTTACTACCATCTACAACATCATCGTGAAATAAAGTTGCAGTGTGTAAAAGCTCCACACAGCAAGCCATATCTATAATTTTACTACTTTTACCACCCAACATTTTTGCAGTTAGGATAACTATAATTGGTCTTAACCTTTTGCCACCAGCAGAAAGAATATGTTGCAATAAAATTTTAATTAAATCTGGGCGATTATTACCAAGTGATAGAATTTTTTTATCCACAAGTTTTAATTCTTTCTCAAATAATTTTTTATTTTTTTCTAAAATATTCATATTAAATAATATAACGATTTATTAGACCAATTTTCTCAAATGTATTAAGTGAAATTTGATTTTTTGAAAATTCATAATCTTTTTCTTTCATTTTTTTGAGATAAATCTCATAAACTCTGGCCATAATAATTGCAATTCGCATATTTTCTTTTTCATCTTCTGGTAAAATATTCATAGACTTATAAAAATAGCCTTCTGCCATTCTTGCAAGCTCTTTTAGGGCAGGTTTTATTTTTTGCAAATAACTAGAATAATCAACGGCAATTTTATAAGTAATTTCATTATCAAAGCCATATTTCACCGCTAAATTTTTAGGAATATATACCCGATCAATTTTTGCGTCTTCCTCAACATCTCTAACGATATTTATTAGCTGAAGTGCCTTACCTAAATTAATTGCAAATTCATTTATTTTTTGAGTATTTTTCTTATCATAACCAAAAATTTCTACAGATATTAAACCTACGCAAGAGGCAACTTTATAAATATATTCATCTAAAACTTCAAAGCTGGGATATTTCATTTTTCCAGATAAATCCATCACCTGCCCTTCTATAATTTGAAGAAAAATATTTTTATCCAAATTATATTTTACGGATACTAAATTTAATTCTCTAATAATTGAGCTTTTTGGATATGAATAAAAATCTAAATTTTTTATTCCCTCAATTTCATTTTTAATAAATTTAATATTATCTTCAGCATCAGAATTTTTATCAATATTATCTGCAATATCATCAGCTTTCTTGCAGAACGCATAAAAATTTATCATATCCTGAAATTTGTCTTTGGCTAAAAATTTCAGAGGCCAAATAAAAGAACTTTTAGATTTTAGAGAGATAATTTCTGATATTCTGCCAATTTTTTTTACTTTCAGTGATTGAAAAATGGCAATTATAAAACAATATAAACCTTCAATTTTACTTATTTTTACTCGCTTTTTAAGAATATCATTTTTTCTTAATTTTTTAATTAATGCAAAGCAAATATTTATTATTGTATAAAGCTCAATGCGAATTCTTGGGCTATTAATTTTCTCTGGCAGGCTTTTTGCCCTTGCAAGTTTATTGAATAAAATTTTAAGAATTTTATTTTTTCCAATGGTAATATCTTCCGTTTCATTTGATAAATTTAGATTTTCATAAGAGGGAAAAAAAGACTCATCAAAATATATTCTATCAAGATTTTTATAATCAGACTGCAAATCTTGCAGGTGATTAATTAGTTGTAAAACCCTACAAATATCATCAGATTTTTCAATATCACAATCAAACTCTCTGCAGGCCTCTAAAAAAGCTCTTCCAATCACCGCTGCAGATTTATCGCAATATTCTAAAGTTTCATTAAAATGATTATAACGATTTTTTGATGCATCTTGCAAAAATGCTTCCAACAAATTTACCATATGCCTAATATCATAAACCCCCTTATGGCAAAAATGGGCGTATTTTTTAATATAATCTGGGGCTTGTAAAGATTCTAAATTCTCAAAATTAAATTTATGATATTCGCATAAAATATTTTTGAAATAATTTAATTGTGAAGTTTTTTCTTGCGAAGATAAATTTTTATCATCAGCAATTTCATCTGCAATTCTAGCAAATTTATATAAAGCTAAAATTGCACTTCTTGCCTTGTTTGTAATTAAAAATGAAGCTACTGGAAAGTTTTCAGATTTTCTAAAATTTTCAATTAACTCATTATTACTATTGTTATAGTTTCTGTATATTACCAAAAAATTTTTTATAAAACCAGTGTTCACATAAATAAATTTAATAAGCCCTTTCAAATATGAAAGGGCTTATGTTTTACAGAAAATAACTAGGCTGATTTCTTTTTGTTATCATCAACTTCTTCATATTCTGCATCAACAACGCCCTCGTTATTATTGCCGTTGCCAGATGAAAAGCCTGAAGAATTTGCATTACCCTCTGAGCCTGCACCCGCTTGAGAAGCCGCATACATAGCCTCACCAATTTTAGAGGAAGCCGTTTGAAGATTTGCAATTTTTTGCTTAATTTCAGTTGCATCTTCACCTTCAACTGATTTTTTGAGATCAGCTAGGGCTTGCTCAATGGCCTTCTTATCTTGGTCAGAAATTTTATCAGAATATTCCTTTAAGCTCTTTTCGGTGCTGTAAATAAGGCTATCTGCTTTATTTTTCTCTTCAATTATTTCCTTTCTTTTTTTATCCGCTTCTGCGTTTGCTTCTGCTTCTTTAATCATTTTTTGGATTTCAGCCTCAGTTAAGCCGCTTGATGCTTGAATGGTAATTTTCTGCTCTTTATTAGTGGCTTTATCTTTTGCAGAAACATTAACTATACCATTTGCATCAATATCAAAGGTAACTTCCACTTGTGGAACACCCCTTGGAGCTGGTGGAATATTTTCTAAGTTAAACTGGCCTAAAAATTTATTTTGTGCGGCAATTTCCCTTTCACCTTGATAAACCCTTATTGTAACCGCAGTTTGGTTATCTTCCGCAGTTGAGAAAATTTGAGATTTACGAGTTGGAATAGTTGTGTTTCTATCAATTAATCTTGTGAAAACACCGCCCATAGTTTCAATGCCAAGTGATAAAGGCGTTACATCAAGTAAAAGAACATCTTTCACATCACCTTGTAAAACGCCTGCTTGGATAGCCGCACCGATTGCAACTACTTCATCAGGGTTTACACCTCTGTGAGGCTCTTTACCAAAAAATTCTTTAACCCTTTGAATTACTTTTGGCATTCTTGTCATACCACCCACAAGAACAACTTCATCAATATCGCTAACTGAAGCACCTGCATCTTTAAGAGCATTTTTGCAAGGCTCAATAGTTTTTTCAATAAGATCATCAACAAGTTTTTCAAGTTGAGATCTTGTCATTTTAACTTTAAGATGTTTTGGCCCTGTTGCATCAGCGGTAATATAAGGCAAGTTAATTTCAGTTTCTTGAGAAGAAGAAAGTTCAATCTTCGCTTTTTCAGCAGCTTCTTTAAGCCTTGTTAATGCTAGAGGATCTTTTCTTAAGTCAATACCATTATCTTTCTGAAATTCATTAGCTAGGAAATCTTGGATTCTTAAATCAAAATCTTCACCACCTAAGAAAGTATCACCGTTAGTTGATTTAACCTCAAAAACACCATCACCTAATTCTAGGATTGAAATATCAAAAGTTCCGCCACCTAAATCATAAACCGCTATTGTTTTTGCTTCTTTTTTATCTAGTCCATAAGCAAGTGCAGCGGCAGTTGGCTCATTAATAATTCTAAGAACTTCAAGCCCTGCAATTCTGCCTGCATCTTTAGTTGCTTGCCTTTGAGCATCATTAAAATATGCTGGAACTGTAATAACGGCCTTTTCAACTTTCTCACCAAGAAAAGCCTCAGCTGTTTCTTTCATTTTCTGAAGTGTATATGCAGAAATTGCTGATGGAGAATATTTTTTGCCTTTAACTTCAACCCAAGCATCACCATTATCTGCACCAACAATATCAAATGGCACAAGTTTTTTCATACTATTAGTGGTTGGAGAATCAAATCTTCTGCCAATTAGCCTTTTAACTGCATAGATAGTGCCTTTGCCATTTGTTACCATCTGGCGTTTTGCAGGCTCACCAACTAAAATTTCATCATTATCTGTAAAGCCAACAATTGAAGGGGTGGTTCTTCTGCCTTCAGCGTTTTCAAGAACTTTTGGGTCTTTACCATCCATAATAGCAACGCAGGAATTTGTTGTTCCTAAGTCAATTCCGATAATTTTGCTCATAAATCTCCTTTTTCTGATTATTATAGATTTTATATAATTGCATATTATGTTATTGCAAGATAGCTAAAATTATTTTTTTAGCGATATAATAATTTTCTTTATAAAATTTAGGTAAAAGCTCAGTTTTTATGATATTACCCTTAACTTTATATTCATATATAGTTAGAAATTTTGTATTTTTCTACTTAACAATACTGGCTATTTTTAGCGTTTTAATCTTTATGGTTGATGGGGCTGAACTTCTTAGAAAATCAGCCAATAGAACAATTCCAACTTATGTGATTTTTCAAATGGTATTGCTAAAAATGCCTCATTTATTACAAACTGTGATGCCTTTTATAATCCTCATAACATCAGTTTTATGCTTTAATAATATGAGTAAAAAAAGTGAGTTAGTTATTATACGCTCCGCAGGTGTTTCAGTTTGGGAGTTTTTATTTCCAGCAGTTTTTACGGCTTTTATGTTAGGAGCATTAGTTTCAATGGTCATAAACCCCATCTCATCTTTTATGTATTCCACCCACGAAAAGTTGGAAAAGAAATATTTTGAAACTAACATTGAAAACCCAATGTTGTTTTCAGAATCAGGGCTTTGGATAAAGCAATCTTATAAAAGAAATAACAAGAAATATGAAATTATAATCCACGCGGAAAATGCTCAAAAAGGTGAGGTTGTAAAACTTAATAATGTAAATATTTTTGCTTATAATAAAAAGAATAAATATTCTTTTTATATAAAATCACCTTCAGCAACTCTAAAAAATGGTAAGTGGATTTTAGAAAATGCAACTTTTTATGATAAGAAAAATCAATCCTATAATTATTCTAATTATGAAATTGAAACCAATGTTAATTTCAATGATATTCAAAAAAGTTTTGATGTTCCTGAATCTGTGCCATTTTGGAAATTGCCAAAATTTATAAAAAAATTATCTGATAGTGGCTTTTTTTATTTTGGACATTTAATGCATTTTTATAAATTGCTTTCTAGCCCTATCTTTTACGCATCAATGGTTTTAATTGGTGCAATTTTCTGCTTAAAAACCGCTAGGCATTCTCAAACTGGATATTCAATTACCCTTGCATTAATATTTGGTTTTGTGATTTATTTTGTAACAAATTTAATTTATTCACTTGGTTTATCAGGCTCATTGCCAGTTTTTGTTGCAGGTTGGTCGCCGATAATTATTACATTACTTATAGGTGTTGGGCTGGTGCTTCATTATGAAGATGGCTAGAATTTCCCAGAAATTTCATACATTAAAATTAAACCTCTTTAATTTTGCGAAATTATAATAAAAGTTTTTCTGTTTTATTTTCAGTGGCAATTTTATTTGCTTCTACAAGTGTTTCATCTTCAAAAATTGATTATTCAAAATCTCAAGAAGTTAAAAAAATTGATGAAGTAAAGCCTAAAAAAGCAGAGCCAAAAGCCAGTATAGAAGCAGGTAATTTATTCTATGATGTTAACACAAAAGTTTTAACTGCAACTGATAATGTAGATATTAAATATCAGGATAAACAATTACAGGCAGAAAAAATCGTTTATGATAGAAAAACCCAAATGATTAGCGCCGAAACAGGGGTTATTTTCAAAAGTGCACAAGGCACAAATTTTAAGGCTTCTGAGCTTGTTACAAATGATAAATTTACTAAAGGTGTGCTTAAAGATGTTGAGGGAACGCTTGATGATGGCTCAATCTTAAAATCAAAAAAAGTTAAAATATTAGGTGAGAAGAAATATCAACTTGAAGATTCCTTTTACTCACCCTGCAAGCCTTGCAATGATGAATATTTATGGCGAATTAGGGCAAAAGATATTGTTTATAACGAAGATGATGGCAGGGTTTATTATAAAGATGCCTATATGGATATTCTAAATCGTCCACTTGGCTATACGCCTTATATTTCTCACCCAACGCCATTTGCAAAAAGTAAAAGTGGTTTTTTAACGCCTGCCTTTGGCTCTTCTGGTATTTTTGGAACATTTTTGGAAGTTCCATATTATTATCAAGCCAAGCAAAATATGGATTTTACTTTTAGGCCTAGATATATGAGTTTTGATGGGCTTATGCTTCAAACACAAATGAGGCATTTACTTTATAACGGCTACTACCAATTTGATGTGGGGGGCATTTATACCGATGGCCCTGATGATTTAACTTCCCCAGTTAGAGTTCAAGAAAAAGGTTTTAGAGGCCATATTTTCGGTTTTGGTAATTATAAATTTGAAAATGATTGGGAGTTCTTATTTGACGCTAGAAGATCAACTGATGATACATATTTAAGAAGATATAACATTGATTTTCAAGACTGGCTAACAAGCGAAGCAAGAATTGAAAGATTCAAAGATGAAGATAGAAAATATTTTGTTGCAAAAGCCCTCTCTTTTCAAGGCTTAAGAGTGGGTGATAACCCTGATATTACACCATTTGTATTACCTATTGTTGAAGCTGGTAAAACTTATAAAATTGATGATGAATATAATCAAAAACTCAATTTAGACTTAAATACAATGGTTTTGAGGCGTTCTCAAGGTGCACAAAGTACAAGAATTGTTGGAAAAACCTCTTACAATGCCTCTCATACGCTTGAAAATGGTCAGCTTTTTACCTTAGATGTTACTGGCAGGGGTGATTATTTCTTTGTTGATGAAGTTGCACAAGCCAATAATGTTGAATATCAAGGCAGTATATATAGGCTAGTTCCTGAAAGCTCACTAACTTGGGAATATCCCTTCATTAACCAGTTTTCAAATTATAACTTAGTATTTTCGCCAATCGTAATGGGTATAGTTTCACCAAATGGCATTAATGATTTAAGAATTCCAAATGAAGATAGCCAAGCCATAGAGCTTCAAGATTATAATCTATTTCAAGAGCATCATATTTCAGGGCTAGATATTTTAGAAGGTGGTGCAAGGGTTAATTATGGCTTAAGAAGCGTTATTTCAGGAGAAGAAATTGGCGATATATCTGTTTTATTTGGTCAAAATTATCGTGTTACCACTGATGAATCAATACTTGGCGTTGAATCTGGGCTTGCTGATAATTTTTCTGACTATGTTGGTAGGGTGAGCATTTATAACAATCAAAATTTATTCACTAATTACAGGTTTAGGCTTGATAAAGATAGCTTTAAGTTCAAAAGAAATGAGGCAAGCGTTGGCATAAATTATCAGCCAATTACGCTGAATGTTGGTTACACATTCGTTGATAACTCAATATTTAGTAGAGATAGGCAAGAGCTTTTTGGCACAGCTTCCTATGCTATTGATAATAACTGGTCTTTGTTAAGTAGAGCCAGAAGAAATATGGATAATGACCCAACCGCCGCCGGCTGGGTTAATATTGGCGGTGGTTTGAGTTATACGCATGATTGCATAACAACCACTTTAGAAGTTAATAGAGATTTAACTAGAGATAGAGATATTGAACCTTCAACTGAAATTTTATTACAATTAAACTTTGCAAATCTTGGAAGTTAATCTATTAATTTTTTCTATATAAATATTTCTTAATAAAATTTAATATTATGAGAAAAATTATAATTTTTAATCTTTTCTTTATTTTAGCAGGGCTTCTTCCTTCTATTAGTAATGCTATTACTTATAAAGTTATTGCAGTTGTTAATGGTGAATCAATTTCTAATATCCAACTTAAAGATAGGGTTAATCTTATTATTAGCTCCGCGGGAATGCCAAATAGCAAGGAAGTTAAAGAAAAGGTAACCAAAGAAGCTATGGAAGTTTTAATCAATGAAACTTTACAAAATCAAGAAGCAAAATCTAAAGGAATTGAAATCACTGAAGATGAGCTTAAACAAGCTATTTCTGATTTAGAAACTAAAAATGGTATTGAAAAAGGGGGCTTTAAGAAATTCTTAAACGCAAGGGGTGTTTCTTACAATGCAACCGTTGAACAAATTAAAGCAGGCGTGCAATGGAAAAAAACCCTCTCAAGATTTTTAAGATCACAAATTTTAATCACCGATAAAGAAATTGCCGATAAACAAAAAGAATTAACAAATATTAAAAAGCAAACCTTGGTTAATATTTCTGAAATTGTAATCCCAAAAGAGTTTGATGATAATTCTTCAACATTTGAGCTTCTAGATAAAATTATTACAACCGTTAATTCTGGTGAGCGAGATTTTGGTGATTTAGCCTCAAAATATTCAGTTGGTAAAACTGCCATAAGGGGCGGTTTAGTTGGCTGGATTGAAGAAGATAAAATTATGGAGCCCATTAAATCTGAGGTTATGAAAACTCAAACTGGCAAAATTTCTGAGCCAATATTTGTTGACAATTTATATGTAATTATTCTTGTTAATGAAAGAAAGATTATTGATCCAGCCAATGATAAAAACTCTATCAGAGAAAAATTATTCGCTGAAAAAATGGAAACCCAATCAAAAAGATATATTAAAGAACTTCGTCAAAAAGCCCTTATTGAAAGAAAATATAATAATATTACTGAGATATTGAACTAGGTTGCAAAACTCAATGAACCTCGCCCCAATTATTGCCAATTTTTGTATCTACAATTAATGGCACTGAGAGATTAATTACATTTTCCATCAGCTTTTTTATAATTAAAGCCTCACTTTTAGCATTTTCTGAAGACACTTCAAAAATAAGCTCATCGTGAATTTGCAGTAATAAATTTGCAGAAATATTTGCCTTAGAAATATTTATCATTGCTAATTTTATAATATCAGCTGAACTACCTTGAAGTGGTGCGTTTATTGAAGCCCTCTCTTGAAATGCACGCAAAGTTGCATTTTTATCATTTATATTTGGTAGATAAATTTTTCTTCCCATAATTGTTGTTACAAAGCCATTTTTATGGGCAAAATCAATGGTTTTATCCATATAAATTTTAATTTCAGGATAACGAGAAAAATATCTATCAATGATATTTTTTGCCTCCGCACGCGAAATTTTTAGCTGATTAGCAAGCCCAAAAGCACTTTGCCCATATATAATACCAAAATTTACTGCCTTTGCCTTCCTTCTTAATTCTGAGTTAACCTCACTTAATGGAACACCAAAAACTTCTGAGGCTGTTGCTTGGTGAATATCTTTACTCTCTAAAAACGCCTGCTTTAGTGATTTTATATCCGCAATCTCCGCAAGAAGCCTTAATTCAATCTGAGAATAATCCGCACCAATTAAAACTTTTCCTTCTTCTGCAATGAAGGCATCTCTAATTTTTCTGCCTTCCTCTGTTTTTATTGGAATATTTTGCAAATTAGGATTCGTTGAAGAGAGCCTTCCAGTTGTTGTTGCAGTATTATTAAAATGAGTATGAACCCTTTTTGTAATATTATTAACTTCTTTTTGTAAAGAGACTATGTAAGTTGAGAGTAATTTTGAAATTGAGCGATGCTCAATAATTTTTGAGGCAATTTCAAAACCAGAAGCTGATAAATCTTCCAGCACATCAATATCAGTAACATATTGACCCGTCTTACTTTTTTTAGGGGCAGGTAATTTTAATTTATCAAATAAAACCTCCCCTAATTGTTTTGGGGAGGCAACATTAAATTCACAATTAGCCAATAAATAAATTTCAGATGTTAATTTTAATAATAAATTATTAAATTGGCTTTCCAAATCTTTTAATTTTTGTAAATCTAACTTAATTCCAAATTTTTGCATATTAAATAAAATGCTAATTAATGGAATTTCAATTTCATTATAAATAAAATTTTGCTTAGAAATAAATAATAAATAATTTAATTTATTATAAATAAAATCCATTAAATTAACTTTAACATTTTGATTTATATAATCTCCGGAAATAAATTTATTTATTAAATAATTAAAATTAATTTTATCACCTGAGCCAAATAATAAATATGAAATAATTTTTATATCGTCAAAATTATTAGGTAATTTTTGAAAAATGTTTTTTTCTAATAAATTTTTTGCGTCATAAAAAATAAATTTATTAGAATTATCAAAAAATTTTTTCTGAATAATATTTATATAATCTCTTGAGTAATTATTTTTATTTTCAGTAAATAATTCCCCATCTTTTACCTCAAACAAACCTGATACATCTAAAACACAATATTCATAATTTGAAAATAAAATTTGCAATTTGCAACTCTCAATTTCAGAATAATATATATATATATTCTGAAGGCTACGCCTATCAAATAACGCCAATAAATCAGAAGGTTGATTAGCAGAAACCTCTTTAATTTCTAAAAAATTAAATTCGGATTTACTTATATTAATGTTATTTTGGGAATTATTATTTACTACAACAGAGTTTTCCAAATTTAATTCTTTTTTAATTTTTAATTTTGACAATAAAGAATTAAAATTATACTTATTCAGAAAATCATATAATATATTTTCATCATTTTCTTTAATTCTAAAATTTTCAAAATTATAATTTAGTGGAACATTAAAATCTAATGAGGCTAATTTTTTTGATAAATAAATATTATTTATATTTTCTGATAAAATATTTCTTCTTTTTTCCTGCTTAACCTGCGATAAGTTATTGATTAAATTGTCAATATCACCAAATTGATTAATTAATTCTGCGGCAGTTTTTATTCCAATTCCTTTCGCACCGGGTATATTATCTGAGCTGTCACCCATTAAAGCCAACACATCTAAAACTTGATGAGGCATAACACCAAATTTTTCTTGAACTTCTTTGCTTGTTATAACCCTATCCCGCATTGGGTCATACATATTTATATCATCATCAACTAACTGCATTAAATCTTTATCAATAGAAACTATAGTAACCTTAAACCCTTCTTGCTTTGCAACTTTTGCGTATGAGGCAATAATATCATCAGCTTCAAAGCCAATAACTTCAATGGGTTCAAGATTTAATGCAATCGCGGCTTCCCTTACTATTTCAAATTGAGGTTTGAGATCTTCTGGTGCTTCAGGGCGATTAGCTTTATAATTTGGGTAAATTTCATTCCTAAAACTATCTCTGCCAGAGTCAAAAACTAATATTAAATAAATATTTTCAGCATTATTTGTGCTTACTTTATTTTTTAATTTCATAATCATATTTGTAAAGCCATAAACCGCACCAACTGGAAGCCCAGCCTTATTTGTAAGAGGCGGCAAAGAGTGATAAGCCCTAAAAACATAGGAATATCCATCAACAATAAATAGCCTTTTATAAGTTGCACTATGCATAGAAAAATCTTTATTTTATTAGAGCAAAAATACCTTTAAGAGTTTTAATTTCTTGTTCAGTATAATCATTTTTTGTAAAAATATTTTTTATATTTAACATCATATTTTTCTTTTTTTCTTTAACTTGAAAAAAGTTTTTTTGCTCTAATTTTTCTTCAAGAAAATTAACCAAAGATAAATATTCAGATTTATTTGCAATAATTTCAGATAAATTATTATTAATTAATTTTTTACCATTTGAAACTTGCTTAAAAACCTCATATAGCATCACACAACAAGCCTGAGAAATATTTAGTGATGGGTAAATTTCTCCAGTTGGAATAGTAACCATTTGATTTGATGCCGATATTTCTTCGTTACTCAAACCACTTGATTCCCTTCCAAATAATATTCCACATTTATTATTAATAATTTTTTTTGAAATTTTTTTAGCTGAAATTTCAGGGTTTATAATTTCTTTTGCCATATCCCTTCTATTCGCTGCTGTTGCAACTAAGTAACTTAAATCAGCTATTGCATCATTAAGATTTTCAAATATTTCAGCATTTTTTATAACATCTTTTGCGTGGGCAGACATTTCATAAGCCTTTTCATTTGGCCAACCATCTCTTGGGCTTATAATTCTTAAATTAAGAACGCCAAAATTTTTCATCACCCTTGCAACCGCACCAATATTTTCACCCATCTGAGGCTTTGAAAGTATTACATATATATTATTTAATGACATTAACCCGATTTTGATTTAATTAGAATTTATACTCATTTAGCTATGCAATATTTATGAAAGTCAGTGATATTAACGAAAATTATAAAATTTCCCAACTAAAAAAATTAAAAAAAACATCTAAGGTAAGTGGTGATTTTTCAAATCTTCTTGTTGGAGATGATGTAACTGCAACAACTAGCCTATCAAATTCTTCTGAAACGCAAGCTATAAACTCTATTAATCCGCTAAATTCTATTAATTTAATATCTAATTTTGAAAGCTCTAATTCAAGGCAAATTTCTATAGAATATGGCAAAGATTTGCTCTCTCAGCTTGAAAACCTTAAAAAAGCCTTAATTTTAGGGGTTTTTGAATATAATACTTTACAGAGCATTGAGGCAAGATTAAATAATATAAGTATAAACACGGAAGATGCTAAACTTAAAAATATTATAGAAGAAATTAAAACTAGAGCGATTGTAGAAGCAGAAAAACTAAAAAAACTTAAAACAAAATGAGGGTTTACTATGGCAAAAAAAAGCAAGAAAATTGTAAAACCAGCTAAAAAAATTTCTAAGCCTGCTAAGAAAATTCAAACAAAAAAGCCTGTAAAAAAAGTAAAACAAGCACCTAAAAAAATTATTAAAAAACAGTCTTCAAACAAAAAGAGCATAGTAAAAACTAAAAAACCAATCGCTAAAAGCAATAAAAAAATTGCTAAGAAAGAAATTTCAAAGCAAAGCCAATTAAAGAAGCCTGAAAAACAAATTAAAAAAACTTTACCAAAAAGTAAAAATATAAAAAAAATTAACACTAAAATTGATAAGGCAAAAGATAAAATAAAAATTGTAAAACCTTCTCTAAAGCTAGCTACAAAGCTAGAAAAGAAAGAAGAAACTATTTTATTAAATGACATTCCAAATGTAAAGGGGGAGCTTAAAATTGCACTTAACCAAAGCCAACCGGCAATTCTTAAAAAGCCAAGTGTGATGCTCATACCATCTTTCCCAGATGCAAGAGAAAATTTTATCGCTGATAGAAAAAAAGAGCTTGATAAAAATAAAAAATCAAAGCAGATAAAGCCATCTAATAGCAACGCAAAAACTTATAAAAAGATGGAAAATAAAGCAAAAAAAATTGATGTAAAAAAAGATAAAACTGGAAAAGTTATCCTACCTGAAAACTATAAGCCTTCTGAAGATGAACAATATATGAACCCACTTCAAGTTGAGTATTTTAGAAGAAAACTTGAGGCTTGGAAGAAAGAATTACTGAATGAATCTAATGAAACTATTGAACATTTACAGGTTGAAACTTGGAATGAGCCAGACCCTTCGGATCAAGCAACTATCGTTGAACAAACTGGCTTAGAGCTTAGAACTAGAGATAGATATCGCAAATTAATAAACAAAATTGATAACGCCCTTAAAAGAATTGATGAAGGTGAATATGGTTTTTGTGAAGTTACAGGCGACCCTATAGGCTTAAAAAGGCTAGAAGCTAGGCCAATAGCAACAATGACTATCGCCGCACAAGAGCAACACGAGCTTGAAGAAAAACTTGCCAGAGAAGATTAGTTTTTTGAAATTGAAATTAGATTTATAATTTTCTAAAATCCATAAATTTTGCAATCCTGCCTTCATTTATAGCTTTTTCGTGATATTTTGTAATAGTGTAACCAACAGGCAATTCCGCAAGATTTTCTAAATTATTTAGCAATTGAAATTTATTACTTAAAGAAAATTGCTCCAAACACCAATTACAATAAATCGGGTGATCGCTTGCTACCCTAACAATTCCATTATCTGATAAAGCTGAATGAAATAAATTTATAGTTTCTTGATTAACTAGCCTTCGCTTTTGATGCCTTTCTTTTGGCCAAGGATCAGGAAAAAGTAAAAATATTTTAGACAAAATATTCTTATTAAGAAATTTTAACGCCTCAAGCAAATATCTGGCATCACCATCAAAAATACGAATATTTGAAATTTTTTTATTATAAATTTTCAGCGTTGTAGCACAAATTGAATTATAAAAAACCTCAGAAGCTAAATACAAATTATCTGGATTATTTTCTGCTTGAAATAAAAGATGCTCACCACTGCCAAAGCCAATTTCAAGACAAATTTGATTGTAATTTTTTGCTTTAGAAATAATTTCAGAAATTTCATTACCAAGCAATGAATTTGGGCTTTTAATTGCAATTTCAGGAAAAAACTCAACCATAAGCCTTAATTTTTCTGGCGAAATTGATCTAGCTTTTCTTCTACTTGATGATGGTAAAAATTTTTTATTGAGATTCATTTTTTTCAATTTTATTTCTTCTAAAAAATGCCTTAAATTCAATATAAGAAATTATTTTTAGCTTAAATGACAAACCAAAATAAATAATTAAAATTAGAGAAATATTTATTAGTAAATTTCTAAAACCATAGCCAAGTTTATCGGCCAAAACATAGCTAAACAAAGAAACAAGCAAAGAAAGTAAAAATATTTTCTTTGCCGAGATTATAAGATCATCTTCAATAGTAAGAGATGAGTTTTTATTCTTAAGTTTTATATGTAAAAACAAGAGGTTAAACCAGCCTGAAATGCTTGTTGCAAGTGCCATACCAACATGAGGCATAAAACCAATTTTATTAAATCCAAACGCAAGAATAATATTAAAAAATATGTTAATGAAGAGAGAAATTGTGGCACCAATAACAGGGGTTTTAGTATCTTTTAGGGCAAAAAAACTTGATGAATAAACTTTATTTAATGTAAATGCTGGCAGGCCTATTGCAAATGCTACTAAAGCAAACCCAGCGGCCTCAGTATCACTTGCCTTAAATTCCCCCCTTTCAAACAAAGTGCCAATTATTGTAAATGGAATTGCAATTAATGAAAAACAAGCAGGCAATGATAAAAGCAAAACCATCTGCAAAGCCTTATTAAAACCTTGCTTGGCAGAAGTAATATCATTTGTGGCAAGCCTTCTTGAAAGCTCCGGCAGAAGGGCTGTTCCCATAGCGGTGCCAATTAAAGAAAGGGGCAGTTGGTTAATTCTATCTGCGTAATTTAGAAAGGCAATTGCACCAGTAAAAAAACTCGCAATGATAATATCAACCATTAAATTTATTTGAAAAATTCCTGCTCCCAACGCACCGGGGGCAAATTTTTTTAAGAAAAAGGTAATTTTATTATCTAAAAAATAATTTTTGAATAATGGCTTGAAGGAATAATCATTTTTTTTCATAAAATAGCCCATCCAAATTAGCTGGATTATACCTGATGCAAAAACACCCCAAGCCATTGTATGAGCAATAGATTCAAAATAATTGGGCAAAGCCAACATAAAAAATATAATAACCAAATTAAAATAAACTGGCATAAAACCACCAGCCCAAAACTTATTATTACTCTGTAAAACCCCTGCAAAAGCGGTTGCTAGCGAGATTAAAATTAAGTATGGAAATGTAATTCTAGTAAGTTCAATAGTGATATTATAAATCTCACCTTTGCCAGAAAAACCGGGTGCGATAACAAATATTACCGCAGGCATAAAAATTAGAAAAATAATGGTAAAAATTGATAATGCTATAAACATTAACCCAAGTATATTACGCGAAAATTCTTCGGCTTTTTCTTTTCCTTCATTCTGTAAAATTTGAGAAAAACTAGGTATAAAAGCTGCGTTGAAAGCACCTTCTGCAAATAATCTTCTAAAAAAATTGGGTAATTTTAATGCTACAAAAAAGGCCTCCGATAATGCTGAGGTTCCAAGATATTTTGCCACGAAAATTTCCCTAACAAAACCTGAAACCCTAGAAAGTAAGGTCATAAAAGACACAGTTAGGAAAGATTTTGCTAACATTTTAGGGATTAGGGGTTAGGGGTTGGGTGTTAGAGATTAGCAATCAATCACTAAAGAAAACTTCCGTAATGATATAATTTGCAATTAATATTAAAACTGATGAGGATACCACCGCTGAAGTGGTTGCCTTGCCAACACCTTGCGCCCCCCGCCCTGAGTTAAAGCCGTGATAACAACCCATTAAGGCAACTATAAAACCAAAAATACTTGCCTTTACTAGTCCTGAAAAAACATCCTTAAATTCTAAATATTCTAAGGTGCTTCTTAAGTAAGATGCAGAATTAAAGCCAAGTTTATTGATTGAAACCAAATAGCCACCCATAACGCCAATAATATCCGCAATTAAAACTAAAATGGGCAATGTTATAAAGCCGGCAATTAGCCTTGGTGCAATTAGATATTTAACTGGATTAGTTGAAAGTGTGGTTAAAGCATCAATTTGCTCAGTAACTTTCATAGTGCCGATTTCAGCCGCAATTGATGCCCCTACCCTGCCCGCAACCATAAGCCCTGCAAGCACTGGCCCAAGCTCCCTAGTAATTGATAAAACAACCACAGTTGCAATTGAGCTTTCGGCATTAAACCTTGAAAACCCGCTATAACTTTGAAGTGCAAGCACCGCACCAGTGAAAATTGCTGTCATACCAACAACTGGCAAAGAGTAAAAGCCAATATCCATAACCTGTTTTAATATTTGTTTAGGATAAAATTTAGGCGTAACAGCCGCAATTATTGCTTGAAAAAAGAATATAAATGTTCTGCCAAGTGCTTCTAAACCGCTAAGCGTTAAAGCCCCAATAGATTGAATATAATACATAATTCAAATGCTTAGTTAAATTTTGATGAAGACTTATAGATTATAAATGAGACTAATCAAATAATAATTTTTATCTTAAATAAAATATGATTAAAATTTTATTAATTTTGTTGCAATTAACGAATTTTTAATATATATTAATAAAATATTAACTATTAAAATTTAAATAAAATCCTAAATTAAATGGGGGAATTATGCCTTTGAGATGGAATCAAACTTCAAGTAACAACAATCCAAAATATTTGGATACACTTCAAAAATTAGAAGAGGCAATGTCTAATATACTTAATCCCAATCTTACTATAGATGGAGGCTCAACAGGCTTTTCCGATAAATATGATATTGATGTATCTGCTTTTGCAACGTATTTTTCTAGAATTACCTCAGATACACCATTAGTTAAGATTCAAGTTAAAGATAGCCATAATTTTGAATCAGCAAATGGCACTAACTTGCCGGGTGATTTAGATATTATTGGTCTTAATAGTGCAAATTCTTCAAATAATTTATCATTCAAAATTATCTTAGATAGAACTGGTGAAGAAATTATAATTCCTAGAAACCAGATTACTCACAAATTATCAGCTGATGGCAATAGTATAGAATTTTTCTTATCTGATTCTGCAATTGCTACCGCTTCAACAGCTGTTATGCTAGGTGGCGGAAGATTTGAAGCCTTTATAGAAATCCAAAGCACTACGCCAAATACAAGGTTTGAAAATGTAGAATTTTCCTTTGACATAGGTCAGGCAGGTTGTGCAGCTTGGAACTCTCTTTCTAAGCAAGGTTATACTTGGCCAAATTCAAATCACCCTTTAAATAGCTTTCAACGATCATCACACAATGGCGTTGACCCTCAAGTAATAAATGTAGGAAACACTAAAGTTTTAGTACCTTACAACCCTTCAAATATAGTTGATCAACAATATTATTTAAAGTTAGTTGATGCAGTAAAAAAAGGAACTGTTTCAAACTTAATGAAAGAAATTTACCAAGACTCAGAAGGAACTGCATTACCAACCTATGCTATAGATTTAATGTCAAAAGCAGGTTTTGAATTCGTTCCAGAGATAGGTTTCATAGGCATCTCAAACTCAAAAATCCCATCTTTCATTTCCCAAGCAAATATTCCTCACTTTTCAGGTGTTTATGATTTCATTCAAAAGAAAGGTCTGGGAAATTATGAAGATAGTCCTTATGCTAGGGGTAAAATAGCAGATTTAATTTCAGCCTTAGAAATTAATTTTGGAGAAGAAAGAACCTCTGAATTATTAGGCTTTGAAAATTTATTCTCTGCCAAAGTAGAATTGGGTTTAATAGAAAAACCTATTGAGGAACAAGCACCAAGTGAAAATAATATCGTATCAGAAATTGTAGATATTGGAGCAATTGAGATTTCAGAAAATACTAATAATGTTGAACAAACTATTCAAGAAACACAACCAGTTCAAAACAACTCAGTATCAACCCAAAATGAAAATGTTTCAATGCCCGCTGAAAATTCCAGCTTAGCGTTCTTACTAAGCAAAATTAACAATACTTCAGTAGAACCTGTGAGTGATATTAAACAAGTTGAAATACCAGCTGAAGAAGAAATAATAGTTGTTGAAAACCAAGAAGCTAAAGAAGAAGTTTCCTCTAATGAAGCTATTGCAACAGAAAGCAACTCTGGATTATTTAACTTTGGCAATTGGAATGAACAACCCAAAAGTTTAGATGAGAAAGTAGGTTCAGAAATACAAATAGAAGAGCAAAATATCGAAATAGTTGAAGCAAACAGCTCAGAAAATAATGAAGATATTATTCAACCTAAGAAACAAGAACCAGATATGGAAAATAGCATAGCAAGAGAAATAAGTGATTTATTTTCTAAATCAAATCTAAGTTTTTCTGAAAAAATAGCAAAATTATCAGCTCTAACACAAAAACTAACTGGCAATTTAAACAATAATCAAATAGTTAAAGAAGCTGATTCTACAAATAATACATTAGAGGCAGAAGTTGAACAAGAACCATTATTATCTGGCGCTGAAGATGTTTCATATGCTAGCAACTCAACAAAACAATCAGAAGAACAAGAAAAAAGCTTATTAGATAATAAAATTTCAGAAGAGACAAATGAAGGAATTATTATCATTGATATTGCTGACAAGTCTGAATCTAATAGCATAAAATCCATACAAAGAGAGCCATCATTTGAGGAAGTTATTCAAAACAAAGCAGATGAAGCAAATGACAAAAATTATGAAACTATAGAAGTTGTTCAAACCGTTACTGAAGTTAAAGAAGAAGATCAAGAAAATATAGAGAGCACTGAAGTAAGTTCAAGTTATGCAGGCCTTGCAATGATGCCATTAGAATTACCATCAAATCTAAATTTTGTAGAAGATAAAACTAGTGCAGAAAATGTTGCAACCATAGAAAAAACCTCTGATATTGTTATGCCTGAATTAGTTCCAGCTATTAATGAACCATCAACACCAACTTATAGCTTTAACTCATTTTTATCATTTTTAGGTTCAAGCTCCAATTATTCTGCACCTGCTAATGATTTTTATCAACAGCCTGCAGAGCCTATTGTGAATTTTGCAAATAATTCATTTTCAAATATTGGCGCAAGCTGGCAAAATAATTTATTATCAAACTCAAATCAGACTTCACAAACTCAGAATACTCAAAATCAAATCTCATTACCTGTGGAAGAAATTGAAGAAACAAATTATTCTATAGGTTTTGATAATTTTGATTTTTACAATGATGATAATTCATCTCAAAATATGGCACCTGCTAATAATGTTACGAATAGCTCTCTTGGTAGTGGTTGTAGTTTAAGATATGAAGAAGGTATTGATACACCAGTTGGTCAGGAATTATGGGGTGGAGCTATTAGAACAAATGGCGGATATATTGATCAAGCCTTTTGGGATTCAGAGCTTAGAAACACAGATTCTCAAGGAAATGAAATTGGAAATGTTTTAGTTATTAGAGAAATGAGAGATATATGCGGAGATTTAGCTTGCCCAGATGCTGCAACCGTTGCAAATGTATTGAATCAACTTGGCCTTGGTGGTTGCTTTGAAATTTCTTAACAATAAAAATCTTAAAACTATTATTAAGACTTACCTCCCCCCGCCCTGTAATTTATAATTACAGGGCTTTTTATTTTACTAATATATTCAATAGAAAATTTTTATTAAATTCTGATGATACAATCTGCCAAGGCAATACTAATAGGTATAGATTTCTACCAGAGTCATATCGAGCGAAGCGAGATATCTCGTTGTTTTATAACTCTATGAGATTTCTCGCTTTGCTCGAAATGACGCATAATATATACTTATTTAGGAATTCCTCTGCCAACATCTAAAACACAACTTCCAAAAACTAATTATAAAATCCTATTTTTTATTGCTTAATATTTCACAATGATATAAATCATCTGTCATTAAATAATTAATTATGGAGCAAAAATGCTTGAAATCAAAACCCCTACTTTAGGTGAATCAATCTCAGAAGCCACAGTTGCTAAATGGCACAAAAAGAAAGGTGATGCCGTTAAGAAAGATGAATTATTAGTTGAACTTGAAACTGATAAAGTTACCCTTGAAGTCAACGCCCTTGATAATGGTGTTTTGGAAGATATAAAAGCCGGCGAAGGCACAACTGTTGTGGTTGATCAAATTCTTGGAATTATTAAGGCGGGTGCTGCACCTGCGGTTTCAGCCCCTGCAAATCAAAATACAACTCAACCAGCTTCTGCCCCCTCTAAACCATCAACTATTAACCATCAACCATCAACTAATCTTGATAAATCTGGCCCTGCAGCTCGTAAAATTGCATCAGAAAATAATGTTGATGCATCTAATATTTCTGGCACTGGTAAAGATGGAAGAATCACAAAAGGTGATGTTCTTAATGCTATTGCAAACCCGCCTGCCCCATCATCTTCATCACAATCAACAGCAACTAATAATGCTGATCGTGAGAAACGCGTTAAAATGACGAAACTTCGTCAAACTATTGCAAAAAGGCTTAAAGAGTCTCAAAATACTGCAGCGATGCTAACAACTTTCAACGAAGTTGATATGACAAACATCATCAAAATGCGTGCCCAGTATAATGAGCAATTTGCCGCAACCCACGGCGTTAAACTTGGCTTTATGTCATTATTTGCAAAGGCGTGCGTGCAAGCATTAAAAGAGCTTCCAGCGGTTAATTCAGAAATTGATGGTGATGAAATTGTTTATAAAAATTATTATGATATTGGCGTTGCAGTTGGCACTGAGCAAGGCTTAGTTGTTCCAGTGGTTCGCAACTGCGATAAAATTGGCTTTGCTGAAATTGAGAAAGATATTTCTAGGCTTGCAAAAATGGCTCGTGATGGAAAGCTTTCTATGGCAGATTTAACTGGTGGCACTTTTACAATCACTAATGGCGGTATATATGGCTCTATGTTATCAACGCCAATTATTAACCCACCGCAATCTGGCATTTTAGGGCTTCATAATATCACAAAACGCCCTGTTGTTATGTATGACGGCTCAATTCAAGCCCGTGATATGATGTATATAGCCCTTTCTTATGACCATAGAATAATTGATGGCAGAGAAGCAGTAACTTTCTTAGTGCGTGTTAAACAACTTATTGAAGACCCTCAAAGATTGTTATTTGGGATATAGTTAGCTTTCTGAGCTTAGGGCGTGTTGACAAATTAGTAGAAGCGTTGCATAATTTCGCCTTAAATTATAGTGTCTTATACCTAGATTAAGATGTCTTGCTCTGAAATTAGTAAAACTACTAATATTCTTTCTTTCTGACCAGAATTACTACTTCGTAAATAGTTTTATACATTAAATTATGTTTAGGTATGATATATCATCCTGCACCTTGAGCGAAACGAAGTGGAAGAATCTTAGATGTTTCGCCGCTCAAAATGAAAGGCATCAGTCTAAAATACTATAAAATTCGGTGATTTGTGTATCAAATTTTGCAACAACCCAACTAACCTATTGAGTTATACAGATGATCTGAAATGTGGCGACTCCGAGAGGATTCGAACCTCTGACCCACAGCTTAGAAGGCTGTTGCTCTATCCTGCTGAGCTACGGAGTCATAAAAGAACAAGAAAATTATATCTATTTATTTTTTTATTATTCGCAAGCCAAAAAAACTAAATTATACTAGGTAAATTTAGCAAAGTTTTATAAATTTACTAAGAGCACCTAAACTGCTTTTCTTTTATCTTCCTTGAACCAGCCGAGTTTTCTTCTAGCTTCCATAATCATTGAATTTGCAAGCGTTCTATCAACTCCCTCTTGCTCAGTAATTGCAAGCAATTCATCAGAATCTAGCTCAGCTAAATCTTCAACTTCTCTAACGCCTTTTTTGATTAAAAGTGCAGCAATTTCTGCTGTAACGCCATTAATACCAAGCAAGCCCTTCTTGTTATTTCTTGATTGCTTTTGGTTGGCATTAGGTGTTAAAACCTCTTCCTTAGGGTTATTAGCCATATATTCTTTCGCACGCTTTTGAAGCTCATCAACCAATTCTTCCTCAAAACCTTCTATGCTCATAAGTTCATCTCTATCAACATAGGCAACTTCTTCAATATTAGTGAAGCCTTCAGAAGCTAGTAATTGACCAATAACTTCTTCAACATTAAGATTTTCAGAGAATAATTTTGTAAGCCTATTAAACTCTTCAACTGAACGAGTTGCATCATCACTTTCAGATATAATATCAATATTCCAGCCAATTAACTCAGAAGCTAGGCGAACATTCTGCCCCCTTCTGCCGATTGCGATTGAGAGATTTTCATCAGGAACAACTGCAATAATTTTATGATTATCTTCATCAATAACAATTTTTACAACTTCAACAACTGAATCCTTAGTTTTTGAGCCAATAGCATTAACCGCAAGCGTTGCAAGATCATTAGACCATTCAATAATATCAATTTTTTCACCTTGAAGCTCATTATAAACTGAAGTTACCCTGCTACCTCTAGGGCCTATGCAAGAGCCAACCGCATCAATAGATGAATCTTCTGAATAAACTGCAATCTTAGCACGAGAGCCAGAATCACGCGCAACCGCAGCAATTTTAACTATGCCATCATAAATTTCAGGCACTTCTTGCGTAAATAACGCCGCCAAAAACTCATTTGACCTTCTAGAAAGGAAGATTTGTGGCCCCTTTCTTTCCCTTCTAACATCACTAATAAATGCTCTAATTCTATCACCTTTGCGATAGTTTTCTCTAGGTATTAGTTCATTTTTAGGAAGAACAGTTTCAGTTTTACCAAAATTAATTACTAAATCCCCATTATTTTCAATTCTTTCAACAGTGCCAGAGGCAATTTCACCAACTCTATCCTTGAATTCATCAAATTCACGCTCTCTTTCAGCATCACGAATTTTTTGCATTAAAACTTGTTTAAAAGTTTGCCCTGCAACCCTGCCAAAATCAATAGGCGGAAGCTCTTGCGTTATAACATCACCAATTTCAGCATCTGGATTTTTCTTTTTAGCAAATTTAAGCTCAATTTGTGTGTTAGTATCTTCAGCTACCTCAACTACTTGAAGCTCCCTAAAGATTTTAATTGAACCATCTTTTTCAGAAATTTGAGCTTTTATAATTAAATCATGACCATATTTTTTACGAGCCACCGAAACTACCGCAGCTTCCAAAGCTGAAATTACAATATCTCTTTTAAGATTTTTTTCTCTAGCAACTGATTCAGCAACTTGAATAATCTCCAAACCACCAGTAATTGAGAACGAAGCATTAGCCATAAAAAAACCCCTTATTTTAACTTTAATTATTTTATAATTCTTATTGTTTCTGAAGGCTTAATTCATAACGCCCTTAGATTTTAGCAAAGCATCTGTGATGATAATTTTTGCTGTATCTATATTGTTAAAATCAACAAAAATCTCTTTTTTAATATCATCACAAAAAATTTTTACCCCTTCCACACCATCATTATTGGAAATTTTATACCTACCCTTAAACCTTCTAGACTCATCAATTTTGAGTTTGGTTTTAAGATTAATTATAAAATTTTCAAAACGCTTAAAATCTTCTAAATCAAGTAACTCCCTATCAATACCGGGGGAAGAAACTTCTAAAAAATATTTATCTTTAATTATATCTTCAGCATCAAGAATATTAGAAGCTAACCTGCTAATATTTTGGCAATCACCCACTGAAAGCGTTGAGAAATCTAGCTTTTCAGCAAATATTTGCAATGCTTTATTTTTACCAACCATTGCCCCAAATTTAACTTGAACCAACTTATATCCAGCCACCTTCAATTCATCTTCCAGAAGGTTTTTTATTTGATTTTCAATCATTTAGATATAATTGTTCAAGTGAAACAGGTTATAAATTTAAGCAACAAAAAAGGCGGGCAAGCCCACCTTAGTTAAACACTATAATAACAATATTGAATTTGAATTCAAGCTTTTAATTATAAATTTTTAAAAATACAATTTTTATTAGATTTCAATATGTTAGAGATACAAATAAGAAACGGTTAAAATTTTACTAATTTTCTTGATATTAACTAATTTTTAATATATAATACAAAAATTAATATAAAATTTTAACTAATTTATTTTTATTCTATCGGGGGATATATGACAATTTTAATCACGCACAATAATGGGAACCAATTAAATCTTTTTGAGTCTTTAATGACAGCAACACAATTCACTCAATTTCAACCTTTAGACATTATTAAAGTAACGGGAAAAGGTCTGACAGACAAAGTAGCCCTAAAATCTATTAAAATTATAAATGGAAGCTCAGAAATAACGTTAGATTTAACTTCTCCTTCCACAATATTAGCACAATTATCATCTCAGGGTATTAGTCTCCCAAATAATTTTTCATTTCCTAGCAACCCTATTATTCCTACACAATCAGGAAATTATGCTTTAACAACGCAAGCAACAAAATCGTTAATGATAATTGCAGAAACCGCAGGACTTCTTAATAATGATATAAGTTTTGATTTTGGAGTATATGTAACTCAAGGTTCTAGTAACACAATAATTGCTGAACAAAATGTATATAGAAACGCTGAATTTTTAACCACCGAAGATATTCTGAATCAAGCAAACCCTATTGATGCATCTGGAGGAAATGATCAGCTAGGCGTAGAATTAAGCCCTAAGTTACACGCAGTAGAATTTTTAAAACAAGGAGATACAATAGTTAAATTTACTTCATTAAATGGATTGGATATTGGAGTTTTTGGAAACATTACAGTTACAAAAGGCTCTGTAAATTACACTATGAAAATAAATCAGGATTATCTTATAGTGGACACCGGAACAGAAGTATCAATTAATTTAACACAAAATGGTGCTTCTATAATAGGAGGAATTACAGATAATATTAATGGTAATGGAGCAAGCCTAGTAAGTTTTAATTTTACAATTTATGAGTCAAACAGAGAAAGGCCACCACTAGGAAAATTTTTAATGGAAATTGAAACAGATCTTAGCAATGGATGCGAAACATACAGGGATGTTGAAAATTCTGGATTAGATAATGCGGCTGTTGCACTAGGTGATAGAGTGTGGCAAGGTATAAACGCCTACACATCTGGTACAGCAAATTTTGCTGGAAAAAAAGTTGATTATGATTTCGGAAGCGGGCTTTCTGCTCACTTAGGTGAATACTTATTAGCACAATTAAGCGATCAAGATCTTGCAAAAGAAATTCTTAGCTCAGTAATATCCAATCACGGAGTTCCATTTTTTCATATTCAAGAAGAAATTAAATCAAAGGGAGCTATATGGATACCATATTATGGGATTTTAAAAATCGGAGGCAATTTTTTACCTCCTAATGAGCTTAATGGTGTTAACTATAATTTGATAAGTTCAATTCAAGAATTGAAAGAATTAATGAATGCTGAAACAGAGCAGGAAGTATTTGGATACTTATTTAATAATCATTTAGATCTATTATCAATTGCTAATGCGACTGGCAAAACATACGATCAAATTCAACAAATTCTTGATGATATAACTTCATCAGCTGGCAGTTCAAACCAATCAAACGGTCAACAATCTGGTGTCAATGGTGGCTCCTCTGGAAATACAAATGATACATCTGGAACAAATTCAAGCCAACAATCTAGTTCTAATGATAATACATCATTAAGCTCAAACACAAATTCTAGCAACACTTCACAAAATAACACCTCATTAGTTCAACAACCTAACCTTATAACCGATTCTAGTAATAACGATGTTGATTTAATTAAAGCAAGCCTAAACCCCTCTATATTAACAAGCAATAAACAAGCAATTGATATTACAAATTTATCAGCAAATCAACCTCTAGTTTACTTTTCAGGCTCAACGGGCGTTAATCAGAATCCAATTTTAGGAAAACTAGATGTTTCTTACCAAACCGTAGGAACAAGCGTTGTAACCCTTCAATTACAACTCAATACGCATTATGTTGTTTCTAACGGTCAACTTTCTTTAACCCAAGCTGGTGTAAATTTAATCAAAAACATTCCATCACAATTTCAACAAAACATAACAATAAATGCTAAAAACGCAGTTGGATTCGTAAATGCAAAAGGTGATGTTGATTACTTCCAATTATCAGTTCCAATCACAAAAAGCACCTCATTATCAGATAGTAGCAATGCAAACAATAACTCCCTAGATTCAGTTAGTATTAACCCAGTAACTACTGATATTGATCAAAGCAATATGGCGAATATTGGAATGCAACAGAGCAACCCAATTTCTTCAACTCCAATAAATAATAATCTTTCTAACTCGGGAAGTTCTAACTCAGTAAGCTCTGGATTATTTAATATGGGAAGCTTAACAAATGCTATGCAACAAAGCCAAATTAATACACAAAATAACTTGTCAACTAGCACAAATAATAGCTCAATATCAAATAACTTGGGAACCAGTAACAATAACCTGAATTCAAGCTCTTCCTCAAACTTATCTACGGCAGTACCAATTAATAATAGCACTGGCACATCTGCCAATGCAAACTCTCAATTAGTTGGCGGAAATAACAATGGTGGCTCATTAACTGTTGGCAAAACCCCCGGCAATCCTACATTGATGTCATTTGACCCATCAGGCCCCGCGGGTAGTAATGATGTAGACAGCTATACTTTTACTTTCCCTAGCAACTTAACTGTTAATAATCAATTTAGTTTCTCAGCAATAAGTGCAAATTCACCTCTAATTGTTGCAACACCAAAAGATCCAAGTATCACAAATGGCTTTGCTATATTAGGAGATCTAAATTTGAGTGTTTTTGGAAATCCAAACCTATCAATTTCCTTAAAAGCAGGAACACATCTTGATTTTAATGTAGCTAATAACGGAGTTATAAATGTATTTTTAACGCCAGCAGGATACAGCTTACTAAGCGGTTTAATGCAACAAGCTGGTAATAACCCAGTTTTTGGTCAGCTCTCAGGAAATAGTTTTTTAAATTCTTTAGGTTCTGATAATAACAATTTTATTGTAGCTTTTACTAATTCTACAATTGGTGGCAATACAGGCGGTGGAAATAATAATGGGGGTGGCAACAGCATATCTCCTACACCAACACCACCAAATGTTATCAAAGATCTTTATGATATGAATAGAAAACCTATGGATGCTTGGCAAGAAAAGGCCAGCATTGATGAAGGAGATCAAGACACAGCTGACACCACTAAACTAGTTGGTAATTATAACAAGGATGTGCTTGGTTTTAGAAATTTAGCACTAAACGATACGAATGCCTTTTATAATTTTGATATTTCTAAAGTTAACCCTCAACAGGCAATAACTCAGTTTGTAACTGGCACTAATCAAACTTTTAATACTTTCAAAATAAATGCCCAAACTATTGAACTTTATACAACACAAGGGCAAAATGTTGGGTCACTTTTGGTTGGAACGGATATTTTAGCAGGAGTTGCACCCGATGGAACTGGCTTTATGGGTATAACGGCCACGGGTCAAAATAAGCTCAATCAATTAATTGGATCAAATGACTTCTTAATTACAAAAATACCATATGAAGGTTCATACGGCTCTAATAATTTGAAAGATGGCTTCGTTTGGTATTCATCTTTTTCAAAAGGACCAGTAAGCAACTCAGGAAATGGAAACGGAACAGATGCATCAGTTTTAAGTGCAAATATTAATAATGATAGTGGATTATATGTTTTTGATGCAGATCAAAGTAATAATTCCGTAGCTACACCTGCAAGTGATGATGCACTAACTGCACCTGCTAAGCAAACATCAGCGACAGCTTCAAGCTCAAATCAAACTTCTGTACCAGTAACTGCACCTGCAAGTGATGATGTTTTAGCTCAATCTACAAACGATATTTCTCTAACTTTACAGATGTTAAATTCAAACAATGAAAATGGCACTGAAAAAGTTGAAATTAAAGAAAGTCACCTGAGCTTATCTCAACCACTTGCCACCATTATCTTTGACCATAATAGCGACAATGCAAATATTGGAATGAAAGACCAACCTATATTAAAAGGGTTAAATGGCAAAAACTTTGAAGAACTCTTTGATTGGAAAGGCATAGAAAATGCTGAGGGTGGAGAAATAGGAATACAAATTATGCTTAAAAATCAAGAAGCATTAGATTATGTTACTAAAAATTTAGCAAAGGGGGATAATCTAGAACTTTCTTTTAAAAAATACATTGAAGCATATCAAGGATCAGAGCCTATTGCAGGTGCTAAATTAGAAAAATCTTTCGAAGTTAAAATCATTGGAGAAGGTTTACCAAAAAAACCTTTTGATATTGATGACGCTTTTAAAAAAATAACCGTTTTAACAGATCAAATAGAAAAATTATCTGAATCTGTTGCGGACATCAATGAATCTTTAGGTAAGTTTTTAAGTAAGAGTTTAATTGGAAATATCACTGGCCCACTTGAAAAAATTATTAATGCAAAGGTAACAGAACTTACAAATTTAGTTTCCGAGGTTGAAAATATTGAACTTGCACCAAATATTATCAATTCTGATTATAATGAGTATTCAATTTTAGTAGATGGCGACTTAATTGCTAGCTCAATTGCCCCTGTTGAATTTATAGAAATAAATAGCGACACACTAAATCAAGCTGATTCAAATCAAGTTGACCCACTAAATCAAGTGGACTCATTTAGCTTTTAAAATTTAGATTTATTCCCCGTTAAACATCTGGGTAAATTTTACCCAGATGTTAAGCATTAAATACAAAACTCAAACAAATTTCTTGCAATTATAATTCTTTTGCATTAAGCCAACCTTAAATTTCAGGTTTAGCAAATTTCAAGCCTCAAATTATCATTTTTACAATAAACAACTAAAATTAATTAATATGTCAGCAGGTCAGAAATACCCCATTGAAAAATATCGCAATATAGGCATTTGCGCGCACATTGATGCCGGTAAAACAACCACTACAGAGCGTATTTTATATTACACTGGTAAATCTCATAAAATCGGTGAAGTTCATGAAGGTGCAGCAACAATGGACTGGATGGAGCAAGAAAAAGAGCGTGGAATTACAATCACTTCTGCCGCAACAACTTGCTTTTGGAATAATCATAGAATTAACATTATTGATACCCCCGGCCACGTAGATTTTACTATTGAAGTTGAGCGTTCTCTTAGGGTTTTAGATGGTGCCGTAACAGTATTTGATGGCGTTGCAGGTGTAGAGCCACAATCTGAAACAGTATGGAGGCAAGCTGATAAATATGGTGTTCCTCGTATGTGTTTTGTTAATAAACTTGATAGAACTGGGGCTAATTTCTTCCGTTGCGTTGAAATGATTAAGGAAAGGCTTGGTGCAACACCTCTAGTTATGCAACTTCCAATTGGTGCTGAAGCTGATTTACAAGGCGTTGTTGATTTAATTAAAATGAAAGGTGTTGTTTGGAAAGGTGATGAATTAGGTGCGAAGTTTGAATATGTTGAAATCCCTGCGGATTTGCAAGAACAAGCGAAAGAATATCGTGAAAAACTTGTTGAAACCGCAGTTGAAGTTGAAGATGCCCTTATGGAAAAATATCTTGAAGGCAAAGAAATTTCAGAAGAAGAACTCAAAAAAGCAATCCGTAAAGGAACTATTGCCTTGAAATTCGTTCCAATTTTTACTGGCTCTGCATTCAAAAATAAAGGTGTTCAGTTGCTTCTTGATGGCGTTGTTGATTATCTGCCATCACCTATTGATATTCCTGATGTTCAAGGTTGTTCAGTTAATAACCCTGATGAAGCTATGAGCCGTAAAGCAAATGAAAAAGAGCCTTTTTCTGCATTAGCATTCAAAATTATGAATGATCCATTCGTTGGCTCTTTAACATTTATTCGTATTTACTCTGGCACACTTAACTCGGGTGATGCACTTCTTAACTCTGTTAAAGATAAGAAAGAGCGTATAGGCCGTATGTTATTAATGCACGCAAATAACCGTGAAGATATCAAATCAGCGGTTGCAGGTGATATTGTTGCGGTTGCTGGCTTAAAAGATACTACAACTGGTGATACTTTATGCGATCCTGCGAAGCCAATTATCTTAGAAAGAATGGATTTCCCAGAGCCAGTAATTGAAATTGCTGTTGAGCCAAAAACAAAAGCAGACCAAGAAAAAATGGGTATTGCTATTGGAAGATTAGTTGCGGAAGATCCATCTTTAAGGGTTACATCTAATGAAGAAACTGGCCAAACTATCTTAAAAGGTATGGGTGAACTTCACTTGGAAATTATCGTTGATAGAATGAAACGCGAATTTAATGTTGAGGCTAATATTGGTGCACCTCAAGTTGCATATCGTGAGACTATCACTAAAAGATATGAGCTTACTTATACTCACAAAAAACAATCTGGCGGTGCTGGTCAATTTGCTAAAATCAATGTTATTTTTGAACCAAAAGAGGCTGGAACAGGCTATGAATTCATTAATGAAGTAACGGGCGGTAATGTTCCTCGTGAATATATTCCAGCTGTTGATAAAGGTATTCAATCAGCTTCTACAACTGGCGTAATTGCAGGCTACCCTACAATTGATTTTCAAGTTACACTAAATGATGGTGCTTATCACGATGTTGACTCTAGTGCATTAGCGTTTGAAATTGCAGCTCGTGCGGCATTCCGTGAGGCGATGGAAAAAGCGGGGCCAGTTCTTCTTGAGCCAATAATGAAAGTTGAAGTTGTAACCCCTGAAGATTATATGGGTGATGTAATCGGCGATCTTAACTCTCGTCGTGGGCAAATTAACTCAATGGATGATAGAGGAAATGCTAAAGTTATTAATGCAAAAGTTCCGCTTGCATCAATGTTTGGTTATGTTTCTCAGCTTCGTTCTTTATCTCAAGGTAGAGCACAATTTACTATGGAATTTGCTCATTATGCACAAGTTCCAAATGCTATTGCTGAGGAAGTAAAAGCAAAAGTTGCGTAATTTACTTTATCTAGTTTTTTTGTAATTATTAGCCCCATATATATTATGGGGCTTTTTTATTTTTATAATTCAATGAGTGAAGAATTTTCAAATAGCAAAAGGCAAGATTGGCTTGAAAATAAGAGGAAAAATTATGAAAATGATTTATCTTCCATAATTTCTGAGCTTATAAAACCGCACTTAAAAGGTAAAAATAAATTAGAAGCAATTTTTATAACATCTTGGGCAAAAATTTTTGGTGAAGAGCTATCAGAAAAAATTTCTTTAAGTAAAGTTTCTATAAATAAAAATAATAAAAATATTTTATATGTTTTGGTAAAACCAAGTTTTATGCTAGAAGCAACCCATATGAAAGATAAAATAATTGAGAGAATCACCAAATATTTTGGCTATCAAGCCATAAACGAAATTATTTTTAGAAAGAATTTGAATTAAATATATTTTTTGCTAATTTTCTTAAAAAAATAAAAATCAATAAATATGAAAATTAAAACCCTGTTAGCATTATTTTTATTAATATTTAGTGTTGAAGTATTTGCAGAAGAAACAAAAAAAGCTGAAGAGGCAACTTCAGATTACAAACAAAAACTTGCTGAGCAAGTTAAGGCTTATGAAAATTATCTTAAAAAAATTGAAGAGTTTGAAAAATCAGAAAACTTCAAAAAAAGCCTTCTTACTGAAGATTTCCCAGAAGATGTAAATGTAGGTAAAAAATCAGCACCTATTAAAATTGTTGAATATGCCTCACTTTCTTGTGTTCACTGCAAAGAATTTCACGATAAAGTTTATTACAACTTAAAAAAAGATTTTATTGATAATGGCAAAGTTTATTACAAATTCAGAAATTTTCCTCTTAATGGCCACGCTGTAAAAGCTACTTTATTAACAAATTGCGTGCCTAGTGAATCTCGTGCAGCGTTTGTTGGTGCCTTATTTAAGGGGCAAAGCCAATGGGCTTATACTAAAAATGAGGCTGGGCTTATTGATAGGCTAAAAACAATTTCAAAAATTGGCGGCTTAACATCTGAACAATTTGAGAAATGTTATAATGATGAAACCGCCATAAAAAAACTTTTAGAAAAGCAAAAACAAGCAATAGATGGGCTAAAAATTGAATCAACACCCACAATTTTTATTGATGGAAATAGATATTTAGGCTCTAGAAATTATGAAGATTTCAAAAAAATGCTTGAGGCAAAATTGGCAGAAAAACCAAAATCTAAAAAATCCAAAGTAAAAAAAACACAGAGAAAATAAAGTTAGAATCTATATTTTTCTAACAAAATTTAGTTTATGAAATTTATCACATGGAATTGCAATGGAGGTTTTAGAAATAAAGTTTCAATTTTAGATAAATATGATGCGGATATTATAATTATTCAAGAATGCGAAAACCCTGATACTTTTAATTACAAAAATCAATTTTTCAGTTATTTGTGGAAAGGAGATAATAAAAATAAAGGGCTAGGTGTTTTTACAAGAAAAAAAATTAATCTATTAGATCTTAGTTGGGATGACGGAAAAATGCAACTTTTTCTACCTTTTAAGTTTAATGAAAATTTTAATTTATTAGCCGTTTGGACGAAAAGGGCTTTTCAATATAAATATATAGGACAATTTTGGAAATACCTACAAATTAATAAAGAGCTAATCTCTTCAAAAAATATTATTATTTGCGGAGATTTTAATTCAAATGTGTGCTGGGATAAAAAAAGTAGATATTGGAACCATAGTGATGTTTTAAGAGAATTTGATAAAATAGGAATATGCAGTTTATATCATCATATAAAGAGAGAAGAGGCTGGAAAAGAAACAGAACCTACATTATTTTTACATAGAAATTTACAAAAACCATATCACATAGATTATGCTTTTGTTACTAATAAATTAATTAATATTAATAGTTTTATCCGAATAGGAAAACCTGATGAATACCTAGCTTATAGCGATCATATGCCATTAATTTTTGAATTATAACTTTTATAAAAAAACTGATGGAAAAAAATCTTAAAGAAAAAATTGATAATCTTGATAAAGAAATAGAAAATTTTTCCACATCAAAAACTAAAACAAAAAATGAAGCCTTAAAAGCTGAAAGGGTTCTTGCGGAATTAATAGCAGGCCTTATCTTCGGAATATTTATTGGATTTCATTTAGATGATTATTTTAATACAAAACCATTATTTTTGATAGTTTTGATAATTTTAGGTCTTGCAGGATCATTTTATAATATTTATAAGCAGGTCTCAAAAAATTGATATTTTATAATTATGGCTCATAGTCCACTTGAACAATTTAGGGTTAAACCCCTTATAAATCTTGAAGTTGCAGGTTATGATATTAGCTTCACTAACTCATCTTTAATGTTATTATTGGTATTTGCCTTTGTATTTTCTTTCTTCACACTAGGCTTAAGAAAAACATCTCTTGTGCCAAATCGCTTTCAAGCAACCATTGAGCTTATGTATGATTTTATAGCAAATATGCTCAAAGAAAATGTTGGTGATGCTGGCAAAAAATATTTTCCATTCGTATTTAGCATATTCTTATTAGTTTTAGGTTGTAATTTAGTTGGAATGTTGCCTTACTCCTTCACGGTTACAAGCCATATTATAGTTACATTCGCATTAGCACTTTTAGCATTTATAATTGTAAATATCATCGGCTTTGCAAAACACGGCCTGCATTATTTTCATTTATTTATTCCACCGGGGGTGCCGGCTTATATGTTACCATTAATTACGCCTATTGAGCTTATTTCATATTTAATTCGCCCTGTAAGTTTGGGCATAAGGCTTGCAGCAGCTATGACAGCTGGACATATCGTAATGAAAATATTTGCTGGTTTTATTGTTAGCCTTGCTTCAATAACTTTTATATTAGGTGTTGTACCATTTACATTCGCAATCGCTTTGGTTGGCTTAGAATTATTAGTTGGCTTTATACAAGCATTTATTTTTTCAATTCTTATTTGCATTTATTTGAATGATGCTGTAAATATGCACTAAATTTTTTAGTGCATATTGCCAAGAATGGCTTTTAACCTTAGTTGCAAGTTGTTATCCTTAATAATGTGAAATATTTTCATTATTAAAGATGACAAAAACTCATCTATTTTATTTAATTAACAACCTAATAAAAAGAGGATAAAAATGGAACTTGAAGTATTAAAATATATTGGTGCGGGCTTATCATCACTTGGTTTAATTGGTGCAGCACTTGGTGTTGGTATGGTTTTCTCAGCATTCTTAAATGGCGTTGCACGCAACCCATCTGCTGAGCCTAAAATGAAAGCATTAACATTCGTTGGTGCAGCTTTTGCGGAAGTTCTTGGCTTACTTGCTTTCGTTACTTCAATGTTAATTTTATTTGTATAATATTTTAATTTAATAAATATTATTTAGTTTTATGCCTCAGCTTGAGCAAATTGATAGTTTTACATCGCAGATATTTTGGCTTTTTGCTTTTTTTGGTTTAATATATTTCTTTATATTAAAAATTGTATCACCAAAAATTTCTGGCATTGTAGATGGCAGAGAAAACCTTATCAATAGCGATATTTTAACTGCTTCTAAAGCTAAAGATGAGGCTAAAAACTTTTTTGAAATTATTGATAAAAAAATTAGTAAATCTAGGCTTGAAGCGTTTGAAATGGTTTCAAAAGCAACAAGTGAAGCTAATAATTTATACAGCAACGAGTTAAGTAAGGCTGAGCAAGATCTTCTCAAAAATTTAGAGATTTCGGAAAAAGAAATTATCAAAGCTAAAGAGCTTGCATTGGAAGAACTTCAAAAAGAATCTGCAATTTTTGTAGAAGATATTTTAGTTAAATTTGCAGGTTTAAAAATTGAAAAGCAACTTATAGAAAAAGCACTTTCTGTTAAAAATTGAGGTTTTTATGTCTAAGATTTTTACTGACCCAACTTTCTGGGTAGCAATAGCAACTATTAGCTTTTTCGCAATGGCTTTCAAGCCTATGAAGAACGCCTTTTTTAGTGGCGTTGATAATAAAATTTCAGATATTAAAAAAGCCCTTGATGATGCTAATAGATTAAGAAGTGAAGCCGAAAAAATTCTAGCAGAAGCACAATTAAAATTAGCTCAAAGTGAAAATGAAGCCAGCCAAATTATAGCATTCGCAAAATCTCAAGCGGAAGATATTTTATCTCGCACTAAAATTAAATTAGAAAAAGATATTGAAAATCGCAAAAATATGGCAGTTTCAAAAATTAAAAGCCTTGAGGAAACTAGCCTTTCAGAAATAAAAAAGAATGTTTCTGCGTTAACTATTCTTACTGCACAAACTATCATTGAAGAAAATGTTGGTGATGCAGATTCCGCAAGGCTTGCTGAAGAATCTTCCCTAAAACTTGCAAAAGTTACCCTCCATTAATTTTTATTCAGCCCTTAGAGCTGGTGGCTTACAAATCTTACATTCTAAATTTCGCAATTATTTTACTAATATTTTTTGCTCCAAAAACCTCTTTTTCTGCCGCTTGGAATATGCAGGAAGGTAAAACCCAATTAATCCATTCATTTTTCTATAATAAAATCACCCAATTTTATGATAAAAGTGGCAATAAGCAAAGGCAATCTGACTTTCTAAAATATGAATATAAACCCTATTTAGAATATGGTTTTACTGATGATATAACACTTGGGCTTTCGCCTTCTTTACAAATGGTGCAAGCTAAAAACTTTCTTGATGATTTTACTGATAGCAATTATGGCTTGGTTTTTACTGAGTTTTTTGCAAGATTTAACCTATTAAGATATAATAATCATATAATTTCTAGTGAATTTGGCTTTGAGCTTCCGGGGTTTTATTCAACTAGAGAAAGCCCTGAATTTGGTAAAAAAGATTTTTTTACATCTGGTAAAATTTCATATGGGCTTGGCGGAAGTTTTTACTTTCTAAACCTTGATACAATGCTTAGAAATCGGCCTTATGATGGCTTAGATTTTGAAGATGAAAGAGCTGGCGTGCAATCAATTAGCACCTCAAAAATAGGCTTTAACTATGGCGAGAATTTTCAAGTGGAATTAGGCTTTTCTTATACTAAATCACTTAGTGATTACGCACAATTTACCAACACCGCTAGATATGGCTTTGATGTTACTAGAAATGAAATTAACCTTATAAGAAAATTTGGCGAAAGCTTTGTATCACTTGGCGTTTTAAGAGATATTGCCGGTAAAAATGTTGGCAAAAGTGATATGATAATATTTTCAATTCGTAAAAGTTTTTGAATTAATTATTTATTTTGATATTTTGTTAAGAAATTATTTCTTACTTTTTACATAAATAATGCAAAATAGAAATTCAAATACACCTAAAAAAATTGGTGAACACCTTATTGAAAAAGGGCAAGTTAAGGAAAAAGATATTCTTGAAGCCCTAGAAAGACAACTTAAAACTAAGGCAAAACTTGGGGAAATCCTATTAGCAGATGGCAAACTTTCCGCTTTTAAGTTTTATAAAGAGTTAGCAGACTTAAAAAAACTCCCTTTTATAGATTTAGATAAATATTCTATAAATTTTGAGCTTTTAGAAGAAGAATTTCAAAATGAATATATTGAAAGGCAATATATTCCGTTTGATCAGGCAGATGGCAGGTTGATGATTGCTACATCAGATGTTGATGAAAAAAAAGATGAATATTTAAGAGAAAAATATGGTGATTGCGATATTTTTATAACCTCCCCTTATGATATTTTATGGACATTACAAAAAAGATTTTCACAAAAAGATAGCCTTGAAGCCTCAGAAATGGTTAGCAAAAATATGCCGAATTTTTCTAGTAAGAAAAGTTTTTTTAGTGGTCTAAGTGGCGTTATATCTTTAATAGCTCTTGGTTTATTTATATTTTTATTACAATATAAAATTTTCTTTTATGGTTTTATTTTTGCAGTAAATTTATTTTTCTTAAGTGTAATTTTTTCAAAATTTTATTTTTTATATAAGGGTTATAATTTTGAGAAAATTTACACAGAAAATGAAGAAAATGAATTTCGTTCATACAAAAAAAATACTGATTTTTTCCCCCTATATTCAATTTTAGTGCCATTATTTAGGGAGAAGGAAGGCACTATAAATCAGCTTATAAAAGGTATAAAAAAGCTAGATTATCCCCAAGAAAAACTTGATGTAAAACTCATCGTAGAAATTGATGATACTGAAACTATAGATATTATTAAATCTCTAAAGCCAACGGCAAATTTTCAGATTATTAGAGTTCCGCATTCCTTGCCTAAAACCAAACCAAAAGCCTGCAACTATGCACTAAAATATTGCAAAGGTGAGTTTGTAACTATCTATGACGCGGAAGATCAACCAGATGCAAATCAGCTTAAAAAGGCCTTAATGCATTTTGAAAAAGGTGATTCTAAACTAGCCTCAATTCAAGCAAGGCTTAATTTTTATAATAAAGATGAAAATTTGTTATCATCTCTATTTTCTATAGAATATGCAACTTGGTTTGAATATTTATTATATGGTCTTAGAACACTTGGGCTTCCAATTCCTTTAGGCGGAACAAGCAACCACTTTCCAAAAAACACCTTAAAAGCTCTATATGCTTGGGATGCCTATAATGTAACTGAAGATGCTGATTTAGGCGTTAGAATTGCAGTTTCTGGAATGAGAACTGAACTTATAAACAGCACCACTTATGAAGAAGCGCCAATTTCAATTAATAATTGGATAAAACAAAGAACAAGATGGCTAAAAGGTCATCTGCAAACATTTTTAGTAAATATTAAAAATTATAAAATCTTACAAAAAAATATTGGCTATAAAGGTATTGCAGGGCTTTTTTATTTTATTGCTGCACCCTTTTTTGTTTATCTATTAATTCCATTTACAATTTTAACATCATTAATTTCATTAAGTTTTAGTGATGGCTTGCCAGAATTATTATTAAATTTCTGCTTATTTAATTTATATTTTGGTTTAGCTTTTCATTTCTTTCTAAGCATATTTATTGTTATAAAAAATAAATGGTGGGGAGATTTATTATCTTGTTTATATTTTCCATTTTATTGGGCATTACATTGCATAGCCTCTTACTTTGCTATAATTGAACTTGTTAGAAAGCCACACCACTGGAATAAAACTGAGCACGGCTTATCATCTTTAACACCAGAGATATTAAAATAATTTTATTTTCTGTAATTCTATTGCTATATAAACTTAAATTTAATTTCTATGAAAAGAGCTTTAATTGTTGATGATTCACCAACTGTAAGGGCGATAATAAAATCAACACTTGATGGAATGGGCTTTGAGTGTATTACCGCACAAGATGGCGTTAAGGCTATAAAAATATTGGGTGAACAAGTTGTTGATATTATAGTAACTGATATAAATATGCCGAATATGGATGGCATAACATTAATAAAAGAGCTTAGAAAACAAAGAAATTCTCAATTCACGCCAATATTAGTTATATCTACTGAAGGTAATTCAGATATAAAAACACAAGGAAAAGAAGCCGGAGCTTCTGGCTGGATAATCAAACCCTTTCAGCCTGAAGTTCTGCAAAATGCTGTTAATAAACTATGTATGATGTAGTTATTTGATTTTTTTGTGTAATTTTTCTAATAGAGGCTAAAAAATTGAAAAATTATAAGAAATTGTTCATTTGTTAGAGTGTAATAAACATAAAGAGCATAAATTAATAGGTAATTATAGTATTTCAAAAATTTTAATAAGATTTCCCCTCGCCCTTTGTAAAAGGGAGAGGGATGCTTAATCTTACTTTCAAAGAAAGTTAGATTAAGCTGGGTGAGGGTTTTTTAGTTTTAATTATTCCGATCCCCTCACCCTAACCCTCTCCCCTTATAAAAGGGGAGAGGGGATTTAGCGTCATTAAATTTTTGAAAATACTATAACAGTTTTTAGATAGGGCTACATTATGGATGCTAACAAGTTAATTTTACGCTTTAGTTCTCCCCCTGCTTGCGGGGGGAGGAATAGTGTGTTTGTAACTACTTAAATAGCTTATTTACTATAATGTATCGCCTTCGGGGTTAGAGAGTTGCATATTGAGCCAGATTAGCTTTTAATTTATAAAATTGAAGATACAGGAAGCCACAGTGATTTATTCAACTAAAAAATATACTGCAATTGGGCTTATGAGTGGCACTTCCGCTGATGGCATTGATGCATCTATTATAGAAACTGATGGTGAAAAAATTTTATCTTTTGGCAAAAACCACTATTTGCCTTACGAATATGAGCTTAAATCAAAAATACACACATTATATAACTTAAAGGATAAAGCCAATTTAACCTTCATCAATGAAGTTGAATTTGAAATAACAATGCAACATATAATTGCGGTTAATGAGCTTTTGAGCAAACTAAGTAATGATGAAAAAACGCCTGAAATTATAGGCTTTCACGGGCAAACGATTGATCACCAACCCCAAAGAAAATTCACTTGGCAAATTGGTGATGGTAATTTACTCGCCAAAAAAACTGGCATCAATGTTGTATATAATTTTAGGGCAAATGATGTTGCTTGTGGTGGTCAGGGTGCACCGGTTATTCCAATTTATCATAAGGCAATAATTGCAGAAGAATATTACCCAGCCATTGTGCTAAATGTGGGCGGTGTTTCAAATATAACTTATATTGATAATGAAAATCTTATCGCATTTGATACCGGAACTGGCAACGCCCTAATTGATGATTTTTTGAGATCAGAAGGCAGGTTTCAATATGATGAAGGTGGAAGATTTGCCCTGCAAGGAACGCCAAATTTTGAGGTTATAAATGAGGTTTTACAAGATGAATTTTTCAAAAAACCTTATCCAAAATCTTTAGATAGAAATGAATTTAAGAACAAAGTTTTTTCTATAATTGATAAATTTAATGATGATATATTTTTCAATAAAGTTGCAACAATTGCTGAAATAACTGTGCAATCAGTTTTAGAGGCAATAAAATTATTACCAAAATCACCCAAATATTTATTCTTTTGCGGTGGTGGTGCAAAGAATTTTTACTTCTTAAAAAGATTATCTGAAATATTAAGCCACACAAAAGTTGAGCCAATCTCAATCGTGAACCCAAATTTAGATACAGATTTTATAGAATCACAAGGCTTTGCATTTTTAGCCGTTAGAAATTTGATTAATAAGCCTATAACTTTTGCATCAACAACTGGTGTTAAGATGTCTTCGGCAACTGGCGGCGTTTTTTGTCCAGCTTGATTTTATCGTTGCCTTTTCTTAATTAAATTATTAGCGAGAGTCTCAAGCTCCAATTTTTGAGTAACATTTAATCTATCATTAAAGATACTCCCCTTTTGCTCATCACCAATAGCAAAGCCTCTCTTAAAGTAAAAGTATATGCTTGCCCCTTTTCCTTTATCTGAACAAATTTCTCCATTCATTAGCCCTTTGCATAACTCAAATACACCACCTTTTATGAAATCAGAATCTGTTATCTTTATTGTTCCGCTTCTAATATAATCATCAATGTGTTTTGCTTCAATGGCTTGTTGATTAGGTATTTTACCCGACTGAATTTTCTCATTAAAAACTTTTATTTTAGATGTAAGTGCTTTAAGATCTTTAGACTCAATTACAAAGTTATATAAAAAAATTTTAGGATGCGAAGCCTCATTTGGATAATCATTTTTTATTTTGTCTTTGTTTATAAATCTTTTTCCATCTTTTTCTTCTATTCCTGAACTATATTTTTCAATCCACAGATCTAAAATTTTATTTTTTCCGGGAATTCTAATGTCAAAAAAAGACAAGTGATTTAATAATTTATCTTTTATTTTTCTAATTAATCTGAGCTGAGTTTTAGCAATTTCTAAATCATCATTTGTTACGCTATTTTCTTGAAATATAGACCCGCCAAAATTATATAGATCAATCAATTGATCTCTTGTTAAGTTTTTAACATCAGTAACCTTATCTATACTATTCATAACTTCATCGCTAGGCATACTTATAATTTTGCTATCAACTCTATGTAGACATTCTTCAAAAAGATCATACACTATATTTCCTATTTTGTATTTTTTAAAGGTAAAATCTCTTGGCTCTTCATCTCCATTTAGAAGATCTCTTCTAGCTTGCCCAGAAGAAAAGTATTTTTTTTCTATTTGATTAAAAATCTGATTAGTAACAACGGTTAATTCTGAATTTTCAAAATCTATTAAGGCATCGCTTCCTTTATATTCCTTGAATGGATCTTTACAATCATTTACCATTTGGTGCATAAAACCCAAAGTAGAAAATAATCTAAAAAACATCATATTAAATTGTTTATTACGATTTTTTTTGTTAGTCAGATGCTCTTTTACTAAAAACAACATAGAAACATTATAAGACGCTATTACTGAATCATATAAATACCCTCTAACAAGCTCAAAATATCTATTCCCCTGTGAAATAGGATGCATAGAAATTTCTTTTATGATAAGTAAAGTTTTATCAAAGACTTCTATATTTGGATTTGCTAATCTTAATTCAGTACTTTCATCACTTTTAAATAAATAACTAAAATATTTATTGCGTAACTCTTTACCACCCAAATTATCTGTTGATTCAAATAACAAATTATTTTTCATAAATTCAACCCTAAGATCATAATCATAGAGAAAAGCAGGTTGATAACCTAATGTTTGTGCTATATCAATTTTTTTTAATGTATCATAAAAAATGCTATTAATATCCTCATTTAAAGACCATAATCCTTGCTTTTCTGAACCTGTTGAGCCAGCAATAAAACTTGCATCATTTGCATCTCGCTCTAATAAATCTAAATAGTCTTTCCCTAACTTCATTAGATTTGAACATACAAGTGCAAAAAATTGAAGGGAATATTTTACGATTTCCCTATTATCATCAAAAATACCTTTTTTTTATCTTTTAGATTGTTTTGCAAGTAAGTATAAATATTTACAGCCTCTGATAACACACAAGATTTAAGTTTTAGAAATAATTCTGTATTTTCTTCTAATAATTTTTTATTTACAAAAATTTTTCCATTTTCATCTTTAAGCAACAATGAGTTATCCTTTTCTTCTTCTGAGATATCTAATAAATCAATTATAATAAAAGCTCTTCTAGAACCCTTTTCTTGTCTTTTATTTATATAACCAAGCGAATATTCTATAATTTTAGAAAGCTCTTCTGGTGGCAGATTTATATCATATTGGCAAAATGTATTTGCTATTGTTGTTACTAAATTATAATTTAATAAGTCAAAGTTAAATGAAAAATTTATTATTTTATTAAGTTCTTCTTGTGTAAAATTATTTGTCCTAATCCGATCATAATAAGAACTAAGATCCATATCTTCCGTTTGCTGCACACTTAAAAGTTGCTGCATAGTTAGAAGAACAGTCTTTTCTAAATCCCTGAAAATAAATTCTGTTAGAACCTTTTGAGAAGTATATCTAGGCTGATATGACATCGGATTAAAAAATTAAAATCAACCCTATAAACTTAACAATTTTCTAAAAAAAATCAAATATTTTAAGATGTCTTCGGCAACTGGCGGCGTTTTTTGTCCAGCTTGATTCTTCCCCTTTTCTTTAGAGGCTCAGAATATACTTTAACATATTGCCTTAGTGCATCATCTAAATTATCACCTAAACCCCTAAAAAAGTGATCACCACCCCTGATAATGCGATAATCAACCTCTATATCTTTTTGGGCATTCAATTTATCTGCAAGTTTTCTAACTGAGGGCTCATCAACAATGCTATCTTCATCACCCTGAACAATTAAACCCGAACGAGGGCAAGGTGAAAGAAATGAAAAATCATACATATTTGCAGGCGGAGATACACAAACAAAGCTCTCAAGCTCTGGCCTTCTCATAAGAAGTTGAAATGAAATCCAAGCACCAAAAGAAAAACCGGAAATCCAAAATGTTGAAGCATCTGGGTTCATTTTTTGAAGCCAATCTAAACAAGCTGCCGCATCTGTAAGCTCGCCAATTCCGTTATCAAAACTCCCCTCAGATTTTCCAACCCCTCTAAAATTAAAACGCAAAACAGAAAATCCATTTACCGCGAATGCTTTGTAAATACTATACGCAACTTTGTTATTCATTGTGCCACCATGTTTTGGGTGAGGATGCAAAACAAGTGCCACTGGAGAGTTTCCATCATCATTATGGTGATATCTTCCTTCAATTCTTCCAGCTGGACCGGGGATAATTACTTCAGGCATAATTTTACCTCTAAGATTGCTATTTCTAAAATTTTGATGTGCTATTAACTTATTAAGTTTATTTTGTAAATAACAAGCTATTATTAACAAGTTAAAATATTGAAATAAATTGAAAAGATTATATAAGCTAAAAATTCAGAGTATAAGTTGCAACAAATGTTCAAAAAAATTTTAGAAGAAGTTGATTCATTTTTCTCAAGAGACCCAGCCGCAAGAAGCAGGCTTGAGGTTTTTTTGTGCTATCCCGGTTTTCACGCAATAATTTTTCATCGGCTTGCTAATTGGATATGGCGAAAAAATTTCAAAACCTTAGCGAGATTTATTTCTGCATTTTCAAGATTTTTAACCGGCATTGAAATTCATCCCGGTGCAACCATTGGTAAAAATTTATTTATTGATCACGGAATGGGCGTAGTTATTGGTGAAACCGCAATTATTGGTGATAATGTTACAATCTATCATGGTGTAACTCTTGGTGGTGTATCACCGCAAGATGTTGCAAAAGGCGCAAAAAGGCACCCAAGCATTGGCAATGATGTTATTATTGGCTCAGGTGCTCAACTACTTGGTGCTATTGAAGTAAAATCAGGTGCAAAAATTGGCTCAAATGCAGTAGTGATTTCTGATGTTGAAGAAAACGCTATTATGGTTGGTATTCCAGCTAGAAAAGTAGTTAAAAAATCAGAAATTAAAGATTCCGAAAAATTTTCTGCTTATGCGGCAACTTCTGCAGGTGATATAGATTCTAGGCAGTTAATTATTGACAATTTATCTAAGCAAATTGATATATTATCTAAAAGGCTTGAAGAAATTGAAAGAAATAACAAAGAAGCCGAAAAAACCGCTGAAGGTTGGATTAATAAAAATTAGTTTTTGAAAAATATATATGCTTTTAACTTCTAAAGGTAGATATGCCGTAATGGCGTTAGTTGATATTGCTTTTCAGATAAAGCAAGCCGGCGGTGATATTTCAAAAATAGTTGGGCTTGCCGATATTTCAGCTCGCCAAGAAATAACTGTGCCTTACTTAGAACAAATTTTTTCTAAACTAAAAAATGCAGAAATTGTTCACTCTGTAAGGGGGCCGGGCGGCGGTTATTGCCTATCAAAACCAGCTGATAAAATTTCTATCGCAGAAATTATTGAAGCAGTTGATGATAAAGTTAAAATGGTTAGATGCTCTGGCGAAGCAAATTCTGGCTGTCTTTCTACAAAAGCTAAATGTGCCACGCACGAATTATGGGATTCTTTAGAATATTTCGTTGAAGATTTTTTTAGCAAAATTTCGCTTGATGATGTTCTTAATAAAAAATTTAATACACCTTCACAATGTATGAAGAACTAATCTATAATGAATTTTCCCTAAACTGCAAAATTGCTTGCGAAATAGAATTTTATCTTGAGCCAGCCCCTAAAAGAAATTCCACCTCTGAAACTGAATTTTTATCAAAGCTATTGCTAGAATTTTCAAAAACAAATATTAAAATTCACCGCCTTGATAAAGAAGTTACCGAAGGGCAGTTTGAAATATCACTTACACCTCAAAAGCCCGTTATAGCTATTAATGAAATTAATTGGGCGAAGGAATTTATTACAAAAACTGCTAAAAATGAGGGTTATAATGCAATTTTTGATGCAAAACCTTATCAAGATTTACCCGGCAGTGGCCTTCATATTCATATTTCATTGATTGATGATTCTGGAAATTCTGCATTAAAAAGAATTAATGAAAATACTGAAAGCGAAATAATGCTAAATGCTATAGGTGGCTTGTGCTTTTCAATGCTAAAGAATTTTATATATTTTGCACCTTTTGAAGAATCATATTTTAGATTTACCTCTATCAGAAATAATCATAAACAAGCAAACCCTATGGTTGCCCACAATAATGCCCCTGTAAATGTTAGTTGGGGGGGTAATAATCGCACTACCGCAATTAGAATACCTGCAAGCACCATTGATGAAAATTCCCGACATATTGAACATAGAGTTGCTGGGGCAGATGCTAACCCTAAAGATGTAATAAATAAAATCTTAGAAGGTGTTTATTTGGGGCTTAAAGAAAAAATTACCCCTCCTCAAAAAATTTATGGCAATGCTTATGATAAGCAATATCAAGATATTCTGCCCCCCTTCCCTAAAAATCTTCAAGAAGCAAAAGAAATTCAAAATAAGTTTTATAATTAACCAATCATCAAAAAAGCAACAGAATAAATTAATTTAGTAAAATATTATAAAAATTACTAAAACCCTTCCAAAAACCTATATTTTATGGTATAATGAGGCTAGAGTTAGATTACAATTAATTTAGGTATTATACTAAATTTGAAGTTATTTTAGGCGGTGCAATACCTAAATTAATCCGTAATCACTCTATTGATGAGTACTTATAAAAAACGCAGTTTTTTAGAGATTATATTTGATAGCTGTAGCTCAGGAAAAAATGTTCTTAGGGGCCTTGAACTCCTCACTCAAGAAACAAAACAAGGGCCTGTTTTTGATGGCAGTTACTTTCTTATCCCACTTCAAGTTGGCATTGAAACAAAAAGAAAAATCTTCATTGAATTTTTAGAAACTGAACTTTCAAACTTTGATAAAAATGGGGCTTTCCACGAATTTTATAGAAGAAATAAAGGCAATATTCTATTCGTAGAAACAGATATTTCCCAAGCCTATAAATTCTATTTTATGATTAGGGCTTTCAAGATTATTGATGAAAATAATCTGAGGGATAAAGTTTTTAATGAGCTTAATAAATTTACTGAAAAATATTACCCCGAAAGGCTTTCTTCACTAACTTACGAAAGGGTTAAAGATGATTATAGATTAATCAGATTACAACTTGAAACTGCCTATAAAATCTTACTCAAAGAGCTTGATAAAGTTTATAGAAGAATTGAATTTCAAGATCGCCTAAAAGGTTTTGATGATAAATTTATAGAAGAAGATTTTAAGCACGCAGAAAAATTGAAATTATCTAGAACTTTTCAAAAAACAATGCGAGCTTTGCCAGAATCAACACCCTTTATTTTACAGGCTATTTATACAAGTGTTATAACTTCAAATAGCTTAAAAAATGATGATGAATTTTCTATATTCAGGCACGATAAAGGCGAAGAATCAATTGAAAATTTTTTACTTTCAAAAAGGCGTGAAACTAACAAAGGCCTTGTAACTCTTGTAATTTCTGAAGATGTTGGTGCGAGAAAAAAAATTCAAGATTTAAGAAGAAGAAGCAATAACACAATTTTTGTATTAAGCAGTTATGGCCTTGCCTTTGCCCTAAAAAATTTAGGGCTTATAGAAGATATGAGTGAAATTGTTGATCCCTCAATCTTAGAAAATATTAACAGCAGAAAAAAAGATAATCGCAGAAGGGAAAGAAAAGGCAAAACCTTCAATGATCAAGATGTTAAAGAGCCAGAAATTGAAGAAAAGTGGGCTTTGCGTTTGGTGGAGGTTATCAATAGAGGTTATTGGAAAGAGCAAGATTATAACTCTCTAACTGATGAAGAAAAAAAGTTAGTTGAATATGAAAGACAAAAACTCTCAAAAACAAGGCAAACTCTTAAAGAGCAAATTAAAAGGTTTCAGCAAAATTCTGTAATTTCTAAGCAAGAAGTTACACTAATTGAGCATAAAGAAAAAATAAACAAACAGAATAATCACCTTAAATATCAACATCTTGATAAAACCACTTACAAAAATAGAGATACAGAATTAAAAAATGAGATTGCCGAAATTGAAGAAAGGGAAATAAGAAAAATCAAAAATGCTAAAACAAAATTTTTCATTAATGGCAGAATTTTTAATTCTTTTTATCCAGCTTTATAAGCATTGATTTTACAGGCTCAAAGCTAGTGCGATGATATTTACAAACACCATATTTTTCTATAGCTTCCATATGCTCTTTAGTGCCATAGCCTGCGTTTTTTAGCCAATTATATTGCGGAAATTCAGCGTCAATTTCTTCCATAATTTTATCTCTAGTAACCTTCGCAACTATTGATGCACCAGCTATTGTAAGCGATTTACTATCACCCTTAACAACATGGATAATTCTAGAACCCTCAAACTCAAAGCCCCTATTTCCATCAACTAAAACTACATCAGGCTTAGTATATAAATTTGAAATTGCTTGCTTCATCGCAAGAATTGTCGCTTGCAAAATATTAACTTGATCAATAATAGACTCCTGAATAATTCCTAAACCAAAATTATGATTATCAATCAACAAGTTAAATAAATAATCCCGCTTTTTCTTACTTAGTTTTTTTGAGTCATCTAAACCATCAGGGATTTTTGATTTATTTAATATCAATGCACAAGCAACTACAGGCCCAGCAAGTGGCCCCCTGCCCGCCTCATCAACGCCGGCTATAATTCCATTAAAACTATTTTCCAATTCTAAATTAGGCATAGCAAAAAATAAAAAAGCCCTGTTAAACAGGGCTTTATAGTAATATATAATGTAAAAATTACCTTGAGAAGAATTCTGTAACAAGGTTAACTTCCATCTTAACTGGGTAAGGAACTTCGTGAGAAGCAGGATTTCTAACAAATTTACCCTTTTTAGCTTTCAAATCAACTTCAAGATATTCAGGGATATTTCTTTCAGGTGTTTCAGTAGCCTCAATAACAATAGGAATATTTTTTGAAGATTCTTTAACTTCAATCACATCACCAGCTTTAACCTGATAGCTTGGAATATTAACACATTTACCATTAACTAAAATATGTTTATGATTAACAAACTGCCTAGCCGCAAAAACTGTAGGCACAAAATTCATTCTATAAATTACTGCATCAAGCCTTCTTTCAAGAAGCGCGATAAAGTTTTCACCGGTATCACCTTTTTGCCTAAGGGCTTCCTTAAAGATTTTTCTGAATTGTTTTTCACCGATATTTCCGTAATAACCTTTTAATTGCTGTTTAGCATTTAACTGCTTACCGAAATCAGAGCTCATTCTCTTTCCGATAACTGGCCCGTGCTGACCCGGAACGAAATTTCTTCTCTCATAAGGGTCTTTTTCTCTACCCCATAAATTAACGCCCAGACGGCGAGAAATTTTATATTTTGCTGATAATCTTTTTGACATTTTAATTACTCTTTTTGGGTTAATAACCTTCTTACTGCCCAAAGGCTTAGTTTTAGAAATTAAAGTAAAATAAATTCTAAAATGCTTTGATTAGTATCCTGTAAGCAGGCAAAGAATGCCTTGTGTTTCTAATAATATATTTCAAGCTGTCAAGCAATTTAACCTTGACTTGCAAATTATTTATATATAATAAAACCTCAAAATTTTTAATTAAGGTTATTGGTTAATTTTCTAACCCCTAACCCCCAACCCCTAATCTCTAGAGATATGCAACCTTTAATGCCAAAAGCAACAGCCGTATGGCTTATTGAAAATACTCAACTTACCTTTGATCAAATCGCAGATTTTTGCGGGCTTCATCCGCTTGAAGTGCAAGGCATTGCAGATGGTGATGTTGCAAATGGTGTTATTGGTATGGATCCTGTTCTTAAAGGCGTTACAACTAGGGAATCTATTGAATTAGCTGAGAAAAACCCTGAAAGAAGCATTGAATTTGCTAGTGATTACCAAGATTATATCAAAGTTGAAAAGAAGCGTAAAAAAAGTAAATACACCCCCGTTGCTAGAAGGCAAGATAAGCCAGATGCTATCGCTTGGCTAGTTAAAACACACCCAGAATTAACTGATTTACAAATTTCTAAACTAATTGGAACTACTAAAAAAACTATTGAAGATATTAGAAATAGAACTCACTGGAATATGGCAAATCTTAAGCCAAGAGACCCTGTTCTATTAGGGCTTTGCACTCAAACAGCCTTAGAAGGTGCAATTTTTGTTGCAAAATCTAAAGCTGGTAATGAAAACATTGAGGCACCAAAATCAGAAAAGAAACTAGCTGGATAGGTAGCATATGTATTAAATTCTAATAATTTTTTTGTGAAATTTGATATCAACGAAATTAGGAAAAAAAAGTATAAATTCTCCGAAACACTATGTGTAGATTGGGATATGTTTGATAAATTATGCATTGACTTATCTAATCAAATTTCAAGTGAAAAATTTGACTTAGTTGTAGGGGTTATTCGTTATGGTGCTCCTTTTGCACATCAAGTAGCAAGACTAATTGATACTCCTTTTGATTATGTATTACTTAGCGGAAAATACACTAAGCCAGAATGGCTAGGCGAGGAAAGTATGTTTCCAAAAAATAAAAAATTACTAATTATAGACGATACTTCTGGAACTGGATTTACTCTAGAAACATTAAAAAATTTTTTTCAAAACAACGATGTAAAAACTTGCTCTGCTTTTTACTCAAAATCAGGATACATACCAAATTATGGATTTGCTCTAGACGAAAAAATATTTGTAAAATGGCCGTGGCATTATAGTCCTAATGTATAATAATTCTAACATTTATATCATTATTCCAATGTATGATTTTAATCTTGCCCCCACTAAAACTAGATATAATCTTAGCTTGATCTAAGTCTGACTCATAGAATTCTTTTATCCCTAGTTTTATAGAAGTATTAAACTTATACCTAGCCGCCTGAAAATTTTTATCTTCTATGCAATTAAAATCAAAATTTCTAAAGTGAATATCAGAAAACCTATCTTTTATAACCTCTATTTTTTTCATTGTTCTTGGCAAATCTATAACTGGTCTAGCTGTAATAATTATTTTTTCTACATAATCATTATAAAAATAAGGAATTTTTATGAAAGAAAAAATGTCTTTATTATCTCTAACCTCTAATGCATACTCAATATCATAGTCATATAAACAATTAGGAATATCTGGAATTAAGATTCCATCTAAATCTATTCCTACCCTAGTTTTCATAACTAACCTCTTATCAAACTCAAAAACTCAGATCTAGTTTTATCGTTAGTTTTGAATAATCCACGAACTTGGCTAGTAACTGTGCTAGTTTCAGTTTTATGCACGCCACGAGTTGTCATACATTGATGCTTTGCATCTATTACAACAGCAACGCCTTTAGGATTTAGTGCTTTTTGGATAGAATCTGCAATTTGAGCTGTAAGTGTTTCTTGAGTTTGCAGGCGTTTTGCATAGCAATCTAAAAGCCTTGCAATTTTGCTTATACCAACAACTTTTTTATTAGGAATATACGCAATATGTGCAACCCCAATTATTGGCGCAATGTGATGCTCACAATGGGATTCTAACCTCATATTTTTAAGAAGAACCATTTCGTCATAGCCTTCAACTTCTTCAAAAGTTCTAGATAAAATCTCTTCAGGATCTTCACTATAACCAGAAAACCATTCTTCATAAGCATCAACAACCCTTTTAGGTGTATCAATTAAACCCTCTCTTTCAGGGTTATCACCAGCCCATTTTAACAAGGTTTTAACTGCTTCCATCGCCTCATCTCTGCTTGGCTTAATATTTTTTGTGATATTCTTTTTAACTTTTTTAGACATTATATTTTTATTTATATTATTCCTAAATCTTAGTTATTAGTTAATGCTTAGAATTAAACTTTCAAGCAAAGATTAGCTTAATTAATTATGTTTAATTGAAATTATTTTAAATCAGCGTTGTATTTTTTTCTGAGTTCTTCTTTTAATTCTTCCGAAGGATTGCCATAACCTTTTGCGACAATTTCACCGACATCATTAAGGTTAAATTTAGCCCCATCTTTTATGTATTTTAGAAAAATAGCTTCTTTAAGAGGGTTTATTAAAACAAAATAATGCTCAATAAGCCTGCCCTTATTTTGCACAACGCCGTATAGCCTATTTTTGCTGGCGGAAGTTTTTGAAGCCCAATCTTTCATTTTTACTATGTTTTGCATAAAAACAATGTTTAGAACCCGTCATTCGACGAGATGGCAACTAACAAAAAACTAACCAACTTTCTTTTGCCTATCTGGACCAGCAACAACTTTGCCATTTTCAACTTCACCAGTTAAAAAAGCTCTTTTAACCATATCTTTTAGTCTTGTAAATGCAGCTTGGGTTGTTGCAGTTAGTGATTCTTTTGATTCTGCACCGATGTGGGGGGTTATTTCGCAAGATTGAGCTTTATCGCCAAGTGAAGTAACAATTGGGCAGACTTCCGCAGGTGCGCCATCACAAACATAGGATTTAACTTTATCAGTTGAAACTAAACTAACTACCCCAGCTTCAACCAATGCTGGCCTGCCATAGTTACCAATTACAACTCCATCTTTTGCAAGGTTAACTAATTCAGCATTTATTATACCTTTTGTTTCCTTTTCTTTGTATTCAACATGCACAGTTATCACATTTGCATAAGTGCAAGCTTCTATAATATTCGTTTTTGTTGTAATTCCTTGTGCTTCAAGTGCTGCCTTTTTAGCTTGTTTTGCTTCTCCATCAAAATCTCTATTATAAACAGTTACATCTGCACCAATGGCATTAAACATTTTTGCTTTCCACTCACCAATAAAGCCAGCACCAATAACGGCAATTTTTTGATCTTTTGCAAGTGTAGAAAGTTCCTTTTTTAGAATATTAATAAATGCTTCTTCATTATGAACGCAATCACCAAAGAATTGAGATTTGATACCCTTTTTACCAGCAAGGAAAGTTTTTCTTTCGCCATCATCAGTAATATTAGAGGCTTCACCGGCTAATTTAATAACGGCTTGTTTTGCTTCACCTAATTTTCTTGCATTGTATAACTCTTGTAAAAGTGGAGTTTCATCTGTAATTAACCCCATAGCATTCAATTCCGCAAGGAAGGATGCCTGAGCAGTAGAAAACGCATTACTACCTTTTGTTGCAGAAACCTCAATTCTTTCAATAGTTGGAAAATCACCATGATTGAATTTTATTTTCTCCAAGCCAGCACCACCACGCACTATACCTTTCAAGTTAGTTGCTTTTTCTGCATCTTCTGTTGTGATTTCGGTTGAGCGAACTAATAGATAATCAGCTTTATCCAAATATTTATCTTTCCATTTGAAGTTTTTATCTACAACTACAATCTCAGGAACATAAACAATGTTAAACTCCTTCTCTTCCCTTAATTTTTTAAGCTCTTCAGTATCAATTTTATCAGCGATAACTAATGTTGGCTTGCTTTCAAGCTCTGCCTGCCTTTCAACAAACCTCTGCTTAGTTAGGGCATATGACCAATCCATACATTTTGTAACTTGCTCAACAGATTCCGTTGGAACACTACCGCCAATCCATAACCTAAAGCCTGCTGGGGCAGCCTTATAAGCACCAAAATCCTTAGCAAGAACTATACTATTTTCTTTATCTTTACCTAATAGCAAATTGTTTACTTCTTTTAGAACATCTGCTTGCTGTTTTGGATCAAGATTCTTAAACCACTCATCTTTAATTTCAAAGCATGGTGAAGTGTTGGAAACATTGGCTTCATCTTTAGCTAAAAATTTTATCCAATCGCTTCCAGCAGTCCAGCCTCTAAGAAAATTCAAACTATCTTCACTAACCTGCCTAAAATTATTAACGCCGATTTCTTTAATTTTTTGAAGTGACTTAATAATATGCTCTACAACCAACATTGAATTTGTGTTTGCTATTCCAGCATCCGCTTCAAGTGCGGCGTTATATGCTCCATCTTTTGTTCTTAACTTCATGATTGATGGAACCATTCTATCTGGATTATCTTCGTTAATCCTATTTATAGTTGCATCATCACATACTATAAAACCTAAGCCACCTTCAGAGCCAGCAGCCTTCTGCATAGAAAATGTAAAAGCGTTGACCTTATCATATGGAAGCGGATTTGTTAGGTAAAAAGAAGTAACATCCGCAAATACTAAGCCTTCTCTTTCTGCTTTAGCTGGAATGAAATCAAAATTAGTATAGCGTATACCACTTGTTGTGCCGTTAGGAACAAATTGTAGATCAGATGTTTTTAGTTTTTCTTTATCAGGGTATGCAATTTCACCATAACCAACTTTTATTGGAGTAAAATCAAGATTTTCTCTTTTCTTAAATTCGGCCAAGTTTTCTAGCCATTTATGACCAAAATTTTCATGACCAACTCCAATTACAGGTAATTTACCTGTACATTCCCACTGTAAAGCCTCAAAAGCTGGAGTATCGCCACCATTGATAGGTATAATGTGCCAACCTTCTGGAATTTCCAAAGTTTCCCTTAATAGGGCATACATTTCTGCAAATTTAGCCTTAGAATCGTTATTTCTATGAGAACCTTGGTGATAATTTTTTACTACTTCAAGAGCTTCTTCCTCTGTTAAAATTGGTTGGGTTGGGCCTGAAGAAAAACAATTTACTTCTGGCGCATTTGGTTTTTCTACTAAAATTTGTTCAGCTGTTTTGTTTGCGTATTGGTTACTCATAATCACCCTTAATATATGTTAAGTTAAAAAACTAAAAGAGTTGTTGCGAAAAAGCAACTAAAATTTAAGATTTATATTTGGACTTATAAAAGCTATATAATCTCACTCCCCGCCGATTGAGAAGCCTTGCCTGAGCTTTATTTGCTCTTGGCTGTTGGCTTCCGGCTGTTTTTGATTTGCGTTTGGTGCTATAACTTTTCCAGAATTATTTACCTGATTAGAAAATCTTTGCTGATTAGCAATTACTCTATTTGCATTATAATTATTTGGGCTGGAATTAATTATACGCTCAGTTGCTTGAATCTCTCGCTGAACTCTAATTGCATCTGAATTATTAGGGATTTTTAATTCACCCTTTGGAACATTATTAGAATTGCTGGAATCAGGCAAATTTTCTAATATTTCATTTTTTAGGTTGTCTATAACCTCCCAGCCAGAATCTGTAACATCACCATTGTAAATCAAATAATCAACACTTAAAGCCAATAATAAATTTACAATACATAAAAACTTGGCAAAATCTCGCTTAATATTTGCCCTAAAATGAAATGAAACCGCCGAAAGCAAAAGCGTTCGCCACACCATAAAAAAGCCAAAAATGGTAAGCAAGCCCTCATTTTCAATCTCAAGATGAAATAAAATTACGAATATTATAAAAGCGTTTATTACAGAAATTAAAGTAACGATATTTATCTTTCTGTTTGGTCCAGAAAAAATTTCTTCAACGATTCTTTCAAATGGACTTTTATAATAAGCCATAAATTAATTTTATAAACCTTTGCTAACATTGCCTAACCAAGGCGTTTGCTGTTTCATTTTATCTTCATATTCAGAGATAAAAGAGCCTTTCTCAAGCGTTAAACCAATATCATCTAATGCGTTTATAAGACAATGTTTTCTGAAAGCATCTATTTCAAAATTATAAGATTTATTAGCAATTTTAATAGTTTGTGAGGGCAAATCTATTTCAATTTGATTATTTTCATCTTCTGCAAGTTTAGTAATTTCATCAACTTGAGACTGCGATAAAACTATAGGTAAAATGCCATTCTTGAAGCAGTTATTATAAAAAATATCCGCATAGCTTGGTGCAATAATACAGCTAATTCCAAAATCTAAGATTGCCCAAGGCGCGTGTTCCCTTGATGAGCCACAGCCAAAATTCTGCCCTGTAACTAAAGCTACTGAATTTCTATAAGCGGGTTTATTTAGAACAAAAGAAGGGATTTCTTCACAATTTTGAGTATATCGCATCTCATCAAAAAGATTTTTCCCAAGCCCAGTTCTCTTAATAGTTTTAAGAAATTGCTTAGGGATAATCATATCCGTATCAATATTTATAATTGGCAACGGTGCCACCCTGCCCTTTAGATTTGTGAATGATTTCATAAAATATTTACTCTGAAATTAATTTTTATTAGCGTTTATTTTATCTTTAAGCCCCTTGCCTGCCCTAAAATAAACGACATTTCTTTCACCCACTTGAACTTTATCACCAGTTCTAGGGTTTCTAGCAAGCCTTGCGGTGCGTTTTCTAATTGAGAATGTGCCAAAGCCACGAAGCTCTATTCTGCCGTTAGATTTAAGCGTATTAGTAAGCGAGTTAAAAAACAGGTCTACAAGCTCAGAAGCCTCTTTCAATTGAAGTTGCGGATGTTTTTCAGATAAGATTTTTATTAATTCTGATTTTGTCATTTTGCAATAATTTGAGTATTTGTAAAACAGCAAATTATATAATTTTTCAATCAAATCAAGTAATTAAAGAAAATATAGCTAGATAATATTATCAAATTATAAAAATTAGATAAAAAGCTTAAATTTATTAGATAAAGTTTCAAATATCCCATCAAAAGAAAATATTTTCACTGCCCCTTCTAAAAGCTCTTCTAGCTTATCTTCTGGGCGATATAATTTCACATCTTCAACTTTTAATTTTTTGCTTATTTTTTTATTTAATACTAACCACTCAACGGCTTTTTCTTCATCTCCAATTTCATCAACAAGCCCGTTTTTCTTAGCTGAAGCCCCTGAAAATATCCTGCCATCTGCAATTTTTGAAACTTGTTCTTGGGATAAATTTCTTTCCTCTGCCACAATATTTTTGAAATATACAAAAAAATCTTCCATCATATTTTTGTAGATTTTAAGGGATTCTTGGCTGGTTTCCTCAAATAAAGTTGGTGAGCCTTTTAATGGTGAAGTTCTAACATAATTAAATTTAACACCGAGCTTATCTGCCGCTTCTTTAACATTAGGAATTTCCATAATCACGCCAATAGAGCCAGTTATAGTGCCTTGATGTGCAAATATCCTTTCACTGCCAAGCGTAATTAAATATCCAGCAGAAGCCGCCACAGAATTCATAACTGTAATTACTGGCTTTTTCTCATTTAATTTTTTAATAGAATTATATAGAGATTCACCACCAACAGCAGTCCCACCGGGGCTATTAACGCTAAGAATAACCGCTTTAATGCTCTTATCTTCTGCGATTTCTTTAAGAATTTCATCTCTTTTCGTATCTTCAAAAATAACACCTTCAATTTTAATTCTTGCAATAAAATTACCAGTTTTACCCACTGAAGAAAAATCCCCCTCGCCCGCAAAAGTAAGTATAAAGCCAATTACAAGCACAAGAAACGCTAAAATTCGCCAAGTAGAAATTTGCTTTTTAAGTTTATTTCTTTCAATTATTTGATCAGTATTTAGCATAAAAATATTTTAGAATTATTAATTATCACTTGGTGCAATGGTAACTTGCAAACCTTCAATTTCCTTCCTTAACAAAATTTGACAAGATAAACGAGAATTATTTTTTACAAAAAAAGCATCATCTAAAGCTCTAATTTCCTCATCAGTGGGTGGAATTAACTTATCAAGCCAATTATCATCAACATATATATGGCAAGTTGCACAAGCACAACATCCACCGCATTCCGCCTTGATTGGCAGCTCTGCATCACGAATAACTTCCATCACTCGCCAACCCTCCAACCCTTCTAAAACATAGGTTTTTCCATCAAGCGAAGTAACATTTATTTTTATAGTTTCCATAAAGAAATTTCTTGAGAAACTCTTATAAATTTATTTTTTTTATAAAAAAGTGAATTTTTTTTATTTTTCCTATTTACAAGTTAAAACAAATTGTTTATACGGCACTTCCCAAATTGTTGCAGAGTTAAATTTTTGCGTGTGCAAAATCTCTGAAATTGGCTTTTTAACAAAGTATATATTATGCTTGGACAAAAAATAAGAATTAAACTTAAAGCATTTGATCATAGAATAATTGATCAATCCGCTAGAAGTATTGTTGACACTGTTAGAAGAACTGGCTCTGTTTCTAGAGGTCCTATTCCACTTCCTAAAAAAAGGGAAACTTTTACCATTACTAGAAGCCCTCACATTGATAAAACATCTCGTGATCAGTTAGAAATTAGAACTCATACTCGTCTCATAGACATAATAGATACTAACCCTCAAACTCTTGATGCACTTGGCAAGTTAGATTTACCTGCTGGCGTTGAAGTTTTTGTAGAAGTGATGCAGGAGGCTGCTTAATATATGGCAAGTAATCTCAAAATAAATCTTCGCACTGGTGTTCTGGCTGAAAAATTAGGTATGACTAGAATTTTTGCTGAAGACGGAAAAAATGTTCCAGTAACTTTATTCAAAGTTGAAGGAAATGTTATAACGAACATCAAAACTACTGAAAAAAACGGCTATACAGCTGTTCAAGTTGGTTTTGGTGAAAGAAAAGCTAAAAATATTGCAAAACCTCAAAGGGAAGAATTTGCTAAAAATAAAGTTCCTGCTAAGGCTCACTTAAAAGAATTTAGGGTTCCAGCAGAGAAGATGTTGAATATTGGTGATGAAATTTCTGCAAGCCACTTTGTTGTTGGTCAAAAAGTTGATGTATCTGGAATAACTATCGGTAAAGGTTTTCAAGGTGTTATGAAGCGTCATAATTTCGCAGGTTTAGAGGCATCTCACGGTGTTTCTATCTCTCACCGCTCTCATGGTTCTACTGGTCAAAGGCAAGATCCGGGTAGAGTATTTAAGAATAAAAAAATGGCTGGCCATATGGGTGCTGTAAGGGCAACTCAACAAGGCTTAAAAGTTATTTTGGTTGATGCAGATAAAGGTTTAATTGCTATTAAAGGTTCAACACCGGGTTTTGAAGGCTCTATCGTTGAAATTAGAGATGCAATTAAGGTTAAAAACAATAAAGATTTACCAGTTCCGGCTGGTTTGAAAGCTAAGGCTTAATATTAGGTGTTTATGAAACTAGATATTATAAATTTTGAAAATAAAAAAACTGGTGAAGCTGAGCTTAATCAAGATATATTTGCTCAACCAATCAGAAAAGATATTTTGCATCAAATTGTTAGATGGCAATTAGCTAAAAGAAGGGCTGGAACTCAAAGCACTCTTACACGCTCTGAAGTTCACGGAACTACTAAAAAACCATTCAAACAAAAAGGCACAGGGCATGCTCGTCAAGGCTCATTAAAAGGCCCTCACCAAAGGCATGGTGGCGTATCTCACGCACCAAAACCTCGTAGCTATGATTTCAAATTAAATAAAAAATTTGTTGCGAAAGGTCTTAAAATTGCCCTTTCTCTAAAACTTGCTGAAGGAACTCTTAAAATTTTAGAAAGTGCTGTTATTGATTCTTGCAAAACTAAAGAAGTTACTACCAAAATTAACAACATCGGTGCTGAAAACGCATTATTTGTTAGGGGTTCTTCTGATAAAGATAATTTTTACAAGTCAGTGCAGGCAATTCACAATGTTGATATTATTCCGCAACAGGGCTTAAATGTTTATGATATTCTTAAACATAAGAATTTAGTTATTACTAAACATGCTCTTGAAGATTTACAGAAAAGATTAGGTGGTGAAAATGGTAAATAATATTAAAAATTTAGACATTATAAAACGCCCTCTTATTACTGAGAAAATTACTACATTGTCTCAGTTTAATAAAGTTGGTTTTGTTGTAGATAAAAACGCTTCTAAGCCTCAAGTAAAGCAAGCGATAGAAGATATTTTTGGCGTAAAAGTTAAAGCGGTTAACATTATTAATGTTGCTGGCAAGCAGAGAGTTTTTAGAGGTCGCGTTGGTAAAAAGCAAGATTTCAAAAAAGCTATAATTACTCTAGAAGCAGGAAACCAAATTGATATCACAGCGGGGGTGAAATAATTTTATGGCATTGAAATTTTTTACAGCAACTACTCCATCTAGAAGAAGCACAGTTTTAGTTAATAAAGCTGAGTTACATAAAGGCAAGCCAGTTAAAACTCTCACTAGGGGTAAAAAAGCCTCTACTGGAAGAGATGCGTTTGGCCATATAACTTCTCGTTTTAGAGGCGGCGGGCACAAGAGATCATATCGCTTTATTGATTTTAAGCGTAATAAATTTGATGTTGAAGCAGTAGTTGAAAGGTTAGAATATGATCCTAACAGAACTTGTCATATTGCATTAATTAAATATAAAGATGGTGAGCTTTCTTATATTATTGCTCCTCAAAGGTTGCAAGCTGGTGATGTTGTAGTTGCTGGTGAAGCAACAGATATTAAACCGGGCAACGCATTAAAATTGAAGAATGTTCCAGTTGGAACAATCCTTCACAATGTAGAGTTAAAAGCTGGCAAAGGTGGTCAAATTGCAAGGTCTGCTGGCACTTATGTTCAGTTGACAGGTAAAGATTCAGGTTATGCACTCCTCAAACTTCAATCTGGTGAAATTAGAAAAGTTCCTGCGGAATGTATGGCTACAGTTGGTGCGGTTTCAAACCCTGATCACCAAAACCAATCTTCAGGTAAAGCTGGAAGAAGCAGATGGCTAGGCAGAAGACCTCACAATAGAGGTGTTGTGATGAACCCAGTTGATCACCCATTAGGTGGTGGTGAAGGTAGAACTTCAGGTGGTAGACACCCAGTTTCACCTTGGGGTAAGCCAGCTAAAGGCGGTAAAACTAGATCTCGTAAAAAGGCATCTAATAAGTTTATCGTTGAAAGAAGAAAAAAGCGTAAATAATTTATAAATAGGTAATTTAATATGCCAAGATCAGTATGGAAAGGCCCTTTTGTAGCGAAATCACTTCTTAAGAAGGCTATTGCTGCACAAGGCACTCACAGAGTTATTAAAACTTGGGCTAGATCATCAACAATTATTCCAGATTTTGTTGGTTTAACCTTCGGTGTTTATAATGGCAAAACTCATATTCCTGTTATTATTAAAGAGGAAATGGTTGGTCATAAACTAGGTGAATTTGCACCAACAAGAACTTTTGTTGCTCACGGTGGTGCTGATAAAAAAGCTGAGTCTAAATAATATATAATTTTATGAGTAAAGCTAAAACAAATAGAAAATACGCACAGAATCAAGCCTTTGCAACTCTTAGATCTCTAAGATGCTCTCCAAGAAAAGTTGCTTTAGTTGCAGGTTTAATTAGAGGTTCAAGTGCAGCAAATGCATTGCAACAACTTACTTTTTCTAGAAAAGCAGTTGCAAAGCCGGTTAAAGAGCTTCTTAAATCTGCTATTGCTAATGCAGAAAATAACCACAATTTAGATATTGATAGGTTATTTGTTAAGGAAGTTCTAGTTGGAAAAGGCATTGTAATGAAGAGATTCCAAGCTCGTGCTAGGGGTCGTGCTTCAAGAATAGAGAAACCTTTTAGCAATATCACTATTGTTTTAGAGGAAGGAAAAGAATAATAACTAATTTTTTAATTTATTTAGCTTATGGGACAAAAGGTAAATCCAGTATGTTTTAGAGTAGGTGTTAACCGCACTTGGGATTCTCGTTGGTTTTCTGCGAAAACTGACTATAGAAGAAAATTCCAAGAAGACATCAAAATAAAAAACTTTATTGAGAAAAAGTTAAAGGAAGCTGCCATAAGCAAAGTTATTGTTGAGCGTTCAGCTAATAAAATTCGTATTTCAATTTACACTGCAAAACCGGGTGTAATTATCGGTAAAAAAGGTGCTGATATTGAAACAATTAAAAAAGATTTAGCTAAATTCACTAAAGATGAAATTAGCATTAACATAGTTGAAATTCGTAAACCTGAAATTGATGCAAATATTATTGGTCAAGGTATTGCTCAACAGCTTGAAAGAAGGGTTTCTTACAAAAAAGCTATGAAAAGAGCTATGCAATCAGCTATCAGAATGGGGGCTCAGGGTATTAGGGTTAACATTTCTGGTCGTTTGAATGGTTCTGAGATTGCAAGAACTGAGTGGTATAGAGAAGGCAGAGTTCCTCTTCACACATTGCGTGCAGATGTTGATTTTGCAACTTCAGAAGCTCATACAACTTATGGTGTTCTAGGTGTTAAAGTTTGGGTTTATAAAGGTGAGATTTTAGCTCATGACCCACTTGCTCACGAGAAAAGAATTTTAGGTGTTAAATAAATTACATATATTTTTTTAGCACAATTAAGGAGATTTTATTATGATGATGCCAAAACAAACTAAGTTTAGAAAAGCTTTCAAAGGAAGAATTCACGGCAATGCTAAGGCAGGCTTTGAAGTTAATTTCGGTGATTATGGCTTAAAGGCTTTACAACCTGAGAGAATTACTGCGCGTCAAATTGAGGCGGCAAGAAGAACGATTTCTAGATATATGAAAAGAACTGGTAAGCTTTGGATTAGGATATTCCCTAGCCTACCAGTTTCTAAAAAGCCTTTAGAGGTTCGTCAAGGTAAAGGTAAAGGCCCTGTTGAGTTTTGGGCAGCAAGGGTTAAACCGGGAGTTATAATGTTTGAATTAGGTGGTGTTGATGAAGCAACTGCAAGAGGTGCTTTTGAAAGAGCTGCAGCAAAATTGCCTATCAAAACTAAATTTGTAAAAAGAATTATTTAATTGGCTTTAGTTTAGTCAAAGGAGAATTTATGAAATATCAGGAATTAAAAGGCAAGTCAGTTGATGAATTAAATAAACTTATTGCTGATAGCAAAAAGGAATTATTTAATTTAAGAATTCGTAAATCTTCAGGGGAGCTTGATAAAACTCATAGATTCTCTGAAGTTAGAAAGGTTATAGCTAGGGTAAAAACTTATCTTAACTCAATTAAAAATGTAGCTTAATAATTATATAATATGCCAAAAAGAATTTTAACAGGTGTTGTAGTTAGTGATAAAATGGATAAAACCGTTACAGTAAAGGTTGATAGAAAAGTTCGTCACCCTCTTTACTCAAAGATTATCACTAAATCTAAGAAATATCATGCTCACGATGAAAAAGAGCAATTTAAGGAAGGTGATAAAGTTTCTATAATTGAAACTAAGCCACTTTCTAAAACTAAAACTTGGGAAGTTATTTATAGTAATGAAGCTAAAAAGGCTAATACTAACAATAACGAAGCAAAAAAAACTTCTAATACCAAGAAAAAAGTTACTAAAAACTAATTATTTACTTGACTGAGTTTGCTAATTTTAATAATAGCAACCTCCAAAATTTTGAAATTTTATGATTATACAAGAAACAGTTTTACAAGTTGCAGATAATAGCGGGGCTAAATCTGTAAAATGCATCAAAGTGCTTGGAAGCTCTAAGAAAAGATATGCTAGAGTTGGTGATATTATTGTTGTTTCTGTTCAAGATGCTGCACCTCGTGGTAAAGTTAAGAAAGGTAGCGTTCAAAGAGCAGTTGTGGTTCGCACTAAAAAAGAAACAAAGCGTAATGATGGCACAGCTATTAGGTTTGATACTAACGCGGCGGTTTTAGTTGATAAAAAAAATGATTTAATTGGAACTCGTGTATTCGGTCCAGTTACTAGGGAATTAAGAGGTAAAGAAGAGTTTGCAAAAATTATCTCTCTTGCTCCTGAAGTATTATAGTTGATATTATTTATAGATTATATGGCAAAAGAACTTACTAAATTTGAAAAAAAATTTCGCCTTAAGAAAGGTGATAAAGTTAAAATTATCACTGGAAAAGATAAAGGAAAAGAAGGCGAAATCTTAAAAGTTATTAAAGATACTAATAGAGTTTTGGTATCTGGAGCAAATATTGCAAAAAGGCATACTAAGGCTAGTGCAGTATCTGCGGGCGGAATAGTTGAAAAAGAACTTTCAATTCACATTTCTAATGTTGCAGTTATTGATCCAAAATCAGGCTCTGCAACTAAGGTTGGATATAAAAAACTTGATGATGGCAAAAAAGTTAGATTTGCTAAAAAATCAGGCGAAGTAATAGGTTAATTTGAATAATTTTGATTATGGCAAAGGCTAGTGTAAAAAAACAGGAATCTAATAAAACTGAAGCAAGGTTATATACTGAATATAAAAATAGTATTAACGCCGCTTTAGTTAAGCAATTTGGCTTTAAGAATCCTATGCAAGTTCCAAAACTTACTAAAATATCACTCAATATGGGTGTTGGTGAAGTTTTGAGGGATTCTAAAGTTATTGATAATGCAGTTTCTGACTTAACTGCAATCTCAGGTCAAAAACCAATTATTACGAAGGCTAGAAAATCAATTGCTACTTGGCGTGTTAGAAAAGATATGCCAATAGGCACAAAGGTTACGCTTCGTGGCAAAAGAATGTATGAATTTTTAGACAGGCTTATCAATGTTGCCCTTCCTAGAATTCGTGATTTCAAAGGTTTATCAGTTAAAAGTTTTGACGGCAAAGGTAACATTAGCTTTGGTCTCAAAGAACAAATAATTTTCCCTGAAGTAAACTTTGATAAAGTTGATCAGGTGAGAGGTATGGATATTACAATAGTAACAACGGCTAAAAATGCTGAGGAAGGCAAAGCACTTCTACAAGCGTTCAATATGCCCTTTTATAATTAATTATTTTATGGCTAAAAAAAGTGCAGTAGAAAGAAACCTTAAAAGACAGCGTCTTGTTAAAGAATTTGCTGGCAGAAGGGCTAAATTAAAAGAAATTATTATGAATAAAGAGACAACTGCTGAGGCTCGTTTTGATGCAGTTGTAAAACTTTCTCGTTTGCCTAAAAATAGTGCAAAAATTAGAATTAGAAATAGATGCGAAGTTACAGGTAAACCTCGCGGATATTTTAGAAAATTTGGAATTTGCAGAAATGTTCTTAGAGAACTTTCTTCTATTGGTAAAGTTCCGGGTGTAATTAAATCAAGTTGGTAATTGGAGTATTTATGGCATTAAATGATTTAACATCAGATATGATTGCTACTTTGAATAATGGTCAAAGAGCTAAGTTAGCTGCGGTATCTGTTCGTTCAAATAAATTAAATAAGAATGTTTTAACAGTTCTTCAGAATGAAGGTTTTATTGATTCTTTTGAAGAAGTTGAGCCTAGAAAAAATGTTAAAAACATCAATGTTAAACTAAAATATTACCAAGGTCAGCCGGTTATTAAGAAAATAAAAAGAGTTTCTACTCCGGGTTTGAGGGCTTATTCAGCCATTAAATCTCTGGGTAAATCTTTTAGTGGCTTAGGTGTAAAAATTCTTTCAACTTCTAAAGGTGTTATGTCTGATTATGAAGCTAGAAAGCACAATATTGGCGGTGAAGTAATTTGTGAAGTTTTTTAATTTATTTATATTTAACAGGCTATTAGCCAAAAATTTATTTATTTATGTCAAGAGTTGGAAATAACCCAGTAACTATCGCTAAGGGCGTTGAAGTTAAGTTATCTGGTCAAAAAATAGATGTAAAAGGCCCTAAGGGCTCATTAACTTATTTAGTTCCTGATGAAATTTTAGCTTCTATTGAAGCTGATAAAGTTTCATTCAAGCCAGCTAATGATAGTAGAAAAAATGATAACAAAGTTAAAGCAAAATGGGGTTTATCTCGTGCTTTACTTAATAATATGATTAAAGGTGTTACTAACGGTTACACTATCACTCTTGAAATACAAGGGGTTGGTTTTAAGTCAGCATCTCAAGGTAAAACTCTAAAGTTAAATTTAGGTTTCAGCCATGATATTGATTATGTAATCCCTGCTGGTGTTGAAATTAAAACACCAAAGCCTACAGAAATTGTTATTTCTGGAATTGACAAAAGGCTTGTAGGGCAAGTTGCTTCTGAAATTAGAGCAATGAAAAAGCCAGAGCCTTATAAAGGAAAAGGTATTAGATATTCAGGTGAGTATGTAAGATCTAAAGAAGGCAAGAAAAAATAGATAAGATTAAAAGATAACTAGGTTTAAGTTTTATGACTAACATTTTGAAAAGAAATAGAATATCTAACAGGGTAAGGGCTAAAATTAAAGCTGTATCAAATGGCAAATTTAGGCTTTCTGTTTTTCGTTCTAACAAAAATATTCACGCTCAAATTATTGATGACACTAATGGTTTTACAATAGTTGCAGCATCTACTATTGATAAAGAGCTTAAAGGAAAATTAAAAGTTACTTCTAACATTGAAGCAGCTAAACAAGTTGGTGCTTTAATTGCTAAGAGGGCAACTTCAAAAAATGTTTCTGAAGTTGTATTTGATCGTGGTGGAAATGCATATCACGGCAGAATAAAAGCACTTGCTGATTCTGCAAGAGAAGCTGGTCTTAAATTCTAATATTTAATTAATTACTTATGAATGCACAAGTTGAAAGAGAAGAAAATCAGGTTATAGATAAATTAGTATCTATTAATAGAACTACTAAAGTTGTTAAAGGTGGTCGTAGGTTTGGCTTCTCTGCATTAGTTGTTGTTGGTGATGGTAAAGGCAAAGTTGGCTTTGGTAAAGGTAAGGCTAAAGAAGTTGCTGATGCTAAAAAGAAAGCTACTCAAGCGGCTAAGAAAAATATGATTAGAGTTCCTTTAAGAGAGGGCAGAACTGTTCACCATGATATTAAATCAGAAGCAGGTGCAGGTAAAATTATTGTTAGATCAGCAGTTCCGGGAACTGGAATAATTGCTGGTGGCCCACTTCGTGCCGTATTTGAAGCTCTTGGCGTTAAAGATGTTGTTGCGAAATCAACTGGCTCTTCAAACCCATATAATATGGTCGCGAGTGTGTTTAAGGCTTTACAAATGTTCCAATCTCCAAAATCTACTGCGGCTAGAAGAGGCAAGAAAGTTAATGAAATTGTTAGCCAAAGAGAGATTAAAGTTGGCGAAAAAGTTAAAAAAGAATCAGAATAATTTTTATTTATGGCAGCTAAAACTATTAAAATTAAGCAAGTTGGAAGTTATATTGGCAGGCATTACAAGCAAGAAGGAATTTTGCTTGGGCTTGGCTTAAAGAAATTATATCAAGAAAGAGAGCTTTTGGATACTCCAGAAATCAGGGGTATGATTAAAAAAGTTCCACATCTTGTTCAAATTATAGAAGGTTAATTTTTATGACAAAGAATAACAATATTTTAGCTAATTTATCAGCTAATAAAGGTGCGACAAAAAATAGAATGCGTGTTGGCAGGGGCATAGGCTCTGGCAAAGGCAAAACTTGTGGCAGAGGCGGAAAAGGTCAAACTGCAAGATCAGGCGTTGCTATTAAAGGTTTTGAAGGCGGTCAAACACCAATTCATAGAAGACTTCCTAAAAGAGGTTTCAATAATATCTCTCGCAAAGATTATGAAGTTGTAAATCTTTCTGATATTCAAAAGGCTATTGATGAAGGAAAACTTCAAGCAACAGCTATCAATGCGGAAACGCTAAAATCAGCTGGCTTAACTAAAAACAGGCTTACTGGAATTAAGCTCTTAGCAAATGGCGAATTAAAAACTAAGGTTGAAATTACTGTATGCAAGGCTTCTCAATCAGCTAAAGAAGCAGTTGAAAAAGCAGGCGGAACTCTTAAAATTCTATCAGCATAATTCATTACTTTTTCAATATCGTAGCCTAGACACTCTTATAATATTTCAAAATGTGCGGTGATTGGTGCGTGATCTGAGGCTTTTTCTTTAGAGCGATATTCGGAATTAATTTTGCAATCTATACAAATATCAGATGCTTTCGCATTTGCTAAAATATAATCAATCCTTATTCCCTTATTAAAATTCCAAGAATTGCCCCTATAATCCCACCAAGAAAATTCAGCTTTATCTGGGTAAAATTCTCTAAATAAATCTTTATAGCCAGCATTCAAAATGGCATTAAATCTTTTTCTTTCTTCTAAATGAAAGCAAATATTCCCCTCAAGAGATTTTGCATCATAAACATCAATTTCATTTAATGCCACATTAAAATCACCAGCTATTACAATATGTTCATCTGAATTTTTAATGTTAATTAGGTGTTTATTCAAAGCCTCTAAAAACTCTTTTTTGTAAGTAAATTTTGATGAATTAATATCCATACCATTTGGCACATAAACAGATGCAATTCTAAAAATTTTATTTTTAATTGTAATTACTGCTTCAATATATCTAGCATCTTGAGAAACTTCATTTGGATAATTTAGATTATTATTTTCAAAAAAATCATCAGAGAATTTTTGCGGAGATTCTTCAAATAAATCAAAGTTATTTTTAACTTTAGATTTTTCTATTATCAAATCAGAATTTTGTTGATGAGAAAATTTAGCATTTGGGATTTCCCTAAAAAATTCATCAATTTTATATTTTGAGAGAATTGCAACGCCGTTATAAGTTTTCTGACCGAAAACAGCGACATTATAACCCGCATCAGAAATTTCTTGATACGGAAAAGCCTCTTCCAAACATTTCAATTCTTGTAGTAAAATTACATCTGAATTTTCATTCCTAATAAACTCCAATAAATTTGGCAATCTTGCCTTAATAGAATTTATGTTCCAAGTTGTAATTTTCATTTAATATCAAGCTGATAAAATTAATATCTAATGCAAAATAAATCTTTCTAATTTTTTATTTTTACACCCTTTTTAATTAGTGTGTAAACTATAAAATATAAAATTATATTAAACACTAAAAGCATTATTACACCATGATATAAAGGAAAATCATTATGGCCAGTTAAAGAATACCTAAAGCCATCAATCATATAAAAAAATGGATTAAAATGATTAAATGACTGCCAAAAAGCTGGAAGATTTTTTACAGAATAAAATGTTCCTGAAAGAAATGATAAAGGCGTGATTATAAAACTTGTATAAAAAGACATTTTATCAAAACTATCGCAGAATATTCCAGCCAACATTCCAAATAATGATAAAAGCAGAGATGAGAAGAAAATATAAAAAATAGCATAACCCCAATGATGAACATTTATAGCAAGTGCATCATCAAAAAATGATAATATAACTATTGCAAAAACTACCGCTAAACCTGAAAAAATGCCCCTTGTAACGCCACCTAAAGTCATTGCGATTGTAACTTCTTTAGGTGAAAGCGGCGGAAGCAATAAATCAATTATAGTGCCAAGAACTTTTCCGAAAGTTAGCATTGAAGAGGTATTTGCAAATGCGTTTTGAATTATTGTCATCATTATTAAGCCGGGGATGATAAATTGCTTGAATGGAACCCCTTGAAGCTCCCCTACCCTGCCACCAATAGCAAGTGAAAATATTACAAGCAAAAGCAATGAGTTTACTAAAGGCGCAATAATTGTTTGATTATAAACATTAAGAAATCTCTTAACTTCTTTTATATAAAGAGTGTATGTTCCGTATAAATTCATTTTTGATTTGTTTATTTTGAGGCTAATGTTTAATTATATTTTACCGAATATAAAACTATATTAGATTATATTGAAGTCTGTCATGTTGAGCGTAGCGAAACATCTTAAGATCCTTCGCTTTGCTCAGGATGACATAACATACCTAAACATGAATTACTATAAATTTTTATGAATAATAATAAAAACAATTTTTTATCAATTTTGCACAGCGTATTTCTTGATGAAGAAAAAAGAATACCCTTCAAAAATCATATAAAAATTGGCTTTATATTTTCATCAGCCCCTGCCCTAATTTTAATAGTTTTTCTTATTAATCAATATATTACTTATGAGCAGGCAATAAATATTTATCTTGGAATATTGGCAATGTCTTTGCTATTTATTCACCCCTATGTGCTAGACTTAAAAGAGCTTATAAAATATGTTGAAGATTTAACCATTGATAAAAACCCTAAAAAACCCGCCTTATCTTTTATTAATAATCTTCAAGAATTATCTTTAGCGATTGAAAAACTCAACAAATCTTGGCTAGAAAAGCAGAATTACTTAAACGCACTTATTGAGGAAGATAAAATTCTTATAAATTCTGTGCCAGATATTTTGGTGATGCTAGATAAAAATAAAAATCTGATTGATTTTAACCTTAGTGCTAGGCAAATTTTTGGGGCAAATGCCAGCAAAATAATAAATAAAATATTATCAGATGATTTTATAAAATCTGAAATTAGTGAAACAATTAATAATAATCAGCCTCGCTTAATTAATTATAATATTTCTGAGCCAGAGAAATATTTTACTATAAGATTTGAAAAATTTTCTGAAAATTCTGCCACTGGAATATATATTCTAATAATTTTGCAAGATATAACTATTGAGAAAAAAACTCAAAAAATGCTTACAGATTTCGTTGCAAATGCAAGCCACGAGCTAAAAACCCCCCTTACAAGCATAAGTGGTTTTATAGAAACTATAGAAACAGATGATAACCTAACTAATGATCAAAAAAACTTTCTTGAAATAATGAAAAGCCAAGCAGAGAGAATGAAAAAGTTGATTTCTGATCTTCTAACACTTTCTGTTATTGAAACCAAGACAAGCAATGAAAAACCTGATTTAATTGACATTTCAGAGATAGTAAATGAAAATCTAAAATCATTAAAACATCAGATTGATGAGAAAAATATCTCTATTAAAAAAGAATTTTCCAATAGCACTCCTAAAATAATTGGCAATAGAGATGAGCTTATTCAAGTTGTAGATAATTTATTAAGCAACGCCATAAAATATAATTATGAAAATGGCGAAATTTTAATTAAGATTTTTGAATGTAGCAATGAAGAATATAATTTTGAAAAATTTGAAAATAAGGCAAAGTTATTATGCATCAGCTTCATAGATAGCGGTGAAGGGATTGATGAAAAATATATACCTAGACTTACTGAAAGATTTTTCAGAATTGATAAGGCTAGATCTCGCAAGATTGGAGGGAGCGGGCTTGGGCTTGCTATCGTTAAGCATATATTAAATAATCATAATGCCCACCTGCATATAACAAGCACTTTAGGCAAAGGCAGTAATTTCAGCCTATTCTTTGAGTTAGGTTAAGAAAAATCTTTAGCTTACAGAATTAATCTGGTTAAAAAATATTAAAATAAACTCAATCAAAAATATGTATTCTGATAATTCCAAAGATAATTACTACACAAACACTACTTCTTATCAAATTTATAACAAATTAAATCAAAAAAAGCGTTTTATTCATATAATTTCAATATTTTATTTGGCTATATATTTAACTTATATCGTTTGGCGATTTACTATTATAAATGAAAACTCAATTATATTTTCTTCACTATATTTTATTGCGGAGATTATGGGTTTTATACTTAGTGGTTTAGTTATATTTTCTTCTTGGAGATATAACTACCACACCCCAAAACCACTTCAAATTGGCTTAAGCGTTGATGTGTTTGTGCCAACCTATAAAGAACCATTGGAAATAATTAGACGCACTATTATAGCCGCAAAAAATATAAAATATCCCCATCAAACTTTCTTGCTAGATGATGGAAAAAGAGAAGAAGTTAAGAATTTAGCCCAAGAATTAGGCGTGATTTATGTAGTAAGAGAAAATAATCTATATGCAAAAGCTGGCAATTTGAATAACGCACTATCTATTAGTAAAGCAGAGTTTATTTTAGTTTTAGATGCAGATCACATAGCAATGCCTCACGCACTAGATGTAACGCTGGGCTTCTTTGCTGAAGAAAATGTAGCTATGGTTCAAACCCCTCAAGATTATTATAATATTGATGCTTTTCAATATATGAATTCTAATAAAAATAATGCAATATGGCATGATCAAACATTCTTCTATAATATTTCTCAACCTTGCAGAGATTCATTTAATGCAGCCTCTTGTGTTGGAACAGGTGTTGTTTATAGAAGATCTGCCTTAGATAAAATTGGTGGAATACCAACTGATACAGTAACTGAAGATATTCACACCTCTCTAAAATTGCATAAAGCTGGCTATAAAATTATTAACTTGAACGAATCTATAGCCTATGGAATTGCAGCTTCAGACTTAGAAGAATATTATAAAACTAGAAGAAGGTGGGCTCATGGAAATTTACACGCTTTATCTTTAGAAAATATTATTTTTTGTAAGGAATTAAGCTTTAAGCAAAAACTTTCATACCTAACTTTAGGGTTAATTTACTTAGAAGGCTGGCAACAATTATTTTTATTTATCATACCTTTAGGAGCTTTATTTTTTGGGCTGCAACCATTTGAAATTAATATTTTTAATATTCTAATAGTTTTAATATTTCCAATTATAAACTATGCTTTTCTTCAAGAAATAGGCTCAGGTTTTACAAGATTTTGGGTAAATGAAATTTTTGCAATGGCTCGTTGGCCAATTCATATAATTTCAACTATTGGAATATTTGGAGCAAAACTAAAATGGCGAAGCTCTAAAAAAAACTTAAAGGGTAAATTAAATTTAAGTTTAATGATTCCACAATTATCTCTTTTATTTTTCAATATCTTGGCGTTAGTTTTTTCTTCAATAAAAATTATAAAAGATTTCAATTATGGCCCAATTACTGAATATTTTTTGTCTTTAATAGGAATATCAAACAAGCCACTTTCACATATCAATATATATCAAACATTAGATGATGGATACACCTTTGAACTTTTTATAATTGCTGGATTTTGGGCATTATATAATAGTATAAAAGTTTTATTTTTTATTAAAAAAGTATATAGAGATTCTAAAAATTCTTCTGATTTTTTTAGATTCAAAATTCCTGCACCAATTGTAATCAATAATCATATTAATGATATAAAAGTAACTCATAAAATTTCTGAAAATTGGTTAGAATTTTATAAAAATAACGGGGAAACTTTCTTTAAGGGAGACACTGTTAAAGCAAAAGTTTTTATGCCTTTTGGCGAAATTAATATTCTCTTAAAAATAGAAAATATTTCAAAAGATTTAGTTTCTGGCTTAATCCTATGGGAAGATAACAATCAAAGGGATATTCTTGCAAACAGCTTATATTCAATTGATTGGCATAGAGAATTTTTTAATCGCAATAGTTTTTTCTTAACACCTTTGGAATTTATAAAATCAATATTATTTTTTACTTGGATAAAAAATAAACCACAAAAAAACTGGAATGCCACTCTAATAAAACAAAATGAAACCATTTCCAAATATGCACTAATTCGCCAATTAAATAAATCGGAGGGAACTTTAATTTGTTTTAATAAGCAAGAATTGCAAAATCATTCAAACGCAATAATTATTAAAGAGAATAACTTTCAAGAAATAAGTTTTTGCATTGAAAACAGAGAAGAATTTGGTTGCCTTTCAACTATAGGCTTAGATGGAGTTGAGGCTTATAAATATAAAGTAAAATTTATATAATGCTTTTTTCATTAATGCTTTACTAAAAATAGTTAAAAACTAAAATCTTCTAGTAAAGTTAAAGCCACCAAATATACTTTGCTCTGCAACCCCAGAGGCAAAAGCATAACCACCATTAACATTAAGAGTAAAATCACCAATTTTTATATTACCGAAGTTACCACCAACTCTTTGCTGATGGAAGCCCTCATTACCTAAAAAAGCTAATTCTGGGCCAAATGAGAAATTACCAAAGTTATATCCAACATTAGCTGATGTAAAATATGTGTCAAAACCAGTTGAATACGAAGCTATAGCACTTGTTGAAATATCTTCATTAAGATTTGCATAATATTCAGCTTGTGATTTTATGCCAAATTCTGTTCCCCTAACATCTGCATTATAATCTTTTGGAGATAATTGGTGGTGCTCCCAACTTGCACCTAAATATACCTTCAAAGTTTGATTATCAGAAATTATAGCCTGATAGCCACCTAACAAATCAGCTCCGCCAAAATTAGCCTCAACATCTCCGCCAGCAACATTACGATTATCATAATCATATTGGCCAGCACCAAAACTACCACGAACAAGGAACCCATGAGTAGTAATATCACCATTAACTGCTGTTACTGCACCTAAATATGAGTGGCTGGCATCTTTAATAAAACTTGCACCGCCAAAAACATCACTTGAAGCTGAATAAGAAGAATTAGAGTATAAAGCAAGGATAACTAAAACTAAACCAGCGGTAAATTTTTTATTTTTCATTTTAACACCATAAATTATTAAGTTCATTGTAATTACTAATCTAAACTTAAATTGCAAACTTTATATTAATTATTTTTTATTGATTATAATAACACACTGAGTTGCTTTAATAATTAAATTGTATATTATAACTAATGGGTAGGCGTGCTGTGGGTTAGGTTTTGCTAAGATATCTCCGGGGCGATGAATTTTTTAAGGAGGCTGGCTCTGTTAGGCTCAAGGCTTATTAATTCCGGTTTCCACCTGAACATAAATGCTTCAGGGTAGATAACTAATAGCGACCATCTTTGCGGTGCTTACCCTTTATTTTATAAGATTTTTATTAATGCCATTTAAGTTTACAAAAATATTGAGTAATAAGTTGTTAGGCCTTTTCAACAAGAGTGAATCTCAACAAAATAAATTTAACGAAAATCTAGAGATACAGAGTAGTAGCACTGCCTTTAATAAACAACAATTGGCTGCTGGAGCAGGTATAATCTCTTACACACTATTATTTATTTCTGGGGCTTTAGATGAGCCTTTGCGAATGATTGCCGGACTACTTGGCCTAGATCTTCATCGGGCTAACGCTCAAATTCCTCATAAAACTATGGAGGAAGCTGAAATTAGTATTAATAACCCTCAAAAAATCCCTTCAAAAGAAAAAAGAGAGCTGAAATACAATAATTCAATTCCTGTATATGATAAGGTTCTATTGAGTTTTGTTAAAGAAATCGAAAAAGAAATGGATTTATTAAAATTATATTTCAAAAATCCTGAAAATAATAAAACTCAAGAACAAAAGGCATTAAATAAAACTCTGAATTTTATTGTAAATGACTGTTTTTTGAATACTTCAAAAGAGCTTGTTAAAGGTTTAATGACACATCATTTTCCATATAACACTTATGGGTTAACTTTTGTTTTTATTGGTGGCTTAATTACTGCCTCGGGAGCTCAACACATTAATCATAGCGGAGAAATAGCAAGAGGTGTTATGCTTGCTTCTGCTGGAGCAACATATCTTGCTTTACCTAATGAAACTATTAAAAACCCAGTTGCTGGAAAATTAACGGCAAAATTTGTCAAAATTACAGAAAATAAACTTCAAACTATGGATGGCAAAATTGGTAAAAAGATTTTTCATCAAATTAACTCATTTGCAAAAGTGATTGATGGTTATGTTAAATCTGTTGCAACTACACCAAAAAAAATTGCCTTTGATTTAGCCAATCTATCACTAATACCAGCAGGCATTGATGCATCTTACCAATGTTTAACATCTGCTGGAGCAGAGTTTTTTTCAGGCTTGGCAAAATTGAGTCATGTTGCCTGTGCTGTAGCCTCAAATATTCTTTCAGCCCAAGCACAAAGAAAAGAGAAACCAGCTTCAGAACAATCAATATCTAGGTAAAATATGAATATTTCAGAATTTTTTAGTAATAGAATTGAAGAAACAATTGATGATAATGTTTCTATGATAAACCTTGTTAAGGGCGTTTTAGAAGATGGCAGAAATTACTATGCTTATATAAAAATTAAACCTTCTAAATATTTAGAGTTTCAAATTGCCTCACAAAAGGGTGATTGCGATATTTCTGAATATGGTGAAATTATTTTACATGGTGAGGGAGAACCAACTGATGCCATAAAAAAAGAAATGAAAGAAAAATACGGATGCGAAGAAGATTTTGAAGAAAATGCTAAAAAGTTTTTTGAAAATTATAAGCAAACCCTACAAACTCATTTCTAACATTTTATCTAAAGATTGTTTTGCCTTAAGGCGAAGTTGCTCATCTAGCTTGATTTCCGGGGTTTTATTAACCATACAATCATAAATCTTTTCAATGGTGTTTAACTTCATAAACGGGCAATTATTGCAAGAGGTGCAACCTTCACTTGTGCCAGCTACAGGGTAAAACTTAGCTTCAGGTGAATTTTTCCGCATCTGGTGGATAATACCCGGCTCAGTAAGAACAATATATTCCTGATTTTTATTTACAGAAGAATTATCAATCGTAAATTTTAACAAAGCTGATGTTGAGCCTACAAAATCTGCATAATTCAATATAGTTTCAGGACATTCCGGATGGGCAATAGTTAATGCGTTAGGGTGGCTTGATTTCATTCGCACGAGTTCCCTTTCATTAAATTGCTCATGAACAATACAAGATCCTTGCCAAAGAAGCATTTCTCTGCCGGTTTTCCTAACCAAATATGCACCTAAATGCCTATCAGGTGCGAAAATAATTTTTTGATTTTCAGGAATTTGCTTGATGATTTTTTCTGCACAAGATGAAGTTACAATAATATCTGAAAGTGCTTTTATTTCAGCCGAGCAATTAATATATGTAATTGCTATATGATCAGGGTTTTTCTCTCTAAACACCTTAAATTGTGGCGGTGGGCAAGAGGTTTCCAAGCTACAGCCAGCTTTAAGATCAGGAAGTAAAACCGTTTTTTGCGGTGATAAAATTTTAGCAACTTCCGCCATAAATTTTACACCACAAAAAATTATATAATCAGCGTTTGTAGCCTGTGCCTTACGAGATAAATCTAAAGAATCCCCAATAAAATCTGCTATATCTTGAATATCATCATCTTGATAATAATGAGCCAATATAACCGCATTCATCTCTTTTTTAAGGCGATTTATTTCAGCAATGTAATCAATCTTTGTCATAATCACTAGGGTAAATATTAAAAACTATTAATAATTAATTTTTAATATTTTTAGCATAAAATGATACTTAACAAGGGTTAATTTTAACCAATTGCTTCTTGAAGGTTTGGTTCATTATGGCTAGGGGTAATTAACGCCTTAATAGAAAGCCTTATTTTGCCTTGTCTGTCAACGCTTAAAAGTTGTGCTTTAACTTCATCACCAAGCCTAACAATATCCTCAACCTTTTCAACTCTATGAGGTGCAAGCTCACTAATATGGATTAAACCTTGTTGCTTACCCATAAATTGAACTATAGCTCCGAAATCCATAATTTTCATAACTTTACAATCATAAACTTCACCAACAACTGGCTCTGCGACTATTTCCATAATCATATCAATAGCTTTTTGAGCGGCTTCACCAGTAGTTGCAGCAACTTTGATTTCACCACTATCATCAATATCAATTTTTGCACCTGATGTTGCAACAATCTCTTTAATAACTTTACCACCAGAGCCTATAACTTCCCTGATTTTATTAGGGTTGATTTTTATAGTAGTAAATTGCGGCGCATAAGAATTAACTTGTGTGCGTGCTTCTGTAAGGGCTTCCGCCATTTTGCCAAGAATATGCATTCTACCAGTTTGAGCTTGAGCAAGGGCTTGCTTCATAATTTCAATGGTAATTCCTTGAATTTTAATATCCATTTGAAGCGAAGTTACCCCCTTTGATGTTCCCGCAACTTTGAAATCCATATCACCTAAGTGATCTTCATCACCCATAATATCAGAAAGCACCACATATTTTGAACCTTGCATCACTAAACCCATTGCGATACCTGCAATTGGACGAGCTAAAGGAACGCCTGCATCCATTAATGCAAGAGAAGTTCCACAAACCGTTGCCATTGAAGAAGAGCCATTTGACTCTGTAATCTCTGATACAACACGAATTGTATAAGGAAATTCAGATTTTGGCGGTATAAGCGCATTAACTGCTCTCCAAGCTAGTTTACCATGACCAATTTCTCTTCTGCCAGCTCCACTCATTCTACCAACTTCACCCACTGAATATGGTGGGAAATTGTAATGTAGCATAAAGCTAGAATTTGAAATTCCATCAAGACCATCAATCATTTGTTCATCATCACCTGTGCCAAGAGTTGCAACAACTAATGCTTGAGTTTCACCCCTTGTGAATAAGGCTGAGCCGTGAGTTCTTGGAAGAACACCAACTTCAGAAATGATATTTCTAATATCTGCTGGCGTTCTGCCATCAATACGCTTGCCACTTTCAATTAAACCACCTCTAACAATATCTTTTTCAAGGGTTTTGAAAATATAATCAAAATGTGTTTTATTAAGAGATTCACCTTCTTTAAGGTTAGCTTCTGCAGCTTGTTTAGCCTTTGCATAGGCTTCATTAATTTTATTGCTTCTAGCTTGCTTTTCAATGGTTGCGAAGGCTGAAATTAAATCTGCTTCTGCATTTTGTTTGATGATTGAAGTTAGAGAGGTTAAATCAGGTTTTTTAACTTCCCATTTTGTTTTACCAACTTCTTTTACAAGCTCATTAATTGCATTAATAACCACTTGCATTTCTTTATGGGCAAATTCTAACGCACCCAACATTTCAGCCTCAGTGATTTCTGATGCTTCAGATTCCACCATCATTACTGAACTATTTGTTCCTGCAACTACTAAATCTAATTTAGAATTTTTTGTTCCAATTTCAGGGTTAAGAACATATGAGCCATTTACCAAGCCAACTTTTACACCTGCAATTGTTGAAACAAAAGGAATCTCAGAGATTGCTAAAGCAGCAGATGCACCAATTATTGCTGGAATATCACTATCATTTTTGCCATCATATTCTAAAACGGTGCAGATAATTTGCGTTTCATTTCTGAAATGTTCATCAAATAATGGTCTGATTGGCCTATCAATTAACCTAGAAACAAGGGTTTCCTTTTCTGTAGGCTTGCCTTCTCTTTTGAAAAAGCCCCCCGGAATTCTGCCAGAAGCAAAATATTTTTCTTGATATACAACTGTTAGTGGGAAAAAATCAATATCAGGCTTAGCCTCTTTTTGGGCAACGGCTGTACATAAAACAGTTGTGCCTTCAAATTTCACTAAAACCGCACCATTAGCTTGCCTAGCAATTCTGCCAGTTTCAAGCGTTAATTTTTTACCACCCCAATTGATGGTTTTTGTAATTATATTAAACATATATTTTCCTTTTTAAGTGTTCTTGTTGTTTATCTTGTGGAGAAGATTTTTTGCGGAAAATCAGATAAGGGATTCAGAAAGTAAGAGTAAAAATTTTATCATCCTGAGTGTAGTGAATAATTTAATTAGATAACTCACCTACACTAAGGATAAAATATAAATTTTTATAAAGATTACCCAATAATTTCTTATTTTCAAAGAAGTTTAGGTAATGAAATAAATCTATTAACAAATAAAAGAACTATTTTCTAATGCCTAGTTTTTCAATAAGAGTTTGATATCTATTGAAATCTCTAGATTTAAGATATTCAATCAAACGCTTTCTTTTACTAACCATTGAAAGAAGCCCTCTTCTAGAGTGAATATCATTAGCATTAGTTTTGAAATGCTCAGTAAGATTATTAATCCTTTCAGTTAATATTGCACACTGAACTTCAACTGAACCAGTATCACCTTGATTTGTAGCAAATTTTTTAATTAATTCTTGCTTTTTTTCCGCTGAAATCGACATCTTATTTCTCCATAATTATTATTAATAAAACAGATGAAGCGAGAGTTAGGATTTGGAATGATAAAACTTATAAAATTTCATTATTCCAATGCCCAATTCTCAATTACAAATTAAAATATCTAGCCAATTTCAACTTGCCTTCATCAGAGTTAACCAAGCATTTGAATAAACCTTCAAAATAAACTCTATATAAGCCTTTGGGGCTTTGTGAGTTAAGAATTTTGCCGTCTCTTAAATTTTTGATTTCCTCTAACCTAAGATTCAGAACAGGGATGTCGTCTAGCACTGAATCAACAGGTTTGAGATGCGGTATAATATAATCAAACCCTTTTTGCAAGCTAATATTTTCAATTTCTAGATTTATTGCATTTTTAGCATCAAAGCAACCAACGCCAAGCCTTCTGAGATAAGTTAAGTGCCCTAAACTTCCAGCTTTTTTGGCAATATCTCTCCCTAAACTTCTTACATAAGTGCCTTTGGAGCAAGTGCATTTTAGAGTAATTTCTGAAATAGTTTGGGGTTTAGGGCTTAGGGATTGGGGGTTAGATGGAAGTAAATTATTTTCTAAACCCCAACCCTTAATTTCCAACCCCTCAATAGAAATTTCCCTCTCTTTAACTTCAAATTCAATGCCTTTGCGGGCTAAGTCATAAGCTCTTTTGCCATCAATTTTTATTGCAGAAAATATCGGCGGAGTTTGTTTTATTTTGCCTATAAATTGCGGCAAAATATTTTTTATATCTTCAAAACTTGGAAGAACATTAGTTTTGTTTATAACTTTGCCATCTGCATCAGCACTATCAGTTTCTTCCCCAAATTTTATGGTAAATTCATAGGTTTTTATGGCATCAACTAAATATGGGATTGTTTTAGTTGCCTCCCCAATAGCAATCGGCAAAACCCCACTTGCCATAGGGTCAAGTGTTCCGGCATATCCAATTTTTGGTAAAATGATTTTATTTTGCCCATTACTAGTTTTATAAAAATCTCTTATAATTCTTTTTAAGTAACTTAAAACTTGGTTTGAAGTATAATTTTTTGGTTTATCAATATTCAACCAACCATTTATATTTATTAATTTTGAATTCATGAAAAAATACCCCAAATATTGGAATGATGCTTGCAAATATTTATCTGAAAAAGATGAGATTATGCATAAATTAATTAATCAATTTCACAATGAAAAATTATTGAAGAAAAATAATGCTTTTCATACGCTTGCTAGGGCAATTATTGGCCAACAAATTTCTGTTAAAGCCGCTGATAGCATTTGGGATAAATTTGAACAAGCCCTCAAAAATTCCGCAATTAAATATAACATTAATAATTACATATCTGCAAAAAATTTATTTAATTTAGAGTTAGAAGAGATGAAAAAATGTGGCTTATCAAATCAAAAAATTAATTACTTAAAAAATATCGCAGATTTTTTTGAAAAAGAATTTTCTGAAATGGATGAAATAGCTCACCTCAATGAAGATGAAGTTGCAGAAAAACTTCTCTCAATAAAAGGAATTGGAAAGTGGACAGTTGAAATGTTTTTACTATTTCATATGCATTCACCTGATATATTTCCAGTAGGTGATATTGGCTTGTTGAAAGCGATTGAAAATAATTATAATGTAAAAAGAAATACTAAAAAATTTGATACTAAATTAAAACAGCTTTCAAAATTATGGCAACCTTATAGAAGTGTTGCAACTTGGTATTTATGGCGTAGCATTGACCCAGTGCCAGTTGAATATTAGATATGGCTAAAGTTTATAAAAACTTATTTACATTTTCAATTAATGTAACTATCAACAATTTCGTTTCTATAAAAAATTTCACAACGACAAAATAAAATTTATGCCTCAAGAACGCACAATTATTTCTACTCAAAATGTAGCAACTCAAACTAATGAAACTATTGCAGCACCTGTTCAAGATGTTGCTGGTGGGCAAATTGCTAATATTAGTGGCACTACAACTGATATGAGTTTTATTGGCTTATTCTCTCACGCAAGTTTTGTTGAGCAATTTGTTATGCTTCTTTTGTTAGTTGCATCTATTGCATCGTGGACAATAATTTTCCAAAAATATTCTTTAATATCTAAATCTAAGCAAAAAATTTCTTTATTCCTAAATTTATTTTGGGAAGGCAGAGGCGGTAAAACTATGGAAGAATTTTACTATTACGCCAAAGAAAAAACTGATAACCCAATGTCTAGAATTTTTGTTGCTGGAATGTATGAATGCTATGAAAAGAAAGGCAAAAGAAGGCCTCTAAAAAGGGCTGAAAGGGCATTAAACAATGCTTCAATTCGTGAATTAAATTTTCTTGAAAAAAATCTTTCATTCCTTGCAACGGTTGGTTCTTCAGCTCCTTTCGTTGGTTTATTTGGAACGGTTCTTGGTATTATGAATTCCTTCCAAGCGATTGCAATTACTCAAAATACAAGCCTTGGTGTTGTTGCACCGGGTATTGCATCAGCATTATTTGCAACTGCTATTGGTTTATTTGCGGCAATTCCAGCGGTTATATTTTACAATAAATTTAACAGCGAAGTTTCTAGAGTGGCAGTTGAAGTTGATGACTTCGTTGATGAGCTTCTAATTTATATTGATAGAGAATTTGAATAAAATTTTCACATTTGTTTTTTAATTTTTTAAGAATTTATGGCTTCAACTTTACAAGGTGCTAGCGTTAGCAAAAAATCTGGCAGAAGGTCTCGCAGAAGAAAAGTTATGATGAGTGAAATTAATGTTACACCAATGGTGGATGTTATGTTGGTTTTACTTATTATTTTTATGGTTACTGCGCCTTTAATGGCAACTGGAATTAAAGTAAATCTTCCGGAATCAAATGTATCTCAGCTTGAAAATAAAAAAGAAGAAGAGCCAATTCAAGTTTTAGTTGATAAAGAAGGCGGTGTTTGGATTCAAAAATCAAAAGTTTTACTTCCGCAATTAGCAGCAAAACTAAAAGAAGTTACAAAACAAAATATGCAAGCCCAAATTTTTATTAGGGGCGATAAAGATACCTCATATGGCACAGTGATTTCTGCAATTTCGGCTATTAACGAAGCTGGATATTCAAGAGTTGGCCTTGTTACGCAACCTAGAAACCCTAACCAATAATTGTGTCCAGATTGGCTAAAAATCCAAATTTAGTTATTAAAAACTTAATTGCTTTTATTAAAGAAGAAGCAATAAAAAATCCGCATTTTACAAAATCTTTAATTGTTCACTTTTTAATTATTTTATTTATCTCTGGGGCAATTCCATCTTGCACTTCTAAGCCAATTAAGCCTAAAGTGGTGGAAGTTAATATTATGCCACTTGCTGATAAAATTAATCCAAATGCTAAGCCACAAGCAGAGCAACCAAAACCAAAACCTATTTTACCTAAGAAAGTTGAGCCACCCAAGCCAAAACCAAAACCTATAAAACAACCACCAAAGCCAGTTGAAGCACCAAAACCTAAACCAAAACCGCAAGAGGCTTTAGAGCGTAAAAAAGCGATTGAACCCCCTCAACCTAAAAAAGCTGATGCCCCTTCACCTAAAAAAGATGAAGTAAAACCTGATATTAAGCCACTGCCAGAAGTAATAAAAAAACAGGAGCTTAATAAAGATAAAGAAGATCAAGCTGGCAAAAAATCTCTACTTAAGGATCTAGAAAAGAAGGAAGAAAGCCTTGATGATTTATTTAGTGAAATTGAGAAAAAGAAAGAAGAAATTAAAGAGGTAAAAACCCAACCAACTCAAACTAATAACGCACCTAACAAGGCTGAAGAAGAAGTTGTTGATCAAGCCTTCGTGCGTGATTTAATGCAAAAAATTCAATCTCAAATTTCAAGATGCTGGTCAATTCCAGTTGGTGCAAAAGATGTAGGTGCAATGCAGGTTAGGCTTTATATTAAACTTGATTCTGCAGGTAATGTGTTACAAGTTAAAATTTTAGATTCAGGCTATTATAATTCTGACCCAACCTTTAGAGTTGTTGCTGATAGTGCTGTTTGGGCGGTTAAAGATTGTTCACCACTACAAGGCTTACCTGCTGATAAATATATTCACTGGCAAGAAATTGAATTTAACTTCAACCCCGCCTTAATGGCTGATTAGAGTTTTTTAATTATGACTAACATCGCCAAAATATTTAGGTATTGGTGCGGTTATGCTTATTGCATCTTTATTCATATATAGCGGTATTTTAATATTATAAGCGTGAAGCAATAATTTTTGATTATTTTTATTATTTAATACTGGCTTATTTTCTGAATTAGAATCTATATCTTTTCCATATAAACTATCACCAACTATTGGCCATCCCATCGCTTGACAATGAACCCTTAATTGATGCGTCCTTCCAGTTTCAGGCTTAAGCTCAAGCAATGCCCTGCCCTCTGGTAAATTTTGAAGAACTTTATAATGAGAAATTGCTGGCTGACCAAAATTTTTATCAATTACAATTTTCCAGCCTTTATTTTTAGAATTTTTCTTAAAAATTGGTAAATTAATAGTGCCCTCTAAATTTTCAGGAGTCTTTTCAACTATTGCTAGGTAAGTTTTATCAATCCTTTTATTTCTGAAAAACTCCCCTAACCTTCTGAGTGCTTTTCTATGCCTGCCTAGAATTAAAACCCCTGATGTATCTGCATCCAAGCGATGTGCAAGTGATGGTGGGCGAGGCAAGTCATAACATAACTGACCGAAATAATCTTCCAAAGCCTCCCTTTTGCTAGGGCCTTTATGCACTGGCAAACCCGCTGGCTTATTTAATGCAATAATAAAGGGATCCTTAAAAATAACTAAATCTTGAATGTTCATTTTATACTACAAATATAACTAAACAATCATTGTTCCGCTGCCGTGCTCAGTGAAAACTTCAAGAAGTAACACATGCGGAATTTTGCCATTTAATATGTGACAGGCCTCAACATTATTTGAAAGTGATTTTATACAAGTTTCTACTTTTGGAATCATACCGCCTGATATAGTTCCCTCTTGAATCATTTTCTTAATTTTACTGCCAGAAATTTTGCTAATGAGTTTTTTATCTTTATCTAAGACCCCATCAACATCAGTTAACATAATTAATTTTTGTGCCACCAATGCAGATGCAATAGCACCTGCCGCAGTATCAGCATTTATATTATATGTTTCGCCATTTTCATCAAACCCAACTGGAGCGATAACTGGTATAACATCAGTATCTTCAAAGGTAACGAATATATCGGGATTAATAGATTCAGGCTCACCAACAAAGCCTAAATCTAATATTTTTTCTATGTTTGAATCAGGATCTCTTTTAGTTTTGCGAACTCTTTTTGCTTTGATTAAATTTGCATCTTTACCAGAAAGCCCAATGGCACTGCCACCTGCTGCATTAATATCTGCAACGATTTTCTTATTAATTTTTCCGCATAAAACCATTTCTACAATCTCAACGGTTTCTTTATCAGTTACACGAAGCCCATCAATAAATTCACTTTTTATTTTTAGCTTTTCTAGCATCTGCCCAATTTGAGGGCCACCACCATGCACAACAATAGGGTTAATGCCAACTTGTTTCATAAGAACTACATCTCTAGCGAAATCTTTTGCTAATTGCTCATCACCCATTGCACTACCACCAAATTTAATGACGAAAGTTTCCCCATTAAATTTTTTCATATAAGGTAGAGCCTCAGAAAGAATACGAGATTTCTCAAGCATCTTTGCTATATCTTCTGGCTTTGGTTTAGCCTCTCTTGGATCTGGAATTTTATCTGGCATTTTGAGATATAATTATTTTGATTATAAACGAATTATATTAACTAAACTAAAAGCACAATCAATAATTATGCAAATTGCTCTGCAAAAATTGCCGATAATTTATTTATTTATTAATAATTTATTTACTTTCGGCAAAATTTTCATTTCAAATTTTATCTATAATTTAATTAAATCTGTTTTATAAGCAGGCTAACCCATTGATATTTAATTGTATTATTATAAGTTATAAAAAATCTCACTCGGCAAAATTTGCACAATTTGAAGTAATTAGTAATGATTTGTTAACCTTTTGATGATAAACTGAGTTTGTAAGCCATTTCTCATGTAGAGGAATTTTTAAGCTCTCAAGTAGAGGGTAGAAATAATGGGGGAGAGTTATGGCTAGTTACAAGAAGTTTAACGGTAAAACTGGATTTGATGCAGTTTACCACACAGCAACAGGTTATAAATGTTTAGCGAAATCTGTTTGCCCAGAAGATAAAGAAAAATCCATCTATTTTTATGCTAAACATATTGTTGGCAAAGATGGCAGGCCATATACAGAAATTGGCTATGAATGTGATGAAAGCTACGCATTTAGAGACCAAATGGATAGAACTAAAATTGCTTTAGAAAAATCAGGTTTTAGAGAGGTTCTTTCGGTAACAACTTGCGATTCAGAGGATATGGTTTTTTGTGAATATGCAAGCCCAATTCCAAATAATATTGAAATTAGAATTAAAGCAGGTGCAGACGCAGTTGCAAAAGTTTTTATTGCGTTAGATGAGTTTATCTCAAAAGATTGCATTGATTTTGTTAGTGATCAAGAAGAAAATGTTGAAGAAACATTATATCGCTCACTTCTTGATTCTATGGGTAATGATCTCAAAAAAGGCCCCGGCGGTGAAAAAGCTGCCAAACTAAAAGCTAGAGACTTAGCACATACTTTTATACATGGAATCAGCCTAAATTAAAATACTTTTAATTTATTTCTTAAAAAATTCTTTAGTAACTGAGATACTTCTAACTGATTTAAGCGGAACTTCAGGTTTATCAACTTCGACTTTTGCACTTTTAACCTGCGGATATGAAAGGCAAATTGCCCCTATTTTCTCACAAACAAATTCTATTAAATGATTATCTCCATCTTCTAAAAGCTCAGTAATTCTATCACAAATTGGGTGATAATTCATTGTATCATTGATAGAATCACTTTGCGTTGATTTGCCTTCATCATAGTCAATTTCAATATTAACAACTAACCTCTGTTGACGCAATTTTTCATTATCATAAACGCCTATCGTAGTTTTTGCTGTTAAATCTTTGATTTTTAGTAACATTATTTTAAGATTAAATTTAGGAAGTTTTACATTAAATGTTGACCACTATCTACAAAAATATTTGCACCTGTAATATTTTTTGCTTTGTCTAGGTATAAAATAGTTTCTAAAACATCTTCAATTTCAGGCTTTCTTTTTAGCGGCAAAGATTTTGCCTTTTCTTCAATTTTATCTGCACCCCAAAATTTCGAGGGTAGCAATAAACCTATAGAAACAGCATTAACCCTAACAAATTCGCTAATTTCTTTTGCCAACATTTCTGTAAAATCTGCTAATGATTTTTTGCTGAGTAAATAAGCAAAATAAGCCCCTGAATTAGTTTTAATATAACTATCCAATATATTAACTATATGACCGCTTAAATTATGATTTTTGCAATAAGCATAATATTTTTGAGACAGAAAAAACGGAGCTTTAAAGTTGATTGAAAAATGTTTATCAAAAATATCTTCAGAAGTTTCTGAAAAAGAAAATTTTTCAAATATAGATGAATTATTAACCAATAAATTGATGTTTTTATAATCTTCAAAAATCTTATCAAGGCTACTCAGATTTTTAACATCAGATAAATCACATTTAACTAAAACACATTCTTTCCCCTGGGATTCTATAATTTTAGCGGTATTCTTCGCCTCATCAGATGAGTTATTATATAGTAAAATAATATTATAGCCTGCCTCTGCAAGGCTAAGGCTAATAGACTTACCAACCCTAACCGCACCACCTGTTACTATAGCAAATTTTTTCATAAAAATAATTTAGGCACTTTTTAATTTTTTTGTTATACTCAATGTTAAATAAAAACTTATTCCAAAATGCATAATTACATTTTATTAATCACCATAATATTTTTTAGCATATCTGCAAAGGCACAATTTGTTACAGAAGAAAAATTATTATCTAAAGATCAAAAAATAGTTTGTAGCCAAACTGAAATTGAAAGAAGGGTTAAAGAGCTTGATGTTTATAGTAACAAATTTTCTAGCATAACTGATAAAATTGTTGAATTAGCTCAAAAAACTCAAGATGAGAAAAAACTCAAAAATTATTCTGATAGTTTCAAACCAGAGATTTACAATTTAGTTGAAAATTTAAGTAAAGGCAGGAAATACCTTAAAGAAAATTGTAATTTTGAATATAAATCCCCAAAAGCCAGAAAAATGCAGGAATTATTCAATAAAGAAAAACCACCTTCAGAAAAATATTCTCCCGCAGATGCCTATATTAATCAAAGGTAACTTGAATTATTTCAACCTTAGATTGCTGAGCTGAATGCAAAATAAAACCCCTAATTACACAATATAAAATTTAATTAAAATTTTATATATTTATTAACTTTTTATTAATAGTTTTAGTCTAAACTGAATATTATAATAAAAATTTATCATATGAATATTGAATTAGAACTAATAAAATCCAATTTTGAAAAAACTTTAGAAGACATTAATAATGAGACAACATTAAACTGCGAAATATTAAAATTTATTAATGCTTTAGCTGAAGATATAAAGAAAAATGAAATCAGTGAACCTAATTCATTGGTGTATAGATTTGATAATAGTTTTTTTAGCGGTCAATTGGATTCAAGACAATCTTCGGAATATAAAAGCCTTGTAAAAGAATTTTTTAATTCAGCAACATCTGCAAATGGATATTTTATATTTGACCCATCAGAATATATAAAAACAGATGATAGTGGAAATTTAATTATAGATGATAGCAATAAGAGTATAATCACTCAAAATATTCAAGTTGGGCTATCAGTTACAATATTAGATTCAGAAACTGAAAAACTTATAAAAGAAAAAGGAGTTAAACTAGGTAATAAAACATTTACTGATGTAGAATCTTTACTTAAACATCTTGGAGTTGAAGAATTTAAATATAAAGAATTTAAATTATCTGAAGAATTAGAAGCTGAAATGAAAAAAAATTATAAAGATCTAAAAAATATTCTAGAAGAAACAAATAAAGAAAAATTAATAGAGATTATAAGAGCAGCCTGCACTTGCGAAATCCTTACAAGAGACACATTATGCAAACAATAATTATTATAAATGTCAGATTATGCTAAAAATAAATACAATCAAAAAGATCCACCTAAAATAGTGTTTATAGGCCATTGCTTTGTTCAAGGTATGTTTGGTTATTCTGGTTTAATGGTAGATGAAAAAAATAATACTGTTACTGATTTTAGTGAAGCAGTCTTAAATAACTTGCGTGTAAATTATCAGACAAATTGCTTATTCGTTGCAAATGGTGCAACCATAGATGTTACAGGTTTATTAGTAAAAGATTACACCGATAAGAACTATAATCATATAAAGCCTAATGTAAAAGAAAGAAAAAATTATGAAAAAGATAGTGAGGACATAGTTGTTTTTTTAGTTGGAGCAAATGATATATTTGCTTTTACAGAAGGAAATGAAGCTGGGTTAAAAGAATTTCAAGAATCTTTAGATGATATTTTCAAAAAATTTTCTGATAATAATAGTAAAGTTTATGTTGTTGGAATGCCTGAAATAAAAGGCCTTTGCACTATTGATAACCAAAAAATAAATCCTGAATGCTGGCAAAAATTAAATCAAACACTAAGTGAATATTCTAAAAAATATAATTTGAATTATTTTGAACCAAATATTTCTCAAAATAATATTGCTAATGATAACTTACATTTAACACCAGATGGTTATAAAATTTTATTAAAGCAAATTTTAAAAGAAATTGATAAAAAAGAACAAATTTCTAATCACCCCTTATTCAAAAAGGTTGTTTCAAAAGATAATAGAACAGGATTGTTAGACCTAAATATTAAAGCATTAGAAGGTATAGCACTTGGTGATGAAAATTCACCTCCAAACAAAGGGTTAAATATTAACGATAAAGGAAATTTTATAAGTTAAAACTTACTTCCCTTTTGGTTGGGCTTCTACGATATTTCTAACAATATTACCAACAAACCTTGTGAAAGGCGTGGATTGAATCCATACCTTTCCGGGGCCTTTTATACTAGTTAAAAATAAATCTTCACCACCAAAAAAGATATTCTTAAAACCTCTAATCATTTTTATATCAAAATCCATATTGGCTGAAAACGCAACTAAAGAGCCAGTATCAATATAAATAAGCTCATCTTTTTCTAGAGTTTTTTCTTCAACACCGCCAGCTGCGTGAATAAAAACTAAACCATCACCAGAAAGTTTTTGCAGAACAAAACCCTCTCCGCCAAATAAGCCAAAACCAATTTTTTTACTAAAACCAAATTCAACCGCAACCCCTTTTGCACCGCATAAAAAACTACCCCTTTGGCATAACAACTTTCCGCCTATTGATTGCAAATCAACCGCTGAAATTTTACCGGGATAAGCCCCAGCAAAAGCAACTGCTTTTCTGCTTTGCGCGTTATTTGTATAAAAAGTTACAAATAAATTCTCATCTGAAAATGCACGCTTTCCAAGCCCAACTAATGTTCCAATTACGCCTGAATGTTTTTCACTGCCATCACCAAGTTTGGTATCAAACTGAACCCCTTCTTGCATATACATTAGAGTTCCGGGCTCTGCAATTACGGTTTCTTTAGGATCAAGAATAACCTCAACATATTGCAAATCAGCGCCTTTAATTTCATAATCAATATCATCTGCTTTTCTTCTCATAAAAATATAGGTTTAAGATAAAAAATATTTTTGTAGTATAACTATAAATACTAAAAGATTAAAAATGATTATGGCTAATAAAAAAGTTTTTGCAATTAATCCGCAAGAAAATTATTGCGAAACTTTAGCAAAAAAAACCATAGAAATAAGTAGCTTAGAAAATTTATATAAAGCTAAAATATTTTTACCTTCTCGCAGGGCGATTGCAATTTTTAAGAATGAACTTCTAAAAGCCTCAGGTAAAAACTCTCTTATAATGCCTAAAATACAAGCTATTGGCGATATTGATGAGCTTGAAACTAACCTTGAAAATTTTTCATTAAATAGCGATATAAATGAAAGAATTGCTAACTTAAAAGTGATTTCTAAATATCAAGAAATTTTAATTTTAGCGGAACTAATTAAAAAATCTAAAGAATTTGGCAGGGGTGGGTTAAATTCAGATAAAACAATCTCAATGCACCAAGCAACAAGGCTTGCAATCTCATTGCTAGAAATTTTAGATAATATTAAACGCTATAGCAATATTGATGAAAATTTTGCAGATGAATATATTGAAGAACTCTCTAAACATAAGCAAATTAGTGTTAGTTTTGTAAATTTTATAAGATGTGAATATCCAAAAATTCTAGCAAATATGGGCTATATAACCGCCCTTGAAAAAAGAAATTCTATATTAGAAACCTTCACCAAAAATCTAAAATATGCCAACAGATATGATATTATAATAATCGCTGGAACTCTAGGCACAATGCCGCATACCAGAAATTTAATTAAAGAAATTTTACAATTAAAAAACGGCTATTATTTTTTACCTTTCATAGACTTAAATTATAATTTTGATGAAGAAAAAGAAAATAAAAACCATCATCAATATTTAGTATATGAAAATCTAAAAAAATTAAATATTGATAAACAGCAAATTGAATTATTAGGCGGAACTCACAAAGATTTTTTAGCAAATAATAATATTAAAATTATTGAAGCCGAAAGCCTAATTGAAGAATCAAAAATAATTGCGTTCATTTTAAGAAAAAACATCAGTGAAAACCTAAGCAATGCCTTGGTTACTAATAACAGAAATTTAGCAAATTATGTTAGAATTTACCTTGAAAAATGGGGTATAAAAATTGATGACTCAAGCGGTATAAATTTTCTTGATACTAATGAAGGAAATTTTTTATTAAGCCTATTAAATTTAATTTCACAAAAAAATATCATAAGCCTTCTGGCTTTGCTAAGAAATAAATATTGCCTAACAAATTTATCAACGCTGGAAAAAAATGATTTAATTCTTAAAATTGAAAATATTTGCCGAAAAAACAATATTAAAAATATTTTTAATCTAAAAAACTTTATAGAAAGTTTTAACTGTAAAAATATTATTGAAGCCATTGAAATTATTGAGAAATACCAAAATTCTTTTAGTGAAAAATTATCAAAAATTTTCTCCGATGTAAAAATTTTAATGCAAATTTTTTCTAACAATGATGATATATTTTTTACTGATAATTTCTCCGAAGCATTAGAAATTCTAGATTTTTTAGCTAATGATAATAATCATAATTTCACTGAAATTGAATATTTAGCTAAATTAGCAGAAGCCTTTTTATCAAATATAAAAATCCGCCCGAAATATGGCGTAACTTCAAAATTAGCGATTTTAAGCCCAATTGAAGCCCGCCTCACAAATTATAATTGCTATATTTTAGGTGGCTTAACACTTGGCAGTTGGCCTAAAGAAAATTTTTCTGTTTGGCTTAATGATAAAATGAAACAAGAAGCAAATTTGCCAAATAAAGATTTTTTTACCTCACTAGCAAATCACGATTTTATGAGCTTAATTGCTAGTAAAAATATATTCTTAACTCACAGCCATAAAGAAAATGGCTCTATCAATATAGAATCACCAATTTTAAACAGAATAAAATCACAAGCGGAAGCAAAAAATATTAATTTATTTAATAATTATTTCAAAAATATAGTTAAGAATTTTGAAGAATATGAATTTGAAAATACTCCAAAAACAATTCAAAAGCCTTATCCAAAGCCCCAATTAAATCTTAGACCAAATACAATTTCTGCCACCGAAATTGAAACACTTTTATATAACCCTTATGAATTTTATGCTAAAAAAATTCTAAGATTAAAGCCTTTAGATGAGCTAGAGAGGGATTCTGACGCGAAAGAATATGGAAATTTTATCCATAAAATTATGGAGGAATTTAGTAATTTTCATAATCTAGATATTAGTAAAATCACCCAAGAAAACTTTAATAATATTGCTAATAAAATTTATGCTGATTTTAATTCTAAAAATTTAGCAAATGAAAGCTGGCTTTTTAAGGTGGCGATAATGTCAGAGAAAATTTTGGATATTGAAAAGGAAGTTCAACCTCAAATTAAAAATATTATCTGTGAAAATAGCGGTGAGGTAACACTTAAAATTAATGAAAATGAAATCACAATAAAATGTAAGGCGGATAGAATTGAAAAATATAATGAATATACCTATTCAATCTCTGATTATAAAACCGGTGAGATACCTAATAAAAACGATATTAAAACTCTCAAAAAGCCACAAATTTTAGTTGAGGCTATTATTCTAAATAATAACGGCTTTAATTTTCAAAAGGAAAATTCTAATTTACCTGAAGATGTAATAATTAATGAAATTTCTTATTATAAACTTTCAAAATCCAAGAAATATCCAAGTCGTGAGCAATATGAAATTCCAGATCTTGAATTGGTTAAAGAAAATTTAGTCAGTTTACTTTCAGATTTACTAAACCCAGAAAAGCCCTTTTTAATAGCCCCAAGAGGTGATTTAACACCAAAATATAGAAATTACTTTCATTTAGAGAGAGTTTCCTAATGTAATTTTTGAATTTTAATTTTAGTAAGCTGGTTTTTTCTTTTCTTAATAATTTCAAACCTATAGCCATAAAAATTAAAGGCTTTACCAACTGATGGTATAGTTTCTGCGTTATTTATAACAAGCCCTGCAATAGTATTTGCATCATCAACTGGCAGTTTTAAGTCAAGCTCCCTATTCAAGTCTCTAATTGGCATAATTCCATCAACAATGTAAGAGCCATCAGGAGTTTCTTCAATTTTTCCAAATTTTTTATCGTGCTCATCTTCAATATTTCCAACAATTTCTTCCAATATATCTTCAAGAGTGATATGCCCAAGCAAAGTACCGTATTCATCAACCACTAGGGCAAAATGGCTTTTCTTCTGCCTAAATGCTATTAACTGCTCTTTGAGTGGTGTTGTATCAGGAATAAACCAAGCAGGAATTAAACTTGATTTTATATCTAATTTTTCAATATCACCGCCAGCTTGCTCATATAAACTTTTTATAAAAGTTTTATTGTGAATAATTCCAATTATATTATCAGGGCTATCTTCATAAACTGGTATTCTTGTAAATTGGCTTTCAGTAATAAATTTTAATATTTCAGCTTTAGGAAGGTTTATATCAACTGCCTCAATATATTTTCTATGCTTCATAATTTCTGAAACGGTAATATGCTCAAGATCAAGCAAACCGCCTAGCATATCCCTATCTTCTTTTATAACATCACCTTGGCTGTGATGAAGCTCAACCGCACCCCTTATGGCATCAAGCCCCCTAACTATCTGGGAAATACTTCTAGATTTTATACCAATAATTCGCATTAAAAAATTAACAGCCTTTTCAACTAAAAAAGAGACCGGAGAAAGAATTTTTGTAAGAAAATAAATTATCGGTGCAACCGCCAAAGCTACCTTTTCAGAATGCATTAAGGCGTAAGTTTTTGGTAAAACCTCTGCAAATATTATTATTGCAAGCGTTAATAAAATTGTAACGATAATTACTGCATCACTTTCTGCGTCTTCACCAACTAATTCTATTGTAAAAGCTGCCGCAAAGGCAGAGGCACAGCTATTTGCAAAGTTGTTTCCAAGTAAAATAGTACTGATAAGCCTATCTTTTTTTTGTAATAATTTTTCAAGTAAATTAGCTCTGCTACTACCTTCAATTTTCAAGGTATGGATTTTTGCTTTACTAGATGCAGTAATTCCAGTTTCAGAAATTGAAAAAAATGCTGATAAAGCAAGTAATGCAAATAAAATCAAAAAACTAATAAAAATCATAAAAATATTTTATTATAAATAAAAAAGGGCATCAAATGATGCCCTACAAATATATCTATAATAATGAATATTAAAATTAGAAAGTTTTAACTAGAGAGCTTCTAATAGATGAAACTGCAATAAATGCTAAAACGCCAACATAAAAGAAGCAAGGCTCAAATGAGTGAAATTCAAAACCGCTATCCATAAGGTGAGATGCAATTCCAAATGTTGCAAAGCTCGCAATATATTTTTTATATTCAGAAAACTTACCTGAAAACACCGCAATTAAAATTGCTGAGATTGTTAAAATCATAGGTAAATAGTGAATTGTGTGCCAAAAAATTGAATGTTGCATAAATCTCCAGAAAATTAAAAGTTATAAATGTTATATATTAATAATAAAAAAATAATCAAGCAGTTATGTTATAACTTAACTTATATTTATAACTTAACTTTTTTTACATATGAATTGTTCTACCTAGAACTGAAAGGGCGGCCTCTTTAACCGCTTCATTAAGATCTGGGTGAGAATGGCAAGTGCGGGCAATATCTTCCGCTGAAGCACCATATTCCATCGCTGTTACCGCTTCTGCAATAATTGTTCCAGCTTGCGGGCCAATAATATGAACACCAAGAACTTTATCAGTTTTCTTGCAAGCAAGAATTTTAACAAAACCCTCAACATCACCAACTGCCTTAGCACGAGAATTAGCAGAAAACGGGAATTTACCTTTATTATATTCAATACCCTGCTGTTGCAATTTTTCTTCAGTAGCACCAACAGATGCAACTTCAGGATGGGTATAAATTACAGATGGCACTAAATCATAATTCACATGACCATGCTGGCCTGCCATACATTCAACGGCAGCGACTGCATCTTCTTCCGCTTTATGAGCAAGCATTGGCCCCGGAATAACATCACCCACCGCATAAATACCTTTTTGATTAGTTTGGAAGTGAGAATCAACAATAATTCTGCCCCTTTCATCAACATTTACACCAGCTTCTTTAAGCCCAAGATTTTTGGTATTTGGCTTTCTGCCAACCGCAACTAAAACTACATCAGCATTAATCTTTTCAGATACACCACCTGCTGCTGGCTCAACTGATAAAGTAACACCCTTCTTATCTTTAACTGCACCTGTAACTTTTGTTGAAGTTCTAAATTTCATACCTTGCTTTTCAAGTATTTTTCTAAATGCTTTGCGAACTTCACCATCTTGCCCCGGGATAATCTCATCAAGATATTCAACCACTTCAACTTCCGCACCTAGCCTACGCCATACTGAGCCCATTTCAAGACCAATAACACCACCACCAATAACAATCAATTTATTGGGAACAGATTTCAAAGATAATGCACCAGTTGATGAAACAATTTGTTGCTCATCAATTTCAACATTTGGAATTTCAACCACTTCAGAGCCTGTAGCAATCAAAACATTCTTCGCCCTTAGAGATTCTGGCTCCCCCTCTTCTCTTTTAACAGCAACAACGCCATTACCCATAATTACGCCGTGGCCAATATATCTGGTGATTTTATTTTTCTTAAAAAGATAATCAATGCCTTGTGTTAACCCAATAACAACATCATCTTTTCGTTTTATCATTCCAGCTAAATCAAGTTTAACATCTTTTGCTATAATGCCGTGCTCAGATAAATGATGCTTAGTTTTTTCATAAATTTCAGATGAATGAAGCAATGCTTTTGATGGAATACACCCAACATTAAGGCAAGTGCCACCTAGTGTATTTCTTTTTTCAATACAGGCAACTTTCATACCTAGTTGCGCCGCCCTAATAGCACCAACATAGCCCGCTGGGCCACCGCCAATAACAATTAAATCAAATGCTTCTGCTGTCATAGATGAGTAATTTTAGATTTGATAATAGAACGCTTTATAAGAAAATTTTATAGTTAGGCAAGAGGTATAACCTTTAGATTTTTATATTTCTTCCCTTTTCTTACAAAAACAAAATGGGAAGGAAATAAGGAAGAATAGAAACAAGTTTATAGTTGCATATGCGGCAACTTGTGGGGCTGAATATGCAATTATAAAATCAATATTTTCATTACCTGCGAAAGCATCAAAAATAATAGAAAAACTAATAATAAATGAAGATAAAGAAGTTGCCGAAACTATCTTCATAACGCTTAAATAAGTTGAAATAGAAAGAATAATTAAAAAAGAAATAAGATAAGGAATTAATAAAATTATGCAGGTTGTATAAAAAGAAGGCTTTTTACATAATTTTTTAATTAACATCTGTGAGAAGGAGGCAACCTTACCATATACAATTGCAACACCTGAAGAAATATTTTCATATGATGACAAAAATATTTTAGAAGTATCACTTCTTTCTTTATAATTAAGAATAGCGATATTATTTGTAGAAAGCCCGTAATCCCTAGTTTTTGAGTAATCATACTCAAAAAAAGTTTTATTCACAGTGTATAAAACTAAGCAAGCACAAAACCAAAAAACAAACACAGATAAATATGCTTGTTTCTTAATAAAACTAGGATTTAAGCCATTATTATACATAAAAGAATTTTTGCTACCCCCTTATAATACACTAAAATAATTTAGTTTGAAAATAATTTTACAGTAATTTTTTTTCTATGGCTTCAATCATTGTTGATGCAATATCAACACCAGTTGCCCTCTCAATGCCTTGCAAACCCGGTGAGGAATTTACCTCTAAAATCTTAGGGCCTTTTGATGAACGAATAATATCAACACCAGCAACTTGAAGCCCTAAAACTTTTGCGGCTTTTTTTGCCATTTTTCTTTCTTCTAGAGTTGGCTTAATTTCCATAACAGATGCACCCAAGTGAACATTTGCTCTAAATTCACCCTCAGCGGCTTTTCTTTGCATCGCACCAACAATCTTGCCATCTACAACGAATAATCTTAAGTCTGTGCCACCTGCTTCTTTAATAAATTCTTGCACTAAAATTGATGCTTTAACAGATTTGAAAGCATTAATAACTGATTCCGCTGCTTTGCTGGTTTCCGCTAAAACAACGCCCCTGCCCTGCGTTCCTTCTAATAATTTTATAACTAACGGTGCACCACCAACTATTTTAATTAAGTCTTTGGTATCAGTTGGTGAATCTGCAAAACCTGTAGTTGGAATATTAATTCCCTTCCAAACCATTAATTGCAATGCACGAAGTTTATCTCTAGCTCTAGTAATTGAGATTGCATCATTTAAGCAATATGCACCTAGTGTTTCAAAGTGCCTTAATACTGAGCAACCATAAGCAGTCATCGCAGGTTTAATTCTAGGTATTACTGCATCAACATCAGTTATTGTTTCACCCCCCCTAATGTGCACCGCACCATTTGAGCTAACATTCATATAACAATTTGCAATGTTAACAAAAATCATCTCGTGCCCCCTTTGAATACCAGCTTCCATAATTCTTTTATTGGAATAAAGCTCTGGGTTAGATGCTAAAACTACAATCTTAAGTTTTTGATCAGTTCTTCTAATATGGTTATAAAAACCACCTATTTCATCTTGAGAATAATTGCCAAGTTCAAAATGTTTATCAGGGTCAACAAGTAATTTTCCTCTCATTGCTTCCCTACCAAGTAGCATTCTGTAGCCCATATTATCACGATTTGTAAGGGTTATCTCAGCCTCCCACTCATCACCACCAAGTTTAATTGGAATTTTAATTACATATCTCTTTTCAGAATGACCACTTGAGCTTTTAACATTTCTTTCCCCAACTAATTCCGCCTTACATTTTATAGTAACTGCCTTACTTGCTTGCAGGGGGTGAATATCAAAAATAGCAAAATTTTTGCCGTCTATATTTTTAACCTCAATATTATATGCGTGAAGTGATGATGTTTTAGCACCTGAATCCACCCTTGCTTTGATAGCTGGAATATTAAGTGATGGGAATGATACCCATTCCTCAGAGCCTATAATAGTTTTAGCTTCTATTGTCATAAAGTTTTTATTGAGTTATTTAAGTTAAGTGATTGATTGCAAGTTGAAAATTAGATTTTTTTTCTTGAAAAATTATGTTCCGTTTGAACAAATCTAACAGTTCCAGTGCGAGATCTCATAACTATAGAATGTGTGAGAGCTGAATTTGCACCTATTCTTCTAACGCCTTGTAACATCCAACCAGTTGTAACGCCAGTTGCGGAAAACATTACATCACCTTTAGCCATTTCATCAATCGTATAAATTTTGTTGAGATCTTTTATACCCATTAATTTTGCCCTTTCAATTTGCTCATCTGAAACTTTGCTTCCCTTAAAGTAAAGCCTGCCGTGCATTTGCCCATCAACACATTTTAATGCAGCAGCTGCAAGCACACCTTCAGGTGCACCACCAATACCAACATACATATCAACGCCACTTTCTGAGCGAGTTGTAGCAATAATTCCCGCAACATCACCATCACCAATTAGCTGAATTCTGGCTTTTTGCTCCCTAACTTTTGCAATTAGCTCTTCGTGCCTTGGCCTATCTAAAATTACCACCATTAATTCTGAAACATCACAACCCTTAGCTTTTGCTAAATTTTTGAGGTTAGTTTCAATCTTATCATCTAAATTTATAACGCCATTTGGAAGGCCACCGCCAACTGCTATCTTTTCCATATAAACATCTGGAGCATTTAGAAAACCGCCCTTTTCAGCAATAGCAACAACTGCCAAAGCATTTGGCGTTCCAGTCGCACAAATTGTTGTTCCTTCTAGTGGGTCAAGTGCAATATCAACCTCTGGGCCACTGCCAGTGCCAACCTTTTCACCAATATATAACATTGGGGCTTTATCCCTCTCGCCCTCACCAATTACTACCGTTCCTTGAATATTTATGCTATTTAGTGCTTTTCGCATCGCATCTACTGCGGCCTGATCCGCATCATCCTCACTTCCAAGCCCTATCCACTTAGCAGAAGCAAGGGCAGCCGCCTCTGTAACCCTAACAGTTTCTAGGGCGAGGTTTCGCTCTAAAACTGGGGTATTTGCAGGAAATTCTTGAATTTTTACTTTTGTCATAAATTTTTATCTTCTTTAACTTGTTATTAACATATTCTAGGTTATAATTCTTACTAGTTAAATATTAAACAAAATTAATATTGTAAATATAAGTTTATAGTGAAGGCTAATATATCAAAATTTTTAGCAATATTTGTAATTTGCATTTCCCTACAAGGCTGTATGGCAGCAGCAGCTGGTGGTGTTGCAGGTGTGTTTGCTTATTTTTTTGGCAGTAAAGCTGCCCAAAGGAGTGATGCACGCATAAAAAATGAAGCCCTTGTTGAAGTTCGCAGGGAAATGGAAGAAAAACAAAAAGCCCTTTCTGAGGCTGATAAAAATGTTACTAATGAAATTAATCAAAGGTTAATAGCAGGTGCAGTTGATCAACAATTAGCAGTTTACCCTGAAGTAAAAAACGGCGTGGTAATTCTGCATGGCAGAGTGCCAGACGCTAAAACCGCTGATAAAATAATTCAAAGCACAAGGCAATCCCCGGGGGTTAGCAGAATTATTTCAAACTTAGTTATTGTTGATCAAGCTCAAATTAACAGGCAGATTGCATCTCAGGCACCCCAACAAAGATTGGGCGGACAAATTGCTATGCCACCGCAATATCAGCAACAGATTGTTCAGCCACAACAAGCTGTGATGCCGGCTCAATATTATCAACCTCAGCAACAACAAATGCAAGTTGCTCCGCAACAGATGCAATTTCCTCAACAACAATTTCAAATGCCTGCACAACCTCAGCTTCAACCTCAAATTCAGCAAGCACCACAACAATTTCAGCAACAACAATTTCAAATGCAACCGCAACAAATGCAATACCCCTATGGCAACCAGCCACAGGGATATTACCAAAATATGCCAACGGAAAAAAAAAGCCTAAATTCTGCTGAAAATTATTCAGACCAAAAAAAAAATTTAAGAAGGCCAGCAAATTCATATCCTAACCAACAAATTCAAAATAATTCTGCTGGAAATTATAACAATCAGCAAGCTCCGCCAGTTTATAACAATCAAAATTATCAATCTCAGCAACAATTTTATAACCCACAATATCAAAATCAGCCTCAAAATTATCAACAATACCAGCAACAGCCAGCCCAATTAATTCCGCAACAATATATAGATTACTATCAAGATAATGATTCCACTTACTCAAAATATCAGCCAAGCGTTATAAATAGAATTAATCAAATTAATCAGAGGCAAAACTCAAATAATATTCCACCACCTTCAAGTTCTGGGCTTGAAGATAATGATGCAAATTATAAAATGCCAAAAAATTATATTGCGAAGAAAAATAATTTATCACCTCAATCTTTAGAAAATATTCCTATTCCCACCCCATCAGTTAATGAAGATAATGATGAGCTTTATCGCCCGCTTGGCTCTTACGCTCCAGAGGGAAAACTTCAATATAATGCACCTGCTTCAAATCAGGTTTATATTCCTGTGCCAACCCCATCAGTAATTTCTGATTATGATGAATATTACAGGGGGCTTAATTCTTACAATCCTAACAAACCAGTTACACAACAATATATTTCTCAGGGTGAAGAAGAAGGTGCACTTGAAGATATTCCAACCCCCACCCCTTCAGTTGAAGAAGGTGATAATGACCAAAATTATTATTATTTCTACTAGGCACTGTTAGCTATAATTTCTTTGTTGTAAAATTTACACAAAAAAAACTTGTTGATTTTTATTTTAACAATAACTAGCTTGACAACATAAACGATGTAAATAATATCCATTTGGATTTAACAATCGGTTTAACAAAATTCAACTTGATATTAGGTTGATTATATTACGAACAAAAAGGAGATTTTATGAGCGATATTAGAGCTAAAGTAATCAAAATAGTTGCTGAACACCTAGATGTAAACGAGGAAAAAGTTACTGATACTTCTTCATTCGTTGATGATCTTGGGGCAGATAGCTTAGATCAAGTTGAATTAGTGATGGCTTTTGAAGAAGAATTTAACATTGAAATTCCTGATGAAGCAGCTGAAAAAATCGCAACTGTTAATGATGCAGTTAGCTTTATTGAACAAGCAACGAAATAGTTTGTTTTTTTGATGCAAATATACTAGAAAAACCTCGCTTAAATTGCGGGGTTTTTTTTTGAATTTTTTAAGTATAAAATAAATAAAATTATTAACTAAATAAATTTATATGAGAAGAGTTGTTGTTACTGGTTTAGGTATGGTTACACCGCTGGCTTGTGGTGTTGAAGAAACATGGAAATCTTTAATCGCAGGAAATTCCGCAATAGGTAAAATCACAAGGTTTGATGCCACTTCTATGCCTTGTCAAGTTGCCGCTGAAGTGCCACTTGGTGAAGGTGAAGGGCAATTTTTAGCTGAAAAATGGGTATCCAAAAAAGAACAAAAAATGATGGATGATTTCATCATTTACGGAATGGCAGCAGCAATTCAAGCCATTGAAGATGCAAATTGGAAGCCTGAAGATGAGCATTCTCAAAAAAGAACTGGCGTTATGATAGGCTCTGGCATTGGTGGTTTACCTGAAATTGAAAGGGGTGTTCTTACCATTAAAGAATCTGGCTGGAAAAGACTCAGCCCATTTTTTATTCCCTCAACTTTAATCAATTTGACTTCTGGCCATGTATCAATGAAATATGGCTTTAGGGGCCCAAATCATTCAGTTGTAACGGCTTGCTCAACAGGTGGCCACGCGATAGGTGATGCAGCAAGGCTAATTGCATATGGTGATGCAGATGTTATGATTGCAGGCTCATCAGAGGCAACAATCTGCCCAGTTGGTATTGGCGGCTTTTCTGCCGCAAGAGCTTTATCAACTTCATTTAATGAAACGCCAACTAAAGCATCAAGACCTTGGGATAAAGGCAGAGATGGCTTTGTTATGGGTGAAGGTGCTGGCATTGTGGTTCTTGAGGAGTTAGAGCACGCTAAAAAACGAGGGGCAAAAATTTACGCTGAAGTGATAGGCTATGGCTTATCAGGTGATGCATATCACATAACATCTCCACACCCAGAAGGTAGAGGTGCATTTGATGCAATGAGCAACGCAGTTACAAGTGCTAAAATTAACCCTGAAGAAATTGACTATATAAACGCTCACGGAACATCAACTCCAATGGGTGATTTAATAGAATTTGGTGCGGTGAAAAAATTATTAGGAAGCCATATTAATAAAGTTTCAATGTCATCTACAAAATCCGCTATTGGCCATCTTCTTGGTGCGGCTGGCTCTGTAGAGGCAATATTTTCTATTCTTGCGATTAGAGATCAAATTTGTCCACCAACTCTAAACCTTGAAAACCCAGAAGATGATACCGCTGGCGTTGATTTAGTTCCTTTCAAGGCTAAAGAAAGAAAAGTAAATTGCGTGGTTAGCAATTCTTTTGGATTTGGCGGCACGAATGTTAGCTTAGTGATGAAAAAATTTTCATAATATGCGTGAACAAATTTGGCTATAAAAATCTTGGTTTTGGGCTTGGTTTAAGGGCTAATCATTATGACTATATCCTAGAAAACAAGCCCAAAATTGATTGGTTTGAAATTATAACTGAAAATTATATTGATTCTCACGCAGGTTACATAGAGTTTTTGCAAGATATAAGAAAATCATATCCGCTGGTGATGCACGGCGTATCTTTATCAATTGGTGGCTTTGATAAAATTGATTTTGATTATCTAAAAAAAGTTAAAAATTTATCTGAAAAAATAAAAGCAGAGTGGATTTCTGATCATTTATGCTGCACAGGTTTTAATAAATTTAACACCCACGATTTACTGCCAATCCCTTATAATAAGCAAATGTTATCGCATATAACTAAGCGAATTAAAATTGTGCAAGATTATTTAGGGCGGAATATTATTCTTGAAAATCCATCAAGTTATATTGAGTTTGAAAATTCTTCAATGAGTGAGTTTCAATTTTTATCAGAGCTTGCAGAAGCCTCAGATTGCGGTCTTTTACTAGATGTGAATAATATTTATGTAAGCAGTTTTAACCATAATTTTAATGCAAAAGAATATATAGATTTTATTCCATCTGAAAGAATTGTGCAAATCCACTTGGCTGGCCATTCAAAACAAGGCGATATAATAATTGATACTCACGATAATTTTGTAATTAATGAAGTTTGGGATTTATATAATTATACTATTTCTCAAAAAGGTAAAATTTCAACTATGCTGGAATGGGATAATAAAATTCCTGAATTTGCTGTTTTAGAAAGCGAAATTAACAAGGCTAGAGCGATTTTTTGAAATAAATTATATTCTTCATTTCTGGCAAAGCGAGAAATCTAGAAAGAATATAAACTAACCAGATTTCTCACTTCGTTCGAAATGACTTTGAGTGCAACTTTATTTAATAAGCAAAAAATGCCAAGTAACAAAAAAATATTAGAAAACCTTGTAAAATCTATCATTGGTAATAATGAAACTTTTGTTTTGCAGAACCTTAAAAGCAACAAAAACCTTAGCTCTGAACAGCTTAATGTTTATATTTACGGCTATAAAGAAAGGCTTAGTAAAGCAATTATCGCAGATTACCCAATAACACAAAATTATTTTATTCAGCAAAATAAATTATCATTTTTTTATGGTTTAGTTTATTCTTACATTAAGAAAAACCCTTCTAAATTTTATAATTTAGATGTTTATCCGATTAATTTTGCCAAATTTATAAAGAAAAACTGCCCTGATAAAATCGCCTCAGAAATTGCTGATTTAGAGTCAGAAATTATAAAAGTTTTTCAAGCAAAAGATAGCCCTGCCTTTACAATTGAAGATTTATCTAAATTTTCTGAAGATGAATTGTTAAACCAAAAATTTCATTTAAGAACAGCATATTCTCTAAAAAAATATAATTATAATGTTGAGGATTATTTAAGTGAATTTAGAAAAAATAATCAATCAGAGGTTAAAAAAATCACTTCATATATTTTTATTGTTAGGAACAATAATGAGCTAAAACGCTATAATTTAACTAAAGATGAATATTATTTTTTGAAATATCTTTCAAAAAGCCAAAGCCTAAACCAAGCCATTGATTTATTTAGAAAGAAATTTAACTTAAGTAAAAATATCCTCGCTAAAAAAATCCAAAATTATTTTGTAAATTTCTGCCAAAATGGGTTTTTTAACAAAATATAACTTCTATGAAAAAAGAAAAATATATAATTGCTTTAGATATTGGAACTTCAAGCCTAAGAGCTATTTTATTCAATTCAAAAAATCAAAAAATTTGTTATTCGCAATATCCGATAACTCAAATTTATCCTGATGAAAATCTTGTTGAACAAAACCCTGAAGAAATTCTTAACAACAGCATTAAAGCCATAAAGGATATTTTGAATAAAGAAAATTTATCTGCTCAAGATATTTCTGCAATCGGCATTACAAACCAAAGGGAAACAACAATTATTTGGAATAAATTTACAGGAAAACCCATATTTAACGCCATAGTTTGGCAAGATAGGCGAACAGAAAAACTCTGTAAAACCCTTACAAGCAAAGGCTACTCTAAAATTATTAACGAAAAAACTGGGTTGAAAATTGAACCTTATTTTTCCGCCACAAAAATAAATTGGCTTTTACAAAATCTAAAGCCAAAAACAAAAAATATTTTATTTGGAACTATTGATACTTGGCTTTTATGGAATTTAACTAATGGAAAATCCCACTTTACTGACTACTCTAACGCCTCAAGAACACTTATTTTTAACATAAAAACACTTAACTGGGATAATGAGCTTCTAAAAATTTTTTCTATTCCGAGAGAAATTCTTCCTGAGGTTAAAAACTCCTCCTGCAATTTTGGCAATATAGATAAGAAATTCTTTGGCTCAGAAATTCCAATAACTGCAATTTTAGGTGATCAGCAAGCCTCTCTATATGGTAATAATTGCTTGCAAGCAGGCGATGCAAAAATCACTTATGGCACTGGCTGCTTTTTATTGGCAAATATTGGTTCAAAAATTATCCACTCTAAAAATGGCTTTTTAACTACTATAGGCTGGGGAATTAATAATAAAATTACCTATGCACTGGAGGGTTGTATTTATGATTGTGCCTCAATGATTAATTGGTTAGTAAAAAACCTAGGATTAGCAGAAAGCCCTAAAGAACTTGATAAATTAGTTGCTTCTGTAAAAAATTCTTCTGGTATAAATTTTGAAAATTGCTTTTCTGGCGAGGCAAGCCCTAGCTGGAATATGCAAAAAAGAGCTTTAATTTCAGGTATTAGCCTTGCAAACACAAAAGCAGATATAGCCTTTGCAGCTTATGAAACCTTATGTTTACAAGTAAAAAATATGATTAATTTAATTGAAAGAGATACAAAAATTAAAATTAATGAAATTAAAATTGATGGCGGAGTTTCTTCAAGTAAAATTTTAATGCAAATGCAAAAATCTCATTTGAAGCATAAAATAAAAATCAGTAAGGAAAAAGAACTAACCGCATTTGGAATAGCAAAATTAGCAAGGCTAAATCAGCCCCTCCCTTCTTAGTAAAGCGTTTGGATCAGGTTTTCTGCCTCTAAAAATTATATATAATTTTTCCGGATCTCTTGAGCCACCACTTTCAAGTAATTCCCTAAATTTTTTGGCAATTTCTTTATTAAATAAGCCATTTTCTTTGAAGGCTTCAAACGCATCAGCATCTAAGATTTCCGCCCATTTATAACTATAATAGCCAGCCGAATATCCACCATCAAAAATATGAGAAAAATTTGTAGAGTTAAGTGAGCCTTCAGGGTTTAGTAAATAAAAATCTTTGCAAATTTCATATTCAAATTTTTCAACATCTGAAATATTTTCAGGCGATGCCATATGCCACATCATATCTAAATATGAAAGTTGCATCTGGCGTAAAAAGGCGGTTGCAGCTCTAAAATTATCCGCATCTTTCATTTTCTGAACTAAATCCTCTGGAATTAACTCGCCACTTTCATAATGTCTTGCGAATAAATCTAACACTTCTTTTTCCTTCACCCAGTTTTCCATAATTTGTGAAGGAAGCTCTACAAAATCCCACTTAACTGAAGTTCCGGCTTGCGATTTATATTTTGTATTTGAAAGAAGCCCGTGAAGCCCATGTCCAAACTCGTGAAAAAGTGTAAGCACTTCTTCCATTGTAAGTAGCGAAGGTTTATCTTTAGTGGGCTTTGTAAAATTGCCGTGATTGCCTATAACTGGCGGTTTTCTATCACCATTTTCATATCTTGCCTGCGTGATGTAATTATCCATCCACGCACCGCCTCGCTTTGTTTTTCTTGGGAAGTAATCAGTGTAAATAATGCCTATTAAACCTTTAGTTTTTGCGTCTTTCACTTCAAAAACTTCAACATCATCATTATAAATAGGATAATTTTTAGATTGTAAAATTTCTAAATTATAGAGTTTTGAAGCAACTTCAAAAGCACCATTTCTAACCTTTTCAAACTGAAAATAAGGCCTTAGCATTTCACCATTAAAACCATATTTTTCATTCTTTAACTTTTCAGAATAAAAACCTATATCCCAAGGCTTAATTTCAGTTACATTATATTTTGATTTAGCAAATTCTTGAAGCTCCAAAAGCTCTTTTTCAGCAGGCTTTTTAACGATATTTTTATAATTTTCTATCATTGAAATTACATTTGCAGAATTTTTTGCCATTCTTTCTTCAAGAACATATTCAGCGTGATTTTTATAGCCTAAAATTTTTGCTCTTTTATCTCTTAACTTAACAATTTCAAGTAATACAGCCCTGTTATCAAACTCCCCTGATTTGCACCTTGTTGAAAATGCACGCCAAATTTTTTCTCTTAAATTACGATTTTCCGCATAAGTTAAAACTGGCACAACACTTGGTGCGTGAAGGGTGAATAGATATTTGCCTTCTGGCTTTTCCTCTTCTTGAGAAGCCTCTAACGCTTGGATTTTTGCACCTTCTGGCAATCCTGCAAGCTCTGCTTCATCATTCACATATAACTTAAATTTATTAGTTTCTGCGAGTAAATTCTCACCAAATTTATTATTAAGCTCCGCAAGTTTTTCATCAATTTTTCTAAGGGTTTCCTTATCATTATCATTAAGCAAAGCACCATTTCTTGCGAATGATTTGTAAGAATCATCAAGCAAAATTTTCTGCTCTTCGCTTAAATTATATTCGCTTTTTTTATCATAAACTGCTTTTATTTGCTTAAAAAGCCCTGCATCTAAAGAAATATCGCTATAATGCTTTGTTAGATTTGTTTTGAATTCCAGAGCAATTTTTTGAATTTCCTCATTATTAACCGCACTATCATAATGGTAAAAAACTGAGGAAACATAATTCAGCAATTCCCCTGATTTTTCCATTGCCTCAATTACATTTTCAAAATTTGGATTTTTAACTTTTTTAATCTCCTCAATTTCTTCTTTGCCAATTTTCATTGCCTCTGTAAGTGCTGGCAAGAAATGCTTTGCCTTGATTTTATCAAAGGGTGGAACACCATTATTTTCAAAAGGAATTTTAAGAAGTGGATTTTCTTTCATAAAAATATACAAATAACAACATTATAAATTATCAACGCCAACAGCATCTTTTATATTTCTAAAACCATCTTTTTCTAGAAGCTCTACTAAGCCTCTGTTAATTTCATTAACCAATGAAAAACCTTGATAAATAAGGCTTGAATATAATTGCACCACAGAAGCACCAAGCCTAATTTTTTTATAGGCATCTTCCGCAGAGGCAATTCCGCCAACCCCAATGATAGGAATTTTACCTTCTGTGATTTTATAAAATTTACTTAAGGCTTTATTTGAAATTGAAAAGAGGGGCTTTCCGCTTAATCCACCTTGCTGATGCTTATCTGCAAAGGCTTTGTTTTTTCCTAAATTTCTTTTAATTGTAGTATTGCTTATTATAACACCTTCAACATTATTTTCTAAACAAACTTGTGCGATGTTATTAAACCCTTCATCATCTTCATCTGGTGAAATTTTTATAAAAATCGGGCATTTTACAGAGAGCTTTTTTGTAATTTCATCTCTTCTTTTTAATAATGGCTTAACTAGATTTTCTAAATTTTCCTTTTTTTGAAGCTCTCTTAAATTTGGCGTATTAGGTGATGAAATATTAACCGTTATATAATCACAAAGGCCGCATACTTTTTCAAGGCAGGTTAAGTAATCTGAGGCATCATTGGGAGAATTTTTATTTTTACCAATATTTGCACCAACTAAAAAGTCATTAGCTAAAAAATTCCCAAACTTCCATTGCCTTAGCCTTTGAGAAAAAATCTCAACCCCTTTATTATTAAAACCAAGCCTATTAATTATTGCCTCATCTTCTGTAAGCCTGAATAATCTTGGCTTTGGGTTGCCTTCCTGCGGTATAGGGGTTACCGTTCCAACTTCTACAAAGCCGAAATTTTGCCTCATCAAATTGCCAATACAATTAGCATTCTTATCAAAGCCAGCAGCTAAACCTACAGGATTTCTAAAATTTAAGCCAGCTATTGAAATTTCTAATTTTTTATTGCAATATTTTGCTTGGTCTGGCACAAGCTCATTTTCAAGGGCAAATATTGCTAAATTATGAGAAAATTCCGCAGGAAATAAAAACAAAAACTTTTTTAAGTATTTATAATAATCAGCCATGAAAATTGTTAACTCTAAAATTATTTCTGAAGCTCTATATAATGGAGAAGTTGTAATAATTCCAACAGAAACTGTATATGGAATAGCTTGTGATGCAAGAAATAACAATGCTGTCCAAAAAATTTATGAAATTAAAGGCAGAAATTTTGATAAACCGTTACAAATTATGGTCTCAAAAATTAAAATTGCAGAAAAATTCCTTGAATTTGATGAGCGTTCAAAATCTTATGCAGATAAATATCTTCCGGGCGCTTTAACTATGGTGTTGAAAAAAAAGGATAATTCTAACCTATCGCCTTTTCTAAATAACAATAATGATACTTTAGGGTTAAGAATACCCAATCATAAAACACTACTAGAAATGCTTGATATGCTTGATTTTCCGATTGCGGCAACCAGTGCAAATTTATCAGGCGGAAAAGATAACACTACTTGCGAAGAAGCAATAAATGCTCTTAAAGATAAAGAAATAAATTTTGCCTTAGACGGCGGAAAATGCTTATTTTCCAAACCCTCAACCGTCGCAGATTTCACATCTCAAGAAATTAAAATAATTAGACAAGGCGATTTGGTTATTTAGCTTAAATAGGCTTCAACCCCATATTTATATTAAATCCAACACCCAAACACCCCTCTACATAAGTAAGAGGGGACTAATAACTTGCCACTTGCACTAACCCGATACTAACTAAGTGCTTCTTTCATTAGTAAATCTTGCTGGTGCTTATGAACCTTCATATAACCACAAGCTGTTGCAGCAGCTGCAGGGCGACCAATGTAGCGAGGGCGAGTTGATTTAGATTTGCACTCAACTAAAACCTTTTCTAATTTTCTATCAACAAATTGCCAAGCACCCATATTTTCAGGCTCTTCTTGAACCCAAACCACTTCAGCATTTTTATATTTTGAGATTTCCTCTGCAAGAGATTGATCTGGGAATGGATAAAATTGCTCCAAGCGAATGATAGCAATATCATCAATTTTTTTATTTCTTCTTTCTTCAAGTAAGTCATAATAAACTTTACCTGAGCAGATGATTAATTTCTTAATTTTTGCATCAGGTTTAAGGCTATCAATCTCAGGAAGAACACGCTTAAAGGTTGAGCCTTCTGCCATTTCTTCCAGCTTTGAAACTGCTAATTTATGACGAAGTAAAGATTTTGGCGACATCATAATTAACGGCTTTCTGAAATCCCTACAAACTTGGCGACGCAAAATGTGGAAATAATTTGCAGGTGTAGTGCAGTTCGCAACGATAATATTTTCTTCAGCACATTGCTGTAAAAAACGCTCTAAACGAGCCGAAGAATGCTCTGGCCCCTGCCCTTCATAAGCATGAGGAAGAAGCATAACCAAACCACTCATTCTAAGCCATTTTATTTCCGCAGAGGTGATAAATTGATCAATAATAATTTGAGCACCATTCACAAAATCACCAAATTGAGCTTCCCATAGAACAAGTGCGTTAGGCTCTGCTTGAGAATAACCATATTCATAACCAAGCACTGCAAATTCTGAAAGTAAGCTATTTACAATCTCAGCTTTTGCCTTCTGATTAGGCTCTATGTTATTCATAGGGAAGAATAATTCTTCCGTTTGCGTATCCCAAGCACCAGAATGACGATGCGAGAATGTTCCACGAATTACATCTTGCCCAGTAAAACGGATTGGCTTTCCTTCAAGAAGAATTGAGCCGAATGCCAATGCCTCACCCATAGCCCAATCAAGATTTTCTCCAGTTTCAATCATTTGCTTTCTTCCAGCTAAAACCCTTTCAACACCTTTGTGAATATTAAAGCCCTGAGGAACTTCAGCTAATTTTTTACCAATTTTTTTGAGTTTATCAATGTTAACACCAGTTTCAATTTTTGCTGCTTCACCGAATTTTTGCGTTAAACCACTCCATTTTCCTTCAAGCATATCTGCTTTTTCTGGCTTATAAGAGTTTGAACCTTGATAAGCCTTTTCTAACCTATCATAGAAATTCTGTTTCATTTGTTCAAAATCCGCCTCAGTAATTACGCCCTCAGCAATTAGCCTTTTTGCATAAACTTCTCGAGGAGTTTCTTTTGAATCAATAACTTTATACATTTTTGGTTGAGTCCAACGAGGCTCATCACCCTCGTTGTGGCCATGTTTACGATAGCACCAAATATCAAGCACTACATCTTGTTTATAAATTGCCCTATATTCAGCGGCGATAAAGCAAGCGTGAACAACGGCTTCAGGGTCATCACCATTCACATGGAAGATTGGTGCTTGAACAATCATTGCAAAATCTGTTGGATAAGGCGATTTATGACCATATTGAGGCGAAGTTGTAAAACCAACTTGGTTATTAACTACAATGTGAAATGTACCACCGGTTGAATATGCTTCAAGCTCAGACATAGCAAAGGTTTCAGCCACTATACCCTGCCCACAAAAAGCCGCATCACCGTGTAATAATAGCCCTAAAACTTTTTCACGATTTTTATCATTTTTTTGATCTTGCTTAGCACGCACTTTACCAGCTACCACTGGGTTCACAGCCTCTAAGTGAGAGGGATTAGAAGTTAGTGAAAGGTGAACATTTCTGCCGCCAAATTCTTTATCACTAGAAAAGCCTTGGTGATATTTCACATCACCTGATGAGTTAATATTATCAGGTAGTGCCAAGTTTCCGTTAAACTCTGAAAGCATTGCAACATAAGGCTTACCCATAAAACCGGTTAAAACATTTAACCTGCCACGATGGGGCATTCCAATAACAACTTCTTCAACACCAAGCTCTGCTGCCCTTGTAACAACTGCATCACAAGCTGGCATTAAGGCATCACCACCTTCAGATGAAAATCTTTTTGTACCGGGATATTTTTTGTGTAAAAACTCTTCAAAACCAACGGTTTCAACTAATAATTTAAGGATATGCTTTTTCTGCTCCGCTGATAAATTTGGCTTTCCGAGTGAAGTTTCAATTCTATCTTCAAGCCATTTTCTTTTTTCTTCACTTTGAATATGCACATATTCAATAGCGAATGTATTACAATAGGTTGATTTAAGAATCGCAAGAATTTCGTTTAGTGTAAGTTTGTCATATCCAAGCCAACCACCAACTGCAATTTGGCGATTATAATCAGCTTCTGTAAAGCCATATCTTGCAGGGTCAAGCTCTGGGTGGGAGTGATTAACCGTTAAACCTAGTGGGTCAAGATTAGCTATTAAATGCCCCCTTGCCCTATAAGCTGAGATTAACATTTGAGCGTTAATGGAATCTAAAACTTCTTGCGGAACACCACCTTTACCAAGTTTATCTTCTTTTCTTCTGCCATTTCCAGCCCTTCTTCTTTCATATGAAAAATCTTTAGGAGAATAGCCAACAATTTGGGTTCTATCTTTACCCCAAGGGTTTTCAATAAAATCATAAGTAAGATCTGCAATAGAATCCCCAAAGCTAGAGAAATATTGTTGCCAATCCGCTGAAACTGAGGAAGGGTTTTTCAAATAAAGCTCATACATTTCAGCAATATAAGCCGCATTTGCACCATATTCATAAGTGTTTTTCTTGAGATTTTGTTCCGCAGACATTTTGAACCTACTATTTGATTTAGTAATAAAAATTTCAGACTCATTCTATACAAACCCAGTATGATTAAATCAAGAAATATTGATAAAGGAGATATATTATAGTTAATAAGCTATTGAAGTAGTAATAAACTCATTATTCCTCCCCTGCTAGCGGGGGAGGATAAAGGAGGGGGTGTGGTTAAGATAAGCTCTTAAAAAGGGTTTACCGCTTATCACCCCCCTCTAACTCCCCACGCTAGCAGGGGGAGAACTAAAGCGTAAAATCAACCGCATAATATATCGCCCTTAATATTGATGAAACCTTAACAAAATTTTAACTATTTTGTGTTATAGTAAAATTTGTAGAATTATAAAAAATTTTAATGGTTAGTAAAATTACAGAAGATAAACTAGAATTTGATGAATTAACTGCGTTCAGGATTAACCAAGATGCATCTATTTTTGATGGCATCAACCCTACGGAATTGATGAAACGAAACCCTACTTTAACTCAGGTGGCTCTTGATTTTTATAAGGCAGTTTATCAAACCGCTGAGAATTTTTCTAATGAAGCTCAAGAAAAATTAACCAATGGCAAATCTAGCAATGATGAAGCCCCAAAGGATGGCATTGCAGATAACCCAAAACAATTAGAAGCCTTAAAAGAAAAATTATTAACAGAACTTCAAGCACAATTTCCAAACCTTCTTAAATCTGAAATTGATAAATATATTTCTGATTTAGCAAATACAGCCAAAGCTGATATTGCTCAAATTAAAGAATCCTCAGAAAAAAAAGCTAAAGAAGATGCAGAAGCCGCTGCAACAGTTGCTAAAATGATAGGCGGTTGCTTAATGGCATCAGCCGGCCTTGCACTTGCCAGCAAAGCAAATATTGCCGATTTAGGCAATCTTTCCCCACCATTTTTTGATAATTTATTTTCCAAAGATAAGGATAAAGGAATTTTTAGCTAAGGAAATCAAATTGCCCTGAAGCCTATATCATTTCTATAAAACCCTTTCGGAAATTTTATTTTTTTAACTGCTTCATAAGCCTTTTGTTTTGCTATTGATAAATCACTTCCAATAGCTGTAACCCCAAGCACCCTGCCACCTATTGAGATTAAATTACCCTTTTCATCAAGTGCGGTGCCAGCGTGAAAAATAGTTACATCTTCTAAATTTATGGCTTCTGATAAATCAATTTCACAATTTTTTTCATAATTTTCAGGGTAGCCATTTGCAGCCATAACCACACATAAAGCGTGTTTATTTTCAAATTCAATTTTGCCAATTTCTGCTAAATTTCCATTACAAACTGCTTCAATAATCTCAACCAAATCAGTTTTTAAGCGAGGTAAAATAACTTGCGTTTCTGGATCACCCATTCTGATATTATATTCAATCAACTTTGGATTGCCCAATTTATCAATCATTAAGCCCGCAAACAAAAAGCCTTTATAATTTATCCCTTCTGCCTGCAAACCCTTTAATGTTGGGTAAATTATTTGATTAAAAACTTTTTCCCTAACTTCATTTGTAACAATAGGTGCCGGGGAGTAAGTTCCCATTCCACCAGTATTGGGGCCTTTATCATTATCAAACGCCCTTTTATGATCTTGTGCATAACAAAATTCAAGAGCGGTTTTGCCATCAGTAACCACAAAAAAACTTGCCTCTTCACCTTGCAAAAACTCTTCAATAACAAGTTTATTACCAGCACTGCCAAATTTACCGGCAAATGCCTCTGATATTGCATTTTCAGCTTCTTGCAAGCTCATTGCAACTGTAACACCCTTGCCAGCCGCCAAGCCATCAGCTTTTATAACTATTGGCGCACCCTTTTTGCGAACATAATCTAATGCTTTTTCTCTATCGCTAAAAGTTTGATATTCAGCGGTTGGAACATTATATTTTGTCGCGATAAATTTCATAAAATCTTTTGAGCCTTCAAGCCTTGCCGCACTTTTTGAAGCACCAAAAACTTTGATATTTCTTTCAGATAAATAATCAGCAATACCATCAACTAAGGGCTGTTCTGGGCCTACTAAAACGAAATCAATTTTATATTCCAAGCAGAATTTTTCTATAGATACAAAATCATTTTGCTTAATATTTGAAACACTAATTGCATCTTCTGAAATTCCAGCATTTGAAGGCAAAGCATAGAGCTTTCCTAAATTTTTTGATTTTTTAAGAGTTTTAACAAATGCGTGCTCTCTACCGCCAGAGCCAATTACAAGTATATTTTTCATATATTTTTAAGCCTTTTTATCTTCTTCAACTCTTCTAGTAATAACCCATTGCTGTAAAATGGATAAAATATTATTCCAAATCCAATAAATAACTAAACCAGAAGCAAAACTTGCGAATACAAACAAGAAAATCCAAGGCATCCAAGCCATAACAATTCTTTGCGTTTCATCACTTGGCGGCGGGTTTAATTTCTGCTGAAGTATCATAGTGATTGTGTATAAAATAGGCAGAATACCAAGTGCTGGAAGCCAAGCAGGCACATCATAAGGTATTAAACCAAATAAATTGAGAATATTAGTTGGGTCCTTTTCAGATAAATCTTTAATCCAGCCAAAAAATGGTGCGTGCCTCATTTCAATTGTTACATAAAGAACTTTATATAAAGAAAAGAATATTGGAATTTGAATAAAAAGAGGAAAGCAGCCACTTAAGGGGTTTATCTTATGATCTTTATAATATTTCATCATCTCAACGCCAAGTTTTTGGCTATCTTTTTTATATTTTTCTTTAAGCCTTTGAATTTCAGGCATGTGTTTTCTCATTCTCGCCATTGAGTTATAGGCCTTATTAGCCACCGGAAATAACAATAAGCGAACACAAATTGTTAAAGCCATAATCGCTAAACCTAAATTATTTAAGTATTTATTGAAGAAATATAAAGCCTCCATAATTGGCTTTGTTATTATATAATAAATGCCAAAATCTATTGCCCTATCAAAAAGTTTTGCATCTAATTCTTTAGAATAAGTTTCAAGAAGTTTTAACTTTTTAGAGCCTGTGAAAAAGTTAAATTTGTAATTAACCTCATCACCATTTTTAATTGAAATATTTTCACCCATTAAATCCACTTGATATCTATCTTTTTGGCTTGAACGATAATGATTAAACCTAATATCAAACAGCCCCTCATTACTATTTTGCGGAATTATTGCTGTTAGCCAATATTTATCAGTTATACCAGCCCAGCCATTTGTTTTTCTATACTCTTTTTTACCTTCTTCAGAAAGGCTTGAATATTTTTCCTCTTTAATTTCGCCTTCAGCATAGGCAATTGCACCTTCGTGAGAGATAAAAACGCTCTCGCGGTTTTCAACAATTCTATTGCCAAGCGCGAATGGGGATAATTTTACATCTACACCTGAAAGATTTTTTACAGATTGCACAACATCAAATAAATATTTTTTATTTAGAGATATTTTTTGCTTGAAGATTACTCCTTGACCATTATCCCAGCTAAATTCCAAAGGTTTATTTTCAGATAATATCTTATTTTTTGAGGAAATTTTCCATATTGAATTTTCATCTGGCGTTTTAATTTTTGCTGCCCCTTTTGAAACCCAGCCAGATCTTAAAAAATATAATTCTTTCGTATTTTTTGGTGAAAGCAAAACTACATTTTCAGAATTTTTATCAAGGCTTTGCCTATAATTTTTTAGGGTCAAATCATCAATTAACAAGCCTTGCAGGTTAATTGAGCCCTCTAAATCTTTGGAGCTAATTTTTACTCTTAAATTATCCTTAAAGTCATTTTTAATGATTTTTTTTCTAGGAAAAAAACCCTTTAATATTTTCTTTTTTTCTACGGGAAAATCTTTTTCAAATTCATTTTCAGTTAGGCTAGATAAAGAATTTTTAGAATTAATTTCTAGCGTGCTTAGTTTTTCTTCATCAATAATAGATTTTTGCTTCGCTTTGAGGGCAATTTCCGCCTCTTTCATCTTTGGATTTACATAATAATGATTCCATAAATATATCGCCGCCATTGAGAGAAATAGCGCAAGTAGCAATCTAGCAGTTGATTCCATATTCTTAATTCTTATCTTTATTTTCAAGCCTTTCAGGAACAGGGTCATATCCAGAACCGCCCCAAGGGTTGCACCTCAATATACGATAAATTGCTAAAATTCCACCTTTAATTATTCCATATTTTTCAATAGCTTCACTTGCATATTCAGAACAAGTTGGGTAAAACCTGCAACTCGGCGGTAATAAAGGCGAAATAAATATTTTGTAAAACTTAAAAAGATATTTCATTAGTCTGAAAGGTGGGGGGGTAGTAAAATTTTCAACTTTACCACCAGCCTCTATTTAACATTATGTAATGCGTATTTTAAGTCTCTAACTAGGCTAGTAAATTCTCTATCAATAGCGTTATGCCTTGCGATGATATTAAATTTATAATTCCGCTTAAATAATTTTGGGTTATGTTTTAGAACTTCCCTTGCAGCTTCCCTAAGCCTTCTTTTTGCTTTATTTCTATAAACTGCACTGCCCACTTTTTTAGATGCGGTAAAACCAATTTCAGGTGAAGTTTTAGAATTTTGAAATTCAGTTAAATTGCTGAATGAATAATCATTAGCAATTTTCTTTGCTTCAGTTTCTTCTGCTTCAAAAACATCTCTTTTAGCGAATTCCAAAACTAGCCCACTGGTAGAAATTCTATTACCCTTTTTACTTAAAAGTAAAAATTGTTTTCTATTTTTTAATGTGCGAATTTTTGGTGATTGTTCTTCTTCAAAATCTTCATCTTCGTACATTGGTAGCTCCATTTAAGAGTTTCTAAAAAATGAAGAGAAAGCAAAGCAAAATTGCAATTAGAATTAAAGAATTTGATACTTTAGCTTTCAATCTAAGAGCTACTGCTCAACACCTACCAAGTGAGATTGATATTATATAAAGGAAATATTAGGCACTTAAACGCTTTCTGCCTCTTGCCCTGCGAGCAGCAATAACTTTTCTGCCACCGAGTGTTTCCATTCTTGCACGAAAGCCGTGCCTTCTTTTTCTAACGAGATTACTAGGTTGATATGTGCGTTTCATAGGAATATCTTTATAAATTTCTAAAGGTGAATTAAGGTAAATAGCTAGGTTTGTCAAACCCTAAAAAGCAAAATTTGTAACCATTTGATTTATAAGGATTAAACAATTTTCATTAAGATTGCTAATACGCTAACTGCCGCAACAAGCATAGCCCCCATTTTTATAGGGGAGTTTTCACTATGTATAGATTGTCATCGCCCGAGTTGCGTAGCAACTATAGGGCGATCCATTAACCTATTGATTTAGATTACCCTATAATTTTTATAAAGATTGATATCTTTATAAAAATTCGGGTAATGACAGATCCATCTATGTATAGTGAACACTCCCTTTTATAGTAAGCCTCTATATTCTAATTCTTTGATATCTTGTTTTGTAGCTAGATTTTGCATAAACAAAAATATTATATAGTATTCAAGACTAGTTTTTGTCATGTTAATCGTAGCGAAACATCTAAGATCCTTCGCTTTGCTCAGGATGACTAAACATAAACTAGTAAACCCTTTTCTTAAGAGGCACTACATCAACTTCATCAGTTAGGGTATACATATGAACAGGGCGATAATCAATGCTTACAGTGCCATTTTCATCAACCCAAGCAAGTGTATGTTTTAGCCAGTTTGCGTCATCTCTTTCTTTGAAATCTTCCCTAGCGTGCGCACCCCTACTTTCCTTTCTATTAAGAGCAGATGCGATTGAAACCATAGCTTGTGGTATTAAATTTTGAAGCTCCAAGGCCTCAACCAAGTCAGAATTCCAGATTAAACCTTTATCTTTAACAATTAAATTTTTATTTGCTTCGTAAATTTTTTGCATTTGGTCAATGCCTTCTAGCATAGTTTCTTCAGTGCGGAAAACAGCGGCTTTTTCTTGCATTGTTTTTTGCATCATCAATCTAACTTCAGAAGTTTTAACATTGCCATTTGAGTTTCTTATAGCATCAAATCTTGCTAATATCTTATCAACAACATTTTGAGGAAGTTTTTTATGTGGGGAGTTCGGCTTCACCACCTCAGCACATCTAAGTGCCGCCGCCCTGCCAAATACCACTAAATCTAAGAGTGAGTTTGAACCTAAGCGATTTGCACCGTGAACAGATATACAACCAGCCTCACCAATAGCCATTAAACCTCTAACGATATGATCTGGGTTATTGCCTTCCAATGTTACTACTTCACAATGATAATTTGTTGGAATACCACCCATATTATAATGCACCGTTGGCAGAACTGGAATTGGCTCTTTAGTAACATCAACGCCTGCAAATATTTTTGCAGTTTCAGAAATACCGGGTAATCTTTTGTGTAAAATCTCAGGGTCAAGGTGGTCAAGATGCAAGAAAATGTGATCTTTATTTGCACCAACGCCCCTGCCCTCCATTATTTCAATAGTCATTGCACGAGAAACAACATCACGAGATGCTAAGTTTTTAGCCTTTGGAGCGTATCTTTCCATAAAGGCTTCACCTTCTGAATTACGCAGAATTCCACCTTCTCCCCTTGCACCTTCTGTAATCAAACAGCCAGAACCATAAATACCAGTTGGGTGAAATTGAGTAAATTCCATATCTTGCATTGGAAGCCCCGCGCGAATAGCCATTCCACCGCCATCGCCTGTGCAGGTGTGGGCAGAAGTTGCAGAAAAATAAGCCCTGCCATAGCCACCAGTTGCTAAAATTACCATATGAGCCCTAAAAATATGGATTGAACCATCATCTAAATTCCAAGCAACAACGCCTTTGCAACTTCCATCAGTTTCATCCATAATTAAATCAAGGGCGAAATATTCAACAAAAAATTCCGCCTTATGCTTAAGTGATTGCTGATATAATGTATGCAATATTGAATGTCCTGTTCTATCCGCTGCTGCACAAGTGCGAACCGCCGCTGGCCCTTCACCAAATTCAGTGGTCATACCGCCAAATGGGCGTTGATAAATCTTTCCTTCTGGAGTTCTTGAAAATGGAACACCATAATGCTCAAGCTCAATAACCGCTTGTACAGCATTTTTGCACATATATTCAATAGCATCTTGATCACCAAGCCAGTCAGAGCCTTTTATGGTATCATAATAATGCCAACGCCAATCATCTTTTGTCATATTGCCAAGTGCAGCTGAAATGCCACCTTGTGCTGCAACCGTATGAGAACGAGTTGGAAAAACCTTAGTTATACAAGCCGTTTTAAGCCCTTTTTCAACAAGGCCGAGCGTTGCCCTTAAGCCTGCACCGCCAGCACCAACAACTACCGCATCATATTCGTGATTTACTATATTATAAGATTTCATAATTTTTTTAATTATAATTATTTATATTTCTTACTAAAGAATTATTAGAAAGTTACTAATAAGGTCATTCTGAGCATAGCGAAAAATCCAGATCTTTCGTTTCACTCAAGATGACAAAAACCCCCAATCCCTAATCCCTAAGCCCTAAACCCTAAGCCCCCCATCTAAACCGAAAAGTTAAAATAAATATTTGCCACCGCAAAAATAACCGCCAAGAATAAGATTACAGCTAGAAATTCAATTATTGTAATTAAAATTAATTTAGATTTTTCACAACTTATATAATCTTCAAAAATAACCTTCATAGCGTGAGTGCTATGATATAAATTATTAGCAAAAAATAGAACTAAAATTAATGCATTTGCTGGTTGCTTTAACCATTCATCAACGCCTTTATAAAACCCCTTTGCAATTAATATCAAAGATATGACAAACCAAGGTATTAAAAACAAATTCGCAATAGAAGTTTTGAAATGCATTAACCACGAGTGAGCCCCCTGCCCCGTAGCTTTAATTGATTTTGGGTTGCGTGATTTTTTCATATAAATTCAATATGTTAAGCTAAAAATATAATAATCCAGATTAATGTTGGTATTGTTAGAGTTCCAGCAAGAATTGCACAAGCTGATTTGTATGCTGTTTGAAGCTCAAAACCAATTCCCAAATCCCAGAATATGTGCCTTATTTCTGATAAAAAATAGAAAACTAATACAAAACTATACGGAATTAATATTGCCTTTAGTAAAATAGCCCCATCATCACTATTTATAAGCCAGCCTAGGCATTCCAAGTCAGGCATAAAAGCATATGCGTAAACAAAAAGCCCGAAAAATATAAGCATAAAATAGGTTGCAACCACGCTTGCCCTGTGCGTGATAGACATCATTGAAGTAATTTGAGGCCTATAAACCTGTAAATGAGGGGAAATTGGCCTTTCTTTTTTAATAATTTCTTTTGACATAAATTTTTCTAAATTTACAATTGCTAATTGATATAGATAATTACTGAAATTTTTGCAAATTATAATTTGTTAAGATTTTGAAAAAGATAAACTTTGTATAAATTGTGTTAAATTTTAAGCCCTTAAACTTTTCTTTCAAAAATCAACTTCCATTATTATTTTTCCTTTCATCTGTTATTTTTGTGGGAAATTTTTGGAGAAAAGCCACCAATAACTTTTCTTTTGATACTAATCCTTTAGAAATAGATTTTGCAAATGATAACCTACAAAAAATCAAAGAAGATGAACTTATTATAAGATTTACCGGCCTTAGCTTTGCATATGGCAAAAGGTCAGGAAATCTTAATAGCATTGAATTAGAATTTCTAAAAAAATTTAACAAAAACTATGAAATTTTAGAATCATATAAATCTCAGAAATCTATTTTAGAAAGTGGCTCAGGTTTTCATGGCTTTGCAATAAAAGATTTATCCACCAATGAAGTTATAGTTGCATTAACTGGGGCTAACTTCCCATCAAGCAAATTTTCATCTTACATTGAATTTGCAAAAGATTTTCCAGATATTTTGAATATCGCATCAAATTCAGCCCTTAATCAATTACCACAAGCAATAGAATTTTATAAAATGGTTCAGCAAAAATACTGCAATAATGAAAAACCAATTCTTATCGGTCATTCTTTAGGTGGAAGGCTTAGTCAGTTTTTAGCTTGCCTAGATTTTTCAGCCCCTGAGAGAACTTATATCTATGACCCACCCGGAGCTAACAACAACTTCTTTTATAGTATAAAAAATTTTGCAAAAGAAAATTTAGCTACAAACTTAGATTTAGGCACATTAAAAGCTAAATATAATAATATTAAATGCTTAATTATTACCCCCAACTGCCTTAACTCCATTGGCAGAACACCAATTAATACAATAACCCTAAACTGCAACCCTGTAACTGATGGCATTCACAATATTTTTCCCGCAGATCATCTTGATGATATATTCACTAAAAAGTTAAATGAAATAGCACCTAATCAATTAGTACCTTTAGATAATGATAACTCTGAAAAAAGTAATGCACCTCTTACCGGCTCAGCAATAGCCTTAATCATAGGAATTCTCCCCTTAGCATCTAGATATGCAAATAAAAAAATATCAAACTTTATTTGTGATGCCTCAAAATTTATCAAAGAAACCAAGGATATTTATAATGCTTACATAAACTTTGAAAAACAAAGATGAAATTAAAACTTCTAAACCTCAGAAACACCAAATTCTAACTTAAATAAAATTCTATTTAACTCTTCCATAGATGAATATTTTATAACAACTTCACCAGCTTCATCTTGGTTATTGATTTCAACTTGAAGCCCTGATTTTTCTGATATTTCTTGCTCCATCATAATAATTTCAGGCTCTTTTTCTTTTACAGAAGAAATTGCTTCAACCTGATTTTCACCTTCAGAAATAACGAAATTTTCAACAACATTAATTGCAATTACATCATCATTTTTTTTCTTACGAGAGTAAGATTTTTTTCTTACAATAAATGCCCCAGATTCAGCTGTTAACCTTTTGACTAAATTTTCAGTTTGGCGAACGGAATAATTTTTATTTACAACAATCTTTGCCGCCTCTTCTTGATTGGGTGCGGCTAAAATTGCCCTTGCGTGCCCTGCGGAAATATCGCCATCATTAAGCATATCTTTTACTGCGTCTGGTAAACCTAATAATCTTAGTAAATTTGTAATATGGCTTCTGCTTTTGCCAACTACATCTGCTAATTGCTCTTGCGTATAATTAAATTCATTTATTAATCTTTTATAGCCCTCGGCTTCTTCTAAAGCATTTAGATTTTGCCTTTGAATGTTTTCAACCAAGGCAATTTCCATTGCGGCTCTATCATCAACATCAAGAATAATGGCTGGAATTTTAGATAGATTTGCTAATTTTGATGCACGCCAACGCCTCTCACCTGCTATAATTTCATAGCCCTGCCCTTGTCTTTTTCTAACTAAAATTGGCTGAACAACACCATTTCTTTTGATAGATTCTGAAAGCTCAACTAACTCTTCTTGATTAAAAACAATTCTGGGTTGAAATCTACTTGGAAAAACATCTTGCAGTTGAAGCTCCGCTCGTTTGCCATTTGCCTCAGAAATAGAATTTATATCTATTTTCCTCTCAGAAATAAGCGCTGATAAGCCTTTACCCAATCCACCGACTTTTTTCATATTAGTTGCAAAGATGTTACATTGAAAAAATTTTAATAAAAAATTAACAAAATTGTAAAAATCTTATAAAATGTTAATAGTTTATTAACCTTTTTCAATTAGAATAAAATTATAATCAATTTGTAATGTTTTTTTTTAGCCTTGCAAGGCATAATTTTTATTAGAAATAGAGTTTATGACATTAGATAAAATGCTAGAATTAATCAAAAAAGCCTTTGATTTACAAGAGGTTAAAACAAGCACAGCAAAAGAAGGTGGCATTTTTGGGGAAGTTGCAAAAGTTTTTATTATCCCTGAAAGTAATTTCATTAAAGTTGCGAATGAATTTCCAATGCTTAAAAACGCCTTAAAAGCTGGCTTATTCTCAAGAAATAAAGCAAAAGGCTATTTTTATACTAACAGTGCAATATTAAATGTTCGCTCTAGCGATAAAAGAAGAATTGGTGCGAAGCAGTTTTTTTCAATTATGGGTGATGATAAATTTGAAAGAACAACCCTTCACGATGCACTTTGCACAATAGTTAATGTTAAAAAGCTATGCGGAAGTTTTTTGTTAGATCCAAAAAAATTGAAATATTCAATTAGGCATAGAGATGGCAACCCAGATGATGTAGTAAATTTTGTAGAAATGGATAAGAATTTATTTGGTGATACTGAAGAAGATATAAAGAATAATATTGATATTCTTAATAAGTCAGTGAAATTTGAAAGAGGCGGAGAATATGGGACTATTTAAAGCATTCACAATAGAAGGTAATAATGTAGTTTTTAGTTGTGATGCAACTACATCAGATGCATTTTTTAAAACTGCATCAAGCCTAAATGATGCTTATATTGAAAGAGTAGTTACCCAATCAAATCAAATTAATGCTAATATTGCAACTCAACCTAGCAAACCTCAAGAAGTTGTTACAACACAAGCTCAACCAAATAATATTTCTGTTACCGCTACGCCAACTCCAACGCCACAATTTACTGCACCAAATAACACTTTAACTGATGCTCAAAAAGCTATTACTAATGCGAAAAATTTAATGGCAAGTTTAATGCCAAGTGGCTTTTCATTCGGCGATGATAATAATGGTGTTACTGGCAATTATAACTATGGGAACAAACCTTCAGATAAAAAATCTGGTAGCGTAAGAAGTGCTTAAATATAAAATTAATTCTGGCATTCCAAAATAAGTATAGATTATGCGTCATTTCGAACGAAGTGAGAAATCTCATAGAGTTATAAAACAACTAGATATCTCGCTTCGCTCGATATGACTCTGGTAGAAATCTATGCTTAGTTAGGAACACCAAATTTCTGAGAAAATCAAACCTTCATCTTTTACATTTCCAATCATAATAACTTGATTATTTTCATCAGGGTATTTTATTTTAAGAATTCCGCCATTCATATGAATATTAACTTCACTTTTAACTAAGCCTTTTTTATAAGCGATAACAGCAGTTGCACAAGCACCAGTGCCACAAGCAAGCGTTTCACCAACGCCCCTTTCAAAAACTCTCATTCTAATATTTTCTGCATCAATAATTTTTGCAAATTCTACATTAGTTTTTTGAGGAAATAATTTATGCTCTTCAATTGGTGAGCCATATTTTACAACATCAAAATTATTAATATCAATTTCATCAGTAAAAAAAACTATATGTGGGTTGCCCATATTAACAACTGAAGGGCTTGCAAAACCATTAATTTTTATAGGTATTTCATCATAGTTAAAATTTTGAGCTAATGGAATTTCTTGCCAATTAAATTTTGGGATTCCCATATTTACTGAAATTAAATTATCACCCAAATTTTCAGAAATTAATTTATCCGCGTTAGTTTTTATTGAGATAATTTTCTTAGAAAGCTCTTCAGAAATTTTAAGCCCAACGCATCTTGTAGCATTACCACAGGCAGAAACCTCAGAGCCATCAGCATTAAAAATTTGCATATAAATATCTGCATCTTGTGCGTGATTAATTATAATAAATTGATCACAACCTTTTGTTTGCAAATTACTTCTATCACTAAATGTCGTAATATTTTGAACAATAGAATTTATGCTAGTTTCTTGCGAGCGTGCATCATAAATTAGAAAATCATTGCCTAACCCGCTCATTCTGTGAAGTTTAACTTTCATAATTTGTTTAATGTAATAGAATTGCCTTATAACATAATTTATCTGCCCCTCCAATGTTAAAATGGCTTATATTAATAATTTTATTCTTCTCTGGCTTCTGGGTTTTTTACAAAGATGATATGCCTGATTTTATCTCTGATTCAAAATTTGCAGATATTACCAACACTATTCTTTTTCCGCTTGAAGTAAACCTTGATAAAAATTTTCCTAAAGTTAGAAAAAATATTTCTAAGCCCCAAATTTACAAACTTAATTATAATCAAGTGCTTGATTTCAGAAGTGAATCTGAAGGTTATAGCAGGCAAGTAGTATATTTTTTTTATAACCCTGCTAATACTTATGATCGTCTATTATTAACCTCATTAAATAGGCTAATAAAATCCCACCCATCAAAAAAATATGATGTTGATTACTTATTCGTTGCAGTTACTAAAACCCCAGCTGACTTAACTGAATTTCTAAAACAAACTAAAAATATAAATTTTATTCCATATTATATTAATCTTGATGATTATAGCCCTGTTCTAATAATGTTTAATAGGCTTGGGCTTTCACCCACCAAAGAGCTTCCAAGAACAATTTTCAAAAATATAAGCAATAATAGTTATATTGAAGTTCTTTCAGGAATCTTTACAAAAGGCAGGTTTGAAGTATTAATTGAGCAAAAAATGTGAAAAAACTATATATGAAATTAAAGAATTTAATCTTCTTTGCTTTAATTATTGCAATACTTTTTGCAGGTTGGTATTTGAATTTTTTGGCAGATAAAGAAAGAAGAGAAATTTCTTATGAAAAAATAAATAATGAATTTTCTGAAGAAAACAAACCAGAATATAAAATGAGCAAAGTTAAAATTAAAAAACAAAATGGTGAAGTTATAAATTTTGATATTGATGTTGCTGATGATTCTTTCAAACGCTCTTTTGGCTTAATGTATGTTAAAAATATGCCAGAAAACAAAGGAATGTTTTTTATATTTCCTGACGAAAAAATCAGAAATTTTTGGATGCAAAACACCTATATACCCCTTGATATAATTTACATTGGCTCAGATTTTCAAATTAAATCTATCGCCAAAAATGCAAAGCCACTTTCAACTGATTATGTAAATTCCATATACCCAGCTAAATATGTTTTAGAAATTAACGCTGGCATATCTGAAAAATTAGGGCTTGATAGAGGTGATGTTATTATTTTTGAGAAAGAAAAATCAAATTTTGAAAACTAATTTATGTCTATTTATTTACCAATTGCTGAGATACCAATAGATATATTTTTGCTTTTATTGGTTGGCACTGCTGGGGGGTTGCTTGCTGGCTTATTTGGCATTGGTGGTGGGTTTTTAGTAACGCCAATTCTTATATTTATTGGCGTTCCACCCTCTGTAGCGGTTGCAACTTCTGCTAATCAAATAATTGCCTCATCTGTAACCGGTTTTATGAATCAATGGTATAGAAAAAATGTTGATATTAAAATGGGTTTATATTTGCTTATTGGCGGTATAGTTGGCTCTTACATTGGTATATTAATTTTTGCTTGGCTTAAAAATCTTGGGCAAATTGATATTGCAATATCATTAATCTATGTAATTTTTCTTGGCGGAATTGGTGGGCTTATGTTTATTGAAAGTGGTAAAAACCTTCTGCATCTTGAGGCTCATTTACCAAAAGATAAAAAATTCAAATTCCATCTAGTTGATATTTTAGGCTTCAGATACATAACCGATAAATTAAAGCATATCCACCTGCCCTATGTTATTGAATTTGAAAAGTCAGGGCTAAAAGTTAGTTTAATTTCACCAATTTTAATTGGTGCAGTTGCTGGTGTTATGGTTTCAATTATGGGTATAGGTGGCGGGTTTCTTATGATTCCCGCTATGATATATCTTCTTAAAATGCCACCTAATATTGTGGTTGGCACTTCACTATTTCAAATTATTTTTACCTCATCAATAGTTACAATAATGCATTCTGTTTCTACAAAATCAGTTGATATGGTTTTGGCACTTATTCTTATAGCTGGTGGGGTTATTGGTGCACAGTTTGGCTCAAGAATGTCTAATAAAATCCCAGCCTTAAAATTAAGATTTTTCTTATCAATTTTAATTCTTGCTGTATGCTTAAGGCTTGGCTTTGGATTATTTTTAGAGCCTGAAAACCTATACTCTTTAAGCATAGATAGTGATTAAGAATTGCAAATATCTTTTTTTTATATTTTTACTAATTTTGGCTTGCTTTGAAAGCTCAAATGCAAGGCCAGTTGTTGCTGATGCCTACCCTAGAAAAATTGATATTGATCATAAATTCAAGGGTTTAGATGTTTTAATTTATGGTGCTAGAAATGATGCAGGTAATATAATAATTGTCGCAAGAGGGCCAAAGAAAAATTATATTCTGCGAAAAAAGGGCAAGGTTGCTGGCATCTGGACAAATATAGAAAATACAAAAATTAAAGATGTTTATAGTTTTTATTCAATTTCATCTATGCGTGAAATTGGCTCCATTCAAAACGAACCTCTGTTAAAATCTCTTAAAATTGGTTTTAGTAATCTTAAATATCAAGTTATTTCTGAATCTAATTTGGGTGATAAAAACTCATCAAGTAAAATTTCATCTGAAATAAGTGAGATTATGCAAGAGCAACAATTATATTTCTCTAAGAAGGAAGATATTTTATTTTGGGGTGAAACCTTATTTAGAACATTTATTAAATTCCCAAAAAATATTATTAGAGGCACTTATAATATTGATATTTATCTCTTTAACGATGGTTTGCTTCAAAGCCTTCAAACTATGCCAATAATTGTTGAACAAGTTGGCTTTGAAGCCTTTATGTTCAATTTTGCCCATCAAAAGCCATATTTTTATGGGTTTTTAGCTGTTTTTATTGCTATTACCTCCGGCCTATTCGCCAGCCTTTTATTTAGAGGGCGTTAATAGTTTTTTAACTAATATACTATATAGTTAAAAAAATTTATTTTCTTAATATATGTCAAAAAAAAATATAGGTATTTATGGAATGGGTGCTTCTGGCACTTTACTATTTGCATTATTAGCAAATAACTCTAACGCTCAAAATAATATTTTTGGCTTTGATAATGATGAAAAAGCTCTAGCACCTTACAGGTCGGATGCCTCAGAAATTTCTGTGAAATTTTCAGCTAATCAAGAAGATAATTTTTCAACTTCTTTACCTCATAATAATTTAATAAACACCTCAAAAATTAATAGTGAAACACCTAGGCAAGATGTAGTTTTTGTAACGGTTACAGCAAATCAGTCTGAAAAAGAATGGAAAGAATTAGCTGATAAAATATATGAAGTTACTGATAGAAACTCTGTTATAGTTTATATTCCTAATGGTAATGAGGGGTTAAAATCTGATTTAGGTGATAATTCTATACCAATAGAATTTGCAAAATATTTGCCCAATAATGGAACAGATAGAACTATTGTGCGTGGGGTTCTTGAGCACCCAGCAACTAAAAATATTCAAACGGGAGAAATTACAAGCTCTAGCTTAGAAAAAATATCTCAAAACGGCATTTCTATTGGTTCTGATTCAGGTTTAACAATACCACAAAAAAACACTTTAGCAAAAGTTTGTAAAGATATGGGGATAGGTTTTAAGCAAGATAAACCGCAAAACAAAATGCTTTTTGATAAGTTTTTGCAAATAATTACAATGGGTTATCAAGCAGCAATCCCTAGAGATGCTGGCAATACATTCGGTGAAGTAGTAAAAGAGGGCAGTAGAGCAAATCAACTATTTAATGCTTTATTTGAGGAGGCTTGGCAAGTTGCTGTTAAAGCTGGAATTCACGAAAATACAGATGAGGCAAAAGAAAATTTGCGTCAAGAAACACTAACAGCTTATGAGGGTAAAAAAGCTGCTATTGGCTCTTTGGCTCAAGCAGTGAATTCAGGCAAAAAAACAGAAGCTAGAGAAATTTATGGCTCATTTATAGATTTTGCTAAAAAATATAATATTTCTACCCCTAACATAGAAGGGGTTTTTAGATTGGCATTAGCGACAGAGAAATACGCTAAAAAAACTTCTCAACCAAAATCTGGAGGAACTTGGTTAGAAAGTTTTAGAAGAAGGGTTGAAAATGCTATTAACTCTGGTATTTCTCATGATTTACCGAAGAAAGTTATCTCAGCTATATCATCAATTTTTCCAGCAAATACAACAAATAAGGAGTTAGCCTAACGCCAAACTAAACAAATTTCCAGCAGGTTACCTCATTGCCGGTTTGGTTATATTCAATTTTATCAAATGCCAGTGATGCAAGATAAATCCCCCTGCCATTAGCTTTGAAAGCTCTATCTGAATCAAAAAATAAAAACTTATTTGCATCAAAACCATCACCATTATCAGTGATTTTTAGAATTAATTGATTATTATTTTTGAGTAAATTCACCTTCACATTTTTTTCTAAATTTTCAGGCATAGCAAGGCGATATTCAACTTCTTCTTCCCACATTCCATCTAATATAAGTTGGTGCTTTTCATCAAAACTTATTCCTAAATTTCCGTGTTCAACTGCATTAATTAGAAGCTCGGAAATTGCCCCCACCATAATTTTTGGCTCATTATATGCAATTGCTAAGGTGTGAGATAAATCCCTAGCTTCATCAAGATTTTTTATAGAAAAATTAGCATCGGTTAATTTTTCCATTCCGCCCTTAAATTTTTTCCTACTTTCAATGTAAAAATCTGTAATTGCTGAAATTTTTTTATTTCTTCTATTTGCCCTAAAAGCAGATTTCACAAGGCTTGCCAACATATTTTGATTAAACGGCTTAGTAATATACCAATAAACACCAGCTTCAATGCCTTCTTGAATTTGATAATCCTCATTCATAGCGGTTTGCATTATAACTGGGGTATCCTTAAACCTATTATCTTCTCTGATTCTTCTAATAAAGCCCATTCCATCCATTTTGGGCATCATTCTATCAAGCACAATAACATCAACGGAGTTATTTTGATCAAGCATTTCCAAGGCTTCTAGGCCATTTCTTGCGCTTATAGTTTCATAATTTGCCTTCTTAAGTATGTGATTTAATATTTCTAAATCTTCTTCTTGATCATCAACTGTTAAAACCCTTCCGTAAAAACTCATAAAATCCCCCCGAATACACAAGTATTTAATATAAAGAGCATTAATTATGCCAAAAAATAAACCATATATTTCAAGTGGTTACAATTAAAAGTGTAAGCATTTATGTTAAAATGAAACAATTTTCTGTAATAATCTAAAACATAATAATAAATTTAGAGATTTTATTTGAATAAATCTTTTTGATACATAATCTACTTTGCATAAATTATTTCTTTTATGGCACTTAAAAAAACCTCTTTACATAAAGAGCATATTGAGCTTGGTGCTAAGATGGCACCTTTTGCTGGCTTTGATATGCCATTATATTATCGTGCTGGAATTATTGCGGAGCACACTGCAGTTAGAAATAAAGCTGGGCTTTTTGATGTTTCACATATGGGGCAGTTACGGGTGAAGGGGCTTGCTGCACCTAGCTTTCTAAATAAAGTTACCCCCTCTGATTTTCACCGCTTAACTGATTTTTTGTGTAAATATACCGTTCTAACTAATGAAAACGCTGGAATTATTGATGATTTAATCATCACAAGGCTTTCAAGAAATGAATTTCATATTGTAATTAATGCAGGTTGCAGAGAAAAAGATATAAATTGGTTAAAGCAAAATTTATCTGAGGGTGTTGAAATTGATATCCTTGAAGATCAATCTTTACTTGCCCTTCAAGGGGTTGAGGCAGAAGCAATATTGCAAAATCTTACAAATTATCCGCTTGCAAAAATTGGCTATATGAAAGCTAATTTTGTAGAAATTTTAGACGAAAAATGTTTGGTTACACGCACAGGCTATACCGGCGAAGATGGCTTTGAAATTAGCATTTCTGGCAAAAAATCAGTTGAATTATGGTCAACGCTTGTTGAAAAATTTAATGTTACACCAGCGGGTTTAGGTGCTAGGGATTTACTTCGTTTAGAGATGGGATACCCACTTTATGGGCACGATATGGATGATAAAACCACCCCATTAGAAGCTGGGCTTGGCTGGGTTATGAGCAAAGATAATGAAAGTTTCATTGGTGCAAATATCATTAAAAATCAAAGGGCAAATGGCTTTCCTAGAAAAAGAATTGGTATGATTTTTAATGATAAAGTTGTTGCGAGGGAAGGCTCAGAAATTTTCAAAAATGGCAATAAAATTGGCGTTATAACAAGCGGTGGTTTTTCACCAATATTACAAAAGCCTATTTCAATGGGCATAATTTCTAGTGAATTTGCCAAAGAAGGCGAAATTTTAGAAGTTGATGTTAGAGGCAAAAAATATCAGGCAGTAATTTCTAGATTCACTTTTGTTCAGCCCAAAATCAAAAAAACTGCTGCTTAAAAATTTTTATTACTCATTTGGGATAGCTTAATTAATCGTAATCTTAAGTCGTGAGAAATATACAGATTATTTCCTTCATAAAGATACCCTAAACGATATTATCAATAAATTTGCCGTTTTTTGAAATTACAATATCTCTAATTTGTGAGCTTGCGATATTAACTTTTTCAACATCTAAGCCACGCACAACAAGGCTAACGCAGTATTTACCTTCATAAATAAATGGGTAACTACCAATTTCTACCTCTGGATTTTGTTTTTGAATCTCAGCCAATGGAACTGCAATATCCCCTTCAACTAAATTACAAGAAATTGTTTCAGAAATAATTTTTCTGCCCTGCACCAAAAATTGTGAGGCGTAATCAAACATTACCTGCATAATACTTGGTATTCCAGCGAGAATAAATACATTTTCAATCTTGCAACCCGGTGCCGAAGTTAACGGATTATCAATTAATGTTGCACCTTCCGGCACTAAAGCCATTCTAAGCCTTGCCTCATTTAACTCAGAACCACGATTTTTATAATATTCTTCAAGCCTTTTTCTGGCTTCTTTATGCTCTATAACTTTAACACCAAAGGCGTGGGCGATGCTTTCAATGGTTATATCATCATGGGTTGGGCCTATTCCACCAGTTGTAAAAAGATAATCATATTTTTTTCTTAAAGCATTTGTTGCTTCTGCAATTTCTTCTTTAATATCTTTTACAACTCTAACTTCGCTAAAATTAATGCCCATATCACCTAATTTTTTAGCGATATAATTTAAGTTTTTATCTTGCGTTTTGCCTGATAAAATTTCATTACCAATAATTAAAAGTGCTGCGGTTTTATTCATTTTAGAGAGATTTAATAAATTCTTTATAAGAATTTTCATCCATTAAATCAGAAAGCTCTTCAGGATTAGACATTTTTATTTTTGCTATCCAACCTTTTTCAAGATTTTGTTTAAGATAATCAACATTTTCAGCAAGGTTGCTATTAACCTCAATAATTTCACCACTTACAGGGGTATAAATTTCAGAGGCGATTTTTACCGATTCTACCACAGAAAAATCTTCACCCTTCTTAACTTTTTTGCCAATATTTGGTAATTCTATGAAAACTAAATCTCCGAGTGCATCTTTTGCATAATCTGTGATGCCAATAGTTATAATATCACCTTCAACCTTAATAGTTTCGTGATCTTTTGTATATTTTATAGCCATAATTTAGGATATTTAGTTTTATTAATTATAAGAGAAATAATTAAAATCTAAAACTAAACAAGTAAAGAAAAATTAATTTCTTCAAAATTAATTTTAAGAGAGATTAGAGCGTCAAAGAGCTTTCAGAGTATGGCAAAAAAATATGGCGCACCCGACAGGATTCGAACCCATGACCTTATAACCCAAGCAATTAGACAGTTTTAGCGTGTGTAAAGTTTGAAAATTAATAAGTTTGTGTAGCAAATTGTGTAGCAAAATTTTCAGATTGTTTCAATAAGTTTATTAAGTATTTTTATTTATTCTGAATAAAGCATATTTCAAAAAACCCCCCTTAGGGGGATTTTTGGAATTTAATATATCTGATAGCTAGGGCTTTGTAAGACAAATACAAAAATCAAAATCCTTAAAAAAACTTGAAAGGGGGTAACGGGGGATTGTCTATACAAAAATAGGGTTATATAGAACTATTTCACTGAAAAAAGAGTTTGTTGAATATGTTAGTCTATAATTAAATAGATTTTTTAGAAGGCATCATTGAAATTATAACTTCCTTTTCTATACAGATAGTTTACAATTAACTGCAAATGGTGTCAGTCCGAACATTTGTTATAGCTTCCTTTTCCACACAGATAGTCTATAATTATAAGCTCCGCACATTTTGCGGTGAATAAGTTATAGCTTCCTTTTCCACACAGATAGTCTATAATTCGTCATGATAAAAAGGTATTAACCAACCTGTTATAGCTTCCTTTTCCACACAGATAGTCTATAATT
>CAYULD010000003.1:76345-316637 GCA_964445765.1 uncultured Rickettsiales bacterium | reverse complement strand
GTTATAGCTTCCTTTTCCACACAGATAGTCTATAATAGCTTCACATTAACCCCCTGATTTATAGGGGGTTTTTACCTTTTAAGGAATAAAAAATTACAACAAAACTAATTGTTCTTTTGAAACTTTTTCTATTTTTTTTCTTTCACCAACAAGAATTTTTATTCTTGAATATTGTTTATCAGTTACCTCTAAAACTCTTATACTACCCCTAGGTGGTAAATTTTTTTTAAGCCTTGTGATAAATTTATCAACTGCATCTAAGCCTTTGCATATTCTGCAATATACAGAAAACTGAACCATAAAATAACCATCATTTATAAGATATTTTCTAAATCTGCTGGCACATTTTCTATCAAATTTTGTTTCTGTTGGTAAATCAAAGAAAACTAAAATTCGCATATATCTTTCCTCTTTCTCTCTCATAAGTGCGTTATATGAAAGGGGCATAGTAACAAAATTTGTGCTTATTAGCTAGTAAACCAGAGGTTTATAAAACATAAAATTGTTAGAATTTTAATAAAATATTCTATTAAATAAGAATTTTAGGAAGCTCTAAAAAATTAGCATCTTTTTCTTTTGTAGCTTTTTGAAGGGTTTCAGCGGTTCTTTCAATGGCTTTTAATATTGTTATCTTTTCATTACCAAATAAGCAAAATTTGGTTAGTATAGAAACTAAAAATTGTTTATCTTTTGGCGTTAAATCTGGGTTTTCATTATCTTGAAAATTATTATAAACTAGCTCATCTATAAATGGTCTGAATGGCTCAATAACATCATCAGCAAGGTTAAATGAATTAAGATTATTTGAATGAAAAACCCCTAAAGCTGGCATAAAACCAACCCCAACAACCGCCCTTGCAACTGCCCCACGCAGAATTGCATAGCCATAGTTAAGGGCTTTGTTTTTTATGTCTTCATTACCTCGTTTGAAGTTAGAGAAAAGAGAATCCCAATATTCTTTTGCTGCTTGGGCTTCATTATTATTTGAATCACCTGAAAGCACAGATTTTGATAATTTTAACAATCTAGAATTTTCATTACCATTGATTTTTTTTATAATAGAAAATTGATTATAAATTTTTTGCTCAATAATTTTTTGCCAAATTCTTTTCTTGAAAGGCTCAGACCAATCAATTTGCAACTTAAAAATTTCAGTATAACGGCTATGTTTATGAAATGGCAAAAATAAACCATTTGGAATATGGCTTTTATCTGTAATAAATAATGCAATACCATTATCTGCAATTGTTTGAAGTAAATTTGCTGAAAAATTTATTCCACTGTTATCAGCAATTATAACTGCAATATCTTCAAGTGGGATTGTAACTTCTTCAGAATTATCAGCAGGTTTATATAAAAGCTGGCATTGCTTTAAGCTGAGGTTACATTCTTTAGTAATATTTACAATTCGCCAAGTCAAAAATTAGCCTGCTTTTTTGTTGCCAATTGGTTGCCTTTCTTCTTGCTTAACCTCAAAATAATTACCTAAAATGTCTACCGAGTATTTTTTGAATGTTTCTAAATTTTGAACTCCAAGCCCCCTAAATGATTTACTATTATCATTATTATCAAAACTTATACTTGCAGTAAATCTATCTAAACCTCTATAATACCCTAAGATTTCTTGGTTACCTCTCTTTTTTACTAAGATTAAATCATCTTTATATAATGTAAATTCAAAATTATAACTATTATCAACATCAATCCAATCTTTCTCCTCTTTACCTCCAAGTGCAAACTTATTAGGCAATTCACCACTAGCAAAATCTTTTAGGTAAACTGGAACAAGGTAAAATTTCTTTCTACCCTCTTCAGTTTTGCTAAACACATCAACCCGAACCATATCACCATTATTAGCAATACCTTTTCTTATTTCTATTCCTGATTTTTGGGTATCTTTTATACGAACTGATTTTATTATTGGTCCATCAGTGCCATCTTTCTTTCTCATTTTTAATGGCTCTATAAAAGCTTTATCTGCTTGCCAGTTAAAAGCCTCAAGCCTTTCTTTAATAACTTGATAAACAGAGTTTTCACTTCTATCATTATCAAATATTATCTCATCAAGCTCTTCTGAATTTTTAGCTTTAATATTTGTAAGTTTCGTTCTTATACCTGAAACGCCCTCTGTTTCCAATTTCTTTTTAGTTCTAATAGTTTCTTGATGAATTTCTCCACTTGCCTTCCTTCTTGGTGCTCTTGAAACAAAAAGTTTTTCTAAATGAAAATTAACTTCATTTCTAAAACTTTCTTTATCACCCCAAGGCGTTGGGATTTGAGATTGATTGGCAAATTTCTTTAGCCATTCTTTGCCTTTTTCTTCTTTTGTTTTTGTGAAATTCGATAAATATTGCACCATACCTTGCGTTGAAACTGCACAAACTAAAGCATCAACTGCGTGGTGTTTATCACCTTCTGCACGCACTTTATCAAAACCCCAATTATGTCTTAAAAATGCAGTCAAAGAGCCGTTACGAGTTTGAACTTTGTTTTTGATATTATCGTTTTCATTAAGCCTTAAAAATGATTTTATATAGCCAGCAGTATATTTAGTTGCATAAGAGGTATCTCTAAGATTTCTTTCAATAAAATCATCTGATTGCTCAAATTTTTCTTTGAGAAGCCTATTTCGCTTGGGGAGTGGTAAGCTAGAAGCTAAAATTCTAGACTTAAATTCTTGCCATTTTGGGCTTTCTAAACCAAAATACTCGGCTGGTGTTTTATTGCCTTTTTGTCTGTTTTCACTCGCAAAGCAAAGAACCTTATTATTTAAGCTATCATCTAAACTTCTGCTATATGGTATTATGTGGTCAATATCTAATGCACTATAATCTTTAAGGTCTGCAATAGTTATATCTTTTCCAGAATAAATACATTTTTCATTTTGTTGACGCCATAACCTTAACCTTAGCAAATTAGCCCCTTCATTAGGGTTTAAGCCAAGATTTTCACATTCCTTACGAGCAAGCTCTTTTTGTTCTTGAAATTCTTTTTGCCCTTTCTCAATCTTTTTTCTATCTCTAAAAGAATTTTTTGCATCTCTGGTAAACTCAATATTTATTTGGTCTGGTCTGCCGTATTGCCTTATAACTGCATTAACAACTTTTCTAACTTGACAAACTGCTCTATTAACAACTGGGTTTCTTATAGGTTCAAAATTTATTCCCTTCTTTTTTAATTCTTCAAAAGAAGGCAAATAATCAAATTTTTCACTTTCTGAATCTGGGTCATAATGTTTATAACCTGCATTATTACAAGCATCACTATAATTCATTCCCTGCTCAAGAAATGTATTAATGTTTCTTAGAGCTTTCAGTGATAAATGCATATATTTTGAAAAAGAAATGGTTTTTAATTTCTCTGCTATTTCAGGTTTAACTATTTCGCTTAATTCCTTAGAAGCCTCTTCTTCAGTTTTTGTTGTAGTTAGAATTTCACAAATTTTATCAAATCTATCAATATCATTAAGAAGAGAGTTAAATTCTTGTTCACCAAATTCTTCATAGACTTTTTTTATTGTATGATAGCCTTTTAACTCAATAAATTTTTCTGTTTCAGGGTCTTTTTCTTTTGATATTTTGTTTTTTATTGAAGGGTAATTTAGCCCCTTGAAAATTATATCTTCACTTAATCCTAATTCTTTTCTAACTGATTTATATTTTACATCCTTTTGCTTAAAACATAAATTTTTAATCTTTATTTTTTGCTCATCACTTAATTGAATTTTCTCAGGGTTATCAATAGTTCTAATACTTAAATTAGAAATTTTTGTTAGTAATGTAAATAATTCAGAAGAATAACAGTTTTTTGGTGCTCTTAATTCAGATTTTTCAAAAGTGCACTTGCCTATCATCTTCTCCATCTGCTTTCTGTCCATTGCAGATTTTTGACTGAAAGATATTTCAATATATTTATCAATAAAATCTTTATTAATAAATTTTGAATTAAAGCCAGATTGTCTATCTAAAATCAACTTTGCCTCATTCTCAATAAGGTTTCTTGGAATAGAATTTATGTAGCTATCTGATTTATTTCTAAATGGCTCATCAATTTTGTTATTTTTTACTAATAATTGAGGGAATGAAAGCAACCCTTCTTGTTGAAGTTTTATAGTGTTTTCTCTAATAGCGTCTTTTACTCTACCTTCTTCTTTCGCCTTATCTTCTCCTAACTCCCCCTTTTGAGGCTTATAGCCTCTTAATTTTGCTATATGATATAAAACTCTAAATAACTCACTTTTTTCTAATTTTCTTTCAAGCCCTTCTGCTCTTAATTCCCAGCTTGTTTTATTATAACCTTGAGGTTTAAGAATATTTTCAATTTCTTCTTTTGATAAAATATTAAAATCCACAAAAAGACTTTTCACTTTATTTAGTCTATAACGCCTTCTTCTTAGCCTTCTTCTTGAAGAGCGTTTCTCCCTTCTTGGCAAAGCAAGAGATTTTCCATCTTTAGGGTTTTCAGCTTGAGTAAAAGTTCTCACGCCAAGCCCTAGAATTTTTCCTTGAATTATTTCACCAGTTTCTGGGTTAATAGTTTGTAATTTATTCTCATCAATTTCAGTTAAAGCCCAACCTATAGATGAAATTCCAATATCTAATCCTAAAACTTTTTTCATAGTTTCAATTTATGGTTTAACACTTGACACTACAAAATTTGTTTTTATTATTCAATATAGAATTTCTCTTATAGAATATCTGTGTGGAAATGGTTGTTATAATAAGAAGAAATTCGTGGGTTCTTCCCGTAGCAATACGGGATACCCTATCTTAAAATCTTAATCTTTTAACCCCCTGCAATTTCTCTATACCTCTCTAGTAAATTAAGCATTTGGTTAGCTTCAGAGGGGCTTATTTTGCCAGCAATCATTGCTTTAACTATTAGCTCAGAGGCATTTTTAATATCTTGTTTGCTAGAAAGTTTTAATTCAGAAATTTCAGAAAAATCTTCATCAAGTAAATTTACACTATCAAATTTTGGGCTTGGAATTATTTTATTTAGCAGTAATTCTATAGCGTCTAAATGTCCCCATTTTGCCTTTTCAATCAATTTCTGCATTACTTGCTCAATATTTTCTTGTGTAATATGTTCAATGTATCTTGTGAGTTTATTCCTACAACCCTTAGGTTTACCAAGTGGATTGCCAGATTGCCCTTTTTGGAATAGCCAAGGTTTAGATTTTTGAATTTCAACTGAATTTTCAGATAGATTTTGCATAAGATTAAATTAGTTGGTTAAAGTTATTTTTCATTCCCGAAATAACCTTATATATATAGGGAACGCGGGAACGCCTAGAAAATCCTTGTTCCCGAGCATATTTGACAATGACGGGAATGGGAACGAAAAGCTATTATATATCAATAGGTTATCTCATTCCCGAATTTCATTGCGATTTGGGAACGCGGGAACGGGAACGAGATTTCCATTTTTCAGCTTTTCCACTTTTTTAGTTTTTATAAGATTTTCTATTATTTCTTCACACTTTTTCCTTTGCCAGCTAAAAATTTGCTCACCAAATTCTTTTCTACGACTAAATAAACTTTTTATACCTGAAGATGTTAGCGGATTTGTGGCAGAACATTTTTTAATAATTTCTAAAACTAATACACTTTCTTTATGAAGGCTATCTTCATCAGAAATTAAAATCCCTGAAGGAAGCCTTGTTAGTTTGTAAATTTCTTTTTTTGCACCAAAGTTTGATTTCGCCATACCTGCAAAAACTTCATTTTTATATTCCCACAAACACAAAACACCACGCACACCATCAACAAGCCCTGAAGCACCTCTGACTGCCTCCCTAGCCATTTCTAGATTTTTGATAGGGTTTTGTTGGTCTGGCTTTCGCATATGGTGATTTATTATGATTGTTGCCCCAGTTTCAGATGCTAAAAGCCTCATCTGATTGCAGAAAAATTGAGCGGAATTGTTATCTCTATCAATCTCAGCTTGAGCAAAAACTTGAAGCGGGTCAAAAATTACCATTGCTAAATCATCAATCTGCTTAAGTTGAACTAATAAATTTTCAAATTCTTCAGTAGTTTCAAGGAAGCCTTGAGAGTTCTTTCTAATTATTGCAAAAGCACCGCCTGCATCTGAAAGTGGAATAATTCTCAATTTATCTGGGTTATTTTGAATTTTGCCTTCTGGGTCAATTTCTAAAAGCCTTTTATGAATTTCAGCAGAATTATCTTCAGCAGAAAAATAAACAACTGAGCCACCTTTTACAATTTTATTGCACAAAAAAGCGTTAGTTTTGAAATTTCCTTCATTAGAAAAATTCGCAACTGCAACGGCTAAAGCAAGGGTTAGATAAGATTTACCAATACCGCCGTAACCTGCAAGCAATATAGGCATACCCTTTGGAAAAAACCCATTAACAAGCCATTCAGTTTGAGGGGCTTCACCCTTAAATTTTGAGGCGTTCCAATCAGCAATATTCAAGAAAGGGGTTTTATTTGAGGCATCTGCTAAAAATTTTAGCGTTCCAAATTTGATATTATTTTCTTTACCTTTTGCAGAATCCCACTTTTTGCGACATTCAGCTTCTGATTGATATTTGGGGCTTTTCATACTCCAAGAATGATAAAGGCAAAAACCATCATCACCAAATTTATCTTTAAGGGAAAACGCTACTTTTAGCCAGTTATCATAAATATCAGCATCTATTAAATTTAGATATTTTAATGCATCTGAAATATCTCTTTCACGGCTAAAAACAGCATTATTATTTGCAGGTTTTGGTTTTGAAATTGGCGTATATTTTGAGTAAATATTCTCAATAATTTCTAAATAGTTAGGCATGGCAAATCCTCTTTTTTTATTGAAAGTAAATCATTTCCAAGCCAAACATATGGCTTGCTAGTTTCAGGGTGATTTGAAGGTGGTAAAACACAAGCCTTTCCTGTTGAAAGAACATCAAGCGAGCAAATTCCTTTAACTGCAAATGAGCGAGATTTTTCACCATTGAATTTATAAAAAGCTGTAAAACCTTTTGCCCCCCTTTTTTTAACTGGTGAATCTGGAATTTGTGAAATTATTTCTTGATGCTCACCACAAACATCATTATCAAAATCAAGAGCAATTAAGCCACTTGCAGAGCCTAAGCATAAAGCAATATTAGCATCTGGATATTTTTTACACCAATTTTCAAGTTCATTTTGAGTTGGTAATCTATCGCAATATTGAGTCCAGTTTTTAAGAAAAGCCCTCTTCCCATTTGCAGGAATTACCGAAAAGCCCGCTTGCCAGTAAAGTGGGGCATGATTTGCAAAAATTTTAGTTTTCATTCTTGCCCCCCTAAAAATTCAAAATATTGTTCAGCATTTTTAAACTTTTTAATAGTTTTACAAAAATCTTTGAATTCTTGCCCATCTTCAAAAAAATTATCAGATATGGGTAAATCTTGATAAGTTAAAGAAGAGAAAATTTCTGCAATTTGTGATTTTTGTTTTGCTGAAAATCTACTTAGAAAATCAAAATTTTCTTTTGATAATACGGAATAAAAAAATTTTGGTTCTTCAAAAAAGCAAGGCTTTTGCGAAGTGATGCATATCGTATTCAAAATATTTTCAGAATTAAAAAAATTGCTGAAATTTTTTACTAAATGTTGTGCCTCATCTTTTTGTAGATATCTAATAAAATTAGGAAACCCAAAAGATTTCAAAGCAAAAAAACTCGCAACTGCAATTGCTTCAAACTGCCTTCTGTTTTCAATGTAACCATCAACACTTTTGCATTCAAAATTTTTTTGATTCAGTGGATTGAACGGGTTAAGTGAAACTTCAATATCTAGGTCGATAGATTCAAAAAAAACGCTATAGAAATTTTTGATAAAAGGGTGATTTGAAATATGCATTGTTACTTCTTGTTTTGTTAATGCTCAAAAAGTAGCAATTTGATTTAGAAAAATCTTTGGCTTTAATTGGGATTTTTTTTTACCAATTTTTGGTAAGAATTTATAGCGTCTGATATTAAATGCTTAAGGTCATCTGGTTTGTGAGTTATGCCTAAAATTTCTAATACAATTTCAAGTAAACTATATAATGGGGTTGGGTTTTCTAATTTTCTAGTTTTATTTAATTTGTCAGGCAAATAATTGTCTAAAACCGCAACTACAGCCAGTGTTATGAAGTGATTTTTACTTTTAAATTTATTTCCTTTTTTCTTTTTTACTATGTTTTCTTCATAACTCAAAATAGCCTTCTCTAAACAATTTATTTTTTTAGAAAAATCTTCTCTAAACTGAACAAAATTTTTTCTTTTTCTTGAGCCATCTTCCGAACATTCAGATATTGTATTAACCAGATATCCCCTTATGTCTCTAGCGGGGTTTTCAAACCTTTCCTCTGTATCTTCAAGAAAGTTAAAGCTAAATTCTTTTGCTTTTTTAATAAAGTTTTTATATTTTTTTACTTCAGAGATTTTTTCTTTGTAACCAGCTTCTATCCATTTTGGATTATTGCAATAAATTATAGCTTTAAGAGCAAATTGCTCCAAATGATATTCAAAGTCTTTTTGCTGTTCTTTAGCTATATTTTCAGAAATCCAGCTTTCTAATTTTTCGATTGATTCTACTCTATTGTAATCAAAACCAAATCGTATTGGGCTTTTACCGTTTTTTAATTGTTCTTTATACCATAATCTTTCTTTTTCATATGAGGTTTCTTTCAAGTTTTTCATAATATCTCTTAAAAAGGATTTTTCTCTTTCAAATAAATATTCTAAAAAATAATAGTCCATTTCTAAACTTCTACCTTTTGTAACCATTTGTTTAATATTTCAATTGAAAAGCCGTTGCCGTAAGTTCTGCCTATGCTTGTTGAGCTATGCCCTGTTAATGCGTCGCTAATTTCTTCAGGTATTTCAGAATTTCTGCAAGCGCCTTTGAACCCGTGTCTAAAAGAATGGAAAACAAGGCTTTTATCTGAAATGCCAATTTTTTCTAAATATCTAGCAAACCACCTTGAAAATTCTTTGGTTAATTTGCCGTTTTTACTAGCCTTTAACTCACTAAATAACTTGCCTTTATTATCTATTAAGTTTCGTGATGTTTCAACAAAATTCAAAAAATTTTTATCTAATATTTTTTGATGAATCGGAATTTTTCTAATAGAGGTTTTTGTTTTAAGATTTTTGTCTTCACTATCATTAACATCAAAATAATATATACCAGCCTCTTGCTTTATATCTGAAAGGCTTAATTGCCCTATTTCTTCAAGCCTCATACCGCTGTATAGTGCAATATAAGGTATCCAAAATTTGCTATTATTTTGTTTTTCAAGCTCAGGGTTAAATATCAAATTTAGCTGTTCTTTGGTAAAAACACCCCTTCTAAGCCCTTTATTTCTAATACCTTTTAACTTTATAACTAAGGCTGGATTTTGTGAAATTATTCCCTCATTTAAGGCAACATTTAGAAGGCTTTTTAATGCTGAAATTCTTTTGCTTATTGTTTGAATTGCTGGCAATTCATAATTTTCTTTTTTCTTAAATTCCTTATAAATTTCAGTAAGTTTCTTGTTTGGATATTTTAGTGAGTATCTTGCAGGAACTTTAGAAATGATTTCCTTAAATTCTATAATATGCTTGGATTGTATTTCTTTAATTGGAATATTTCCGAAAATCTCAGTAAATTGATTTATAGTAAATTTCCACTCTGCAATTGATGAAGGTGAAGGCTTATTTTGTGCAAGCCATTTATCAAAAATATAAGTTAAGGTTTTGTTATCCTTAACTTTATCATTAAATATTATGGCGTTTTCATTCGCTGTAACTTGTTTGCCAAGCCTTAAGTTTAGAAAATAATCTTGAACCTCTAATTCAACTCTTGGTAAAATTTTGAATAAGTTAGATTTGCTTTTAACTTTAAGGGATTTTATAATTTCTTGTTTGCCAATTTTTGAAACTAAATCTTTAGGAACTCTCTTTCTATAATAGAAAACCCCATTTGCTCTTTGAATAACAGAATAGCTCATTTTGTGTAGCAATTTGTGTATCAAATTTTACACCAAACCAACTAAGCTATTGAATTATATGGAAAATAAAAAAATGGCGCACCCGACAGGATTCGAACCCATGACCTTCTGATCCGTAGTCAGACGCTCTATCCAGCTGAGCTACGGGTGCGTATAATCATTTAGCTAGATACTTGCGTAAAGCGTTTGAAAATATTATAAAATCTCAATAATGCAATATATTTTTAATTCTTGAGTTTATTCTCTAAAAAACCTAAAATTTGGCTTGTTTCTGATGGCTCTGACACATTAGTGCAATCAAGAGAGCTTGCCCAAAACCTAGGCAATCAAAAATATATTTCAGAATTTAACAAATTATCTGCAAATTCTCAATTTTCCTACCCAGATTATGCAATTGGGGTTGGCTATAAAATAGCTGATGATTTAATTTCAATTAAAGAAAGATCAAAAAATAAAACTAAAATCATTACTATTCTTGACCCTCTAAAAGATTATGAAAAATTTGATTTTATAATTTTGCCATCTTATGAGCCTTATAATATAAAGGCAGAAAATATTATATATTCCAGAGGGTTAATTAACTATGTTAATAAATCTTTTTTGAAAAGAGAGGCTAATAATAAAAAATATGATTTTATTAAAAAACTAAATTTGGCGAAGCCTTTTACAACTCTAATTATAGGTGGTAAACATACTGGCGGGAATATTGATGAGGAAGATGCATTTTATTTAGCAAAGCGTCTAAATAAAATTATTGCAAAAAAAGATGGCACTTTGCTTATAAGTAGTAGCAGAAGAACTGAGGATTTAACTATAAAAACCCTGATTAAAAACTTAAATATTCCGTTTTATTTTTATAATTATAATTTAAGGCAAATTGAAAACCCTTATAATTATTTTCTGGCAATTTCTGATGAAATTATTGTAACTGGAGATTCAGTAAGAATGATGAGTGAAGCCGTTAGCAGTGGAAAAAATGTTAGAATATATTCACCTAAAAAACTTGGTTTTCAATATTACCCTTTAATAAATGAATTTCTTGAAAATAATAATGCTGTAAATTTAGAAGATGAATTTTTTGATAATAATTTATATAAAACTCTACCAATTAATGAAGCAGAGAGAATAGCAAAATTAATCTTAAATAAAAATCTTAACAAATAAAAAAAGCGTATGAAATAATCCATACGCTTTTAGAAAAATTTGAACAAAGTTCAACTAAACTAGCCGTTTATAACTTTTAAGTTAACCGCTGTAAGTTTACCTTTTTCTGTTGCAAGCTCATAAGAGATTTTATCACCTTCATGTAATCTAACATTAGATGCGATAACCGCTGTTTTGTGAACAAACACATCAGCGCCACCTGTATCAGGCTGGATAAAACCAAAACCTTTCTTAAAGTTGAACCATTTAACCGTTCCAGTAGCCATTTTTACTCCTAAATTGAAATCAAAATCGCATAATTAAAAATAACTATGCAAATAAATTCACACCGAACTTATCTGGCGATATAATATAACAAAAACTTAATAAGGCAAGGCTATTATTTTTAATTTAGTTTTACATTTTTTATAAAAAGTGATAACACTTAGAATTCAGAGAGTTATATGTCATTTCAAAAAAATTTACTAAAGTTTCCCCTCGCCCTTTCTTAAAGGGAGAGGGATGCTTAATCTTACTTTCAAAGAAAGTTAGATTAAGCTGGGTGAGGGTTTTATATTATAATAAGTCCCATCCCCTCACCCTTACCCTCTCCCCTTATAAAAGGGGAGAGGGGATTTAGCTTAATTAGATTTTTTTGAAATACTATTGAAAAAAATTGCAAAAATGAAGCATAAAAAAACTAACGATGAATATATATTTGATACGATTAGCAAGGCTAGTAAACCACTTTCTGCATATGAAATTTTAGCTAAACTGAAAGATAAAATTAAAAGTCCGCCTATTATTTATAGGGCACTTGCAAGGCTAGAAAAGGCTGGCAAAATCCATCAGATTCAAGCAACTAGCTCATATTCAGCTTGTCATAGCAATCATAGCCATCATAGCATAAATGCAATGGTAATATGCGGTAAATGTGGCAGTATTAGTGAGGTTGAGGGCATAAATTTTGATAATCTTATTAAAGAAACTATAAGTAAATCCCAACTTAAAATCAGCCCTAAAAGCCTTGAAATTATAGGTTTTTGCCAGAGTTGCATATAAAATTCAAGTTAAAATACAATCTATAGCTGTGTTTCAAAATCAACCATTAATTATAATTAATCATATTAATTCCACCTAGAGTTTATATTTTGTTTTATTTTTATTTCAACCTATGATAGATTTAGTCAACTATTATAGGGAGGGATGATGGTAAAAAAGAAATCAGAAGTTGAAGCTAAGGTAAATTTATTTACTAAAAGAGAGCCTTTGAAAATTCTATACGCTGAAGATAACCCTATAGAATTTATTTCCTATAAAACAATTATTGAGAGAGCGCTTAGAAAAACCCATAGCACAGAAATTGAAAATGTTTCAACGCTTGAAGATGCCCTTAATTTTATATCTCAAAATTCTTATGATATTATAATTGTTGACTTAAACCTTATTGATAGCAAGGGTTATGATACATTTGCCACTATAAAATCTCGCTGCTTAGAAACTACACCTATCATTATTCTAACGGGGGTTGAAGATATGAATGTTCAGAATAAATGTATAAAAGCTGGTGCAAACGGATATTTTATAAAAAATATTAGTGATAATAATTTAATTAGCACAATTTTAGCATTTACTTTTGATCAGGAGAAATTGCGAGCCAACATAAAAATTTTAGATAAAATGAAAGGTTAGAAAATTTTTAATCTTGCTCACCTTTAATTTCTAATAACCTTGAATAAATTTTTTTCTTTTTTATTCCCGTTTTATGGCTTGCAATTTCTGCCGCTTCGCTAAGTTTATATTTATTTAATAAATCAATTAATAATTCATCAATATCTGCAATATTCTCAGCTTTTTCTGAGAGTTTTTCCCTAGTATCTATAAGCAAAACGCACTCACCTTTGATTTTATTTTCACATAAATATTTTTGTAATTCAGATAATTTTAAGAGCTTAAATTCTTCATAAAGTTTTGTGATTTCTCTAGCAAGACAGGCTTGAAAATCTCCATATACTTCAAGAAAATCAGTAATTAAATCTAAAACTCTTTCTGCTCTCTCATAAAATATGATAGTGGTTTTTAGGTTGGAAAATTCTTCAATTTTATTTTTACGAGCCTCCCTAGTTGATGGCATAAAACCTGCAAAATAAAAATTATCACTTGGCAAAGCCGCCACTGAAATACTTGCGGATAAAGCACTTGCACCAACTATGGGTATAATTTTAATATTATTTTCAGCTAGAAATCTAACTAGTTTATATCCCGGATCTGAGATTAATGGCGTACCAGCATCACTAACTAAACCAACAGATTTACCAGAATTTATTAAAACTAAAATTTGTTCCCTTAAATTTATATCGCTAAAATCATTATATGTATTTAACTTAACAGAAATATTATAATGTTTTAGCAACCTGCTAGTCATTCTAACATCTTCACAATAAAGAACATCAAGGCTTGCAAGTGTTTCTAAAGCTCTAATAGTTATATCTTTCAAGTTGCCAATTGGCGTTGCAATAACATATAAAGCAGGGCTTAGGTTTAATTTATCTATTTGCATTAAATTAGAAAAAACAATTATTATAAAAACAATACTTTATAAAACAAAAAAATCTATTTATAACAAAAAAACTATAATTATTTGATTATTTATAATGAGCATTTCCTTTTCAAAATATTCACAACCTGATGAAAGTGGTCATTTTGGGCAATATGGTGGCAGATATGTTGCTGAAACCCTTATGCCACTTATCTTGCAGGTTGAAAAGGCTTACAAGGAATGCAAAGATAACCCTGAATTTATAAAAGAGTTAGATTATTGGCAGAAAAACTATAATGGCAGGCCATCACCACTTTATTATGCTAAAAATTTTTCTGAATTCCTAGGTAAAATTTCTAATACTAAACCGCCAAAAATTTATCTTAAAAGAGATGAATTAAACCATACAGGTGCTCATAAAATCAATCATTGTTTAGGGCAGATTTTGCTTGCAAAATATATGGGTAAAAAGCGAATCATTGCTGAAACTGGTGCGGGGCAACACGGCGTTGCAACCGCAACTGTTTGTGCATTATTCGGTATGAAATGCGTGATTTATATGGGTGCAAAAGATGTTGAGAGGCAAAAACCCAATGTATTTAGAATGAAGCTCTTAGGTGCTGAAGTTAAACCCGTTTCGGCTGGCTCATCAAGCCTTAAAGATGCAATGAATGAAGCTATGAGGGATTGGGTTTCTAATGTTGATGATACCTATTATTTAATTGGCACAGCCGCTGGCCCTCACCCCTTTCCAATGATGGTTAGGGATTTTCAATCAATAATCGGCAGAGAAGCAAAGGAACAAATATTACAAATTGAAAATAGGCTTCCAGATAGGCTAATTGCTTGTATTGGGGGCGGTTCTAATGCACTTGGTTTATTCTATAATTTTATTGATGATGAAAATGTTAAGATGACAGCTGTTGAAGCCGCAGGTCTTGGCATAAACACTAGCGAAACCGCCGCATCTATCGCTAAAGGCACAATCGGCGTTCTGCACGGTAACAAAACTTACTATCTGCAAGATGATAAGGGGCAGATTTTAGAATCGCACTCAATATCAGCAGGGCTTGATTACCCCGGTATTGGCCCAGAACACTCATATTTACACGATATTGGCAGGGTTGAATATCAAAATGCAACTGATGATGATGCCTTAAAAGGCTTTCAAACCCTTGCTCAAACTGAGGGTATCATCCCAGCTTTAGAACCTTCTCACGCAATCGGCTATGTTATTCGTGAGGCAAAAAAACATTCTGATGAGCTGATAATAATGAATTTATGTGGCAGGGGTGATAAAGATATTTTTACAATTATGGAAAAATTGAAAATATGACAAAAATAATTGATGGTAAAAATTTTGCAGAAAAACTTCGCTTAAAAATCAAATCTGAAGTTGCAGATCTGAAAAATGCTACTGGTAAAGTTGCAGGCTTAGCGGTAATTTTAGTTGGTGAAGACCCCGCAAGCCAAGTATATGTTCGCAATAAAGCAAAACAAACTATTGAAGTGGGAATGAATAGTTTTGAATTTAAGTATCCTGCAAATATTGATGAAAAAACCCTCATAAATAAAATTGAAGAGCTTAATAATAATACAGAAGTTAATGGAATTTTAGTGCAACTGCCACTTCCAAAACATATCTCAGAAGATAATGTTATTGCAAAAATTTCAGCTGAAAAAGATGTTGATGGCTTTAATGTTATTAATCGCGGGCTTTTAGTTACTGGTAATAAAAAAGCTCTAATCCCTTGCACTCCACTTGGTTCGTTAATGCTAATAAAAGATGTTTTGGGAGATGATATTTCAGGCAAAAATGCCGTTGTAATTGGCAGAAGTAACATTGTTGGCAAGCCTATGTCGCAATTATTATTAAATGAAGGTTGCACTATCACAACCTGCCATTCTAAAACCAAGAATATTGAAGAAATTTGCAAGCAAGCAGATATTTTAGTTGTTGCAGTTGGTAAACCTAATTTAGTTAAGAAAAACTGGGTTAAGCAAGGTGCAGTTGTTATAGATGTTGGTATTAATAGAGTTGAAAATAAACTTGTTGGTGATGTTGATTTTGCTGATGTATTTCCTATTGCTTCAGCAATTACGCCTGTTCCGGGTGGCGTGGGGCCAATGACAATAGCCTGTTTGCTAAATAATACGCTGCAAGCCTTCAAAAATTCCAGAAATTAATTAATATGAAGTTATTTAACCTAAAACTTGATAATAAAAACAGCGTATTTGCAATAGCAAATGATTATGGATATGTTGAATATACTAAAGTTATAAGCAATCTGGATTATCCTCTAAAAAATTTTTCAGATTTTTTGAAATATGTTTCTAAAAATTTTTCTGAGGTAGAAAATAATCTCAGTAAATTAAATAAAAATGAGTTTTCACCTCTTGCAAATGCGAGTTTTGATATTCCTATTTCGCAAAATAATAAAGTTATTTGTGTTGGCTTAAACTATCTAGAACACGCTAAAGAAGGCTTCCAAGAAGTGCCTAAGCACCCTGTTTTCTTCCTGAGATTAAATTCTTCATTCGTTGCTGCTAATGAAAATTTAATCCTCCCCAAAGTTTCTGATAAATATGACTATGAAGCTGAGCTTGCAATTGTAATCGGCAAGCAAGGTAGGCATATTAATGAATCACAAGCAGGTGATTTTATTCTTGGTTATACTATCGCAAATGATGGCTCTGTGCGTGATTTTCAAAAGAGAACACCTCAATGGACGCTTGGTAAAAACTTTGATAAATCTGGGGCAATAGGCCCTTTTATTATTACTAAAGATGAGCTTCCTGAAAAAGCAAGAGGGCTAAAAGTTCGTTCATATCTCAATGGTAATTTAATGCAAGATGGCAACACAGAGGATATGATTTATGATATTTATTTTATTATTTCAGAACTAAGCAAAGTGATGACTCTAAACGCAGGTGATATAATTTTAACCGGCACCCCAGCAGGGGTTGGCTTTGCAAGAGATCCAAAAGTTTTTATGAAAAATAATGATGAAATTATCATTGAAATTGAAAAAATCGGCACTCTCAAAAACATCATAAAGCAAGAAATTTAATAATTTTATCTTGAAAAAAATCTTTGATTGTTTAACTAAAATTATAGGATAATCGTGCAATCGCTTGAGGTTTTGCCTTGAGAGGAAAGTCCGAGCTTCACAGAAAATGGTGCTAGGTAATAACTAGCAGGGGTAACCCTAGAGAAAGTGGCACAGAAAACAAACCGCCTTGAAGAAATTTAAGGTAAGGGTGAAAAGGCAGGGTAAGAGCCTACCGCTTGTTTGCCAACAAACAAGGCACGCAAAACCTCACCAGAAGCAAAACTAAGTAGGGATATTAGAGCTTGCTTGCAGGCTAAATTATTTTCTGAAATTTTGAGGAAACTCACTAATATTCGGGTAAGTTGCTAGAGGGTAAAAGTGATTTTACCTCCAGATGAATGGTTGCAGAGGGTTTAATGCCCAAACAGAACTCGGCTTATAGATTATCCTGCTCTATAAATTTACCCCTCGCCCTTTGTTAAGGGAAAGGGAATTTTAGGATTTATATTTAATTAAATGAAAAATTTTTTTAGAATTTGCGTTTTTGAAATTATAGCTTGCATAATAGCTTTTTTAGCTTGGCTTTCTTTCAACACCTCTAAAAAAAATTATATTAATAAAGAAATACTCCAATTCGCTCTAGAGACTAATAAACCTCTTATAATTTGTTTTTGGCACGGCAGAATTTATCCAATAGCTTTTTTAAGTAAGAAAAAGAAAAATTTTTCAGCTATTATTTCTCGCCATAATGATGGTGAAATTATTGCAAGAACTATTGCAAAATTTGGCTTTGGTGCAATTAGGGGCTCAACCAATCGCTTACCTAGCGAAGATAAAACCGCAAAAAATAGGGGTGGCTCTTCAGTATTAAAAGCAACCCTAAAAGCCTTAAAATCAGGCGAAAATGTTGCGATAACCCCCGATGGCCCAAAAGGCCCCGCTAGAAAAGTTAGAAGCAATTTTTTTGCCCTAGCTTCTCGCACAGATGCAATAATAATTCCGGTTAGTTTTTCTTGCTCTTCTGCAATAAAATTTTCAAGCTGGGATAGCTTTATTTTTCCATTACCATTTTCAAAAATAACCATTATTTTTGGTGAAAAAATAGTTTATGATGAAAATATTTTCAAAAATGAAATAGATTTTTCAAAAAGAATTGAAGATGAGTTAAATAGAATTACTGATGAAGCTGATAAAATTTATCAAAAATAATGAAATTAAAATTATACAGATTCATAACGAAATATTTTGCCTTCCTTGTTAGGCTTTACCTCAATTATAGGCTAATTAAAGGCAAGGAAGATAGTGAAAGATTTTATGAAAGGCTTGGGCAACCCTCAGCTGATAGAAAAGATGGCTTTTTAATATGGTTTCACGCGGCAAGCGTTGGGGAATCAGTTTCGGTGATACCTTTAATTTCTGAAATAACTAAAAAATTTCCTCATATTAATATTTTGATGACAACCGGCACGCTAACCTCATCAAAATTAATGGCTTCAAGATTGCCTTCAAAAGTTATACACCAATTTATTCCAGTTGATACTTATGATGCTGTACAAAAATTTTTAAGCCACTGGCAACCAAATCTTGCAATCTGGGTGGAATCAGAATTATGGCCAAACTTAATAATTGAAACAAAAAAATCTGGCTGCAATTTAATGCTTATAAATGGCAGAATGTCTGATGAATCTTTCAGAAAATGGAAAAATAATCTTGAATTTGCAGAGCAAATAATATCAAATTTTTCTCTATGCTTAGTTCAAACTGAGGAAGATAAATTCAAATATTCTGATATTGGTGCAAAACAAGTTATAATTGCTGGCAACCTTAAATATGAAGCCCCAACCCTGCCAAGTAACCCTGATGAATTTGGCTCTCTAATTCTGCAAATTGGCAATAGAAATATATGGCTATCTGCAAGCACTCATAGCGGTGAGGAAGAAATTATTATTGAAGCTCACAAAAAATTAGCTGAAATATTTCCAGATATTCTAACTATCATAATGCCAAGACACCCAAAAAGATTAAAAGAAATTGAAACCCTATTAAAGAATAATAATTTTCAATTTTCAGTAAGAAGCAAAAAACAAAAAATTTTACCGCAAACAAATTTTTATATCGCCGATACTATTGGGGAGGCCGGTCTATTTTATCGTATAGCCAATATTGTTTTTATGGGTGGCTCATTGGTTAATAATGGTGGGCAAAACCCTCTTGAAGCCGCCCGCTTAAAATGTGCAATTTTATCTGGAAAAAACTATTTTAATTTTCAAGAAGTTTATTCTGAAATGAAAGTTAATAATGCAGTAAAAATTATCAAAGATAGTGATGGGATTTTTCAAAATGTAAAAAATCTTTTATCCGATATTTCACTCCAAAAAAAGCTGGCAAACTCAGCCTTTGAATATGTAGAAAGCAAAAAGGGAATTTTAGAAAATTACCTCAATCAGATAGAAGTTTTTATAAAAAAATGAGTAAAATTCTTAAATTTATTTCCGAAAATATATTGCCTTCTAAAACCCCTAGTTTTTGGAAGGAAAATAACGATATTGCACAATTAGTTCTGCCATTTTCTCTAATATATTTTATTGCTAAAAGGCTTATTCCAAAATGTAAAAACCCTAAAAAATTTAATGCAAAAATTATCTGCGTTGGAAATGTTCTTGCTGGTGGAACTGGCAAAACGCCAACCGCAATTGCGATTTATAATTTTCTAAAATTAAATAATCCGAACAAAAAAATTGCCTTCATAAATACTGGTTATAAAAGCAAATTATATGATGCTGTGCTTGTGGATAATAAAAATCACAAGCCAAGTGATGTGGGTGATGAAGCCTATCTGCTTTCACTAAATAGTGATTGTATAATGTGCAAAAACCGCTTAAAGGCTTGCGAATATGCGGAATCATTAGGTTATGAAATACTAATTCTTGATGATGGCTTACATGATGATAGAATTATAAAAGATTTTTCAATTTGTGTTTTTGATAGCAATTATGGTTTGGGTAATAGTATGGTTTTACCCGCTGGCCCACTTAGAGATAGGCTTGATTTTTCCCTAAAAAATATAAATGAAATTCTTATAATTGGTAATGAAAATAATTCACTTCAAAATAGAATTGAAAAACGAGCTGGCAAAAAATTTACTTTTCACAATGCAAAACTAGAAGTTATTTCCGAGCATAATAAAGATTTAGCTTACACCGCTTTTGCTGGTATTGGTAACCCTGAAAAATTTTTTAATACGCTTGAAAATTTGGGGCTTGCAGTGGTTAATAAAGTTATATTTCCGGATCATCACAAATATTTTCAAGATGATTTTAATCATCTTAAAACCACCGCTGATAATGAAAAATCTAACCTTATAACAACTGAAAAAGATTATATAAAACTCTCAAATGAAATGAAAAATATTACTGAATATGTAAAAATCAGAATTAATATTTCTTCCCAAAATTTACTTTCAAAACTCTTAGATTTTACTAAATAAAAGCCTCAATCTCAGCCTGTAATTTTTCTATTCCTGCATTGTTAACTGAGCTTGTAATTAAAAATTCTGGGTGCATCGCTGGGTGCTTTTTATAAATTCCATCAAATGATTTTTGCAATTTTTCAGTTTCTTTATCAGAAGTTTTATCAGCTTTAGTAAAAACAACTTGGTAACTCACTGCACTAGTATCTAACAATTTCATAATTTCTTCATCAACAGGCTTAAAGCCAACTCTAGAATCAATTAGAATATAAACCCTTTTCAAATAAGGCCTTCCGCATAAATAATCTTTAATAAGTTTGCCCCAATTAAGCTGTTCTTTTTTGCTAATTTGAGCAAAACCATAACCGGGCATATCAACTAAATAAATTTTTTCTTCTAGCAGAAAAAAATTTAATTGTTTAGTGCAACCGGGGGTTTTTGAAACTCTCGTTAATGAATTTCTGCCTGTAAGTGAATTAATTAATGATGATTTACCAACATTTGATCTGCCAGCAAAAGCAACCTCATTTAGGCTAGTTGGTGGAATAGCCTCAATAGAATTTGCACCAATTTTAAACTCACAATTGCTCCAATTTCTGATTTTACGATTTATATTTTTCATTAAAAATTAGTTGTAATAAGAATTCAAATATATAAACTAACTTGCCTAATTATAATACACAAAAAATAAATTTGTTATGTCTAAAATTGCAATTACCAAACAAGGCTATGAAAAGCTTGAATTTGAGCATAAAAAAATGAAGTTTGAAGATAGGCCAGCTATTATAGAAGCTATTGCTGAGGCTAGATCCCACGGGGATTTGAAAGAAAACGCCGAATATCACGCTGCAAAAGAAAAGCAAAGTTTTATTGAGGGCAGAATTCAAGAGCTTGAAAATATTATTGCAAATGCAGAAATTATTGATGTATCTAAACTTTCAGGTGAAAGAATTGTTTTTGGTGCAACTGTTGAAATGATTGATGATGAAACAGAAGAAAAGAAAAAATATCAAATTGTTAGTGAATATGAAGCGGATATTGAAAACCATAAAATTTCAGTTACATCGCCAATAGCACACGCTTTAATTGGCAAAGAAGAGGGCGATATAGTTACCGTTCAAACCCCCGGTGGTAAAAGAAAATATGAAATATTAAAAGTTAGCTACAAAGCCTAAATTTATGGTGACTCGGGAGGGATTTGAACCCCCGACCAAGAGATTATGATCCTCCTGCTCTACCACTGAGCTACCGAGCCATAAAAACATCTCCTCAATAGTTTATTATCACTGCCTTTGTCAATAATTTAGTTTAGATAATTGTTCAATAAAATCATTAGTTGATTTAAGCGTGAAAATAATTTAATGCGAATTAAAACTAATTTGCAAAAAATGCCTCTTAATACATCGGTTTTTCCTGATTTATCTGATTGCAGAATGGGCTTTCTTCACCTCAAACTTGCAGAAACACAAGAAGAACTCAGAAAATCTCAAGAATTAAGGCAATTTGTCTTTTTTGAAGAGCCGAAAAATATCACCACCCCTTCTGGTAAAATTGATGAAGATGAATTTGATAAAGAATGTGAGCATCTTCTTGTAATTGATGATGAAAACCCCGCAAACCCAAAAGTTGTTGGCACTTATAGGTTGCTTAGAAGAAACGAAACAAAAACCCCCTCCAAATTTTATACTGAGGGAGAATTTGATATTTCAAAACTAAAAAACTCAAAATATAACTTGCTTGAGCTTGGCAGATCTTGCATTCACCCAAAATATCGTGATGGTAAAGCAATTCAGCTTTTATGGCGTGGAATTGGTGCTTTTATTGCATTTCATAAAATTAATTACCTCTTTGGTTGTGCAAGTTTTATTGGCGTTGATGCAAAATCTCATCAGGAATCAATCTCATATTTAATGCATTATCACAAAGCACCTGAGGAAATCTGCCCAGTTGCCCTGCCTAAATTTAGGGCAAATATTGATATTCTGCCACTTGAAAATATTGACAAGAAAAAGGCTCTATCAAACTTACCATCATTAATTAAAGGTTATATTCGCACTGGCTGTATGATTGGCGAAGGTGCAGTTATTGATAATATTTGTGAAACCACTGATGTTTGCACTATTATGGATACTCAAAAAATTGTAAAAAGATATTCAGAACATTTTGTTAAATAATTATGAGTAATTTTAGGGCTTTTATAAAATTTTCTTTATTCGTCTTTTTTACAATATCCTGCCTGTTTTTTGCGATTTTTACTTATAGATTTTCTATTGAAAAACACGAAAAATTTCTCAAATTTTATTTCTCAGCAATTCTTAAAATATTTAATGTAAAAGTTAAGGAGGAAGGCTTTGAAAACCTTCCAGATGATGCAGTTTTATATGTTTCCAACCATACTTCTTACCTTGATATAATGGTTTTAGGCTCAAAAATTTCTGCCAGATATACTCCTAAAATTGAAGTATCAAAATGGCCAATAATAAATTTTTTAGTTAATTTGTCGCTTCCAGTTTACATTCAAAGAGATTCTTTGCGTGCTTTAGAGCAAAAGGAAACCATTCAAAGCCTTATAAAATCAGGTGATAGCATTGTTCTATTTCCTGAAGGCACAACCAATGATGGCACAAAGGTTTTACCCTTTAAGTCATCACTTTTTAGTGTTGCAGAGCCAAACTTAAACTCTGAAAATAATAATGCTGGTGATGATAAAAATATTTGTGTTCAGCCAATTTCAATAGTTTATACTAAAATTGATGGAATGCCTGCAAATTCTGAAAATCTTGATAAAATTGCTTGGTATGGTGATATGAAATTTTTACCTCATTTCTGGAATTTACTTGGTGTTAAAGGTGCAGAAGTTAAGTTGATTTATCATCAAGGCGTTAAATTTTCTGATTTTGGTTGCAGAAAAGAACTTAGCAAGCATTGCGAAAATGTAATTAATCAAGGCTTTTCTTCTTAAATTATTTTATCTTTCATTTTTCAGTTAAATATTATAAATAATTCTAAAAAATAATTCAAAAAATATAATTATGCCAAAACAAACCGTTAGAGTAGCTTTAAGAGATGCAATGGCCGAAGAAATGAGGCTTGATAAAGATGTTTTTGTTATGGGCGAGGAAGTTGCTGAATATCAAGGTGCTTACAAGGTTACAGAAGGTTTATTGCAAGAATTTGGTGAAAAGCGTGTTATTGATACCCCTATCACTGAGCACGGCTTCGCTGGAATTGGCGTTGGCGCTTCAATGGCTGGGCTTAAGCCGATTGTTGAGTTTATGACTTGGAATTTTGGAATGCAGGCGATTGATCAAATTATTAACTCAGCTGCTAAAACAAATTATATGAGTGGTGGCCAAGTTAAATGCCCGATTGTATTTCGTGGGCCAAATGGTGCGGCAGCTCGTGTTGGTGCGCAACATAGCCAATGTTATGCTTCTTGGTATGCACATTGCCCGGGGCTTATTGTTATTGCCCCTTGGGATTCCGCCTCAGCAAAGGGTTTGCTAAAAGCCGCTATTAGAAATCCAAACCCGGTAATTTTCCTTGAGAATGAAATTTCTTATGGAAAACAATATGATATTCCAGAAGATGAAAAATATAGCTCAGGTGATTATTTAGTAGAAATTGGCAAAGCCGCTATTATTCGCAAAGGCACAGATGTTACAATCACTGCGTTTTCTCTGCAAGTTGATAATGCACTTGCTGCCGCTGAAGAACTCGCAAAAGAGGGAATTTCTGCGGAGGTTATTGATTTAAGAACAATCCGCCCGCTAGATAAAGAGACGATAATAAATTCAGTTAAGAAAACTTCTCGCTTAGTTTCCGTTGAGGAAGGCTGGCCATTTGCAGGCGTTGCTAGTGAAATTTCTGCAACCATTATGGAAGAAGCCTTTGATTATCTTGATGCACCAGTTGAAAGGGTTTGTGGCGTTGATGTTCCCCTACCCTATGCGGCAAACCTTGAAAAGCTAGCCCTCCCACAAATTGCAGACATAATAAAAGCAACCAAAAAAACCCTTTATAGAAAGAAGTAGTTTTTTTGTAATTAAGCTTATAAAAGTATAGAAACAATCTAAAAAAAATCAGTTAAAGCAAACGAAATAGCTTAAGCATTTTATATCTTTCCAAGTATTTAAAAACTATAAAATTGTTCTTTTTATTTTATAGGCGGTTTTTTTCTGCCCCATGCCTTGTAAAATTATGATTTCTATCTTGTCTTGGTCGCAAAGTTCTTTGATAGCATCCTCTCTTTCTTTTCTGTTATCAAATAGCTTACAATGTGTTGCTAGTCTAGTTTTATCAACCAAGCCCCCTTGCTTTTCAAACCAATTATACAGTTTTTCTACCTTCTTCTCAAATTTACTTTTTTCATGCTGCTCAAACTCAGTTTCTTTAATGCTGATTTTGTTACTTTTTTCACTATTTCGGCCAACCTTAATTGGCTTTCTAATTATATTTTTAGGGTCAATGGTTTCAATGTAAAAAACATTATCCTCAAATTTTCTATACTTAATTAAATCAATATTTTTGTTGATATGTTGAATGGCAGAAAAATCAAATTTATTAAACTCTCTTGAAATACATATAAGCCTTGCTCCTGCAAAATTTATGCAATTAGCTTTTTCTTCTCCAAGTTTATTTTTTACCAAATCTCTAAAATCTGATTTATGATCAAAAAGCCAATCAAGATAATATAAACCTTGTGTTATAACATTTGCATCTGAATGTTTTTTATATTCAATAATTACAGGACAATTATTGGAATCTAAACCCAAAGTGTCTATCCTTCCACCATGTGAATAACCAGTGCTGAATTCTGTTTCAAGAAAATATATATTGAGCAAACTTTCCAAATTGCTTTCAAACAATTTTTGAACGGCTTTTTCTGAACCCGAAAAATCTTCCTTTATTTCAAGTGTCTTATTGTTAAGAAATTTAAAAAGCTTAACTTCTAGCATATTTTAGTTTATCTAATTTTCCTTTTAGATTTTTTAACCTAAATATAAAATATTTATTCAAATTACTAAGAACATAATACAAACTTCTTTTTTGTAATGCTATTAGATTTTCTAAAATCTAAATTGACTTATAACTAATTTCAACCATTTTGATTAATATCAATTATTTTCCTATGGAATAGGCTATAGAATAGAGGAAATTAAAAACTTAGTTTATGCCTAATCCAAAAAATTTAACCTTGTTTTATGCAGGTGAGAAGCAGGAGCTGGATAGCCTATTTTTTATTGATGCCCTTGCGGAAGATTTTTCACTCAACGCAAAATGTTTGCACCTCTGCCCTGAGGCTGATGTTCCCTCAATCTCAAATTATCTTGGGGAAGGCACAATGGGGCTATATGCCAAATATCTTGAAAGCGTGCAGAGGGATATAAAAATTGCACAAAATAAGATTAAAGAAAGTTTTGATAAACATAATTTTTCTAAGTTAAAATTTACTTCAGAAATCGGCAGCCCTAGAGAAATTGTTGCATATTGGGGTAAATTTACTGATATAATCGCCTGCTATAAAGGTATTGAAAGATTTAGCATTGATTTTGAAAATATAATTCCAACTTGCCTTTTTGAATCTAACAGGCCAGTTATTCTAATGCCTGAAAACCAAGTTTACAGCGGTATGGATAAAATTATTATCGCTTGGGATGGCAGCTTTAGAGCATCTGGTGCAGTTAAAGCCGCAATTCCATTTCTAGAAAAGGCTAAGGAAATTACTATTCTTACCATTGATGAATCTCAGAAAGATATGTCATCAGTTAGGGATTTGCTAGATTATCTAAAAACTTATAATATCTCTGCAAACCATAGAAATATAAGTAAAATTCATCGTTGTGTTGGTGATGAAATTTTAGGCGAAGCCGAAAAACAAAATGCTAATATGCTAATTATGGGGGCTTATACCCACAGCAAAATGAGGCAAATAGTTTTAGGCGGTGCAACAAAATTTATTCTTGCTAATGCGAATATCCCTGTTTTCTTAAAGCATTAGAGATTATAAGGGTTTTTTATACCCAACTTTTTAAGGATTTTTATTTCTAAATCTTCCATTCTTTTAGCGTCTTTATCGCTTATATGGTCAAAGCCAAAAATATGCAGATAAGAATGAATTAATAAATGGCTTAAATGGTTTTCAAAAGGCTTATTTTGTTGAGTTGCCTCTTCCAAACATTTTTCAAAACTAATTATAACTTCACCAATCATTTGTGGTTTTGGCAATTTAATAAAAGCCTTTTTATTACCCAAAAATTTTCCTTCATTAAATTCTAAAAATGGAAAAGATAAAACATTAGTAGGTTTATTTTTCTTACGATATTCTTTGTTAATTTCTTGAATTTTATTGTTATTTGTAACTAAAATTGAAATTTCAGAACCCTCAACAAATTTTTCTAATTTTAGAATTTTAACAACTTCAGAGAGTAAATTATTTGCTAATTTCAAAAAATATTTTTTAGATATTTTAGCAAAAGATTTATTTTGAATCTTCCATTCTAATTGAGCTAGGCAGGGTTGGCATATCATCTTCTATAATTTCGTAAGGGTTATTTGAAGCTCCATTTGAAGTAACTCTTGGCGTAGCAGGTTTTGGAATATTAACCTCTTCCACCTGTTGATAAGTAACGCTATCATAAGTTTCATCTTCAGCAACTATTCCAGATTTTTTGAGTGGATTTTTTATCTGAATTTGCTGATCTTTTAAGCGAATATAACTAACCACTTTTTTAACACCCGGCACTTGTGCGGCTGTTGAGGCAACGGCTTGAAGCTCCTCTTTACTTTTTGCAACACCAAGTAAATAAACAAAGCCATCAACTGTTTCAACAGAGTAATTTGATGATGATATATTTTTGCTAAATAGCAATCTTGATTCAACTTGCGTTGAAATCCAGCTATCTCTAGCTAAATCTTTGGTGCTAAAATTATATTTATCAACCACTTTAATTTGGTTTAGAACTTCCTTAACGCTACTTAAACTCCAAGTTATGTTTTCCGCTTGGATTCTTGCCTCCCTACTTGGCACATTACCAGCAAGCAAAACCCTACCTTCAACAGAGCTAACACTAACATTTGTAAAAAGCTCTTTATATTTTGAGGTTAAAAATAATGAATTTAATTTAGTTTCTATAGCTTTATCGCTAATTGTTCCGCCAATTCCACGCTCTTGAGAGGCAGAATAACCAAGCACCCCTGCCCCACCCATAATGATTGCCGGCACGCAAGAAGATGTTACTAATAAAACCCCTAAAATTGTAAAATTTCTTAATTTCATACAAAGCAAAACCCTAAAAACTCCAAGCATTTTTAATATGTTTTATTGATAATGGAGAGTTAAAAATTATCAAGTCAAAGCGTGAATTATAATCACTAAATTTGTTATTTTTTGTTAAGAAATATCTTGATGCATCAAATATTCTTTTCATTTGCTTACTGGTTAAAACTTCTTGATTATCATTGTTTTTTCTAGCTTTAACCTCAACAAAAACAATATTTTCAGCTCTTTTACAAATAATATCAATTTCACCAAATTTAGTTTTGAAGCGTCTTTCTAAAATTTTATAGCCTTGAAAAAATAAAAAAATACAAACAATAAACTCTGCAATTAAACCAAATTTATAAGAATTAGTTTTGTTACTCTTCACGAGGGATAATTTTCTTAATTTCTTTTTCAACTACATCATGAACAATTTTTTCTAGGTTTTTATCAAGCCATTCTTTTAGCATAGGTTTCAGGCTTTCAAGCACCAAATCTTCAACCGAGGAGCCATTTCTAAACATAGGGGATTCAATTTTAGGGCGTGGGATATTATCAATTAAACTTTTAATTGTCTGAGCTGATTTTTCAGCCATTTCTTTAGAAATTAACGCCTCTTTTTCAGACATTGAAATAGTTTTATTTATATTCTGATTTACTAAAGAATTATCTAAAACTGGTTTTTCTTCAAGAATTTCCTTTTTCAGAGAGGCAATATTCTTATTAATTTCTTCATATTGTTGAGTTATATTCTCACTTGGTGAAGAAACTTCACTAATTATTTCTTCTTCTATAATAATTTCTTCTTCAATTTGTATTTCTTGTGGGGCAATTTCTTCTTCAATTTTATGCTCTTCTTTTGCATTTTCTTGAACATCAGAAAGCTCATTATCTATTTCTTGCAGAACATCTACAAAATCCTCTTCCTCTGATTTTTCATCTTTTTCAGCAGAGATTATTTTTTCTTCAAAATTTATGATTTTTTCATCTTGAGGTATTTTATTTTCAGAATCATCATTTTCCACAAGCTCGGTAAGTTCAAGCGTTTCTTCCTCTTCAGCTACACCACCGGCAACTATATTTTTAATTTCTTTAAGAATAGATTCAACTGATTCCTCTTCAACTGGTTGATTTTGAGGTGCATCATTTGCAACCTCATTAGCCTCAATGGGTTGAATATCCTCATCTTTCTTTTTTCTTTTAAGAAATGCCATAAATTAGAAAAATATTATTTTATTTATGATTAAATTTTTTTGCTAAATTAGCAAATAAAAATTTCTACCATTTTTCTTTTGCTTGATATTTTTAGAAAAGCCTATAAATATCTCTTCGTTTTTCTCTTATGGAGGGTGTAGCTCAGCTGGTTAGAGCGCAAGATTGTGGATCTTGAGGTCGCGGGTTCGAAACCCGTCACTCTCCCCATGTTTCCAAGTTACTTTTTGATCTTTAGTTTTTAACAGTTAAATCTTCATTCAACAAAAATCTATTCCTCTTTGCAATTCTAAATTTAACAACTTATAAAATGTTCTAGAATTGAATCTTTTATAGCTATTGATAAAAAAGTTGGAACAGCATTTCCTATTTGTAAGTTTCTATCGCTTCTTGACCCATAAAACATATAATCATCAGGAAAGCACTGGATTCTAGCCCCCTCTCTAGTAGTTAATGGTCTTGGTGCTTTAGGATGAATGCATCTAGAAGATGAGGGGGTGCTAAAGTTCCTTGTAATTGTTGTACTTGGTCTATTCCACCAGAGCCTACAATATGTATTAGCAAATCCACTTTTTGGTCTTAAATTTTCTGGTAAATCTAACGGAGTTCCGCCATCTGGTAATTTCTCCATTATTTCGATTAATCTTTTATTGTTCCTTGGAGCGTTATGATCCATCAACCTCTTTGGTGCATTTTTTCTCATTAATTCTTGAAATAAGTTTTGTGGCTGGCTTTCATAACAAAAGCTCTCTTCTCCTGATTTTATAAATGGCAAATCTCCAATTGCTTCTGCAATACTCAAGTGTTGTCTTAAATTAAATGTATTGTTTGATTCTTTATTTTCGTGAGTTGGTTTTGGATATAAGAAAGCACTTTTTAACTTAGTCCCAACTATAAAAACCCTTTCTCTTGTTTGCGGAACGCCATAATCAGCAGAATTTAGAGTTTTAAATGATATGCTATAACTTAATGATTTAAATAAAGAGATTATAGCATTAAATAATTCTCCATTTTGCATTGATAGCAAACCTTTTACATTTTCAAATACAAAAACTTTTGGATCAATTTCTTTAAGAACCCTATAATATTCTTGAAATAATTTTCCTCTTGGGTCATCAATTAATCTCTTTCCTACTGTTGAGTATGCTTGACACGGAGGACCACCAACAACAATATCTATATCACCTTTTTTTAAGCCAAAATCCCTTACTAAGTCTTTAATTCCAAAATCTTTTATATCTTTACAATAAACCTTAACATTTGGATGATTTAGCTCATAAGCCTTAGCCATATTTGGCAGAACTTCATTGGCAGCTATTATTTCAAAATTTATATCTTTTGCAAATCCATAGCTTAAACCACCAACCCCACAGAACAAATCTACTACATTTATTTTTGAATTATTCATAATTAATAATCTAAAAAATCTGAAATTTTTGGAGGCAACTCCGTTAGTTTCCAAATAAAATAATTTTGATCTATGTTAAAAACCGTTTGACCCTCCATCTGTTGTCTTGTAATCCAATTTACATCGCTATCTTTTATGTTATCAATTTGAACAAATGCAACTTGACCATTAAACAGGTCAAAATGAATAACAACAGATAAAAATCCAAACTCCCTATTAATTTTTTTGGCTTCTAATACCTTATGTTGCTTAATATCATTGATTCCTTGAAATCCTGATTGAACCTCTATTCTCACTTTTTTTCCATTATCTAAACTTATTTCCAAATCAGCTTTTGGAGTTCTTTTAAATGTTTCAATATTATTAAGGTCATCGTCACCTACTAAAGTTATATTTTTTTTATCAACACCAAATACCAAGCTAATAGATTTTAAAAAATAAGCAGACATTACAAAACCTCTCATCCAAGAAAAATAAACTTCCTCAGGTCTTCTGCCTTGATTGTTTAATTTTGTTATTATTTTATTTTCTTTTAGTTTTGAAAAAACTTGCAATATATTGCTTTGAATAAAGTTGTCTGAATCTTGAAGTTTAACTTGATTATGAACTACTGAATCCATTTTCTTTATTATGTCAGATAGTCTATCATTAAGAAGATTGATATAATTATAATCAACTGTTGGGGTTATATCCTTAGCACCAAAAAACTTTTTAACCTCTTTTTGATCGCTAAAGCCTAATTTTAATCTGTAATCTTTAAAATATTTTGTATCTATCATAAAAATTAATTTTCAGTTTATTTATCATTTTAGACTTTATACTACAGTAAAATGCGTTAGATTTACCTCTGTATATAGCACTACTTCTATTCTATGCCGCCCTTATTAAGTTAATTTCTTTTTAGAGTGAACAACTATAATATCTGAACTATACCTCCACCATCACTAATCACCTACAACATCTACAATGGAAGGTTATCGTGTTTTTTCCAAGGTTTATTGGCTTTCTTTTTGTATAAAAGCGTTAATGCGTGGCATATCCTCCACCTAGTATTTTGTGGGCGTATAACATCATCAATATAGCCCCTAGAAGCCGCATAGAAAGGGTTTGCGAATTTCTCTTTATATTCTTGCTCTTTTGCTTTTAATTCCTCACCTTCAAAACCACGATAAAGAATTTTTGAAGCACCTTCCGCACCCATCACAGCAATTTCAGCATTGGCCCAAGCATAATTTATATCACCCCTTAAATGTTTGGAGTTCATAACGATATAAGCCCCACCATAAGCCTTACGAGTAATTACGCTAATTTTTGGCACTGAGGCCTCCGCATAAGCGTAAAGCAATTTTGCACCGTGGCGAATTATGCCGTGATGCTCTTGCGAAACACCCGGTAAAAAGCCCGGAACATCAATAAAAGAAACGATTGGAATTTCATAAGCATCACAAAAACGGATAAACCTTGCCGCCTTAACTGATGCATCAATATCCAAGCAACCAGCTAAAACCATCGGCTGATTTGCAACAAAACCAACGGTTCTGCCTTGCATTCTACCAAATCCAACAATAATATTTTGTGCATAATCTGGCTTGATTTCAAAGAAATCCCCCTCATCAACAACGCTTAAAATAAGTTGTTTCATATCATAAGGCTTATTCGGATTATCTGGAATAAGTGTGTTTAGAGAAAGATCAATCCTATCAGCTGGGTCAAGGGTTTCACGATATGGAATAATGCCATTGTTACAAAGTGGCAGGAAATTTATTAGCCTGCGAGTTTGCAAAAGTGCATCAATATCATTGGCAAAAGATCTATCAGATACGCCAGTTTTTGTGGTATGAATAATTGCACCGCCAAGCTCTTCTTGTGTTACATCTTCGTGAGTTACGGTTTTTACAACCTCTGGGCCGGTTACAAACATATAAGATGAGTTTCTAACCATAAAGGTAAAATCTGTTAGGGCTGGCGAGTAAACTGCACCACCTGCACAAGGCCCCATAATCAAAGAAATTTGTGGCACTACGCCAGAATAATCAACATTTCTTTGGAAAATTTCACCATAGCCTGCTAGTGAATCTACGCCCTCTTGAATTCTTGCCCCGCCTGAATCATTTATACCAATAACTGGGGCGCCAACTTTGGCGGCTAAATCCATAATTTTACAGATTTTTGAGGCGTTAGCCTCACTCATAGAGCCACCCATCACGGTAAAATCTTGGCTGTAAACAAAAACCAAGCGACCATTTATTGTGCCTTGCCCTGTAACCACCCCATCACCCGGCGTTTTGTTATCCGCCATACCAAAATTACTTTGGCGATGCTCAACAAACATTCCAAATTCTTCAAATGAATCTGGATCAAGCAGAACTTCAATTCTTTCTCTTGCGGTTAATTTGCCCCTTTCGTGTTGAGAATCTATTCGTTTTTGCCCACCGCCCATTCTGGCAGATCTTCTCTTTTCCTCTAAAACTCTAACAACTGGTGATTTCATAGATTTGCTAATTTGTTTTATTTAGAAAGATACTATAAATATATTTAGCAAAAAGAAAAGATATGTTGTTGAAAAGAGTTTGAGATTTTTTTACTAGTTAGAAATTTATCTTCCACCCCTTGCACTCTTGTTGCCTGCTACTTCTTCACCCACATTAAGTGCATTATAAATTAATGATTTTACTTTATTGGGATCAGGCTCAATTGCTCTTAATTTCTCAAGATATTCTATGGGAACTTCCAAATTGCTATCTTTTAAGTTTAACTTTTCTTGCAAGCCACCTAAAATGATAAGGTTTAAAGAAGTTTCAGAATTAATTTCTCTGCCATTTCTCAATATGGTGGGCAACCTCTTTAATGCTTTAAGCAATTTTTCAAAGACTATTTTATCTTTATCAGCTAAGCAAAAAGATAGATCTCTTTGATTTTGATTATTTTCAGTATCTATATCATATTCAGAAGGGCTAGAAAAACATTGCAACCCATACATTTGTAAATCAAATTTCTTTCTTACCTCTTCAGACATTTCTTGATTTACATTAGACCATTGTTCTTGAACAATTTTCGGCATCAACTCAAAAGTTTTTTCTTGAAGAAGTTGGTTTACATCTTTACGAAATTCATCTCCGCTATTACAAAATTTTACACTATCAAATGCTTGTGAAGGAATTTTAATTTTTCCTATACTAACAAATTCTAGGGATTTTTTTGCCTCATCTTCACTAATTTCAACACCGTATTTTTTGAATAAGTCTATTAATTTAGGGATTGTAACATCTAAAAACTCTTTCTCTTTTGAAGGATTAGGTTTGTAAAGAGTTTTCTCTGGTAAAAATCCTTCGTTTATATATGGAACATTAAAACATTGAAGATCTATACAAGCTCTTTTGCCTTTTTCAGAGTAAATTTCCACATATTGATTATATCCCCCTTTTTCATTTACAGAATTAGTAAAAATATTATAATTTCCCACCCTTTGATTATATAGGTTTGCCAACTCAGTTAGGCCTTTTAGCAATCTATCTTTATCATAATCAGATACATTTTGAATCTTCATTGCTGGAAAATGAAAAGGTTCTGAATATTCAGACCCGCCTCCTAAGTAATTTGTATTAGAATAGCTAGGGATAATGTCTTTTAACCGCTCCATTAAATTTGGAATAAATGCTAAGCCTTCCTTATAAAAAACTACAGCAGATAAAAAACTATTTTCATCTACCTTATTGCCATCAAGCCTATCTGATAAAAAAGGAAGTTTTCCTTCTTCCATTTGCTTGAATAAAAATTCATTCAATGGCAAATTCTTTTCAGACATAAAATACTATATTTATTGTAGTTGCAAAAGTAACACAAAACTGATTCAAGTCAAGAAATTTCAGACTATTTCCGCTAATAAAATACACCCATCAGATGATGGATTTTTGATAATTTCATATTTGAATTTATGCCTTTTTTTTGCTTCGTTGATTTCTTCTTCAATTTTTGCACCTTTGTGAAGAATAAATTTTGTATCTTTTTTAAGAAAATTTTTGGAATAATTAAATATATCAACAAGGCTTGCAAAAGCTCTTGCAGTTATAATATCAGCTTTAATATTTTTTTCAGACTCAATTCTTTGATTGCGAATTTCTAAATTTTTTAATTGCAGTAAATTTTTTGCTTCATTAAGAAAATTTGTTTTCTTACCAATAGATTCAAATGCAAAAATTTTTAGATTATCTAATGGTTTTTCATAGGTAAAATATAACGCTGTTGTAACCGCTGGAAACCCTGCCCCACTGCCAAAATCACAGACTATAAAATCTCTCTGCCTGCTTGTGTGGGTAGTTAAAATCTTTTCAATAAACTCAATATTTTTTAGGCTATCTAAACTATGGCGATTTCTAATTTCTGCCTCAGATGATTTTGAAATTAAATTATGAATTTGATTTGTTTGCAAAACCAAATTTTCAAACTCTTCTAATTTATTAGAAAATTTAATAGAATATTCCACTATAACCTAAAACTAAACTAAGAAAGCTAACGCAACTAGTGCTAGTGAAATACCTTGCAAACCAACCCTTGCAGCCATAAGGCTTGTGCCATATTTTTTATTCTTCTCACCACCTGTTGCCATTAGAACAATGCCTAATGTGCAGGTGAATAAAGTTAAAATCATAAACACGCCAGCAAGTAAAAAAATTGGTAAATTCATATATTAGGCATTGTTAGTAAAGGTTTATAAAATTTGTTTTGTAGTAAATTATTTTGACTTATTCTATGTCATCCTGAGCGAAGCGAAGGATCTTTAGATATTTCGCTACGCTCAATATGACATACTTTAGTGAATAGTTTTATTTAGGTTACCGAATTTCGCTTCCGCCTCAGCAATACCAAGAACCTTAAACATTTCTTTAGCTCTCTCTTGTAGTGTTTTACACTCTAAAAATAATTGTTTTTCTTCTGAGCTAAAAGGCAAATATGAAGCTAAAAAATCAATTATAAAGCCATCATCAACATTATTAAAACTGCTAATGCTTGCAAGTGATGCATTATGATTTCCTTTTGAAAGATAAGCATCTACTTTCTCAAACAAAACTTTTCTGCCAGATTCAATTTCAAAATTTTGCCACTCATCACGATAGTTAAAATCATCAGCAAATTCTTCCCATTTAACTCTAAACCTGCGATAGCCCCTAATTGTTGGTATTTCCTCACCAATCTCAAAACGAGAAATACCTGAAAGAACAATTAAATATCTACCATCATCTGTTTCATTAAAAGCCCTAATTTTGCCGGCACAGCCATATTTATAAAGCCCTTTTGCTTTAGATAATTTTGAAAACAAACTATTATTTGGCTGAATAATTCCGATTAAACGCTTTTCTGATAAAGCATCATCAACCATTTTTATGTATTTTGGCTCAAAAATATTAAGGGGTAATTCAACACCCGGCAACAGCAAAGCCCCTGTAAGTGGGAATATTGGGATAGTGTTTGGCAGTTGCTCCCTTTTTATGTTGAGATCATTAAACATCAATAATAATAGTTAAAATTTAAGTTATTTATGATAGCAAAAAGAAACTTAAAAACCAATAAATTTTAATTTAGTTTTCTCGTAATGCTCTTCAGGGTTATATTCTGAAACCGCAAGATTAAGCTCTGATGGGTTAAGCTGGCCAACCGCTGCCTTTAAGTTATAAACAGCAAGAATGCTATCTCTGATAGCCCTTGCGTGGGCAACTTCTGCGTTGAACCTATCTTGCTCAGCAAGCAATACATCAAAAACTGTTCTCTGCCCTTCTTTTTGCTCTTCCCTTACGCCATCTATAGCATATTCCGCCGCTAATATGGAAGCCTTAGTTGCCTCAATATTTAATGTTGCAGTGGCAAGGGCTTGCCAAGCTCTAATAACTGTATCCCTAGTAGTGATAACAGAATTTTGATATTCAAATTCGCTCTGGTTTTTTCTATCTTTTGCCTCTCTAGTTCTAGAAAACGCAACGCCAGAATCATAAAGCGGAACCCTTAAATTTAAGCCAATAGATTCTTGCTCATTATTAAATAAATTATTACTATTTACAGCCTCTCGCTTTGAAATTGAGCCAGTTAAATCTAACTGAGGGAATAATTGTGATCTCTGCACTTCAATTTCATTAACCCTTTGATTTTTAGCATATAAATTACGCTGAATTTCTGGATTCTTATTAATTGCGGTGTTTAATGCTTCATCTAAATTCGCTGGAATATTCGGTAGTTTAGTTGGCATTGATAAATTTTCAGGGGCATCAACTAAAAAAATTCTTCTAAATTGAGATTTCGCATTAACAAATTCATTTTCAGCGGTAATTCTGCTAGAAACGGCATTTGCAAGCCTTGCCTCAGATTGTGCAACATCTGTTCTAGTAGCATCACCGATAACAAATCTATCCCTAGTTGATTTTACCTGATCACTTAAAACTTTTTCGTTTTTTTGGTTAAGAGATAAAACTTTTTTTGCAAAAATTAAATTTACATAAGTTTCAACGGCTTGTCTTAAAAAATTCTGCTCTTCATTTTTAAGCTCAAATCTTGCTGAAATTATTCTATCTTTGGCAGATTTAATTTGATAAATTGATTGCAAACCAGCAAATAAATTTTGCCTAACATCTAATGATTGAGAGCTTGGAGTAAAAGTTTCAGCTTGGTTAGTGCCATCACTTCCATTGGTTACCGCTTCAGAAAAATTCAAATCAACCCTTGGCAAAAAGCCTGAAATTGCTTGTGGCATAGCCTCATCAGAGGCCTTAATGGCGTTTCTTAATGCTTTTAATTGAGGGTTTTCAATATATGCCTTACTTAAATATTCTTCCATAACACCGTTAATTCCAGAATTTCCAACATTCATAAAGCTATTTTCAAACTTTAAATTTGGTGCAACTAAAGAAATATTTTGTGGCTGACTAACTTTTGCATTGCTCAAGTTATTTTCTGGCTGAGTAGCTTGAAAGTTTGGAATATTCTTATTTACAGGCCTTCTAACTTCAAGATTTTCTTCTTTAATTTCAGGCTGGGTTTCAATAGGTAAAATTTGGTTTTCGGTTGAAGGCATAATTTTTTTATCTTCAACAATAACATTTTCCATTTCCATCAAGCCATTGTTTAATGGCTCTTTTTCTACTTCCGTCGCATTATTATTTATGGTTATTGGCTTAACATTAACGCTAATATCATTACTTTGCGGTACAACATTTGCAACCCCCCCCCTGTTTCCAGAAGGCTGAATTGGCTTCCAATTTCTTGAGGTAGGATCATTAGCAGAAGTTCTTCTAGGCGTGTTATTAATTTGCCTTCTATTTAGATTATTAGAAAGACTTTGTGGCTGTAAACCCCTAGAATTTTCAAGCTCTTCCCTAAGGTTAATAACTTGAGCTAAAACAAAATTTTCATCCGCTGAGGCAACTTCTATTTTGGGTAAATTTTCTAATAAATTGCCCTGAAAGAAGATATTTTTTATAAAACTAGAAGAATTATCTAAATTAGATTTTTTTTTTATTTCCGCATCAGTTGTTTTTTTTTTTATTTCTATTTCGTTAGTTTCAACTTCAAAATTTAAGCCAATATTTTCCGATGAATCATTCTGATTTGAATTGTTTTTAGAATCTGAAAAAATCTCTTCTGAATTAGAAGATAACAAAACCTCATCCTGTATTTTTATTTCTAAATTATCAACCTTATTAAAAGATGCATTTCCACGCTTTATCCTCATAGAAGGCGGAACAGGGCTATTTGGGCTCAAAGGAACCTGCTTTTCATCAAGAAAATATTTTCTTTTAGTCTCAGTTTTCGGCTTTTCACTTCTAATAACTTTTATGGCTTCAACAGGCATTGTTGGTGCAACGCCATATCCTTGATCATTAATTTTATATTCTATTTTTTCAGCAATATTACCTTCATAAATAGGTGTTGCAGGAGTAAAAATTTCTTTCCCATTTATTGGAACATAAACTTCCATCGCTCTGTAATTAGGTTGCATAGAAGCTGGCTGTGCCAAAGCATAAACGCTGAAGCCAACAATTAAGCAGGAAGATAAAAGAATAGTTTTTTTACTAATTTTTTTCATATACTAATTCACCAGAAACGAAAGTTTTAATAACTTCTCCCTTAAGTTTTGCACCATCATATAAACTATTAACAGCTTTTCCAGCAAATTGTAAAGGGTTAACAATAAATTCCTTTGAAAAATCCACCAAAATAACATCTGCATTATAGCCTTTTTTGATTAGCCCCTTTTCTTTCAAACCAAGATATTCCGCAGGCTTTAGGCTTAATAGCCTAAATATTTCTGGCAGTAAAAAACCTGCTTCATTTAACTTTGTGTAAGTTGCTGAAAGCAATGTTTCAAGCCCAACAACACCAAATTCCGCTGATTGTAATGGCAATCTTTTTTGATCAACTGATCTTGGGCTATGGTTTGAAGATATAAAATCTATCACACCATTTTTAAGCCCATCAATTATTGCTAATTTATCTTCTGCACATCTTAATGGCGGATTTAACTTTGCAAAAGTTCTATATTCTCTTGCCTCATCATCAGTGAAAGAAAAATATTCTGGCGTGGTTGAAGAGCTAACATTAAGCCCCCTACCCTTGCCATTTTTTAAGGTTTCTAGTGCTTTTTTAGTAGAGATATTTAAGCAATGATATTTCACATTACAATATTCAACTATTGCTAAATCCCTTTCTAAACCTATCTTTTCCGCAATATCTGGAACGCCCTGCACCCCAAGAGTTGTTGAGTTAAAACCATCAGATAAAACCCCGTTTTCTGATAAAAATTTATCACTTGGTTGATGCGATATTGTTAAATCAAAATTACTAGCATATTCACAGGCTCTTTTGAAAACCAAACTATCAAAAATAGAATTTCCGCAATCTGAAACACCTTTTATACCAGCTTTTTTAAGAAGCCCCATCTCGCTTAATTCTTTTCCCTCAAGATTTTTGGTAATTGAGCCAAATATTGTAATATCACAAAAAGATTTTTCTAAAGCACGATTTTTGAGGAATTCATATAAAGCAGTTGTATCAATAACCGGCTTAGTATCAGGCATTATATTAATAGTTGCAACACCCCCTGCAACTGCACTTCTTGAGGCTAAATACAGGCTTTCCTTATAATCCCCACCCGGCTCACCAATATGAACAGCGGCATCTATAACAGCTGGGGCTAGATGCATATTTTTGCAATCTATAATTTTTGTATTAGAAATATTTTCAAGTTTATTTTGTTTTGATAAATCAATAACCTCACTTATCAAGCCATTTGAAACCATTACTTGCCCTTTGAAAACCCTATTATTTTCAACATCAATGATGTTAGCATTATCAAAAATTATATTGCTATTTTCTTTAATTGATATTCTTTCGTAAAAATTTTTATTTTCTAATTCCATTCTTAAAAATAATTAATTCAAAGCCTCAAGCACCGCTTGACGCACCGCAACACCCATTTCAACTTGGTCTAAAATCAAACTTTTATTTATATCATCAGCAATTTCAGAATCAATCTCTAGCCCACGATTTATAGGCCCCGGGTGCATTACCAAAACTGAAGGCTTTGCCTTATTTAGCTTTCTTCTATCCAAGCCGAAATAGTAAAAATATTCTCTCTCAGATGGAAAGAACCCACCTTTCATCCTCTCTTTTTGAAGTCGCAACATCATTATTATATCAACATTCTGCACGGCTAAATCCATATCAGAGAAAACTTCAACATTAAGTTTTTCTATTCCTTTTGGAAGCAAAGTTTTTGGCGCACAAACCCTTATCTTGGCACCTAATTTATTTAGCGTATCAATATTAGATCTCGCAACCCTGCTATGTAGAATATCGCCTGATATTAAAATATTTAGCCCCTCAAATTTACCAAGCCTTCTTTTTATAGTTAGAGCATCAAGCAATGCTTGTGTGGGGTGAGAATTCCAGCCATCACCAGCATTTATAACGCTACAATTCACTTTGCGGGATAAAAGCTCCGGCACACCACTTTCAGAATGCCTAACCACTATATAGTCAGCCTTCATTGCGTTTAAGGTGAGGGCAGTATCAATTATAGTTTCACCCTTTTTTGCGGAAGATGTCTCAACATCCATATTAATCACATCAACACCAAGCCTTTTGCCCGCTAGTTCAAAAGAAGTTCTTGTTCTAGTAGAATTTTCAAAGAATAAATTAATTAAGGTTTTACCCTTTAATTTCTGCGGATAATTAGAGTTTTTAACATAATTTTCTGCGAGAGATAAAATATGTTCAATATCTTCTTTAGAGAGGTTTTTGGTATCGGTAAGATGTTTATGACTGAAATGATAATTTTTCATAAATTGCTTGCGATTTTTCAGCTTATAAATAATTAGCTTAACAAAAGCAAGAAATTAATATCTGAATTAGTGATAAATCTAAACATAAACAATAAAAATAGTTTTTATGGCTTGCCTAGTGGCTCAGAAGCTATAATAATTGCAAATTTGCTGCATAAATATAATAAGCCAATAGTTCATATTTGCAAAAATGATGCTTACTTAGAAAAGGCAGAATCCCTATTAAAATTCTTAATTAAAGATGCTGAGATTTTTGAACTTCCCGCTTGGGATACCAACCCTTATGATAAAATTTCTCCCAATTCAGAAATCTCAAGTATAAGGCTTAAAACCTTAGCTTATATCTCAGAAAAAGGCTTAAAACCCAAACAAATTTTGTTAACAACGGCTAATGCTTTTATTCAAAAATTAGTGCCAGCAGAAATTATCAAAAATGCCTGCTTATCAATTAAAAAAGGTGATGTAATTAAAAGAGATAAACTTACAAAATTTCTAGTTGATAACAGCTATATTAATGTTGCAAGTGCCAGTGATCACGGAGAATTTAGCGTTAGAGGAAGCATTATAGATATTTTTCCACCTGCTTATGAATATGGCTTTAGGCTTGATTTTTTTGGCGATGAGTTGGAATCTATAAAAAAATATGATCCACTTACCCAAATCACCACATCTTCTTGTGATTATTTTGAGCTTATTCCCGCCTCAGAGGTGCTTCTGCAAGAAAAATATATTAATAATTTTAAGCGAAATTTTATTGATAATTTTAAGATAGAAATATCTCAAAAAAGCCCATTATTTGAAGCAATTTCAGATGGCAGAAAATATGCAGGTATGGAAAATTATTTACCGCTTTTTTATGAAAAACTCTCTAATATTTTTGATTACTGCCCTGATGCAATATTTACCTTTGAAAATGATTTTGAAAATGTTTTTTTAGAAAGAAAATCACAAATTAAAGATGCCTATGAAGCAAGGCAAATTTATTCTAAATCTGGCAAATATTCTGATATTGAAACTGCAATTCTTCCACCGGAGCAATTATATTTGATAAATGATTTACCAAAAATTGAGCAAAACAAAACTATAATTCAATTTTCATCTCTAAACCCAGATAACCAAGAAAATAATTATAATTTTAAGCCAATAAAAAATTATTTTTCTGAATCAAAAATTTTTAATAAAACTCCTATAAATTTATTGCAAGATGAGCTTGCGGAAAACTTCTTAAACAAACAAAATAAAAAGAAAACCATAATAGCTTGCGTCAGTGAAGGCTCTAGAAACCGCCTCAAAGCAATGCTTGATGAAAATGAAATATATTCAATTAACATTGAAAATTTTGAGCAAGAACAAGCATTAATAACAAAAAATAAAATTGCCCTAGCACTAATTAATATTGATCACGGCTTTGAAACCAATGAGATAAAAATAATTTCTGAGGCTGATTTATTAGGTGAAAGAATTTATCGCAAACCTAGAAATAGAGGCAAAAAAGCTGAAGATTTCATTAAGGAAGCCGCCACCCTTAACAGCGGTGAATTAGTTGTTCATAAAGAGCACGGCATTGGTAAATTTATTGGCTTAGAAACTATTACCGTTAAAAATATTCTGCACGATTTTATTCTGCTTGAATATCGTGATGGTGATAAATTTTATGTTCCAGTTGAAAATGTTGAGATGATAAGCCGTTATGGCTCTGATGGTGAAAATGTTGAGCTTGATAAACTTGGCAGTCTAAATTGGCAAGAAAGAACCGCAAGGGTTAAAAATCGTATTCTTAAAATTGCAACCGACTTACTAGAAATTGCCGCAAAGAGGGAGCTTGAGGAAATTATCGCCTATGATTGGCAAACACCTTTATATCAAGAATTTTCAGCGAGATTTCCTTATACTGAAACTGATGATCAGCTTTCTGCCATTGAAGATGTAATGAATGATATATCCTCAGGCAAGCCAATGGATAGGCTTATTTGCGGTGATGTTGGCTTTGGTAAAACTGAAGTTGCACTCAGGGCGGCTTTTGCAATTGTTCAAAATAATATTCTTAACCAAGAAAACCGCCAAGTTGCAGTTATATCGCCAACTACCTTGCTTTGCCGTCAACATTTCAATAATTTTATTGAGAGATTTTCTCATACCGGAATTAGAATCAAACAGCTTTCTAGAATGGTTACCGCCACTGAAGCTAAGAAAACTAGAGATGCAATTAAAAACGGTGAAGTTGATATTATTATCGGCACGCACGCCCTTCTTGCAGATAAACTTGAGTTTAACAATTTAAGCCTTTTAATTATTGATGAAGAGCAGAGATTTGGCGTTGCTCAGAAAGAAAAATTAAAAAAATTTCGTGGTGATACCCATGTTTTAACGCTTACTGCAACGCCTATCCCACGCACGCTTCAACTCTCCCTTGCAGGTATTAGAGATTTATCTTTGATAGCAACCCCACCAGTTGATAGGCTTGCGGTTAGAACTTTCGTTATGCCATTTGATGAAATAACCATCAGGGAAGCAATATTAAAAGAGCATTACAGAGCTGGAAAATCTTATTTTGTCGTGCCAAGAATTAAAGATTTAGAAGAGCTTGAACCCAAAATTAAAGCACTTATTCCTGAAGTTAAAATCGTCTCCGCACATGGCAGAATGAAGCCAGATGAACTTGATACTATAATGACTGATTTTGATGATGGCAAATTTGATGTTTTACTTTCAACCACTATAGTTGAATCAGGGCTTGATGTTCCAACTGCTAACACCATAATAATTTATCGTGCGGATATGTTTGGTCTTGCACAATTATATCAATTAAGGGGGCGTGTTGGCAGGGGCAAAATTAGGGCTTATGCCTATATGATGTTACCTACAAGAAAAACCCTTACAAAAAACGCTGAAAAACGCTTAGAAGTTCTACAAAAACTTGATACTTTAGGGGCGGGCTTCACCTTAGCAAGCTATGATATGGATATTCGTGGTTTTGGCAATCTGCTTGGTGATGAGCAATCAGGCAATATAAAAGAAGTTGGCGTTGAGTTATATCAAAATATGTTACAAGAAGCCATTGAAAACCTTAAATCTCAAGCTAAAACACAAAATAATAATTCAACTAATATTGAAAATTATACCGTTAAATTAAATCTTGGCGTTTCTATTTTAATCCCAGAAGATTATGTTAGCAATTCTGATTTAAGAATGGGCTTATATCGCAGGCTTGGCAATTTATCTAATGATGAAGAAATTGAATCTTTCGGTGCAGAATTAGTTGATAGATTTGGCAAATTACCAACTGAAGTTGAAAACTTGCTTGATACCTTGAAGATAAAATTAACCTGTAAATCAATTGGTATTGAAAAAATAGATGTTGGTGAAAAGGGTGCAGTTATAAGTTTTTATAATAATATGTTTAGCAACCCAGATGCTTTAATTGGCTTAATTTCAAAAGACCCAATAAAATATAAAATTAAAGATGGAACTAAATTTGTTATCGCTAATCAAAATTGGATTAACTTAAAAACCAGAATTACTGAGCTCAAAAAAGCCCTGCTGGAAATTAAAGATAAAACGACATAACTAAATTTAGAATTGTTAAACCAATTATGTGATATATACCATATTGCAATAAATTAAGATATACCTCTTCAAATAAACAAAATGCCAGATAACTTAAATATTTCAAAACTTACAGATTTATATCTTTCTTGTTTTCCAGAGCGAAATGAAAATTATGCTAAAAGCTATTTTTCAACCTTACATCAATATGTTACCTATGTTGAAGAGGATTCTGAAAATCTCACAGCCTTTCTAATTTTTAGAATTATTGGAAGAGAAACTGAAATTATTGATATTGGCGTTCACCCTCAATTTAGAAAACAAGGAATTGCTGCAAAGCTCTTAAAAAGGCTTGAAAATGAAGCAAAAAGTAAAAATTCCAGAGAAATCCAGCTAGAAGTTAGGGAAGATAATTTTCCAGCTATAAACTTATATAGAAAACTAGGCTTTATCAAGGTTGGCATTAGAAAAAACTATTATCAAACCAATGGAATGGAAAAAGATGGAATTTTGATGAGCAAAATGATTTGACTTTTTAACCAAAAGCCTTACTTAACTTAGGGAAATAAATTACACAATCACCTTAACCATATGTTTTTTAGATATATTTTCACGCTTGCAATTATTTTTGCAATTTCGTTTGCTAGCAACTCTTATGCTCAAACTCAAGTAAACGGCGGAACATACGAAATCGTTGGTGCTAATGATTGTGATAGCCAAAATACCATTCCAAACAAAGTTGAGTATGCTAGGTGGGTTTCACCGGGTAATTGTAATACTAACAGAATGCTTGTTAATGAGCGTTTAGTTACTTATGTTGATTTAATAAGGCAATCAATTTACTTCAAAATTGATAAGCATAATATTGATGAAGATGATAGAAATAGAATGAACCAAGTTATCAATGAAATCAACAATTCTGATGGCGTTAAGGAAGTTCGCCTTGTTGGTTACGCTGATAGATATAACACTAATGATTATAATATTAAACTTTCTAGAAAAAGGGCACAAAATGCTCTAAATTATTTCAAATCTCAAGGTTACTTTAAGCAAGAAAATGTTAATTTTGGATATTTTGGTGAGGATAGGCCTGTTACAAACTGCCCTACGAACCTTCCTACTGCTGAGCAAGTTGAATGTTTACAAGCTGATAGAAGGGTTGATATAGAAGTTGAGGTTTATCGCAGAAAAATGGATAGGGTGCAAGATACCGTTATTTATGACAGATTCGGCAATGTTATTAAAACTACTACAACTAATGATGTGGTAGAGCCTGAATATAAAGGGCCAGAAGGCGTTACTTATGAGCCAATGAATTAGTTATAATTCATAATCATACATAGATATAGTATTTCAAAAAAATTAACTATGCTAAAATCCCCTCTCCCCTTTTATAAGGGGAGAGGGCTAGGGTGAGGGGATGGGAATAATTATAATAAATATTATATTATGTTGAAGTATGTCATGTTGAGCGTAGCGAAACATCTAAAGATCCTTCCACTTCGCTTCGCTCTAGTGTCAGGATGACATATCATACCTAAACATAATTTACTATAAACCCTCACACAGCTTAATCTAACTTTTTTTGAAAGTAAGATTAAGCAACCCTCTCCCTTTACAAAGGGCGAGGGGTAAAATTATTAAATTTTTTGAAATACTATAATATCTAGATGAAAAAAATCTCACTTATTCTTACTGAGCCAATAGGCTACCCAAATAAGAATGATACTAATTTGCTTATCAAAGAATCTGTTAATCGCTATGATACTTATGCTTTCACGCCTGAAGATTTAATTTTATCTAACCTGCCAGAGTTAAAAATTTACGCTAATTGTAAAAAAGTTTCCATTTCTGAAAATGGCAATCTGCAAACATCTGAAGAAATAACTAAAATTGAAATTAATAGAGATGTTATAGTTACAATACGCTTAAATCCTCCTTTTGACTCCAGATATTATACCGCAATGAAATTGCTAGAATATAAGGAAAATGAAGCTCTAATTTTCAATAGCCCTAAGGCAATTGCTTCAATGCCTGAAAAGTTAGTTAATAGTGATTTAATGCAATTTATGCCAAAAACTATTATCACCTCTGATATTGCAGAGATTAAAAATTTTTGGAATGAAAACTCAGATATTATCATAAAACCTCTATATGAATTCGCTGGAAGGGGCGTTTTTAGACTAAAACAAGGCGATGAAAATTATAAATCCATCTTAGATACCCTAACAGAAAAATATCAAGAACCCTTAATTGCTCAAATTTATTTACCTCAAGTAAAACAAGGAGATAAAAGAATATTATTATTAGATGGAAATTTTGTTGGTTGCTTTAATAGAATCCCCCCTGAAAATCAGCTGCAAGCCGCAATAGATCAAGGCGGAACACCAGAAAAATCTAGCTTGTCTGAAAACGAAAAAGAAATTTCTTTAATTCTAAAAGATATCTGCAAAGAAAATAAAATTATGATATGTGGGCTTGATACAATCGGTGGCTATTTAACTGAGGTTAACATCACCTGCCCTGCTGGATTTTACAGATTAAACCAACTAGATAGAATTTCATTTGAAAAACTCTACTGGGATAAAATATCTAGCTTAATTAATTGATTTACGATTTTTTTATAAGGGCTTGATTTTCTATAACAAATTCCAATTTCTCTGCCTGCTTTTACATCATTAGTTAAATTAAAATATTCAATATTATCATTATCTTTTTTTGCAATTTGTGGAATTAAGGTTACGCCCAAATTTACTGCCACCATCTGCCTTAAAGTTTCTAAACTTGATGCTTTATAGGAATTATTTTCAGAAATATTATTAATCGCACAAACTTCTAACGCTTGTTTTCTTAAGCAATGCCCCTCTTCTAAAAGTAGTAAATTTTGCTCAGATAATTCTGAAAAACTTAAATTATGATTTTTTTTATGATTTTTAACAAATTGACTTTGCTTTGAAAATGCAACTAAAAATTTTTCAAAAAATATTTTTTGGTAAGATAGTTTTTCTGAGTTAATTGGCAATGCCAAAAAAGCTATATCTAATTTTCCAGATTCCAACTTTTCTATTAAAATATCGGTTTTTTCTTCATATAAAAAAAGTTTTATTTTTGGAAATGCCTTATTAATCTTAGGAATAATTTTCGGAAAGTAATAAGGTGCAAGCGTTGGAAAAGCACCAATATTAAGCTCTTTTATAATATCATCTCTATATAATTTTGCGATGTTTTTTATTTCATTTTCAAGCAATAAAATTTCTTTTGCTTTTGTAATTATTTCAAGCCCTGCCCTCGTTATTAGAAAATTTTTTCCCTCTCTTTCAAAAATTTGAACACCTAAATATTCCTCTAGCTTCTTAATTTGCATAGATAAAGTTGGCTGGCTTATATTAGCAAGCTCGGCTGCTTTACTAAAATTGCCAGTTTCCGCAACAATGGCGATGTATTTTAAGTCCCGTAAATTCATAAATTAAAGTTATATAGATAAAATCTATTAATATTATAATATCAATCAATTATACCTTCAAGAGAATATTCGTTATATAATAGATTTAAGGGGCTAGATTCTAGGCACTAGGTTTTAGGGAATTATCCCTAGCCCCTAACACCTAAAACCTAGCACCTTAAAAGGAGGATTTATGTCTGATATGGATAATTATTTACTTAAATGTACACTTGAAAAACTTGAAGAATTAAAGGATAGCCAAAAAGCTACACCTGAAAAAATAGTGGAAGAGTGTTCTTGTAAATATGGCTTAAAAGATTAAATTCCTCAACGGCTAGTTTTTTTAACTATGCTTTTAACCCCAAATAAAAGGAGATTATATGCTTGGAATAGGTCAAAAATTCCCTCAATTCAAACTTAAGGCAACTGTATCTAATGATTTAGATAAGGCTTTTGTTGATATTGATAACAACACTTACAAAGGCAAATGGTTAGTTGTATTCTTTTATCCTAAAGATTTTACTTTTGTTTGCCCTACTGAAATTGCAGAATTTGGCAAATTAACTAAGGAATTCGCAGATAGAGACGCTCAAGTTTTAGGTGGCTCAGTTGACAGTGAATTTGTTCACCTCGCTTGGAGGAAAGATCACAAAGATCTCAACAATCTACCATTCCCTCTTCTTGCGGATTTCAAGCGTGAGTTAAGTGCCTCTCTTGGAATTATTGATCCTCAAGGTGGTTTTTCTCAGCGTGCAACATATTTAGTTGATCCTGAGGGAATTATTCGCTTTGTTTATGTTACAGATGGCAAAGTTGGCAGAAACCCAGCTGAAGTGTTAAGAGTTTTAGATGCTCTTCAATCAGATGAATTATGCCCTTGCAACTGGAAGAAAGGTGATGCACCACTAAAAGCAGCTTAATTTTTTAGGGGCTAGGCATTAGGTGTTAGAGGTAAAGATTATCTAAATGCCTTAATCTAGCCCCATAATCTAAATGGCGATAAATTATAGATGCTAACCAGTTAATTTTACGCTATAGTTCTCCCCCTGCTTGCGGGGGGAGTTAGAGGGGGGTGATAAGAGGTGAACTCTTTTTTAGAGCCAATCTTAACGACACCCCCTCCTTTATCCTCCCCCGCTAGCAGGGGAGGAATAATGCATTTTTCTATAAAATCAATGAAGTTCTAAAAGAATATTGGACATAATTTAACTTAACACCTAAAACCTTATTTATGGAAAACTTAAAAAATTTAATTCAAGATTATGCAAAAGATATTCGTGTTAATCTTGGCAATGTAGTTAACGCAAGTGCAACTGGCTTATCAGAAGCCCAAGCATATGGCATCGCCCTTGCTTGTGCATATTCTAGCAAAAATAAAATTTTAATTGAAAATATTTTATCTGATGTTCAAAATAAACTTAGCCCAGAGCAAATAAACGCAGCTAAAATTGCCGCAACTTTAATGGCAATGAATAATGTTTATTATCGTTTTACGCATTTAGTGTCAGATGAGGAATTTCAAAAAATGCCAGCGGGGCTTAGAATGCAAGGGATAGCAAATCACGGCATAGATAAACTAGATTTTGAATTATATTCTTTGGCAATTTCTGCAATAAATGGTTGCGGAATGTGTATGGATTCTCATACAAAATCAGCACAAAATCACGGTGCAACAAAACAAATGGTGCAATCATCAGTGAAAATTGGTGCAGTAATTTTTGCAACCGCCCAAGCCCTAGAAATCGGATAGTAATTTATTAGATTATATATAAATGCAAATCTGCATTGTCGCGAATACAAAAATCATATAAAAATTTGTTTCCCCGCCCTTGAGCGGGGATACAAATAAACTACTAAGAGTTAAAAATATGATTCACCCTTTCCATTGCAACAGTTAGCATTGGCATTGTAATTTTCTCGTGATTTTGCAATTCTTTGATAAAATTAGTGTAACGATTAATTTGTTTTTTCTTATCATTAAGCCATTTATCCATTGTTAATTCACAAGAATTTTTATCGCAGCCTTTATTCAGCACATCTTCGGTTAATTTCATTTGCTGATCATAGAAAGTGTTGATGGTAGTTTTAAGAGATAAATTATCCCAATAGCTATCGGCGAATAATTTTCTTGCATTAGTTCTTAGCCAGCTTAAGCGGAAGCGACTTCCAAGCTCAAAATAAACCTGCCCTACCATATTAATTGGAATTCCAGTATTATCAGAAGCAAGTTTAATATCTAACGCTGAAGCTAAAGCATCAAAATCAGCAAGCCTTGAAGCAATAGATTCCGGAACATTATTTTTAATAAGATCATTATAAGTTTTATCTCTTGAATCCCTAGCTTCCGAATTTAAGAATTTATCAAGATTTTTTGCTACTTCTGCAACTGCCGGCTTGAATGTATCAACCAAAATTGCAGTTTGAAGTGGGTGCTTACAATTTCTTAAGAACCAAGTTGTTGCCCTTTCAATCAGCCTATCAATTTCGCTGTATAATTTGATTGAAGTTTCAAGTGTTACACTTGTTCCAAGTTTTTCTATATCATCCCAAATTTCTCTGAGGTTAAAGGAATCCCTAACTATTGTATAGGCCCTTGCAACATCACAACCTTTCATACCGGTTTCTTCTCTAATTTTGTGGAAGAAAGTTGTGCCAGTTCTATTTACAATAGAATTTGCAACAAAAGTTGCAATTATTTCTCTGCGGAGTTTATGGCATTTTATTTCCTCAAGATAATCTTGCCTCATTCTTTGAGGAAAATATAAAACCAAATCAGTTGCGAAATAACTATCATCAGGCAGGTGAGAATTAACTAACTCTTCAAACACTGCAATTTTGCTGTAAGCTAGTAAAACTGCAAGCTCTGGCCTTGTTAAGCCTTGTTTTGCTAATGCGCGTGAATGTAATGTTTCATTAGAAGGTAAAAACTCAAGATTTCTGTCAAGTTTGCCAGATTTCTCTAAATTCTCCATTAGCTGAATATTATCTTCAATAATTTTGCTTCTCTGGTTTTCCATTATTGTAATGGCGTGGGTTTGAAGCTCATTATCTCTAAGAACAAGTTTAGCAACTTCATCAGTCATTTCTTCAAGAAGTTTATTTCTTGATTGTAAATTCAGCTTGCCGTTATTTAGAGCATTCCTTAAAGCAATTTTTATATTTACTTCGTGATCAGAACAATCAACACCACCAGAATTATCAATCGCATCAGTATTAATTCTTCCGCCAATCCTCGCATATTCAATTCTTGCTCTTTGCGTAAAGCCTAAATTACCGCCCTCACCCACTACTTTACATTGAAGCTCATTACCATTTACACGCAAATTATCATTAGTTTTATCACCAACTTGTTCGTGGCTTTCGGTGCTGGCTTTAACATAAGTTCCAATTCCACCATTCCATAATAAATCAACTTTTGCAGTGAGAAGTTTTTTAATTAAATTTTCAGGAGAAATATTATCTTCGGTGATTGAAAATAATTCTTTCATCTCTTGTGATACAGGAATTGCCTTAACATTTCTTTCAAAAATTCCGCCACCTTTTGAGATTAAATCTTTATTATAATCTAACCAAGATGATTTTGGTAAGTTGAACAATCTTTGCCTTTCCTTAAAAGTCTTTGCAGAATCAGGGGTTGGATCAATAAATATGTGCATATGGTTAAATGCACCAACTAACCTAATATGCTTACTTTGTAACATACCATTTCCGAACACATCGCCAGCCATATCACCAATGCCAACGCAAGTGAAATCTTGTGATTGGCTATCAATGCCCATTTCTCTAAAATGCCTCATTACAGAAACCCAGCCACCTCTTGCGGTTATACCCATTTTCTTGTGATCATAACCCGCAGAGCCACCACTTGCAAAAGCATCATCAAGCCAGAAATTATATTCCTTAGCAACACCATTTGCAATATCTGAAAAAGTTGCAGTTCCCTTATCAGCTGCCACAACTAAATATGGGTCTTCACCATCAAAATTTATAACATTTTCAGGGTGAATAGTTTTGCCATCAATTATGTTGTCCGTAATATCAAGCAATCCCCTTAGGAAAGTGCGATAGCACTCTTTGCCCCTTTCCATATATTCATCTCTTGAAAGGCCACCAGCATTTTTAACAACAAAACCACCCTTAGAACCGGTTGGAACTATAACAGAATTTTTCACCATCTGAGCTTTAACAAGCCCAAGAATTTCAGTGCGGAAATCTTCGTGCCTATCAGACCAACGAAGCCCACCCCTTGCCACTTTACCACCTCTTAAGTGAATACCTTCTACATCATAAGAATATACAAATATTTCAGCGAATAAAACTGGCTTATTGATATTTGGCACAAGCTCTGGCTTTAACTTAAATGATAAATATTTTTTGTTATTGCCATCTTTATCTTTTGTAAAATAATTTGTTCGGAGCGTTGCTTTTATAGTTTCGGCAAATTGCGTTAAGATTTTATCATCAGCTACCGCTTGAACTTTATTTAGTAAAGATTTGATTTCACTTGTTAAATTTTCAATAAGTGGTTTTCTTTCTGCGTCTTTAATTTCTGGTGAAAATTTTGCCTTAAATAACTCTAAAACTTTCTTAGAAATAAGCGGGTGTTTGCATAAAGTTTTGAATATAAATTCAAGCGAATATGGAAAGTTAATTTGAATAATATATTTACCATAAGCTCTTAAAATCTGCACTTCTCTGGCATTTAGCCCTGCCCTAGCAACTAATTGGTTTAGTTTATCATTCTCAACTTTTTTTGCCCAAATTTGTATAAGTGTTTCTTCAAAAATTCTTTTTATCTCATTGATATTAAGGCTAACTTCACTTTGAGATTCCAAATCACCTCTATTGAAAACTAACTTAAAATGATGAATCCAAACTTGTTTTTCTTGGTGTCTAGGTTTAACGCTGAATATCACTTCATCAATCGCACTAAAGCCCATATTTTCAATTACTGGCATTATATCTGAAAGTGTAATTCTTCTCTCTAAGCTATAAAGTTTTAGTTGGAAATAATCAGAATCATCTTTTTCAAGTTTATAAAAATCAAAATCTAATTGTAATTCACCGCATTTGTAAACTTGCTCAATCTTTAGGATATCCGCCGTTGCACCGCCGGGGTGATATAAATCTTTATACCCCTCAGGAAATGCCTTTGCATAATTGCGACTCATCGTTTCACCTTGAATTTCGCCAAGTTTTTCAGTGAGTTTATTTACCAAGCCATCAATCCAACTACTAGTCTTTTCAACAATTCTTTGCTCAATTTTTGCAATATCAACTTTTTGATTTTTGAATTGCAAATTGCTTTCGTTTAGATAGTCAGAGGCTTCACCTTCTGGCGTTGTTTTCACAAGCACATTCACCCTTGCAAGCGGAGAATCCGTAACTTGTGTATAATAATCCATTACTTTACCTTGTAATTCTTCCTCTAAAATTTCTTGGATAGAATTTCTCAAATGTGTAGTAAAAAATTCTCTTGGGATGTAAATTATACAACTATAAAACCTGTAAAATCTGTCTCTTCTGATAAAAATTCTTGTGGCAGGCTTTTCTGAGAGTGAAACAATGCCCATACCCATTTCAAAAAGCTCATCTTCCGTTGATTGCAATAATTCATCTCTTGGGTGGCTTTCTAAAATTGCAACTAGGGCTTTACCATTATGGCTATCTGGCCTAAAACCAGCCTTTTTAACAACATTATCAATCTTTGATTTTATGATTGGAATTGTATGTGCGGATTGAAAATAAACCTTGGAAGTAAATAAACCTAAAAATCTTTCTTCACCGATAATATTTCCTTTTTCATCATATTTTTTTACGCCAATATAATCCATATGTGCAGGCCTGTGAACCACAGATTTTCTGCCCGATTTAGTAATTTCAATTAAGTTAGAATTTTTAAGTAAAATCTCATCATTAAAAGTTACATTTTGTAATTTATCATCATATTTTTTGTTGATATTTGCATTGAAAATTCCAAGCTGAGTTTTGCTATTATAAGAAACAGTTTTATCTTTCTTGAAGTCAAAATCTCTGTAACCTAAAAATATGAAATTATTATCTAACGCCCAGTTTAAGAAATCCGCATTTTCAGCAACATTTGGTATATTTAACTTGTTATAGCTTAAGATTCTTTCAGCGGTTTTTTTGCTGCTTTCTTTCATTTGCTTCCAATCTTTAACAGCAAATTCCACACATTCTAGAACCTCACTAAGTTCTGTTTCAATTTTCTTATGCTCTTCAACATTAGAAATATGGCCAATTTCAATATGAATTAAAGATTCACTCAAGCCTTTATTATAACCCTCATCATTAGAATAAACTTTTGTAAGATTTCCATTTTTATCTCTTTCAACATTAATAATAGGGTGGATAACTTCGTGAAGCGTTCTATCATCACGATATAGATAATTAATTACTGAATCTAAAATAAATGGGCTATCTGTAAGGTTACATTGAACAATAGTTCTATCTGATTTCCAGTTATGAGTTGCCTTTTCAGGGTTAAAAACACGCAATTTTTTATAAGTATCTTGGGTTTTTACTTTAGCAAAATCTAACGCACATAATGCCGCATCAAGTAATTCGTCAACAGAATTTGAGTTGAAATATTTAATATCGCAACGCCAATAAAATCTTTTTATGAAGCCTTCGCAAACTTCATCAAATTTATTGCCAAGCCTTTTTTTGCCTGCCTCAACAATTTTTGAGATATATTCAAGATTGTCATTTAGATATTTATCTGTTATCGCATTATCTTTTACTGCTAGGTTAGATTTCGTCATATAAATGATATTAAATTAGTATATATTTCTAACGCTCTTATAAACTTTGGTTGAGGCTTATGCAACATTCTTATTTGCTAAATGCAATTATTAACCTTTCTTTGTCAGCAGGTGAGATACTTTTAAGCATTCGTGACTCTGGTGATATTGGTATTGAGATTAAAGATGATAAATCCCCCGTTACAATGGCTGATAAGCTCGCAGATAGGCTTATAAGTGAAAGGCTTGCAAAAATCTCAAGCCTGTCTGTAATTTCTGAGGAAGGGGTAAAATCAGAAATTCCAGATACAAATTCTTACTGGTTGGTTGACCCACTAGACGGCACCAAAGCCTTTATTCGCGGTGAAGATGAATTTACCGTCAATATCGGTTTAGTGGTTGAAAATAAAGCAGTAATGGGCGTAGTTTTTCAGCCAACTCAGCATAAATTATATTTTGGTGAGGTTTCCAAAGGGGCATATTTATTAGATACTCAGAATATTAAGCCTTCAGATGAAAATGATTATATAAGCCTTTCAAAAAGAATAGAAATTTCAAATAATAAAAACCCAGAAATTTATCGCATAGTTGCAAGTAAAAGCCATTTAGATAATGATACTAAAAATTTTATTGAGCAATTTAAGCCAAACCAAGTTGTTTCAGCTTCTAGCAGTTTGAAATTTTGTATTGTAGCAGAAGGCAGTGCGGATATTTATCCTCGTTTTGGCCCTACAATGCAGTGGGATACTTGTGCGGGGCAAGCCGTTTTGGTTTCAGCAGGCGGAAGGGTTACCCACCCTGATAAATCTGAGTTTTTATACAAGCTAGATAAAGAAATTTTAGACTATCTCAAAAACCCTAGCTTCATAGCTTGGGGTTTTTAGACAAGACATAGAGTGGTGTCACATACGAAGTAAAGCCACTCAGCCAGTTATTAAAAGGGTTTCAAATGTGTGGCTTTAACTTAGACCACCATTTAGACCACCAAAAATAAAAATTGGACGAAAAATCACCTACTTTTTTACAAAATTAATATAGCTAAATTAACCCTAATTACCTCTAAAATTTACTTTTTTGGGATACCCTCCCCCTTACGAAGCGGGCAGGTGTGTAGTCTACTTAATTAATTTTTTAATATCTGGAAAATCAACTACATTATCATCAACTCTATCTTTTTGACTTTCTAAATTTATACCAAAATCTAAATTTATAATTTCTTTTTTAAATTTTGAAAAATTTATAATATCTTCAAATATAGGAAATTTTGAGTAGAAGTAATAATTTCCATAATCTTTGTTAATTTCTTGTAAAAGTAATTTTTCACAACTCTTGAGATCTTCCTGTTTAGAATGTTCACGAAATAGTAGTGCATGATATCTCGGTATCCCTTGCCCAGTTGTTTCAGGGTCATAAGGCAATTCCTTACCAGTTCTATTAGGATCTAAAAAATCTGGAATGGTAAATTTCATATTTTATAAATTTAGAAAAGAATAATATTTACGCTACAGAAGTTTCATTGTTTAATTTTTTTACAGGGTCATTCTCTATAGCGTTTCTAATTTTTACATTTTCATTTACTGGAACTTTTCTCCATAGTTCTAAGTCTTGATATAGTTTCTTTAAAGACTTAGCTTGCAGGGCTTCGTATAGTTTGAATGGGTCAATAACTTCTCTGCCTAAAGATTTCTCAAATTCTTGTTTTCCTGACGTTTTTTGTTCTTGTTTTAGTCTTTTGCCATTTCTATCAAAATGTTGTTCCAAATCTGCTTTTAAAGTTGCTTCTAGGTTAGGTTTCAGTTCATCAATTTTTTGGTCAGTATAATTTTGACCAGTAGTTGCAGCCATATCACCAAGGTTAGACTTAAATATTCCGACCGCACTAAATGGAAGAAAATCTTCATAAGTAATAGGTATGGCTTTTGCATAACCAAGTTTTATAAGCTCCTCTGTATCAGTAGTATTTATTTTTCCTTGTTTTGCAGCTTCTTTTCCTTCCTTAGTCGGTTGATAAGAATAATAAGCTAAACCTTCCTTTCTTAGTTCTAAATCTGAATCTGGAAATGATTCAAAAACTTTTGCTAAAACTTCAGGGTATCTATCTTTATAATTTTCTGCTTTTTCAGATGGAGCATATTGCATTGCCGCATCTAATAATAAATCATACATTCTTCTGCCTTTTGGTGTAAGTGCAACGCCTCTTTGCTCAATTTCGCCAAATCTAGCTTTGTGAAATCCCTTCTCAGAGCCTCCATCTGCTTTAGGAAAGTTTGAATCCTCTGTTAACGCAGTAAAAGAGGTTTGCCTTAATAATATAGGTACATCTCTTTTTGGTGGCCCTTGAATAGCACTAATAACTTGCATATTTTGATTTTTCATCTCTCCATAAGCAGCATCAATATCTAGTGTAACAGGGGTTAAATGATTTATATGAGGTACTTTAAAACCTATCACATCTGCAACTATGGCAGACAAATCTTTTAACTCATCATAAAGTGGTTTTTCAATAGCAGCTGTTTTTTGCCACCTAAAAGTTTCAAGTAGCTCTTTTACAAATTCATCAGCTTGTTCTTTTGTAAATCCACCTTGCTTTTCATAAGTTTTCACCAATTCTTCTGACCTGTCAGTAAAAATTTTTCTATTTGAAATTACTTCTTCAATTTTAGCCCATTTACTATCAATAATTCCTTGAGATTCTTCTGGGCTTTCTGCTGTAGATATTATTTTATTTGCAATTTTTTCTTTTAAAGCGTCTAGTTTTAAAACAGAGGTGAATACTCTATAAGGATTTTCTGCTAATTGTTGCTTTTCAATAGGTCTAAAGGCTGTTGAATGTGCTGGCATTCCAGCTACTGTTAAGTCATAATAATCTACAGGTTGCATACCGCATATCTCAAATCTTTTTGCCATTCCTCTGAGTTCTTCGTTAGTAGCAAGCCTTATTGCACCGTGCCTTTCTTCTGTAAGTCTTTCTTGGCTTAAACCTCTGCTTTCAAGAGTTCCAGGCCTTAGCTGTTCGGTTAGCTTATTTATATTTTCAATTATTTCTAACAAATTTCCAAATAGAGGAACCTCTTTCCTATACATCTCTGATTTTTGCCTAGTTAGTTGAGTTCTGATATATGTATTATCAACAAATTCTGGCTTATTTGATTTTGCGTGCATAAAGCTCCACTTGTTAGTTCAATGTTTTCTAGAACATTTTCTTCATAAACTACAATAGTTAAAAAATCGTTAACGATTTTTTAATATTTTCATAGTATAATACACAGCTAAATTCAAAAGTCTTAAAAAATGCCTGATTATAATGATTTAAAACTAGCACTTTCTGGCAGCAATATAACCACCCTGAGCCCTAATGAAGCTGGGTTTGAGAAGTATGTCAAACTGGAGCGTGGGGCAGATGCCAGCCCAACCTTAATAATTAAGCCAAAAACCGAAGAAGAATTGCAAAAAGCTATAGAATTAATGAATAAAATGAAGCTTGCTGCTGTGCTTTATGCTGGTGGAACTGGCTTGGTTTCAGCTCAAAGAGCTGAAAATATCGCTGTTATTGACCTAAACTACCTTGACCAGTTTAACTCCATAACTCTAGCAAATGGTGATAAGTTTGAATTTAGCAAAATAGGCTCTAAACTGGGGCAAGATAAAAAAGCAGAAAAATGGCAAGAGGAATTACAAGCTTGGGCGGACGAAAAAGGATATACAAAAGATGATTTCAAAGGTGCAGTAATAGATTGCCAAACCGCTTTACCAGTTGGTTCAATTAATTATGTACTAAACCCCATTGGTATTGAGTTTCCGCTTGATACTGGGGCTGTAAGTATTGGTGGTGGAATGACTATTGGTGCTGGCGTTGCAAATGCAACGCATGGAACATTTGGTTTAATGCACGGAACGGCTTCTGACCTTACAATAAATGCTAGGGCAATAAATGGTAAGGGTGAGATAAGAAATGATAAAGGCCCTGATATTTCAGAAAGGGTAATTGACGAAAATAATGTTGTAATAAATTCTGCCGTTGCACAATATGGTTATAGCTCTGTTGGTACACAAGGAGTTTTTTCTGTAATTACAAATGTTGAGCTAAAAACTACAGAAGTGCCAGAGCAAAGAATTTTATTCATGGTAAAAGCTGATAGTTTAGAAGAAGTTAACAAACTCAGACGGGATTTATTAGAAAATGGTTTTAAGGATAATTTAAGGCAGTTTGAAGTGATGAATAAAGTTTCAACTGAATTGGTTAGGATATACGAACCGAGTAAATATTATTATCCATTTACTGATGAGAATGGAAAATATACAGACGATAATGGGAAAGTGTTTACTGCTAATCCAATAGACTCAAAATATGTTGCCTTGGTTGAATTTATAGGGGATGGAAAAGCATTAGATTTAGAAGCGAAGATATTTGGACATTTTATAAATTATCCGATGGATAGGGTTGCAACAGGTGGTGGTTCTATAGGTGCTGATATTAAATTATTTGAAAAATTACGGCATTCAGCGCCAGATTCCAGCAAGATATATGCAAATGAATTAGGTGGCTCTGTTAAACATCGTGTAACGCCAGATGTATCAGTGCCATTAAATCAACTTGATTCCTATGCTGATAAAATAATTTCCACTCTAGAAAAGCAAAGATACGAGGTAAATATATTCGGGCATGTTGGAATTGGTGCATTTCACCTGCATGTATATTCACCAGCAGATAAGCCTTTAGATGAAATTATGCCTAGTAGTAAAACCAGAAAGGAAGAATTACTTTCAACTATATATGATATAACTGTTGAGCATAAAGGTTCTTGCTGGTCTGAGCATGGCGTTGGAACGGCTGCAGCAAATGAGTGGGATAAAAGAACGCCAAAAGAAGAGGTTGATAAGCTGATAGCGATGAAGTTAGAAGATGACCCGAATAATACTTTAAGCCCACAATCAAACGCTATGGATAAACATTTAGGCGAAATAAGAACAAACAAAAAAAGGGCAGAAGAAATGAAAAAAATTTGTGAAAAAATGGGTTTCAAAAGTGCCGTTACAACTATTGATGAATGGCACAGACAACTGGAAAGAACAGGAATAAAAAGAGCGAAAAAATAATTAGTTGGGGGTAAATTATGGGTATATTTTCAAATCCATTCAAAAATAAGGAAGATGTTTTAACACAAGAAGCACTTAGCACCAAAGAATCTGGCATAAGGCTAAGAAATGCTGGTGTTCGTGATGCTAAAAATACTGTAAATTTAAGTATAGGTATTTCATATTTGCCTATGGTTCTCTCAGATGAAGATATGACAAGAGCATACGCCGAAGCATTAGAGAAAAAACTTTTTGAACCTTATTCAGCAGTTTCTGGTTTGCCGGAATTTAAAGAGGCGGTTCAAAAACGCTCAACAGGTTTATATGGAAGTGATTTTGATGATGTTGGTGTTTTACCAATGAATGGATCGCAACAATCAATGTTAGCAGTTGCATTGGGCTTTGTTGACCCAAAATCTAAAAAAGATGAGGTTTTAGTTCCCACACCTAATTTTCCCAATGCATCTGGAAGTTTTGAATTAACAGGCAGAAATGTAAAATATATTCAAGCACCTAAAGAAAATGGCTTTATGCCAACGGGTGATTGGATAAGAAAAAATTATACCGAAGGAAAAACTAAAGTTTTGGTTATTACCATTCCTAACAACCCTGCTGGTGGCTCAACAACAAAAGAGCAAGCGGAAGATATAGCAAAGGCAATTAACGAAATAATGGAGAAAGATAAAAATTTTGTTGTTGTATTTGATAATGCATACGCTGGTATGGAGGCAAAAGAAGCGGAATCACCATTAAAATATTTGAGTAAAGAAGCTAAAAATAGAACCTTAATAAGTGAAACTTATTCTAAACAATTTGCGTCTGCAAATCAAAGACTGGGTTGGCTGACTGGTCATCCAGATTTGTTAAAAGATTTAGAAGGTATAATGGCAAAAACTACTAATAACATTCAGGGGTTTGCTCAATTATGTGCTGTTAAGGCAATGGAAAAACTAGAGCGAAACCCTGAAATTTCTGAAGCTATTGCAAATGAATATGAATACAGAATTAGCTATTTGAATAAATCTATTGATGAAATTAAAGGTAAAATAGGTTTAGAAGTTGCGGAAGATAAACTACTTCCAGGTGGAATGTTTGCTTTTAAGGTTAGCCCTTTGAATGACTTAAGAATACCAAGTGCTATTTCTAATGCAAAATCTCCAATTGATAAAGAAAAGCCTGTTGGCACTGATGGCTTTATAAAAAACTCAATAGATGTGGCAGATGTACTTGCTTATGCAAGTAATATAAATGTCCCAAACCTCACAGCTCTATTAAAAGATGTTGTGGTTGTTGAGGGCGATGGTTTTAACATGACAAAAGATAAAGATGGTGTTGGAAATCCAGATATGTTCATTAGAATGGCAGCCAACCGAGACCCTATTCAGTTAGCACAAGCAACACTTGCGATGTGGGTGGTAGCAGAACAATCAAAAGCTGAACAACAAGCGTTAGAAAGCAACCAAAATACTGATTTATCAAAAGTAACAATTTCCTCTGATAAAGTTACTGAAATGAATAGATGGTATGAGGAGCAAGTTCAAAAAGAAAATGATAGGCAAGCAAATGAAATTGCACCAAAAATAGAAGCATCAAAAGATAAACCAGAATTGCACGATTTTCTAAAAAGATTATACGACAATGATTACAGGCAACAACAAAGAGAGGAAACTTTAAGTAAACTTGAGCAGGCTTTTGATAATAAGGTGCAAGAAAATATAGAAAAACCAAGAACAACAAGAGTTGGTGATATGATAAGGCCTTACAACAAAATCATAGCAATATCGGTAGATGAAGTTGGAAAACTTCTTGGTGTAAGACAGCATTAATAATACATTTATGCAATTAGAAAGAAGTAGAAAATATATTTTTAGCCAAGTGGTAAATGAGCACTTTACCGCTTCCTCTCATTCTTTAGGAAGGAACGATTTATATGCAAAATACAATTCCACCCTATCAGCTGCGATTACTGAATTGCAAAAATATTCTGGATTAACTGATGGGCAGTTTGCTAAAGAATTAGGAGTTTATAAAGAAAGTTTGATTGGTTATAAAAATGGAAGTTTATTTCCTAATGAAAAAACTACCAGCATTATAAGTGAAGCACTTGGCTTTAATATGGTTCAATCTGCTGCATTAAGAAGAAAAGTGGATTTCTCAAAAAAGATATACCTTGAGAGTAATCCAAAAATAAATTTGAATATCTTTAATGCCTTTTGCTCTATTAACACAGAAACAACCCCTCAAGAGTTTTTATCGCAATTTATATCTCTAGAACCAGAAGCTGGAAAATTTGATTTAAGCTCTGTTACAAAAGAAATGGGTTTATCAGACAGAACAATTTTCAAAAATGTTTTTGATGGCACCACTAAAAATCTACAAGGGGTAAATTTAAAGAGATTTAAAGATTGGCTTTCTGAGAAAGTGAGTGATGATAATCTAATTGCGTTAGTTAATTCAATGGCTTCAATGCAAGTGGAACAAGATTCTTTAGGTAACTTGATAGATAAAGCTATAAAAAACGGCTCAATTAATACTGCAAACAAGCTATTGGATTTTATCAAATCTGAGAATAGAGAAGAGATAATTGAAAGGTTAGCGACTTACTTAAAGATTGATAGAGGCACACTAGATGGATGCATAGATGAAAATAAATTTGGTGCACCTACATTAACAAACTTACAGGAGCGTCATAACCTAAACCAAGAACAATTTAATAAATTAATTTTTATTAATGGCTCAAAAAAAGACGAATCAATAACCGAAGACTATTCTAAAAATGAAGCAAAATTTTTAGAAATTCCAAATACTGAAAATTATTATAGGGGTTATTATAACTTAACAAAACATTATCAAAATAAGTTAGCAGATAAAAATTTAACTCAAAAACAAAAGTTAGAATTAGGAGATGAATTTTTTAGAAAAGTAATAGAATTTTCAGGTTACACACCATCAAGGCTAGAAGATATATCAAGCACAAGCCATCAATTTATTGCATATAGAAGCATTTCTAATCATACACAGGGTGGTCATTTTGATTCTACCGAAAAATTATTTAACACTCTTGTTGGTGAAATGCCTTGGTTAAAAGATATGATGATTGATACATCTTTTGGTCTTGATAAAAGAAGAAGTTTTGAGGGTTTTATATCTGCATTAAAATCAGGTGAAATGAAGCTACCAGAATTAATTTTTTTTCATAGAACTCAAAATAGAATCACCACTTGGGAATATGCTAGAGAGGTTAAATGCAAGCCAGCGTTAGTTAACCATATGGAAGCTAGTAAGGCAGGAGCGGTATATCCAAATATAATTAATAATTTTGTTGCTTACTTTTTAAAATCTTTTGAAAAAAGCGAAAACGATATATCAATTGAAGATTTGAATGCTCTTAAAATTGCATTTAGAGGTGGAAATACAAAAGTAGATGACATTAAAAATGCCTTGAATGATGCATTTGAGAGAAAAATTAACTCTGGTGATTTTATAAAATTCGTCCTTAAAAATCTAAATATGAGTTTAAATAGAATGGTTGAATTGTATCAAGGAAAAGACCTTGAAAATCCACCTACTAGGGCTGCATTATTTAAGTGGTCTCAGAATAAACCGGCAGCTATAGAAAGTATGGCAGTGGAATTTGCAAAGGGTTTGGGTATTTTTACGGAAGAAGAAATAGATAAGTGCAAAATGGTTTTAATGCATCGTATTCCAAATTTGGACAAATCTATTTTATCTGAACTTGAAGGTGGCTCTATAGATAATGTTGAGGCTTTTAATCGCTTATATAAAGGTGCTGGTAAAACAAAAGATAAAATTGAAAAAGCTATTGGTGCTAAAAAAGGCTATTATTTGATAATTGAGCGTTCAGGCAAAGTTCCTTCAGAATTTTGTGAACCTTTGATGAAAGAGTTTAGTATTGAGGAGCCAGAAGACAAAAAAATTTTCTTAAAGCATTTTTCTACAGAATTAAGTATTCATGATTTAAGGTATCAAAATAACAGCGCAAAATCTAATGAAAAGTTCAGAAAAAATAACAGAACAAGCGATTTGCCTAATTTTTGATGGATGAGTTTTAGATTTAGGATGAGTTAGAATGACCATCATTTAGCACCTGTTAGGGTAGATTAGATTCTAACCTGTAAAATATTAGACTTGGCCTAAAGGATGGAGATTATTTTACTTCCAAACTGTCAGGTCAAGTCTAAAGTTTTATAAATAAAGTTTGTTTATGAAATGTAATCTTTTTTAAGTTAGTTTATGAAAAAAGGATATTATGAATTGTCTGGTAATTTAGAGGGTGCATACACTTTTAATAAGTCTTCCTCTGAGAGAAATCTGCATTTTAGTAGATTCTTAAAAAAAGTTACATCTATGGATGCATCTGGGGTCAAAAATTTTATCAGTGATTTTGTTGAAGATAAATACAGCTTATAGGCTTATTAGCTTGGTAATTTGAGCCTTATACCTTCTAAGTCCGCTTCGTTTGGATCAATCATTGCGTTAGTATTTATTAAATCATCTTTTGCAGATTTCAAACTAGACCAATCAATTCTTGATGTGTAATTTTGTGCAAATTCCAACACCCTCACCAGCGGTTCAGTTACGCTATTATGACTAAGTGCCTTTAAAGCAGATAGATAATTATTTCTATAAACTGTTGGAATAATTATTCTCTGCTCATCTTTTGAAACAAGCTCCGCATTCATCATAATTCTTGCTATTCTACCATTTCCATCTGCAAAAGGGTGAACTTCAGCAACTAAAAACATCATAAAAACAGCCTTGTTAAATGGTGCTTCAATGCTTTGATAAATTTCAAAACCTTTCTTTAAAGTTCCTTCCACAAGTTCTGGTGCTACAAATAATGTGCTACCAGCTCTATTGCCTTCAGTTTTAAATTTCCCCGGATTTTTATCAGGCCTGCCTTTCATCAAAACACCATGGCGAGAGAGTAATAACTCCGTAAAATCATTAAAGTTTTTTGGAGTTTTCTTAATCTCTTTTGAATTTGAAACTATTGCGTAAGTGCCAAATATATCATGACCATCCGCTGGCCTGTTTATTGGTAACTTACCTTCAAAGCAAATTTCTTCTGCCTCACTCACTTCAAATTCAGTGCCTTCAATAAAGTTTGAAAAATAGGCTTCAAAAAATGGCAAAGCCTCATAAGTTTTCTTCGCAATTTTTGTAGTAGGCAAAGTTTGCCTTAGCTCATGATGAAGTTTTTCAAATAAAACCAATCTTTTTGGGTCAAAAGGCAAACCAGATTTTCTAGCAATTCCAGCTTTTGATTTTAGTTTTACTTCTTTTGTTCCAAGCAATGTTCCAATTAAATCATCTAGCCTTTTTTGCTCTTTTTCTAACCCAAGTTTTTTTGAAATTTTTCTAGCTTCATCTCTAAGTTTTTTTAGTTCTTCATCGCCAGATTTTCTTAAAATAGCATCTAGCTTTTCTTCTAGTTGTTCTTTTGATAATGTTCTTGAAACCTCACCTTTTCTTGGTCGTGAAATTCTCATATTCTCAAGAAAACTTCTAGCAAACGAGCTTAAATATAAGCCTTCCAAAAACGGCTTATCAGTTGGCAAAGGTTTATGTCCTTTTCTAGTTCTTATCGTAACACCGGGAAGCTCAATATCTCTTTTTCGCTCAGAGATTATAAAAATACATCCATCGGATGATGTTCCATCTGATGATGGCTTTAATTCAATTGCAGTTCTATCAGCTAATAGTGCATTTGGCACAAGCAAAGATATTATTTGCCACAAATTTCTTTTTACTATTACTTCTGGTTTATCATCTAAATTATTGGTATAAAGTTTAGGTGCAAGCTTTCTTAAACTCCCAATTTCAACGCCATAAGCTACAGATTTTCTATTTTCCGTAGTTGATAAAATAATTTCTGAATCTTTTGAATATTGGGTCATATAAATTCATTTTTACCATATTACAGGACAAAATGGGTAAAATAAAGATATTTATTGGACAAAATGGGTAAAATAAAGATATTTATTGGACAAAATGGGTAATTAAACAAAAACCCTAGCATCTGTTCATCTTAAGCTTTGCATATATAATCTAAGTAATATTAAGCAAAAATAAAAGGTGATTTGACTTATAGCCAGCAACAAACTACAATAGGTATGAGCAGTAATTTCCTGCTTTGGGTGTCGAAACCTAATCAAGAAGCGGTTATACATATACCGTATAAAAAATATGCCCTTCCTAGTCTATATGGCTGGGAGGTGGTTATACATGTCCAAGCTGTAAGGCTAAAAATAGCCACAGTCGCACTTCTTGTCGGCTTTCGAACTCCCAGCTACCATAGAAAATATTTTAAGAAATTAAGATAAACGCTTGGTAGCTTTTTATTATTTCAATACAGGGAGATTTCTATGAAGTCTAAAATTCTAACAATAATAATTGCAACTGGCTTTTTTCTTTTTGCAAACAATGCATTTGCTCAGGGTTATCAAAGAGTAAATGGTTATTTCAAAAATAATGGCACTTATATTCAGCCTCATTTTAGAACTCGTGCAGATGGCAACCCATATAATAATTATGGCAGTAGCTTAAATGCCAATTAAACCTCTGGTTGATTGGTATCCTGCCAGCCTTTTGCTTTTCTATAATGATTTACCTTATTCTTTTGAGCGTTTTCAATCTAGCTTAATGCCATATGTTATATTTTTTTCTCTTTTTAATCCTGCTGATTTTTGTGCTTTCATATATAATCTACTCTGGCATCAAAAGTATAGAAGATGATTTAGATGGGTATTAATTTGATTATTAAGAAAGTGAGAAAACTTGAAACAAACTACATAGTAAAAACTATTTCAGAAATTATTTTATAAAAAAACCCCGAAGTTATCTGAAATACATTATTTATTGATTTAGCAATTATTTATATGGGACAATTACGGGACATTAAAACTCTTAAGTGGGCCTTTTTACAGCGTTATAAGAAGTTTTAATTTTTATGATTAGTTATAGTTTTTTATCAACTAGTGTCCCGTGAGTGTCCCTTTTAGAGTTTTATATGCTGGGGATTTTTTAAGAAAAGGCTTGAAAGCAAGCTTAGAGCTGGAGGCCGGTGTCAGAATCGAACTGACGCATGCGGGATTTGCAGTCCCGCGCATTACCACTTTGCTAACCGGCCATATTTGAAGTGATGGGAAAATTTCTCACTCTAAAATAATCACTAGAGTTATTTCAAGCGAAGTGAAAAATCTGGAAGTAGTATATTCTTTCTAGATCTTTCGCTTCGCTCAAGATGACGATAGGTTTTAATTGGATACCCCTATAATTTTTTCTTGCTGAAAAAAATTCAGGGTATGACAAACTAAAACCTAGCCCCTAACTTGCCCCCTCTTTATCTCCCCCCGCAAGCAGGCGGAGAAATGTAAGAGGCTCCCGTAACCAGTGACAGAAATTAGAAATAATACCACCACCACTTGCCACTAACCCACAACCTACTTCCCAGTAAGGCTATCTCTAAGGTTTTTTCTATCTTCCTCTTTAAGTGGAATTAGGCCTTTCATAGATAAATAGCCAGTATCAGCAATAGCATCTTCACTTGTAAGCTCTGCCAAAAATTCATTAAGCCCAGCAACTTTTCCAATATGCTCCCCCTTAACATACATATATAATGAGCGAGATACAGAATATTTACCAGAGTGAATATTCTCAAAATCTGGTGATGCACCATCAACTATACTGCCCTGAATAGTATCAGAATTTTGATCTAAAAAGCTGAAACCAAAAATGCCAAGCGCATTAGAATTATTTTTCAATTTTTGCACAATTAAATTATCATTCTCACCAGATTCAATATATGCGCCATCTTCACGAATTTCGTGGCAGTTCTTCCTTCTGATTTCCTCATCTGGATATTCTTTTACAAACTCTGCAATATTGGTGCAACTTGGCTCCATAACTATTTCAACGAAGGCATCTCTAGTGCCAGAAGTTGGCGGCGGGCCATAAACTTCAATCTTATTATTTGGAAGAGATGAATCAATATCACTCCAATTTTTATAAGGATTTTCAACGAGTTTGCCGTTTTGTGGAATTTTTTTAGCAAGCGCTTTGAAAATTTGCTCTTTAGTTAAATTATATTGGGCAGAATCTTTAGAATTGGCGATAACTATACCATCATAGCCAATTTTAACTTCTTTAATTTGAACAACATTATTTGACTTACAAAGCTGAATTTCACTCTCTTTAATTTTACGAGAGGCGTTAGTTATATCAGGAAATTCAAATCCAACACCGCCACAAAATAGCTTTATACCTCCACCTGTGCCAGTTGATTCAACGATTGGCGTTCTGAAATCAGTTTTTGTGCCAAACTCTTCCGCCACAACGGTTGCGAAGGGATAAACCGTTGAAGAGCCAACAATTCTAATCTGTTCACGAGCTTCCGCCTGATTAGAAAACGCCATCAATATGGCTAATAAAGATAGTAACTTTTTCATTCCACCTCATAAAAATATTTGAAATTCCATTAACATTTTTTTCTTAGCCTTGCAATAAGATTTAGAATGATTATTAAATTATAAAAAATTAAACTAATTAAGGAAATTATGGCAAAGGCAAAAATAGCATTAGTAGGTGCAGGAAATATTGGCGGAACTCTGGCTCATTTAGTGGGATTAAAAGAACTTGGTGATGTTGTTCTGCTTGATATTAATGAGGGTATTCCACAAGGTAAAGCGCTTGATATTGCGGAATCTGCACCTGTAGAAGGCTTTGATGGTGCATTTATTGGAACGCAAGATTATAAAGATATTGAAGGGGCAGATGTTGTGATTGTAACTGCTGGCGTGCCAAGAAAACCGGGTATGAGCAGAGATGATTTGCTTGGCATTAACGCTGGGATTATTAAAATTGCAGGTGAAGGAATTAAAAAATATGCTCCAAATGCATTTGTAATTGTTATTACAAACCCACTTGATGCAATGGTTGCGGTGATGCAAAAAGTTACTGGCTTCCCACATAATAAAGTAGTGGGAATGGCTGGCGTGCTGGATTCTGCAAGGTTTAGATATTTCTTATCTGAAGAATTCAAAGTTTCAGTTGAAGATGTAACTGCTTTCGTTTTAGGTGGACACGGTGATACTATGGTGCCTTCAGTTCGTTATTCAACGGTGGCTGGAATTCCGCTTCCAGACTTAATAAAAATGGGTTGGACGACGCAAGAAAAGCTAGATAAAATTGTTCAAAGAACTCGTGATGGCGGTGCTGAAATTGTTGGTTTGTTAAAAACTGGCTCTGCGTTTTATGCCCCTGCATCATCAGCAATCGCAATGGCAGAAAGCTATTTGAAAGATAAAAAAAGGGTGCTTCCTTGTGCGGCCTATCTCAATGGCGAATATGGCGTGAAGGGCTTATATATTGGCGTTCCAGTGGTGCTTGGCAAAAATGGCGTTGAGAAAATTGTTGAAATTCAGCTTGATGCTTCAGAAAAAGAAATGTTTGATAAATCAGTTGCCGCCGTAAAAGGCTTATGCGAAGCGGTGAAATTGTAGTTTGAGATGCAAAAATTTCAATTTGAAGAGCCGAGATTTATCAATGGAATCTCTGCGGTTTATAATGATTATGATGGCTTTATAATTGATTTATGGGGCGTGCTTCACGATGGCTCAAACCCTTATCCAAAAGCGATTGAAACTATAAAAAATCTAAAAAATTCAGGTAAGAAAATAATCCTTTTATCCAATGCACCTCGTAGGGCTTTTATGGCAAAGAAAAACCTTGAAAGGCTTGGCTTTTATAAAGATTTTTATGATTATTTAATCACCTCTGGCGAAATAACTTTTGATTATGTAAAGAATAATAATCTCGGCAAAAATTATTTTTACATTGGCCCTGATAAAGATAGAGATATTTTAGACGGGCTAAATTTAACCGAATTTGAAAACGCTAAAAAGGCTGATTTTGCAATAGTTACAGGGTTTGAGGGTTTTGGATCTCTATTTTCAGAAAAGCAACAAGAAGTTGATGAAGCACTTTCTGCAAACCTAACTTTACTATGTGCTAACCCAGATTTTAAGGTGGTAAAACAAAGCGGTGAAGAGCAAATTTGTGCTGGATTAATTGGCAAATATTATGAGGAAAAGGGCGGAAATGTTATATATTTCGGCAAGCCTTATATCTCCGCTTATCAAAAATGCTTTGAGTTAATGAATATAAATTTGGAGTTAAATTCTAGCACAAAAAATAAGGTTTTGTGTATTGGGGATTCAATACATACTGATATTTTAGGTGCAAGTAATTCTAATAGTGATAGCGTTTTTGTAGCAGGTGGAATTCACAAGCAAGACCTAGTTGAAGATGGTTATATGAATCTCTCAAAACTGGCTGATTACTGCGAAAAATATCAAACCCAACCTACTTATATTATAAAAGAATTTTTTTGGTAGTTGGTGAGTGGTAAGTTAGGGGCTAGGTTCTAGGGGCTAGGGGTTAGTAATAGTATTAGTATAATTTGTGTCATTTCGAACGAAGTGAGAAATCTAGAAGGTATATATTTCATCCAGATTTCTCGCTTTGCTCGAAATGACGCTAAACACACCAAGACCCAAACCCTAAACCCTAAGCCCTAGAACCTAGCACCTATCTTATTTGCCCTCACCCTAACCCTCTCCCAGAGGGAGAGGGGATTGAAGAGAGGTTTCCTAGAGGGAGAGGAGATTGAAGTGAGAGGTTTCCTAGAGGGAGAGGGGATTAATGAAAATATCACCACCACTAATCACTATCACTAATCACTATCACTAATCACTTGCAACTAAAACCTAGCACCTAAAACCTAACCCCTAGCCCCTAGAACCTAGAACCTGCCCCTAAAACCCTAGTGATGATTCCACTCAATTTTACTGATGTCTATGCCATCTTTATACATATCCCAAAGGGGGCTTAATTCCCTAAGTTTTTCAACATTTCCTTTAACAATTTCAATCGCTCTATCAATTTCTTCCTCTGTTGTGAACCTTCCGAAACCAAAGCGAATTGAGGTATGTGCAAGCTCATCACCAACCCCAAGTGCGTGCAGAACATAAGAAGGCTCAAGGCTCGCAGAAGTGCAGGCAGAGCCACTTGAAACCGCAAGCCCTCTAATTGCCATCAACATTGATTCACCCTCAATATAAGCAAAACTGAGGTTTATATTACCAAAATAACGATGTTCATTATCACCATTGAGATAAATTTCTGGAATATCTTTAACTATTGCATTGTAAAATTTATCGTAAAATTTTTTCATTCTTTCAAGCTCCGAAGCCATTTCTTGCTTGGCTATTTTAGCGGCTTCACCCAAGCCAACCACAAGTGGCGTTGGCAAAGTGCCAGATCTAAAGCCCCTTTCTTGCCCACCACCATATATCATAGGCTCTAAGCGAACCCTAGGACGACGACGCACATATAAAGCACCAATTCCCTTAGGCCCATAGATTTTATGCCCTGAAATGCTTGCTAAATCTATATTCATCTCCTCAACATCAATCGGAATTTTACCAAATGCCTGAGCTAAATCTGAATGAAAAAACACACCTCTTTCCCTAGTGATTTTACCGATTTCTTTTAGAGGCTGAATAACGCCAATCTCATTGTTTACCGCCATTATTGAGACCACAAGAGTATCTTCTTTGATAGCTTTTTTAAGCGTTTCAAGATTGACCAAACCATTTCTTTCAACCGGTAAATAAGTTACCTTAAACCCTTGCATTTCAAGATGTCTGCAAGTATCAAGCACGCATTTATGCTCCGTTTTTAATGTAATAATATGCTTTTTCTTATCACCATAAAACCCAGCTAAACCGCTTATTGCAAGGTTATTAGACTCAGTCGCACCAGAGGTAAATATAATTTCTTTTTCATCAGCATTTATAACTTCTGCAACATTCTTCCTTGCGATTTCAACTGCATCTTCAGCCTCCCAGCCGTAACTATGAGAGCGAGAATGTGGATTGCCAAATTTTTCCAAAAAGTAAGGCTTCATAACCTCAAACACTCTGGGATCCATAGGTGTAGTGGATTGGTAATCCATATAAATTGGCTTGGTTTGCCCCTTGTTATTATTGGCATAAGCTGTAGTAACTGCGCAACTATCTGTAATCATATAATTTCTAGTTTTGTTATATTTCTCAAAAATTAATCTGCAAAAATGCAGATATTTTCAAATTTCAATTTAATTTATAAATTAATTAGTTAACTCATAAAATCTGCAAAGATGCAGATAAATTGAAATAACTAATAAAAAAATAATTTGTATTAATAAGTTGTTTTTTTTATTAATTTTTTGCCTTCTTTTTATAATATCTTAAATTTAAGCCTGTCATGTTGAGCAAAGCGAAACATCTTAGATCCTTCCCCTTCGCTTTAGGGTCAGGATGACGCAAATATTATTAAAAAAGTTTTACTAAACTTTTTTAAGTGGATACCCCTATAATTTTTTGGGAGTGTTCACTATGTATAGATTGTCATCGCCCGAGTTGCGAAGCAACTATAGGGCGATCCATTAACCTATTGATTTGGATTACCCTATAATTTTTATAAAGATTGATATCTTTATAAAAATTCGGGTAATGACAGATCCATCTATGTATAGTGAGCACTCCCAATTTTTTCTTACTGAAAATTTGGGGTATGATAAGCCAAGCCCCAAGCCCTAACTTGCCCCCCTCTTTATCTACCCCCGCAAGCAGGGGGAGAAATTAGAAAGAATATCACCACCACTAATCACCATCACAAATTCTAACCAAAAATAACCTACTATTTTACTAAGGTATATAGTATTGTTAGCATTATAATCAAGATAATAATAATTAAAATAACTTTATAATTCAATTGCTTGATAATGATTATCAGTTGAGTTTTAGGCTTTTTATTATGTCTATAAATATCTCTGCCTCTTGATAAGTATTAAGCCAACCTAAACTTACACGAATTGCACATTTAGCTAAATCATCTGCAACGCCCATCGCCTTCAACACACTAGAAATTGTAACCCTGCCAGATGAACAAGCTGAGCCACTAGAAACTGCAACCCCTGCTAAATCTAGTTTTATCAACATTGTTTCCGCAGGCTGATTTGGTATTGCGAATAATATTGTATTAGGAAGATTCTTAACTTGCGTTTTACCTGCCGTTAAAAAATTATTATCACTAAAAAAAACTATGCTAGGGCAAACTTCTTTAAGTGATTTTAGCAGAAAATTTGCTAATTCGGAAGTGTGTGATTGATAATTATTTAGATTAATAACACTATCTTCAACCGCCTCTGCAAAGCCAATAATTGCTGGCAGATTTTCAGTGCCGGCACGCAAAAATTGCTCTTGCCCACCACCAATAATAAAGGGCTGGATTTCTAAACCTTTTTTAACAACCAAACCAGCAACACCTTTGCCACCGCCAATTTTGTGGGCTGATATAGTTGCCATATCCACGCCAAGATTGTTAAAATCAAATGAGATTTTGCCCACCGCCTGAGATGCATCAATATGCAAATAACCTTTATTTGAAAAGATAAGATTTTTTGCCTCTGATAAATCTTGCACAATGCCAGTTTCATTATTCGCATATATGATTGAGGCAAGAAAAGGCTGATTATCAAATGATTTTATAATCTCTTCAAGATGACTTAGGTTAATTTTTCCTGACTTATCTACGCTAACAATTTTTACATTATTACGCTCAGAAAATTTACTAATTGAAATATGCTCAGTAGCAGAAATAATATAATTTTTAATATTAGGGAAGGAATGAAAAATCATATTATTACTTTCAGTACCTGAAGATGTGAAAATAAGCCCCTGCCCCTCTGCACCGATATTTTTAAGAATTTTATTACGAGCTTTTGATAAAAGCGATTTTGCCTCCCTGCCGAAATTATGAATAGATGATGGGTTTAATGGCAAATCAATATTTTCTAAAATAGCTTGCTTTGCAACTGCCTTTAATGGGGTTGTTGCGTTATAATCAAAAAATATTTTATCTTTAAGATTCATATTTATAAATTTTATTTTACATATATTAATTATTAAGAATTGTTAGCAGATAATACAAATTAAATGAATCCTGAAAATTACAAAATACCTAATATCTGGGTTTTAATTGATGAAGTTGCAGGGCATAACGCACAATCTATTGGCGTGGCAGAGGCTTTAGGATTGCCTTTCATAAAAAAGAAAATCTACTATAATAAAAAAGCAAAATTACCAAATTTTTTAATTTGTGATGATTTTTGCTCAGTTGACTTAAAAAAATCTGATAGCTTACACGGCAACCCAGATATAGTAATATCTTGTGGCAGAAAACTTGCACCTGTAGCACTTGCTATTAAAAAGAGATCTAAAAAAGCAGGGTTAAAAACTTACACCTGCCATATAATGTGGTGCGGATTTTCAAAATTTTTTGGGCTAGATATTTTAGCAATACCCTCTCACGATAATTTGAGCTTTCTAATTGCGAATAATAAGAAAATTATAAGAACTATTGGCGCACCTAATAGAATTAATAAAGATTTTTTATTACAAGAATATAAAATTTGGGGCAGAACTATTGGTGAGTTGCCCTCCCCCAAAATTGTGGTTTTAATTGGTGGGGATTCTAGAAAAACGAGCTTTACAAAAAATCAATCTGAAAATTTGATTGATAAATTAACCTATATTGTATCTGAGCTAAAAGCCTCAATATTAGTAACAAATAGCAGAAGAACAAACCCTGATATTTCAGATTATATAAAAGAAGAGCTTAAACATAAAATTGGCAGATATTACTTTTTTCACGATGTGCATCAATCAAAAGCTAACCCCTATTTTGCATTCTTACAATTAGCGGATTGCATTATCACAACTGGTGATTCTATTTCTATGTGTAGTGAGGCTTGCTCAACTGGTAAGCCAGTTCTGATATTTTCACCTGACGGAAATGCACCGCCAAAACATCGCAGGTTTCATGAGCTTTTATATAAAGGTGGCTTTGCTACAGAATTTAATGAAGATAATATCAAAAAGATTATTACGAGTAAAAATTTTAATAATTTATACTCCCCACAAACTCTGAACGCCGCAAACCAAATTGCAGATAAAATTAGAAATGATTTTAGCTAAAGTAAATTTCCTTAATAAAATAAATAAAAAAAAGAAAATTATTATTTCAGATAATAATTCAATTTTTATAAATAATTCAGAAATTAACTATGCTATTGAATTTTCAAGAAGAAAATCAATTTCAATAATCATAAATAAATATGCAGAAATAAAAATTAAAGCACCATTAAAAATTCCAAAAAAATATATTGAGGATTTTATTATTAAAAAATCTAGCTGGATAATTAAAAAAAGAGATTTTTTTATTAAAAACAAACCACCCGAAGAAATTTCATATAATTTTGAAAATGGAAGCTATATCAAACTGTTAGGTGAAAATTACCAAATAATTTATCATCAAAACCTAATTAGTAAAATTGAAATTAATCATAATAATAAAATTATTTTATTTAATTATATTAAATTACCTGAAAAAAATAAATTAATTATAAAAATTGAAAATTTTATTAATGAATTCGCAATTAATTATTTTAATTCTCGCCTTAAAATTTGTTCGGAAATTGCTAGAGAAAAAAATATTATTTTTAATAAGGAATTAAAATTCCGCAAAATGAAAACAAAATGGGGTAGTTGCTCAAGAAATGGGGAAATTAAATTGAGTTATAACCTTATTCAAGCTCCACAGAAAGCAATAGATTATGTAATTTTGCACGAATTATGCCATTTGAAAGAATTTAATCACAGCAAAAATTTTTACAATTTACTAGAAAGCCTAATGCCAGATTGGAAAATACATAAAATGGCTTTGAGAGGTGGGTGTTAGGTTTAGGTTCTAGGGGTAGGGGTTAGGGCTTAGTGTGTATAGCTTCATTTCGAGCCGAGCGAGAAATCTAGACCTAATAAAACCTACCTAACCTCAAAAAGGGTGCGGAAGTTTGATAAATCAAACATTTTCTGCACATGGCCAACTGGGCTTTGCAAAATTAATTCTACATTATTTTTCTTCGCCTCTTCACGAGCAACCAAGAACATTCCAAGTGCAGCTGAATCTATAAATTCTAGGTTACTTAACTCTAAAATAACTGAGGTGATAGTTTTGCTAGAAATAACATTTATAACATTTCTAAATGTTTGGTGATCAGAAAAAGTAAATTTACCAGAGAGCGTAAATTCGCAAGTTCCACCATTTGTAGTTTTTTTAAGATTCATAGAAACCTATTTAATTAAAATAATTCAATATCATCATTCTTTTTTGAAGAATCAGAGGGCTTTGGCAGATTTTGCTCAATATGCACGCCATAGCTGGAAACTAAAACATCATAAGCTGATTTTAACTCTGAAAGAACAAGTTTATTTTTTATATCTGAGCAAACATCTTTATCTGATTTATAAAGATTGAGAGATAAATCATCATTATTATTAATGTAAGATTTACTAAATGAAATTATCATCGCCTTAACGCCTTCAAGCATTTGGCAAATAAAACCGATATATTGAGAAACTTTATCCTGAAATTGCATTTGCATTACCATTCCAGAAATTGAGTTAGAAATTTCACGAGAATTTTCAGCTGTGCCAGCTAAAATCTTTGAAAATTCTGTTGTTTGAGCCATCAACGCACCCATTAAGCCATCAAGAGTTTTCTTAACTGAAATATTTTCAGACATATCAGTTGTCGCAACTTCATTCAGAATATTATAACCATTACTAACACTGTTGGTAACCACTGAAATTTTATTGTTCATTTCATCAGAGAGTTTATTAATCTCTTTTGAAACATGGCGAACTTCATCCGCAACAACGGCAAAACCTTTGCCTGCTTCCCCTGCCCTAGCAGATTCAATGGTAGCATTAAGCGAAAGCAAGTTTGTTTGCTTGTTAATTGCCTGAATTTTACCATTAAAAGATTGAATATCTTTGATTGATCTCATTGCATCATTAAGCGAATATACCATATACATTGATTTCTGCGAGACGAACATAATCTTTTCTATCGCACTAGAAAATGCGGAGTTAAATAACTCAAAGAAGCCAGACATTTTAATTTTTTCACCTTCCACGAAAAGATTTTCTGAGCGTTCAATAACTTCTTCAACAATTTTAGATTGATTCATTGAGTTTTCTGCAAGAAAAACAAATTTCTCATTAATTTGTTTTGTGCTTACTTCAACCAACGCAGAAATTTCTTTAAGTTTTGCAATAGTTAAATCTATTGATGAAATAATTGGAATATATATTTTTTCCCACTTTTCTTTTGCATTATTGGTGGTTTTCTGCTCCTGATTTTTTTTAATAAAATCATCAAGCAAGCTATCAACATTATTTGAAGGTGCATTGCTTGATTGGCTTGGCTCTTGCCTATCTTGAAAAGTTTTTTTTGCTATTAAAGACATAATTTTTATATTTTTGCAAAATTAATCATTGCATTTGGTAACTTAGAAAGCGAAACTTGTTCATCAACCGCACCTGCAAGATAAGCCGCTTTTGGCATTCCATAAACCACGCAAGAATCCTCATCTTGACCGAAATTATGACACCCTGCTTTTTTCATCTCAAGCATACCTTTCGCACCATCTCGCCCCATACCGGTGAGTATAACACCACTTGCAACCTTGCCAATGTTTTTTGCTACAGATTCAAACAAAACATCAACAGATGGTATATGACCTGATACTTTATCGCCATACCTAACGACGCACGCCATTTGATTTGACCTTTTTATAACCTCAAGATGCATACCACCGGGGGCTATGTAAACATTACCATCAGTAATAATATCGCCATTTTCAGCTTCTTTAACTTTCATCTGGCAAATTTTATTTAGGCGTTCCGCAAAAGAAAAAGTATATTTTGGTGGCATATGTTGAGTGATTACAATCGGCGGAAAATTAGCAGGCAGATTAATCAAAACATCTCTTAAGGCTTCCACACCACCAGTTGAAGCACCGATAGCAAAAAGTAGGTTACTTCTAAAATTAACTTTTTGATTATTATCTGAGCTTGGTTTTATAATATTTTCAGCCCTTATACTTTCTATAGCTTTTCTAAATTTAACTTTTGAAGCATTTTTAACTTTTAATATTAACTCATTTGAAAGCTCTTCTGAGTTAAAATCTGTGCTAGTTGCTTTTGGAATATAATCAACCGCACCTGATTCAAGGGCTTCAATAGTGGTATCAGCCCCGCGTTGCGTTAGTGAGGAAGACATAACCACCGGCATAGGCCTTAGTGCCATTATTTTTTTTAAGAAGCTAATGCCATCCATACCGGGCATTTCAATATCAAGGGTGATTACATCAGGGTTTAATTCTTTAATTTTTGTGCGTGCATCATCTGCGTTTTCGGCAGTGCCAATTACTTCTATTTCTGCATCAGAAGATAGAATTTTGGTAAACATTTGCCTTATTAGCAAAGAATCATCAACTATTAAAACTCTTATTTTTGACATATTTTTTTTGATCGTTTATCGTTTATCGTTTATCGTTTATGGTTTATGGTTTATCGAATATCCATCAACGATTAACCAAGAACGATTAAAAAAGCTCAACATCAACTGTTTTCTGTTTTTTGATGAGTTTTTCTTGATATTCTCTTTCTTTATCAACTATTACTAAATCTTCTTTTCTTCTGAGTTTTCTAATCATTGCCTTGCCTGAATCTGGAAAATAATGTAGCCTTCTTGCAAATTCACCGCCTACATCTTCAGATCTTATTGGGATATTTTCTGAAGCCAAAAACTCTTTCACAAATTTAATATTTTTTAAGCCAATATTTCCAGCGGTTGCAATAACATTTGCCCCACCAAAAATTTTTGCCTCAAAACGATTTTTTTTAGCACCAAGTTTTAACATTCCGTTAATAAGTTCTTCCATTGCGAAAGTGCCAAACCTTGTTGGATAGCCTAAATCAGAAGAATCTTTAGTCATATTTTCACCGGGTAGTAAAATATGATTCATTCCGCCGATATTAACAAGGGGGTCTCTAAGGCAAACAGATATACAAGAGCCTAAAATTGTAACTAACATTTCACGAGATTCAGCGGTAAAATAGCAATCGCCTGTCATTAATTTTACCACGAGCAATTCCATATTTTGATCGTAATATCTTTTAACGCCATCATAGATATCACCAACCTGCACTTTTTCAGTGTCTGTTCTTCTAATAGGAATTTTATTTATATTATCTGGCACGATTAGTTTTTCTTATAAATAGTTTTACCAATTAACTGAAATTTATTGCTTATGCCGGTTAGGTTTTCAGAGTGGCCAATATATAAATAACTACCCTGACGCATAACATTTGCAAAATTATTAAAGATAATTTTTTGCGTATCTTTTTGAAAATAAATTACAACATTTCTACAAAAAACTATATCAAAAGGCCCTTTAACTGGCCAATTTTCAATAAAGTTCATTCGCTTGAAGGTAACAAGTTTTTTAAGTTTATCACTCATTATCATTGTTGAATTTATTTTATCTTTGGAAACAAATTCTTCTCTAAATTTTGCGGGAATATTTTCATATTCATCATCAGAATAAATGCCCTGCGTGCCTTTATTTAGCATATTTGTATCTATATCCGTTGCTAAAATTTTAGCATCCCAATTATCAACATCTTTAAGAACGCTTCTTAGTGTCATTGCGATGGAATAGGCCTCCATACCAGAAGAGCAACCAGCAGACCAAATTCTAAGCCTTTTAGAATTGAAATTTTGCCTAACTATTTCAGGAATTGCAACTTCTGCAAGGTGCTTAAAATGGTGAATTTCTCTAAAAAAATGGGTTAAATTTGTGGTTACTGCGTTTATAAAATCCATCATTTCACCATTATCATTTTTTGATGAAATAAGCGTGCAATATTCCGAAAAACTATTGAAATTTAACTTTCTAATTCTTTTAGCAATTCTGGAATAAACCATATTTTTCTTGTGCGGTGCAAGATGTATTCCAGTTTTTTCAAAAACCAGTTTGGCGATGAAATTAAAATCATCATCACTAAAATCAAATTCTCTTTCTATATCTTGCGTTGCCAAGTTAGACATTTTATGAATTGCTTGCTTCTTCTGCTTTTTGAAGGGTTTTACCATCAAATAAATAATCAGTATCTAACACTATCACCATATGCTCCGCATTGGAAATAAGCCCAGTTACATATGCATCATCAATGCCAGCTTCGTTAGAAGTTGGGTTGAGTTTTATCTCACTTTGCTTAACGGTTAAAATATCAGAAACTGCATCAACTAAAATTCCGATAGTTCTTTTTCCCACTGAAATAACTATCACAACATTTTTTTCTGTGGCGTTTGTTTCACCCTGACCAAAACGAGAACGCAAATCAAAAATTGGAATTACTAAACCTCGTAAATTTATAACACCACGCATATAGCTTGGAGAATTGGGGATTCTAGTAGTTTCTGTCCAGCCTTTAATTTCCATAACTTTCATAATATCAACGGCATATTCATTGCCAGAAACATTAAAAGTTAGAAATTGCTGAGTTGCCTCTTTAACCTCTTTGACTGAGGAATTTACAGCCATATTTTGCATAAATACTCCGTTTGTTTTTATATTTTAGTTTTTGTGGCAAAATTTTTGTCATTACCTGAATTTTTGTAGCAGGCAAAAATTCTAAGGTAATCCATATAAAATTGTTCAGAAGAACAATTTTATTAAAAAAGTTTTACTAAACTTTTTTAAGTGGATACCCCTAATACCTAGGCCCCTAAATTGTCCCCCCTCTTTATCTCCCCCCGCAAGCAGGGGGAGAAATTAGAGAGAGTAACTTGCCACTTGCCACTTGCAAACACTTCAAGCCACTACCCTCAAGTTATTTTCTTTATTTTTCATCTTGAAGATTTGGGCGACATCAAGAATAAGAGATACATTGCCATCACCTAAAATTGTTGCACCTGAAATGCCTTCAACTTTATCACTATTTTCTTCAAGATTTTTAATCACCACTTGTTGCTGACCAAGTAATTCATCAACCACTAAACCGAATTTATCCCTTCCAGATTCCACTAACACGATTAATGGCTTGAGTGAATTAACATTGCTGTTGTTAATGTGAAAAATTCTTTGCAGATAAATTATTGGAATAAATTCTCCGCGAACATTAATAACTTCCTCATTATTTTTAACTTGCATAAGTTTATCTCTACTAACTTGCATAGTTTCCATAATATTAGAAATTGGCAATATATATTTTTCAGAGCCAACACGAACCACCATTCCATCAAGAATTGCAAGGGTTAGAGGCAGAGAGATTTGAAACCTCGTGCCATAACCGGGGTTGTTAAACATATTAATATCACCACCTAAATCTTTAATATTTTTGCGAACAACATCCATTCCAACGCCCCTGCCTGAGACATCTGTAACTTTCTCAGCGGTTGAAAAACCAGCGTGGAATATTAATGCATCAATTTCTTCTGGGCTGAGATTTGCATCGGCAGAAACTATACCCTTTTCAATTGCCTTTTTAAGAACCCTCTCACGATTTATCCCTTTACCATCATCTGAAATTTCTATCACTATTCTGCCACCAGCTGATTCCGCAGAGAGATAAACCACCCCCTCTTCTGCCTTTCCAGCTTTTAGCCTTTCTTCTGGAATTTCAATGCCGTGATCAACCGAATTTCTAATCATATGAGTAAGTGGATCACTAAGAAGTTCAATAACGGTTTTATCAATTTCAGTTCCCTCACCCTTCATTTCAATGCGAGCTTGCTTATTTAATTTTTTTGCAAGATCCCTAACTAATCTAGGCATTCTAGAAAATACTGATTTTACCGGTTGCATACGCACTGACATCACAGCCTCTTGAAGCTCACGAGTATGACGGGATAGCTCATTCACACCTTGAATAAGTTTTTCAAGATATTGTGGCGGAACATCTTTTAATTTTTGCATTATCATAGCTTGCGTAATTACAAGCTCCCCAACCATATTAACCATTCTATCAATTTTATGAATATCAACCCTTATGGAATTCACCGCAGGCTGCTGAGAAGAATCCCCACTTTCATTTTTATTTGCCTTTGGAGCTTGAGGTAAATTTTGCTTTGGTGCAGAAACAGAATTTGTATTTTGATTTTGAGTGGGTGCGATAACCTCATCATCAAATAAGCCCCAAGCACCAGAAGAATCAACAATTTCTCTTTGCTTTTTAGCTTCCTCTGAATATTCTTCAAACAAACCCCAAGAGCCATCATCACTTTCAACTGATGATGATTTTTCAGAGTTGTTTTCTGCTAGTTTTGGTTTTTCCTCAACTATTTCAAGCTCGCATTCATCTTCAACAAACTCAAAGGCTTCTTTAACTTTTGCTAAATTATCTTGAGTTTGCAAAAATATTTCCCAAGTAAAATAACAATTTAATGGCGTTAAACTTGTTAATGAGGGGATATTTTCTGTGCTACAATTTACCGAATAATTAATCGCATTTTTTGTAAGCTCCCTGATAATAAATAGAGGCTCATTACCACTTTCAAATAATTCTCTAAATGGGCGAAATTTTATTTTATATTGATAGAAATCTGGGGCTTCTTCTGATTTTATAACAGGTTTTTCCTCTGATATTTTAGTAATCTCTTTTGTTTGATTGCTATTTTTTTCACTAAGATTTTTTAGCCTTGCAAGTAAATCATCTTCAAAATTTTCAGGGGCTTCATCATTATTTTGGGCGGCAGATATAAAAGTTTTTAGAACATCAACCGATTTAAGAAGTGCATCAATTATATCTTCACTTAAAGAAATTTCATCATTTCTAACTGAGTCTAAAAGAAATTCTAAAATGTGGGTGAACTTAACTAACCTATCAAAGCCAAAAGAGCCAGCACCTCCTTTTATAGAGTGAGCACATCTAAAAATTGCGTTGATATCTTCCTTATCTGGGTTTTCAATATCAAGATTCATTAATTTGCTTTCCATATCTTCAGAAAGCTCAGATGCTTCAGTGATAAAGGTTTCCTTAAATTGTTCTAAATCATTCATTGATTTAATTTTTTATTGTTTCAAGTGCCAGCGTCAGTGGCGTTGTCAGTGTCAGTGTCATACCCTGAATTTTTTCAGTAAGAAAAAACTATAGGGGTATCCACTTAAAAAAGTTTAGTAAAACTTTTTTAATAAAATCAGTGTCATTTCGAACGGAGTGAGAAATCTGGTTATGGTATATTCCCTCTAGATTTCTCGCTCCGCTCGAAATGACGCAAACTAAGCCCCAACCTCTTAAACCTAAGCATTAGCTTGCCCCCCTCTTTATCTCCCCCCGCAAGCAGGGGGAGAAATTATTTACCATTACCAAACAGCACACTTACCACTTACCACCAACCACTAAACTGGGCAGACTTTCTTAACCACTTCCACCAGTTTTTCTGGCTGGAAGGGTTTAACTATCCAACCACTAGCACCAGCTTCTTTACCTTCCGCTTTTTTATTTGCATCACCTTCAGTTGTAAGCATTAAAATTGGAACGGTTGCATATGCAGAATTTTTCCTAATATTTCTAATTAAATCCAAACCATTCATATTTGGCATATTGAGATCAGTGATGATTAAATCTAGCTTATTACCATTAACAACTTCTAGACCTTTAACGCCGTCTTCTGCCTCAAACATAGTGTAACCGGCATTTTTAAGAGTGAAGGAAACCATATCCCTCATAGTTTTAGAATCATCAACTGTTAATACAGATTTTGCCATACTACCCCTTTAATTTGCTTAAATTTTCAGTTAAACCCAAATCAGAAAAAGATTTCTCAAAGGCTTGAGAAACTTCACTAAATATAATTTTTATATTATTTTCACTCGCTTCTTTTTCCGCCGCAATAATAATCTGCACGCAAGGCGTTGTAATTCTTGAAACATCTGAAGCATCAAAAAATAAATCACCACTTGCAGAATTTATATAAGATAACATTTCATTGTGAAATTTTTCGGCATAGCTAATATCCATAAGCTCTTTTAGCTTTATGATATTAGATTTTTGGACAGATTTTGCAGCCACTTTAACTGGCTTTTTATTTGTAGATTTTTTAATTTTTTTTACCATCTTGCAAATATTAAAAATTAAAATAATTCAACATCATCATTATTAACCTTACTTGCATCTTCATTAGGCTTAAAGCCTATTTCAGCGGAATCATTAATCAGATTTAACTGCTTGAGAATTGCAATATATTTATCCCTAATTTCACCGAGCTTGATAAGGTTAAGTATATCTTCAGATAGTTTTTTGTTAAGATTTCCGGTGATTAAATTATAATTTTCTGCGATAAATTTTTCCAGATTGTTTGCAATATCACAAGCGATAACCAAATTTTGTGAAACCCTATCTTGAAATTGAATGCCAACTATCGCAGAAGATGCACCATCATTAATATTTTTGGCAAAATTTTCTAACTGTGATTTTTCAAAAGAAGAATTTTCAGCGATATATTTTTGTAATTTTTTAGATTCACTAGCAATTTTTGTAAGCCCCTCACTTAAAAGCAGGATATTATCTTCAAGTAATTTATTAACATTTGGGATTATATTTTCAATCACCTGCAAACCCGCCCTTGTTGAAGCCAAATCTGCAAGGCTTTCTTGAGCCACTGATATATTATTATTCTTTAACACTGGTTTATTTTTTAATTGCATACTTTGTTAATTGTAGCGATTAAAACTTCTGGATTAAAAGGCTTTACTATCCAGCCTGTAGCACCAAGTTTTTTGCCTTCTTTCTTTTTATCATCACCGCCTTCAGTTGTTAAAACTAAAATTGGGGTGAATTTGAAATCTTCTTTATCCCTCAAATTTTTGATAAGCTCTAAACCATCCATATTAGGCATATTGATATCAGTAACTATCACATCAAATTTTTTGCCATTAGAAACTTTAAGAGCCTCAACACCATCACCAGCAAGGGTAACATCAAAATTTTCTTCCTTAAGGGCAAGGCTAACCATATTCCTCATTGTAAATGAATCATCAACCACAAGCGCACTTCTTTTTGACATAAGAATAATTTTTAAGTTAAAAATTTAATTTACATTAATTATAGTTTAATAAAAAACTATTTTTGTTTGAATACAAATACAACTTTAGATTTAATTAATTAAAATTTGAAATTATTTTTTTTATGTGCTTTTTTTACTCTATTTAGAGATATCTATTTGTGATGCGGTGTAGGAATCATTTTTATCCTGCCAGTTTTCTGTAACTTTTACGAACAAAAATAAATGAGTTTTTTTACCAAGCAAATCTGAGATTTCTTTTCTGGATTGCTCACCAATTTTCTTAATCATTGAGCCAGCTTTGCCAACTATAATTTTTTTATGCATTTCAGAATTAGTGATAATTGCTTGATGAATTTTTATTGAATTTTCAGACTCTTCAAATTTTTCTGTATCAACATAAAGCCCATAAGGCAGTTCTTCTTGAAGGCTATTAAATAATTTTTCACGAGTTATTTCAGCACATAAAAACTTGGTTTGAATGGTTGATATTTCATCTTCTGGAAATTGCCATTCACCGCTTGGCATAATTTCAGAAAGATATTTTTCAAGCTCAGAAATACCATCATTTTTTGAAGCAGAAATCATAAATATTTTTTGAAAATCCGCTTTTTGAGAAATTAATTTTGCAAGCTCTAGTAATTTAGATTTCGTAATTAAATCAATTTTATTTAATACTAAAATTTTAGTGGCTTTATGTTTTTCAATCTCTTTTAGAACAATCTCCTCATTTTTTCTAAGCCCTTTGGTAACATCAATCATAAAGCAAATTGCATCAGCTGTTTCAAGGCTATTTCTTGCAGTTGTAACGATTGAGCGATTTAACTTATTGTTCAAATTGCCAGATAGGCTAAATATTCCGGGTGTATCAACTAAAACTATTTGCGTATTATTAACAATTTTAATGCCGGTGATTCTGCTTCTTGTGGTTTGTGCTTTGGGTGAAACTATACTAACTTTTGCACCAACTATTGCATTTGTAAGCGTTGATTTACCTGTGTTGGGTGATCCAACAATAATTGCATAACCAAATTTTTTATTAATATCATTTTTCATTTTTTGTTAATCGTTTTTATTATTGTCATTCTGACCCTATAGCAAAGCGAAGGGGAAGAATCTAAAAGCTAATTAAGATCTTTCGCTTCGCTCAAGATGACGCAAATTAAGCCCAAAGCCCTAGCTTGCCCCCCTCTTTATCTTCCCCCGTAAACAGGGGGAGAAATAACTTACACTAACCCTGATTAGCATCTAAAATTTTAAGCATTTCTTCGGCTGCCATTCTTTCTGCATCTTTTCTTGAAGAGGAATTTTTTATGACAGATTTATCATTTAATTTTAACTCAATGGTAATATCTGGCTGGTGTGCCGGCCCTGTAATTGAGATAATATCATATTTTGGCAGTTCAAAGCCATTTTTCTGAGCCCATTCCTGCAATTTTGATTTTGGATCTTTAGGTGGCTCTTTAGATTGAAAAACAAAGGGTTTAAGAAATTTATCAAGAAAATTTCTGGCTGGATCAAGGCCGTTATCAACATAAATTGCAGCAACTAACGCTTCAAAACAATTTTCAAGATTTGCTTTATTTTGCCTACCGCCTGAGGTTTCCTCACCGGTGCTAATAATAAGATAATTACCAAGATTAAGCGTTTGTGCAACTTCAGATAAGCCCTCCCTACAAACTAGGCTTGCACGCCTTTTTGCAAGTGCACCTTCATCTTCAAATGGAAAATGTTGATATAAAATTTCACTAACTAAAAGTGATATTACGGAATCCCCAAGGAATTCAAGCCTTTCATAATCTTTTGAGTTAAGAGTTTTTTTAGTGCTTGGGTGGGTTAATGCCTGAACAAGTAAAGATTTGTTACGAAAATTATAGCCGATAATTTCTTCTAAATCTTTTATTTTTGCATCTGAAATTTGCTTCATTTTTGTATTAATGATTTGTAAGATTTTTCCAAAATCTATTTTTTCTAAATGAAATTAGCCACTCCCAAATTTTAAGAAAAGGTGCCTCGTTTGAAAAGAAAACAACCTCAGCCCTTCCAATAAGATTTTCTTTAGGAACAAAACCAATTGCAATTCTGCTATCTGCTGAATTATCACGATTATCACCCATAAAGAAATATTTATTTTCAGGAACTACAAAAAAATCTGTATTATCAGCAGGCCCACCATCTATTTCATCAAGAATATAATAAGAAACACCATTTGGCAAAGTTTCTTTATATTGCTTAATTTGGCTAATTAAGCCATCTGGCTTTTCATCATAAAAATCTTCCGCCCTTTTTATAGGCAGATTTTCACCATTGATAATTAATTTACCATCTTTCATTTGAATAACATCACCCGGAAGCCCCACTAGCCTTTTTATATAATCAGTATCTGGCTGTGTTGATGGCCTAAAAACAATTATATCACCCCTTTTAGGCTCTTTATCAAATATACGCCCTTCAAAATAATTAATTGCATAACCAAAAGGTAAATCAAACTTACTATAGCCATAGGCAAATTTTGAAATGAAGATATAATCACCAATTAACAAAGTGGGCTTCATTGAGCTTGAGGGAATATGACGCGGTGAATATATAAAAGTTCTAAATAATATTGGTAATATTACGCAAACTATAATTATGAAAGTCCAAGTTTCATAGAATTTTAATTTTTTAACTTCTGACATTTTTGTTTGCTATTTAGGCTTTTTGATAGGCTTGTTCAACTTCCGAGAAAGATGGTCTTACACCAGTTGGAATAACTTTACGAGCAAATTCTACTGATACCGCTGGGGCATTACCTTGCACATGAGCAAGCATACCTATTTTAATGCTTTCATAATATCTGCCTTCTTCTGAAAAATATTTATCTAAGAAAGCTCCCATTGGCCCAAAAATACCATAGCATAATAATACACCAAGGAATGTTCCAACAAGTGCTGCACCGATTAATCCACCTAAAATTTCTGGTGGCTCAGCAATTGAACCCATCGTAATAATAACACCAAGAACCGCCGCAACTATACCAAGAGCTGGGAAGGATTCTGCAAGATTTGTAACTGAGTGAGCAGTTTGATGCCCTTCTTTATGATGCACATCAAGCTCAGCATTCATCATATCTTCAAGGGTATATTTATCATCAACGCCCATTGTCATCACCCTAAGATAATCACACACAAAATCAACTGCGTGGTGGTTATGTATAAAATTTGGATATTTTTTGAACAATTCGCTTTGCTCAGGGTTTTCAATATGCTTCTCAATTTCAAGCATACCCTTAGATTTTATGAGCTTAAAAACATTATACATCATAGTTAAAAGCTCAAGATAATTATCTTTAGAATAAACATGCCCGCCCTTAAACAATAATTTAAGAGAACCCATACAGGCTTTAATAGTATGAGATTGGTTACCAATGATAAAAGCACCTATACCCGCACCGCCGATAATTAAATATTCAGTAGGTTGCCATAAAACAGCAAGATTTCCGTGGTGCAGAACATAACCTGCTAATACAGAGCCAATACAAACAACTAAACCAATAATAAACTTCATTTGAGAGAAGAATTAATTTACCAAGTAAAATTTAGAAAAAGAGATTTTTCAGTCAACTAAAAACAAGTAAAATAAATTTTTAGTGTGCAGGAATAGTTAAATCTGGTGCATTTTCGTCTTTCATACCAATAACATTATAGCCCGCATCAACATGGTGAATTTCACCTGTAGTGCCACGAGATAAATCAGAAAGTAAATAAACAGCAGCACCGCCAATATCTTCAAGATCAACATTTCTTTTAAGTGGTGCGTTATATTCATTCCACTTAAATATAAGCCTAAAATCACCAATACCAGAAGCCGCCAAAGTTTTAACTGGCCCCGCAGAAATAGCATTCACCCTAATTTTTCTATCACCCATATCTTTTGCAAGATATTTCGTGCTCATCTCAAGGGCAGCTTTTGCAACACCCATAACATTATAATGTGGCATTACCTTTTCACCACCATAATAAGTTAGAGTAAGAATACTGCCACCATCTGGCATCATATCATAACAATATTTTGCAACTTCAGTAAATGAGAAGCAAGAAATATGCATTGTGTTTAAGAAATTATTTAGTGAAGTGTTAAGATATTTGCCCCTTAATTCATTTTTATCAGAAAAACCAATAGCGTGAACCAAGAAATCTAACTTGCCCCATTTGTTTTTTATTTCAGCGAATAAATTTTTCACCGATTCAGAATTTGTAACATCACATTCTGCCAAAAAATCACTTCCAACTTCTTTTGCAAGTGGTGTAACCCTTTTTTGCAGTGCCTCACCTTGATATGAAAAACAAAAATCCCTACAGCCCTGTGCATATAAGGCTTGCGTAATACCCCACGCGATAGATTTATCATTAGCAACGCCCATTATAAGGCCTTTCTTGCCAGCCATTAAATTTCCTTTAGGGTAGTTTTCAAGTTCAAGCATAATCTAAATATTTAAGGGGTTGGGGGTTGGGGGTTAGAAGTTAGGAGTTAGCAAGAATTATCCAACAATTTTCCAGCTACCATCATTTTGTCTGCAAGCTGTGCCGAATGCTTTTTGAGATTGACCACCAACATTAATAGTTTGTGTAAATTCTCTGCAATTTTGACCAGCATTATTTTGATATGTTTTAACCGGAGTTATAGTGCCACTATGACCAGAATCTGGGTTTACCCATTTTGATGTAACACCGCTAGAAGTTTGCTCAAGAGCGTTTTGCGTAGTTGAATTTGCGTAAGCCATATCTGCCCTATCAAGAGATTTACCAATCTCACCACCAATTAAACCACCAAGAATTGTGCCACCAGCAATCGCAAGAACATTACCTTTACCTTTGCCAATATCTTTTGCAGCTAACGCACCACCTAAAGCACCTGCAACCATACCAACATTTTCTTTAGTAATGCCTGTGCCACCAATACCGCCTGCATTGCCTTGAGGGCCATATTGTGGCGCACAAGCAGAAACAGCAAGGGTTGAAAGAAGTAAAATTGTTGAAAGTTTTTTCATTTTATCTCCGTATAATGTTAAATTAATATTAAAATTTTTTTATCCGATAGTTTTTTGAAAAACACATATTTTAATCTTTGTCAATGTCAATATAATCACTACCAGATTTACTAACCGCTGGATAAATAAAAACATCAGCTTTTTTATCAAAATCAAAGCTATTTTTCAGCAATTCATCTTTTAGAGATAGCACCCTGATAATCGCTTTTTGCCTTGTTTTTTGAGGGGTTTCCTCAAGGCTTGCAAATGATTTCACTTTAATTTGATTGGTATTATTTTGCTCCGCTAATTTAAGCATTGAACTAAGTGCTAAAATATCATCACTTGTGAGATTTACATTATTATTTTTATATTTAATTCTCATTAAATTATTATCATTTTTTTGAGGCTCCGGCTTATTATCCCACTCAAATTCTTTAGAATCAGCGATAATAACATCATCTTTTTTTACTTCAGTAACTGGTTGTTCTTCGTTATTCTTTTCAAGATTTGAAGTTTTTTCTTCAGTTGCGTTTTCACTATTTTCTGTTTGATTTTCTACATTACCAAAAACCTCAACCGGCTTGGAATTTGTCATTGATGCAGGCATTGATTGCGATAAAGCATTTACCGCAAAAGATATCATAAAAAGTGAAAATAAAATAAAATATTTTATTAATGAACCCATTAAAATTTTTATTAAATTGTTTTAGCAACTCTATTTCTTAACTCTTCAAAAACCCCTCTATTAGTGGCAATTATAGAGCCAGATTCAAGATAATTATTACCGCCATTAATTTCAGAGACCATACCCCTTGCCTCAGTAACTAAAAGCGTGCCAGCGGCAAAATCCCAAACTTTAAGGTGATTATGCCACATTCCATCAAGTTTACCTGATGCTATGTAAGCAAGCTCCAAAGCGGCCGAGCCATATATACGAGAATTAACTTTGGCTTCTGTAATGGTTTTTAGATCTTGCGATCTAAACTCTGAATTATTTTTAGCTATATAGCAAGCAAAAAGGGATTCTTCAATATTATCTCTGCCTGAAACATTTAGTTTTCTACCATTGCAAGTTGCACCTGAGCCTTTTTCTGCAATATACATTTCATTTAGAATTGGTGCGTAAGTAATTGCAAGCTGAACCTGCTTTTTACCTGCGATAATTTCAACTAAACTGCAAGTTATACAGAAAAACGGCAGGCCATGCATAAAATTTGTTGTGCCATCTATAGGATCAAGAATAAATTGAAATTTATCCCCAGTGCCTTTTATAAAGCCGGCTTCCTCAGATAAAATATTCATCTGCGGATAAGCCCTTTGAAGCTCCGTAATAATTATTTTTTCAACTTTAAGATCTGCCGATGTAACAAAATTTCCGGGCCCTTTTTTAGAAACTTGAAGATTTTCAAGCTCTCCGTAATCCCTATTAACAACTTTACCAGCTTTTAATATAACATTTTCTAGGGTTTTTAATATTGCATTACTCATTAACTAAACTTTGTTTTTTTAAGGTAAATAAGAGTTTTATTCAAAAAAACTACTAAAAACTGCAATTTTTTAATTAAGATATAGAAGTTGTAAGTTTTTTGCAAAAATGATATAATTTGACACAAATATCAATCTTATAGAATATATTAATATGCAAATAATATCAGCAAACGATATTTTAACTAGCCTTCCAGAAATACTTAGCAAAGGTAGCTTTGAGCCTCTTGCTATACAAAATCAAGGTAAAAAAGCTGGCGTATTGATATCTTATGAAGATTATGAAAGATTAACATCTTCTGAACTCCAAAAATTTCAGTCTTTATGTAATAAAATTAGATCTAACGCTCTTGAAAAAGGGCTTACAGAGGAAATATTTGGTCAAATAATATCAGAAGAAAGAAATGATTAAGCACAGAATAGTTATTGATACTAATATATTGATTAGTTACGCCTTAAAACCTGATTCTTATTTAAGACAAAAGCTAGATAAAATTTTAGAAAACTCTCAACTTCTAATCTCGCAAGATACCTTTAATGAATTAAAAAATGTTTTAGAAAGATTTGTAAATAAAGGCTATGTAAATTATAAAGACTTCAATGATTTACTAAGTTCAATTTTAGAAATTTCAGAATGGATAAAAATAATTAAAAATGTTAATTCTTGTAGAGACCCTAAAGATAATAAATTTTTAGAATTGGCAATTAATGGCAATGCTGAATTTATTATTACTGGCGATAAAGATTTGCTTGTTATGAACCCTTTCAAAAATACTAAAATATTATCTTTGAGTAATTTTGAGCTATAAAACAAATTAAATTGATTTTTTTCTAGTATAATTTATATAAAATGCATTTTGCTATAGATAGAAAGCCTAAAATATTTGTCTAAAATTATGAAAAAAATTCTTATTCTCGCTGGTGATGGAATCGGCCCTGAGGTTACTAAACAAGCGGAAAAAATTCTCAATATTATCAATAAAAAGCAGAAAAGTTTTGAAATTGCCTACGGCAAAATTGGTGGCTCTGCGATTGATGAATTTGGCAATCCATACCCCAAACAAACCCAAGAATTGGCTGAAAAAGCTGATGCAATTCTTCTTGGTGCGGTGGGTGGCGTTAAGTGGGATAGTTTAGAAAGTTCAATCCGCCCTGAAAAAGGCTTACTTGCAATTAGAAAACATCTTGGTTTATTTGCAAATTTACGCCCAGCGATTGTTTATGATGAGCTTGCAGATGCATCATCACTTAAAAAAGAAATTGTTAGCGGGCTTGATATTCTTATCGTTCGTGAATTAACTGGTGATGTTTATTTTGGTGAGCCAAAAGGCATTAAGCAAACAGAGCAAGGCAGAATGGGCTATAGTAATATGGTTTATTATGATTATGAAGTTAAAAGAGTGGCAAAAGTTGCGTTTGAGCTTGCGAAAAAGCGTGGTAAGAAAGTTTGCTCTATTGATAAAGCCAATGTTTTAGCGGCATCTGAGCTTTGGCGTGATGAGGTAATAAAACTTCATAAAGCGGAATATTCTGATGTTGAGCTTTCGCATATGTATGTTGATAATGCTGCAATGCAACTAATTCGTAACCCCAAACAATTTGATGTGATTGTTACTGGAAATATCTTTGGTGATATTTTATCAGATGAAGCTGCACAATTAACTGGCTCACTTGGAATGCTTCCTTCTGCATCACTTGGGGAGGCCTCTCAGAAAATTTGCAACGCACTTTATGAGCCAATCCACGGTAGTGCACCTGATATTGCAGGCAAAAATGTCGCAAACCCTATCGCAACAATTCTCTCTTTGGCGATGATGTTCAAATATTCTTTTGATATGAGTGAATTTTCAGATAGGCTAAACAATGCCATTAAGAAATTTTTATCAGAAGGTTTTAGAACCGCAGATATTATGCAAGAAGGTTGCATAAAAATTGGCACTGAAGAAGCAGGAGATAAAATTGCAAATAATTTTGAAAAGAATCTTTAATTTTCTATCTATACTAATATTGCTAACCTCTTGCGATAGAGTGCCTGCAACGCTTAGAAAAATTGTTAATGAATCTAAAAGATCTGACTGGCAAGCTAGGGCTAATGATGGTGATGTTGAAGGTGCTTATAAAGCCGCAAAAGCCAGCTGCTGTGGCGAAGACACACAAAAAGATGATGCAGTTGCCTTAGAAAATTATTGTACCGCTGCAAGAGCTTGGCACAAACCAAGTATGTTTGAAATTGCAAAACTTTATCTTAATGAAGAAACCCCAGAAGCAACTGTTATACCTTATGATGAGGCCTTAGCCTATACCTACCTTCACTTTGCAAGTAGTGGTGGCAACCCAAAAGTAGAATGGTATATTAATAATTTAGAGCCAAATATTGATGAAAAAGAGCGTTTAAGAATTGATTCTTTAATTGAAAACTTCCCCCAAATCCCTTGCAAGTTAGAAAGATAGATTTTTGCTTTTAAGTTTTGCATAAAAAATTTCTCACTATTCCATAATTTTATTAAAATTCAAACATTTAGCTCTTGACTAAGAGCTAGTAAATTATTGGCTCAGAATGCTACAGATTGTGTTAAAAAGCCAAAAAATCGTTAAAATTTCTAAAAATTTTTTAGTTTTTTAAGCCTGAAAAAATATTTTTTACAATCTATGTTATTCTCTAGACTAGGTGGCTAAAATATGATATAATAAGAAAAAATTAACTAAAATTTTACTAATGTTCAAAGGGTTAAAAATACTATCACTTCTAGGGCTAGTTTTTACCTGTAATGCTTGCTCTGGGGTAAGCTATATGAGCAATTCTTCACTTGCTGAGCTTGAGGGAACAAACTTCAATCAAGGCTCAGATTTTGATACTTCAAACGGTGCGAAACAATATGGTGCACTTGTTTTCAAGAAGGATTCAAAAAAAGGTGTAATGGAAGAGGGGAATGCGTTCGCTGTAGCACTTAAAAGACAAAGAAGTGAATTTTTTGGCGAGGCAACTTTATTCCAAACTAAAAACCAAGATAAAACCTTTATTGATAGGGCAATGTTTGATTTAGGCGTTGATAGAAGAAATAGAGGTATAAACCTTGGTATGACCTTAAGATTCTAATGCTTTATCCTAACCAATGATTTATTGGATTATGGCCATTACCTATTTCCCAAGCTGAGATTATTCCATTTCTAACATAATTATGTGCTTTGCTAACCGCCTGTTCAAGGTTATCACCCTTTGCTAAATTTACAGTTATCGCACTTGCATATGAACAGCCTGTGCCGTGAGTATTTTTGGTTGTAATTTTTGTGGAATTTATCTCAAAGAAATCAGCTTTATTTTTTTCAATTAAAACATCAGTAAGCAGATTATTTTCAAGATGCCCACCTTTTAGAAGCACAGCATTACAGCCAATTTTATCTAAAATTTCTTTTGCAGCTTTTTTCATATCTAAAAGATTTTTTATACTAAAACCGCATAAAAATTCCGCCTCTGGAATATTTGGCGTTATAAGGTAAGCCTTAGATAAAATATGAAATTTTAAGGCTTCTATGGCAGAATCTTCCAGCAATTTATATCCACCTTTTGCCACCATTACTGGGTCTGCGATAATTGGAATATTGCTATATTTCTCAAGAGTTTTACTAACAATTTTGATAATTCGCTCATTTGCTAGCATTCCAGTTTTAATATAATTTGCAGAAATATCTGATAAAACTGAGTTAATTTGTGCTGAGATTATCTCATCTGAAAGATGTTCAACCGCTTGCACGCCAAGTGTATTCTGTGCTGTGATAGAAGTTATTGCCGTTGATGCATAAACACCATTTGCAAAAGCGGTTTTCATATCCGCTTGAATACCTGCACCCGCCCCTGAATCAGAGCCAGCAATTATAAGTATCTTAGGAATTTTAGACATAAATTACAAAATTTCTTGACATAACAATAAATTTAGAGTAATTGCACCTTGAGTTTAGGAAACTCATTGGCAATTTCATACATTATATTTTATACAATTTTTTATTGTTAGTATTGTATTTTTTAAGCAGATATAGGGCAATTTTTTCTCTTTTGCAACTTCCCGAATTTCTTCTTATAGTTTTGGCATTGGGTTCTAGTTTTATCTTACTTCAAACAATTTAGTAAGGCAAAAAATTTGCGTGTAAAAAACTCGCATTAGCTCAATTTACAAACTTTATAAGGAATTTATGACTAATCAAAATTTAGCAATCAATAATCTTGAACTTGAAAATAATATTACATCTGAAACTACTGAAACACCTGTAATTTCTGGCTTTGATAAATATCCACTGCCAGCGGCAATTAAAAAATCACTAGAAATATTAAACTTTGTTACACCAACTGAAATCCAAGCAAAATCTATTCCAGTTGCATTAAATGGTAGGGATATTTTAGGCTCATCTCAAACCGGATCAGGCAAAACTGGTGCTTTTGGGATTCCATTAATCGCAAGATTAATGTTAAACCCTAATGAATCTGCGTTAGTAATGGCACCAACTAGAGAGCTTGCAACACAAGTTGCTGATGTTCTCTCAAAAATTATTCCGCAAAATAATAATATTAGAAGGGCTTTGCTTATCGGCGGTGATTCAATGTTTAAGCAAATTCAGCAGTTAAAAAGAGGGCCTAGAATTATAATCGGCACACCGGGCAGGATAATGGATCACATAAAACGCAAATTAATTAATCTATCGCAAATTAAATATTTAGTTTTAGATGAAACTGATAGAATGCTTGATATTGGAATGGGCGAACAGATTGAAGAAATTGTAGCGAGAATCCCAGAAGATAGGCAAACTCTATTATTCTCTGCAACTTTCTCACCTGAGATTATTAAAATTTCTCAAAAATATTTGAAAAACCCTGAAAGAATTTCAGTTGGTGAATCTAACCAAGTAGCAAAGAAAATTAAGCAAGAATCTATGGAAATTAGAAACTCAGATAAATATTCTGAGTTAACTAAGCAATTAACCGCCAGAGAAGGCTCAGTGGTGATTTTTGTTAAAACAAAATTAAGTGCCGATGATTTGGCTGATAGGCTTAATGCTGATGGCTTTAAGGCAAATGCAATTCACGGTGATTTACACCAAAGAAAAAGAGAAAGAGTTATAACTTCTTTCAGAAATAAAAATTGCAGAATTTTAGTTGCGACAGATGTTGCGGCTAGAGGGCTTGATATTCCTCACATTGAGCATGTTATCAATTTTGATTTACCTCAATGCCCTGAAGATTATATTCACAGAATTGGCAGAACTGCCAGAGCTGGTGCGGAGGGCAACGCTTTAAGTTTTATCTCTCCAGATGAAAGAAAAAGATGGTATGCAATCCAACATTTAATCAATCCTGAGGCTTCTAAGGGTCGTAAAATTGCAAATTATGATGAAAGTGATCGCAGAAGATTTTCTAATAAAAGAAGGGATAGCTTCAGAAGCAGAAATAATGATAGATTTTCATCTGAAAGATCTAACGATAGGTTTTCATCTGAAAGAAGATTTGAGAGGGATTATAACTCAAGACCTGAGAGGTCTGAGAGATCAGAAGCACCTCAAGGTTCAAGAAGAAATGAAGGTGATAATTTCAGAAAGCCTAGAGGCGAAAATAGAGATTTTAGAGATTATAATTCTTCTTCTGAAGGCTCAAGAAATGATGGAAATTCAGGCTTTAGAAGATCTGAAAATTCTCAGAGAAGATCAAGAGATGATAATTTCTCTAGCTCTTACAACCCAAGAAAACCTAAAAATTTCAGAAATAATGAAAGAAGAAATGAGTTTTCTAGCAGAAGAGAAATTGGCAGTAACCCATTTTAGTTGTAAAGTTTTTGCCCTCACCCTACCCTCTCCCTTTGGGAGAGGGTTTTGGTGGGGTGGCTCTCCCAAAGGGGGAGGAGGGTTATAAAAGTAATAATCTTCTATCAACCATCAACAATCAACCATCACCAACCACCGCCTAGTGATTTATATAATTTAACTGATTGTTTTAGGCTTTCAAATTTTGCATTATCTAGTTTTATTTGATTTTCTAACTCAGTAATTTTTGCATCAGCAAATTGTAAATAAGATGAAAAACCTTTATTAAATTTTTCCTGCTCAATAATTACTTTTGATTTAGAACTATTTAACGCAGATTTATTATTTATCACATTATCAAGTGATGCCTTATAACCAACAAAACCGCCCTCCACATCTATAATTGCATTATTGAGAGTTTTTTCATAATTTATAAGGGCTTCATTTGCTTTTGCATCAGTTTCCATAATATTTGATCGGATAAGATTATAATTAAATATAGGTGCAATTAAACCGCCTGATAATCTAAAAACTTCACTTTTGGGATCAATTAAAAGTGATTCCCTGCCAGATTCATAACCAAGCACACCACCTATTGAAATTCTTGGAAATAAATCAGTAATAGCAATATCTTTAAGGGCGTTGCTATAGGCTAAATCCCTCTCGGCAAGCCTAACATCAGGGCGATTTGCTAAAATTTCAGAAGGTGCAGAAACAATAATCTTTGGAGAAATTTCAATATTATTTTGCTTTTCAGCAAGTAATTTTTGCAAATTATTAGGCTTAACCCCAACTAAATTTTCTATAATAAATTGCTGTTGTTTAAGGCTGTTATTTAGGTTGGTTAAATTAGTTTTTGTATCTGCAACTTTTATTTTTGCATCTTCAATTTGTGAAGCATCAACTTTTCCAGCCCTTTCTAAATCAAGCAAAAGTGAGAGTTTTTTATTAAGCTCAGCGAGCTTTTTATTTTCAGTTTCAATTTGCTTTTCAAATTTACGATAATCAAAATAATTATTTGCTATATCACCATATAAAGCAATTTGAATTGCACTTAGATTTTCTTTATTCTTTGCAATATCAGCTTCTGAAGCTCTAATGGCTGGCTCAATGCCGAATATATCTATTTCCCAAGTGGCATCTAATTCAGAGCGATAATTATTACTGAACTTTCTTAAAATAGGCCTATCTGCAAGGGTTGTGGAATCCTTCCTTCTATTTGCATTATTTATTAGTTCAATATTAGGCAGATTATCACCAACAACTTTATTAGCATTAGCACGAGACTGTAAAATTCTGGTTTTTGCAATTTTAATATCAAAATTATTTTCTTTTGCTTTTTCAATTAATTTTTTGAGGGTTTTATCATTATAATTATTCCACCATTCAACATCTGCCCTGCCCTTTGCGTTGATTTCCGCCTCCGCCCATTTTTCATAATCTGCAAGCGGTGCTTTCTTTTCAGAATATAGCGAGCAAGCAGATAAAGAAATAATTAGTGATATATATAAAATTTTTAACATTATGTTTTATTATTAAGATTTTGCCCTCACCCTACCCTCCCCCAGTGGGAGAGGGTAGGAAGAGGTAATGAAACTTATTATGGGAGTGTTCACTATGTATAGATTGTCATCGCCCGAGTTGCGTAGCAACTATAGGGCGATCCATTAACCTATTGATTTGGATTACCCTATAATTTTTATAAAGATTGATATCTTTATAAAAATTCGGGTAATGACAGATCCATCTATGTATAGTGAACACTCCCCTTATTTTAATATAAACCCTCACCCAGCTTAATCTAACTTTCTTTGAAAGTAAGATTAAGCAACCGTGAAAGAATTTATCTTTCACCCCTTTAAGAAAGGGCGAGGGGAAATATTCTTAAATTTTTGAAACACTATAGCAGAAGATTTTTAATTAAAATCTTCAATATAAATATCCATTTGTTGACCGGCAAATATTGGTTTTTCTTTAGGCTCAAATTTATAAATAACTTGTAAAACCCTTGTATCCACCCTTTCAACACTATCACCTGTTAATGATTTTTTAGGGCGAACAAAAGGCTCAATTCTTACAAATTGTAAATCCGCTTTTATATCATTATTGCCCCTTACATAAGCGATTGCTTGAGAATTTTCTCTAAAACGCCAAGCATCATTTTCATCAATATCAACCCTAATATACATTGGCGAAATATTGCCTAAACGCATAATAGGCTCACTAACTATTCCAGCGGGTGCAAATTCCCCAGCCCTAGCGTTTGAAGTTAACACTACACCATCAATTGGTGATCTGATATTATAAAGCTCAAGATTGATTTCTGCTGATTTTAATTTTGCTCTAGCTAAATCTAGATTATTAGTTCTAAGGTTTCTTTCTTCAAGGCTAACGGCTCTTTTATCTTTTATAGCAGCGATAACATTATAATTATCTTGGGCAATTTTAAGCTCAACTTTTGCTTGCTCAAGATTTGCTTCTGCTTCTGAGTTTTCAATTACAAATAAAATTTCACCCTTACTAACCCTTTGCCCAATGGAAGCATTAACTGATTTTATCACCCCTGCTCTGTTTGTGCCGAGTGATATAACTTCACTATTAGGCTCAGTAATTCCAGAGCCAGCAATATATGATTCAAACGGCACAACTGAAGGCATAACAAAAGGCTCAGCAACCATAGAGGTTGTATTAGCGGAAGTTACATAGAATATCATAAATAATATTCCAACCACACTAACCAAAGGAAAAGACCATCTTAAATCCATAAAAATAAAATCTTAAAATTAATAATTTAATTTATTCATTCTATACTAATAATTTTGCCATCATCCATATGAGCAATTCTATCAGCATATTTGTAAATACGATTATCGTGAGTAACTATAAGCATTGTGTTACCATATTTTTTGCAAATTTCTTGCATAAGCTCTATTACTTTTTGCCCAGTAACATTATCAAGCGCACTAGTTGGCTCATCACATACAATAATTTTAGGGTTATGAACTAAAGCCCTTGCGATTGCAACACGCTGTTGTTGCCCCCCAGATAATTGTGAAGGCAAACTGTTTTCTTTACCACTTAAACCAACTTGCTTTAATATTTCTTTGGCTTTTTCAACTGCTTCAATTCTTGGCATTCCGTTAATTAGAAGTGGTATAGCAACATTTTCAGCGGAGGTTAAAGCAGGCAATAGATTAAATGATTGAAATACAAAACCAATATTTTTTGCACGAAAAGAAATTAATTCTTTTTGAGATAAATTTGCAAGATTTTTTGATAAGACTTCACATTTACCAGAAGATGCATTTAATATCCCCGCAATTACAGAAATGAGAGTTGTTTTACCACAGCCAGAAGGGCCAACGAGCATAAAAAGTTCACCCTTATAAACTTCCAAATTAATTCCTGAAAGTGCAATAACAGGGTTTTTGGCATCTTTGCCATAAACTTTTTTTACATCAATGCAATTTATTACAATTTCATTCATTACTTAAAAACTATTGCTGGTTCTAGCCTAATAACTTTTATCATACTAATTAAAGAAGCGACTATAACAATAATCACCACACCAGTTGCACTTAGAGCTGGAACTTGCCAAATCATCTTAAAAGCAAGCACACTGCCTGTCATTAAATAGCCAAAAAGGCTTGCCAAGCCAACACCAATACCCCAGCCAGTAACGCCAGCAAGGCTTGCCTGTAAAATTATCATCTTAACTAATTGCATATTTGAAGTTCCCATTGCTTTTAACGCCCCAAATTGCTTGATATTATCATTAGTAAAATTATAAAACATCTGCCCTGCTATTGCTGTTCCAACCAAAAAACCAAGCAATACTGCAATTCCAAAATTTATAGGAATACCAGTATTTTTCATAAAATAATCAAAAGTTAAATCCTTAAATTCTTGAGAGGTAAAAGCCCTTAAACCAACATTATTTTGAATATGAGCTTTTATTTTTTTAATATCCGAACCCTTTTTTATTCCAGCAATTATAAATGACATCTTCAAACGCTCTGCAGGAGCAAAAATAGTTGCCCTTGAATAAGTTGTATAAACCATTGGCTGAGATTGAAATGGCCTTATAGTTTTTGCAATACCAACTATTACGGCTCTTTTATCATTAATTTCTAAAACATCACCAACATCTGCTGGAATTAATTTGCCATCTTTATTTTTTTTGCCAAGTTTTTCAGCACCTTCATTATTGATAATTACTGCATCTGCCTTTCTTAAATCCGCAAGATTACCTTTTATAATTTCAGCAGGTGCACCAATTAAAGTTGCATCATCTAAACCAATGATTATAGAATTTTGAAATGAACCATCAGCAATTTTAACCTTTAACATCCCCTTATATAAAGGCACTGCCCATTTTATACCCTCAACCCCACGCACTCTTAAAAGTTTTGTATCTTGCATTGGTTTTATATCATCAACATATCTAACTTTTGGATCAGTAACCCATAAATCTGGGTAAGAAGTATCAGAGATAAAGCTATAAGTTCTTGTCATTAAACCAACGAAAATTGAGGGCTGTTGCGTCATAATTAAGGCCGCAAAAGTGATGCCAAAAATAATACCAATATATTTGGCGGTATCACCCATCAACATTCTTATTGCTATATAATTCATCAGCTTAAATTAAAAAATTTAGTATCAAAATTAATAGTGCTTTAAGTTACTCTGAAAAGAAAAAAATTTAATTATTATTCACAAAGTTTAATTGACAAGTTGAGATTAAGAATTTCTCTTATAGTATTAAATCTATGTAATAAATTTTTTCATTTATGAACATTAAAAAATATTTTGCCAAAAAGCCTATCTCTAAAATAATTGAAGAGTCAGAATCTAAAACATTAGTTAGAACATTAAATGGCTATAGCCTTACAATGCTTGGCGTTGGAGCAATTATCGGCGCTGGTATATTTGTTTTAACTGGTGAGGCCGCCGCAATTTATGCAGGCCCTGCTATAGTATTATCATTTATAATTGCAGGTATAGCTTGTGGGCTTGCCGCCTTTTGTTATGCAGAGCTTGCCTCAACACTTCCAGTTGCTGGCAGTGCATATACTTATGCATATGCCACAATGGGGGAATTTACCGCTTGGTGTATGGCTTGGTTGTTATTACTTGAATTTGGGCTTTCAGCAGCAACTGTTGCAGTTGGCTGGAGTGGCTATTTAGTTAGCTTTCTAAAAGATTTTGGCATTATAATTCCGCCAGAATATGCAATGGCTTATGGCTCACAAATTACCCTAGAAAATGGTGAAGTTATAAAAGGAATATTTAACCTTCCTGCCTTTCTTGCAATAATTGCTGTAACTGCTTTATTGGTTAGAGGCGTTAGAGAATCCGCAACCGCAAATAATATTATTGTTTACATTAAAGTGGGCGTAATTTTATGCTTTATTGCTTTTGGAATTTTTTATATTGATAGCACAAATTGGCAGCCTTTCATTCCTGAAAATGAAGGGGGAAATAAATATGGCTATGATGGAATTTTGAAAGCCGCTGGTGTTATCTTTTTCGCTTATATTGGCTTTGAAACGGTTGCAACTGCCTCTCAGGAAACTATTAACCCTAAAAAAAATGTTCCGATTGGAATTTTAGGTTCACTAATAATTTGCACTATTTTATATATTTTAGTTTCGTTGGTTTTAACTGGTGTTGCTAATTATAAAGATCTCAATGTGCCTGACCCCATCGCAGTTGCGGTTGATAAAATGAACTTACCTTGGCTTGCATTTTTGGTTAAAATTGGTGCGTTGATGGGCTTAAGCTCTGTAATGCTAACGCAAGTATATGGGCAAACCAGAGTTTTCTATATGGTTTCAAATGATGGATTATTACCAAATGCTTTCTCAAAAATTCATTCAACTTTCAAAACACCTTATATAAATACTATTCTTGTTGGTTTACTAGTTGCTTTAGGGGCTGGTCTAACGCCGCTTACAACGCTTGGTGATTTAGTAAGTATGGGAACTTTATTCGCCTTCGCTATAGTTTGTATTTCAGTTATCGTGCTTAGAAAAATTGCACCTGAGATAAAAAGGGGTTTCAAATGTCCGCTTGTGCCATATGTTCCAATCGCTGGGGCTTTGGCTTGTGCTTATTTAATTTATGGCATCGGCTGGGAAGTTTTCGTTACCCTAAAAATCTATTTCATTGCTGGAATTTTAATATATTTATTATACGGACAATTTAATAGCAAATTAAGGGTTATAGCTAAATGATTATAAATAGAGGTACATTATAACAAACAACCACTAACAATTATAAAATGACAAATAGTTTCGGTGATATTTTTAGAGTAACAACTTGGGGTGAAAGCCACGGCAAAGCAATTGGTTGCGTGGTTGATGGTTGCCCACCTCTTATACCACTTTCTGAATTAGATATTCAACCTTTTCTAGATGAGAGAAAACCCGGTCAAAGCAAATTTACCACTCAAAGAAATGAGGAAGATAAAGTGGAAATTTTATCTGGTGTTTTTGAAGGCAAAACTACTGGTTGCCCTATCTCTCTAATTATCTACAATCAAGATCAAAGAAGTAAAGATTATGGCAATATTGCTGATCAATTTCGCCCCGGCCATGCTGATTATACCTATCAAGAAAAATACGGCATTCGTGATTATAGAGGGGGTGGAAGATCTTCCGCAAGGGAAACTGCAATGCGTGTTGCCGCAGGTGCTATAGCACGCAAAATTTTGGGAGAAAAAATCAAAATTAAAGGCGCTTTAGTGCAAATGGGTGAGATAAAAATTGATAGAAAAAACTGGGATTGGAATGAAACTAGAAATAATCCTTTTTTCTGCCCTGATAAAAATTCTGCTGAAATAATGGCAGAATATCTTGCTAAAATCCGCAAGGAGGGCTCTTCAGTTGGTGCAGTTTTAGAAATAGTTGCAATGAATGTTCCAGTGGGTTTGGGTGAGCCAATCTATGGCAAATTAGATTCTGAACTTGCAAAAGCAATGATGAGTATAAACGCCGTTAAAGGTGTTGAAATTGGCTTAGGCTTTCAATCCGCTGCAATTAGAGGCGAAGAGAATGGTGATAAAATTCGTATAAATAATGAGGGCAAGCCGGAATTTCTTTCAAATAATGCTGGGGGTAGTTTGGGGGGTATTTCCTCTGGGCAAGATGTTGTTGTTAGATTTGCCGTAAAACCAACTAGCTCTATTCTTTCACCAATGCAAAGCATTAACAAAAATAATGAAGAAATAGAAGTTATAACTAAAGGCAGGCACGACCCTTGCGTTGGTATAAGAGCTGTGCCAGTTGGCGAAGCTATGATGGCGTGCGTTCTTGCAGATTTATTCTTAAAAAATTCTATAATTCAAGCATTTAGGAGTGGTTTTTAGAGTTGTAACTTAAGATGGGTTTTTAGGGCTTGGGGTTTAGGGTTTAGTTGTCATACCCCGAATTTTTTAAGTAATAAAAAATTATAGGGGTATCCAAAATAAAACTAATGTCATCTTGAGCGAAGCGAAAGATCTAAATTAGCTTTTAGATTCTTCCCCCTTGCTTCGTTCTAGGGTCAGAATGATAATAATTATAAAATTATTCTTCTGAATAATTTTATATGGATTACCTTAGAATTTCTTCTTGCTTAAGAAATTCAGGTAATGACACAAATGGCATAAATTTGCTAACTGCTATTACTTTCAAGTAATAGTAAAAATAACAATTAGAATTGTGTGGAAAATAAAATTAGAATTGCAAAATATATTTCTCAACTAGGCTATGCATCTCGCAGAGAGGCTGAAAAGTTAATAGAGCAAGGCAAGGTTTCGGTTAATGGCAAAATTATTTCAGAATTTGCAACATTTGTTTCAAGTGAAGATGAAATTTCAATTAACAATCAAATAATTACCAACAATAACGAAGAAAAAAGATTATGGCTTTTTCATAAACCAAAAGGCGTTGTTTGCACTAGAAAAGATGAACTCGGCAGGAAAACAATTTATGATTTATTACCAATAGATTTCAAAAATTATCATTATATCGGTAGGTTAGATATAAATTCTGAAGGGCTACTTTTGCTAACAAATAATTCTGAGGTTAAACAATTTTATGAACACCCTTCTAATAATATTATTAGAGTTTATGAAGCCAAAGTTTATGGCGAATTATATGGCGATAAAATTGGAAAAATCTTTTCAAAAGAATTCCGTCAATTTAGAATTAAAGATGAAAAAACCGGTGAAATTATAATTTATACCGCTAAAATTGAACCAATCAAAATTTCAAAAGATAGCAAAAATCATTGGATAAAATTTACCCTAAAAGAAGGAAAAAACCGGGAAATCAGAAAAATTTGCGAGAATTTTAATCTAACTGTTTCAAAACTCAGAAGAATTTCTTTTGGTGAATTTTACTTAGGCAACCTGCAACCAAGTAAGTTTTTAGAAGTTGAATAAAATTTAGAAAAAATTCTAAACATTAAACTCAAACATTTTGACCTTACCTTGATTTTCTTTATTTAATTTGCCGTTTTCCATTATAATATTACCGCCAATAATTGTGTGCGTTGGAGCCCCCTTGAAAGTTCTGCCGTGATAGGGTGTCCAGCCACTTTTATTAGCCATATCTTCATCACGAATTAGAATTTCTTTATTCATATCAACGATAGTAAAATCAGCATCATAACCAGTGGCAACTTTACCTTTATTTTTTACACCCCAAATAGGCTCTAAACAGCCAGCCATTGTTTGCACTAATTTTTCTAAAGAAATATAGCCTTCATTAACAAAATTTAGCATTAAAGGAACTATAGTTTGAACCCCCGGCATTCCAGAAGGGCTTTGCGGATAAGGTTTTGCTTTTTCTTGCAAAGTATGCGGGGCGTGATCTGAGCCAATTGCATCAACTATACCAGTTTGAACTGCTTGCCATAATTTTTTACGATTTTCTTTATCACGAATCGGCGGATTCATCTGAATTCTAGAGCCTAATGTTTCATAATCTTCATCAGAAAAATATAAAAATTGAGGAAGAATTTCAACAGTTGCAACATCTTTATTCTTTGATAAAAATTCCATTTCTTCAGCGGTTGAGATGTGAAGAACATGCACTTTTGCACCAGTTTCACGAGCAATTCTTATCAAGCGATTAGTTGCAATAATTGCGGATTCCTTATCCCTCCAAATTGGGTGAGCTCTAGGGTGAGCCATTTCTTCTGCAATATATTTTCTATCCTTTAAGCGAAAATTATCCTCGGAATGAATTGCTGAACGCCTTTTAGATTTCTTTAAGATATTTCTTATCGCCTCATCTTCTTCAACAAGCAAGTTACCAGTTGAAGCACCCATAAATATTTTTATACCGCAACAGCCGGGCAGTGTCTCAAGCTCATGCCAATTAACATTTGCTTCAGGCGTGCCACCAATATAGAACGCATAATTGCACCAACTTCTGCCTTCCATTCTTTGCAATTTATCTTCTAATGCTTCTCTCGTAGTGGTTGAAGGGTTTGTATTTGGCATTTCAAAAACACCAGTAAGACCACCCAAAACCGCACCCCTTGTGCCAGCTTCAAGATCTTCTTTATATTCTAAGCCCGGCTCTCGCATATGCACTTGCGTATCCACAAGCCCCGGCAGCACAAATAAATTTTCAGCATTAATAACTTTATCAGCTTGCGATTCTGGAAAAAAACCAATGGCAGAAATTTTGCCATCTTTAACAGCAATATCGGCTTTTTGCCTGCCATTTGCATTAACTATTGTGCCGTTTTTAATGAGAAGTGAAAACATAAGGAAAGAAGAAAATTTTATATATATCTTCTTTTTTCTTAACATTATTAGATAGTTTCGTCAAATTATTACAATAATTTTTAGGCAACTAGGTAAGCACTTTGAATAAGGTTTTTGGTGTAATCATTTTCTGGATTAGTGAAAATTTTTTCAGTTTCGCCTTGCTCAATAATTTTGCCATTCTTTAGAACTATAACATAATGGCTAAGGCTTCTAACCACTCTTAAATCGTGGCTTATAAATATATAAGAAATTTTATGCTCAGATTGCAAATTTTTCAAAATATTTAATATTTCCGCTTGGTTTATTAAATCTAAGGCACTGGTTGGCTCATCAAGAACTATTATATCAGGGTTTAGAATTAACGCCCTTGCAATGCAAACCCTTTGCTTTTCACCACCTGATAATTGATGGGGGTATCTGGTTAAGTATGATTTAGGCAGGTTCATTTTTTCAATCATCTCTCCAATATATTCATTAAGCTCATCTTCAGAAATATTGATATGATTATGATACTTAAAATGCTTGCGATGTGCTATTACGCCCTCTTTAATAATATCTGCAATAGTCATTCTAGGGTTTAGGCTTGAATAGGGATCTTGAAAAACAACTTGGAGCTTTCTTCTAAATGGTCTGAATAAAAATTCTGGTAATCTTGAAATATTTTTATGCTTGAGAAATATTTTACCTTTAGATGGCACTAATTTTAGCACCCCTTTAGCAAAGGAAGATTTACCACTGCCACTCTCGCCAACAACTGCAATAGTTTGCCCTTTATAAAGGTTTAACTCAAAGTTTTTTAATGCCTTAAAATATTTATTTGTTACACCAAAAATTGATTTACCAATACCATATTTTATATAAAATTTATTTACCGATAAAACCTCTTGCATAGGCTCTGGAATAGGTTTTGGGCTGCCACTAGGAACTGATGCCATTAATTTTTTGGTATAATCATCAACTGGGCTTTCAAGAATCTGCTTGGCTTCCCCCTGCTCTACAATTCTGCCCTTGTGCATAACGGCAATTCTATCAGCGATATTTGCAACCACTGTTAAATCGTGAGTTATTAGAAGAATTGAGAGGGATTTTTCTTTTTTCAGCTTCTTTAATAATTCCAAAATCTCTTTTTGCACCGTAACATCAAGTGCGGTGGTTGGCTCATCAGCGATAAGTAAATTGGGGTTATTGGCTAAAGCCATTGCTATCATAATTCTTTGCCTTTGCCCGCCTGATAATTCGTGCGGAAAGGCATCAAGCCTATCTTTTAGAATTGAAAGCTCAACATCATCTAACAAATGCTCTATTCTTTTTTGGAGCTTTCTTTTACCGATTTTCTGGTGAAGCTCTATCGCCTCTTCAAGTTGTTTGCCAATTCTATGAAGTGGGTTAAGGCTTGTCATGGGGTCTTGAAAAATCATTGAGATTTTATCACCCCTAATTGTTCTAATTTCTGATTCTGGAAGCTCAAGCAGATTATCAGTTTCATTTTGATTATCAGTAAAATGAATACTGCCAGAAATTTCAAAATTACCCAAAAACTTTGTTAAACCCAAAACCGAATTAGCGGTAAGGGATTTTCCACTGCCACTCTGCCCAACTAATGCAAAAACTTCACCTTTGTTGATTGCAAAATTTACATTATCAACTAAAATATTATTGCTAGATTTTATTGTTAAATTATTTACTTCTAGTATTTTCATATTCTATAGCTAGCAAAGTTTTATAAAATTTGTTATGTGTCAAAAATTACTTACTAAAAAAATTTATACAAGTGGCAAATTATTCTTACACCTTACAAACTGAAAATATTGTGGTTAATGTCAAGCCGGAATATCTTGAGCTTGAATCTTCACCTATTGATAACCATTATGTATGGGCTTATCACATCAAAATTGAAAATAAAGGAAGTGAAGCCGTTCAACTAATTACTAGATATTGGCACATAACAGATGGCAAAGGTTTAGTGCAAGAAGTTAATGGCCACGGCGTTGTTGGCCTTCAACCTGTTATTGAGCCTAAAAGCAAGTTTGATTATGCAAGCTCTGTATCACTTACAACACCATCTGGGTTGATGCACGGCCATTATGAATTCAAAACTACTGATAACACCCTTAAAAAGGCTCTCATACCTGTGTTTTCCCTTGATAGCACCGAACAACTTAGAATGCCGAATTGAATTAAAAAACAAATAAGTATTTTTATATGATGCCAACCTACCAAGATTTATTGATGCCATTGTTAGAATTACTATCAGAATCTAATCATAGCAGAAAATCTGCAAGTGAGATTTTAATAAATAATTTTAATCTAAGTCCTGAGGAAAAAGCATTAAAAATTAGCTCAGGGGTTAATCAGTTTGAAAACAGATTAGGCTGGGCTTTTACTTATTTAACTAAGGCCGAATATATAGAATTAACAGAGAGAAGAGCAATTTATAAAATTACCGATTTAGGAAAGCAAGAGTTAAAAAAGGCTAAAGAAAATAAAATTTCTATTACTACAAAGTATTTACAAGAAAACTCACAAAATTTTGAAAATAATTGGAGAGTTATAAAAAATAAATCAGATAATTTTAGTGATGAAAACGAGAATATAGCGAGCTTTGATTTAGAAGATGAACTAGATAAAGTAGAAAATGAATTTGATACCGCTCTTCTAAATAAAATTAAACAATTATCATGGCAAGAATTTGAAGATTTATGTGCGAATTTACTTGAAAGAATGGGATATGGAGTTGCTTCAAAGAGGAAAATTAGAGTTGGGGATGGTGGAATTGATGGAGAAATTTATGAGGATGAATTAGGTATAAAAGGAAAGATTTATATTCAAGCTAAAAAATGGGATAGTGGAACAATCCAACCAAAGGATATGAAAGAATTTTTGTATAATGTTAGAGAGAACAAAGGAGTTTTTATAACAACTTCAGATTTTAGCCAAAAATCCAAAGAAGAAGCTCAGAATTATAAAGATGGTAAAATTGCTCTAATTAATCATCAAGATTTAATTAAGCTCTGTAAAAAATACCAAGTTTTATGCGAGAAACAAACAATATATATTTATAAATTAGCTTAAAAACCATTATTAATTAGCTTATAATATCCCCAGTAACAATAGGCTGATACATTATAGATGCTAACCAGTTGATTTTACGCTTTAGTTCTCCCCCTGCTTGCGGGGGGAGTTAGAGGGGGGTGAAAAGAGGTAAAATCTTTTTTCATAGCCAATCTTAACCACACCCCCACCTAACCTCCCCCGCTAGCAGGGGAGGAATAATGCGTTTATACTTCTTCAATAGCTTATTAACCATAATGTATCGCATTCAGTAACAAGTAAATACTCAGCTTTAGCCTTGATTTTTGGCAGATTTTGGTATAAACACCCCTCATAATTTTTATATTACGCGAGATTTATTTTGTTATGAACTATAAAAATAAATATGATGTTGTGGTTATTGGTGGGGGGCATGCTGGCTGTGAAGCCGCAACTGCTTCCGCACGGACAGGGGCAAAAACCTTACTTATTACTCATAAGATTGAAACTATAGGGCAGATGAGCTGTAACCCAGCTATTGGTGGCGTTGCTAAAGGAACTTTAGTTAAAGAAATTGATGCACTTGGCGGCGTGATGGCGGAAGTTACTGATAAAGCAGGTATTCACTATAAAACACTCAATGCATCTAAAGGCCCAGCGGTATGGGGCCCTCGCGCACAGGCGGATAGAAAACTCTACAAACAAGCAATGCAACAAGTTATTCTCAATTATGAAAATCTTGATGTATTTGCAGATGGCGTTGATGATATTGAAATTGAAAATGAAAAAGTTAAAGCAGTAATTACAGAAAATGGCTCAAAATTTGAGTGTGATTCAGTGGTTTTAACAACTGGAACTTTCTTGCGAGGCTTAATTCACATTGGTGATGAAAAAACCCCAGCAGGGCGTTATGGTGAAGATAAAAAAGCCGAAAAGCCATCTATAAAACTATCAGAAACTCTTGAAAAAATAGGCTTTCAACTTGGTAGATTAAAAACTGGCACCCCGCCTAGAATTTTGAAATCATCAATTGATTATTCCGTTTTAGAGCCTCAAATTGGTGATGCTATTCCAAATCCATTTTCATATTTAACTGATAAGGTTGAAGTTCCGCAAATTCATTGCTCAATAACTTACACCAATGAAAAAACCCATCAAATAATTGCAGATAATATTCATAAATCAGCAATGTATTCAGGTGAAATAAAAGGCGTAGGGCCAAGATATTGCCCATCTATTGAAGATAAAATAAATCGTTTTCGTGATAAAGAACGCCACCAAATTTTTCTTGAACCAGAAGGGCTTGATTCAGATTTAGTTTATCCAAATGGTATTTCAACTTCTCTGCCTCGTGATGTGCAAGATGCCTATGTCCATTCAATCAAAGGCTTGGAAAATTGTGTAATAACCCAATATGGCTATGCGATTGAATATGATTATATTGACCCAAGAGAGCTGAAAAACACGCTTGAAACTAAGAAAATAAATGGCTTATTTTTAGCAGGGCAAATTAACGGCACTACAGGCTATGAAGAAGCCGGTGCACAAGGGCTTATTGCTGGCTTAAATGCTGGCTTCAAAGCTCTAAAAAGGGAAGAATTCACACTTGATAGAAGTGAAGCCTATATTGGGGTTTTAATTGATGATTTAATCACGCTTGGCACTTCTGAGCCTTATAGAATGTTCACTTCTCGTGCGGAATATCGCCTTATTATGAGGGCTGATAATGCTGATTTAAGACTAACGCCAAAAGCGATTGAGCGAAATTTTGCTGGGGCAAAAAGAACGCAAATTTTTAGCCAAAAACTAAATAACTTAAACAAGTTAAAATCTGAGATGGAGGCAATTCAACTAACCCCAGTTGAAGTTGAAAAACTTGGTATAAAAATTAATCAAGATGGCGTTCGCAGAAATTTAATTCAATTACTCTCTTTGCCAAATGTTACTTTTGAAATTCTTAAAAATATTTATGCAAATTCACTTTCTGGTTTTTCAAAAGATGTAATTGAACAAATTGAAATCCAAGCCCTTTATACCGGCTATTTAGAAAGGCAAGAGGCAGAAATAAAGCAATTTCGTAAAGATGAATCAGTTAAAATTCCAACTGAAATTAACTTTTTTGAAGTTGATAGTTTATCAAATGAGGTGAGAGAAAAATTAAATCGTATTCGCCCTGCTACACTAGGTGCTGCTGGCAGAATACCGGGCATAACACCTGCTGCAACTGCGGCTATTATGGTTTATCTAAAAAAACTAGAAAAAGAAAGAAAAGTCGCTTAAATAGGCTTTCAAATATTATTTACTATGCTTGAAAGCAAACTTGTTAGCGTTTTAATACCATCATATAATCATCAGAATTATATTAAAACTTGTTTGCAATCTATATTAAATCAAACTTATAAAAATTTAGAGCTTATTATTATTGATGATTTTTCAACTGATAATACCGCTTTAGAAATTGAAAATTTCTTACCAAATTTTACTGAGAAAAATATCTTCGTAAAATTCATTAAAAATGAAGCAAATCTTGGCTTACAAAAAAGTTTATGTAAGGCAAAACAATATATTAATGGCTTCTATTTATTCCCAATTGCCTCTGATGATTTTATTGAAAATAATACCATAGAAATTTTAGTTAAAACTTTTGAAGAAGATGAAAATCTTGTTTTAGCGGTTGGCAAAAATTATTTCGTAGATGAAAATAATAAAATTTTTTATCTAAAAGAAAAAGAGCAAAAAACTTATGATAAAAATTCCGCAAAAATATTTAGTTTTGATGAGTTAATTTTATCAAAAAGGCCGGATGTAAATTTTAACTCCCCTCAGTTTGGCTCATATGAATCTCTATTAAAAGGGAATTATATTCCAAATGGTTTTTTAATAAAAAAATCTGCTTTTGATGCAGTTGGGGGCTATTCTGAAATCGCAAAATTAGAAGATTGGTTTTTAGTTTTACAGCTTGCTAAAATTGGTAATTTTAAGTTTAATAATAATGCAATAACTTATTATAGAAAACATTATTCCAGCACCTCTAATAATTTTGACTGGATGAATGAAGCAAAAAAACAAACTTATTTGCTTGAGCACCAAAAAGCGATTGAATTTGGTAAAGAAGATTTATGGAAAAAATATAAAGATTATGAAAAAATAATTTCAATTTTTGGTATAAAAATTTTGCATATAAAAAAAACCTTCCAAAAAACAGTTGTAAAATTCTTCGGAATCAGTTTATTTAAGTGTGTTGTGAAAGGTGGGAAAAATAGATTTTATTTTTTGAATATACCTATATTTTCAAAAAATACTTTATAATTCATATTCAATTTGATGAACTTCCCTGATTTCTCTAACAAACTCATCATAATTTTCTATTATATTAGATAAATCATCAGGGGTTATTTTTACATAGTTGTTTTCAAATAGATTAAACTTGCTATCACAACCAATAAAATGGCATACATCTCTTATAAATTTATCTTTATTATATAGAAGATCTTCATAATATATATATTTATATGACGCTGATGAATCCAATAAAATCTTTTCAAATATTGGATAATTATATTCAATGTAAGCTACTTCATCAGCAACTTGTTTAGAAGATATTTTTATTTTTTTATTAAATATATTTTTCTTAAAATTATTAAATTTTTCTTTTTCAGTTTTTTTATTAATGTTAAATGTTCCCCTATTACTAGCAATCACACCAGATAATGCTTCTTTAAGAGGGTTTTTTCTTCTAAGAATTAAAAATTTACATCCATTATTAACTAAAATTTGCAATAAATTTTCTGAGTTAGAAAAATGCTCTAAATGATTAAATAATAACTTAAAACCTATAAAATTTTTATTATTTTTTACAAAAAACAATTTTTTTCTATTAGAATACTCCATTAGATAATCTAGATATTTAGTAATATCTTTGCCAAAATAGTTTGAGTAAAAATCATAATCTAAGGGTTGTTTATCTATAACTTTTGTTTCAAAATTTACTTTTCCTGAAACACCTAGCTCAGAATTTATAATATCTTTAATTTCTTGTTTTAATCCGGGGCTATATTTGAATAATTCTTGATAGCACGCAACATTAGGAACCCTGTTGAGATAATCAATAACAGCAGTTGAGCCTGTTCTACCCCTTGTTAATATAGTAAAATAATTCATTCAGCTTTGTACTTTTTTAACAAAAAAATTAGACCAATAGAAGTAATTAAAAAAATAAATCCTAAGCTAAAATATGGAGTAATTTCTTTTTCGTAATAATATTTATATTCTAAGTTGCTTGGAAAAAATTTACTATACGAAAATAATAGTAAAAAGCTAAATAAGGGAATTAAATAATCAGAAATATTTAGTTTTGAATTTTTCTTGATAACTAAAAAACTAAATAATAAAATAAATTGTGAACCATTAAAGATTATTCTTGTCATATCTGATCCAGCTAAAATTCCGAATAAAATCATAGCACAGGAAATTAAAAATAAGAAACCTTGAAGCGTTATATTTTCATATAAATTAATAAATAAATTTTTTATACTAAAATTAAAAATAGACAAAAAATAAAAGCCTACCGCACAAAAAAACGAGCAAAACCAAATTATAAGCCTGTTATAATCTTTCAAAAGCTCATTAAAAAACCATTTTACAGTGGTTAATGGCGTAACTTCCCACTCTTGCAGGTTAGGAAATTTATTAAGAACAATATTTTCTTTAATTAGATTATAAATCAGAAAAAAGAATACTAGGCTAAAAAAGTTGAAAGATATTTTTTTTACATTTTTTTCTTTTAATTCATTAACTATTAGACATAAATAGTAAATTAGGGCTATAAAAATAATTGTCTCTTTTATAAAAGCAAAAGTGAGGAACGCTAACCATATTAAAAACTTTTCTTTAGTTACAGCTAAATAAATAATTATACTAAGTGCTGCATAATATAGCATATCAACCATTACAGGCACTACAAAGTAATATTGAAAACCTAAAGGGTGAAGAAAAAACCAAGAGAAAAAAATTGCTGAATAATAATTATTAATTTCCAATTTTTTAAGGGTAAAAAAGGAAAAAAAACAGAATACTAAAATTGAAACAGAATTCAAAATCTTAAAAGCAATCTGAGTATCTTTAGAAATTAAGCTAGATAAATAAGGTGCTAAAATTCTTAAATTAAAGGGGGTTTCAATCTTCACCTGATTATTATTACCAAAATTTTCTGCCATTTGAGAATATTTTACACAATCACCAAGCCCTTCACATTTTGAGGGGGTAATATTAAGATAGAAATTCTGCAAAAAATATAAAATAGCTAAAACGAGAATGAGCGGATAAAATTTATTTAAAGATATTAAAACTTTATGAGCAAAATTTTTATATGTAAATTCTTGCATATTTAACTAAAACTTAGGTATTTATGACCAAAATAGCTTGTTATCGCAGGAACCGATATCCCTATTGCGTGAGCAAACTCCTTAGAATAAAAATTAAAGCTAATCAACGGAAAAAAAAACTCTTCTAGAAAAACACTTACGCACCAAACTTGAATTATACCAAGAATGTTAACTGTAACAAAACCATAAATTTGTTTTTTAATTGGCTTTTGAGATTTAATAAAAATGAACTTCCTGAACAAATAGAAAGCGACAATCATTCCTAAAAAATATGATAAGATTATTGAAAATCTGTAGCTTAAAAAAAAATTTATAAAAATTCTTGATACAAAGTTTATTAATGCCGCAACACCGCCTAAAATAAGAAATTTAATAAAATTATTATTTAGTAAAGATTTTATCATATCTTAAGTTTATTGAATATAAATGTTGGCAACAACTTAATAATTAACATTATAAACTTCCACCAAAAAGGCGAATAAACAACTTTTTTATTATGTAAAATAGCCTTTTTTATGTCATTAGCTATAACTGAAGGCTCAGACCATAAAAGGTTCTTTTTGAATTCTTTAGTCATCTTTGTTTTTGTAAAACCGGGCTTTATTTCAATAAAATTAATTTCTTTATTATAATATTTATGCCTTAAACCTGATAAAAAACTAGATAAGGAAGATTTGAATGTGCCATAAATATAGTTAGATTGCCTTATTCTATCCCCAGCAACCGATGTTATAAAAACAATATTTTTAATTTTATCTACTCCAAAAACTTTTATTAATTCTAGTGTAATACACATATAAGAAAGGCTATTAAGCCTAGCCTCATAGAAAAAATAATCTATATCATTTTCTGCTTTAATTTGGTTAGTTAGAGAGCCTTGAGCAATAATACAAACATCTATTATAGAAAACTTTTTAGAAACTTCAGACATAATATTTTCTATATTCTTAATTTCAGATAAATCTGCACTTAAAAAATCAACTGATTTTGCACCCCTAACAATTAAATCATCTTTAAGAATTTTAATTCTTTCTATATCTCTACCTATAAGAAAAAAATTATTACTCTCTTCAAGAGCATTAATTCTAGCAAATTCTTGCATTATATCTGAGTTTGCACCAAAAATTAAAATATTTTTAGACATTATTTATACGCCTCCAAAAGCTAGATGAAAATTTACTATCAATATAGTTCTTAAATAAATTAATCTTATTATAAGAATTATAAAAACTATTCTTTGACATAAGCATATCCTTAGCTGGATATATTTTACCATTATTTTCTATAACTATCTTTTCTAACTCCAATAATAGATTTTTTGTTTTTTCACCTTGATTAACAAAATCTAATGCGAGAGTAATTCCTTCGCTAGGGAATGACAAATACCCCCGTGAGTGAATGCCTCCAAAGGTTTTTAGAACTGATAAAAAAGAGGCGGAATTACTTTTTTTAATAATACTTAGAATTTCAATTAAAGAAGAACTATTTTTATAAGGGATTAGGAACTGGAATTGATAAAAGCCATTTTTACCATAAAAAATATTCCAATTTTTAATTTTATCTAGTGGGTAAAAAAAACTATCGTAATCAGAATAATATTTTTTATCTTTTGTTAAACAAGCTATTCTAAAGTAAATAATATTAAAAATTTTAATAAAGAATTGGTTAAAGATTTTAACATTAAATTTTGAAAAAAATGTTATAGGCTTTTTATATTCAGGAATTTTTTCTATATTAGAGTGGTTTCCTCTATAATAAACGCCCCTGCCATTGCTAAAACTATCTAACCAAGCAACTGTGTATAAATATTTATCTTTAGAATCATTATCAATTTTATAAAATTCATCTAAATTATAAAATATCTTTTTTTCTACTTCTATGTAAAAAGAACTTGCTTCCATAAGCCTTATTTTAGCAGATAAAATTATGCCGGTTAAACCCAAGCCACCAATAGTAGAAAAAAACAATTCTGAATTTTCCTCTTTGCTACATTCTATAATTTGATTATCACTTCTTAATAGCTTGAAAGAAATAAGGTGATTTCCAAATGAACCCATTTTGTAATGATTTTTGCCGTGAACATCATTAGCTATTGCACCGCCTATAGTAATAAATTTTGTTCCGGGTGTAACAGGTATAAAGAACTTTTTAAGACCTTTTCTAGCTCTAGATTTTAATAATTCTAAAATTTCATAAAATTGAACCCCAGACTGACATTCTAAAATTCCTTGCGATTCATCAAATGATATAAAATTCTTTAATTTACGAGTATCAAAAAGAGTTTTACCTTCATTTAAGCAAGAATCGCCGTAAGATCTTCCATTGCCATAGGCTAATATAAAATCATTGTTAGCAAAATTAATTTCTTGCAAGTTATCAATAACTTTATGCTTGAATCTTAAAATTCTTCCCCAAGATAGATATTCTTTAGATTCTTCCATCACCAAGCAAAATATATAAATATTAATGAAAATAAACCCATAATTATAGATGTCTTATCTTTTAAGGCAAATATAACGGGATCACATTTAATTTCTCCCCTGCATGTTTTGAACCAAATTCTAAGCATCCAAAACATTATAAGCATGCATACAAACCATAAAAATTCATTATTTGAAAAAATATCTCTCTTAAATTGTTCTAAAACAAGATATAAAGAAAATATTAATATTGAAGCAAAACCTGATGATATACCTGATATTGTCAAAAAAATTTCATCTTCAATTTTATAGCCTCTGCCATCTAAATTTTTTTTATCGCTACTATCAATTATCAACTTAATATCTGAAACTCTTTTAGAAATCGCTAAGCTAAAAAAGATTGTAAATGTGAAAGCTAAAAGCCAATGAGAAATTGGTTCCTCTATTAATAATGAACCAGCAATTACCCTTAATGTAAATAATCCTGCGATTAATATTACATCTAAAATTGCCAATTTCTTAAAATATAAAGAGTAAGATAAGGTAATTATTATATATGAAATTAATGATAAAAAAGCATTTATTGATAAATTGTAAGAAATTAATAACCCTGAAATAATTAGAATAGGAGCTAAATAAATAGCATAAATTATTTTAGTATCCCCATTTGCTAATGGCCTATTTTTTTTGGATGGGTGAAGCCTATCACTATTCAAATCAAACAAGTCATTGATTATATATGTTCCGCTTGAGATTAACGAAATACAAAAAAAGATAATTATAAAATTAATTAATAGGCTTATATCACTAAAATCTCCCCTAATAATGTAAGGCGTAAATACTAAAAAATTTTTACTCCACTGATGAACCCTAATTAATTTAATTAGAGATTTCAAATTATTGCCGTAAGTAAATATTTTTTCAAATTTATCTTTGCTAAGAAACTTAAATATTTTTTTATTAGGATTAACCGCAATTTTATTTATTGCTTTATTCCATATAACTATATCATCTAAAGAATCTCCAATATAATCAAAATTTTCTCCAAAATCTTCTATTATTGCTTTTAGCTTATTAATTGATTTAAGATTAATATTTGTGGAGCCCCTAAAACCAGAAAAAAACTCAAATTTATTAGCAATTTTTTTTACAAATTCTTCAGGTGAAGCAGAGTATAAATATATTTTATGTCCTGAATTCCATTTATCTTTGATGTAATTTATGACATCATAATTATATGGAAGTAAATCTTCTCTTAAAGAGTAACCTTCAAAAATTTTTTTCTTAAAATATAATTTACCTCTAATCAACCATATTGGCATTAAAAAAACCAGCCAAAACCTGAACTTTATTAACTGAACAAATGCTTCATATAGAAGATCTGTTTTGATAAATGTATTATCAAGATCAACAATAATAATTTTATTATTAACCAACATTATTAGTTACTGAAAATATTTTATTTATTATTAACAATATCTTCAACAAATACAGAAAATTTATATTTACCAAATATTTTGAATTTGAATTGAAATATAGGTTTTAAGTTAAAGAGTTTATATTTAACTGGCTTAATTTCTTGCTTTGTGAAAAAGAAATTTTTAATTTTATCAAAAATTGTTTTACTTTTAATATTAAAATTAATTGATGGAGTTTTGAAATCAATTAAATTTTTATATGATACCTTATTTGCCTCTTTAGAAGCCTCATCAAAACCTATTTCTTTAAGAATATATGCAATTTTTTTATCAAAGGTGTGAGAGTTTACTACTTTTTCATAAGCTGATTCTGTAATTTGGTTTCTTTTACTATCATCATTCAGATAAATTTTAACCTTATTATATAAATCATTTTCATTACTAAATGATACAAAATCTAAATTTTCTTCAAATCCCAAATCATTTAGAGGCTTGATTGAAGTATGCTCAGTTATAAGTAAAGATTTACAAGCCATAATATCAAATATCCTCATAGCTAAACCAAAATTATAGGCTTGATGATGTTGAATATTTAATGAAATTTTTGAGCGATTATATAATTTTGAAAGGGCTTCACTATCACCTATAGGTTCATTAGCCTTAAATTTGCTTAGTAACCTTGAATCAACATCACAAATGCTAAATATCCATTCTGAGACTGGCTCACCGTGAATAGATAAATTAAACTCATATAACCTTGATAAATACCTTAATCTTTTTTCTTTAGAAAGCTGATCATCAAATATAGTTTGAAGGACATTAGATGACTCTAATAATCTCATATTTTCATTTTCTGAAAATTGAAAACCTGAGTTTTTTAAGCTATCAATTAAACCAAATTGATATTTATTCCTATGCTTGTTTAGAAGATTATTAAAAATTTCGTAATGATTATCAAAGCTAACATTATCTGAAATAAGCCTCTTGAACTCATAATTGTAAAACAATGTTCCAACAAATGAAACATCAATATCTTTTTTTAAGTTATTATCATTAAATTTGCTTAAATCAGTGGCAAATGGAAGAAATTTAACCTTCTTATCAAGATATGGGAAATATTGAACTAGCCTATTTATATATTCATCATTTCCAGATAAAAACACCTTATCAAAAACATCTAATGCTTCAAAGGATGCATATTTAAACCTCTCAAAAGAATCAATAAACCACAGAGCTAACTTACATTTAGGAAATCTTTTTTTAATAAATTCACAATAATCATTTGAATTAGATACATAATTAACAAAAAAAACAAAATCAGGTGAGTGTTTTTCAATTTTATTAATTATATCTTCAGTTTTGTGCAACCTAATATTTAGCCCTGTAAAATTTACACTATTAATAGAATTAAAATAGTTTGAAAAACCCCTATGAAACGGCCCCCAATAATCACTTTGAATATAAACCTCTGTTATATATAAAACATTAATAGTTTTCATCACATAATTACTAATTAAAGTTGAATTAATTTTTTTTAACAAGTATTAAAAAAATATCAGTGTTGTCAAGGTATTAGTCTCAATGAAAAAAGCAAATAAATTTATTACAGGAAAAAATATAAATCTTAGAGATATTGAATTAGAGGATGCTGAATTTATTTTACAATTGCGGCTTAATGAAAGCAAATCTAAGCATATTTCAAAAATTGAAAATGATCTTGAAAAACAAATCCAATTCATAAAAAATTATAAAATTAACAATAAAGATTTTTATTTTATTATTGAAAATAAAAACCAAGAGAGACTTGGAACAGTTAGAATTTATAATATTATTAATAGCGAATTTTGTTGGGGAAGCTGGATTACAATCCCTAATGCACCCAAATTTTGTGCTATTGAATCCGCTTTATTAATTTATAAATTTGCTTTTTTTGAAAAAGGTTTTGAACTAACTAAGTTTGATGTTAGAAAAGATAATTATAGTGTTAATGATTTTCATCAAAGAATGGGTTCTAAAATCTACGATGAAGATGAATTAAATTTTTATTACATTTATACAAAAGAAGATTTTGAAAAAATTTTGCCAAAATATCAAAGATTTATTTAATGAACAGTTTAATTCCTAAATTACACAAAATAAACAAGGTTTCATCTAATTCAGGGAGTATTTCATTTCTTGAAGCAAGTGAGGTTGGTTTTGATATTAAAAGGGTTTACTATATTTATGATGTTCCTTCGGGTGAATTTCGTGGGGCACACGCTCATAAAGAATTATCGCAATTTTTTATTTCTTTATCAGGGAGTTTTAACTTAAAATTAGATGATGGCTTAGGGAATGTTTTTAATTTTAACTTAAAATATCCTTATGAAGGGGTTTTTGTTCCAAAAGGCTATTGGCGGGATCTATCAGAGTTTACATCAGGTTGCACCTGCCTTGTTTTAGCCTCTGAAATATATGATGAAAATGATTATATAAGAGATTATAAAAAATTTTGCGAATATAAAAAATCTCTCTAGAAAAATTAGAATTATGATTAAATTTTTAGATCTCAAAAAAATAAATGATCGCTACAAAAAAGAATTTTTAAGAACTTCCGCTAAAATACTAGATTCTGGTTGGTATATTCTTGGCAAAAATGTTGAGCAATTTGAAAAAGATTTTGCAAATTTCTGTGGCACTAAATATGCTATTGGGGTTGCAAATGGGCTTGATGCCCTAATTTTAATTCTTAAAGCCCTTGGAATTGGCAAAGGTGATGAAGTTATTGTGCCAGCAAATACTTATATTGCAACAATTCTTGCGGTTGTTGCAAATGGTGCTAAGCCTGTTTTTGTTGAGCCTAAAATTGAAACATATAATCTAAATCCAGATTTAATTGAAAAAAAAATCACTAAAAAAACTAAGGCAATATTAGCAGTTCATTTATATGGTTTGGTTTCTGATATTGATAAAATTTCAGAAATTGCCAAGAAACATAATTTATATTTAATTGAAGATTCTGCTCAATCTCACGGCGCAATTTATAACGGCAAAAAATCTGGCTCTTTTGGAATTGCTTCTGGTTTTAGTTTTTACCCCGGAAAAAACTTAGGTGCATTGGGTGATGGCGGTGCAATAACAACCAATAGCAAAAATCTATATGATAAGTTAAAAGCTCTTAGAAATTATGGCTCACATATTAAATATGAAAATATTTATAAGGGTTTCAATTCTCGTTTAGATGAATTTCAGGCTGGCGTTCTTATTACAAAATTAAAACATTTAGATTCTGATAATAAAGCAAGAATTTCTATAGCTAAAATGTATGAAGATGGGATAAATAACCCTAAAATTGTCAAGCCACTTTTTGTAAATGATGGCTCTTGCGTATGGCATTTATATGTAATCAGATGCAAAAATAGAGATAAATTAAAAAATTATTTGGCTGAGAATTCCATTGAAACACTTATTCATTACCCTATTCCACCACATAAGCAAGAGGCCTTAAAAGAATATAGCAAAAAGAAATTACCTATTACTGAAAAAATTCATAAAGAAGTTCTTAGCCTTCCAATTTCACCGATAATGAAAAAAAGTGAAGTTGAATTTATTATCAAAAAATTAAATGAGTTTTAGGCGACTTTTTTAGTTTTAGCCTTATTTTCAGATTCAATTTCATCTAAATTATCATCAGATGAATCTTCATCGCTATCACTAATTTTAATCATTCCAAGTGCGTGCTTGTAGAGATCCATAATCTCTTCTTCTTCAGCGATTTGAGCTTGGTCCCTTTTTCTGAGTGAAATAATTTTTCTAAGAACTTTCACATCAAAGCCGTTGGCTTTTGCTTCTTTATAAGCATCACTTATAAATTCAGAAACTTCTTTTTTCTCTTCTTCTAACTTTTCAATTCTTGCAACCAATTGACGAAGTTGCTCCCCAGAAATGCCACCAAATTTCACCATAAAACTATAATTTATTTTGTTATTAATTGAATTTTTTTTATAACAAAATAAAAAATAAAATACTAGCTTTCTTTTATAGAATTGATGAAGTTTTTAACTTCACTATCAAGGTTAGTGCAGGTTTGATCAATAGTTCCGCTATTATTGCCGATTTGGTTTGAATAGCCTTCAACCGCACTAAAACTATTAACTGCCTCATCAACATTTTGTTTAACGCCTGCGGTATGAGAAGCAGCCTCTTGAATATTTCTAGCGATTTCTTTTGTTGCCGCACTTTGCTCTTCAATAGCATCAGCAATATTTTTAGAAATTTGATTAATTTGAGAAATTGTATGATTAATTTCTTTAATTGAGCCAACTGCATTATCTGTTTTACCCTGAATATCACTTATTAATGCTGAGATTTCTTGAGTTGCATTTGCAGTTTGCTCCGCAAGGTTTTTAACTTCAGTTGCAACAACTGCAAAGCCCTTTCCGGCCTCCCCTGCCCTTGCAGCTTCAATCGTAGCGTTAAGTGCAAGTAAGTTAATTTGCTCCGCAATGTCGTTAATTAATTCAATAACATGACCAATTTTTTCTGCACCCTCTGCTAAATTATGGATTTCATTATTAGTATTATTCACCCTAATTGTTGCTTCTTCTGCAATTTGTGCAGATTTGTTTGTTTGACCTGAAATTTCTGAAATTGAAGAAGTTAACTCTTCAGCTGCCATTGCTACTGAGTTAACATTTTCATTCGCGTGTGCCGCAGATTTATATAAATCATTAATAAATTTACCGCTAACTTTAGTTGAACTATTAAGGTTTTCAGCATTTTTTTGAAGCTCACCAGCAACTGTCTTGAATCTAGATGCAATAGAAACAATTTTATCATTAAAGTTTTTAGCAACGGTTTCGCCAAATAATTTCCTTTTTTCAGCCTCACCTTTAGTTTTAAGCTCAGCAATAATTTTTTCTGAGTTTAATGTTTCCTTCATTTTTTCTTTGAAATGCTTGATATTTACCGCAATGTTACCAATTTCACTTTGATATGAAGTGTAAGGAACTTCTGTTTCAAGCTCACCATTTGCAATTTTGTTTAATACTTCATTTAGATTTCTAACAGGGTTTGTAATTGAGTTAAAAATTATCATTCCCAAAACGCTATTGAAGAAAAAAGCTACTAAAATTTGTAGAATTATGTGAGAATAAACTTCATCCCTAAGTTCATCAGTTACATAATTTTTAACATCAACATATGTGTAAACTGAAAAACCAACGCCCACTAATGATAATAATATTAAGGAAATCTGAACCTTAAATGCGATACTGCCAAAAAAATTTTTTTTCATTGATCTAGAATAAATTTGTTTATTCTAAAATTTCACATAAATTTGGTTTTAATTCAAGCAGAAGTAATGTTTTTTAATATTTTTTCACATTCTTCTTTTGGGGTGTGTGATTTTGTAATCGGTCGCCCTACAACTATGTAATTACTTCCCGCTAAGATTGCATCTTTAGGGGTTGCAATTCTGGATTGATCATCAGAAAAATTACCTTGCGTGTTTTCTTGCAAGCGAACCCCGGGAGTTACTAAAATTGGTGAGTTACCAAATTCTTTTCTAATAATTTGAATTTCTTGTGGCGAACAAACCAAGCCATCAACGCCAGATTTTAACCCCATTTCAGCTAATTTCAAAACTTGAGAAGTGATTGAATTATCAATGCCAATTTCTTTAATATCATTATGTGAAGTTAAAATTGTAACGCCAAGTAATTTTGTTTTTGAGTTATTTTCCTGCAGGATTTTTTTGCTTTCCTTAACCATTTCTGAGCCACCTAAAAGATGGATAGTTGTCATTGCGATTGACATTTTTGAGATAGGTTTTAACGCAGATTTAACTGTATTTGGAATATCGTGGAGTTTGAGATCTAAGAAGATTTCTTTTTCTGATTGAAATTTTTTAACTTCTTCAAAACCAAAATTATAGACAAATTCTAAACCTAATTTTAGTAGGCCTATTGAATCTTTAGTTTTGCTAAAAATCCTCTTGGCAACTTCAAGATTATCTGAATCAAGTGCTAATATTAATGGGTTATAATTCATATTAATTTGAAAATTCTAATTCAACTCCCTTGCCACTAACTCAATAAATTTCTCGGTTGTAGCACCAGAAGAACCGCAGAGATCACGAGTTCCCTTACCTTCAACCATCAACTTACAAATCGCCTTATACATTTTATCTGAGAAGGCTTTTATCTCGCTAACCTTGCCCTTTTCTAACTCCTCAGAATAATCCATCGCCTCTTTAAGTGCATAAACAAGCCCTAGCGGATTTAGAGAGGTTTCCTCACCCTTCAAATGTTTTTGATACATATCTGAAACTGTGCCGTGAGAGGCTTCAAACTCTTTAATCATTGAGCCATCTTCGTGAACACCAATTAAGCTTGATGAAATAAAACCGGGGGATTTATGAACTTGTGAAATCTCATCAGTTAGCATATCACCATCATAATTATGTGCAACCATAGAAAAACCGCCCTTCACCCACTTAATTATCTGCATTGTTGCAGAATCTGAAATTAGATGCTCAAGCTCATTTTTTGGTGATAAATTAGCAGAGATAAATTTTTGTTTGAAATCCCTATCAAAAACTTCTTTCATTATTTGCCACATTGGCTCTTGCCATTTGAAAACCGTTTTCTTGGTTACAACATAAGGCACAACTTTTGCCTTAAGCGATCGCTCAAAGAAATATTTTGCAAGATGGTAAACATTATCATATGGGTTATCATAAAAAACGGCAGCGGTTTGCTTATCTTTTAATTGCCTTTCATCAATTATTATAGCCTCACCGCCATCTTCTGGATAAAATTTTGTTTCCACCCTGCCCTTTCCTACAATTTTATAACCAGCGAAATATTCACCACCAACTGCGTGCCTATCAAACAGAACTTGGTTTTCATAACCAAGTTTTATCCCTTCAATATGGATAGTATCACGGCTAATAGTTATACCATTCCAACCTTTTCGCATTGCACCATTTGGGCTGCCCCATGCCTTTGAAAGCCCCATCTCTTTTTTCTGATCTTCAGTTGGCGTGATTGTTGGCTCTTTGAATATAACTTTTGTTTGCTTACCTGCGGAAATTATATCCTTCAAAACTTGATCCCCTGTTTTATCACGATTTTTGCAAGATAAATCATAAAACTGCCAGTTTGAAATATCTAAATTAGGCTCAATCAAGCTTTTTAAGATTAAATCCATTGTGTATCTGGTCATTTCTTCCCCAGAAACATATATCATTTTAGGTGCTTTTATTTTCATATTTTTTTATTTTTAGAATATTTTTAATTTGCTTTTCTAAAGTTAATATATCTTCATCTATAGAATTCCAAACCTCATTAGAATCTATGCCAAAGTAATTATGTATTAAAATATTTCTCATACCAACTATTTCTTTCCATAAAACTTCTGGAAAATCTTTTTTTAACTGAGAAGATATTTTTGAACAAGATTCACCAATATTTTCTAGAAGTTTTTGGCAAGCTAATTCTATAGCAAAATCATCTCTATCTCTAGAAGATATATTTTTTAGATGCTTAATTTGAGCTAAAATATATTTTAGATGTGTAATATCTTGATTCATATTTTAATGGCAGTCTTTAGAACTTCTTTTTTTATAAGAGGACTTAAAACTTTATCTGAAACAAGTTGAACATTCAATTTTAGCAAATTTTTTAATTCTATTTCTAAAGCTGAGTGTTTTAGAAGACTAAAATTTTCATTTGCTGAATATAAAATATCCAAATCACTATTTTTATTTTGTTTTCCTTTAGAATATGAGCCAAATACTCTTAGATTATATACACCATATTTATTAGAAATTTTTTCAATTTTTGATTTATATTTTTTCTTTATTTTTTCTAAATCCATAAAATATGTTTTTTGGCTTAATAAAATTATAATATCAAATTTTATAAAATAAAAAAAGGGGGCTTAAGCCCCCTTATAATATCAAGACATATCAAAATTAATACTAATAAGATGCATTTACCCTTATATGCACTTGGTCATCGGTGCCATCATTAAACTCATCATCAATTTCTCTCGCATATTCAACAACGCCGTTTAAGTTTCTGCCTAAGCCGAACCTTGCACCAATACCGGCAGATTGTAAATTAACCGTTTGAGAGCCTTGAGATGCAACATTTTCATTAGCACCATAACCTCTATCATAGAAAACAAAGCCTTGAATTCTATCCCTGATGGTAGTTTGCAGAATTTCATCAAGAACTGGCACATAAGGTGAGGCAACTTCAATAGTAGAAAGGAACGCATTATCACGACGGATATTATTGGTTTGGAAGCCCCTAACCGCACCCGGCCCACTAATTGCAGCTTGCTCAGATGAAAGTAAGGTTGTCATAGGTGAATATTGCCCCCTAAATAAACCACCAAGTGAAAAGCCTTCTAAATCTTGGAAGGTATATCTTGTATCATATAAACCTCTGAAATAAGCATATTGAGATTCTGCACCTAATGTGGCTGTGTTAAATTCAACATCATTATTATTACCAGCTAAATCACCCGGAGAGCCAACCGCTGTTAACCTAAAGATATTTGAAGCAATTGAAGAAGTTTCAGAGCCTTCATAGGTAATATAAGCCTGCATAATTTCAGGGTCAGAGCTAAATACTTGTGTGCCACCAAAATCAATGTTATTTTCAAGTTTTTTGTAATCAGCACCAACTCTTAAACCTTGCACAAAACCTCTAATACCAAAGTCATGAAGTGGAATTTCATAATCAGCATTCAAGAAAATATTTTCACCTTCTGTTGAGAAAAATGGGTTATCAGAAATTGGCTCAGAAGTTGAAAGTGAACCAGTTAATGAAAGCCTATTTCTAATATCTGCAAATGGCATTATATATTGTAATGTGTGAGAGCTAAAATTCGCAAAATCAGCACTTGCACCATAAGTATAAATAACTTCGTGATCCGCACCAAATAAATCACCATAGCTGAACCCTGCATATACTTGATCTTGGTTAGTTGCAGAAGGGCCATAATTATCATAGCCACCGAATATACGATAAGGCGTCATATCCGCAGTTTCTAGAATTAAATCCGTTGTTCTAGGCTTCGCACCCGGCTTGAAGATAGCATCAACTTGACGATACGGATATGAGTTTATCCAACGCATATCTTCAGAAAGAATATCAGACCAAACATAATCCCCTGATTTCAAACGAATATTATCAGAAATTTCTTCATCAGAATAATATTGGTTGCCATTAACAATAATTTTATCAAGAATTGCACGCTCAACTAAACCAACAACATAGCCATCTGTAACATCTTGCTCAGGAAAATAAACATCAACCACTGGCTGGTTTTTATCCCTCATCAAAACTATCACATCGCGAATTATGCCGTTAAGCATATCTTCGGTAATTTCATCATTTTTATAGGAATAAAGCCTGTTTTTAGCATCTGGATCTTGTGTAAGAATATTAAGATCTCTTATAAAAAAGCCAGGCGTTCCAAAATAACTATTTAGCTTATTTTTGTAATACCAAGGCGTTGTAATTAAAATCCCCTTTAATCTAGGTGAACCCTTGCCCTTAACTTGAACACCACAAATTTTAGTTTCAATAACTGGCTCACCATTATGGTAATTAATATTGAATTTAGGGTCATTAACCCCTGAAATAGGTATTCTAGCTTGATCTTCCGGTGAGTATGGATCACATTTTGGATTAGCAGGAACTTTAGAATTATTCACATCATTAAATGCATATTCAACCTGTGCAAATGCTGAAGATGTAGAGATTACAAGCGTTACAAGAGCAATAAAAGCAAAATTAAACTTATTTGAAGGCATAATTATTCTTTCTAAATTTTTCTTAATAATAGGCTTATAACTATTTGTGTTGTAAATACAATAGTAAATTTGAGAGTTAATTGGGAGTGTTCACTATGTATAGATTGTCATCGCCCGAGTTGCGAAGCAACCATAGGGCGATCCATTAACCTATTGATTTAGCTTACCCCCCATCAAGTGCGGGGCAGGCTCTATAATTTTTCTAAAGATTTATATCTTTATAAAAATTCGGGTAATGACAAATCCATCTATCTATAGTGAACACGCCCTAGTTCCTACATTCACAACTTGTCACTTGCAATTAAGATTACTAATTATATTTTCTAACAGCAAATACAAAAAGATTTTATGAAATTATATATAACAAACCGCTCCCCTTTTGCAAGAAAAGCCTTGATTATGGCTATTGAAAAGGGTCTTGCTGAAAAAATAAAAATTATTCCAGTAGATTTATCCAACAAACCTAAAGAGCTTATTGAGGCAAATCCATTAGGGCAAGTGCCAACATTAGTTTTAGAAAATGGCCATTCAATTTATGATAGCCCCGTAATTTGTGAATATATTGATGGTTTGAATGATAACCCTAAACTAATACCATCTCAAATTTCTTATAGAATTGAGGTTTTAAGAACAGAAGCTTTAACTGATGGAATGGTTGAATCAGCAATTAAAATATATTTTGAAAATCTAAAACCCTCTGAGAAGCAAGATAAAGCAACCCTAAACAAACATTACGAGATTTTAGATAGGGGCTTTGATATGCTTGATAGAATCTGTAAAACTTTTCATATTGAGCAACTTTTCACTCTAGCTGAAATTTCAACCGCTTCTGCTTTAGGTTACATATCCTTTAGACTTACCAATTATAACTGGCAGGAAAAGCACAAAAAACTTGCAGAATGGTATAATAAATTTTCTTTAAGAGATAGCCTTCAAAAAACTATGCCTAGAGTTTAGGGAGATTTGGAGGTGTTCACTATACATAGATTGTCATCGCCCGAGTTGCGAAGCAACTATAGGGCGATCCATTAACCTATTGATTTAGATTACCCTATAATTTTTCTAAAGATTGGATCTTTATAAAAATTCGGGTAATAACAGATATACCTATGGATAGTGAACACTCCCGGAGAGTTAACATTTAAGCCTCTTGATTTAATAATATTGATGCTGTAATAAAATTTTCAAAAAAATTTTATAAATGGTAGAATCAAAAGAAAATTTAATTCAGGGCAAAACTGGTCTTTGGGAAGTTGTTATTGGTCTTGAGGTTCACGCTCAAATTAAGTCTAATACAAAACTATTTTCGTCGTCAGTGGCGGAATTTGGGGCTGAGCCTAATACTAATGTATCATTTGTTGATGCTGCAATGCCCGGAATGTTGCCAGTTCTTAACCCTTATTGTGTTAATCAAGCAATTAAAACAGGGCTTGCGATAAAGGCGAATATTAATAATTTAAGCGTTTTTGATAGAAAAAATTATTTTTACGCAGATTTACCGCAAGGCTACCAAATTAGCCAATTTAGAAGGCCAATAGTTTCAGAAGGTGAAATCTCTATTGATATGCCTTACGGCAGAAAGAAAATTAGAGTAGAAAGAATTCACATTGAGCAAGACGCTGGAAAATCTATTCACGATCAATCTCCCACTGAAAGTTTTATTGATCTAAACCGCTCTGGCGTTGGCCTGATGGAAATTGTTACCTACCCTGATTTACGCTCCGCAGAAGAAGCTGGGGAATATATTAAAAATCTTCGTCAAATCCTCAGATATGTTGGCTCTTGCGATGGAGATATGGAAAAGGGATCGCTTCGCTGTGATGCCAATGTTTCAGTTCGTAAATATGGTGAATCAAAATTCGGCACTAGAAATGAAATAAAAAATCTAAACTCTATCAGATTTATTATCCAAGCAATTAATTTTGAAGTGCAAAGGCAAATTGATTTAATTGAAAATGGTGGCGTGGTTGAACAAGCAACTCGCCTATTTGATACAAATACAGGCTCAACAAGGGTGATGAGAACTAAGGAAGATGCTCACGATTACAGATATTTTCCTGACCCTGATTTATACCCGCTAAAAATTGAAGATTCTGAAATTACTAAAATAAAGCAAAGCCTGCCTGAACTGCCAGAAGATAAGAAAAATAGATATATCAACCAGTTAGGGCTTAGTGAATATGATGCTGGCGTTTTAACCGCTGAAAAAGAAATAGCAGAATATTTTGATAATTTATTTAATAAAACTCAAGATGCTAAACTTTCAGTTTCTTGGCTAACTGCGGAGTTATTCGGTAGGCTCAACAAACTTGGCTTGGAAATTTCAAACTGCCCCGTTACCTCTGAAAACCTTGCGGAACTTGTGAATCTTATTAAAGATGGCACAATCTCTGGCAAAATTGCAAAAGATGTGCTTGATGAAATGATTTCTTCTAATAAAAAAGCCCTGCAAATTGTTGAAGAAAAAGGCTTAAAACAAGTTAGTGATAGTGGTGCTATTGAAAAAGCGATTGATGAAGTTATCTCTAAATTTCCTAATGAGGTTGCAGAATATAAATCTGGAAAAGATAAATTATTCGGCTTTTTAGTTGGTCAAGTTATGAAATTAACTCAAGGCAAAGCAAACCCAAAAGGTGTTAATGATTTACTAAAAGATAAGTTGAAATAGCAGGTTTTAAGTTTTATCCCCATCTTAATAGGGATAGTGCAGGTTGCAATTTACAGGTAATAAAATTAGTGTCATCTTGAACGAAGTGAAAGATCTAAATTAGCTTTTTTAGATTCTTCGCTATGCTCAGAATGACAAAAATCTCGCAGTTACCTCTTGTATTTTAACTCTGCCTTTTGCATAAAGATTGGGCATTTTTTATTATTAAAATTTATAAAATATTATATAACTCAAATATGGCCGTTTTACCTTTAGTTATTGCACCAGATCCAAGATTAAAAAAGGTTTCTGAGGAAGTTAAACCCGAAGAAATTAATGATAATCTTCGCGTATTTCTTGAAGATATGCTTGAAACAATGTATAAGCATTATGGGCTTGGTTTGGCTGCCGTTCAAGTTGGGGTTCATAAAAGAATTATTGCAATGGATATTGCGCAAGGCTCACTGAGATATGATGGCACTCACAACCCTGATGCAACGCCTGATCCAATCTTTTTAATTAACCCTGAAATAATTTATTCATCAGAAGAGAAATTTGTTTTTGAAGAAGGTTGTTTATCTTTCCCAACTCAATTTGCAGAAATTGAAAGGCCTAAAAAAGTTATCGTTAAATATCTTGATGCTGATGGCAGAGAGAGAACTCAAGATTTTGAAGGCCTAGCCTCTGTTTGTATTCAACACGAAATTGACCACCTAAATGGTATAGTTTTCGTTGATTATATCTCAAAAATGAAGCGAGATATGATAGTTAAAAAAGTTGAAAAAATTAAGAAAACATCAAAATTTTAATAGTGCAAGAAGCGAATATAAATAATAGCAATCAAGCTCAATTTTTAGAAAATAACTCTGAAAGCCAAAAGAAAATGTTTATCAAAACTTATGGTTGCCAGATGAATTTTTATGATTCTGAAAAAATGGGTGGCACGATGGGAAATCACGGCTTCCAGCTTGAAAAAGAAATATCTGATGAGTGCGATTTAATTGTTCTAAACACCTGCCACATTCGTGAAAAAGCCTCTGAAAAAATGTATTCTGATTTAGGTAGAATAAAAAAATTTAAGGATAAACGAAAGCTAGAGGGTAAAAACACCGTTGTTGCAGTTGCTGGTTGCGTTGCACAGGCAGAGGGTTCTGAAATTAAATCTCGTGCACCTTATGTTGATATTGTGGTTGGGCCACAAAGCTATCAACGCTTGCCGATGCTTGTAAAAAACGCAGAAGCTGGCACAAAAGGTAATGTTGAGCTTGATTTTTCAACGATTGATAAATTTGATTTTCTTCTAGAAGAAATTGAAAATGAAAAAGCCCCCAAAGATGTTCACGAAGTTAAATCATCTGCATTTCTTACGGTTCAAGAAGGTTGTGATAAATTCTGCACTTTTTGTGTTGTGCCTTATACTCGCGGTGCAGAGGTTTCAAGAGATGTGAATCAAATTTATCGTGAGGCCTTAATTCTTGCAGAAAGAGGCACAATAGAGCTTAATTTACTTGGCCAGAATGTTAATGCATTTCACGGCAAAGCCCCTGATGGCTCAAGCTGGAGCCTTGCAAAACTTATTGAAAAACTTTCTAATATTCCGCAAATTCAGCGCATTCGCTACACCACATCTCACCCAAGGGATATGGAAGATGATTTGATAAATGCCCATAAAGATTTTCCAAAATTAATGCCTTTTGTGCATTTGCCAATTCAAAGTGGCTCAGATAGCATCTTAAAAGCAATGAATCGCAAACACACCGCTGATGATTACCGCAGAATCATTGATAAATTTAGAAATGTTCGCCCTGATATTGAGTTTTCTTCTGATTTCATAATTGGCTTTCCGGGTGAAACAGAGCAAGATTTTAGAGATACTCTAAAACTAATCAATGATGTTGGCTTTACCCTTTCATATTCTTTTATATATAGCGCAAGACCCGGCACACCGGGTGCAAATATGGAAGATACCACACCAGCAGAAGTTAAAAAAGAAAGGCTTTCTGAGCTACAAGCTCTTCTAGATAAGCAAATGTTTGCTAGGCTTGCTGATAAAGTTGGCAAAAAAATGAAGGTTCTTTTCAATCGCAAAGGAAAATTTGAAAATCATCTAGTTGGCTTTACGGAATATTATCAGCCCGTTATCATTGAAAACCACCCAGAATTTATGAACAAAATTGTAGAAGTGAATATTGAAAGCGTTAAAGATAGGGCTTTACTAGCTAGTAAGTAGTTTTTGTTGTATAGTAAATTATTTTGAAGTTTGTCATGTTGAGCGTAGCGAAACATCTAAAGATCCTTCCCCTTCGCTTCGCTCTAGGGTCAGGATGACATCTCAGAACTCAATCTAATTTTATGCAGTATTTCAAAAATCTAAGCAACTTTTTCAATGAAATCTTCAAGCAGAGTTTTTATTGCGGCTTTTTCAAAAACAATTTGCAAATGTTTTCCGTTGATATTTAGCACTCTGCCAAAACCAAAAACTGGGTGATTTACTTTATCACCAACTGAAAATTTATTTTGTAAATTATCATTAATTTTTTTAGAATTAAAACCATTATTTATTGAGGGAATTTCAAATCTCGCTGGCTTTTCTGAGAGATTATTTTCACCCTGTTTTGCAGAGAAACTTTTCCCCTTATAATTTGCACCAAGCCCTGCTTTATTAATTACTTCAACCGCATCTTCTGGCAGTTCATCAACAAATCTTGAAGGAACAGAATTTACAATATTTCCAAAAACCATTCTGCTAGAGGCAAAACTTATCGTGAGATTTTTCTTAGCTCTAGTGATTGCAACATAGGCAAGGCGGCGTTCTTCCTCAAGCCCTTCGCGCCCCAATTCATCAAGTGATTGCTGGCTTGGAAATAACCCTTCTTCCCAACCGGGCAAGAAAACATTATCAAACTCTAAGCCTTTTGCACCGTGAATTGTCATAATTGAAATCATATCTTCAACTGGTCTATCATCTGCATCTGCAACAAGGCTTATATGTTCAAGAAATTCATAAATATCACTAAATTGTGATATGGCGTTTATTAATTCTTTTATATTTTCAAGCCTTCCCTTTGCCTCAATGGTTTTTTCAGATTCCCACATTGATTTATAGCCAGAATCTTCAACAATTTTTTCAACAACTTTTGCGTGGGGTTGTTCAACAAAATCATTCTTCCAAGCAATTAAATCATCAACAAAATTTTTAAGCGTTTCCCTAACTTTCGGCTTTAGGTTTAGAGTGGGTTTTGTATTAGCCCTCACCCCTTCCCCTCTCCCAATGGGAGAGGGGTTTTTTTCAAGGCTAAATAAATCCTCAACCCCCTCTGGGAGAGAGTTAGGCTGAGGGCTACTCGCAAAAGAAAGTGAAAAATCTTTTTCAATCTCATTTGAATAAATATTATTATATATCGCATCAAAAAGGCTGATATTATTATTGCTTGCGAATTTTTTAAGATCGTTCAAAGTTTTTTCACCAAGCCCACGCTTTGGCAGGTTAATTATTCTATCAATCGCCAAATCATTTTCTGGTGTAATGCAAGCTCTAACATAAGCAACTACATCTCTAATTTCCATTCTTTCATAGAATCTTAAACCACCAAGAATTCTATAAGGAATTGCCCTGCGTATAAAACATTCTTCAAAAGCCCTAGTTTGATAGCCCGCCCTAACTAAAATCGCCATATTATCAAGGCGTTTTTTGTAAATTTGTTGCTGGGCTTCTATTTCATCTGCGATATAATTTGCCTCACTTCTATCATCCCAAAGTGAAACTAATTTTATGGCATCACCACTGCCATTATTAGCTTTTAAGATTTTGCCTAAGCGATTTTGGTTATTTGCAATCACCGCATCTGCCCCTGCTAATATTTGAGTGGTAGAACGATAATTCGTTTCAAGCCTTATAATTTTTGGATTGGCAAAATCTTTTTCAAAGCGAAGAATATTTCCAACTTCTGCGCCTCGCCAACCATAGATTGATTGGTCATCATCACCCACACAGCATATATTTTGTTTCGCCTGTGCAAGCAACCGCAACCACAAATATTGTGCGGTGTTGGTATCTTGATATTCATCAACCAAAATATACTTAAATTTATTATGAAACTCGCTTAAAATATCTTCATTATTTCTAAATAAATTTATGCATTTAAGAATAATATCACCAAAATCTATGATATTTAGAAGTTCACATCTTCTTTGATAATCTTGATATATTTCTGCGGCTAAATCACTATCATCGGTTAGGCTTTCATGGTTTACCGCCCTATCTTTCCAGCGATTAATTTGTGCTGAAATTGCCTTAGGATTAAATTTTTTAACATCAATTTGTTTTTCTAGCATAATTTCTTTAATCAAGCGAAGTTGATCTTCAGAGTTTATAACGCTAAAATTTTCTTTTAAGCCTACTAATAGCGGATATTTCCTAAGAATTTTAAGGCTTATAGAATGAAATGTTCCAAGCCAAAGCCCCGCAGAAATATCCCCAACCATTTGGTGGATTCTATGCTCCATCTCTTTCGCGGCTTTATTGGTAAAAGTAACGGCTAAAATCTGGCTTGGCCAAGCCAAACGATTTTGTAAAATATAGGCAATTCTTGTAGTTAAAACTTTTGTTTTTCCAGTGCCAGCACCCGCTAAAACTAACAATGCACCTTCTGTATGGCTTACAGCATCTAATTGTTCAGGGTTTAGCGAAGATAAAATTTGATTAAATTGGTGCATTAGAAATTTTTTACTAGATTTTATATATAAAATAATTATTAAATCTAGAAATTTTGCCCAAAATAAAAAATTGTTTATGTCTTTAATTCCTAAAAAAAATGCAGTTTTATTACTTGAAGATGGAAGTATTTTTTATGGTTATGGCATTGGCAAAAAAGGTGAAACAACTGGTGAAATATGCTTTAATACTTCAATAACTGGTTATCAAGAATCACTTACTGATCCATCTTTCCACAAACAAATTATAAATTTTACTTTTCCACATATTGGCAATGTTGGTGCAAATAAAAATGATTATGAAAGCAAAAAAGTTTTTGCTAAAGGCCTTATAACCTCTGCGGAAGTTACTAACCCATCTAATTATCGCTCTGAAAATCATTTTGTAAATTGGCTTACAAGTGAGGGTATAACAGGCATAAGTGGCGTTGATACAAGGGCTATCACAAGGCATATAAGGTTAAAGGGTGCACAAAATTGTATAATCTCATATAAAGAAAATTTATCGCAAATCAATATTTCTGAGCTAACTGAAAAACTAAAACAAACGCCAAAAATGGAAGGGCTTGAGCTTGCCGCAGAGGTTTCAACTGATAAATCATACAATTGGCAAGAAGGCATTTGGAATGCTGATGAAGATATTTTCCCAAAATGTAATAATTTTAAGTATAAAATTGTTGCCTTAGATTTTGGCATTAAAAGAAATATTTTGAGAAATTTAGTTGCACAAAATTGTGAGGTTGTAGTTCTGCCGGCAAAATCTTCTGCAAAAGAAATTTTATCTCATAACCCTGATGGTGTATTTCTTTCAAACGGCCCCGGAGACCCTTCACAAACTGCTAAATATGCAGGCTCAGTGATTAAAGAAATAGTTGAATCTGATATTCCTGTTTTTGGTATTTGCTTAGGCCATCAACTACTTGCAACCGCACTTGGTTGTAAAACTATCAAGATGCATCAAGGGCATAGGGGGGCGAATCACCCTGTAAAAAATCTTAATACTGGAAAGGTAGAAATCACCAGCCAAAATCACGGCTTTGCAGTAACTAGAGAATCACTTCCTAAAAATGTTAAAGAAACTCACATTTCACTCTTTGATAATACTAATGAAGGAATTGAGCTTATAGGCAAAGATGTTTTCTCAGTTCAACATCACCCAGAAGCCGCCCCCGGGCCAAAAGATGCAGAATATCTATTTTCTAAATTCACAGAAATTTTAGAGCGAAGAAAAGTTAAAGCCGCCTAGTTAGTGCAAGTGATTAGTTATACTCTCTATAATTTCTCCCCCTGCTTGCGGGGGGAGATTAAGAGGGGGGCATTAACAAAGGGCTTATAGGGGTTGTGGGGCTTGGGGCTTAGGGCTTAATTGTCATAGCCCGAATTTTTTTAGTAATAAAAATATAGGTCTATCCACTTAAAATACTTTAGAAAAAAATTCCTCTAGAGATGTTTTTATTTTAGGAAGTTCCAAACCTAATTTATTTTTTGCTTTATCTGAATTTAGCCGAGAATTTTTTGGTCTTTTAGCTGGCAACAAAAACTCCTCAGATTTTATTGGCAAAATATTTTTTACCTTAAGCGATAATTTATTTATTTTAGCCTGCTCAATAATCAAATTCGTAAAATCATACCAAGAAATATATTCTTGAGGTGTTAAGTGATAAACCCCAAAAATATTCTCAGAATCATCATTTTGTTTAGATAAATCATCAATTAATTTTAACCCTGCAACCGCAATATCTTTAGCATAGCAAGGGCTTCCAAATTGATCAGAAACAATTTTCAACTCTTCCCTTTCAATTGCTAAACGCAAAATAGTTAAAGGAAAATTTTTACCACTATGATTATAAACCCAACTAATTCTAAATATAAAATACTTACAACGCGAATTTATTATTTCTTGCTCTGATTTCAATTTGCTCAAACCATAATAATTTAACGGCTTTAGATTTTCAAAATTACTCTCTAAAAATGGCTCTTGCCCAGCACCATCAAAAACATAATCTGTTGAATAGTGAATTAAAATAACATTATTTTTCTTAGAAAATTCTGCTATAATTTTTACTGATTTTACATTGATATTATCACATAAATCTTTTTCATCTTCTGCCTTATCAACTGCCGTATAAGCAACCGCATTAATAATATAATCTGGCTTAAATTTGAGATTATTAAGATACTCAAATATAGCAGAAGGCTTGCTAAAATCTGCTTCATCACGAGTGGCAAAATAAAAATTAAATTTGTTATAGTTTTTATGTATCTCAAAAAAATTTGAGGCAATTTGCCCTGTTTTTCCAAAAACCAAAATATTCATAGAAAAAATTAAAATATAGCGGAATTATTATATTCAGCAAAGCTCGGTAAGTTTTTATCTTTATCGGAAACAATTTCGTTTTTAACTTTCCAATCAATATTAAGAGTTTTATCGTTATAAATTATTCCGCCCTCACCTTTTGGATTATAAGTGCCATCAACTTTATAAAGCACATCGCAATCTGTAAGTGCAGAAAAACCGTGGGCAAAACCCGCTGGAATATACAGCATCAAGCCATTTTCAGCAGATAATTCTATTGAATAATATTTGCCATAAGTTTTAGAATTCTTTCTAATATCAACGGCAACATCAAGAATTTTTCCACGAATACAGCTAACTAATTTAGTTTGATTTGGGTTAGATTGAAAATGCAAACCCCTTATAACGCCTTGATAAGAAAAAGAATGGTTATCTTGAATAAATTTATTTTTTATACCAATTTCGTGAAATTTGCTTTCAACATATCTTTCATTAAAAAAGCCTCTATTATCATTATAAATATTGAGCTTTATTAATTTTAAGCCTTCAATTTCTAGGTTAGTAATTTGCATAAATTAAGATTTCAAATAGCTAATATAATAATCAATAGTTTTATTAATATATAAAGAAAAATCTGGCTTGGGGTTATATCCAAACTCTTTTTCAGCCTTTCTGCCATTTATTGCATATCTAAAATCGTGGCCAAGCCTATCATTAACAAAACTGATTAAATTTTTATAAGAAGCCCCATTTTTGCGAGGTTTTCTTTTATCCATTTCTTCGCAAATAATATTCACAACTTCTAAATTATTTTTTTCACAATTACCACCAAACAAATAAGATTCCCCAACCCTGCCCTTTTCAAGCGTAAGTTTAATGCCTTTGCAGTGATCTTCAACAAATATCCAATCACGAATATTTTTGCCATTTCCATAAATTGGAATTGGCTTTTCTTCTAAACAACAAAAAATTGTTTTTGGAATCAATTTTTCTTTATGTTGGCGAGGGCCATAATTATTAGAGCAATTTGTCATAAGAATTGGCAAACCATATGTGCGATGCCACGCTTTTACTAAATGGTCAGAGGAAGCCTTAGAAGCTGAATATGGCGAAGATGGATCATATTTTGTATCTTCATTAAATTTATCAGAATTTTCTTCTAAACTTCCAAAAACTTCATCAGTTGAAATGTGAAGAAATCTAAATGCTTCATCTTTTGTATTTCTGTAATATTGCAATGCGTTTTGTAACAAATTATATGTTCCGATTATATTAGTTTCTATAAATTCTGATGGTTTTGAAATTGAGTTATCAACATGAGATTCTGCGGCAAAATGTGCTACCCAATCAATTTTATTTTCGTCAAAAATTTTTTTTACAAGATTAGCATCACAAATATCACCCTTAATAAAATGGTAATTTTTATTGGAATCAACTTCTTTTACATTCTCAAAATTTGCGGCATAAGTAACTTTATCAAGATTAATTATTCTGTTACCTGCATTGATTTCTTGAATAACAAAGTTGCTACCTATAAAGCCCAAACCACCTGTTACTAATATTGTTTTCATATTTTATAACTCTAATTTTCTAATTCTTATAAGGTGATTTTCTATAAGTTCTAAATTAAAATTTGGATATTTATTTTTAATAACATCACGATATAAAAAACTATGATAATGCACTAAGCGAGGGTCTTTCAGAAGTGAAACCTTAATGAAAGGTGCTTCAAAATACTGAATTAAACTATACCAACTTGATAAATGCGGAACGAGACTTACATCAAAAAATTTTCTAAAATTTATTTCACGATTATATTTTTTAGAGAAAAGTTTTTTTAGCCCAGTTTTATAAAATAAATTTTCAGAGATATTTTGTTTTATTTTTGCAATAAATTTTTCATCAAAATTTTTAGATTCAAAAGAAATTACATCTTGGTGATGACACAATGCTCCAATCTTAAAGCCCTCCCCTAAAGCCTTTCTTGAAAGGCTAACTTCATTATTTGCAACAATATTTTCTTTGTTATTTTCAAACTTAAAATTTCTAAAATGATTATCTAAAAATTTTAGCATCTTGTTTGAAAAGCTCAAAAAATATGATTGTATATGATAAACAGAAGCAACATTATCTGTTATACCCCACAAATCAAAATTTTTAGCATTCATTTCATCAAAAACCTTTTGAATGTCATAAAAAGGGCCATAAACACTATCATTAGCAAAAATTATTTGCTTGTATTTTTCTTTTTCAATCTCTTCATAAAAGCCAGTTAAATAGCAGGCGAAATCATAGCCTTCATTTTTTCTGAGAATAATTCTATGGGAAATATTTTCAATTTTTGCTATTTCAGAATCATCAATATTTTGGCAATTACTTACAAAAACTATATCACAATCAGCTTTTTTTAGTGTTTCAAGATAATTTATAACATAAGCATCAATTTTATTATCTTTATCAAAATGAGAAAAAACGCATAAACGATTATAATTTGCGGATTTATTTTGAATTGCTATGTTACGGGTTATAAATTTTTTATATTCCATGAAAAATACAGAATTAACAATTATTTCAGTAACCTATAACAGCAAGGATATAATTTCGCAATTCCTAAACAATATTTATAATAAATTTGAAATTATTATTGTTGATAACGCAAGCAAAGATGAAACGGCGGATTTTATAAAATCTAATTTCCCTGAGGTTAAACTCATTAAATCTGAAAAAAATCTCGGCTATGGCAAAGGGGCAAATCTTGGGCTTAATGAGGTAAAAACTGATTATGCTTTTTTGTTAAACCCAGATATAATCTCTGATGAAACCTCTATTCTCAAACTTCTAGAGCTTGCAAAAAATTATAAAAATCTTGGTGTGATTGCCCCTGCAACTGATGAGAGGGAATTTATTACATCTCAAAATCTTACCGCGGAGAAAACTAATTGGGTGGTTGGCGCAACAATGCTTTTTAAGATGGAAAACCTCAGAAAAATTGGTTTTTTTGATGAAAATATTTTTCTATATTATGAAGAAACTGATTTATGCAAACGCATTGAAAATGCTGGGCTTGATTTATTAATTTGTAAAAATATTTTATTAAAACATTTAGTTGGCAAATCATCAACGCCTAATCCAAAAATTGAATATCTAAAATATTGGCATTCGGCTTGGTCAAAATTATATTTTTACAAAAAACATTATTCAAAATGTGAGTTTTTTAAGCGGGCTTTCTCAATAATTTTTAGTTACTCATTAAAATATTTGCTTTATATTCTATCATTTAATAAATTGAAGAAGATAAAATATAAAGCTCGCTTATGCGGTGCAATCAGCTTTATTTTAGGGCAAGGTGCATTTGATAAAAATAAAAATCCAAGAGGAATATAAAATATAAAATTATGAAAGGAATAATTTTAGCAGGTGGTAGTGGAACTCGCTTACAACCTATGACAAACGCAATCAGCAAGCAAATTCTGCCGGTTTATGATAAGCCGATGATACATTATCCGCTTGCAATATTAATGAATTTTGGGTTGAAAGATATTTTAATTATTAGCACACCAAGGGATATTCCAATCATCGCAAATTTTTTAGGTGATGGCAGCCAATATGGTGTTAATTTTTCATATAAAATTCAAGAAAAACCAGAGGGAATTGCACAAGCATTCATTATCGCAGAAGATTTTATTAAAGATGATTCTTCTTGTTTAATACTTGGTGATAATATTTTTTACGGCTCTGAAATTTTAGGAAATGAAATCAGTGAAGATTTTCAAAACGCTCTTAGCCTTAAAAAAGGTGCGTCTGTGATGGCATATAGAGTTAGCGATCCGCAAAGATATGGTGTTGTTGAGCTTGATAAAAATAATAAGGCAATTTCAATAGAGGAAAAGCCGAAGCAACCGAAGTCAAATTGGGCAGTAACTGGCTTATATTTTTATGATAATGAAGTTATAAATATTGCAAAAAATCTTAAGCCATCTGCAAGGGGGGAGCTAGAAATTACTGATGTCAACAGGGCCTATATGGAAAAAGGTTTATTAAATGTTATCAAAGTTGGAAAAGGCTTTGCTTGGCTTGATGCTGGCACGCCAGATTCGCTTTTAGATTCTGCGAATTTTATTCAAACCATTGAAAAAAGGCAAGGTGTAAAAATCGCTTGTTTAGAAGAAATTGCCTTTAGAAAAAATTTTATTTCTGCAAACCAATTTGAAGAATTAATTAAAACTTACAGCACATCTTCTGATTATCACCGCTACCTTTCCCAAGTTCTTCAGGAAGTTAGAGATTAGTTTTTCTGAGTGCAAGTGATAAGCTGCCATACCCCGAATTTTCTTTCTAGAATAATTTGCATTATAACAACCATAAACCATTAACCATCAACCAACCTAACCCTCTTCCCAGCCACCTTTTTCATTTTGCTTATAAAATTTAAGGCTTAGATTTTCATTTGATTTTAATGATTTCCATAATTTTCTAGCATTTTCAGTTTCTTTGCTATCTGCTTGGCTAAAAATTAATAATGTTCTTTCAAAATTTTTGAAATAATCATCATCTAAAACACCAATATTAACCAAAAATTTTGCACCATTTGGGTTATCATTTGCAGAGGTTAAATATATAGGTTGGGCTTCCTTAAAATCTTCATTTTCTGTGCCGTGTGGAAGAAACCTAGTGCCACCAACCGCCCATAATGCATTATCAATTTCGTTTAGCAAATTTTTATCTTTGCAACGCAAAACGGCTCTATTTCCTGTGCTAATTACTTTTTCTAAAAGCACCGGCAATGCTTGCTCTATTGGGCTTGAGCTTAATTGGTAAAATGAAATCATAAATAAATTATAAAATTATTTGAAAACCCGATTAAAAATATAATCAACATTTTTTATGTGATAAGTATCATCAAAACAATCTTCAAGATCTTGCTCAGACATTTTGGATTTTATCTCGCTATCGCTTTTTAGCTCAGTTAAAAAATCTCTGCCATCTTGCCATACTTTCATGGCATTTCTTTGAACAATCGCATAAGCATCTTCGCGCAAGAAGCCTTTTTGTGTTAATGCTAATAATACTCGCTGAGAATTATGCAAACCGCCTAATTTATCCATATTCTTCTGCATATTTTCAGGGTAAACCAATAAATTTTTAACTAAACCTTCAAGCCTTGCTAATGCAAAATCTAGGGTAACGGTTGCATCAGGTGCAATCATTCGCTCAACTGAAGAATGGGAAATATCCCTCTCGTGCCATAGTGCTACATTCTCTAAAGCTGGAATTGCATAGCCACGAACAATTCTTGCAAGACCAGTTAAATTTTCGCTTAAAACTGGGTTTCTTTTATGTGGCATAGCTGATGAGCCTTTCTGCCCTTTTGAGAAAAATTCTTCTGCTTCTAAAACTTCTGTGCGTTGCAAATGACGAATTTCTGTGGCAAGCCTTTCTATTGAGCTTGCGATAACTGCAAGCGTGACAAAAAATTCTGCGTGCCTATCTCTTGGAATTACTTGCGTTGAAATTGGCTCTGGCGTTAGGCCTAATTTCTTTGCTACATATTCTTCAATGTAAGGATTAATATTTGCAAATGTGCCAACTGCACCAGAAATTGCACAAGTTGCAACATCTTTAATTGCAGCTTGCAGGCGGTTTTTATTGCGTTCAAATTCTGCATAAAAGCTAGCAAGTTTTAAGCCAAAAGTAACAGGCTCCGCGTGGATGCCGTGGCTTCTGCCAATAGTGATGGTATATTTATGTTCAAAAGATTTTTCTTTTAATGCGATTAAAACTTTTTCTAAATCATCAAGCAGAAGTTCACCCGCTTGTTTTAACTGCACTGCAAGGCAAGTATCTAGAACATCACTTGATGTCATACCTTGATGCACAAAGCGAGAATCATCGCCAATAAAACCAGCTAAGTGAGTTAAAAAAGCTATAACATCGTGCTTGGTTATTTGTTCAATTTCATCAATTTTATTTATATCTTCTTGAGAAAATTTTGTTGGTGCATTTTTTGAAATATTTTCCGCCGATTGCTTAGGTATAACGCCAATTTCTGCCATTGCTTCACAGGCAAAAACTTCAATATCCCGCCAGATTTTTAAGCGATTTTCAGCTTGCCAAATATCAGACATTACTTTTCTTGTATATCTAGGAATCATAAACCCTTTGATGTAATTATAATTATTAAAATTGTTAACGCCGCAAGGAAGAAATATAGCTGATATTTAGCTTTTTTCTGTTCCCAAGCCTCATCATAATTGCGGTTATAAATTACAAGGCTTCTAGCAATTTTATCGTGAAGCCCTTGTTTTTTCTTGCTAAACATTATCATAGTAAAACCAAACATAAACGGAATTATTGAAATAAAATATCCAATAAATCTTAAAAATGATTGTGCATAACTTAACGGCTTTAGGGTTTCTGCATCAACAATTTTTAAGCCAAGCAAGGCTTTACCGGGGCTGGTGCTTTTGTAATGCCAAAGAATTATAAAAACTACACCAACTATAAAAAGCTGAATTAAAAAAACATTTATTAATTTTGGCAAAAATTCATTTATCAAATAAGGTGCGGCAATATTTGTAAGCTCTTCATCAGTAATTTCATTTTGAGAATGAAGTTTATATGCTTCTATGATTTCATTTGGCATTTCATTTTTCGCATCTGGAATAATATATCCCAGTGGAATAAATAATAGCATTATAAAAATAGTATCAATAATTTGTGCTAAAAACCTTATGCTAAAACCTGCATAGTGAATTTTTGAGCTATCAATTTGATTTTCTGAATTCATTACAAAATTAAAAATTCTATTTCCTCTATAGCTTTTTTAGAAAAATTTTTATTATGAGCAACTGATATTATCGGAATATCAGTAAAATTTTTTAATGATTTAATAGTTTCTTCAATATTTATATATAGCTCATCTTTAGTAGTTAAATTTTGGGAAATAATTATCAAATCAGGTGCAATATTTTTTGCTTTCATTGCGCTTATGCAAGAAATTGTATGGCTTAAAGAGCCAAGATAACTGCCACAAACCAAGATTATTTTATCTGAAATTTTAGCAATTAAATCAGAAGTATTTTCATTTTCATTTATAGGCACAAAAGCCCCTCCAGCCCCTTCTATGATTATATAATCACTATTTTTATTTTGGTTTTCTGAGATAAATTTTATAATCTCTGAAATTTCTGCATTTTTTTCACCTGAAATTCTAGCTGCCATATCAGGGGAAAGTGGCTCTTTGAAAAAGTAACGGGAAATTTTTTTAATATTATTTTTATTATATTCCAAACCTAAAGCCTCACATATTTCTGATAAATCATTCGGGGTTTCATCAAAATTAAAACCGCTTATAATTGGCTTAAAGGCTGAAATATTTTTCTTTTTTATATTTTTGATGAAGTCAATTAGCAAACAATTTATATAAGTTTTGCCAATATTTGTGCCGGTTGATGTTATAAAAATACTCATAAAAATTTAGTTTTTTTGTGCTATAAAATAATAAATTTCCCAACTAGTTTGAATATTATTTTGATAATTTTTTAAGTAAATTTCTTCAATTTTTTTTATTTGAGACTTAGATAAATTTTTCTTATTTTCATCTAAATTAACCCCTGCACCTATTGATTTCATTGAGTTCAACATAGAAAGCAAAGTTTTATAATTTTCTATATTATGTTGTTTTTCTTCACTAATAATTTTGAAATTATTTTCTTCTAAAAATTCTTTAATTTGGTTTGAAGAATAAAAATTATTATTTGTTACAACACCAATTTCATTACTACAAAATCTAAGCTCCTGCAGGGTTTTTTCTCCAAAAATAGCAAAAGCAAAATGACCATTAAATTTTAATATTTTATAAATTCCCGCGAAGGTTTTTCTTAAGTCCAAAGACCACTGCAAAGCTAATGACGAAATTATAAAATCAAAATAATTATTATAAAATGGAAGAAAATCAAAATCAGCAACCACGCTTTTGCCAAATTTTTTATTTATATTGCACATTTCAAATGAAATATCGCTTTGAATTATATCTACACCTGAAAGTAACTCAGCAACAAAGCCTGTTCCAGCCCCAACATCTAAAATATTATGGTTATCAGAAATATTTTTTTTGATTTTTTCTGCTAATTTTATAGCAACATTTTTTTGTAGAATTGCATTTTTATTATAGCTCTCAGCATATTTTGAAAACTCATCAGCAATTTTTTGTTTAATATCCATTTTTATAATTAAAATCCTAGAACATCTTTCACTTTTTGATTATATTTTACAGGGTTAAATTCCGTTATTTTATAATCAGCTAAATTATTTATTTTGAATGGATCGCTAGCAACAAAGTTCTCTGCCTCTTTAATATCTGTGAACATCCCAACCACAACACCACCTGTTACTGGGTTTTTTCTGCCAGAAAATATTAAATTATTTGAGGCATAAAATCTATCCAAATAAGCCCGATGTTCTGCAACAGCCTTATCAATAACTTCAATAGGTTTTGTGTAAGTTATATCTATTATGAAAATATTCATTTTATAAATTTTTAATTTTTAAGATTCATTAAATGCTAGATGTAAAAATACAACAAAACAATACTTCCTTGTTACAAAATTAATACTATAATAATATTAATTTATTTGTTACTTGAAATAAGGCTTAAAGGTTGCAATATTACAACGATGGATTTATGCAACATTAAAAGCAATAAAATTTATTATTGATTGTTTTTATTGGCAATAGTGATAAAAATATTTTTTATAATATTTTACTAAATATCTGCATTTTTGCAGATTTATTATGATAAGCTATTGTTTTTTATGGTATAATTAAGGTTGCTAATTATCTGCATTTTTGCAGATTCAACTTTAAGTTAATTCTTGCAAAACACTAAAAGATTATTATATTTTTTACTAAAAATTAACCAATGGGTGGGTTTATGTCTAAAAATAAAGTTGTGATAGTTGATGATGAAAAGGATATATTAGAACTCATTTCTGATATAGTTGAAGATGCTAACTACCAGCCATTTAAGGCAAAAAACTCTCAAGACGCATTTAATGTTATCTCTGAACAACAGCCAGAAGCCGTAATTTTAGATATATGGCTTAAAGATAGTGAGCTTGATGGGCTTGGAATTCTTGAACTTCTTAAAAAGAAATACCCTGAAATTCCAGTTATTATGATTAGCGGTCATGGCAATATTGAAACCGCCCTTCGCTCTCTCAAACTTGGTGCTTATGATTATATTGAAAAGCCTTTCAAGCAAGATAAACTAATCCACACGCTTAATAAAGCGGTTGAATCTTCTCGTTTGATTAAAGAAAATAGGGAGCTTAACGACAAAACCCAGCAGATAGATTTTTTGTATGGTGAATCTAACGCAATCAAAACTTTAAGGGCGGATATAGATAGAATTTCAAAAACTGAAAGCAGAGTTTTTATTAAAGGTGATATTGGCGTTGGTAAAGAATTTGTTGCGGAGCGTCTGCACATTGAATCTAAAAGGGCGAATAACCCTTATGTTCGCTTTGATGTTTATAATTATGACCCTGAAGAGCTTGATGATGTTCTTTTTGGCACCGAGGATAAAGGCGGTTTTAATTCACCCGCTAGAAAGGTTGGTTTGCTTGAAGTTGCAAATGGTGGCACATTATATATTAGTGAAGTTTGTGATCTTCCAAAAAATTTGCAAAATAAATTAGTAAAATTTTTAACTGATGGCAAATTTAGCAGAAACGGTGGCACTAAATTAATTGAATCAAATGTTAGGGTAATTTCTTCTACTAATTCTGATATTGCTAGAAAAATTCAAGAAGGTGAATTTAGAAGTGATTTATTCAGCAGGCTTAATGTTGTTGAATTAACAATTCCATCACTTGCAGAAAGGCGTGATGATATTCCAATGCTTACGGAATATTTTAAGAATTATTTTTCTGCAAAATATAATTTACCTAGAAGAAGATTTACCAATGAGGCTTTTATTTCTCTTCAATCATATGATTGGCCGGGAAACACCCGTCAATTAATGAATGTTGTTGAGTGGCTTTTAATTATGAACCCGGGTGAGGCATCTGATAATATAAAATCTTCAATGTTACCGAAAGAAATTATTGCAGGCTCTGCGGGTGATTTCTTAGAAAATAGCAACAAAGAATTGATGAGCTTGAAACTTAGGGATGCAAGACAATTATTTGAAAGGCAATATCTGCTTGCTCAAATCAACAGATTTGGCGGTAATATTTCTAGAACGGCCTCCTTTGTTGGTATGGAGCGTTCTGCATTACATCGCAAGCTAAAATCGCTTGAGCTTGGCAAAGGCCCTGTTTTCAAGGATGTTGCTTAATTCGCCACCATTTTGCAAAAAAAACTTACAAATCAATATGTTAGATTGCTTGGGGGCTTTTTTAACAAACATAAAAATATCAATAATTTTTAGTCTATATTAACCAATTTTTAGTGTTTTTATGATATAGTAATTATGTCATTAACCTAAAATTTTATTAGTTGTTTAATTTATTCAAAAAGAAAAATCAAAATCCATTTGAAATTAGCTTAGAAGGTTTTCAAGCTAAACTTAGATATTACGGCATTTATGTTGATGATGAATTTTCTAAAAAACTTCACGCCTCACTTAAAGAAAAATATGAACATAAACATTTTTTTCATAGCCAATATTTTTCAAAGCAATTAGGCGATTATTTTGATAGTAAAGGGGATTTTTTTTCAATCAGAGATTATAAAATAATAATTGAAGAAAATGACTTTAGAATACTTGGTATTAAGCCAAAATTTGCAAACTCTCATCAATTTTCTAATGAAGATATTAATGCATATAATCAAGCAATTACAGATTATATTTACAATAGAAAAAATCAAGAAAATCCACCGCCAAAACTTGCAAATTTTGTTGCTGAAAAAATGTTAAAACATTTTGCTGAATTAAAGCCTAAAGAAATAATTTGTAAAATTGATAAATTTAATAATCTTGAACTTTATGTAGTAATTGAAAAAGGGAAATGTAAAAATCCTCCCCCATCAAGGAAATTTATTTTAAGCCAAGCATCTCCATCCAAACCCCAAGAAAACAAAAGGTCTTAAACTACTTTATAAAAATAATCTTGATAAATTCCATCGCCGATATCATTTAGTTTTTGCTGGATTAAATCAACATATTCGTGCAGGCCATAATGTTTGATTTCCTGCACTTTTTTATGCTCCAACTCTTTTGAAAGATTATATAAGCTATTAAACGCATTACCCTTAAATTCTGGCGATATATTTGTAATAGTTCTTAAAGCACCATTTACGCAATATCTTATACTTCTTGGTAAATCTTTTTCTAAAACTAAAAATTGTAAAATTGAATCATAGTTAATGTGATTATAAACCCTTCTATATGATTCAAAAGCACTTGCAGATTTAAGCAATGCACCCCACTGAATATCATCAAGTGGTGTGTTAACATCATTAACAGATGGCAATAAAATAAAATATTTTAAGTCTAAAATTCTGCTGGTTTTATCAGCCCTTTCAAGCATTCTGCCAAGCCTTATAAATTGCCAACCTTCATCGTGCATTAGGGTTCTATCAGTGGTGCCAACGAATAAATGGCTGGTTTTTATAATGTTATCAAATAATTCTTTATGGTCTTCAACGTCAAAATATTCTTCCTTATATTCTTTAATATTGTGATATAGATTATTAAGCTCCTCCCACATTTCAGGTGAAATTGATTCTCTAACCGTTCTAGCGTTAAAGCGGGCAGAATTAACCGAAGCTATGATTGAATTTGGGTTATCCTCATCAAAGGTAAGAAAATTTATAACCTTTTCTTTGCTAAAATTTGAATATTTTTTCTTGAAATTTTCTTCTTCACCTAGTGCAATAATTAATGGCTCCCACTGCTCAGTAAGGCTTCCAGAAGGCATATCAAGCATTAGGTGATGGTTTACATCAATTATCCTTGATATATTTTCAGCTCTCTCAACATATCTTGAAAGCCAATATAAATTTTCTGCAACTCTTGATAACATCACACCCTCTTTTCTTTAGAAGCTGAATTAATAGGCTTAAAGCTTATTCTATATCCAAGGCTGTTTAATATTGCCTCAAAAGTTTTTATTTTGGGGTTACCATCACTTGAAAGCGCAGAATGCAAAGCCTGACGACTTATCTTAGATTTTTTTGCAATCTTAGATAAGCCCCCTTGAGCTTTCGCTAATTGCCTAAAAAAATCTAGTAATGCAAGCAAATCGCCATCTTTTTCATATTCCTCAAGTGCAATTTTTAACGCAATTTTTGCTTTTCTGGGTTCAGTGAGTTCTTTAATTCTTAAATCTTCAAAAGAAACCAAGGTATATTTTCCCTTATTTAGATTTATACTTTTCATAAATTTCTATTGATTTTTTTATATCTTTTTTCTGAGTTGATTTATCACCGCCTGCAAGTAAAAGGATAATATTTTTATTCTCTTTTGCGAAATAAACTCTATACCCTGAGCCGAAGAAAAATCTTAATTCATAAATATTTTTATAAATTTTCTTAAAGTCTCCAAAATTACCAAATTTAATTCTATTGATACGATTCTTTATTCTTTCTGAAGTTATTTCATCAAGTGCGTCTATCCAATCTTGATAAAAACTCCAGCCATATTCATCATAAAGAATTGAAATTTCATAAACCATTAATTAAACCATATTATAATATAAAATTTTATATAATGCGTCAAGTTTACTTTACACTAAAATTAAGCCACCACCCAAGTATCTTTACTTCCGCCACCTTGAGAAGAATTAACCACCAAAGAGCCTTTGCGAAGTGCAACTCTAGTTAACCCACCGGGTGAAATGTAAGTTTCTTTGCCATATAAAATATAAGGGCGTAAATCAACATGGCGAGGCTCAATGCCATCAGGGGTAATAGTTGGCACTGTAGAAAGTGAAACAACAGGTTGTGCGATATAATTTCTTGGGTCATCATTTATTTTATCAATAAATTCTTGCTGCTGTTCTTTGTTAGAATGCGGGCCAATTAGCAAGCCATATCCGCCTGATAAAGTTGCAGCCTTCACAACTAAATTATGGATATTTTCAATCACATATTTTCTATCTTCTTCTCGCCAGCAAAGATAAGTTGGCACATTGCTTAAAATAGCTTCCTCACCTAAATAATATTTTATAATTTCAGGCACATAAGCATATATAACTTTATCATCTGCAATGCCTACCCCGGGGGCGTTTGCAAGTGCAACATTACCGGCAAGATAAGCACTCATAATGCCCGGCACACCAAGCATAGAATCAGGGCGGAAAAATTTGGGATCAAGAAATGCATCATCAATTCTGCGATAAATAACATCAACTTTTTGCAGGCCCTTAGTGGTTTTCATATAAACGATTTCATCACGCACCACTAAATCTGAGCCTTCCACCAGTTGAACCCCCATTTGTTGAGCTAAATAAGAATGTTCAAAGTAAGCTGAGTTAAAAATACCGGGTGTTAAAACAACTATATTTGGGTTTTCAATATCGCTAAGATATTTAAGAGTTTTGAAAAGCTCACTTGGATAATTACTAACAGGGCGAAGATTAATTGTATTGAAAATTTCAGGAAAAGTTCTTTTAAGAACATTTCTATTTTCTAACACATAAGAAACGCCTGAAGGGCAACGCAAATTATCTTCCAGAATATAATATTTGCCATCACCACCACGCACTAAATCAATACCGCTGATATGCACCCAAACATCTTTGGGCGGGCGGAAGCCATCAAGCTGAGGGATATAAAATTCACTTTTGAAAATCAAATCTTCAGGGATAATTTTATCCTTAAATATTTTTTTCTCCCCATAACAATCTGAAAGAAATAAATTAAGAGCGTGTATTCTTTGCTTCAAGCCCTTTTCAATATAATCAAATTCTGATGCAGGGATAATTCTAGGGATAACATCAAACGGCATAATTTTCTCAGTGGAGCGTTTATCACCATAAACTGTGAATGTAACCCCCATTTGCATAAGCAATGTTTCAGCTAATTCTTGCTTTTTTCTAAGCTCAGAAAGTTTGAGGTGAGATAACCCCCAAACTAATGGCAATGCAGATTGGCGAGCTTTATTTTGATTATCAAAAAGCTCATCATAAAAATTGCCAGAATTATAATTTTCAAATACCATTTTTATATTTTATTTTACATTCACTTAACTATAAGGAATTAAAAATGTCAAAAAATAAGATATTAAAATTATGATTAAAATTAAAAGAGCCTTAATTTCTGTAACTGATAAAACTGGCGTTGTAGATTTCGCAAAATTTTTGGATAGCCAAAAAATTGAAATTATTTCAACTGGTGGCACAGCAAAATTGCTAAAAGAGAATAATATTAAGGTTAAAGATATTTCAGAATTCACTGGCTTTCCTGAAATTATGGATGGCAGAGTTAAAACCCTGCACCCTAAAGTTCATGGCGGTTTGCTTGCAGTGCGAGATAATAAAGAGCACCTGAAAGCTATGGAGCTTCACGATATTGAACAAATTAATATGGTGATTGTGAATTTATATGCATTTGAAGAAACCGCTAAGAAAAATGCATCATTTGAAGAAACCATTGAAAACATTGATATTGGGGGGCCTTCAATGATACGCTCATCTGCAAAAAATCATAAATTTGTTGCGGTTGTTGTTAACCCTGAGAGATATGAAGGGATTATTGAAATTATGAAGCAGAATAATAATTCTATCCCTGAAGAAATCAGCAAAGCCTTAGCTGGTGAGGCTTTTACTAGAACCGCAAGTTATGATTCCGCAATCGCCACTTGGTTTGATAATCAGCTTAGCGTTGAATTTCCTGAAAAAATTGCCCTTACAGCAAATCGCAAATCTATTCTTAGATATGGTGAAAACCCTCATCAAAAAGCCGCTTTATATGTTGCAGATAGCAATATTCCATCAGTTGCTAATGCAAAATTCTTACAAGGTAAGGAGCTCAGCTATAATAATATTTTAGATGCAGATTCCGCCTATGAGCTTGTTTCTGAGTTTCAACAGCCATCTGCCGTTATTGTAAAACACAATAACCCTTGCGGTGTTGCTTCCTCTGAAAATCTGGCAGAAGCTTTTGAAAAAGCTCTTAATTGTGATCCCGTATCTGCTTTTGGAGGCATCTTTGCCTTTAATCGTGAAGTTGATAAAACCACCGCAGAAAAAGCCGCAAAAATATTTTGCGAAGTTATAATTGCACCTTCTTACACCAAAGAAGCCCTAGAAATTTTCAGCAGTAAAAAGAATTTAAGAGTGCTTGAAATTGGGCATATTAAGAACGCAAACCAAATTTCTGAAAAGAAAATTCAAGCAATAAAATCTGGTTTTTTACTGCAAGATAAAGATAATATTGTGCTTGATGTAAATAACTTAAAAATTGTTACAAAACGCAAGCCAACTGATAGAGAAATGGAAGATTTACTTTTTGCATTTACCATCTGCAAGCATGTAAAATCTAATGCGATAGTTTACGCTAAAGATTTAGCTACAATCGGCATTGGTGCTGGGCAGATGAGCCGTATAGATTCATCTCGCATTGGTGCTTGGAAGGCAAAAGAAGTGAATAAAAACTCTGAAAGTGCGGAAGGCTCAGTGCTTGCCTCTGATGCATTCTTCCCCTTTGCAGATGGCCTAGAAGCTGGTGCAAAAGAAGGTATAACAGCGGTTATTCAACCCGGTGGCTCTGTTAGAGATGAAGAAGTTATAGAAGCCGCAGATAAAAATAACATCGCAATGGTCTTCACCGGCATTAGGCATTTCAGGCATTAATAGATTTGTGAATTTGATAATTAAAAAATTAGGTAATATTACCAATTTTATCTAATTGTTGTTTTAGCTGTTCTTTTGATAGATTATTCAAATCCAATTCAACCAAGGCAATTATTCTCTTTTGCAAAATTTCAAATGCATTTTGAAATGAGGATTCAATTTCTGCTTCACCGTTAACTTGCGATGGATCAAAAACGCCCCAGTGAGCCTTAACAGCTCCGCCCAAAAACAATGGGCAGGTTTCACCAGAGGCATTATCACAAACAGTGATAACAATATCCATTTTTATATTTTCAAAATCATCCCAAGATTGGCTTTTGAAATTATTATAATCAGCTTTAATGCCGTTTTTCTGAAGAGTTTGTATTGCTTTTAAGTTTATTTTACCTGATGGAAAACTTCCCGCTGAATAGACCTTAAACTTGCCTTTGCTATAATGTTGCATCAAGCCTTCTGCCATTACTGAGCGACAAGAATTATGCGTGCATAGAAATAGAATTTTGAACTCTGATTTCATGTAAAAATTCAATGGTGCGGTTAAGAAGACTCGAACTTCCACGCCTCGCGGCACAGCCACCTCAAGGCTGCGTGTCTACCAATTCCACCATAACCGCTAAAAATTAAAGCCTTTTATTAACTTGCATTTAATTAGTCAAGTGAAGTTCTAATTAAAAAACATTAAGAATGTTTTTTAAAAGTCTTAAAATGAATAATTAATTATTTTTTCAATTTATGCTCCAATTTTGTTCCAATTTTTCTTGACTAATTAATCAAGTTATTATAAATAAATCATAAGAAATCATAAAAAATGGAGGTTATTTATGAGTAAGATAAATCTTCCTGTAATTCAAGAAAATGGGCTTACTGCCTATATTGAGCAAGTCAATAAATTCCCAATATTAGATGAGAATGAAGAATATATGCTGGCGGTTCGCTATAAAGAGCATAATGATATCTCAGCCGCTCACAAACTAGTTACAAGCCATCTTCGCTTGGTAGTTAAAATCGCTATGTCTTTTAGGGGTTATGGCCTTCCGATAAATGACATTATCAGTGAGGGTAATATTGGCCTTATGACAGCCGTTAAAAAGTTTGATCCATCTAAAGGTTTTAGGCTTTCAACTTATGCAATGTGGTGGATTAAAGCAACCATTAATGAGTTTGTATTAAAATCTTGGTCAATAGTTAAAATTGGCTCAAGTGCTACTCAAAAAAGGTTATTTTACAATCTGAAAAGGCTAAAAAATCAGCTTACTGGTGATTCATCATCTATTAATATGTCTGATGCTAATACCGATGAAATAGCTGAAACGCTTGATGTTACCGCAGAAGAAGTGCGTGATATGGATATGTTGATGAGTAATAAAGCACAATCCCTCAACACCTCTATTGCTGAAGATAGTGATGATGAGAAAATTAATTTCATTGAAGATAAATCTGACAATCAAGAAGTTATTTTAGCTAATGCTCAAGAGGAAAATTTTAACAAGGCTTTACTTGCAAAAGCCTTAGAAAACCTCAACGATAGGGAAAGGGATATCATCAGAAAACGCAGACTTCTTGAAAACCCACTCACACTTGATGATATAAGCAATTTTTATGGAATTTCTCGTGAAAGAGTTCGCCAAATTGAAAATCGTGCCTTAGAAAAACTCCAAAATTTTATGCTTCCACTTACTACTAAGGCTTAAGATAATCAAAGCGTGAGTGATTTAGTAAAATTAAAAATCAGAAATCACTTACTCTGCCTTTATTGCTCCAATCGCCAAATTTTGTTGTGCCGGTTTTTGGCCCACCAATTTCAGGGATTTTAGATAAAATTTCTTGAAGCTCATCATTATTCTTTGGGTGCGGCGATTCTTTATTTTGATTTTCCTCAGTCATAAATTTTTTTAAGTTATTTTTTTCTAATTTTTTTAAATGAAATATTCTCTTTGAAATTATAGAAAATCCTTGATGTTTTTATTATAAAGTAGACTCAAATTTCTTCAAAAAATATACTCAATTTTTATAATTCTATCTAAGTTTTTCAATGTTACCTGCATAATTCTCTGGCTTGCCATCAAACACTGCGGAGCCTGCAACTATGGTATCCGCCCCTGCATTAAGAATTTGCCTGATGTTATTTTGGTTAACTCCGCCATCAACTTGCAGCATAATATTTTTGCCAGTTTTATCAATCATCTTGCGAAGATTTCTAATTTTTTCAAGCGAATAAGGTATGAATTTTTGCCCACCAAAACCGGGGTTTACAGACATCACCAGAACTAAATCAATTTCAGGCAATATATATTCAAGCACGCTTTCAGGCGTTGAGGGAACTATTGAAACCCCAGCCTTGGCACCAGTTTCTTTAATTTGTGAGATTGTTCTATCAAGATGTGGGCAGGCTTCATAGTGAACTGTTATAATATCCGCACCTGCCTTACGAAAATCAGAGATATATTTCTCCGGCTCAACAATCATCAAGTGAGTATCAAACGGCAATTTTGTAACTTTTCTGATGGAAGAAAGAACCACAGGCCCAATAGTTAAATTTGGCACAAATCTGCCATCCATAACATCTATATGCACCATATCCGCACCGGCTTTATCTATGGCTTGAATTTCCTCCGCCAGTTTAGAAAAATCCGCTGATAAAATTGATGGGGCTATTTTGGTTTTTTGGGTCATATGGATATAATTTTAAAAAACTTTGAATTGGACAATAATCAAAATATGTTATATTTTACTTAAGTTCCATAAAAAACAATTTTTTTGTGTATATAATTTTTGTTTGAAATGAAATTTTTTTAATGTCAAATAATCTTATATTCTCTATTAATAAAAACACTCAAGATCCAAATGTCTGAAAAAAAAATTAAAATCGATGCAAATTCAGATACCATTACTATTGAAAATCGAAATATTGAAGATTTACTTATAAATTGCTCTTCAAGAAATTTAACTGTAAATCTCAAAAATGCTGAAATTAAATATTTATTTTTTAATAATCCAAATGACCATAACAGCTCTTCAGATCTGATAGTTAACCTTTGTGAAAATTCTAATGTTAAAATGTACCAATGCAGAGATACAGGTGCAAATTTAATACTCAATTTTAATGAAAATAATAATGGAGCTGAAAAGCCGACAAATTTTAAAGAAATTATAATTTCTCGAGATTTTTTATCTTTAAAATGTAATAGAGATAATTTATTTTTAGTAATAAAAGATATGTACCGAGATGCAGCATGTTATCTTAAAAATTTAAATGGTGATTTAATTAATGGTAATAGAGTTATTATTAATAAATTTAATATTATTGTTTTGTGCAATGATGCTGTAGAAGCTAAACTATCAGAATATAAAAATTTTTTTCTAAATACTGGCTTTAGAGAAGCTCCAAAAGATTATAGTTTATTAGGAAGCTCTAAAACAGCAAAATTATTAAGACTTCTACCTATTAAAGTAGCTAACCTTTTAGGCTTTAAAGGAAGAGGTGTTATATTTGATCGTAATAGTAAGCATGAGTATCCTAATATTGTGATATCAGATGCAGATCAACATAATACTCCTCCTAAACCAATAGTAATTAAAGAGGAAAACCCAGCAGCCCCTGCAAAAAGATATCCAAGTATTGATGTAGAGAATTATTGATGTAGAGCTATATTCTTAAAAATAATTTATTTTTTGTAATTTTTTGACAAGATTGCATTTTCAGTTACAACATAAAGTAAAATTTATGTTCTTATATTTTTATGAAGGGTAAAGTTGTTTATTTATACGCATTTGATGTTGCTAATGAAGTTAATACTAAAAAACTTTCTGAAATTTTACAATCTGATGCCTTACCCCTTGAAATCAGCACAGATCACACTTTTCCAAAAGATATACCTTTATATAAGCCCCTTTCATTTGAGGTTTCTGATTTAGATATTTTATCAAATGGCAAAAAGCTAAAAGCAAAATTAAATATTTATGAGGTTGGCGTTATTTCAATCAATTTTCATCTAGAATTTGAAAATTTTGATTTTGAAAACCTTCAACAATTTCACGCCCCTAAACTAGATAACGGCTTAAAACTTGATGAAATTGCAATTAATATTTGCAAAAAAACTGTGCAAAACATAAAGCCTGCGTTAATTCAAGAAGCCCAACAAAATTTTGAACCTGAAGCATATACAATATTTTGCGTTACTGATTTAGAAAATGAAAACTCTGCCAATATCAATAATTGGTATAATGAAAATAGAATTAAAATTGCAGAGCTTATAACTGAAAGTAAGCCTAATATTTTGAGCAACCAGCAGATTGAAGAAACTCTTAAAATTAATCTTTCATATAGCAATCAAGAAATATCTGTTATTGACTGGGATTCTGCCTTTGTAGTTGATTTAACCGGCTATGTTGAAGATACTATTTATGTTTTAGAACTCGCAAATCTTCAGCTTGAAGAATATAAAGTGATGGATTATCGCCTAGATAATTATCTCAATAAAGCCTATGATGATGTTAAATATAAGAAAATTGGTTTATTCAATTTTAATTATAACATCCTAAGAAATCTAAGAACTTTAAGGGTTGATGTTACAAAGCTAAATGATGAAGTTACCCATATTACAAAATTTTTTGGTGATTGGTATTTAGCAAGGGTTTATATGGGTGCTAGAGAAAAATTTCACTTAGATAAATGGCGTAATAGCGTTGCAGAGAGGCTTTCACAATTAGATACATTATATTCTGTAGCTCACTCTGAAATTTCAAGTGCGAAAATGCTATGGCTAGAATTTATTATAGTTGTTTTCTTCGCCATAGATTTATTGGCTTTATTCTTCACTGGGAAGTAGCAAATTGTTAAACCCTTCTTAAATCTAGCGTAAGTGGGAAATCTGGTGAGGGTATATATTCCTTAATTTTGATTTTTCTTTGGCTGTGGCCAATTGTTTCAAAGCGAGAGATCATTCTACCTTCTGCCTCATTAACATTTACCGGCATTTTCTCATAAGCCCTACCACCTTGGTGAACAATATGATATTTACAACCACCTATCGCAACGCCAGTTTTTCTATTTATCACATCAAAAACTAGAGGTGAATTTACTGGAAGATTTGGATGGAGTGTCAAAACAGGTTGCCAAGCCTTAAAGCGAACACCAAAAATATTTTTATCAGCTGATAAATTTTGCGGTTTATATTCATAACCATTAACAAGAAGTGCAAATTTATTATTATCAAGCCCTTCAATTTTAACTTGAAGCCTCTCTATTGCGGAATCAACGCCCCTTGATGTGCCAAAAGATGTTGCCTCTTCACCAAGCACTGGCCACGGCTCTAAAGCCATTTTTAGTTCAATATTACAATCACCAATTTGTGCAACGCCATATCTAGGAAATCTAAAATTATATTGAGCCAAAAACCAATTTTTATCAAATTTATATCCTCTATTTTCTAACTCGGCTAAAACTGAAGAAAAATCTTCCCACACAAAATGAGGGAGCATAAATCTATCGTGCAGATTTGTTCCCCATCTGATTAATTTTCCATCATAAGGTTTTTGCCAGAAACTTGAAATTATTGCACGAAGCAATAATATTTGTAACAAATTCATTCTAGCGTGAGGCGTCATCTCAAAACCACGAAACTCAAGCAACCCAAGCCTTCCACGCTCGCCATCTGGGGCGTATAATTTATCAATGCAAATTTCTGTGCGATGGGTATTGCCAGTTAAATCAACCAAAATATTTCTAAGCAATCTATCTATTAGCCAAAATGGAATATTTTTGGTTTTATCAATTTGGTTTAAGGCAATTTCAAGCTCATATAAACTATCATTTCTAGCTTCATCAATTCTTGGTGCTTGTGAGGTTGGGCCAATAAAAATTGATGAAAATAAATAAGATAAACTTGGGTGATTTTGCCAAAATAAAAGCAGGCTCTTTATTAAATCAGGACGACGCAGAAAAGGTGAATCACTTGGGGTTGCACCACCTACTACAATATGATTTCCGCCACCTGTGCCAACTGATCTGCCATCTAGCATAAATTTTTCAGCAGTTAGTTTGCAATATTTAGCTTCTTCATAAAGCGTATTATTTATGAATTTTAATTCTTCCCAATCTTTTGCAGGGGCAACATTTACCTCAATCACGCCCGGGTCTGGGGTGATATGAAAATGTTTTGTGCGATAATCTCTTGGTGGCTCATACCCCTCTAAAACGATAGGAAAACCAAGTGCTTCAGCAGTTACTTCTAATGCAGAAATAAGCTCAAGATAATGTTCAAAATAATATAAAGGTGGTAGAAAAACAAAAATTTTACCCTTTCTAACTTCAACGCAAAGGGCGGTTCTTACATAGCCATTTTCATCTTTATTCAAATAAGAATTTTCTTTTTCACTAGCTTTTTTAGAAATTTTTTGTTGAAATTTTTTCTTTATTTTTTCGTAATTTTCAAAATTTTCTAAATCATCAAAATTACTGCGATATGGCGGAATTTCTTGTTCACCCGCTTTTACATAAGGAACACTAGCCATTGGCAAACGCAAACCTATTGGAGAATCACCAGAAATTAAAAGAAGATGTTTACTTCTAAATTTCCATAAATTTGAAATCCATTTTTTTCGTTTTACACTATATAAAAGTGGTAGAACAAAACCTTTTGGCTTGCCTAGTTCGTTTTTATTTAGATTAAGTAATCTTTTAATCTCATCATCTTTTTCAGCATTTTTTATAATTTTGCCGGTTAGAGGTAAAATCCGCTCTCTTAGTAAATTATATGGCACATCTTCATAAGCTGGAATTATAGCTTTATGAGCTATTCCAAGGGCATTTGTTAAATTCTCAATAAATTTTTTAGCATCAGCTAAATTATATATCTTTTCATTTTCATTTATTGGTTTTGGGCTTGCGATTAAATTTTCATTTGCCCAAATTGGTTGTCCATCTAAACGAAAAAAGCAACCATAAGCATATCTTGGCAGGGTTTCACCACCATACCATTTACCTTGACCAAACTGTAAACTTGCCCCTTTGGCGAATTTATTTCTCAAGCGAAATAGTAAATCAATAGATTTTGCAATTTTCTCTTCACCCATTGCTGCCACATTCCACTCAGGTGCATCTCTATTTTCTGAAGAGACGAAAGTTGGCTCTCCGCCTAGTGTTAAGCGAATATCATTCTTTTTAATGTCAGCATCAACTTCTTTGGCAAGGGCTTCAATTTCATTCCATTCTATATCGCTTAAAGGCTTGGTAACCCTTGCATCTTCAAAAGCTCTGTGAACTTCCATATGATGATGCATTGTACTTTCACAATAATCAATTAGGCCAGAAACTGGGGCGGCATTTTCATAATGAGGTGCGGCTGAAAGTGGAATATGACCTTCACCAGCAAGCAAGCCAGAAGTTGCATCAAGCCCAACCCAACCGGCACCGGGCATATAAATTTCTGTCCAAGCGTGAAGATCAACAACATCATTTTCTACGCCTACTAAATCTGAATCAACGGGTTTTTCATCAGCTTTTAATTGAACTAAATAGCCAGAAACAAACCTTGCGGCAATTCCTAAATGGCGAAAAATATTGCATAAAAGCCAAGCCATATCACGGCAAGAAGCATATTTTTTTGTAAGAGTTTCCTCACAGCTATAAACCCCATGCTCAAGGCGGATAATATAATTCAACGCCTTGTTAACCTTGCGATTTATCTCTACAATAAAATCAATAGTATTTCTTTTCTTGAATTTATTTTTTAAGAAATCAGATAAATTTTGTTTTTTATTATTGCCAATTAATTCTGAAATAAAATCCATTAATATTTTAGAATTTTCAGCGGGTTTTAGATAAGCGAATAATTCTTCTTTGGTTTTTTCATCATAAGAAAATGGAAAATCTTCAAACTGTTTATCAATAAAAAAATCAAACGGATTTATAATTCTAACCTCCGCCTTAACATCAACTTCTATCTTAAATTCGTTAATTTTTTCAGGAAACACAATATTTGCAACCCAGTTGCCATAAATATCTTGATACCAATTTAAGAAATGTTCCGCAGGTGAAATTTTTAGTGAATATGATTTAATCGGAATTTTACAATGCGGCGAAGGTCTTAAACGCACAGATTGCGGAGCTAAACTTACTAGCCTATCATATTTATAATGCGTGATATGAGTTACCGAGGTTAAAATTGCCATATGATTTTTAGGAAATATGTAGTAAAATGTCTAATGAATAAAACCTACAATAATTATGAAAAAAAATAAAAATAATAAAGCATTTACTATAATTGAGCTTGTTATTGTATTGGTGATTGTTGCATTAATTATCTCTGGAATAATTGGTGGGCAATATTTAATTGAGGTTTCAAAACTACAAACTTTATCAAAAGAAATCAGCCAATATGCTGCCTTGCATACACGCTTTCAAGAACAATATAAGCAATTACCGGGAGATATGGATAATGCCTTTACTATTTGGGGAACGGCTTGCGCTGATACTTCTGCAAGATGTAATGGCGATGGAAATATTACATATAATAGCCAAGTTGAAACCTATAAAGCTTGGAAACATTTTCAATTATCAAAAATTTTAGATACTACATTTTCCGCTATTAATGCTGATTCTCATACTGATTGTGAAATTGGCACTAGATACCCCAAAATTTCTATAAATGGGTTATCATTTAGCTTTGAAAACCCTAATTCTCAAGTTGAGGCAAGAACTACATCTAATAATGATACCAGAAATTCAATAATGAGAATTTCATCTATAGCTCTTAACTGCTCAATAACAGGGGATGGCCTTTTAACAGGTGAGCAAGCAAAATTTATTGATGAAAAAATTGATGATGGATTAGCTTATAGTGGCAAAATTATAACTTCCCAACAAGATTCAGATTGCACTAACTCTTCTGGCACCGGTGATGATGCTAACTATGTTTCAGGTTCAAAACCTGAATGCTTATTATGGTATAACTTAAAAACTTTTTGATTTTAACTTACTTGCCTTATCATATTAAGCATATCTTCCTTGGTGAGTTGATAATTTTCTTGCTCCCAAAGTTCTTCAAATTTTCTAAGTAATTCCCCAAGCTCTTTACTAGGCTTCATTTTAAGCTCATTCATTAAATCAAGGCCATTAAGGGGAAATATTGGCGGAGAAAAATTTTCTGATAAATCCAAAATATCTTTTAACTTTTTGCTATCAATAAAATTTTTTGCATAAGCAATATTTGCAAATTGCTGAAATTCTTTTTTTACTGAGCTTCTAAGCAATCTTTTTACTTCAAAGTCTTTATTGAAATCAATTTTTAAGGAATCCCAAATTCTATAAAAAAAACCTTTTTCTGCGTTAGATAACTTAAAATTAGTTACAATTCTCTTTATTTTGATTAAGTTTTTAACAACTTCTTCAATTTTAAGCAGGGCTACCAAACTTGCAATCCAATCAATTTCATTAGAAATTAAGTAATATTTTTCTAAACTTTCAAAATCAAAAAAATTATTATTTAAGCCAGTAATTTGTTGTAAAACATTAGCTTTTTGCATTTGCTTTAAGGCATTTAGAGAATTTCTATTTTCCAAAATTTTTTGGATTTCCTGATGAATTCTTTCGCCAGAAATATTTTTAAGCCCATCAGCATTTTCCAAGCAAGCCTTAATTTGATTATCCAAAATATCAACTTTGCCAAATCTTGCTTGAAATCTAAATAATCTTAAAATTCTAAGATAATCCTCTTTTATCCTATCTTCTGGCTTGCCAATAAAGCGAACTATGCCTTTTTCTAAATCTTCCTTGCCATTATGAAAATCATAAATTTTGCCTTTTCTATCCATATAAAGGGCATTGAAAGTAAAATCTCTGCGTTTTGAATCATCTTCAAAAGAGCTAGAAAACTCAATCTCTGCGTGCCTACCAAAGCATTTTACATCTTTTCTTAGTGTGGTAATTTCATAACCAAAATTATTAAAGAGTAATGTTACAGTGCCAAATCTTATGCCAGTTGGAATAACTGTAAAACCGCGTGATTCAAATATTTTTGTAATAATTTCAGGCTGTAAATTTGTTGCGATATCAACATCTTTAGTTTCAAGATTATTAATAAAATCTCTTACGCAACCGCCTACAAACCTTGCTTCTCCGCCAGAAGATTCAATAATTTCTAAAACTAATTTTCCAGTTTCTAACAATGCCTAAATTTTTTTTTGATTATTTATACAATATTCTTTTACCAATTATTATATAAAATGATTTCTTAGTGGTAATTAAAATAAAAATATTTTAATATTGTGGCTTCAAAAATATAACAAAATTGCTTTATGAAAATTGGAATTGCAGGTGCAGGTGGCAGAATGGGCAGAATGAACATTGCTGAAATTGTGGAATCACAAAAAGCGATATTTTCTGCGGCTCTTGAGGTTAAAAACTCACCCTTAATTGGTAAAAACGCCTATGAAATTGCAGGCTTTGGCTCAAGTGCAAATTTTTTAGAAATCACTGATAACCTTGATGAATTCATCTCTGAAATTGATGCTGTAATTGATTTTACCTCACCTAACTCAACAATTTCTATAGCAAAAAAATGTGCCGAAAAAAATCTAATCCATGTAATTGGAACTACAGGAATGGATAAGGAAAGTGAAGAAATGCTTAAAAAACTCTCAAATTCTGCTCGTATAATTTACGCCCCAAATATGAGCGTTGGGGTTAATATGCTTTTCGCATTGGTTGAAAAAGCTGCAAAAATTCTTGATGATTCTTATGATATTGAAATTTTAGAAATGCATCACAATAAAAAAGTTGATTCCCCTTCTGGCACAGCATTAGGGCTTGGCAAGGCAGTTGCAAAGGGCAGAAATGTTAATCTAGAAGATGTTTGGTGCAAATCTCGTGATGGTAATATTGGTGCTCGCAAAAAAGGTGAGATTGGCTTTGCAACTTTGCGTGGTGGTGATGTTGTGGGTGATCACACGGTAATTTTTGCAACCGAAGGTGAAAGGGTTGAAATTTCTCACAAAGCATCAGGTAGAAATATTTTTAGTAAAGGGGCTTTAAGGGCTTGCCTTTGGGCAAAAGATAAGCCTTCTGGCTTATACACAATGCTTGATGTTTTAGGTTTCTAAGCTATAGCTATAGCTAATATCATACTGGGCGGCCATTACTTCCTTTTGCAACGCTGCCATAAGCAAGGTTAGAGTAATCAGCCGGGGCAGAAGTAACGCCTGTTAAGCCGGATAATATATCAGCAGAAAATGCAAGCGGATTTACTTGAGAAGAACTCAGATTTAGCTCCTTCGCTTTAATTGGAGGAGTGTTATCTGTGGCTTGAACAACTGGTTGTTGTGGCTCTGTTTGTCCTGTCTGAGGTGTAGTTGTAGCAGGCGAAGCCCCAGTTTGCTCTGGATTAGTTGGGGTTTGAGGCGTTTGTTTAGCTTCCTTTTTAGGAAATAACTCAGCAATAGAATTTGCAAAATCCTCACCAACAAATTGGGAAATAATTGCAAAAATAACATCTAGAAAACCGCCTTGAGATTCTTCATTTGCCTTAGATTGATTAACCCTACCAACTGAAGCCTGAAGTTTTTCTTCGGCAGCCCTTTTAGCATCCTCTAAATTCTCATTATAATTATAAACAAACCCAGTAAAAAAATTATTTGTAATTGCTGTAATTTCTCCTTTTTTCTTATTATAAATATTTTCAAGGGTTTCAGCTATTTCTGGTTTTACATTAGAAAATTTTATATCTTTATCTTCAAAAACATCTTTCTTAATTCTGGCTTTTTCTTCATCTGACAAATGTGGGCTATTTGCTAACTCAACCAAATAATTTCTAAACCCATTTGCAGAATTTAAGTAACCCACTTTTTCTGCAAGGGCATTATTAATTTCTTCTTGCGTTGGAATTTTACCATTCTCATACAAGGCTGATAAACTGCCAGTTAAATCTTTTAATATCATTTGAGAAAACATATCTATACTTTCTCTGCCATTGGCAATCTTTTCTGCGGTTTTATCTTTTTGAAATATTTTTCCCATTCTTCCGCGAAAGGAATTGGATTCATCAGATATAAAATTATTTAATACCGCATTTAGATTATTAATTTGACTAGCAAGGTTCAATATATTTACATTTCTTACATCATTAGAATTTGAATTCTCAGCGGGTGTGGTGGCTGCCTCTTGCAGTTGTTGCTGGGGCTGAGTTTGGGTTAAGAATTTTTTGTAATCTATTTTCATAAATATATTATAACATTTATATTTCTCTAACGGAAGGGGTGTTTGTAAAATTTTATTGTTATACTCGTCATCTCCGCGAAAGCGGAGATCCAAACCCTATCTTAGATTCCCACTTTCACGGGAATGACACTATAACTAATAACTTGTACTAACCACTTGCACTCTTCACTAAGCCCTAGCACCTAGAACCTAGCCCCTAACTTGCCCCCCTCTTTATCTCCCCCCGTAAACAGGGGGAGAAATGGAGGGTATGACAATAACCACTTCTAAGGACTAGACCTAACCTCTACCTGATAGAGAGGGATCTGGAATCGTAGCTCTCCTAGTCGGGATATTATACTCAACATTATTATACTGAGGTGGTGAGAGTTCAAATTCAACACATTCTTCAACACCATTTGGTATAATAACATTTGTTTTACCATCCGCCGATGGAAGCGTCTTGCGAGCCTTTTCTTTAATCTTCGGATCAATGGCTTCAAGGTATAAATTTAATGCCTCAGATTCGCTTTTACCTTTAACATTTTTCATTGTTGCTATTTGCGGTTTTATGGCTTCTAAAAAAGCATCAGGGTCTGAAACTAAATTTTCAAGAAAATCTAACCTTTCTTGCCTGCATTCATCTTGAGAATTTTGGCTAAAATTATCATCAATTGCCCTATCCGCACAAAATTCTATGAAATTTTTAGCCTGTGCTGCGTTTAGAGAAATTTGGCTTCCATCAACACAATAACTAACCCCACATTCACTAACAAAACAAATAGTTTTATCATCAGATAAACTGGCCAAAGCCTGCTCTTTTGAGGTTTTTGCGGCTTGATATTCAAGCTCTTGCTTAAGATCACTTAAAACATTTGCATCAAACTGCAAAGTTACCTCAGCAAATTTTTGATATATTTCTTCTTGCGACAAATTACCGTTATTAATATGCTCCTTAAATGTGCTAAAATCAGCCATTTGACATTCAAGTGCCCCCTGAAAAGCATTCTGTATAAGCTCTAATGCTTTTTCTTTGCCAACTTGTTTTTCAATCTCAGTTAAAAAACTAACAAATTCGTGGGTTTTATCAGCCCTAAAATCCGCTAAACATTCTTCAGCTTTGCAAGCTCGCTCTTCAATATATGTTTCGGCTTGCTGATTAACATCACCATTTGCAGGGTTGAAAACTTTTTCATTAAATTCTTTATCAAAAATTTCTGTTTTAAGGCGGCTTTGATAATTTTTTAATAGCTCACTAATAGATTTAGAAAAATTTAGCTCTATTTGTGCGTTTCTAGCCTCTGCTAAATCATATTTTTCTTCAATATATCTATCTTCTTCCTTTTCTTCTGAATATTCTTGTTGAGCGGAAGCTAATTTTTGCAAAATTTCCTGAATTTTAGCGGAAATATTAGAATTATTAGAAATATTCTGTAAATTTAGATAATAGCTAAGCTCCGCCCGCAAATCGCGGATTTCATTCTCAACCGTAACTGATGTTTTTAGCCCTGTAACCATATTTTTTATTAAATGCTATTTTTCATTCTAGCATAATAAGGTTAAGGAATTGTTAAGATTTTAGATAAATTTAAGGCAATATATTATAGTTAATAAACTATTGAAGTAGTTATAAAAGCATTATTCCTCCCCCGCAAGCAGGGGGAGAACTAAAGCTTAAAATCAACTGGTAATCTAAATAAAGTCATCTTGAGCGAAGCGAAAGATCTAGGAGGAATATATTTCAACCAAATTTCTCGCTTCGCTCGAAATGACGCGAATTTTATTAAAAAGTTTTACTAAACTTTTTATAAATGGATACCCCTATAATTTTTTCTTGCTGAAAAAATTCGGGGTATGTCAAACCAAGCCCTAACTAATCCCTAACACCTAGAGCCTAGCCCCTAACTTATCACCCCCCTCTAACTCCCCCCGCAAGCAGGGGGAGAACTAAAGTGTAAAACCAACTGGTTAGCATTTACAATGTATCGCCTTAAGATAAATTTTCAGTTTTTTGGCTTTTTGGCGTTATTGGTGGTTTGCTCTAGAACATATGTGATTAGGCTTTCAGTAACAAATTTTGTATTGAGCTTCTGGGCGGTTTTACTAACTTTTTCAACAATAATTGTAAGTGCTTTAGGGCTTAAATTAAGTCCCATTTTTTTAACTAATGATTTTGTTAAACCATATATTTCATAAATTTCAGCCTCACTAAATTGTATGGTTTTAGCTTCTTTATCAAGCTCAACTTGGTTTTTTAGCAGATAATCTTCATAAGAATTATAATTTGCAGTTTTGGCAATTTTATCAAGCGTTGCGATAGAAAGCCTTTTATATTCAGCGTGATTTAGAAAACGCGTTAAAGTTGTATCAGACAAGCCCGCCTTACGAGCAATTGCGGTATAAGACAAATCTGTTTGAAGTTTTATATCTTCAATAAATTTCAGATGTTTTCTTCTTAAGCTCATAAAAAATATAAACTATTAGTTGAATAGGGCTTGACTATCTGCAAAAATGCAGATATTTTACACATAGCTGTAATTAAGGATATTCAACCTTACCACGAGCTAAATCTGCAAAAATGCAGATATTTTTATCAATTACTACAAAAAACATAATTGGGGGCTTTTATGTGCGATAAAAATAATACAAATAAAAATACCAGAGAATTTTCTGACATTGTAGATGAAAATAATAACGCAATTTATAGTTGTAAAAACCCGCTAAAATTAATAATTAATAGCAAATATTACCTCAAAAAAATCTCAAAACCTGAAACCGCCCTTTGGCAAGCGGTTTTAATTCAAGCTCTTGAAGATGCCTTTATTATATCTACAAAATCTAAAAAAAGGAAGTCTTACAAGAAAAAGGCTATAAAATGGCTTAAAGGCAGTGATGAAGAGCGACAAGAATTGCAACAGGTTTGCAATTTTGCAGGGGTTAGATATAAATATTTTCAAAATTTACTAAAAAATTTAGATTGCCTGCAAAAATAAATCTCTTTCAGCTTTTCTGCGTCTTTTAAGCCCTCTTAAAATTTTTCCATTACAATATATCCAGCGTAAAAATTCATCTGAAGCCACCAAAAACTCGCCACGATTGATTTTTTGCCTTAGAGTTGATCTCTGCAAAGCCCCCGCCCCTAAATTATAGGTGAAGGATAATAATGCTTCAAATTGATTGATTTTTAATGGTGTTTTTATCAATCTTAAGATTTGTTTTTTGATTTTTAGACAATCTGAAATGAGCAATTTTTCTGCAAATTCTTTTGAAATTGGGGGTTCAAAAAACTCATTTTTACTAACCAAATGGCCATATCCGATGGTTGGTAAATTTGCTGGGCAATTATAAATTACCGGTGAAAAACCTTCAAAATATTTAATTAATTTTAGAGCGTTTTGCATAGATTGGGGGTTGGGGGTTAGGGATAGGGGGTTAAGGCAATCCAGCGGGTCACTTCGAGCAAAGCGAGAAGTCTAGAAAGAATATACTTCAATTAGATTTCTCGCATCGCTCGAAATGACACTAGAGCTTAAGGAAAATGAGTATAATATATAAATCACTTGCCTCTAATTTTTTGCATAGCACGAGAGCCAAAATAAAATGAAATTATGCCTGCGAAAATTGCCTGATCTTCCTCCTGCCAGATTTGCCAATTAAGCCCTGATTCAATCTGATAAAATTTTACAAAAGCATAAAGCAAAAAGAAGCTATAAGCTATAACTGGCCTTACTGATGAATTTAGAGCATCAACCCAATTTATACCAGACTTAAAATTCTGATGGATAATTTTTGCCTCTTCAACGCCAGCGTTTATTTCAATCTCAGCAAGCCTTTCAGCGTTTCCAGCCCTTGAGTTTTCAATTTGAAGTTTTAGAATTTCAACCTCGTGCTTTTTATCTCGCTTATCTTGCACTTGCTTAAAAATATCTGGTATAACCGATGATAAAAAACCGATAAACGAACTTATAATTGTAAGCATAAAAAAATATTTTTTAGTTAGGAACTGAAACAAAAAATTTTTTAATTAAATATGGAATTACATAACCAATGATAGAAAAGGCAAAGCCAAAACCTGCGATAAAAGATTTCAGAAAATTATGATATTTTGAGATTTTTATAACCTCTTGGTTGATATCCATAATGCTTTTATTGCGAGCATCAAGATGTTCAAAATTACTCTCAAGTTTTTCAGTTTTATCTGAAATTTTTTGAAAAGATTTTTCTATATTATCAATTTTTTCTGAGATTCTTGCAATTTTAACTTCTAGAGGTTCCATAATAAAATTCTTTGTTCAAAATTATTATGGAACATAAAAATATTATACGGAAGGGGGTAGAAGAATAAATTTACGCCTATCTTTTTAGACCAAGGAATTTGATGAGTATTATCCCCGGTATTGAGATTATAACGGTGATTATAAAATACCATTCCCAGCTTAAGCCAAGCCCGTTTTCAACATCAACTAAATAGCCTGATGGTGCGTTTGTAACCCACCTTCCAAGTGAGGCACAAGAAGTTAAAAGTGCATATTGCGTGGCGGTAAACCTCAAATTACATAATGAGCTTAAATAAGCAACAAATGCGGAAGTTCCCATTGCACCAGTAATGTTTTCTAGAATAATTACAATAGTTAAAACCCCAACATTATGACCAGCAGTTGCAAGCCATACATAAGATAAATTAGAAAGTGCTTGAGCAATACCAAACCATAATAAAGTTTTCATTATACCAAATTTATAAACCGCCCAGCCACCAACTATACCGCCAATAATTGTCATTAAGAAACCAAAAAATTTAGTGATTTCCGCTACCTCAATTTTTGTAAAGCCCATTTGCTGATAAAAAGGGTTCAACATTTTGCTAAGTAAAGCATCACCAATTTTATATAAAACCGCAAAAACAATAATTAAAAGCCATTTTTTATGCTCTTTGATAAAGGTTCTGAAAGGCTCAATTATAAAATTTTTTACCCATTTAACACCTTGCTCTAGGTTTTCTATTTCTGGCTTGGAAGGCTCTTTGGTAAATAAAGTTGCAATTAAACTAAGCCCAATTGATGCCCCCATAATTAAAAATGAAGTTTGCCAAGAATAAATTTCCGCAAGAATTAAGGCTACACCTCCAGACATTAACATTCCAATTCTATATCCTAAAATCGAAGTTCCGGCGGCAGCACCCTGTTTATCAGAGGAAACTAGCTCCACACGAATTGCATCATATGCAATATCATAAGTTGCTGAAACAAAAGAGATTATAATTGCATAATAAACAACTAGCATCATATCTTTTTTAGGATCAACAAAACCAAGTTTGCATATTAAAACTATAAGCAAAACTTGGCTTATAACCAGCCAACTTCTTCTTTGACCAAGTAAATCGTGAAGAATTGGAATCTTGAAACCATCAACAAGGGGGCTCCACAAAAATTTGACTGCAAAGGGCAAGCCCGCCAAGCCGAATAAACCAATATCCCTAAGATTTATTCCCTTTTCTGCCAGCTGAAAAGTGTAAGTAATAAATATTAGTGAAAACGGAACGCCACTGCCATAGCCAAGTGATGCTATACTTAGCATCTCCCTAGAAAAATATAGATGATAAAATTCTTTAAGGTAATTTTTTACTTTATTAAGCACAATAATTAATTTAGTTGTTTATAAGTTTATTAAACCTAACAAAACAAATTTACTATAGCTAAATTATCAACACAAAATAAATATTATTATGGCAAGCAATGAAAATCAAAATCCACAAGCTGATAGGCAAATTTCAGTTATTGTGCAATATGTAAAAGATGTTTCTTTTGAAAGCCCTAATGCACCAATTTCATTACAACCTTCAAATGAAAGACCAAATATTAATGTTTCAGTTGATGTAATGGGTAAAAAACTTGAAGGTGAGAATAATTTTGAAGTTGAACTCAAAATTGGTGTTAATGCAAAAAGAAATGAAGAGATTTTATTTATTTCAGAAGTTACTTATGCTGGGATTTTCACTTTAAAAAATATTCCAGATAATGAAATGCAACCAGCTTTATTAATTTTTTGTCCAACACTTCTTTTCCCTTTTGTTAGAAGGGTTGTTTCTGACTTAACTAGAGATGGGGGCTTTCCAGCACTTATGCTTGACCCTATAGATTTTGGTAAATTATATATTCAAAGAATGGAACAACTTCAGAAAGAGCAACAATCTCAGTAAATATTACATCATATGGCATTAATCAAAAAAGAAAATTATCTAAAAACAATGCGAAAATCAATTCGCAGTGTAATCTGGGCGGTTTTTATCTTTAGCTCAGTTACTAATATTGTAATGTTGATGATGCCAATTTATTCCTTACAAGTATTTGATAGGGTGATGTCTAGTGGCTCTATCGAAAGCCTTGTTGCACTTACAGCAATCGCCTTTTTTCTATTTGCTTTATATGGCGTTTTTAACGGAATTAGAGAAGTTATAATGCTTAAAGTTTCAGGCTGGATAGATAGAACGATTGGAGAAAAATTGTTCAAACTATCTATTAATCACGCATCTACTACCGGAGAAAAATTAACTGTTCAGTTTTTTCAAGAGGCAACTCAAGTTAGAAATTTTCTTACTAGCCAAGCAATATTTTCAGTTTTTGACTTACCTTGGGCATTTATATTTTTATTCGTAATATGGGTTATTAGCCCTAAAATTTTCTTATTAGTTGCGATTGTAACAGTTATTTTATTTTTACTAACATTTCTTAAAGAGGTAAAAACTAAGCCAACTATTAAAGAAACCAATGAAATCCACCACGCTAATATGAGGCGCGCTGATGAATATATTAGATATGCAGAAACTATTGATTCAATGGGAATGCTTCCTTACACCTATGAAATTTGGAAACAAGATAATGATTTAGTAGTTGATAGGAATATGAATTCTGCAAGGTTTACTGCAATTATTGGCTCTATTAGCAAGGCACTTAGAACTATTATGCAAGTTAGTATTACAGGGCTAGGGGTTTATCTTGCATTACAAAAAGAAATGACATTCGGTGGCATTATTGCTTGCTCAACACTAGCAGGTAAAGCCGTGCAACCTTTTGATGCACTTATGGGAATGTGGGGTTCATTTGCGAATGTTAGAGATTCATTCAAAAGGCTTTATCAATTTTTTGATGTTGCACAAGAAAGGCCAGAAAATATGAATGTTGGAAAGCCTAAAGGTGATATTGAAGTTGATAAATTAGTTTTCGCAAAACAAGGCGGTTTAATGCCAATTCCAATTCTAAAAGGGCTTAGTTTTAAGATAGATGCTGGTGATGTTGTTGGAATTATTGGGCCTTCTGCCTCTGGCAAATCCACGCTAGTAAAATTAATCGCTGGAATTTATAAGCCATATCAAGGTTTTGTTCGCTTAGATGGCGGTGATATCTTTCAAAGAAGTAGGCAAGATGTTGGTAAATATATTGGCTATTTACCTCAAACTATAGATTTATTAAGGGGAACAGTTAAACAAAATATTAGCCGTTTTGATATTGATGCTAAAGATGATGATGTTGTTCAAGCTGCAATGAAGGCTGGTGTTCACGAGTTAGTTTTAAGCCTTCCTGATCAATATAATACAATTCTTGGTGATGGAAAAATTGAGCTTTCAGGCGGTCAAAGGCAAAGGATTGCCCTAGCCCGTGCATTTTATGGTGATCCCTCATTAATTATTCTTGATGAGCCTAACTCAAACCTTGATGAGGTTGGTGAAAGAATGTTATTAAACGCAATTTTAACCGCTAAAAAAGAAGGCAGAACAATTTTAATGATTACTCACAAGCCAGCCATTGTTAATATTACAAATAAAGTAGTGGTTATTAAAGATGGTCAACTTGCGGATTATGGCAAAACTGAAGAAATTATGGGTAAATATGCTAAAAATTCTGCTAATATGAAATCTTATACCGATATAATAAACAAAGCAAAAACAGATGAGGCAAATTAATTTTTATGTTTGGTGAAATTAAAAATGCTAACGATAATAAAAAAGAAATAAAAACCCCAACTCCAAAATTATTTGCAAATAACAATGAAAAAAAGGATGTTGAAAATAAAGCTATTTCAATTTCAATAGATACAAGTGAAACAATAACAATTAAAAAAATTTATCGCAAATTTAAGTTTGCCATAATTAATAAAATTGAAGAAATTAAACTTGAAATAAAAAAGAATAGTAAAATTTTTTTTAGAGTTTTTATGATTTCAATAATAGCTTTGCTGGTGGTTTTTTATTTAGCTGATGCCTTAAAAGCTTTTCATAATTTTAATAAAAGCCCTGATGAAAATTATGTTGAGGTAAACTCAATAGAAAATATTGAAGAAAAAGAAGAAGGTTTTTTTAGAAGTTTATTTAAGAGTTTTTATAAAACAAAAAATAGTGATGAATATTAATTTTAGTTTAATTAAAAAATATGAATGAAAATAATAAAAATCTTATAAAACCTAGCCTTGAGATTGAAGATTATGTTGATTACTCAAAAAATGTAAGGGAGGTTGATAGGCTAAAAAAAGGAGTAAAAAAATATTATCGTGGCACTTATTGGTGGGGTATTTTTCTTATTTTTACTTTGCTTGGTGGCTTTGGTGCTTGGATGGTTCTTGCCAAAATTGATAGGGCAACCGTTGCTATTGGTGAAATTATTCCCGGTGGAAATAACAAGGTTGTACAACATTTAGAAGGCGGAATTATTCAAAAACTGAATGTTAAAGAAGGTGATATGGTTAATGAGGGTGATGTTATAATAATCTTAAGTAAAACTTCTGCCACTGCTAATAGTGAAATTGTTGGAAGCTCTTTAGATGCTGCCGTTGCTGAATATTCAAGGTTAGTTGCTGAGAGAGATTTTGCAACAAAGGTTACCTATCCATCAACTTGGTATAATAACCCCAAATATGCTGAGTTTATGACATCTCAGAATACAATATTTTATGAGCGTCAAAAAGCAATTAGAGGTAAAATTAGCATTTTGGAAGAAAGAAACAACCAACTTCAATCTGAAATTAGAGGTATTCGCTCACAAATTAATTCAGCAGAAGAACAGCTTAGATTTAATAATCAAGAGATGCAAACCGCCCAAAATTTACTTGCTTCCGGCAACACTACAATGACTAGAGTTCTTGGTCTTAAAAGTCGTAAAGCAGAAATTGAGGGTAGAATTGGCGAGCTTCTCTCTTCAGTTTCCCGTGCGGAGCAAACTATCAGTGAAAATAAACTAAGTATGGTTAATATTCGCAATGAAACTCTTAATGAAGTGGTTGAAAAAATTAAAGAAGTGCAAGCAAAAATTAATGAGCTTAAAGAGCGTGCAACCGCCGCATCAGATACATTAAATAGAACTGAAATTATCGCTCCAATTTCAGGGGTGATTAAAGATCTCAAATTCAAAACAGAATCTGGCGTTATTCCACCGGGTGCTGAGATTATGACAATAGTTCCAGTTGGTGATGATTTAATTGCAGAAGTTCACATTCCACCGATTGATAGAGATGTTGTGTATCCGGGGCTTGATGCGAGGGTTAGGCTTTCTTCATATTCAGCACGCCATGTGCCAATGATGCCCGGTAAACTAAGTTATGTATCGCCTGATATTTTCAAAGATCCCCAAACTCAGCAGGCTTATTATAAAGGGCGTGTTGAGCTTGATTTATCTGAGCTTCCGCAATATTTAACTGGTAATCACGAGCAATTGCTTTACCCCGGTATGCCGGTTGAAGTTTATATCACAACAGGTGCAAGAAGCCCATTACAATATTTAATTGAGCCTGTAACTAACACCTTCCGCAAATCATTTAGAGAAGAGTAAGTAAATGTTCTTTTATTTTGAAAACTTAGGTGCTTTATAAGGTAAAACAAAATAATATATTCTATAGTTCATATATTTATTAAAATACCTATATGCCTTTAGGCAACTAAGATAAATTATATCTCAGCATAGAAAAAATTATAATATAAAACTATTTTTTGTTATTATTTATATGACTTAGAATGCGTATAAGTAGAATTGTAAAGAAGCAATTATAAACTTCTGCTTTTCTTTTCGAAAAAACTAAAGGCATAATTAAAAATCAAAACACCTTTAATAAATCTATAAATTATAAAAAAGATCTAAATACTAATATACCTGAATTAAGCAATCTTGACCTTTAGATTTTAGAGCGGTGCATTTTGAAACAGCTTCAGATTTCTGTGTATAAGGGCCAAAACTTAAGCGGAAATATTTTGCACCATTAACCATTGCTTCAGAAATATTTTTGGCTTTACCATCATTGCCATTTGGAATTTTTTTGAGGAATCTATTCCAGCCATTTTCTAAATCAGAAATTGACCTGTGAGAGCTAATTTGCACATAAAAGCCCTTGCCACCAACTGCTTCTTTACTAGAGCTTTTTAGTGCAATGGTTGTTTTGTTAACACCCGTTGAGGAATCTTCAGAGTTAGATATGCTTTCAACTTTTTTCTCAGCATTGATTTTCGTTTCAACTTTTTCTTGAACAATTTCTTTTTTAGAAATTTCTTCCGTTTGTTTTTGCTCAATTAATTTTATATCCTGATTAGGTTTAGCCTCAGCAATTTGCTTAGCTTCATTAATAAGTTTTTCATTTTCTTTTTGAATAACTTCAAGTTTCTTTTTATCTTTTTCATCAAGATTATTTTCAATTTTCTTAACTTCACTTTCAACCGCAGAAACTAAGCCACCATCTTCTAAGTTAGATTTATTTTCATCTGGAAGATTGATTTTTACAACTTCTTCTTGAGAATTTTCAACGATATTAACTTCACCATCAATATTTTCAGAATCGCCTTTCATAGCGTTGAAAATTTGCTTATCTTGATTGCTAATTTCCATTCCACCCGGCTCAGTTGGCTTAACTTTGAAAGCAGATTTATCAGCTTTTATGTAATAAACACCATCCGCTTTTTGAGAGTTTATATAGTAATTATAGGCATACCAGCATAATGTTAAAAATAGGCCAAGCGCAACAAATGCAAATAATGGAAGCAATATAGAGCCTGATTTTTGTTCTTCATCTAGGTTTGATGGTCTTTTATCCATAAAGAAAATTTTTGGTTCTAGCTTGTAGGTTAAATTGAATAAGAAAATAATGAAAGTAAAAAAATGCTTTTTTAGAAAATCTTAAGGTAAATTTTACTAAGTTACATTTTTTCAACTGGCGTTACTCCCAAAATATTAAGAGCGTTTCTTATGGTTATTTGAACGGCAGATATTAATTTAAGCCTTGCGATTGAAAGATTTTTATTATTTTCATCAACAAAATTAATATTTTCATCTTTACCAACATTCCATAATTGATGGAAATCACTCGCAAGCTCATAGAGGTAAAAAGTTATTCTGTGAGGCTCAGAATGTATAGATGAAAGCTCAAGAATCTTGGGGTAGTCAGATAATTTTTTAATAAGCGAAATTTCAAGATTATGAGTTAAAAGCCCTAAATTTTCTAAATTAATTTTAGAATTTTCAAAATCATCATTAAAAATTTCTTGGAATTTTCTTTTTACAGAATTTATTCTTGCATATGCATATTGCACATAAAAAACTGGATTATCTTTTGAGGTTTCCAAAACTTTTGCCAAGTCAAAATCTAATTGAGTATCCGATTTTTTAGTAAGCATTATAAAGCGAAGAACATCTTTACCAACTTTTTCTAAAACTTCAGACATTGTAATAAAATTACCTGCTCGTTTAGACATTTTAACTGGCAAGCCGTTTTCAACCACCTTAACTAGCTGAGAAAGCAAAATTTTTATTTCAGTTTTCTTATTTGAAAGTGCAGAAACAACAGCTGATAGCCTTTTAACATAACCTGCGTGATCTGCCCCTAAAACCAAAAATAATTTTTCAAAACCACGAGAAATTTTATCAAAATGATAAGCTATATCACCTGAAAAATAAGTATATGTGCCATCTGATTTTTGTAATGGTCTATCAGTATCATCACCATATTCTTTTGCTTTGAATAATAATTGCTCTCTAGGCTCGTAATCTTCAATGGGCTTGCCTTTTGGGGCTTCTAATATACCACGATATAGTAAGTTTTGATTTTGAAGATAAGCGAGGGACTCCTCAAGTTTTTTATCATCATAGAGCTTTTTTTCTGATGACCATATATCAAAATTAACGCCAAGATTTGCTAAATCTTTTTTAATCAGCATTAACATTTCAGAGGTTGCAAACTCTTTTAATTCCTGCGGATAATATTCATCATTAAGAAATTTATCGCCATATTTTTCAATAAATTTCTCAGCAACTTCAATTAAATATTCCCCCGGATATAAACCTTTAGGAATTTCACCAATATTTATGCCGAGTTTTTCTTTATACCTTAAAAAAGCAGATTTAGCTAAAACTTCAATTTGTCCGCCTGCATCATTCACATAATATTCTTTTGTAACTTTATAACCAGTTGCCATCAAAATATTTGCAAGAACATCGCCAACAACGGCGTTTCTAGCGTGGCCTATATGCATTGGCCCAGTTGGGTTAGCTGATAGAAATTCAAGATTTACACTAAGATTTTTACCTAAGTTAGATTTTCCAAAATCATTTTTCTGCTTTAATATTTCAGATAAAATTTGGTAATAAATTTTATTACTTAAAGATATATTTATAAAGCCGGCAGCTGCAATTTCACATTTAGAAACAAATTCTAAATTTTTTAATTTTTCTATTAAAATATTTGCAATTTCTAGCGGTTTTTTGGAAAGTGGTTTAGCTAAAACCATCGCAATATTAGTTGATAAATCACCAAATTTTGCTTCTTTTGGGGCTTCAACGATAAAATTTTGATAGAAATTATTATCAGCTAATTCAGAAAAGCTGAGCTTTGTAACCTCAAAAATTTTATCCTTAAATAAATTATAAATATTCATCTTATAAAAAAATTAAAATTCTTTCTCAGGTGCAGATAGGCCTGCATTGCTATATATACCTAAATTTACTAATTTAGAAGTTATAAAATTCACCGCGGGATCCGCCCAGCCATTAACAAAACAAAAATATTTTGTGGGGTCTTTATGGTGCAAAATATGTTTTTTAACAGTTAGAATTAAACCAATATTTTGTAAAAATTTTACAATTAGTGGCACATATTTTCTGCCATGTGTGCAAGAATGAAAATATTGTGCAAATAAAACTATAAAGCCTGTAAGAAAAAATAGCATAGTTAAATTTGGCAAATTAAAGCCTGATAAAAGTAAGATTAAATTTATAAACAAATATCCAGAACTAATTGGAATTGTTGGAAGAAAAGTTGTAAAAGCACTTCTGCGAGCAATATTTGCAGGGCTAACTAAATGATGGTGCTTAAAAAAGTAAACGAAATGCTGAAATACGCCGGCTTTTTTCATCACTTGTAGTCTCAAATTGCGATATTCATCACTATCTCTTTTGTCTTCAAAATAAAAAAGCCTATCTAAGCCAACACCTTTTTTGCAAGGAGTAAAATCTACGATAAAATGTAAAATTCCAGAGGTGAAATCCGCAAGGTAAATACTAACAAATAATAGCGGAATTAAAATCCAAAAATTATATTCAAAATTAGCATTTAGGATTAAGAAAATATTTGCCAAAAATAAAATCAAAAAGCCAATCCCTAAGATTAAAAATCTGCCAAAATCTTGTTTTTCAATTGTGCTTTGCATATTTTTTCTTTGCCTTTGCCCTCACCCTCCCCTATCCCAGAGGTAGAGGAAATTTTTTGAGTATATTCTGAATCAAGTTCCAGCTTCTAGTTTACTTCTTCCCTAAAACCTAGAACCTAAAACCTAATCCCTCAGTAATTCATTAATACCAGTTTTACTGCGGGTTTTTTCATCAACTCTTTTAACAATTACTGCACAATATAATGCAGGTGAATTTGGATTTTTGGAAGGTAAACTGCCAGCAACTACCACTGAATATGGCGGAACTTTTCCATAGAATATTTCACCAGTTTCCCTATCAATAATTTTTGTTGATGCACCTAAATATACGCCCATTGAAAGCACTGATCCTTCGCCAACTATAACACCTTCAGCAACTTCACTTCTAGCACCAATAAAGCAATTATCTTCAATAATAACTGGGTTTGCTTGAAGAGGCTCAAGCACTCCGCCAATTCCAGCACCACCTGAAATATGACAATTTTTACCAATTTGTGCACAAGAACCAACAGTTGCCCAAGTATCCACCATTGTTCCATCACCGACATTTGCACCTAAATTTACAAAAGAAGGCATTAATACGACGCCTTTACCAATATATGCAGATTTACGAACCACCGCACCCGGAACTGCCCTAAAACCAGCATTTCTGAAATCTTGCTCACTCCAGCCATTAAATTTTAGGGGAACTTTATCAAAATAACTCGCCTGATGATTTCCATAATAAGTGCCACTTGGCATAAGGCTGTTATCATTAAGGCGAAATGATAATAAAATCCCTTTCTTTACCCATTGGTTAACCTGCCAATCCGCACCAATTTTATCACAAACTCTAATAACGCCTTTATCAAGTAGTGAAAGAGTTTCTTCAACGCTTTCTCTAACTTCACCTTTAGTTTGAAGGTTTATTCCATCTCTTTCATCCCAAGATTTTTCAATAATTGATTTAAGTCTATCCATTTTCTGAAATATTAGTTTATTTGGATTGGGGTTTTATAGAAATTAAATAAACTATGCAACCAAGAAACTAACAAGTAAATAATAAAACTTATGGAAAAAATAGTTAAAGAAATAATAGAAAAGGCTAAATTAAAATCAGTAAAAATTGCAACCGCAGAAAGTTGCACCGGGGGTTTAGTTGCATCAGAAATCACCAGTTTATCAGGGGCTTCTGAAGTTTTTGATATGGCAATTATTTCTTACAGCAACGCCTCAAAACATAAATTTTTAGATGTAAAACTTGAAACATTAGAAAAATTTGGGGCTGTTTCTGAAGAGGCCGCAAAGGAAATGTCTTATGGCTTAATGGCTAAATCAGATGCAACTATCGCCCTTTCAATCACTGGAATTGCTGGGCCTAATGGTGGCTCAGAGAATAAACCAATAGGGCTTGTTTATATTGCACTTGCTGAAAAATTAACCGGCAGAAATAAGGCTTATAAATTTAATTTTAGCGGAAATAGAACAGAAATTAGAAATCAAGCCAGCCAAAAAGCCCTAGAAATAATATTGGAATATATTAACAACAAACATTATATTCCTTTTCAATAAAAATAAAATTCTTGAATTATTAGATAATATTAGACTAATATGTCCTTCTGAGCAAAGCGAAGAATCTAATATATTGATTTTTTTAGATCCTTCCCTTTCGCTTTGCTCAAGCTCAGAATGACCTAAGAGCAAAAATCTATTCTAAAAAAAGTGTTATTAGGTGTCAGCCCCTTTATTTTTAATAAATATGCAAGTTACAATTTCTAATAATGTGGTTGATTATCAAGAAGCTCTGAAGCATATGGAGCAAAGAGTTGAAGATATTATCAACAATAAAAACTCTGAGGAAATTTGGCTTCTTGAGCATAAACCAGTTTATACCGCTGGCACTTCTGCAAAATCAGAAGATTTAATTGATGATAATGGCTTTCCGATTTTCAATGTTGGAAGGGGTGGAAAATATACCTATCACGGTCCCGGACAGAGAATTTGCTATTTGATGTTAAATCTCAAAAAACATTACAAAACACCAGATTTAAGGCAATTTGTTAAAGATATTGAAAATTCAACCATAGATAGCCTTGCAGAAATAGGCGTAAAAGGCTTTATAAGAGAGGGTAGAGTTGGTATTTGGTGCTATGATAAAAAAGGCTTAGAGAAAAAAATTGGGGCAATAGGGATTCGGGTTCGTAAATGGGTTTCTTTTCACGGCTTATCAATAAATATTAACCCCAACTTAAAACATTTTGAGGGGATAATTCCCTGCGGAATTTCAGAATTTGGCGTTACTTCTCTAAAAGAATTAGGGATAAATATTTCAACCACAGAATTTGATGAAATATTTCTAAGAAATCTTAAAATTGGAAATTTAGTTTTATAAATCTTCACCTTTTAATTGCTTTTTGAAAATTGCTATTTTTTTATCTGTAATATTTCTTGGAAAATTTTTGAAAATTGTGTGATTATTCTGTTGCTTTTTATCAATTATAACACCCCACATTGGCTGTGAAGAATTGGCAGAAATGCTGTATCTTGCATCTATAATTACATTTGGAAAATCTTCCCTAACGCCTAAAAATTTATTTGAGAAAAAATTAAATCTTTCAATATCTTTATACAAAACAGAATTTTTATCTAAATCACTAAAATCGTCTGGAAACTTTGTATATTTTAGGCTTTCACCTTGATAAATTTTTATATCGCCAAGCCAGTTACTTCTAATTGCATCAATATAAATTTTATCATTAAATATATAATTTGTTCGCCATAAAATATTATTTCCAATTGTTGGCTTAACTTCTAAATGCTGGATTTGATGCCCACGAGATTTCGCTAAAATTTCAATGTTGCCTTCAATTCTTTCGCGTTGAATATAACCAATAAAAAGATAGGAAAAAATAAAAATTAAGGAAAATATTTTTAATTTAATTGAGTTATTGAAAAAAATAAAAATTACTAAAATAGCTATTGGAATAGTAAATAATGGATCAATAATTGAAATGATACTCCAGCTAATTCGCTCATTAGATAATGGCCAATAAAGCCTTGTTCCATATGAGGTTGCAGCATCAAGAAGCCCGTGGGTAAACATACCTATAAAGCTAAATAAATATGCATACTTAAACTTAATATTTTTTCTAAATATTAACCACCAAAAAACAGAAACTATTAAAGCACCAATTGGCACAAAAAAGATTGAATGAGTAAAATGCCTATGAAATTCAATCGCAAGTAATGTATCTGTTTTGGATCTTATAAAAATATCTAAATCTGGTGCAATACCTGCTAAAAAGCCGTAAATGGTTGCTTTTTTTACATTTTCTTTTTTAGAAATATTTTGTGCGGCGATACTTGCTAAAAAGCCGTGAGAGAAGGGATCCACTATGCCCCCTCTTTACTTGCCGCCAAAGTTGCAAGCCTTGCAATTAGCGATTGCACAGGGCAATCCATTGAATTTTCTCTATCAAGTAAATTCTTATTAATTTCAGAATTGCAATCTCTATCAAAGCTAAAAAATTCCATACCTTTTGAATTGAGATTACCAAATTTATCTTGGTTACTATTAATTCTATAAGTGCAACCAATTGTATTGCCATTAACTAAATAAATCATTGGCTCAGCGGTTTTGCCTTGAAATTCATCAATAGTGGGTATGCCCTCTTGAATAATAACCTCACTATTTTCTAAACCCTCTTTAATTTTATCTAAGCTATGGCGATCTTTTTTATTAATTTCTAAAATATCTGAAGGCTCTTTCAAAACCATTATGCCCATTCCATAAGTGCCACTATTTGCCTTAACGAATAAATATGGCTTTTCTGAAATTTGATATTCATCATATTTTGCTTTTATTTTTTGTAATAGCTCTGAGGCATTAAAAGCAACACATTCTAAGCCCTCTTTTTCTCTAAAATTTATTTTTTCACACTTGGTGAATGCTGAGGAAATCAGCCACGGATCAAACCCAAATTTTTCTGCAAATTCTCTTGCGATTAAATTATATGAAGCAAAATGCTTGGTTTTCTTGCGTTGATACCAACCCATTCCAATCGCCGGAAAAACTGGCTGAGCAAGGTTTTTTAATATCTCTGGAGCACCAGAAGACATATCATTATTAACCAAAATAACATCAGGTATAAATTTTTCTAAGCCATTCTGATTAATGAAAATAATATCATTTTCTCTAAAAATTTGGTGGTAAAAAATTTTATTTCCATTGGCAGTTTCTAAAATTTTATCATTCTCATCATAGTTAAACTTTGCGGTAATTACATTGAGCCCAGCATTTTTAAGTATATTCTGAATGGCAAAAACATTTTCTAAGTAAAATTTATTTCTCGTATGATTTTCTGCAATCAACAGCACTTTAGAAGCGGCTGGGTAAAATTTTGTAAAATATTCTTTAGCCTGCAAAGTTGCGTTTGCGGTTTGCTTTTCAGAAAGTAAATTAAAGCCTGCTGGAAATAAATTTGTATCAACTGGTGCAATTTTATAGCCACTATGCCTTATATCAACAGAGCTATAAAATGGCGGAGATTTTTGGTTATATTTGCTTGCAAACCAATTTTCAATCTCGCTTTGATTATTAATTATAATTTCAAATAATTTTTTCTTAATACTTAGATTCATTTTACTATACCACCACCATATCATCAATATGAACAACTGCTTCCCTGCCGGAAAAACCTAATATTTTTTCTATTTCTGATGATTTTTTACCTTTTATCAAGTTAATATCTTGAGAGGAATAAGCAACAATACCCTTTGCAATTTCAATATTTTTTGCAGAAAATATTGAAATTTTATCACCCCTTTCAAATAAACCTTCAACCGCTAAAACACCAACTGGTAAAAGGCTTTTATGAGATTTAAGAGCAATTTCTGCACCATTATCAACCACAATTTTACCTTTACTAACTAAAGAGTTTAATATCCAAGTTTTACGAGCTTTTTCTGGCTTCTCCTGCGATAAAAACAAAGTATATTTTTGCTTATTTTCAAAAATATTTTTAATAGAATGATTAAATAAACTTGATGAAATTATTGTATTACAGCCACTTTCAGCCGCAATTTTAGCAGCTTTAATTTTTGTAATCATACCGCCTGTGCCAATATTAGATGAAGCACCGCCTGCAAGTGCTTCAATTTCTGGGGTAATTTTCTCAACCAAATTAATATGTTTTGCATTTTTATTTTTAGAAGGGTTTTCAGAATATAAACCATCAACATCAGATAATATGACAAGTAAATCTGCGGAAATCATTTGTGCCACATAGGCAGAAAGCCTATCATTATCACCAAATTTAAGCTCCTCAGTTGCAACAGAATCATTTTCATTAACTATGGGAATAATTTTTTTTGAAAGTAAAGTTTGAAAGGTATTCCTAGCGTTTAGATAATTTCTTCTATTTTCAGTATCAGAAATTGTGAGCAAAATTTGTGCGGTCTGCAACTTATTTTTAGCGAAGAATTTTTGATATTGAGAAACTAAAATAGGCTGCCCAATTGCAGATATGGCTTGCTTTTCCTCAAGTTTTAGCTTGCCCTTTTCCTTACCAAAAGATTTTCTGCCAAGTGCCACTGCACCTGATGAAACAATAACAATTTTTTTACCTTGCTCAATTAAATTAGAAACATCAGAGCTAAAATTTTTTAGCCATTTTTCTCTAAGAGAAAATTTTTCATCAACTAAGGTTGATGATCCAATTTTGATTACAATAGTTTTTGCTGATTCTATTTTCATTTATAAGGTTTTAGTCATCTTGAGCGGAGCGAAAGATCTAGATTCTTCGCTTTGCTCAGAATGACAATTACAAATTAACAACTATCTTAACTCCAGAAACAGATAAAGGTTTATTTTGTTCAACAGCATCAACTTCAATCTGTGCAAGGGCATTGTTGCCATTTATAGTCAGAAGCTTTCCTAATGAAACTTCACCTGAATAAATTTCTTTTTCAGATAAATTTTCTAAATTTTGTTCGCTTGAAACTTTATAAATTGTTTTGCGAATTGTGCCTCTATGATGCGTTCTAGCGGTAACTTCCTGCCCAACATAACAACCTTTTTTGAAATCAACGGCTTGGTTTTCAATCATTCTAAATTGTAATGGAAAAGATTTTTCTTTTTCCAAATCAAATTCACCCTCAGCAACTAAATTATCAATTCTTAGTTGATGATATAATTTAATTTCAGAATTTTGAATTTCCAAATTTTCAAATTTATTTTTTAATAATCTAAAACCCATATTTTCACTGCGAGTATCTAGGAAAACAATGGAATTTTGAGAGATTTTTATATCTTCTTTTTTAGCGTTTATAATTTGGTAAACCTCAAAATTTTCTGATTCATCTGAAATTTTTACATCAGAGCGAAGTTTATAGAGGCTAAATTTTTTGATAAGTAAATCTTTATCAATATATGGGCAATCAATTAAATATCCCGCATTAAAACCAATAACAAAAAAATCAGAAATATATTTACCTTGTGGTGTTAGAAAGTAAGTATAGATTGCGTTTTCACCATTTAATTTTTTAATATCATTTGAAATTATTCCTTGCAGGAATTTTTCAGAATCCGCACCAGAAACTAAAATCAACCCACGATTTAACTTAATAAACTGCATAATTTACAACAAAATATTTTCCAAACTATTATTTAATTTCACGGAAATTTTTTCAAGTGAATAATTTTCAATCAATTTTTTGTAACCATTTTCAGCTAAATTTTCAGCTAAATTTTGATTATCAATTAATTTAGCTAGAGATTCCGCAAGTTTTCCAGCGTGATTTTTTTCAATCATTAAGCAATCTATACCATCTTCACATGTCTCTTCTGGCCCCTCAGAATTTGTTGTTATAATTGGTTTCTTATAGGAAAACGCCTCCAGAATAACAATTCCAAAAGGCTCGTGAAGTGATGGCAAGCAAAAAATATCAATAGAATTATAAAATTCTTGCTTATCTTTTACCCAGCCAATAAATTTAACATAATCATTTAGTTTCAGCTCATCACGCAAGGCTTGCAGGGCAAATTGTTCCTCCCCAGTGCCACCTATTATTGCGTTGAATTTATAGCCCTTATCTTTTAATGCACCACAGGCTTTAAGAAAAACATCAACCCCTTTTTTCTTTACAAAACGAACCATTACACCGATAGTTGGGGCTTGGGGGTGAGGGCTTAGGGGTTGGTAATTAAATTTGTTTTTTCTAATCCCCAATCCCCAATCCCCAATCCCGATCTTCAACATATTCGGTATCACAAAAATTCTATTAAGTGGAAACCTGCTTCCACCAATATAGTTTTTCAAATTTTGGGTAATTGAAAAAATATAATCAGCCATAAGTAAGGGCTTAATTTTATAATTATGTGCAACCGCAATAAGTTTTATTTTATTTTTTGTGCAAGCCCACCTAAATAATGAAGTTGGCCTATTTCCATGTGCTATAACTGCTTTTGGCTTTTCATTTTTAAGAATATTATATAATTTCAATTTTGCTAAAAAATCCCATTTACCTAATTGTGTGATTTGAATTACTTGAACTCTAGAATTTCCAAGATTTTGAAGCTCCGAAACTATCTTCGCCCCTTTACTCACCACGCAAATAACTTCATAACCCTGTAATAATAGAGCTTGCGTATAATCCACAAAGGCTTGCTCAATACCACCTAAACCCTTTGCAAACATTGCGTTTATGATTCGTTTATCGCTCATTTTCGTTAATAGTTAATCGTTAATAGTTAATAGTTGATGGTTATTTTAGACAAACCATTAAATATACTCCCTCGCATCATTAACATAATTTTGTGCAGAAATTAGAATAAAATCTTTTTCTTGTTGTTTCATTTCTCGGATGAATTTTGCAGGATTTCCCGCCCATATCTGCCCTGCTGGAATTTCTTTTTTATATGTTACCACCGCACCCCCTGCAACCATTCCGCCAGTTCTAACAATTGCACCATCCATAATAGTTGCACTCATACCAACAAAGGATTCATTTTCTAATGTGCAAGCGTGGAGCATAGATTTATGACCTATCGTAACATTATCACCAATAATTGTCATTCCACTTCCCTGCCCTGCGGTATTTGCTGCAACCGAAGGCCTTGAAACATGGATAATTGTGCCATCTTGAATATTTGTGCGTTTGCCAATGCGTATATAATTTACATCACCTCTAATCACGCAATTTGGCCAGATGCTAGAATCTTCACCAATTTCAACATCACCAATAATCACCGCACCCGCACCTATATAAACCGATGGATGAATTTTTGGATAAATATTTTTATATGGTAAAATGTAGTTCATTTTTTATAGATATATAATTTTCTATATTTTATAACATCTTTGATGTTTATAATTTCCTGTTCCTGCCAGTTTTCTAGCCTAAAATTATTGCTGATTACAATAGTATTTTCAGAAAGCTCAGATTTCAACTTATCTGATAATCTCTTAATATTTCCGCAGTAAAAACAAAAAACTGCATTTGCATTTGAAATATCACTATTGAATAAATCTTGTTTTATAATTTCAATATTTTTATTTTTTCTAAATCTAAATTTACTAATAAAATAAGGCAAATATAAAATTTCAACACCATAAATTTTAGCTTTAGGAAAGGCTTTTGAAAACGCATTTATAAATTTGCCATAGCCAGCACCTAAATCATATATTATAAAATTTTCTTCCTTTTCAAAATATTTTTGAAGCTGAGCTATTGCGAGCTTTATGGTTCTTCTATCAGTTGGAACACTAGGCGGCCAAACGCCAAAAATTATAGTTGAGAGATAAATTATATTAAGTGCAGAAATTATAATAACTGCAATCAAAATTATTGAAGCAATAAGTATCAAAATATAAGCAATATATTCCATAAACTTTTAAGAAAACATTGCCTAAGATAGCTTTGTATGAAAAATTAGCAAATTTATTTATTTAATAATTCTTCAATTTTGCTAATTAATTTTTCTGAATTTGGAGATGTTGTAGAGGCATACCACTCAGCTATTTTGCCATCTTTACCAATTAGATATTTATGAAAATTCCATTTGGGAGCACCAAGTGCAGATACATTATCACTAACATAATTATAAAACGGGTGAGCTTCTTTACCCTTCACATTATAAATTTTTGTAAGTGGAAATGTAATTTTATAATTTTTTTGAGTATATTCCATCACCTCTTTTTCAGAATCAAGCTCTTGCCCACCAAAATTATCAGATGGAACACCAATTAAAATAAAATTCTTATCTTTATATTTTTGCCACAAAGCTTCAAGCTCAGCAAATTGAGGGGTAAAACCACAAAGGCAAGCAGTATTAACAATTAAAATAACTTTATCTTTATAATCAGAAAGTTTAATGGTTTTGCCATCAATAGATTCAAATTCAAAACTATAAATATCTACTGGTTTTGATGAATCTTCCGCCTTGGCATTTGAAAAGAAAAACATAGAAATAATTATTAGGGTTTTGATAAATTTCATACAAAGAAAATTTGATTTAATGATAAAATAAAATATTCCTCAACTATTAATAGTTAAATAAATTTTATTTACTTTTCTAACAATTTATTTAACATAAACTCAATAACAAATCGCCAGTAGGCTTAGGGGTGCAGGTATGCTATATCTTACTAGAAAATTAGGGCAATCTATTATCATTAACGACAATATTGAAGTTCAAATTGTAGAGGTGAAAGGCAAAACCGTTAAAATCGGTTTAGAATTTCCAAAAACTGCAAGCGTTCTAAGAAAAGAAATTTACGAAAAAATTGTTGAACAAAACCAAGAAGCTAGCAAATCTTTTATGGGTGAGTAAATGTTTGATGCCACTTTAGATAAAATTTCTAAAATTTCAGACTTCAAAATTTTTGGTAAAATTACCGCAATCAAAGGCTTGATGATTGAAGCAGAAGGGCTTGGTAGTTTTACTTCTCAAGGCTCAAAATGCTCTATCATTAATAATTTAGGTGATAAAATTTTAACCGAAGTAATTGCCTTAGAAAATGAAAAAGTTTTTTTAATGGCTTTTTCAGAGATTGTTGAAGTTTCTATTGGTTGCAGGGTAGAGGTTGAAAACTCAATGTCTTATATTTATCCAACTGAAGAATGGCGAGGCAGAATATTAAATGCCTTAGGGCAAGCAGTTGATGATAAAGGAATTTTATCACAAGGGCAAAAAGCTTATGCGATTAAAAACCAACCAATTCCTGCTCATAAAAGGAAGGCAGTTGGCAAAAAAATTGATTTAGGCGTGAAAGCTGTAAACTTATTCACCAGTTGTTGCGTTGGCCAAAGGCTTGGTATTTTTGCAGGATCAGGCGTTGGAAAATCAATGTTAATTTCAATGCTTACAAAATATTCAGATGCAGATATTAAAGTTATAGGCCTAGTTGGTGAAAGGGGCAGAGAGCTTAAAGAATTCTTAGATAATTACCTTGGTGAAGAAGGTCTTAAAAATGCGGTTATTATAGTTGCAACCTCTGATGAATCTGCATTAATGAGAAGGCAAGCCGCTTATCTAACGCTTTCTGTGGCTGAATATTTTAGAGATATTGGTAAAAATGTTTTATGCTTACTTGACTCAGTAACTCGTTTCGCAATGGCACAAAGGGAAATTGGGCTTTCAGTTGGTGAGCCACCCGCCACAAGGGGTTATACCCCCTCAGTATTTGCTGAAATGCCAAAACTTTTAGAAAGGGCGGGCCCCGGCGGTGAAAACCAAGGTGATATAACTGGCTTATTCACAGTTTTAGTTGAAGGTGATGATCATAATGAGCCAATCTCTGATACAGTTCGCGGTATTTTAGATGGCCATATTATAATGGATAGAAAAATCGCTGAAAGGGGCAGATACCCAGCTATTGATGTTCTTCGCTCGGTTTCAAGAACAATGCCAGCTTGTAATAGTGATGATGAAAATAAAATTATTGGCACTGCAAAAAATTTACTCTCCACCTATAATGATATGGCGGAGCTTATTAGGCTTGGGGCTTATAGAAAAGGCAGTGATGCACAGATAGATAACGCGATTAAATATTTCCCTAAAATTGAGGCTTTTCTCAATCAAAACCCAAAGGAAGCAATGAACCTGCAAACCTGTTACCAAGAGCTTAAAAAGATATTAGAAGGTTAGTTTTTATAATACTAGGGCGTGTTGACATTTAATTCGTTGCAAGCGAAATGAGCTATTTTTGTTATATAGCAAGAAAATTTGGAGACAGATAGTTAATCATATCTGCGAACAAATTTTAGTAGCTAGATAGCAAAAATAGCCATTTCCCTTCGGGTTGCTATCAATTTTGGCATACTGACTACGATAAATTTTTTGAAATATGAATAACTATTCCTTCAAAATTTATCTTGTTCTCTGCCAAAATTGATAAAGCAACGCTTCTACTAATTAAATTTCAACACGCCCTATGCCGCTTCTAAATCAGGGATTTCCATATGTTTTACACCGGCTGTGATTTTTGCCAGTAGCGAGAAATGCTCAGGCAGAATACGATTTAAGAAGAACCTTGCGGTTGCAAGTTTGGCTTCATAAAAAGCTTTTTCTACTGTTCCTGCTGATAATTTATCAAGAGCGATTTTTGCAGATTTCGTCCAGATGAAACCTATTGCAACTAATGAAAATAACCTCAAATAATCAACTGATGCACCTGCAGCCTCATCTTTATTAGCCAAGGATTTCTGAGCTATCCAGAGAGATGCTTGACGCAGAGATTTTAACCCTTGATAGAAAGGTTTTGTAAATTCTGCCATTTGCTCATTATCTTTGTTGCTATCTACAAATTCTTGTGCTGGGTGGAAGAAACGCCTCAACAAACGCCCTGTTCCCATAGGCATTTTACGCCCAACTAAATCTAACGCCTGCACGCCGTTTGTTCCTTCATAAATTTCTGTAATACGGCAATCACGCAAAAATTGCTCCATACCATATTCTTTAATATAGCCATAACCGCCAAGAACCTGCATTCCAGTATGTGCAACTTGCGTTCCTTCACCAGTTAAATATGCTTTGGTAATTGGTGTCATCAATGCAACAAAATCATCAGCAATTTTTCGCTCCTCTTCATTTGGGTGTTTATGCATTATATCTACATTTAATGCCATCCAAAGTGCAAGAATTCTACCACCTTCAGCAAATGCACGCTGAGATAATAACATTCTGCGAACATCTGGGTGAACAGTGATTGGATCCGCTTTTTTATTAGGATATTTCGCACCAGCAAGCGCCCTGCCCTGCAATCTTTCCTTTGCATAAGCAAGTGCATTTTGATATGATATTTCACCAATACCAAGCCCCTGAATGCCAACTAATAAGCGGGCTTCATTCATCATTGCAAACATTGCACGCAAGCCTTTGTGAGGCTCACCCACAAGCCAAGCCTTAGCCCCATCATAATTCATCACACAAGTTGGGCTTGCGTGAAGACCCATTTTATGTTCAAAAGAGGCACAATTTACCTTGTTTCTTTCACCCATAGAGCCATCTTGCAGAACATCATATTTTGAAGAAACAAATAGTGAAATACCCTTCACGCCTTCCGGAGCATTAGGTAACCTCGCAAGAATAAGATGCACTATGTTTTCTGCAGCGTTGTGCTCTCCACAAGAAATAAATATTTTATTACCATAAATTGCATAACTACCATCAGAATTTGCTTCTGCACGAGTTGTTATTAAACCTAAATCCGTTCCAGCTTGTGGCTCTGTTAAACACATTATACCCGTCCACTCACCGGTTGAAAGCTTAGGTAAATATTTTTGTTTTTGCTCATCAGAGCCATATAAATGAAGTGCTGAGTAAGCACCATGCGTTAAACCCGGGATTAGCCCAAATGATAGATTTGAAGAGCAAACCATCTCAATGAAAGGCGTATTTATAACATTCGGCAAGCCCTGCCCGCCATATGCTTTATCGCAAGCAAAACTGCCCCAGCCATTTTCAACATATTGTTGGTAAGCCTCCTTAAAGCCTTGTGGCAGAATAACTTTGTTATAGCCATCTTCACCTTTTTCTAGCTTTAAGCCCTCTATATCACCTGATTGATTTATTGGGTGCAGAACATCTTCACAATATTTTGCCCCTTCTTCTAAAATTGCATCAACGAAGGAGAGATCCTCAAAACCCTCCATTCCCGAATTTTGATATTGTTCAATATTCAACCACTCTTTCAGAGCAAATTGAAAATCTCTAACTGGTGCACGATATGTTGGCATAAAACCTCCTACTAATTCCTCAATGGTTTTCCAGTATCAAGCATATGCTCGATACGGTCTAGCGTTCCGGCTTTCTTGATAAGATCCATGAAAGCTTCACGCTCTAAATCTAGCAATTGTTGCTCTGTAATTTGCTTAGTGATTGATGTATCACCACCCGTAATTACATAAGCAACCGCACGAGAAACTATCATATCATATGGCGTAACCTGATTGGTTTTCTCCATCTCACGAAGCTTCATTTCAATAGCTGTGCGAGCCGTTTTACCCGGCAAATTAACTGAATAAGTTTCTGGGGCTTTATAATTTACTGAAAGCTCTAACGCCTTTTTCTTAGCTTGTGAAAGTAGGCGTTTGCGATTCATCACAATTTCAGATTTTTCATTTAAGATAAGCATTCTCTTAGCTTCTTCAGCAGATTTTGAAACTTTCGCCGTTGAGATATTTGTCATTGTTTCAATTATCGGCGGCATTGTGTTCAGCGTTTTAATTGGTGATAGCCAACTAAACCAACCACCAAATTTTGCAGCCCATCTATCATCTTCAGCACGCTTTTTAAGTTGGCGATAAACAAATTCTTTACATCCACCCCAACCCGGCACTAAACCAACACCAACTTCAACAAGCCCCGAATATAACTCCACATGAGAAACCACTGCATCACAATGAAGCATCATCTCACAACCGCCACCCAAAGCCATACCTGAAGGTGCACCAATTACTGGGAACGGCGCATATTTCAAATTCATATATGCATCTTGCCCTTGTTTGATGATTCCATCAATCTCCTTCCAAGCGGCAGTATTAGCCGCAAACAAAAGCACGCCAATATTTGCACCAACGCAGAAATTGTCAGAATCATTATACATCACAAGCCCTTTGTGATTCTTCTTAACTTCTTCAACTGTCGTATTTATTAATTCCAAAGTTGTTGGATCAAGCGAATTCATTTTTGAAGTAAACTCAAACGCAAGCACGCCATCACCAATATCCCACACGCTGGCAGAGCCATTTTTAAGAACTGGTTTCGCGTTGATTTTTATATCATCTAATGTGAAAGTATTACTATCAAATGGAATTATATTGTAATTATTATTGGCATAGAATTTCTTAGCACCGCCTTCAACTTTATAGAAAGAGCCATCACCGATTTGCTCAATAATTTTTGGAACTTGCTTACCTTCTGATTTCAATTTTTCAGAAAAATATTTCGCACCAGATTTACCATCAATCGCCATTTTATCAATTATCTCAAACGGCCCCATCTTCCAATTATAACCTAGCTTCATCGCCTCATCTATCTGCTTGATGTCAGATGCAATTTCACCAACTAAATTTGCCGTATATATTAATGTATCACGCAACACTGGCCATAAATATTTTGAACCTTCATCTTTAGTTTCAAAAATATTCGCCAAAGATTTTCTGCCAGCTTCCGCACTTGCAGGGCGTGGCTTAGATGCTTTTCTATATTCACCAGTTTTTAGGTCTATCGCTTGCTTTTCCTTCTTCTCTTTTGATTCAGGATTAATACGATAAAAACCACCCTTGCCCTTTCTGCCAGTATAACCATCAGCAATCATTTTCTGAATAGTCGCAGGCAGATTGAAAATTTTATTGAACTCATCTTCTTTAGGCAAATTATGTGCAAATGAGCGAGCAATAAGCGGCAGCAAATCAATACCAATTAAATCCATTAAACCGAACACACCTGTTTTTGGAACGCCAATCGGCTTGCCCATCATAACATCTGCAAGCTCAATAGATGCACCCGTATCAACCACTTCATTTAACGCGCGCATTAGCCAGAATGTGCCAATACGATTAGCAATAAAACCCGGCCTATCAAAGCATTTCACTACACCTTTGCCGAGCTTAACATCACAGAACCCTTCAATTTCTTTCACTGCATCCGCACGAGTATTCTTGCCAGAAACAAGCTCCAGCAATTTCATATAGCGTGGCGGATTAAAGAAATGAGTGATAAGAAAATCTTGCTCAAATTCAGAACCCAAACCTTCAACCAATTTTTCTAGGGGAATTGTTGAAGTGTTAGAAGAAACAATTGATCCTTTTTTACGATTCTGATTAATTTTTTTGTAAGTTTCTTGCTTAACTTTTATATCTTCAAGCACAACTTCAATAATCCAATCGCAATCTTTCAGCTTCGCAAGGTCATCTTCTAAATTGCCAACTTGAATATATTTCAGCTTAGATTTGTGCGTAAGCATTGCAGGATCAGATTTCTGCATTTTTTCAAGCGCACCATCAACCAACGCATTACGATTAGCCTGCCCTTGTGGCAGAATATCCAAGAGCAAAACATTAGTGTTACTATTCGCAATATGCGCAGCTATACCGCTTCCCATTACACCAGAACCAATCACTGCTACTTTATTTATTGTCATAATTTTGACCTTTTTTTATTTTTATAATTATATCCATCCTCTATTCCCTCTCCCTACAAGTAGGGAGAGGGCAGGGGTAAAAACTACCTCATCTCCATAATATCTTGCCCTTTACCTATAGCAACTTCTTGGCGGTTTATCATCTCCATAATATCTTGCCCAAAAGATCTTAACTTATTAAGCAAAGAATTTTTTTTCATACCCTCTGTAAGCTCATTAATATATTTTACATATTTCAATAAAGCCTTTTTGAGCTTAGGTTTCAGCAAATATTTTTTATCAATTTTTAAGCTACTAACTATAAAAGCAATTAATTTTTCAGTATCTTTCTCCAAACTTTCAACTTCTGCTTGCCCTAGTAACTCAACAAGCACATCAAAATCTTTTCCCAATGCTTCTTTAATCTCCTCTAAAATACCGTGAATTTTTTTTGCCTCTTCAACACCAAGAATTTTTTGGATTTTACTATCCAAATTTTCCTGCTGTTTATATTGTTGCTCAACCATAGTTACAGTGCAAGTTACTATCTCAAGTGCATGTTATTAATAAGCACAAAGATTAATTACACTTTGCACTAATAATTGCTTAAATTAGACCCTTTCCAAAATTGTTGCGATACCTTGCCCGCCACCAATACACATCGTTGCAAGGGCATATTTTTTACCCTCACGCTGAAGCAAAGATGCCGCTTTGCCGGTAATTCTAGCACCAGATGCACCTAGCGGATGCCCTAATGCAATCGCCCCGCCATCAAGATTTATTTTGCTCATATCCGCACCAAGCTCACGAATGACTGAAATAGATTGTGCAGCAAAGGCTTCATTAAGCTCAATAATATCAATATCTTTAAGCTCCAAACCAGCCCTTTGCAGAGCCTTCTTAGTTGCAGGAACTGGCCCTATACCCATTATTTCAGGTGCACAACCAGAAACCGCTATTGATTTCACCCTTGCTAAAATTTTAAGATTATTTTTCCGAGCATATTCTTCTTCTGCAACTATAACTGCCGCCACACCATCAGTTAATGGCGAAGAAGTTCCAGCGGTAACCGTTCCCTTCGCATCAAAAGCAGGCTTTAGAGTAGATAGAGTTTCAGGCGAAGTATCCCTTCTAATGCAACCATCTTTTGAAATTCCGCCAAATTGAGAAATTTCTTGAACAAACTTGCCCTCATCTTGAGCTTTTGCAGCTTTTTTATGGCTTAAAGTAGCAAATTCATCTTGCTCCCTGCGAGAGATTTTATATTTAACCGCAAGCCTTTCTGCGGTAATGCCCATTCCGTCATAAGTTTCTGGATAGCTTTCATATAAAGCAGGGTTAGGCCCGGGGTTTAAGCCCCCCATTGGTATTCTAGACATTGATTCAACGCCAGCACAAATATATAACTCACCAGCACCTGCCATAATTGAGCCAACTGCATCGTGAATAGTTTGCATTGATGAGCCACAAAAACGATTTGTTGTAACACCCGCAACAGAAATCGGTAGCCCAGCTATAAAACAAACTTGACGACCTATATTCAAGCCTTGCTCCCCCTCAGGAAATGCACAACCCATTTTAAGATCTTCAATATCTTCAACCTTTAATTTATTTCGTGAAACTATATCTTTTATAACGCTTCCAGCTAAATCATCTGGTCTGATTTCTGCAAATTCGCCTTTAGTTGCCCTAGTAAATGGGCTTCTCAAAAAATCTACAATTACAGCATTTTTCATAAATATTTCTTTGATTATTTGAAGCAATTTAGACTGGTTAAAGAAATGTTATCAACAAATTTTGTTAATTATAGTGTTTTTTTAAGAAAAATTCTGTAAAAAAATAAAAAACACACATCTTGTTTAACGATTTTTTAATTATTTTATGATACAAATGAAATAAAAAAATCATATGGCTTTAGAAGAAGCAAATCTAAACGAATTAAAATCAAACTTTCCAAAAGTTTATAATGCCTACACTAGAGCAAAAAATGAATTTGAACCCCTCAAAGACTCCCCTCTTAATCCGAATGGCTGGATATTTCCAGAAATTGAAGTAGACCTTAAATATAAGGGATTACCTACATTAGATTTTAATAAAAATAAATTTATAATCTCCGGACCAAGTGCCTTAAAAATGCCTGAAAATGATATATATATATATATATATATCAGAAACGGCAAACTTGTCTCGCAGTTTTCCAAGTGCTTTTAGAGCATATGAAAATGCAATTAAGTATACCTTGAAGAATTTACATACAATTCCAAATAGAAGAAAAGACTGGCAACCACCCCAATTAAGAATTTTAAATTATGGAGGAGGTGCAAGTTACTCACCTGATTCTAACACAATAAATCTTTCTGCAAATTTTGCATCACGGTTAGATGAAGGGGAATGTGAATATATATTAAAACACGAATTAAGACACAGCTTGGACGGCAAATCTTTTTTAGAAAAAATTCTCTCGCCTAGAACAAATACACTCTTTAGATATTCACCTATTTTGATTACAGCAAGCTGTGCAATTGCGTCTAAATTGGCTGGTGGCAACTTCTTAACAAATGAGGTTGCCATTACAGCATTTGCTACATCAGTTCTAAGTATTGTTCACAATGATTCTTTAAGAATAAGTATACCTAGTATTTATGTTACTTCAAGTAGGGGGCGTAAAAAAGAGCTTGAGTGCGATAGCTTTGCAACTCAAAATTTTAATGACATTAATGCACTTATAAATATTCATTTTCATGAAGTTTTAGGTGAGGCAAAACCTAAAATAACAAACCTCACAGAAGCTGTTAAAGCCTGTGCAGAATTTTATTTAACCCCTAAATTAAGACTACCAAAGCCTGAGGGTTTAATATCTAATCTTTTAAGCCCCAAACAGCCTAGAGCACACCCAATAGCTGGAGAAAGGCTAAGACATATGATAGAGCACCTTCAAAAAACAGATACCATACAAGAAAGCACTAATCAGAGATAATGATTTTTTAACTTATTTGAAATTTTCTAACATTGAGAAATCAAATTTTTGATATATTCTTTTAATTGTAAAATATTTATTTCATCAATGTCTTTGGTAGATAAAAAAACAGAAAAACCATCATCTGAAGAGCAAATTAGCATCACCCCAATGATGCAACAATATCTAGAAATTAAGAAAAATTATAAAGATATTCTGCTGTTTTTTAGAATGGGTGATTTTTATGAACTCTTTTTTGAAGATGCCATTATTGCCTCAAGTGAGCTTGAAATTGTATTAACCAAAAGGGGGGAGCATAATGGGGTTGAAACCCCTATGTGTGGAGTTCCGCATCATTCTTACGAGGGCTATTTGGGAAGGCTTATAAAGAAAGGTTATAAAGTTGCAATTTGTGAACAAACTGAAACCCCAGAAGAAGCTAAGAAAAAAAGGGGCTATAAAGCAGTTGTAACAAGGGAAGTTACAAGAATTGTAACACCTGCAACCATTACTGAAGAAAACTTGCTTGAAGGCTACTTTGCCAATTATTTGGTTTGCATTAATAAAAATGAGCAGGTTTTTTATTTAGCCTATTGTGATGTTTCTACGGGTGAAATTTTTGTTACGAAAACCAGTGAAGAAAAATTATTTTCTGAGCTTGAAAAATTAAACCCTAAAGAAATTTTAATATCTGATGAATTATTTTCAGATAAGTCTTTTTCCGCCATTTTTAATAATTATCGCAAAATAATTAGCAATTTTGATAAATCGCAATTTTCAGAAAAAAGAGGCAAAGAAAAACTGAAAAATTTTTACAATATCAAAACTTTAGAATCTCTTAACCTTGAAAACCAAGAAATTGCATCTTGTAGCGTTTTGCTGGATTATATAAGCTCAACATTTCCAAATGCAAAACCGCATATTTTATTTCCTAAAAAATCAAACAATTCTGACTTTATGGAAATTGATTTTGCAAGTTTTAGCAATTTAGAAATATTCAAATCTCAAAACGGGGGCAGTAAAAATTCTCTATTTAGCGTAATGAATTTTTCTAAAACCGCAAATGGTGCAAGATTTTTACAGAAAGCACTTTCCAAACCATTAATAAATAAAAATGAAATTGAAACTAGACTTAACAATGTAGAATTTTTATTGTTAAATAATGATTTTAGAAAAAATATTATTTCTTGCCTGAAACAAATTTCTGACATTGAAAGAATAATTTCTCGCATACATCTTAACCGCTCAAACCCTAGAGATTTAGAAGCGTTAAAACATAGCCTTAAGGCATTTTTAGATATTTGCTATTTAATAAATTCTTATCATTCTGAAATTCCAAGTAATATAAAATCTCTATTTCAAAAATATGATAATCAAGAAATTTTATTCTTACTAGATGAAGCGATTATAAACCAAGCCCCAGCAAGCATTTCAGAAGGTGGCTTTATTAAAGAAAATTATAATGCAAAACTTGATGATTATCGCAAAACTAAAGAAAATTCAGTTAGCATATTAAATAATTTGATTGAAAAATATCGCAATGAAAGTGGAATTAGCAATCTAAAAATTAAGCATAATAATATTTTGGGCTATTTTTTAGAAGTTACACCCACACAAATTGAAAAAATCCCAAATTATTTTATTCACAGGCAAACTCTGGCGAATAATATTCGTTATACCACTCAAGAATTAAGGGAAATTGAGAATAAAATTGTTAATTCTCAATCATACGCTATTGCACTAGAAATTGAAATCTTTAGAGAAATTTGTGAAAAAATAAAATTAGCAACTGATAACATACTGCAAAATGCAAATTCAATAGCTTTAATTGATTTTTATTCCTCACTAGCTGAGTTTGCTGAAAATCATAATCTTACAAAGCCAGAAATTGATGAAAGTGAAAATTTTATTTTGAAAGACGCAAGACACATAGTTATTGAAAATAATCTCAAAGAATTATCTAATATTAAATTTATTGCTAATGATATTTCGCTTAGTGAAGAAGATAAAATTTGGCTAATTACAGGGCCTAATATGAGCGGAAAATCTACCTTCTTAAGGCAAAATGCGGTTATTGCAATTATGGCTCAAATTGGAAGTTTTATTCCGGCCTCTTATGCAAAAATAGGGGTTGTAGATAAAATTTTTAGCAGGGTTGGGGCTTCTGACAATCTTGCAAAAGGTCATTCAACTTTTATGGTGGAAATGGTTGAAACCGCAACAATTCTAAATAATGCCACCAGTAAATCTCTAGTAATTCTAGATGAAATAGGCAGGGGCACTTCCACCTATGATGGTATTTCAATAGCTTGGTCAGTGCTTGAATATATTCATAATTTTATCGGTTGCAGAACAATTTTTGCAACACACTATCATGAATTAACAGAGCTTAATGAAAAACTAAATAAAATATCACTGCACACAACAGAAACTAAAGAATGGAATAATGAGATAATTTTTTCTCATAAAATAATTAACGGAATTGCCGGAAAATCATATGGAATAAATGTTGCAAAATTAGCGGGTATTCCAAATAAAGTTATCAATAGGGCAAATCAAATTCTTGAGATTTTAGAAAAAAATAACCAGCATAACCCAGCAAAAATTTTTAGTGAGGATTTACCCTTGTTTTCAATAAATACTTTGCAAAAAAATAATAAAAATTCCCTACGGGAAAATGAAAAAATTTTAATTGAATATATTAAAAATCTCTCACCAGATAATTTATCGCCAAAGCAAGCACTAGAAGAAATATATAATCTTAAAACTAAAATCAGTTGAATATCCCCAAAAAACTCAACTTTAAGTTACTAAAGCAGTTGCAAAATTAATACAAATCTTGTATTTCTTCAAAATTATCTAAAATTTTATCTAATTTTTATACTACTTATCAACCTTTTTAATATCTTCGATTTATGAATATGAAATTTACAGCTGTAACTAAAAATTCTGCAGAAAAATTTTCAGCAACAACTATTTTTGCAAATGAACTTACAAAAAACTCAGACGAGATAGAATATGAGTGGTCAAGAGATCCAAAATTTTTGAAGGAATATACTGGGCTAATAGACGAATATTATGAAAATGAGCTTAATTTACCAGATGCATATAAAAAAATTGACCCAAGAGATTTTTATAGTCATTTTTTAAGGGTTACTCACAATAATAAACTTATATCAGGGGTTAGAGTAACAACAAATAATAAAGAAGCAAAATTTTCATTACCCAATGAAATGCTTGGATTTACATATCAAAATGTTTTTCCAGATTTGGATTTACAAAATAATAAATATTGTGAAGTTTCTAGATATGCAATGCACACTGATTACAGGAAAAACCCAAATCACTATATGGCTGCATTTAAGAAATTTTATGAATTAACTAAAGAGTTAAAAGTAAAATATTTGTTTATAAGCTCAACAAAAGCTAGGGTAAGATTATTTAAGAGTTTTGCTTCTAATTTTTTTAATTTTGTTGAAACTAAATATTTAGGTGCTGTTGAATATTATGCCAAGGCTGGCATTGAAGTTTATGTTATTTGTTTTGAAAACCCAGAGGTTTTATATGAAAAATAAATTTGCAATTATCACTTTAGCTTTGATTATGCAATTAGCTACCATAGCTTATGCATACGGTAATGAGGAAAACTTTGATTTCTCCTCAGTAACGCAAGAAGAGATTGATAAATATCTTAATATGTCAGCAGAAGAATATGATCAACTAGATATTTATTCAAGCTCTAAACGCCCAGAAAAAGTTAAAGAAGTTGCAGGCTCAGTTTATGTATTAAAATCAAAAGATATTAAAAAAGCTGGCATCACATCAATTCCAGAAGCTCTTAGAATGGTTCCGGGTGTTCAAGTTTCAAGAACAACCGCAAATAGTTGGGCTATTTCAATAAGGGGTTTTAATAGGCAGTTTTCAAACAAATTATTAGTATTAATTGATGGCAGAACTTTATATACCCCTTTATTTTCTGGGGTTTATTGGGATATTCAAGACTATCCAATAGATGATATAGATAGAATAGAAGTAATAAGGGGGCCGGGTGGAACATTATGGGGGCCAAATGCAGTTAATGGTGTAATTAATATTATTACTAAAGAGGCTAGAAAAACCCAAACATCTCACGCTAAAACGACCATAGGAACTCACGAAAATGCTATAGAAACTAGAAATTCATTCAGAACAGAAGATTTTGATTATTACAGAATTTATGCCAACCATAAAGAATTTTCAGATTTCAAAAGAGTTGGCGTTGAAAGAAGCAATGATGATAATTGGAATAAAAGCCAAGCAGGTTTTAGAATGGAATCTGTATATGGTAAATACTCATTACAAGGGGATTTTTATACAGGTAGAAGAAGCCTTGATTTGCAAATGCCAACCTCATCATCACCCTTCATTTCAAATGTGGATTTGGGGGAAGATTTTTCAGGTGGTAATGTAATGCTTAAATGGAATATTCCAATTGGCGAAGTTCAATCAACACTTCAAACCTATGTTGACTATGCTTATAGAGATATTCTTCCAATTCTAGAGCAAGAAATAATAACTTATGATTTTGATTGGCAGTTTGAATATAATGTTGGCAGGCATAATATTACCTCAGGCATTGGCAATAGAGTAATAAATGACAATTTAGGTAATACTGCACACTTAGCTTACAGACCTGAAAGCACTAACTTCAATATTTTTAATACATTTTTTCAAGATAAAATTGCACTCATAGATGAAAAGTTATTTTTAATTCTAGGTTCAAAATTTGATTATAATGACTTCACTAATTTTGAAATTCAACCAAATGCAAGGCTATTATATCATATTAATGATGATCATACAGTTTGGGGGGCAATTTCTAGAGCTGTAAGATTACCATCTAGAGGGGAAAATAGCTTTCAATTATTTGCTCCTGCTGGCTTACCATATGGTGCTGCATTTATTGAAGGAAACTCTAACTACGAATCAGAAAATCTAAACGCTTATGAAATGGGCTTTAGAAGTAATGTTAGAAAGGATGTATATTTTGAAACTAGTTTCTTTTACAATGATTATAGCGACCTTAGAACCATAGATTTTAATAGGTTTTCTGGCCCTACTCAGATTTTAAGAGTAAATAATAATGGTTTTGGCGAAACTTATGGTTTTGATTCCTTCGCAATTTGGGGAATTAAACAAAATTGGGATATGAAATTTGGTTATTCTTTCATAAAGCAAAATTTTCATACCCACATAGGAAGCACAGATACAGGGCTTGCTAGAGATGAAAATAGAAGCCCAACTTTTCAGTATAATTTAATTTCAAATTATAATTTTAACGATAAACTTTCAATGAATAATGCATTATATTTTTATGATGACATTATCTATTTTACAGGAACGGGTGGAAAAAGATTTGTTGAGAGCTTTACAAGGTTTGATACTAGCTTTATGTATTCACCAACTGAGGATATTGAAATTTCACTTACTGGGCAAAATTTATTTGATGATAACCATCAAGAATTTGATGAAATCATTTATTCAACTGCCTCAGAAATTCCAAGAATGGCTTTACTTCAGGTTAAATATAAATTCTAAAAATGAGTTTTTCTTCTAAAATAGATCTTTCAATTGTGATACCAATTTATAATGAGGAAGATAATTTATTTCCGCTGGTTGAAGCAATTAAAAACGCCATAAAAAATCTTAAATATGAGATAGTTTTTGTTGATGATGGCTCCCAAGATTCTTCCATTGAAAAAATCAACAACCTTAAAGAAGGTAACATAAAATTAGTTAAATTTACTAGAAATTTTGGACAGACCTCAGCAATGGCAGCAGGCATAGAATACGCAGAAGGTGAGTATTTAGCCTTTCTTGATGGGGATTTACAAAATGATCCCACAGATATTCCATTAATGCTAGAAAAACTTAAGAATGAAGATTTGGATATGGTTGCTGGCAAAAGAGCAAAAAGGAAAGATGGCCTTATTTTGAGAAAAATACCAAGTAAAATTGCTAATAGATTAATTTATGGCATTAGCAAAATTGAAGTTTCTGACTATGGTTGTACTCTAAAAGTTATGAAAACAGAGCTTGCGAAATCTTTAGATTTATATGGCGAATTACACAGATTCATTCCAATTCTCGCAAGCCTAAAAGGTGCTAAAATTGCACAAGTTGATGTAAAACACCACCCAAGAAAATTTGGCGTTTCTAAATATGGTTTATCAAGAACATTAAGGGTTGCTAGTGATTTATTATTGATGGGCTTTTTTATAAAATACCGCCAAAAACCAATGCATCTCTTTGGCTCATTAGGCTTGGTTTCTCTAGGATTTGGCTCTTTGATAGAATTTTATTTGCTTATCTTAAAAATTTTAGGTGAAGATATTGGTGGTAGGCCATTATTCTTTATAGGTATATTGCTATTAATTGCTGGCGTGCAACTTATCACAACTGGTTTTATTGCGGAACTTTTAATGAGAACATATTACAAAAGTGCTGATACCACGCCCTATAGAGTTCATTCTGTTAAAAAAATTTCTGGTTACGAATAAAATTATTTATCGCAACTTCATCTAATTCAAGTTGGTTTTTTTTCTGAAATAGTTTCTCTTCTTCTTCAATTTTAATATCTCTAAAAATTTCAATTTTTTTCATTTCACCAAAAATAATAAATATTTCATCATTAAGTTTGTTAATTTCAGGGTTTAATTTTTCAGCCAAATTCATTAAATCATTTTGCTTATTTAATACCCCATTTGCATAATTCATAAATTGGCTTTTAATTTCAATATCTAGATTGCTGTTGTTTGAAATCCTCTTAAATTCTTCCCTTAATTCATTTTCTAAATTTTTAATTTTTAGTAAATATTCTTCTTTTTTATCTAGTAAATTTGTTAGCTCTCGCCTTTTTTCATCAAGCTGTTGCTTAGATAATTTAATTAATGTGTTATAGGCTTTCATTTGTAGCTATAGACAATGTTAAATATAAACTTGTTTTTCTGTAACTATTGCATCTAGTTTATAATCTTTATTTTCGGAAATTATGAAAGGTGCTTTTTGACATTCAAAAGCAACCCCTATCGCTAAGAACTCTGCATAATCTTGTAGCATCTCAAAAGTTCTATCATAAAAGCCACCACCTTGCCCTATTCTATTTTTTGCAGTATCAAATGCAACTAAAGGAGTTATTATCAAATAAGGCTGTATTTCTGGAAGATTTTCAGGTAATTCAAGAAAATTATATTTCTTATTTTTTATAAGATTTACGCCCTTTTTATATTCCCTAAAAACCATAGGTTTATTTTCTGCTAAAACGCAAGGCATACAAATTTTGTGGTTTTCTTCAGCAAATAAATCAAGAAGCAATGAAATATCAACCTCACTTTCAGAGGCAATATAGCCAGCTATAACAGAATTTCTTGGAACTTTAATATTTGCAAAAAAATTTCTACAAATTTCTCTACTTAATAATTTTCTTTTGTTTTCAGGTAATAAATTTCTAGCTTCACGATATTTTTTACGAAGCTGTATCTTATTCCCTTGCACAAAAATTATCCAACAATATCAATATCAGCAAAAAAGAATCTGATTTCTCTTTCCGCAGATTCTAAGCTATCAGAGCCATGAACTGAATTTTCACCGATACTAAGTGCAAAGTCTTTTCTAATTGTGCCAGCAGCCGCTTTGCTTGGGTCTGTTGCACCCATAATTTCACGATTTCTAGCAACTGCATTTTCACCTTCTAAAACTTGAATAACAACTGGCTCAGAAACCATAAACTCAACAAGCTCATCATAAAAAGGCCTATCTTTATGCATTATATAGAAATTTCTAGCTTGTAGTCTGCTAAGCCTAACCCTTCTTTGTGCAACGATTCTAAGACCACTTTCTTCAAATCTAGCATTAATTCTGCCAGTTAAATTTCTTCTAGTTGCATCAGGTTTTAGAATTGATAATGTTCTTTCAATAGCCATATAAATATTAAAATTAATTAAGTTATTTTCGGCTTATACATTAAACTTTTAACCCTTCAAGAGATTTTACTTATTTTTAGTTTTGATTAATGAATAAATAACCCCTGCACTAATAATGCCGGTTGTAATTAAGATTGAAATATTTATTGGGAATTTTTCTCCGCCTAAAATGAAATCACTTATAAAAATTTTAGAGCCAATAAATATTAAAACTATGGCAAGTGCAGGTTTTAAGTAAATAAATCTATGAACCATTTCCGCTAAGAAAAAATATAAAGCCCTTAAGCCAAGCACCGCAAAAATATTGCTAGTATAAACTATATATGGGTCAGTGGTTATAGCAAAAATCGCAGGAATGCTATCAAGAGCAAAAACTAAATCTACAAATTCAACTACTAATAAGGCAACAAAAAGTGGTGTCATATAAGTAGCTTTTTTGCCATTTTCTAAAATTCTTACAAAAAATTTATTACCTTGAATTTCTTTAGTAATCTTGAAGTTTTTTCTCAAAAAAATTAAAATTTTATTCTTTTCAAGATCAATTTCTTCATCATTTCCAAAAAACATTTTGAACCCTGTAAAAATCAAGAAAACCGCAAATATATATAATACCCAATGAAAATGAGAAATGAGAGTTGCACCAACTGCAATTAAAATTGCCCTTAAAATTAGAACGCCAACTATACCCCAAAATAAAACTCTATGCTGATAAATTCTAGGTATTGCAAAATATGTAAAAATTATAGAAATTACAAAAACATTATCCAAAGATAAGGTTTTTTCAATTATATAGCCTGTAAAATATAACGCTGAGCTTTCATAACCAAGATTATAGTAAATATATAAACCAAACAAACAGGCTATAATAACATAAAAAGCACTAAAAATAGCACTTTCCTTAAAAGAAAATTCTTTATCTTTTTTATTAAAAACTCCTAAATCTAATATTAATAGGGTTAGAACTATCACCCCAAATATCACCCACTGCCAGATTGGTTTTTCCATTGAAAATAAAATATTATTGATAAAACCTATTTACACTAAAACTTTTGTTTATCTATTATTTTCTATAGCTTGCCTTGCTAGTTTATCTGCTTGATTATTTAAGATGTTACTTGAATGCCCTTTAACCCAGTGCCATTTAACCTCGTGCTTTTTAGATAATTCAAGCAGCTCAAGCCATAAATCAGAGTTTTTTATTTCTTCTTTGTTTGAATTTCTCCAGCCATTTTTTTGCCAAGAATAAATCCATTTTGTCATACCTTCTTGAACATATCTACTATCAGTATAAATATTAACTTCACATTTTTCTTTTAAGATTTTCAAGGCTTCAATTGGTGCTTTAAGCTCCATTCTATTATTTGTAGTTTGCGACTCAAAGCCTGAAATTTCTTTTTGTGCAGAATTATATAAAAGCACCGCCCCCCAACCACCTTTTCCGGGGTTACCTGAGCAAGCACCATCTGTATATATTTCAACTTTTTTCATTATAAATATTTTCTAGGGGCTAGGTTCTAGGGTTTAGGTGTTGGTATTAAAAAACTTTGTTAATACCAAAAACCTAATACACAACAAAAAAAGCCAGCAAAGCTGGCTTTGAAATTTGATAATCTAAGAAAGTTCTATTGTTATTTTTTCTTTTTCTTTGCTACATCTTTAGATGCATCAGCTTTCTTAGGCTTTTCTGCAAGCGTTGAAGCATCAACCTTACCAGCAGATGCTGAGAAATTAACTGCACCAAATCTTTGGTTGAATTTAGCAACATTGCCCGCTTTTTCGTTAACTTTAGTTTTACCACCAACCCAAGCGTTGTGGTTTAATGTATCAACATCTAACTGAAGAACATCGCCTTCTTTACCATAAGTAGAAAAAGTTACAAATTCAGAACCATCAGTTCTTCTAACTGTGATTTGATGATAATCTGGGTGTATGCCTGCTTTCATAATTTTAAGCCTTTAATTTCAAAGAATTTGCCTTATACAAAAAATATTTTATAAAGCAACAACTAAATTTCTAATTTTATATGTCTGTAGTTATTGCAATACCCTCAAGGCTTGGCTCAACAAGGCTTCCGAATAAACCACTTGCTGACATTCAAGGAAAACCAATGATTTTACGAGTTTATGAGCAAGCTAAAAAAACCAGCATTAAAGATATTTTTGTTGCCGCGGCAGAACCTGAAATTACCGAAGTAATTATTAAAAACAATGGTTTAGCGGTAATAACCGATGCAGGGCTTGCATCTGGAACTGATAGAATTTATCAAGGCTTAAAAAGGCTCAACTTACTAAATAAATTTGAATATGTAATCAATTTACAGGGTGATTTGCCAACAATTTCACCTGATATTATAAATTTATGCATCAAAGCAATTTCAAATAAAGAATTTAATTTTGATATTGTAACTGCCGTTGCAAAAATTAATATTGATGAAGAAAAAACGAACCCGAATGTTGTAAAAGCGATTGTTAGCTGGCAAAATCAAAATAAATCTGATGATATAAAAATTGGTAAAACCTTATATTTTACTAGGGCTACCGCACCTTATGGTGAGGGGGATTTATGGCATCACATTGGCATCTATGCTTATAAAATTTCAGCTCTAGAAAAATTTGTAAATTTACCAGCTAGTGAACTTGAGAAGCGAGAAAAACTTGAACAATTAAGAGCTTTAGAAAATAATTTATCTATTGGCGTGATTGAAACAAATGAAGTGCCACTTGGTGTTGATACGCCTGAAGATTTAGAAAAAGCTAGAAAATTTTACCAAAATTTATGAATAAAATTTTTTACTTAAAATCACTCTATAAAAGCCTATATTGTAGAGAATTTTATTTTAATTTATTTTTTGCAAGAAAAGTTTCCTATTTCAAATATTTATTAATACTTGCAATGCTTGTTGCAATTCCGGTTTCTTTGAATGCTAAAAAAACCTTAAACCAAATTATTTCATCAGAATTGCCAATTTTTTCTTCAATTAATAATGAAATTATAGACAAAGAAATTGAATTTATAAAAAGCCAATCTCCAGAAATTATATATAAGAATAATCAGTTTTACTCTGATAATTTTGAGCCAACTATTATTAAAAATCATAGCAATGAAATACTTGCGATAATTGATACTGAAAGAAAATTAACAAAATCAGACTATAATAATAGCCCCGTTATTTTGAAAGATAATGAATTAATTTTTAATGATGAAATAAATAATATTCAAACTTCCCTGCCTGCAAATGAGGTTTTTAATTCATTTGAAAAATATTTTGATAATAAAAACGAAAATGAAAAATTATTTAGAATTGATAAATTTTACTTTGATTTTTTATCAATCATTAACACCCCTTTTTATGTAATATTATTTTTTTGCTTTATATGGTTTTTAGTGAAGTTTTTAATCAGCACAATATTATATAGTTTTATAGTTGGTGCTATGCTTAGCATCTTGATAAAAAACTATATTTTTGAATATAAATTATGCTTAAAAATTTCTGCCTTTACATTAACACCAATTGTTATATTTGAATGTGTAACTTATGGGGCTGGAGTAAAAATTTTTAACTACACAAATTTAGTTTATTTTATTACTCACATAATATATATTTATTTTGCGATTGAATCATTTTCCAAAATAAAGAACAAAATTAAAACCATCTAAAAATGAGAAAGATTTTTTATTTAACTATTTTATTTTTAGTGCTTATCATAGGCATTGAGTTACTTAGAAAATTTAATGTTGCTAATATAGTTATTAAAAAAGATTCTATTGAAATTGTTGATGATAGTAACTCTGTAAAATCTTCATCATACGGAGATTTTCTTACGGCTTCCGTTGCACAAAAAACTGGTGATTTTAGTAACGCTGTTAAATTCTATGAAAAAGCTATTGAGCAAGACCCTGATAATATTGATATATTAAATAAATTATATGGAATTTATCTTTTTAAGGGTGATTACGAAAATGCTATTATTCAGGCAAAAAGAAATATTGAATTAGATAAAGAAAATAATACAAAACCAAGCAAATTATCACCAATCCCTTATCTTCTTGTTGCGTTAGAAAATTTTAAGGAAAAGAACACTAAGCAAAATTATCAGCTTCTAAAAGATATTACTAGCCCTTCCGTTGAAGATAAAAGCCACCTTGATGCTGTGGTTCTGCCATTAATTTTAGCTTGGTCTTATGCGGTTAATGAAGATTATAAAAATGCCTTTTCTGTTATTGATAACATAACAGTTACATATATGCTTTCAGTTTTTTCATTTAATAGGGCAATGATAAATGATTTAGCAAATAATAAGCCTATTCTTATTGAGGGTAAAGATTACCCAGTTGAAATTAAAGCTAGAAAATTTATTGCAGAAGTTTTCTTTGAGTTATCTCAATATTCATTACAAAGCAAAAATCTTGAAGAAGCCGTTATATATGTTCGTCTTGCTAGATATTTAGATCCTGAGCTTTACAAGCTAAAAAAATTGCTTGCAATGATTTTTGAATCAATGAACAGGCTTGAAGAAGCAAATATTGTATATGATGAAGTTGAAAAATCTGATCCCAATTACAAAGATGCTCAATTTTCTAAAGCTATAAATTTGCATAATTTGCAAAAAGATGAAGACGCCCTTGAAATTTTGAAAAATCTTAACGCAAATAATGAGCTTACCTTCCAAATTGCCTTTGCAAAAGGTGGTATAAATCTAAATAGGAAAAACTATAAGCAAGCTATTAAAGAATATAAAATTGCAGAAAAGGAAATTAAAAATTTAGTTCCTGATCATTGGAATTTGTTTTTTAACCTTGGCATAGCTTATGATAAAACAGGGGATTGGCAAAATGCTGAATCATATCTTAAAAAATCTGTTCAACTTAACCCTGAAAATCCAGAGGTTCTAAATTATCTTGCATATAGTTGGCTGGTAAAAAATAAAAATATTAAGCAAGCAAGGGCTATGCTTGAAGCAGCAGTTATAAAAAGTGGTGGGGCACCTCATATTTTAGATAGTTATGGTTGGGCTTTATATAAGCTCGGCTATTATGTTGAAGCACTACCATTTTTGGAGCAAGCATCACTAGCCCTACCTTATAATTCTGTTATAAATTCTCACTTAGGTGATTTATATTGGAAGTTAGGTCGTAGAAAAGAAGCACTATATCAGTGGAAAAAAGCAAAAGATTACTATGATAAAGAAAATTCTGATGAAATTCTTCTAGAAGATATTAATAATAAGATTTCTTCCTACACAAAATAGTAATTCTGATATTTACCTATAATTTTTATGAAAAAACAATTAGTTAAAATTTTTCTCTGCCTTTTTTTTGCTTTTAATATAGTCGATGCACTTGCGGAAGAAATTAAACCAACTGGCCTTCCAATTCCAAGATTTGCCTCGCTTTCTTCTAAAGAAGCCAATGTGCGTTCTGGCCCCGGAAAAAGATATCCTATAAAATGGGTGCTAGTTAGAAAGCAAATTCCACTTGAAATAATTGAAGAATATGAGCATTGGCGAAAAATTAGAGATATTCAAGGTGATGAGGGCTGGATTCATAAATCACAATTATCTGGTAAAAGAACAGCAATAATAAAAAATAATAATACTAAATTATTTGGCTCTGCCTCTGTTCAATCTTCAGTAAAAGCAATTTTACAAAATGGCGTTGTAGTTGTTATAGATTATTGCAAGCAAGGTTTTTGTGAGGTTGAAGCCTCAGAAGTTAGCGGATATGTTGAAACTCAAAATCTATGGGGTGTTTATTATGGTGAGGAATTTAAGTAAATAAAATTAATTTTCTCTTCTTTCTCCAGAAAGCCAAGAATTCATAAAACCTTGTAATTTACCATCAAGAACCCCACTTGTATCAGATGTTTCAAAACCTGTTCTTAAATCTTTTACCATTTGATAAGGGTGCAGAACATATGATCTAATTTGGTTACCCCAACTATTATCTGATTTATTATCCTCTGCTATTTGCTTTTCCGCCTCCCTTTTTTTAAGCTCAAGCTCATATAATTTTGCCCTTAAAATTCTAAAAGCCTCAGCTTTGTTTGTATGTTGTGATCTAGAATTTTGGCAAGAAACAACAATATTTGTTGGTATATGCGTTAATCTAATTGCTGATTCAGTTTTATTAACATGTTGCCCCCCTGCCCCTGAAGCTCTTAAAGTATCAATTCTAACATCTTTATCTTCAATTTTAACATCAATATTATCATCAACTTCTGGATAAATTGTAATTGAAGCAAAAGAAGTATGCCTTTTTGCGTTTGCATCAAACGGAGAAATTCTAACCAGCCTATGCACGCCATTTTCACCTTTTAACCAGCCATAAGCATTTTCACCAATTATTCTAATAGTTGCAGATTTTATTCCGGCTTCTTCGCCTTGTAGCTCATCTAATATTTCTGCCTTGAAATTATTAGATTCAGCCCATCTAATATACATTCTAAGCAACATTTCTGCCCAATCACAACTTTCTGTGCCGCCCGCACCGCTATGAACTTCTAAGAAAGCATTATTAGCATCTGCCTCACCAGTAAAAAGCGCTTCAAGCTCAAATTTTTTTATTTTTTTCTCAAGATCAATGAAAGATTTTTCAGCTTCTTCTATTACAGAATTATCGTTTGCTTCAACACCTAGCTGGCTTAATATTTCTGCATCTTCATATTCAGTTAGAATTTTATTATAACTATTTAGCTTATTTTCTATCGCGGATTTTTCTTTTAGAATGGATTGTGCTTCTTTTTGATTATTCCAAAAATCTTCTGCAGATGATTTTTCTTCAAGGTTTTTAAGTTTATTTTCAAGGTTTACTTTGTCAAAGACACCTCGCAATTACAGAAAATGATTTTTTAATATTTTTAATAGCTTCTAGGGCTTCTTGTCTCATTTTTTTGGCTTGTATTGGTTAATATAAAATGTAAAATCGTAAAAATTTAACTGCGTATATCATAGATGTTCAAAATTGCAATAATTGGTAGGCCAAATGTTGGTAAATCCACTTTATTTAATCGTTTAGCTGGTAAGAAAATTGCCCTAACCCACGATAAGCCCGGCCTTACAAGAGATAGAAAAAGCTATAAAGTTAATTATAACGACATCAATTTTGAAATTATTGATACGGCTGGCCTAGAAACTCCTAAAAAAGATAGTATTGAAGAATTAATGATGACACAAACTGATAAAGCCATAGAAATGGCTGATTTAGTTTTATTTTTAATAGATGGCAGGGCGGGCGTTTTAGATAAAGATAAGTTTTTTGCTCAAAAATTAAGAAAATCCAAGAAGAAAATTTTACTTGTTGTTAATAAATGTGAAAATGAAAATCGTGCACCCGGCATTTTTGAGGCTCACTCTCTAGGTTTTGGTGATCCAGTAATTATCTCAGCAGAGCATGCAATCGTGGGCGAGCTTTATGAGAGAATTGAAGAAATTGCAGAATCAGAAAAATTTGATATCTCACCCGATATTGAAGATGAAAAACCCCTTCTGAAACTAGCTATCTTGGGCAGGCCTAATGTTGGTAAATCCACTTTATTTAATGCAATTTTGGGTGAAAACCGCTCAATAATATCAAATATTGCCGGCACTACTAGAGATACAGTTTTTGTAGAATGTGAATTTGAGGGCGAAAAAATTTATCTTTATGATACAGCAGGCATTCGTAAAAAACATAAAAACGGCGAAATTGAGGAAGAATTATCGGTTGATGATACTATAAAAACGCTTAATAATTGCAATATAGCAGTATTAGTTGTAGATGCTGAAGCTGGAATTGATAAACAAGAATTACACTTAGCTGATCTTATTTTTCAAGAAGGTAAAGGCTTGATAATTGCCCTAAATAAGTGGGATAAACTAGATAGTGAGCAACAGAAAGAAATGAAAGATAAAATTGAATCACTATTAGATTTTTCTTTTCATCAAGGTAAAAATGTTCCTTATTATTGCATTTCTGCATTAGAAAATAAGGGTATTAATAAATTACTAAAAGAAGTTATAAAGGTTTTTGAAGATTGGAATGCGAAAATTTCAACATCAAAAATTAATCAATGGCTTGAGGCAGCTTTAGAAGCTAATATGCCCCCAATTTGTGCAGGAAGAAGGGTTAAACTTAAATATGCCACGCAAGTTTCTTCAAGGCCACCAAAAATTGTAATTTTTAGTAGCACGAACCTTAAAGGCTTTCCTGAGAGTTATATTAGATATTTAGTTAATAGCTTCAAAAAAGAGTTCGGATTAATCGGAACCCCCATAAGAATAAGCCTCAAAAGAAGTAAAAACCCATTTGATGAAAAAGAGAGCAATTAAGATTTTAGCCTGAAGCTCTAACCCTAATAGTGCATCTCTTAGCTTCAGTTGCTAGTGCATATACACCCGCAGCAGTGAAACAACCATTACCACCTGTAGTATCATCAGTAAAAAATCCAACTACTGTATTATATGCAGCAGTAGCCCTAACTATACCACTATCTGGTGCACCATCATCTAATTTTGAATCTAAACCATATGCCTCTTCTGGCGTTAGTTGCTGAGCTGTTGGTGAATCTCCGTCGCCTGCACCTCCATCTAAATCTGCAACGCTAGTTCCAGTTCCAATAACCCAAAAAACTCTTCCGGCCTCACTTAATGCAATTAAACCATTACCAAGTGGTGATGATGGAAAGTTTACCCCTACTGCTGCCGCACAAGCGGTTGAGCAATCATCGGTTTGAGTATAATTACCTCTAACTAATAGAGTATTTGAAAGGTGAACCCAAAAATTTGCTATCTCTCCACCGAATGTATCAAAAGCTGTAGCATTTGTAGCATCTGCGTGATAGTCTTCTAGATTAAAATCACCATCACCATCACCATCTGCACCATCTGTTCCCGCTGCAACAACATCAGATACATTATCAGTTGTAGCATCACATACAACACCCCTAGGGCAGTTTATTCCAAAAGAAGATGCATCACTTATATCTCCCGGATATTGAGCATATTTTGCTCTAAATGTGTTAATTGCAGTATCCATTTCTTGCACCTGAGAAACAACAGAACGAATTTGTGATTGCTTGATAAGCTCTTGACCTTGTAGAACACCACCCACCAATAAACCAACAATAACTAAAACTATCGCAAGCTCAATTAGCGTGAAAGCTTTATTATTTTTATTAATATTTACCATTATACTCCAAAGGTTTGATTAACCTAATTAACCAGATGCTCTAACTCTTATAGAACATCTTTTAGCATTTGTTGCCAATGCATAAGCACCTGCAACAGTAAAGCAACCATTGCCACCCGTTGTATCTAAAGTGAACACACCAGCTGTGGCATTAAAAGCTGATATAGCCTGAGAAATGCCTGTTTCTGGCCTTCCATCGTCTATTTTAGAATCTATACCATAAGCCTCTTCAGGTGTTAGCTGTTGTGCTGTAGGCGAATCTGCATCTGCAGCACCACCATCTAAATCAACTGAAGGATTACCCACACCTAATACCCAAAACATTCTTCCAAATTCTGTTAATGCTATTATACCGTTACCTATTGGAGCATCAGTAAAGTTTACGCCAGCCGTGGCTAAACAAGCTGTTCCACTATCTATACAGTCATCAACTTGCGTAAAATTACCTTTTACTAAAAGTGTATTTGATAAATGCACCCAAAAATTTGCTATCTCACCTTCAAATGCACTATATGCTGCAGTTGTTGCAACTGTGTTATCAGAATCTTCCAAGTTATAATCACCATCACCATCACCATCAGCACCATCAGCACCGCCATCTGAATCAGTATCCGCAACATTGTCTGTTGCACCAGAACAAGCCGCACCTGTTCTTGGGCAGTTAATACCAAAAGCCGAAGCCCTGCTAATATCCCCCGGATATTCTCTATACTTAGCTCTAAATGTGTTAAGAGATGTATCCAAACTTTGAATTTGAGATACAACTGACCTAATCTGAGCTTGAGCAATTAATTCTTGCCCCTGCAAAACGCCACCAACTAGCAAGCCAACTATAACCAAAACTATAGCTAACTCAACTAATGTAAAACCTGATTTTTTACTTGATTTATAAATTATATTTTTCATCACAATGTTTTTTAACCTGAAGCCCTAACTCTTAAAGCACAATTTTTAGTATCTAACGCTAGTGCATATGAGCCGGCTGTTACTGAGCACTCACCTGCACCCGCTTCATCCAGTGTAAATGTTCCGTTATAAGAAGCAACCATATTAACAATTCCAGTAGCAGGAATTCCATCATCAAGCTTAGAATCTAAACCATAAGCCTCTTCTGGCGATAAGGTCTGTTGCCAAGGGGTATTTGCAGTACCTTCAGCTGAGCCAATTACAGCATTAGCATTAAGAGTATTATCAAATGTAGATGCAACGCCTACCACCCAGAACATTCTACCCGCTTCCGTCAAAGCAACAATTCCATTACCAACTGACGCATCAGGGAATGTTTGACCAGCGATAGCAACACATGTCGCATCAGCACAAGCCGTTGTTGACTGCGTATAATTACCTTTAACTAAAAGCGTATTAGACAAATGAACCCAAAAATTGGCTATCTCACCTGAAAAACTACCAAAAGCTGTTGCATCAGTGGCCGTATTATCACTATCCTCTAGGTTAAAATCACCATCACCATTACCCAAAGCACCGTCTGTCGCACCATCAGAATCAGTTGCGGCCACATTATCAGTTGAAGTAGAGCAAGCAGCTCCAGTTCTTGGGCAGTTGATGCCAAATTGTCTAGCACGAGAAATATCACCCGGATATTCTCTATATTTAGCTCTAAATGTGTTAAGCGATGTATCCAAACTTTGAATTTGTGTTACCACAGACCTAATTTGTGCTTGTTTAATAAGCTCTTGCCCCTGTAAAACACCACCAACTAGCAAGCCTACTATAACCAAAACAATCGCCAACTCCACCAAAGTAAAGCCTTTTAACTTACTATTTTGCATTTTTTTCTCCATATTCAAAATATTACATTAGATTAAGTATTAACTTTTCTTATATAACAACTATAAAATTACTATTTATTAATAAAAACCCCTTTCAAAACTTTTAACTGTGCATAGAATGCAACATATATAAATTAAGAAACTATATGAAATATAATAACAAAAAAAATGTTTGTTTAATTCTCGGTGCTGGAAAAGGCACTAGAATGAATAATAACATTCCCAAAATATTACATTCTATAAACGGCAGAAAACTTATAGAATTCTCACTAAAAACCGCACTAGAGTTAAACTCAGAAATTTATACTATTATATCTGAGTTAAGCCCTGAAATATCAACAATATTAAATAAATATCAATCAAAAAATATAATTCAATTAGAAAGGTTAGGAACAGGCCACGCAGTAAGGCTTGCACTTGATTATATTGAAGAGAGTTCAAATATAATAATATTATATGGTGATACGCCGTTTATAGAATTAGCTACCATAAATAAAATGCTTGCTGAAATTGATGATAATACAGCCATCTCAGTTTTAGGATTTGTTGCAAAAAACCCTAGCGGATATGGCAGAATAATTTCTAATGATAATAATGAAGTTGATGAAATTGTTGAGGAAAAAGAAGCCAACGCCTCTCAAAAATTAATTAATATATGCAATTCAGGCGTAATGGTTTTTAATGGAAAATATATCAAACAATTAATTTCTGAAATAAATAATAATAATTCTAAAGGGGAATATTATCTTACTGATGCAATTAAAATTGCAAAAAGTAAAAATCTTAATGTAAAATTAGTTATTACTAATGAAAATGAAGTGATTGGTATTAACAGCCAAAAGGAAAGGGCGGATGCTGAAAAAATCTTTCAAGAAAAACTTAGAAATAAGCACCTAAATAATGGTGTTATAATCACTGACCCCTCAAATGTTTATTTTTCTGATGAAGCAGAAATTGAGGCAGGTGTTGTTATTGAGCCTTTCGTGGTATTTAAGGGCAAAGTAAAAATTGGTAAAAATTCAATTATCAATTCTTTTTCTCATTTAGAAGATTGTGAAATAGCAGAAAGCGTTGTTATTGGCCCTTATGCTAGAATAAGACCAAAAACTATAATCTCTGAAAATGCTAAAATTGGCAATTTTGTTGAGCTTAAAAATGCAAAAATTGGTAAAAATTCAAAAGTTAATCACCTTTCATATATTGGCGATGCATCACTTGGCTATAATGTTAATATTGGTGCTGGCACAATAACTTGCAATTATGATGGAAAAAATAAATTTAATACTGAAATTGGAAATAATGTTTTTGTTGGCTCAAACTCATCATTAATTGCCCCTATAAAAATAGGTGATGATGCAATTATTGGTGCAGGAACAACACTTTTCAAAGATGCTCCAAGCCAAAAAACTACCATTAATAAAAAAGAGCTTAAATTTTTAGATAAAAAAAGTTAGAATGAATCTATGGATGATAAAGTTTCAATATTTTTTAAGCAATTAGCCAAAGTTGAAGATTGGGATAGCTTCGTATATTTTTTTGAAATACAGCCTTTTCCCATTCAGATTTTTTTGGGGCTAGTTATTTTTGGTGCATTATACCTAGTTTGGTTATTCTTTTATGCAATGTTTGTAGATAAATATAATTAATCAACATTATGCTTGAGCAATTAAATGAATATTACGAAGAATTTATAGCCTCTTTGGAAGATTTTTACTATGATTACCTAGATTTCTCTTTTGAAGATTCTGAATTTTTTTCTGAGTTATCTGACGCTTGCTCACAAGGGGTTTTCGGTTGTTATGAGTTTGCAAGTGAAATACCAATTGAAAATATTTTACTTTTTATATTCTTTTGCCTCTTAACTTTATTTATTATTCTTAGAATAGTTTTTTATATCTTCAAAGATGCTGAAATTTGGTAAAAACATTATAAATCAAAAACATAACCTCTTTTAATTCTTTTCGCTTCTCAAAATCAAAATTCCTTTGACATTACAGGCTATTTAGGCTAAAAGCCCATTCCAAACTTAAAAATTATATAATAAAATGGCTACAGTAATTAGATTACAAAGGGCTGGTGCAAAAAAGAAGCCTTATTACAGAATAGTTGTTGCTGATAAAAGAGCAGCAAGAGATGGTAAATTCATTGAAAAACTTGGCAATTTCAACCCAGTTGCAAGCAAAGATGATGCAAACAGGCTTAAATTAAAAAATGATAGAATTGAATTTTGGCTTAAATCTGGTGCTGAGCCATCTGAAAAAGTTGCTATCTTACTTAATAAAGCAGGTGTTGGAACTAAAACAACTACTATTACTAAAGTATTAAAAAGAAGGGATGTTTCTATAAAAGCGGTTCAAGCAAGGCTTGCTGCAGAAGCTAAGAAGAAAGCTGAGGAAGAGGCTAAAGCAAAAGCTGAAGAAGAAGCTAAAAATGCTGAACAAGCTGCTTAATTTCAAGTTAGTAAAATATAAATTTAAGCCCCTTTTTAGGGGCTTTTTTATTTCAAAATAATAAAAATATGAAATTGACATTAGCAGGTAAAATTATCTCAGCTCACGGCATTAAAGGGGCTGTAAAAGTTTTTTCTTATCTAGAAATGCCGGAAAATTTTCAAAATTTTAAGAATTTATATGATAAAACTGGCAATAAAATTATATTCAAATATTTATCATCATATAAAAACCAAGCGGTTTTGCTTATAAATAATAATAAAAATCGTAATCAAGCAGAAGAATTAAAAAACCTTGAACTCTATATAAATAGGGAAGATTTGCCAAATCTATCAGAAAATTATTTTTACTATGAAGATCTAAAAAATCTTAAAGTTTTAGATAAAAATAAATCAGAAATTGGCATAGTTACAAATGTAATTAGTAATGGCTCAAATGATATAATTGAAATAAAATTCAATAATAATGAAATAGAATTATTCGCTTTTACTAAAATTACATTTCCTGAAATTGATGTTGAAAAAGGCTTTCTAACTCTCAACCCCCCAGAAATTGATATTGATAAATAAATCTATTTATATTTTATTATAATTAATTTACTAATATTGCTTACGAAAAAAAATTATACATTATGAAAAAATTTTCAGTAATTGGCGGTGGTGCTTGGGGAACAGCTCTTGCAAATATGCTCGCTAAAAAGAATAGAAAAATTATACTTTTCGCAAGAGAAAAAGAGGTTTCAGAAAGCATTAATAATAGTAATGAAAATAAAATTTTCCTACCTGATATTAAACTAGAAAAGAATGTAATAGCCACCAATAATTTAGCGGATATTATTGATTCAGATTATATTCTAAATGTTACGCCCTCTCAATTTTTTAGAAGTCAATTAAATGAATTTTTGAATATATTTAATGGTAATTCTCTAAAAAAATTTCCTCATTTTATAATTTGTAGCAAAGGTATTGAAAATAATACTCTAAAATTAATGGGGGAAATTTTTGAAGAAGTAACCTCTTCTAAAAATTATTCAATATTAAGTGGCCCCTCTTTTGCTGAAGAGGTTGCAGTGGGTGATTATTCAACTCTTAGCCTCGCTTGTAAAGATGAATTACTTGCTAAAGAAATTATGCAAGAAATTGAAATTCCAACTTTCAAAGTTAGAATTAATAAAGATGTTGTTGGCACACAACTTTGTGGCTCACTAAAAAATGTTATCGCAATTGCTTGCGGTATAGTAAAAGGTCTTGGTTGCGGTGAAAATACCAAGGCTTCAGCTATCACGCAAGGTGCAAAGGAAATTGCACAGCTTGCATTATATTTAGGTGGTAGAAGAAAAACTATGCTTGAACCCTGCGGAATTGGTGATTTAGTTCTTACTTGTAATAGTGAAAAATCTCGTAATTTTTCATTTGGTTATGGCTTAGGAATTGGTAAAACCCCTAATGAGCTTACTCAAAATAAACCACAAGTGGTGGAAGGTGTAGCCACCGCAAAATCAGTTTATGATTTATGTAATCATAAAAATATTAAACTAGATTTATGCCAAAAAATTTATGAAATTGTTAATGAAAAATCTAAAGCTAATGAAATATTGAATTTGATTTAGAAGAACTAAAAAAAATCTGATTAATGACAAATAAAAATAATAATAAAATTGCTATTTTAGGTGCTGGACAACTTGGTATGATGTTAGTAGAAGCCGCTAAAAAATTAGGCTTCAAAACTATTTGCTTAACGCCCAAAACCTCTGAAAAACAGCCCGCTGAAAATATCTGCGATAAAATTATATTTGCCAATTATGATGATTATTCCGCACTAAAAAATTTGGCAGATGAATCTGATTATATAACTTATGAATTTGAAAATATTCCCTATCAATCAATAGAGTTTTTAGAAAAAATTAAGCCCACACAACCGCCTTCAAAAGCAATATATACTGCACAAAATAGGCTTCGTGAAAGAAGTTTTTTTAGAGATAACAACCTTCCCACGCATCGTTTTAGGCATTGTATTAATAGCTCTGATATTACCAAAGCATTTAACGAGCTTGAAATTGAAAATGCAATTCTGAAAACCGCAGATTATGGCTATGATGGCAAAGGTCAAGCAAGAGTTAATAAAAATGATGATTTTGATAAAATTTGGCAAGAGCTTAATTTTAACTCAATTATTTTAGAAGAATTTGTTGATTTTGATTTTGAAATTTCTGTTATTTTAGCCAGAAATTTATCTGGAGAAATTGAAATTTTTCCAATCGGTAAAAATACTCACAAAAATGGTATTTTAAGAATATCTGAATTGCCTATAAATCTGCCACAAAACACTTCTAAAAAAGCAATTACAACCGCTATTAAAATTGCAGAGCTTCTAAATTATGTTGGGGTTTTAGCTGTTGAATTTTTTGTATTAAAAAATGGTGAAGTTTCAATTAACGAAATTGCACCAAGGGTTCATAATTCTGGTCACTGGACTATGGATGGCTGTAATATCAGCCAATTTGAGCAACATATCAGGGCAATAACTGGCTTAAAATTAATTAAACCCCAGTTAATATGTAATAAAATTAGAATGGAAAATATTATCGGTGAAGATATTTATAATTTATCTGAATATCAAAAAAATACGAAAGCTAAAATCCATTTATATGGCAAAAAAGAAGTAAAATCTGGCAGAAAACTTGGACATATAAATATAGTGAATTAAAATAATATTTTATAAAATTCTTTTCCTAAAATTATCATTAAAACCATATAGGCTGTTCCCAAAAAGCCAAATAAATAGCCAATTATAATTGAAGCCCCTTCCCTTTCAATAATTCCAAATGTAATTAAAATTATTGATAATGCTGGTATAGTATTTGCAAAAGGTGCGGGAATCGGCAACGCCATAACCAAAACTATGAATATTAAATAAAAATAGTGAAATTTATTAAAATTTTTAGTGCTTAGAAAAATCATTCTAGGCTTTATAAAATTTGAAAATTTATCTCTATACTTAAATATTATTTGTAAGATTTTTTGAAGAAAATTATTATCAATTTTATAATTTTTTACCCTACTTGGAAGCCAAATTATTCTATTACCAATTATCAACTGCGAAAGAAGTAATATTAAAACAAAACTTGTAATTTGTGATAAACCCGGAAATGCAGTAACTGGCAATAGCATAGGCGTTGCAAATAAAGCAACCAAAAGTTGAATTGCATTCCTACCTAGAATTTGATTTATCTCTAAAATTGATATTTTATCTTGATTATAACTTTTCAGTATATAAAGTTTTTCTATGATTGTTTTGCCTTCAGTTTCTTGCATAACTCTAAAAAAATATTAAATAAAAATGTTAGAAAACAATAAGTTTGATGAAAATATATTAAAAGTTTTAGCCTGCCCTTTAACTAAAACGCCATTAAAATTTTCACCCAAAACTATGGAATTAATATCTGAAAAAGTAAAACTTGCCTTCCCCATCATCAATAACATTCCTGTTTTGCTTATAGATAAAGCAAGAAAATTATAGATTTTCAATGCTAAATCACTATAATCCCAATAAATAAAATTAATAAGTTATGAAAAATATTTTTGCTACATTTCAACTTTGTTTAATCTCTATAATTTTATCTTCTTGCGGTGAAGAATCAGTTAAGGTGGAGCCTATGAAAAAAACTGATAGAGACTTCTCTTGCAGTGATATTATGCTTGAGATTAATGATGCGGAATTTTATAAAAAACAAGCACAAGAAAAAAAATCTATTGGCGTTAAATCTATAGTAATGCCACTTGGCTATATTGATACATATATGGATGCGGATGAGGCAATTATCGCCGCTCAATCTAGAAAAGAATATTTAACAAGGGTTTTTGAAATAAAAGGTTGTGGCACCCCTGATAAATATATTGCGCCAGTTCAACCAAAAAACAGTACTCAGAATTTTCAAAATCAGCAATTAACCCCTGCTGTAAATAATGAAAATCTTAACGAGCAACCACAAATCTATCAAAGCAATTTTTAATTTATGGTAAATACTCCAGAAATTAGGATTATTTCTAAAGCCGATGAGGGTGAAAGTTTGTCTATAAAACCTAGTTTTTTTAACTCTCTTAAAAATAGCAAAAATGTTATAGATGCAGTTGCAAATGCAATTATTAAAATTGAAGGTTTAAGTTTTAACAGCTATTTAGATGGGCCCAATGGTGCGAAAACTATAGGCTATGGTTTTAATATATATTCTTACGATGCCGAAAAAATTTATAATAATGCCGTAAAAGCCTATGGAAATAATCAAGATAAAGATAAGCCTCCTGCGTTTTCACAACTGCACAACAAACCTATATCAGAAGGCTTTGCCAAAATTTTACTAAAAGAAACTATCAAAAGTAAAAAAACAAGCCTAGATAATATTTTAACAAACCCCAAATATGGGATAAATTTAGATATTAATTCAATCCCAAAAGATTTTTATATGGGGCTTTTGATTGAAATTTATCATAATAATTCAAGATTTTTAACAAGAAATTTATCAGGTGAAATATCCGCGCAACCAGATTTTAAGTCTAAAATTTTAGCGTTAAATAAATCTAATTGGAGCGAAAAAGATAGACAGAGTTTTGCTGATAATTATTCTACTTTTTTATCTTCTAGTAGACCGAATGATGGATATAAATTTTCAAATAGAGCAATTTCTATAGGAATGTTTTATTCTGGCAAGTCAGATTATCAAATGTCAAATTCTGCAGTTTTAGGCTTTGTTAATAATGCAATTAATAATAAAGTTCCAACTATATCTATATCTTATGGAAATATAAGTTTGAAAAATGATTTACTAAAAAATCCTGAATGCAAAGGAAAGGTTAAAATATCATCAGGGGAAGGAAAATTTGGCTTAATAGAAGATTTAGAAAATATTGAGAATTTATGCTTTGAATATATCCCTAATGAATCTTTTCCTGCTCCACCTAATATTAAAAAATCAGAAAATGAAATTAGCATATAACTTAATCACCCAAAAAAGTTTTTGCAAAAGTTAAAGTATAAATTTTATTTGCACCATTTTTTTTAAGAATTTTTGAGGCTTCATTTAGCGTTGCACCAGTTGTTAAAACATCATCAATTAGCAAAATATTTTTTCCAGCAATTAAGCGTTTCTTTTTTGGTGATATATCAAAAACATTTTTCATATTTTTTAATCTTTCTGTTCTATTCAGAGAGGCTTGCGGTGCAACATTCCTATTTCTAAATAAAATTTGATTATCACATTTTAATTTTAATATTTCAGCAATTTGATTAGCAAGTAAGGCAGATTGATTATATTTTCGGCTAATAAGTTTTTTACGAGATATTGGAATGCTAGTTACAATTTCAAATTCATTATTTTTATGAAATGGTAAAATTTTATTTACCATTAATTGAGAAATTTTTTGGCTTGCAAAAGTTTTATCTGAATACTTAAACCTTGAAATTATTTTACTGGTAAGTTTGTTATAAGCAAAAACAAACCTGCCTTTATCAAAATTTGGCGGGTTTTCAATGCATTCCGCACATAAAGCATTTTCACCAAAATCATATTGTAATGGGTTGCCACATTTGGAGCATTCAAAATTACTTGTAATGCAATATTCTGAAAAACATTCGGCACAAATTGAATTACACTCAGAAACAAATTTTTTACCGCATATGCATCTAGGTGGTAAAATAAAGTTTAAGATTTTTTCAGCAAATAAATTCAAAATTGTAAAATATTAACCTTTCCTTCTCAGATAAGCTGGAATATCAATAACATCTTCATCAATTTGTGGCTTTCTTGCGTGGGTTGCCGTTGCATCATTTTTAGTTTCAGCTTCCTCTTGAATAAGCGAAAATTGCGTAGGTTTTTCCGGCTGATTTTTTGGTGATCTTGAGAAAATAGAACTAAATAAACCTGATGTTGAAACTGGCTTCGCAACATTATTTTGCTGGTTGTTACTACCCCTATTTCCTATCTCACCACCTCTAGCATAAGATGCGGAAGCAGGATTTTGAGGTTGTGAAAACTCAGGATTTACAGGCTCTTTTGAGATAAAAACATCTTTATTTTCTTCTCTAAAATCTTCTTCATCTCTTTTTCTTGGTGCTTCAAATGCATTATTTGAAACAATCTCAGGGCGAGCATTAAATTTGTTTGAATTATTATTTTGGCTATTTTGAAAACCGCTTAATTTTGGCTTTTGCACTTCGCTATCTATACCTGTGGCAACCACTGAAACCCTAATTTTACCTTCTAAGCTATTATCAAAAGTTGAACCAAAAATAATATTTGCATTTTCATCAACTTCTTCTCTAATTCTGTTTGCGGCTTCATCAACTTCAAATAAAGTTAAATCTGGCCCACCTGTAATGTTAATTAAAACACCCCTAGCACCTTGCATAGAAACATTATCAAGAAGTGGGTTTGCAATAGCGGCTTCCGCTGCTTTTATAGCCCTATTTTCACCCTCTGCTTCGCCTGTTCCCATCATAGCTTTGCCCATCTCACTCATTACAGCACGAACATCTGAAAAATCAAGATTCACAAGCCCCGGCATAATCATTAAATCTGTAATTCCCCTCACGCCTGATTTAAGAACGGAATCTGCAAGGTTAAATGCTTGTTTTAGAGTAGTATTTTTATCAGCAACCCTGAATAAATTTTGATTGGGAATAACAATCATTGTATCAACATATTTCTGAAGCTCTTGCAAGCCAAGCTCTGCAACCCTCATTCTGTGTGTTCCTTCAAAATGAAATGGTTTAGTAACAACGCCAACAGTTAAAATACCTTGCTCTCTAGCAAGCCTAGCAATAACTGGTGCTGCACCTGTGCCAGTGCCACCGCCCATTCCAGCGGTTACAAAAACCATATTACTACCTTGCATAAAATCTAAAATTTCTTCAATAGATTCTTCAGCAGCTGCTTTACCAACTTCTGGATAAGAACCAGCACCCAAGCCTTGCGTAACATTAATTCCAAGTTGAATTTTATGAGATGCTCTCGCAGCATCAATCGCTTGGGCATCAGTATTTGCAACAACAAATCTAACGCCATCAACGCCAGATTCTATCATATTATTAACTGCATTACCGCCCGCACCACCAACACCTATAACGGTTATAGTTGGCTTAAGATTTATCTTTTCAGGAACTTGTAAGTTGAGAACCATAAAGTAAAATTTTTTGAGTTTTTTAAGAAAATTTAATACTATATTTAGTTATATTGTCGGTGTAATAAATTAGCAATATTAATTTGAAAAAATAATTTTATGGAAGAAATAATCAAAAAATTTTCTGAGTGGTATAATGAAGCATCACAAAATAATTTAGTTAAAGATCATACGGAAATGTCTTTAGCAACCGCTGATAAAGCTGGCAAACCCTCAGTTAGAATTGTTCTTCTTAAAAATTTTGATGAGAGAGGTTTTGTTTTTTATACAAATTATAACGGCAGAAAATCCCTTCAAATTGCTGAAAACCCTTTCGCAGCACTTTGTTTTTATTGGCCAGCACTAGATAAACAAATTCGTATAGAAGGTAGCGTTGAAAAGGTTTCAGATGCTGAAAGTGATAAATATTTTTCTTCAAGAGCGATTGAAAGCAGAATTGGTGCGATAACTTCTAAGCAATCACAAACTATGGAAAGCAGAGAAAAATTTCTCGCTGAATTAGATGAAAATAGAAAAAAATTTTTAGGCAAAGAAATTCCAAGACCGAAAAACTGGGGCGGTTGGAGGGTAATTCCAAATTATATTGAATTTTGGCAAGCGGGCGAATTTAGAATTCACCAGAGAGAAGTTTATAAACTTGAAAATAAAATTTGGGTTAAACAACTTCTTTATCCATAATTTTTAGATTTTAGATATTTTAGGCGGTTAAGTGCGTGTTGCTCCATTTCAGATCTGCTAATGTTTGAAGGGCAAGTAACAACTGCTTCTAGGCCGGTTTCTTCTTCAACCACGCAAACTTTTACATAAGAGCCTAATTTTGTAAATTCAAATATCATTGGGTTTTATTTATTTTATATTTTGCCCTCACTCTAGCCCTCTCCTAAAGTGAGAGGGTATATAATTAAAATAAATTTTTGAAAAATTGTTGCAATTACAAATTTGCCTCAATCAATTTATTTAAGTTGTTCGTAAAATGTTTAATATCTGGAACTGGCTCACCTTCAATAATATTTGCTTCAGCGAATAAAAGTAAAATTAAATTTTTTGCCTTTTCTAAATTTTCAGAATTATTTTCTTTATCCATAGCTGAAATTTTTGCTAATTTTTTGATGATATTATGCTCCGGATTGATTTCAAAAATCTTTGCTGTAGGTGCTTGAATTTGCTTATTTTCTAGCAAAAATCTCTCAAGCCTAATATCCATTGCCCCTTCTGGAACTGAGAGGCAAGCTGGGCTTTCTGATAATTTATAAGTCTTTTTAACTGAGCTTACCTTATCGCCCAAAACTTCTTTTATTAGAGTAATTAAACTATCTAAATTTTCATTATTTTCTGCTTTAGAATTTTTTGATTCCTCTGCGTTTTTTGAGCTTTTATCTGAATCATTATCATCATTTATTGCCTCTAAATCATCACCTGATTTAATAACTGATTTGAATTTATGCCCTTTATATTCGTGCAGAACATTAACCCAAAAATCATCAACATTATCGGTTAAAATTATAACCTCAAAACCTCTTTTTATAAAACCTTCTATTTGAGGATTATCAAGGCCTGACTTTCTATCAGATGCGTTAATATAATAAATTGCTTTTTGATTTTCTTTAATATTTTCAATATATTGTTTAAGGCTGATAAATTCCTCAGATTTACTGGTTTGAAATAAACAAGCTTCTAAAATTTCATCTCTAGGTTCAAGCCCATCACATAAACCTTCTTTAAGAACGGCACCAAAATTTTGCCAGAAATTTATATAATTTTCTCTATCATTATTAAGTTTTTGAGCTAATTCTTTTAAGATTTTTTTAGTAATAGAAGTTTTAATCTTCTGCATTACATTATTATTTTGAATAGTTTCTCTGCTTATGTTAAGCGGTAAATCATTGCTATCTACAACACCACGAATAAACCTTAAATAAGCTGGTATTACATCTAAATTTTCAGAAATTAAAACTCGTTTTATGTATAGTTTTAAGCGAGTTAACCTATCAGGGTGATATAAATCAAATGGCTTTTTTGAAGGGATATATAATAGAGAATTATATTCAACCAAGCCTTCTGCTTTATTATGAATGGTTAAATATGGTTTATCATCACCTAAATATGAAATAGATTCATAAAATTCATTATATTCTTCTTGTGAGATTTCATTTTTATTTTTTAGCCATAATGCTTTGCCTTCATTAACTAGAATTTCAGGACTTTCTTCATCTTTGAAATAAATTTTGAAAGCAATATGATTTGAATAATTATTAATAATATTTTTGAGGTGAAATTTATCTAAAAAATCATCTTCACCTTCTTTTATATGAAGCGTTATAATTGTTCCCCTGCCTATATTTGCTGAAGATTCTTCAATAGTAAATTCCCCATCACCTCTTGAATTCCAGATGTGAGCTTGAGTTTCACCTGCATATTGTGATATTACATTCACATTATCTGCAATCATAAAAGCAGAATAAAAGCCAACCCCAAACTGCCCTATAAGATGGTTATCTTTGAAATTATCATTCGCAACATTTTCTAAAAATTTCTGAGTGCCACTTCTTGCGATTGTGCCGAGATTTTCAATTAGATTCTCCCTAGACATTCCAATGCCATTATCAGAAATTTTAAGCAGGCGATTTTTTTTATCAAGCTCAATGCTGATTTTCAATTCGTCTGAGCCAAGCAATTCTGGCTTTTGAATTGCGAAATATCTTAATTTATCACAAGCATCTGATGCATTAGAAATAAGCTCCCTTAAAACAATATCTTTATTTTGATATAAGGAATGCACCATAAGGTTAAAAACCTTATCAGTTTCTGCCGAAAATTTTAGAGTTTCTTTAGTCATAGCTTTAGTGTTATAGAGTAACTTATTTTTAGGTATGATATGCCATCTTGAGCAAAGCGAAGGATCTCTAGATGTTTCGCTACGCTCAACATGACAGACTTTAGTCTAAAATACCATACATTATTAATGTATAGATTTAGTAACAGTTTAGGCAAATTCAAGAGCCTTAGTAATTAATCAAGTTTTTAATTTTACCTTTTATAAATTAGCTATATTAATTATAAAAAACTAAATTTATCTTCCTATGAAAAAAGCCTTTAATATCAAATTTCAGAATCTAACTAATAAAAATTCTAACTCAGTTTTTCTAGTTAATGATAAATTAAGCCTTTCTGAAGAGTTAAAAAAAATTGATAACCTAAATAATAATATCATTAAAAAAGCTATTGCGGAAGGGGGGTTTGATGGAAAACGCAAAAAATTTCTTTCAGTCTTCTTAAACGATAAAAATATATCTAGAGTTATTTTGGCTGGCATTGGCGAAGATAAGCAAAAAAACCCTGAAAAATCAGCTCGTGAGCTTGGTGCTGAAATTCAAACTCACCTTCAAGAAGCTAGAATTTCTGATGCTTCTATAGTGGTTGAAAAAAATCTTTATGGTCTTGATAATGCGGAGGCCTCAGCAAATTTAGCCTATGGGGCAATTCTTAAGGGTTATAATTTTACAAAATATTTCACTAAGAAAAAGGAAGAGGAAAAGCCAAGCCTTAAAAATCTTATTATAAACTCAGCTAATGATAAAAAATCCGCAGAAAAATTCACTAAATTAGAGGCAATCGCAAATGCAGTTTACACCGCAAGAAACTATGTTTGTGAGCCACCTAATGTTATCTTCCCTGAAGCATATGCAAATGCGATTAAAGATGATTTCAAAAATATCGCAAATGTTAAAGTTGAAATTTTAGACGCAAAACAAATGCAAAAACTTGGAATGAATACTCTTCTGGGTGTTGGGCAAGGTAGCACTAAAGAATCAAGAATGGTTATAATGATTTATAATGGTGCATCAAAGAAAGATGAACAGCCTGTTGCTTTTGTTGGTAAAGGCGTTTGTTTTGATACTGGCGGAATTAGCATCAAACCAAGTGATGGAATGGAAGATATGAAATATGATATGGCTGGCTCTGCGGCGGTGGTTGGTGCAATTCGTGCGTTAGCTGCTAGAAAGGCAAAGGTTAATGCAATTGGTATAGTTGGTCTAGTTGAAAATATGCCAGATGGTAATGCTCAAAGGCCTAGTGATATAGTTGTTTCTATGAGTGGTCAAACGGTTGAAGTTCTTAATACTGATGCAGAAGGCAGGCTTGTTCTTGCTGATGCATTATGGTATTGCCAACAAAGATTTAATCCTAAATTTATGATTGATCTTGCAACCCTAACTGGTGCTTGTGTTATAGCACTTGGGCAACATAAAGCGGGGCTTCTTTCAAATGATGATAATCTTGCCAAGCAAATTTTTGAAGCTGGTGAAGAAGTTTCAGAAAATGTTTGGCGTTTACCTATGGGTGATGAATATGACAGGCAAATTGATTCTAAAATCGCAGATGTTCAAAATATCAGCAATATGAAAGGTGGTGGCACAATTACCGCAGCTCAATTTTTACAAAGATTTGTAAATGGCAAAAAATGGGCACACCTAGATATTGCCGGCGTTGCGTGGGCAACTAAAGAAAAATCTCTTACACCAGTTAATGTTGCAACTGGCTTTGGTGTTCAACTTTTAGATAGATTAATCTCAAAATTTTACGAGAAATAATTATTATTTATTTTTAATCTATTTTAATTGCCAATATTGTTGAAAAATATAATTTTTTGATTACTTTCTTCTAAAACTTATTGGTAATTAAATGGATTTTAGAGCCGATAGAAAAGTAAAAATTACTGATTTACTTCTTGCGGTATTATCGCCGGAGCATAAATTTTATAAACTCGCCCTTGTATATGGCGTTGCAATTAGCATTCTTACTTTAGCCGTTCCTATAGCTGTTCAAACTTTAATTGGTGCTGTTGCAAATACAGCAATTTATAGACCAGTTATTGTGCTTTCAGTAATATTATTTGTGGTGCTATTATTTTATGTTTTGTTAAACGCCCTGCAAATGTATATTTTAGAAGTATTTGAAAGGCATTTTTTTAGCAGAATTGTATCTGAAATTGTTCTTACAAACATTTACGCAAAACATTCTTATTTTGAAAGTATTAACCGAGATGAGCTTATTAATCGTTATTTTGATGTAATGAATGTGCAAGAAATTATGCCAAAACTTCTTATAGATGGCTTTGCACTTACTTTACAAACGATAGTTGGTATTTTAGTTGTTTCATTTTATCACCCCGTATTATTAATTTTCAACATAATTTTAATTGCTTCAATTTTTATTGTAATTAAAATTTGGGGAATGCCCTCAATTAGAACGGCAATTAGCCTTTCAAAATCAAAATATAATGTTGCTAAATGGCTAGAAGAAATTGCTAGAATTAATAGCAATTTTAAGTCTGAAAGAAGTATTGTTTATGCTCTAAAAAAGTCAGATGAATTAGTATGGAAATATAATGACTATAAGAAAAGGCATTTTAAGCAAGTTTTCTCTCAATCAGTGGTTTTCTTCCTGCTTTATGCAGTGTTTAGTGCATCTCTGCTTGGAATTGGCGGCTCGCTTGTAATTGCAAATCAATTAACGCTTGGGCAATTAGTCGCCTCAGAGCTTATTCTATCCGCAATATTTTATGCTTTATCAAAAGCTGGTGGCTACTTAAAACTTTATTATAGGCTATGTGCTGCCGTTGAAGAAATAACCCACTTATTTGATGTTCCTCTTGAAAAAGAAACTGGCGATAAAATATTAGATGCTTGCTCAAAAAATATATTATTTGAAAATGCAGAGTTTAGCTATAGAGATCAAAAAATTCTTCTTAATTTTGCAATTCCTGAAAACCTAAAAATCTTAGCAAGCTCTGCATCATATGTTGTTGAAAAAACTTTTATTGATTCGTTAAATCGTTATGTTGAGCCCATAAAAGGCAGGGTTTTAATTAATGATAATGATATTTATGATTTTGAAATTCATAATTATCGTAATAATATTTCAATAGTTGATAATGCATTTTTGCTAGAGGGAACAATTTATCAATTTATGAAATTTTGTGCGCCTAATGCTTCACGAACTGAAATATTTGAAACCCTAAAAATGTTTGAAGTTTATAACACTATTGAAAGCCTAAAAGATGGTATTAATACTAAAATCACGCATACTGGCTTTCCTTTATCTCACCCAGAAGTTATAAGGCTAAAACTGGCTGGTGCGTTTATTTCAAAACCTAAAATTCTTATTATTGGTGAGCTTTTTGATATGGTTGCCAATGCCAGAAGAGAAAGAATTATGGAGCGTCTATCCAAAATAGAAAATCTAACTCTAATCTATTTTACTAATAGAATTAACTTAAGAACTTTTGATAAATTTATGCATTTAGGTTGGCAAGAAGCTAAATTTTTTGACACGATTGAAGAACTTAAAAAGCAAAATGTATAGTTAAAAAAGCCTATGAAAGAACTTGCTAAAAAATCTCAGTTTAATCCAAAATATAATGTTTATTTCAAAACATATAACTCTATTAAAACTCCTAAAGTTGCGAGATCAATTTCTAATATAATAAAGGTTACAATTTTAGTTTTTACCTTGTTTTTAGTTTTTACACCTTGGGTTCAAACAACTTCTGGTGCTGGAACGGTTACAAGTTTTTACCCTGAAGATAGGCTTCAAAACCTAAACGCAATGGTAAATGGTAGAATTAAAAAATGGTATGTTAGAGAGGGTGCAGAGGTTAAAAAGGGTGATCCAATAGTTGAAATTGTTGATATTGACCCAAGAATTTTACAAAGGCTAAAAGCAGAAAGAGACGCCGCAGAAAAAAAATGGGAAGCCACTAGAATTGCTGCCGAAACTGCTAATAATGATTTTGTTAGGCAACAAGAATTATTTAAGAAAGATTTAAGCTCTCGCAAAGAAATTGAAAAAGCCAAAATAAAATATAAAGAGTTGCTTTCTAAGCAGGCTGCAACTTTTGCAGAGTTCACGCAGGCAGAAGTTAAATTATCAAGGCAGGCTTCTCAGCTTCTAAAAGCACCTAGAGATGGGGTTGTTGTTAGTATTCTAGCAGGTGATATTTCCACTTTTATTAAAGAGGGGGATGTGCTTGCAACCTTTGTTCCAGAGGGCGTTAAACCTGCTGTTGAAATCTATATAAGCGGTAGAGATGCCCCACTTGTTTATAAAGGGCGTAAGGCTCGCCTGCAATTTGAAGGTTGGCCAGCTATTCAATTTAGTGGTTGGCCTTCTGTAGCAGTTGGCACTTTTGGCGGTGAGGTTAATGTTGTTGATAAATCTGTTTCACCAAATGGTTTATTTAGAGTTATTATTACCGAAGACCCTAAAGACCCTTGGCCAGATTCAAACTTCCTGAGATTTGGTGCAAAAGCAAATGGTTGGATATTACTTGATACCGTAAGCCTTGGATATGAATTATGGCGTAGGCTCAATAACTTTCCGCCGATTAATAATGTTTCTAATAAAGAGGAAAATAAGAAAAAATGAAACATTTAATTTTACATATTTTTTTCTTATTATTTTTTTCAATAATTTTTAGCAGTAACTCAATTGCAAAGCCTCTTCAGCTTGAAGATGTGCTTTCTTCTTCAGTTAAAAATTATCCTAAAATCTTAGAAGCTCAAGAAAAAATCAAACAAAAGCAAGGTGAGGTTTTATCTAAAGAAGGCTTTTTTGATTTAGAATTCAATCAAAATCTATTTTCTAAAGCTAGTGGCTTTTATGATGGCAGGGTGGTTGATTCTAAACTAGAAAAAAGGCTTCCTGAGTTTGGTTCAAAAATATATACTGGTTATAAAGTTTCTGATGGCACATTCCCAATTTATGAAGATGAATTTAACACCAATGAAAATGGCGAATATAGTATTGGGCTTATGTTTTCTTTACTAAGGGATAGGGCAATTGATACGCCAAGGTTTAACCTTATTTCATCACAAATTGCACTAAAACAAGCAGAGTATGAAAAAATATTTACGCAAGTAACTATTCAATATCAGGCTTTTAACGCATATTATAATTGGCTTAGTGCTGGTTTAATTTATTATGTTTATAAAAACCTTTTAGAAATTGCAGAAAAGAGGCAATCTGCATTTGAAGAAAGGGTTAAGAGGGGCGATTTAGCAAAAATTTTCCTCACCGAAAATAGGCAAAATATTCTAAAAAGAAAATCTCAACTTGTTGAATCTGAAAGAATTTTGAATAATCAAGCCTTTGAATTATCTTTATTCTATCGTGATGAGGCAGGCAACCCTGTAATTGCTGGGAAAGAAAATCTACCTAATAATTTTGAAAAAATTTCTTATGATAAAAAGAAAAAACTAGATTTTGATTTCAATGAAATTCGCCCCGATATTAAAATTTTAATATCAGAAATTGAAATTCAAAAAAATAAAATCTTAATGGGTGAAAACGCCATTAACCCAAGGTTTGATATTGCGGTTGAGGCATCAAAAGATAGGGGTAGAGGCAGCCCAACTTTAGCAGATGAAGAAGCAAATATAATGGCAAAAGTTTCAATACCACTTCAACAAAGGCTTGGTGAAGGGCAGATTACAGAGGCAAGAGCAAATATTTCTCAGCTTGAAAAGCAAAAGCAATTATTACTTGAAAAAATTAACGCTGAAATCTCTTCAATTAAAGTTGATCTTGAGGCAAATGTTGAAAAACAAAGCATTACTGAGGAAGAAGTTTTATTGGCAAAAAGAATGGAAGAAGCTGAAATGAAAAGATTTTCAAATGGTGCTTCAGATTTTTTTGTAGTTAATTTGCGTGAAGAAAAAACAGCTATAGCAAAAATAAATAATATATTAGCTAAACTTGATTATCTAAAAACTATTTCAAAATATTACGCAACTACAATCCAGCTTGATAAATTATTTATCAAATAAAATTAAATTTTTCTAAATTTTATTTTCCAAATTCCATAAACACTAATTGCAATCCAGAATATTTCAATAACTAGGCTGGCAAAATTCCAAAATTTTATTAGTGAGATAATATGAAGTATTGCACCAATTAAATTTAGGGTTGGATAGGCAATTTCATCTGCTTTCATTTTTCCAGCTTGCAATAATAAATAGGCAAGAATTATTAAACCCACACCAATTAATCCAAAAGCATTGTAAATTAAATCTTCCATAAAATTTTATAAATTATCCGCTCGTTTTAAGAATGCATCTGTCATCTTCTTAGTTGCCTTATCAAATAAACTGCCAATTAATTTTTCTAGTAACATATTTTCAAATTTGAAATCTAATTCAAAAATAACTTCGGTTTCATTATTTTCTTTAGCAGTAACAATCCAGTTGTTATATAAATATTTGAAAGGCCCAGATACTAAATCAGTTTTAACTTTATAGCTTTTCACCCCATCATCATCTTTTGGCTTAGTTAAAGTAACTTTTGAAGAATATTTGTGGCTAAACATCTTGAACTTTACCAATAATTCAGCAATAAAATAATTTTCGTTAATATTATTTTCAATAATTCTAGCACCAGCAACCCAAGGCAAAAACTCTGGATATTTTTCAACATCAGCAATTATGTTGAAAATTTTTTCCGCATTATGTTTTGAGTTTATTTTATTGAAATGTGTTGGCAAAGCTATAATAACAAGGTTAAACTTAATATAATTAGTTACTAAAAATAGTTTTTTTTACAACTAGAAATTTATGAAAATTCTTGGAATAGAAACAAGTTGCGATGAAACAGCTTGTGCAATAGTTGATGATAAAAGAAATATTTTATCAAATATAATTTATTCTCAAGTTGATGAGCATAAAATTTATGGCGGTGTAGTGCCTGAAATTGCTTCTCGTGCGCATATTGATAAAATCTCAGTGGTAATTGATGAGGCTTTAAGCCAAGCAAATTGTAAATTAAATGATATAGATGCTATTGCAGTAACTGCTGGCCCGGGTTTAATCGGGGGCTTAATTGTGGGTCTGATGACTGCAAAAGGCCTTGCAGTTGCATCAAATAAGCCTTTAATTTGCATCAACCATTTAGAAGGGCATTTACTAACTTGTAGGCTAACTGATGCGGTTGAATTTCCGTTTCTTTTATTGTTAGTTTCTGGTGGTCATTGCCAATTTATTTATTGTAATCATTTAGGAGATTATAAAATATTAGGGCAAACCCTTGATGATTCAGCCGGTGAGGCCTTTGATAAAACCGCTAAATTACTTGGGCTTGGTTATCCCGGTGGGCCAATAATTGAAAAACTTGCCAAAAATGGTGATGAAAATTCTTTCAAATTTACTAAGCCATTATTTGGAAGTAATAATTGTGATTTTTCATTCTCAGGCTTAAAAACAGCAGTTTTAAGAGAGGTAGAAAAATTGAGAAAAGAAGATTTTAATGATAAATTAATTGCAGATATTTGTGCATCTTTTCAAAAAACTACAAGCGATATTATTATTGATAGAAGTAAAAAAGCCGTTGAATTAGCAAGAGAGATAAACCCAAATTTAGAAAATTTTATTATTTCAGGTGGTGTGGCGGCAAATAAATATATTAACGCAAATTTACAAAATTTTTGTAATGAAAATAGGCTTAAATTTTACGCACCACCATTAAAATTATGCACTGATAACGCCGCAATGATTGCTTGGGCAGGCCTTGAAAAATTTAGAATGAATATTAAGCATAATTTAGATTTTACCCCAAAAGCTAGGTGGAGCTTAGAAGAGTTATAATCGCCTATTATCCCTCTACAAATTCAGATTTGTTATAACCCTGTGCATATAATAAATGGGTTAAATCTGGAATATTAATATGATGAATAGTTTCATTTCTAACTTTTTGTTTAGCGTGAAAGGCAATGCCAAGCCCTGCATTTTTTATCATTGGAATATCATTTGCACCATCACCAACAGCTAAAGCCATAAAATTTGATATTTTTAATTCTTCACAATAAAAATTAAGTGCATTTAGTTTTGATGTGCTATCAAGAATTGGCTCTCTAACTGTGCCTTTTAATTTACCATTTTCAATTTCTAGAATATTTGATTCATCTAAATCAAAGCCACAAATTTCTTTTATTCGTGAAGTAAAAAATGTAAAACCACCAGAAACTAAAATACATTTAACACCATTATTTTTCATAGTTTGAACAAGCGTTTTTGCACCTTTCATTAGTGTAATTTTGTTATCAAAAACTTTTTGCAATTCACTTTCATCAAGACCTTTTAAGAGGGCTACACGCTCCCGCAATGCTGATTTGAAATCAAGCTCGCCATTCATTGCCCTTTCTGTTATTGCTGAAATTTTATCTTTAATACCTAAGCAATCAGCAATTTCATCAATACATTCTTGGTTTATAATTGTGGAATCCATATCAGAAATAAAGAGTTTTTTCTTCCTTCCTTCAGAACCCTGCACAATAAAATCTAGTTTAACATTTTTTAGAAGCTCTTTTAGAATTTCCCTAGCTTCATTTGCTTTTAGATATGAAAAATAAATATCGCAGGCTTTGCTTTCCGCCAAAATTTTTACATCTTCAACTATTGCATTATTGTGTTGAAGCATATCAACAATATAGTTTATCTCTGATTGATTTAGCAAAAAGCTATCATCAGCAATTATAGTTGCAACAAATTTCATAATTGGATTTTTTTAAGAAATTTCTATCTAAGATGTTGAGTAATTTCAAGGAGAATTAGTGCACATTAAAGGATACATCGGGAATTTTTGGAAGCTATTTCTACAAAAACCATCTAATTGTCCACAGCCTGATGAGCCACATTGCGTGGTTGTAGCACTAGCCCAAACACCATTTTCAGCAGGAACCCTCTTCCACTTAATTGCAAGTGAACAATGCTCACTTCCTTGATTTGCCGTATTTATATTAGTTTCAACAATTGTTGCTTGAGAATAATCAACGCCAAATTTACAAGTTACAGGGAAGCTATAAATTCCATTATCTGGATCATCTTGTGTTATAACATTACAAGTATTTGTAATTACAAAAGCACACATTGGCTGAACAGTGCAACTAGGGCAATTATTTGTGATAACACCCCCAAATCTAAACTCCCAATTTAAGCCATCTATATTTCCTGATGTTATAACTGAATTGTTTGAAATATTAGTTTCAAATTGAAAATTTGTACCAACCGTATTTGAACAAGGGTCTGGTGCATTAGTCCAAAATATTGAGCCCACCTGAGCGCAACAACCTTGAGAGCCACAGCTATAACTTTGTATTGTATAATTATTACATTGATAATTAGGTGCACCACATCCATTACCACCCGAAGAACTAGATGAGGTAGATGTTGAAGAACCACTGCTTGAACCACCTGAAGAACTAGATGAGCCGTTACATAAATTTGGATTGCATAAACAAAAATTATAATTTGAACACAAACCACTTATACACGGATCCTCTTCACACGCACACTCAAACTCATTATAGCCCGGACAATTTTGGCTACAGCATGAATCTGTTGAACAACAACTAGGAACACAATAAGATGATGAACATTGACCATTATTTACATTACAACATTGACCATTCGGACATTGAGAATTATTAGTGCAACAATTTTGTGACTGACAACTTCCACCACAACAATATGGTTTATTGCTAGGGCATTGAGAGTTATTTGAACAAGAGCAAGTTCCAACTTGACAAACATTATTACAACAACTCATTCCTGAAGGGCATTGAGAGTTATTTGAACAAGAGCAAGGTGCTTGACTGCAAGTTCCATTACAGCAATTTGGAGAGCTAGATGGACATTGTGAATTATTTGAACAAGAGCAAGGTGCAGCTTGACATACATTTCCACAACAAAATGGAGTAGCTGGATCTGAACAATCTATATCAGAGCCACAAAAATTAGTACATAGGGATTGGCTACAAATTCCATTACAACAAAATCCACCGATGCAATCTTGCGAACTTTGACATGTATTGCACAAATCTTGCTGAGTTATAGTAATAGCTAAATCGCCAGCTATAGAACCTTGCTCTCCCGAACCCTCTCCACCTCCAGAAGAAATAGGAATCTCTGATAAACCTTCAATCGTTAAATCACCACCACCTTTTGCCAAAGTACCTGCAATACCATCAACTTTACCAAATGTGTTTATTTTTGTCTCTTCGCAAACGCCATTGCAACATACAAAGCCCATAGCACAAGGTCTAGAAGTTGGATCACATTGTAAATCATTACAATTACCACTTATTAAACTTCCTGTGTCAACACACAAACCATTACAACATGTTTTTCCACTTAAACAATCTGATGGATTGGAGCAAGGCTGATCAGTTTCCCCTCCACACAAAACACATTGTTTATTTATACAGCATTTTCCTATACCACAATCCTCATCAACACCACATACCCCTTGATTGCAAGCCGGTGCTTGTGGATTACAATTGCATAAATCATATCCCACACAATTATTATCACAACACTGGTTTGATACACAACATTGAGGTTCACCACCGCTAGAGCCACCAGTTGAAGTGCCGGATGAACTTCCTGAAGATGTTTCTTCACCACCGCTAGAGCCACCAGTTGAAGTGCCGGATGAACTTCCTGAAGATGTT
>CAYULD010000003.1:0-76245 GCA_964445765.1 uncultured Rickettsiales bacterium | reverse complement strand
TCACCGCCATTAGACGATCCACAATTTGAACATGTTCCTAATATACAACAATTGCCAGATTGGCAATCTGTATCACTATTACATTTATTAGGGTCAACAACACATTCACCATTTACGCAGATATTGGCATTTTCACAATCTTGGCTTGTAGTGCATTTTTCACATTTTGGATTTTCTGGATCACATTTGCATAAATCGTAATTTGGGCAATCTGAGGAACTGCAAGAATCTTCATTACAGCTACATTGTTTTGCATCGTGATTTGGGCATCTTGCATCACAGCAAGAATCAGCCTCACAACAATTTGGATACTCCGCACAGAATGCAACGCTACATTCTTGTTTTTCTAGGCTACAGCACTCACCGTTGCCACAATCTTGTTTATTTACACATCTTGGATTACCAACACAATAAGCAAGTGAGCAAGTGCCAGCATTATCCCCAGCTAATTCACAGCATTCACCCAGTGGGCATTCACTATTATTATTGCATTTCGCGGAGCAAAATTGTTTGCCACATTGACCTATCTCAGCATTACAACATTCACCAAGTGAAGTATCACATTGAGAAGCATTATTACACTTACATAAATCTGCAATTTGATTACAACTATTAAAATTATCAACCTGCACAAAAATATTTGCATAAGTTGCATCACAAGCCCTACAGCCAACACAAATTTTATTTTCTATAGAGTTACTTCTGCCATAAACTACGATATCATCAAAGGATGATTTGTTTGAAACTTGATATTGATCCAAACTTTCTTTAGGCGTGTTTATTGTTTGCGAAGGTGCTAAAACAAAATTATCAAACTGCCCTGCTTTTGAAAAATCAGCATTTATTTCACTTGCTGCATCATAACCAACAAAAGCAGATTTTCCAACCCCTGATATATTATCTTCTTTAGTGAAATTGATTTTATTAGGCGTATTTCTTGTGCCGTTTTTTGTCCACCCACCAATTCCATCTTGGCCGTAATAAATTATATAAAACTCAGCAATTTCATTACTATCTGCATATAGCGATAAATTTTCTTGAAATGATTTATTAATATCATAATTTTTTAGAACACCAAACCTTGTTGGTGCCACCTCTGAACTTCCATCTGCATTTGCAAAAACCCCACAACCAACCCTTTTAACTTTGTGATTTGTAACAGCATAACCATAATAATTACCCTTAGAATCCCTAGCCACATCTTCAGAAATTCCAAGTGATGAAAACGGAACTACCCCCATTACAAAATCATCTAAAACTGGTGCTGGCGCACCTGCATATTCAGTTTTTTTATCTAAATCATATTTAAGTAACAATGATGAATTGCAATAACCATTCTTATCATCAATTGCTTCCTTACCATTTTCTTGGCTATTTATTTGAAATGGTGATGCAGGGCAAGGGTATCTGCCAGATTTTGCAAATTCTAAAACCCTCTTTTTTATCAAAGCTAATTCTTGAGAGGCTTCTTTATGGGCAGAGATTTGATCTTTAGTAGAAACACCAATAAAGCTTGCAGTAGCAACCGCACCCAGCGTTACCAAAGTAACAACTGTTTCAATAAGGCTAAAACCTTTTATTTTTCTAAAAATATTCATTTATTTCTTTTGATAATTAAAATTTACCTAAAATTTTAATCAAATTATATCTAACATATTGATTTTATTAAATTTCATTATATCATATTTTTGATTAACTTAAAACATCTTTTATTGTTTTTTTAATAAAATTAAGCTCCTCAAAACTTATATTAAAATTTGGCATTACATAAATAATATTTTTGAAGGGTCTTAGCCATAAATTTTTAGCAATAAATTTTCTTCTTAATTCAAAAATAAAGCTCCAAATATCGACATTAATTTTGCTTTCTTTAAGTTCAATAACTGCAACCGCCCCTTTTATGCGAACATCTGAAATAATTTCTAAATGCTTAAACTCTTTGAATTCTTGTAAAAAATAATTTTCTATAAATTCAATTTTTTTGGAATAATCTTCAGATTCAAATAAATCTAGTGATGCATTAGCAACCGCACAAGCAATGGGGTTTGCCATAAAAGTTGGGCCATGCATAAAGGCTTTATCTATATTATTATCTAAAAAAGCATTAAAAATTTCTTGCTTAGCTATGGTGGCAGCTAAGCTAACCATTCCGCCAGTTAAAGCCTTACCTATACAAATAATATCGGGTGAAATACCAGCTTCATCACAAGCAAATTTATAACCACTTCTATAAAAACCTGTCATTATTTCATCTACTATGAAAAGAATATCATTCCTTTTACATATATTATAAATTTCCGCTAAAATATCAGGGCTATGAAATTTCATACCGCCCGCACCTTGAATTAATGGCTCAATGATTAATGCAGCGATATTTTTCTTCTCAGCTTGAAGCATTGCTTCAAACTCAGCAAATGAATATTCATCAGAGGGTATATTAACCACATATTGCAGTGGGGCATAATTGTTAAAAGCCTTTGATATCCAGCCATCTGGGTCGCTTAATGAAATAGCCCCCATTGTATCACCGTGATAACCATTTTTGAATGATACAAATTTATTTCGCCTTTTTTCGCCTTTATTACGCCAATATTGAACGCTCATCTTCATTGCAATTTCTACCGCATTAGAGCCTGAATCAGCATAAAAAACTTTAGTTAAGCCCTCTGGCATTAATTTTGCAAGCCTGCCTGCTAGTTTATAAGCTGGCTCATGTGCAAGGCCTGCAAACATAATGTGAGAAAGCTCTTCGGCCTGCTTTTTGATTGCATTAACTAGATGTGGGTGCTGATATCCGTGGCAAACACTCCACCAGCTAGATATTCCATCTAAAATTTTTCTACCATCTTCTAGAATAAAATAGCTTCCGCCGGCAGATTTCACCGGCAAAGGCATATCCGCAATTTGCATTTGCGTATAAGGAAGCCAAATATGCTGAAAATTATTTTTTATAAAATCCATCTATATTTATTTATCTGTATATAAAAACTTTTTAATTTCACTTACTGAAAAGCCAAGTATTGCCTCTTCATTTCCCTCAATTTTAGAAAATAAATTTTTACCTAAAGATTCAAATTTATAACTTCCCGCACAGCCTATTGGGTTATCTTTTGAGATATAATCTAAAATTTCATCATCGGATAAATTTTTCATTGTAAGTTTGGCTTTTTCTGTGTGCTTCATTACTGGAACAGAATTTAGCAATATACAAGTTGCATTATTTTGCTGATGAGTTTTACCTGCAAGTTTTTGTAAACTTTCAAAGGCTTGCTCTTTATTATTAGATTTTGAGATAATCTGCCCCTCTAGCTCACATATCTGATCACTACCTATAACATAAGCATCTGGATATTTTTCTGAAATGGATTTAGCTTTATAAATTGCTAATTCTAGCGCAAGTTCTAAAAATGGTAATTTTTTTGGAAGCAACTGATTTTTAAGTAATTCCTCATCACAATCAGGCTTAATAACATCAAATTTTATGTTATTAATTTCAAGTAATTTCCTTCTAATTTCTGAGCCCGAGGCAAGAATAAGCCTTTTCATATGTTTGATATAATAATAAGCTAATAAATCATATAATAGTATTATTAAAAGAAGTTTATAGTATAATTTTGATTTGACAAAACAAAAGCATACATTTACATAAAGCTTAGGTTAAGGAAGCGTGGCCGAGCGGTTTAAGGCACCAGTCTTGAAAACTGACGTAGGGGCGACTCTACCGTGAGTTCGAATCTCACCGCTTCCGCCATTGTTCGAACAAGTAAGTTATTGATTATTTCTTAAGTTTTTCACCTAAAAGGCTAAAAACAAGAGATGGGATTCTGACATAAAAAATACTGGGGCAAAAATGAATTATAATATCGGGTTTTTAATTGGCGCACTCCTACCCACTTTCCTTTTAAGCAGACTTTTTCTTTATATTCTAAAAAAATGGGACGGTGGTTGGCAAAAAATTGTTTTTGCTAACGCGATGTCTTTGTTGGTAGCAACATTAATAGGCGGAATGGGAATGGCTGATGGCGGTGCTTTTGCCACCGTCAAAGCATTTAGCTCTTATATTTTGCCTCAATGCGTTTGGCTAACTTACGATTTTTATAAATTAAAAAAGAAAATGAAATAATTACCTTTTTATTTTCTTAGAAAATTTGTCAATAAACCACTTCAAATCATACCGCTCCCAAAAATCGAAAATAAACGCTCTTTTGACTTTATTCTGTCGAAAATCATCAACTAAGCACCGCCATTAATAAAAAAGGGTAGTATTAGCTACCCTTTTTTATTATGTAGAAAAAGAGAGATGAGAACGAAGTTTGACAATTTTTCAGCAAGAAAAATTGGATGATGGAGGCAAAGCCGAGTAACCTGCAAGGGTGCGAAGCCAGAAGGTGAAGCATCAATCTTACCGCTTTCGCCATATTTACGCTGCTCAAAAAAGCCTTTCACATCAAGCACTTACAAAACTTCTAAATAAAATATAAAAAATTTGAAATAAATTCAAAATTCTTTACCTTTTGTTAACTATTTTAAGGTACAATGAAGGAAAGAACTTAATAATATTTATTATAATTAATTTAACGGAGGATTTTATGCCTATTTTTGCAGCAGTAATTCCAATTTTTAAGGCTGTAGCAGATATTGCTATTGTTCAAACGCAAACGGCTAGAACAGCAGTTACATCAGCTGTTACAACAGCAGGTGAATATCTAGCTGTCGCAAGAAATGTGTTTAAGGCTGGAGAGGTTGGAGCTACGGCTAGACAAGCTGTTCAAGATGCTGTTGTAGCACAAGTTACAAAGCCAATTACTCACGCAAGAGAGGCGTTTTCTGATGCAGGTCAATTTAAGAAAGAGATGTTAGAATACGGAAGAGAAAAAGTTCGTCAATTTGCAGGTAGAAAGGTTGAAAATCAAGTGACTGATGATAGTAGGGATTCTGGAGCAGTTGCTGGTGTTGCCGCAGGAAAGAGTTTAAGTGTTTATTGTCGTAATCCTAAATTATCTGGTTGGGTTAAATCAGATAATAGAGTGGCAAAAGGTTCAAAGTTTGTGTGCGGAGACAGAATGAAGGAATTGATGACAAATTTATTAGAAAAGTTGGGGTTGGGTAGTAGTGTAGCTAATAATATTGTTAGTGGTCTTGGTAAAATATCAAATGCGGCAGGGGTTGGAATTTTTACAGCTATAATGTCTGAAGCTATGCAGGATGGTGATGGTCCGCTTGCTTATGGAATACAAGCAATGTATGGGGCTCTTAGTGGTGGAAATAATGCTGCGGAAGCAATGATGCAAGCCCAAATGCTTAATGCTACAATGGGGGTAGCTGCTAGAGCATAGCAATTTTAACTTATGAACCCAAACCAATATAAATTAGATAAAGTGAAACAAATTATAAAAGAAAGAGGTTTCAGCGTCCGCAAAATCGTTTACGAGGATGATGAAGGCAATGAATGTTATTTATTTCTTATGATGGATGAGATGAAAGTTGATGATTTTATCGTCGCCTATCAATCTGGGCCTATTAATTTTGAAGATTGGGGAACAGTTTTATTCTCTGGGTATGGTGACAAAGAAGCCGATTTTGAGAAAATGTTTATAGATGAGGTGTTTGGTAAGTTAGAAGGGTAATAAATAAAACTTTTCAATTTATTTACAGATAATATTTTTATATGGCAGTTCAAAAATTTATATTAGAAACTTCAGAGCAAAGAAATGCTTTTAAACTAAGATATATACCAAATATAATTAGGGCAAACTGGATATATTTGAAGTTAGCGGTGCCTATGATTGCTGTTAACTTGTTTAAAAAAGATATCCTAGGTGGCCCAGCTGAAGAAGCGGCAAAAGTGTTAACCGGAACCTTAGGCCTTACACCTCGTCAAAATATAACAGTAGCTGGTTCTGGAAGGCAAACATCATCTACATACGATTACATGAGCCAACTTCTAGGGGCGTATAAAGAAGCTGGTATAGTAGTTCATACACCAGATGAACTTAAAGATGCCCTACTAAATAGGACTAAAGAGTTAAAAATTGCATTAGCAAATGGGAAAATAAAGAAAATTGAAGAAGAATTGGCAAAAATTGATTTGTCTAATCAAAATGGAAGCTCTGCTGTTGATGGTTTTTGCAAGGAAAACTTTGCTAATTTGAATGTTGCAAACTTAACGCCTAGCCAAGCACTAGCTTACAAAGAGTTTTTTAAATCTGTTCCAAACCCAGAAGATGCCGAAATTATAGCTTCTGGTGTAAGTCAATTTAGGGGGGATTTTATAATTGCCCTATCCAAAAATCCAGAAATAGCAAAAATAAGAGGTGCAATAGAAAGGATTGATACATCAAATGCTTTTATAGATAGTTTTACAGAGGCTCAGTTAAAAACTTCTTTAGAAAGACATATAGATCCATTGCTTGAAATTGTAAAAAAAGAATTTTTTGATGAAGGTGTGTTATCTCCTGAACATAGAAAGGCTATGACAGAGTTAGGGTTGTACCAAGATACTTTTAAGGTTATGGAGAATGCCTATAATAATGGTGAGCTTTCAGTTGCTATGAGTAGGCTTTATGAATCAGTGCAAGAAAACAATAGAAACAGAGAATTACTAGGTTCTTATGGTGCTGATATGATTGCTAATTTTGGTGAACCAATAAATGGCGTTAATTTAGTTTATAATGTTTTAGCTGATCAAGTTGGTGCGGCTGAATATTCTCAAAGAATTGGCTTTGATAATAAACACCCAGCTCTTTGGAATCCAACTCAAGACACCGATATGGTATTCAACCTTATTGAGTATAAAGATTGTTGGCGTTTTGGTGGGCAAAGGGTTATTCATGCTTATTCCTTTGTTACAGCAGATGACAATGACGGTGCAGGGTTCTCATCAATATTATTTGGGAATACTACTGTAGTGCCGATAAGCTCTAAAACTGATCACACAACAGAAGCCAGCCCTGCAGGACAATGGTTTTTGAATAATCTTAGAAAACTTGTTGAAAGATTTGGGCATTTTTGTGATACAATGAATTATGCTTGGGAAAAAAATGAATACCTACCTTTCACAATTTCTCATGAATTATATGTAACTGGTATAAAAGAGCATGGCTCACACTCGCAAAGGTTTTTAGGTGAAAGTGGGGCTATTAGAGCGAGAGATTTTATCGGTGAAAAAACGCAAAAGAATTATCTTTTAGCATTTGAGCAATTTATCAATTTCCATACTTCAAATCCTCAAAATATGAGGGAATGGGAAAAGTATGGCGTTACAACCGCAACATTTACTGAGCTATTTAACTTTTTAGAAATGGCCGTTCATATGGGTGGTATTAAAAACACCTTAGGGGAAGATGGCAAAGAGCATTTCTCAAAGCTAAAAAATCTTAAGCCAGAAGATTATACAGAGCTTCACCCGATAAAATCTCTTAGAGATGTTCCAAGAGGAAATCTAAGAACCCATTATGACTTTAAAGCTCGTGATTCTAGACATATGCAACTTGCTCTAATGTCAAAGATAATGTTTGGTGAAGATGAGCCTATTAGAACAATCTATAAAATGCACAAAGAAGGCCTGCTTGGAAAAGATGGTGATCTTGCAGTTAATTATCAAGCTGTAAGTAATCTTGGTGCTCAGCATGAGCGCGAACTGGAGGAGATGAGGGATAAAGCAAATTCAAGAGCTGTGGAAAATGCTACAGAAAATAGAAAGTTCCTAGCGCGTTTAGAAGAATTCAGATCTGGTGCAAAAATAGAAATAGAAGATGGCAAAACTTCTAAAATTACTTTTTCAAAAATAACAAGAGCATTAACCTCAAGAACTGCAAAAGTAATTTATGGCTTAGCAATAGGCGTTACAGCGATCGCTGGAGTTGCAAATATGTTAATTAAAAAATATAGCTCAGAACCAATTAATAACACTAATGATCCAAGCGTTGGAATGGTGGATACTTCGGCAAACAGAAATAACACTCCTGTAGCTCCAATTCTAGAGAATAGTCCATCAGTTTCTGATTCTATCAAATCTAATAAAGTTGATACTGCTAAAACTAACCCTATTAAATTGGAATCTAAATCTGATAGTGGTAAAACTGAACAAAGTGGCACAATTATAAAAACATCAACTGGAAAAGTTATAAAGGGAAGGCCAGCAAAAACATCAAATGATAACACTCCATCAACAAAAGTAAAAGCTGATGAAGCTCAGCCTGCCAAAAAAAATATCTTGAAAGGTAGAACTCTAGAAGGAAATTAAAAAAATTACTTAACGATTTTTAATAAAATTATGTTATAATAAAAAGTGTAACCAAATAGGTTTAATTCTATATGATAAATGAATTTCAGTTTTTAAGACAAATAGGCCTTCAACAGCAATTTCAGGACATTGGATCAGGAGGTGTTTTTGGTGATGCATGGTCAACTGCAAAATTGAATATAGATAGACAAGCAAGTGATTTTTTTGATGATGCAATACGAAATGCCCCTGATGCTATAACTAAAGCACAAAAAGAGTTAGCTAAAGCAAGATGGATTGCCGCTAAAGCGGATGAGTTTATTCAAGGTTATGGAAAGGTCGGTAGCTGGATTGATGAAGATTACAAAAATGCTAAGGCATCTATTGACAAAACGGTTTACGCAATTGTTGCCGAGAAAGAACAAGCACTAAGTGCTATAATTAAAGGAATCGCTGATACTGAAGAAGATAAAAAAAGAAAAAGGGCGGAAACTCAAGAAAGAGCTGCACAGGAAGAAAAGCTAACTGAAGAGCAAGCTAAAAGGGATGAAAAGAAAACTAATTTAGAAATTTATGCTGATGAAAAGAAAACAGATCAGCAAATTAGGCTTAAAAAAGCAGAAACTGATGAGCAGAAAAAAATAATAGAAGCACAAGCAAGAGCCAAGACTCTTGAAGCTAATGCACAAGCTCTTGCGGGTCTAACATATTCTGATTATCAGCAAAAATTGGCAGAACTAAGAAGTGTTGCAGCTGGCAAACAAGATTCAAATACTAGGATATTCCAAGCTGGAATGATTCTTGATTTTTACGAAAATATAATTAAGCCAACTACCCTTAAAAATACTGGCCTTATTACAGAAGATGCCTTCAACCTTTTGCAAAATGCCAGAACATCACTTGGTAATGATGAATTTTTGGATTTAACAGATTTGCCTCTCGCTATTCCGGGGAATGATGTTTTAGTTTACAAAGATGGCAATAGGCTTCACGGGTTAGAGTTATTTTATAACGAAAATGGAGATAAACCCGGTGGTGAGAGATTTTTTAGTAAGACAAAAACCTTGCCTAGAATTATAACTGATATGGCAAATTTAAAGCCAGATTTCAGCATTAATGGGGTTGGATATTTCACTCTTAAATTAGAGGATGGAACAGAAGTTCAGGCAAATGAAAAACAAATTTTTGGACAAGTGGCTTGTGGGGCAAATTACTATGCTCCTGCTGAAGAGCTTATCAAAAAAAGAGATAAAGATTTTGTAAATAATAAGACTGCAGAATGGAGAGATACTTGGATTGGTAAATTTTTATTATGGCTTTTTGGTGATAATGATGCAAAGGTTTTAATGGCTCTTGATGCTTGGATGAGCCCTCAAGGCTTTATTGATAAAGCATTATTAATTTTTGGTATTTATAAAGATAGTGCACCGCAAGCAAATTACTTTTACGATTCTGACCAAGTTTCTCTAAATTCTGCAAGCACTTTAACCAATGCAGAGCTTGAAAAAGCTGGGGTTAGTATTACTCAATCCCTACAAAATGAGGCAAATGGGGAAATAATCATTACTAAAGATGAGGCAAGAGCGATAAGAACAGCCTTCCAAAATAATTTTGATGCAATAATCAGATTTGGGAAAATAAAAAACATTGAAGGATGGGAAGAAGTTACCAAAAAAGTTTTTCAACTTGAAAATGATAGTTCAGCTACAATAATTAATTATACAGAAGCTGTAGCCCAAAAAGCTTTAATTGATGCAATGGGAATAGAAACAATTTCACTAGAAGTTAATCCAAATAAATCTAAGAATGGACTAAAGCAAACTCAACAAACTGAAGCCATTACATTTACTGCAGAGGAAATAGCTAAAATTAGAACAGCCTTTAACAATGATGCAGATTATGCAAAGAGGCTTGGTGCAGCTTATGGTATCAGTGATTGGGATATAATAGTGGATACGCTATTTTCTTCAGATGTAGATGGTGGTGTGGAGTATGATAAATTAGCTAATGTTGATTCATATAATATATTTGTAGATGCAAAACAAAAATTATCAAAAGCTGGATTTGTACACTAAAATCTTATTCAAAATATAAGTTACAATTTAATAACCATATCAACTTTCTCTTACTTATCAACCTCTAACACTGGCGAGTAGTTCTAAATTGCCAACCCTGCTCACCGCCATAATCTCAAACGATGATAAAAATTAAATCCTGCCCTAAGCATAGCTTTGTGAATAGCTAATTTATAATCCTTAAACCTATTGCTATTCCTATTCCATTCATTTTATAAGCACAATTAAAAGCATATTAAATTAATTTAAGATATTGCAATTTTTATTAATTTGTTAATGTTTTGTTAATGTTTATGAATTATTGTAATAATTGAAAATAATAATTTAAGTGTGAATTAATGAGTGGAAGTAGTTACAGAGAAGTTTTTAATAAATATAAAGAAGAAACCTTAAATTCAGCCATAGATAAGTCTCAGAGGAAGAAACTGCTCACCTTATTTAACGAATATGAAAAACTATTAGATTTTTATGAAAACCCTCAAAACTTAAGGGATAAACTAAAAATTCAAGAAAGTGATACTTCTACTAGAGGCAAGTTGCTGGTTGCAATGAATTTGATCTCTGATGAAATTGCATTGATTGATTCTAAATCAACAGATGGTAAGCCTAAGAGAAAAGAAGCCCCTAAAGTTACAGATACCTCAAAACTAGAACCTATATATATTGTTGCAACTAACCACCCTACAAACCCCCATGGGCATAAAGCAACAAAGGCTATTATAGCACTAGATAACGCTTTGTTTATTGGAGACGCAAGGCAAATAAGTCAAAAAGTAAATGATTATCTAAAAATACCAAGTAAAGAAATTAATAAAAAAAGAACGACTGAAGAATCGCGTTATGTTATAAGTGAGTTTGCAAAAGTAAATTGGTATTCAGATGAGGATGGTGTAGTTCCTCAGCATTGGAATAAGGATTCAGATGGCAACCCTAACAAAACCATTGATACAGATATTGAAGATACCAAATTATCAAATAAAGATTTTGTAAATCTAGTTAGGGCAGATTTAATAAATATTGTAAAATCCAAGAATAGTTTTGTTCCTGAGCTAGTTGATTACTTAAAGGAATTAGGTGAGCAAGAAAAAAATATAGATGGAATAAAAAATATAGTTTCAGCAAAATCTGTCATTGATAAACTTACTGAAATTGCAGATAAAAATCCAAAAATTAAAAGTGAGCTTGATGTAATAATTAGAAGAGCAAAAAGATGTGGCTCTTATGTTGCCGCCCCTCAACTTCGTCAAGAAGGTGAGATTTTCAATGATGCATATCAAGATTTAACTACAAAAATTACTGAAGTTTTTGGTGCTAATGCAAAAATTGAAAATTATCATTTGTTTTTAGATGATGAAAAAAATATCCGTGCCAGACTAAAAAATGATGAAAACTCTGAAGCGAAAACTTTATTTGAATATGAAAATTTCAAGCAAAAAATAGATGAAAAAGGCGAAAAAATTCCCCTTTCAAGAGATGCAGTAAAAATAGATCACATCGCCAAATTAGTTTATTATGCTAACTCTAATATGGGTGAAAAATCAGGTGATGAAGGGGTAGTAAAAGAATTTGTTCTATCAGAATTAAAATCTGTTGAGCATATGGCAAATTCTTTAAGATTAATGCAGGCTAGTGGCATTAAAACTAAAGATATAAAATTATATCCGCTAGTTGAAGAAATAAATAATTATACAATTATTAAAGATTTATCGGATTTACTAAAAACAGATCCAAAAGATTTTGATGGATTAAATGATGACCAAAAACTTCTAATAAAACATTTTATAGAATCTGAAGAAATTGGCTTTTTACTTGGAACAAGTGATTTACATAAAAGGGGGGGGGCACCTGCGAATGCTCAAGCCTTTAATGTCTTAAGAGAGCTATGTGATTCCGTTGTTATTTTTAATAAGAATATTAAAGAATATATTTTAAGTGGAAATCAAGAATCTCAATTTCTAAATGAAGTTTTGAAAGATTATAAAGTTACTAATCAACCCTTGGGATTAAATTTTATTGGTGAAGCAGAGGAAGGAAGAAGACCTCATCAGCCACCAGTAAATTTAGAGAATTTAAATATAGATAAAAAAGAATTCAAAGGAGCAAAAATTGCTTGTTTTGGTGGCTGTGGTTTATCACCTGAACGCGGTGGCAACATAAATTTTATGCGTCAATTATCATCAATTGCAGGTAAAAGAGGCGTGGAATTTAAGTTTTTAATGACTCTTCAGGGCGAAGGCGTAAATAGAGTTTTAAGATCAGATAAAAATAAGGCTTTTGCTAATTCACAAGTTAAGGAAAGAGATTTTCAATTTACAAAAGAACAATTTTCTCCTGAGCATGAAACATTTAGTGATTTTGAGGCGATATGGGCTGAATTAGGAAATGATCTCCAAACATTCTTTGGCACTGATGTTAATGGTTTGAGCGGTGCAAGATCCCCTTATCAAGATTATTCTGAGGGTAAGGTAGATAAAGAAGGAAATTTAATTACTATTGGCGAAAATGCAAAAGGTGATCCGTATCACGATTATCTTATGCTTCAAGCAAAGCTAATGAATACTTCTGATAGGCCAGACTCCAGAAAAGAACACGAATTTTTAACTGCTTATTATGTTATTAGCCGCGCGATAGGATATAACATCGGAGCAAGATTTGGTGGGGATGCAAATGTTATAAAAGGATATGGAGAAATCTTAAAAGAAGCCTTCAAAAAAGAAGAATTTAATGAAGAAAAAATTAGAGATTTTTATAAAAAAAGTACAACTTTTCAAACCTTTGTAAGTTTGGCAGCTGCCTGTGTAGGTGCAACTGATGATAAATTTATGGAAGAGTTTACAGGCATATTAAAAGATTCAGAGTATTTTGCTAAAGGCTTAAAAAATGAAAATGGAAGCTTAGAAAGAAAAAATGAAAATTCAAAAGAAGAAATCTATCAAATGGCAAAATTTGTTGCTATTGCCCTTGGTGAAGATGATGCACGGGATGAAAGAGGGCAAAAAATTAAAGACTCAGATGGTAAAAATGTTAAGGTTATATTTGATAAAAATTCTGATGCAAAGGACTGTTATGAGCATATTAGAAGAAGATTTTCAAAACATCTTCATATAAACCAGCTAAAAACATTAGAGCTAGAATTAGCTAATGATAATAAGCTTGAACTTGATAAAGAATGCGTTGAAATTTCAAAACAAGTTACTGAGCAAGAAATTCAAGCAAAAATTAATGAAAGAGAGCAAGCTGGCAATCCATTCCAAGAAAAGAGTTATATTAGGGGTAAGGAAACTATAACTTTTAGCGTTGAGTATCAGGCAAAAAAAGCAATTATAGAAGAAAAAATGGAAGCGCATTTAAGAGAAAATGCTCCTGGTTTGGTTGCACATTTATCTATTAGAAAATCTAACCCAAGGCACGCAGCAACTTTAAAACAACAAAAAGAAGCATATATGGAAGCTCAGGCTCAACTTCATAAACCTAAAGCCCAATACAGAGCCTAAGCCTTAAGCCGTAAAAATTTCAAAGCCGTTATTGGTTACGCCTATAGTGTGTTCCCATTGTGCAGAAAGGGATTTATCACGGGTGGTAACTGTCCAACCATCTGCTAATGAAAGAATTGTATCTGCCTTGCCTGCATTAACCATTGGCTCAACGGTGAAAAACATTCCCTCTTGTAAAATAATTTTTTTGTTATTTTCGTCTCTGTAATGCACAATATTAGGCGAAGTATGAAAAACCCTGCCTATTCCATGCCCGCAATAATCACGCACTACGCTAAAACCCTGCTTTTCTGCGTAAGTTTGAATTGCATTACCAATATCCCACAAACTCGCACCGGGGCGAACTTGCTCAATACCAAGCATCATCGCATCTCTCGCAACTTCGGTTAGCCTTAATGCTTTTACTGGAATTTTTTTGCCAACCAAATACATTCGGCTGGAATCCCCATACCAACCATCAACAATAACCGTCACATCAATATTAACAATATCACCTTCTCTGAGCTTGCGTTCATCAGGTATGCCGTGGCAAACGACATGATTAACCGAAGTGCAAATTGATTTTGGAAAGCCACGATAATTAAGCGGTGCTGGAATTGCACCTGCTTCAATTATCCATTTATGACAGAGATCATTAATATAATTTGTGGTTACACCTTCTTGCACAAATTCACTAATTCTAGTAAGAATTTGGCTTGCGAGCTTGCCAGCTTTTCGCATCCCTTCAAAATCTTCTGGCTTATGTATGGTTATGTTAGGCACTATTTACTAATAAAAACATTCTAATTCATTATAAGAGCCAAGAAAAATACTTTCTAAATGGCTGTTAAGAAATATCAAACTTCCTAAAAAAAGCAATAAACCTGTTATATATGCAGAAAGATTAAAATATTTTGCACAAGAATTTTTATCCGATAAATTAACCTTTTTCACCTGATAAAACATATAAAAATAAGCCGGCAAAAAGCATAATATTGGGTAAATATAATCATATTCATAATTATGAAATGGCAAAATTGCTAGGTAATAACTAGCGATAATTAATAAAAAACTCAAACTTGCCAATCTAATAAGAATATTTTTTGCATTTTTATTAAATTTTATTGCAGTTGATTTAACGCCGATTTTTTCATCATCATTTTTATCTTGAAAGGCGTAAATTGTATCATAAAAAATTGTCCACAAAGCAAGGGCGAAATAAAAAGGTAACGGAATTATATAATATAAAGCCCCAAGATTATAATAGGTTTTTGTCATATTTTCTGAGTCTAAAATTTGGAAATAACCAACCAAAAAACCAATGTTAAAAGTAAGCCCTAAAAATGCCTGCGGATAATTTGTAATTCGCTTCATTGCAGGGTAAATCATCGCCATAAAAAAACCAATTATTGCAACAATTTTTGCTAAAAAACCTAAACTTAAAAATATATAAAAACCTATAGAAAGCAAAATTGCTAGAAAAACTAAAGCACCAAAAACGCTAATTTTGCCAGAGGCAAGTGGGCGGTTTTTTGTTCGCTCAACTTGTGCATCAATTTTTCTATCCCAAATATCATTAATAATGCACCCAGCAGATCTCATAACAAATGCACCTATTGCAAATGTTAGAAAATCTAATAAAATCATGCTATAGTAAGCAACAAAAGTTGGGGTGTTGTTATTTGGAATTAAAGCCCACTTAAAAACAAATTCATAAAATATAAGTGGTGAGCCAACTAAAACACCAATCAAACACGGCCACATAAGCAGCAAAGCCCCAGCTGGCTTATCTAGCCTTGCTAATTGAATGTAGTTTTTTATATGCGTTATCATAAGGTTTCAAGGCTGTTTGTGGCTTTATCACTTAATATTAATAAGATTGTAAATCTTACTAAAGAGCAATCTCATTATTTGATAAATGTAATGCGAAAAAAAATCTCTGATGAGGTTATTTTATTCAACGGCATTGATGGCGAATTTTTAGGAAAAATAACAAATATTTCAAATAAATCATGTGAATTATTAATTACTAAAAAAATTAGAGAATTTTCAGGCTCGCCAAATTTAACCCTAGTTTTCAGCCCGGTAAAGTCAGTAAAACCTGAATTTATAGTTCAAAAAGCAACCGAGCTTGGTATTCGTAAAATTATTCCTTGTATATTTAAGAATACCGTTAAAGAAGGTGCAAATCTAGAACGCCTAAATGCAGTTGCGGTTGAAGCCGCCGAGCAATGCGAAAGGCTTGATATACCTGAAATTTCACCTGTAATAGATTTTGAGCAATTAATTGCTGAATATAAAAAAAATCAAACAGATAAGATATTTATTTTATGTGATGAAACTGGCAAAGGTGAAAACCCAGATGATATTCTAACTAATATTAACAACTTAAATAATAAATTAAATCACCCTGAAAATATTATATTTATTGGTGCTGAGGGTGGTTTTGATAAATCAGAAATTGAAATAATTTATAATCTCAAAAATTCTTACGGAATAAGTTTGGGTGAAAGAATTCTGAAGGCAGAAACTGCAATAATTTCAGCTATCTCTATTTGGCAACTAAAATGTGGTGATTTCTATAAAAAACCAAATTTCAGAGGTTGAAAATATTTGCTATTGTATTGCAAATGGTATACAATTAAAAACAAACTAAAAACTCTTTTTTTATGAGTAAATCTGCAGTTCTTAATATAAGGTTAGAACCTAAACAAAAAAATAATATTGAAAAGATATTCAAAAAACTTGGGCTTAATGTTGCAGACGCAGTGAGAATTTTTTTTGCTAAAGTAGAAAATGAAAATGGCATACCTTTTGATGTAAAAATACCAAATAAAAAATTACAAAAATCACTTAAAGAGGTTGAACTTGGAATTGGCATATCCAAGGCAAAAAGCCTTAAGGATATTATAAAATAATTATTAGTTTAATGCTTAACTTACTTTACAAAAATAGCTTTAAGAAAGACTTAAAAAGAGTAAAAAAACGCAATAAAGATTTATCAAAGTTAGAAGAAGTTGTGAGCATAATTCAAAATAAAAAACCACTTCATGCGAAATATAAAAACCATAAACTTTCAGGAAATTGGTCTAACTTTTTAGAGCTTCATATTGAACCAGATTGGCTATTAATTTATAAAATTGATGGAAATAATTTAATTTTGGTTGCAACTGGAAGTCACTCTGATTTATTTGATTAACTAAAAAAAATTTTATGAAAATTAATACCCAAAATATTCTCTCAAAACTATCTGTAAATATTTCTAAATATGCAGGCAGTGATATAATCGTCAAAACCCCTATAAATTCTGAAATTATAGCTAAAATCAAAGCTGATGATAAAAAATCTATTGAAGTAAAAATAAAAAAATCACAGGAAGTTTTTAATATTTTAAGAGATATTCCAGCCCCTAAAAGAGGCGAATTAATTAGAATTTACGCTGAAGAACTTAGAAAAGTTAAAGAAGATTTGGCACAATTAGTAACCATAGAATGTGGGAAGATTATAGAAGAAGCTCGCGGTGAAGTGCAAGAAATGATTGATATTTGTGATTATGCAACTGGGCTTTCTCGCACTATATCGGGGCTTACTTTACAATCAGAAAGAAGTTTGCATTCTATGCAAGAAAATTGGCTTCCACTTGGCATTGTAGGGGTGATTAGTGCTTTTAACTTTCCGGTTGCGGTATGGTGTTGGAATTTTGCTTTAGCGATAGTTTGTGGCAATGCTGTTATCTGGAAACCATCAGAAAAAACGCCATTAACCGCCCTTGCCTCTCAAGAGATTTTTTACAAAGCATTAAAAAGATTTTCTAAAGAGCAGAATATTAAAATCCCGCAGGAAATATCACAAATTATTTTAGGCGATTATAAAATTGGGGAGCAATTAGTTAATTATAAAAGAATAGCTTTAGTTAGTGCCACTGGAAGCACTAAAATGGGCAGAATTGTTGGTGAACAAGTTGCTAGAAGATTTGGAAAATCCCTCTTAGAGCTTGGCGGAAATAACGCAGTTATAATCACCCCTTCAGCTAATATGGAAATTGTGTTGCCCTCAATTATTTTTGGCGTAGTTGGCACAGCAGGCCAAAGATGCACCTCTACCAGAAGAATTATTGCTCATCACAGCTTAATTGATGATTTGCAGAAAAGAATAATAAAAGCATTTGCAGGCTTAAAAAGTAAAATTGGTAACCCACTTGATGAAAAAAATCTAGTGGGGCCAGTTATTGATGAAAACGCCTATAAAAATATGCAAAATACAATCTCAGAAGCAAAAAAACTTGGCGCTAAAATTACCGGTGGTGAGAGGGTAATTATTAAAAATTGTGAAGGTGGTTTTTATATAAACCCAGCAATTGCAAGGGTAGAAAAACATTTGGAGATTATGGATAATGAAAATTTTGCTCCGCTTGTTTACATAATGCCCTATAAAAACCTAAATGATGCAATAAAACTTAATAATATTGTGCCTCAAGGGCTTTCTTCTGCGATATTTACTAATGACTTAAAAGAAGCGGAAATCTTCAAAAAATATTCTGATTGCGGTATTGCGAATGTAAATATCGGCACTTCTGGTGCAGAAATTGGCGGTGCTTTTGGTGGTGAAAAAGAAACTGGTGGTGGCAGAGAATCAGGCTCAGATAGCTGGAAATTTTATATGCGAAGGCAAACTTCAACCACCTATTATGGAAGCACCTCTCCAGAATTAGCACAAGGCGTAAAATTTGAGTAATCTGTTGCAAAGTTTCACTATTTTAGTGAAATTTTTTACCTTAAATATCTTCTAAGCATAATAAATTTGCGATTTATTCTTATATTCTCAGAATAAATAAATTAAACCTAAACCTTCTATAAAACTTGTCTAAGCCTAATAAAATTGCTGTTCTAGATATTGCAAGTCGCAAGGTAGTTTGCGTTATAGCATCTATTAATGGTGATGGCAGGCCTAAAATTTTGGGCTTTGGGCATCAATTTTCTGAAGGGGTAAAAGCTGGCATAATTATTGATATTAAAAAGGCGGAAAGGGCAATTTTAGCCGCATTGAATACTGCTGAAAAAATGGCTGGTGAAACCATTGATGAGGCTTATGTTAATATTTCTGGCTCAAGCATAACTTCAAACCATATTAATATTGAAACCAAAATTTCAGGTCATGAAGTTACGCTTAAAGATATTGATTTGATGATTAATAAAGGCAATGAACTATTTGAAAATTCAGAATCAGAGATTATTCAATCCGTTCCAGTTGGTTATAAAATTGATGATAATGAGGGAATAAAAGACCCACTAGGAATGTTTGGGCAAGTTATCTCCACAAATTTGCATGTTGTTACTGCTTCAAAAACCGCAGTAAAAAATATTAAAAATTGCCTTGCAAAATGCCATCTAAATGTAAAAGATTTTATTGCAACGGCTTATGCTTCAGGCCTTGCTTGCCTTAGTGATGATGAAATGGATATCGGCGTTACAATGCTTGATATTGGTGCTGGCAATACTTCTATTGCTATATTTTCAGAAGGTTATCCGGTTTATTTTAGCTCTGTTCCTGTTGGGGGGCTTCATATTACTAGGGATATTGCACTTGGGCTTTCTTTAAGTGTGCCATATGCTGAAAGGTTAAAGGTTATTCACGGCTCGGCAATCTCAACTGATAGTGATGATCTTGATAGAATTGAACTTAGTGAAGATGAAACCACAAGCACTCACAAAACCATTACAAAAGCTGAGCTTACCTCAATTATTAAGCCAAGGGTTGAAGAGATTTTAGAGCTTGCGAAAAGTAATCTTGAAAAAAGTGGGCTTTATGGCGTTGCAGGAAATAAAATTGTTATTACTGGCGGTTCTTCTCAATTACAAGGTATGCGTGAAATTGCAAGCTATGTGTTTAATAAACATACTAGAATCGGCAGACCAGCAGAATTGCATAGTATGCCTGAATCTGCAAAGGGGGCAGCTTTTTCAACCGCAGTTGGAATGTTAATTTATGCTGCAAATCAAAGGGATAAAACTGAGGTAAAACCTAAATTTAATCCACTTGAAATGGTATCTCAAACTCCAAGAAAATTCAACAAAGTAAACCAATTAGTTGAATGGTTTAAGAGAAATTTTTAGCTCTTCATAATTTTTAAATTTGCTTTATAAGCTCACTAAATTTATCCCCAATTAAAATATGAAACTAAATTATTTACCTGCTAAAAAAGCATTTACCCACTTGCCAGAAGAAATCGTTGGAAAACCTGAAAATGCTGATGTAATAATTATTCCTTTTGGTTTAGAAAATTCTGTTAGCTATGGTGGTGGAACATCTAAAGGCCCACAAGCTATGATAGATGCATCTTCTGAATTAGAATTTTTTGATGAAGATTTATGGTGTGAGCCAATAAGAAATTTTGGCATAGCAACCTTAAAAGCTCCTGAAATCAATAAAAATCTTGAAAAAGCAATTACTCAACTAGAAAATCTTGTTGAGGAAGTTCTTAAGCTAAAAAAATTCCCTTTCACTTTTGGCGGTGAGCATTCTATCACAGCTGCAACAATCCGCCCATTTGCTCGCAGATATAAAAATCTTGCGGTTCTTCATTTTGATGCACACGCAGATTTAAGAGATGGCTATTTAGGTGTAAAATATTCTCACGCTGCTGCACTTCGCAGGGTTTTAGATCACAAGCAAGTTACAACTCTAATTTCGTGCGGAATTCGCAATATCTCCGCTGAGGAAATCCCTTTTTATGAAGAGCAATCAAAAAAAGGCAGAATTACAATCCATTGGGGCAAAGATAGAAGCAAGTGGGATTATGACAAAATAGTAGCCCCTCTAAAAAATAGAGATGTTTATCTTACCTTTGATGTTGATGGTTTTGATGCCTCATTAATGCCTGCAACTGGCACACCTGAACCGGGAGGGGTTTTGTGGGAAGATGCAATTCAAATTATAAAAAGAGCTTCAAAAATATGCAATATTGTTGGGGCAGATATAAACGAACTTGCACCAATAAAAGGCTGGCACGCTTCAGATTTTCTGGCTGCTAAACTTGCCTATAAAATCTTAAGTTTCAAATTTTGCAAAGATAAAATTAAATTGTAAAGATTAACAATATTTCAAAAAATTTTTAATTATATCGTGGCCGAATTCTGAAGCTATGCTTTCTGGGTGAAATTGAACACCAAAAACAGGCTTGGAAATATGCTCCAAAGCCATTATTATATCATCTGTCCAAGCGGTGATGTGTAAATTTTCTGGCAGTGAATTTCTTTCAACAATCAATGAATGATACCTAGTTGCCTTAAATGGTGAAGGCAAACCACTAAATAAGCCCTTGCCGTTATGAGTAACCTCAGAGATTTTACCATGCATTGGCAAATCAGCCCTTACAACTTTGCCACCAAAAACTTCACCTATTGCTTGATGCCCCAAACAAACGCCTAATATCGGAATATTTTTTTCTGAGGCTTTTAAGATTAAATCTTTGCTAATCCCTGCCCTTTCTGGATCACAAGGCCCCGGCGAAATAACAATTCCGCTAGGTTTTAGAAGCAAAATTTCCTCCGATGATTTTTCATCATTACGAAAAACTTTAACTTCTTTTCCAGCCTCTTCAATATAATGAACTAAATTATATGTGAAACTATCGTAATTATCTAAGAGAATCAACATCGTCAAAAATTAATGGGTAATATTGGTTGCGACAAACAGATTTTAAGCAGAATAATCTTGGTAAATTATTACATTCTGATTTTTGCAAATCTTGGTTAAAATCTTCAAATTTTTTCTTTTCATCATCATTAATAAAAATACAATTTTGGTTATATTTTTCTATTGCTGAAAGATATTTAAGATTTTTCTTTTCCTGAGATTTGCTAATAATTGCCTTGTTACAAACATCACTTTGCCAAGGATAGCCAAAATCAAAATATCTGCAATCATCATCAATCTCACAATCAGGGAAAATTTTTAGAATATTATAAATTTTCTTCTTCTCTTTATCGCAATCATAAATTTCAAAATCATTTGAAATTGCTTTGCTAGAGCAAAACAAAATAACACAAAAAATAACAAAATTTATTCGCCAAAACATTAACCGCCACCGATAAAGTGAATAATCTCTATTTTATCATTTTCTTGTAAAATTTCATCAGAGAATTTTGATCTTGGCACTATCTCAAGATTTTTTTCTACGGCAATTTTTCTAAAATCAAGCTCAAATGATTTAATTAAATCAGACACAGAAAAACCTGATGAAATATCTATCTCTTCCCCATTAAGCAGTATCTTCACAATTTTTATAAATTACATTTGAATATTTAATGCTTTAATTGCATCAAAAGTTATACCGCTTGATTCTATACCCATAGATTTTTGAAATCTATAAATTGCATCTGCGGTTTTTTCACCAAATTTGCCATCAATAACGCCAACATCATAGCCCCTTCCAGCTAGAGATGCTTGAAGCCTGTAAATTAAATCAGAGTTAATATTCCTCTCACAAATTACAGGGCGAAGCTCAATTTTAGGCTCAGAAGTTTGAACTTGTTTTTTAACTAATTTATATACAGGCGGAATTTTGTTAGAAATGGTTTTTTCAGCTTCCACAAGAACTTTTCTCTGAACTTTTTGTTTAACAGCAGGCACATAAATTTTCTCAACCTTTGCAGGCTCATCAACAACTTGTTTAGTTATTGTTTTTGTAACCGCTGGAATAATTCTTGTTTCTTTTCTTTCAGGCTCAATAGTAATTTGCTTATCAACCATTTTATAAGTTGCTGGCTCTTCAACTAAGCATAAAATATCACCATCTTCACCAGTTTTAGTAATTAGACCATTGCCCTTTTTCCAAACTTTTCTAGCTGGCGTGGCAAGCACTTTTTCTTTAACGGTCGCATATTTTGCAGGTATAGTTATTACTTGAGTTTTTTCAGGCTCAATAACAACTTGCTCTGTAACAGTTTTATAGGTTGCTGGAATTTCAACGAACTTATAAGTTTCTTCTTTTACGATAATTTCTTCTTCTTTAGTGGCATATTTTGCTGGGATAATAGTATTTTTAACTTTTTCACCTTCAACTAAAATTTGCTCTTCAACTTCTTTATATTTTGCAGCAATTCTAACTTTGCCATAACATTCACCAACATTAGCATTAGCAACATTTGCGTTTTCTATACCTAAAGAAGCTGGAATTGCTGGGGTTTCTAAAGCAGGTGTAAACTCAACTTCAATCGCTTTTTCAGGCTCTTTTGATGCAACTTCTTCTTCCTTTTTAATTAGATTTTCATAGTTAGTTACTTCAACTTTTGGTGTTTGAACCTTAACAGCGTTTGGCTTAACTTCTGCGGTGATATTTGGCTCAGTAACTTTAACTTCAACAGGGTTTTGTTTTATGGTATCTTTATTAATCACAATTTTATCAGAAACTGAAGGAACAATAATTCTAGATTTTTCAGCATCTTTGATAAGGTTATCATCTTTTTCATTCTCAATTATTCTGGTTGGATTTGCTGAATATTTATCATCAGGTTGAGAATTAAGGGCTTGGCAAGATGTTAAACAAAAAACAGTTGCAAGTAAAAATGTTTTACGAGTAAAATTTACAAAGGATGTTTTCATAGAGCTAATACAAGGATTATTAAATATATATTTCATATATATCACTGAAAGTTTTTTTTCTACAATTTAATTTTGATAATAACTAAATATGATTTTTTATTTCTATTAATAGTTGTAATTATAATAGATTTTTTAATTATGAAATAATATGAAAAAATTTCTTGCCATAATTTTTGTGTATCTGAGTTTTGCTAGTGACGGCTTTGCTGAAAATAAAATTTTTTCGCGTGATATAAATTCTAAATATTCGGTTACTAATGATGAATTTCTCAATGATTATAATTTTAGAGTTTTTGGCTTTACGCACTCTGATTATAGAAGTTTTCTCAATAGCAACGGGGAAGAGATAAATAATCGCTTTGTTAATCGCCGTTTAAGGCTTATCTCAACTGGTAGCTATGATAAATTATCATTTAGATTGATGACAGAATCTAACCAAAACAGCCCCACTTTTTTTGATGCATTTTTTGATTATGCCATCACGCCAGAAATTAATCTTCGTTTAGGAAAATTTCGCTCACCACTTAGCTTGGAGCGTTGGAATTTAGCGAATGATACAATGCTAATTGAAAGGGGATACACAACACAATTTGCACCGGGTTGGGATATTGGGGGCTTTTTTTGGGGAACAATATTGAGTCGCAAACTTGATTATAACATCGGTATAACTGGTGGTGCTAGAGATTTTGGCAACCCTCAGCAAGATTTTGATAATGAGCAAGATTTTATGATAAAATTATTCTCTCACCCTCTGCGTGGTGAAAGTGATTTATTTGAAAATCTTGGTGTTGGTTTTTCATATTCTATTGGTGAAAGAGAAGGAAATTTTAGAAAAAGGCAAGTTTCAAGTTATAATACTAATTCATTTTCTAGAATTTTTAGCTATTGTGCAAATTGCTTTTCTAGCGGTTTACAAACTAGATTTTTACCGCAAGGTTATTGGTATTATAAAAATATCGGCTTGCTTAGCGAATATGCTATAAACCAATCTGAAATAAATAATCTTGGTCAAATCTCTGAAGTTACCAATAATGCTTGGGGTGTTACGGCATCTTATATGCTAACGGGTGAGAGTTTTAATTACAACCAAGCCGTTATACCTAATGAAAAATTTAGTATTAAAAATAATAATTGGGGGGCTTTTCAAATAGCCACTAGAATTTCTGGAATAAATTTTGATGATAAATCTTTTAATAATAATATTTCAAATATAAATAATTCTGTAAGCTCTGCAATTTCAGAAACAATAGGCATAAATTGGTTTCCAACTAAAGAATTAAAATTAATGCTTAACTATGAAACAACCCAGTTTGAAGGCGGTGATATTTTAGGCTCTGATAGACCTGATGAACATGCAATTTTATCAAGGCTTCAAATTAGATTTAATTGGTGGTAATTTTCGGCTTGTTGCCTTTTATAATATCTGTAATTATTTGAGCAGAGACGAAATTTTGTGTCCAACCAAGGGTTCCGTGCCCTGTATTTAGATATAAATTATCAATTTTACTTTGAGAAATTATTGGCAAACTATTAGGCGTTGATGGCCTTAAACAAGCCCATTTTTCTATATTTTCAATATTACAAGACTCTGGAAAATGTCTAAGTAAAGAATTTTTAAGCATATTAATTCTTGGCTCAAAGATATTGTGATTATAGCCTGCAAACTCAGCGGTTCCAGCAACTCTTAACTTATTACCAAGCCTAGAGAAAACAATCTTTTCATAATAATTAGTGATGCTATTAAGCGGAGTTTTTTCAGCATCTAAAATTTCAGCAGTAATACTATAACCTTTTATTGGGTAAATGGGTAAATTAATCCCGATTTTCTTAGCAAATATTGAGGAATATGCACCTAAAGATAAAATAAATTTATCAGCTTTAATAATATTTTTATCAGTTCTTATTTCAGTAATTTTATTATTATTTAGCTCTGCATTTTGAATATAATTTTCAAATAGCAATTCTACATTTTTCATTTTTCTTAATTTGTCAGTAAGCCCCTGCGTAAATAAATATGCATCAGCACTTTCATCTAAGGGGTCTCTGATATAGCCCTTTATTTTTGGAGAAAGTTGTTTGAGAGATGGCTCAAAATTTAATGCTTCTTTTTCAGATAAAATTTGATAGCTTGAGCCCATAAGCTCTTGAATTCTTGCTTGCTTTAGGTAAATTTCAAAATCTTTTTCATTTTCAAAAATGAATAATTTTCCGCCTTTTTGATATTCAAAATTAAAATCAAATTCATTAATATTATCGTGAAGAATTTTTCTTGAATACAGCCCCAACTCAAGAATTTTTTGAGTATTTGCAATCGCTGATTTTGTATTACAATATTTTAGAAATCTAAAAATCCATTGCCACATTTGATAATCTAAACTGAAACGAAACAGCAAAGGTTTATCATTTCTGCCAAGCCAAAACATAGCCTGTTTAAGTGTTTTTAGGCTTGCCCAAGGCTCTGCGTGGCAATAAGAAAGTTGAGCCCCGTTTGAAAAACTACATTCTTCACCAGAATTTTTATGGCGTTCAATTAATGTAACTTCAAAACCTTCTCTAGCTAAAAAATAAGCGGTTGTAATGCCAATAAAACCGCCACCTAATACACAAATTTTCATATGAGATATAATATCTGTAAAAGATAACTTTATAAAAAAACTAATTAATATATAAATAGATATTCTTTTCAAAAATTCAAAATTAATCATAGTTTAACAATGCAAGAAGCCCACTTTCTTACAGATATTGTTCTTTTGCTTGCTGCATCTGTTGGCATTGTTGCACTTTTCAGGAAAATTAATTTAAGCCCAGTTCTTGGTTATTTAGTTGTTGGCAGTATTATTGGCCCTCAAGGTTTTAAGATTATTGAAGAGACCTCTCAAATAAAGCATTTAGCAGAATTGGGGGTGGTGTTTCTTTTATTCGCAATCGCTTTGGAGTTATCTTTAGAAAGGCTAATTGCAATGCGAAAGCATGTATTTGGCTTTGGGGGGTTACAAGTTTTGGTTTGTGGCTCAGTTTTTACAGCTATTGCATATTTTCTAAGTCAAGATTTCAAAATTGCTTTTGTTACTGGTTTTGTTTTTGCCTTATCTTCTACGCCAGTAATATTTCAAGTTCTTAAAGAACGGGGGGAGGAAAACACCCAGCATGGCAGGCTTTCTATCGCAACACTTATTCTGCAAGATTTAGCTTTTATACCGCTTTTAATTGTTATTCCAATGCTTGCTGATGAGCAATCTAACATCTTAAATTCACTAGCTTTGGCACTCGTGCAAGGTTTTATAGTGATGGTTATAATTGTGTTAGTTGGCAAAAAACTTTTTGGCCCAATATTTAGAGTAGTTGCAGGTTTAAGAAGCCAAGAATTATTTGTTGCTTTGATGTTTTTTATAGTGCTGGGCAGTGCATTATTCTCTGAAAAATATGGAATGTCCCTTGCTTTTGGTGCATTTATCGCTGGCTTACTTATTGCTGAAACTGAATTTAGAGCTCAAGTTGAAACGGATATAAAACCTTTTAAGGGTATATTTTTAGGTCTATTCTTTATAACCGTTGGGATGAAAATTGATTACAGCATTTTAGTTCAAAATATCCTTACAATTTTTATTTTAATTGCGGCAACTATTATTCTAAAAAGTTCAATAATTTCATCACTGGCAAAATTATTTGGTTTTAGAAATGGTTGTGCGGTTAAAACAGGTTTTATGCTATCGCAAGTTAGCGAATTTGGCTTTGTATTATTTGCAATCGCCAATCAAAAGGGTTTTTTACCTGATGATTTAATGCAAATATTTGTTGTTACAATTAGCGTTTCAATGGCTATCACGCCAATGATTGTTAATTTTGGCAGTGGCATTGCAAGACGCGTTGAGATGAAAAACCCACTTCACTATGAAAGCTCAGATATTAATGATGAAATTAATGACATTAAAAACCACATAATTCTAGTTGGTTTTGATAAAATTGGCAGAACCACTGCGGAGCTTCTTAAAAATAAAGATATAAAATTTGTCGCACTTGATGATGATCCTAGAGATGTTCATCAAGGCAGAAAAGATGGCTTTCAAGTTTATTTTGGTAAATGTAATATCCTAGAAAACCTTGAAAAACTTGGCGTTGAAAGGGCAAGTGCCGTTGTTTTAACCTCAGATATTCAACCAGAAGTTCTGCAAATTGCAAATCAAATTAGAAGAAAATATCCAGATTTAAGAATTATAGCTCGTGCAAAAGATAGGGCAATGGCTAATGAGCTTAAAGAAATGGGGGTTGATATTTCCATCGCAGAAAGTTTTGAATCAAGCCTTATGATTGGCAGTTTTATAATGCATTCACTTGGCATAAACCACGATGATATTGAACAAGCAATAAATCAATTTCGTATTAAAAAACACCCTGATTCTAAAATTTACGGCTCATCAGTTCGCCTTAAGGAAGATTTATCCGCGTTATAATTTAACTTGTCTTTATGCGAGAATTTTATATAAATTCTGCTTTATAAGAAATTTTCTTTTAACATCAATGATTAAAAATCATTTAGCAATGAATGAAATTATCAATAATTTTTCTAATAAAATAGATAATTTTAGCAACAATATTAGCACTAATTTAACCTCTATTTCAGATAGATTATCAAAATTAAAAGGCTTAAAACCACTTATTATTCGTGGCAAAGAATATATTCCTTTAGTTGAAGGTGGAAAGGGTATAGGTGCAACAAATGGCATAAGTGCTGGGGCGTTTGCGACTGAAGATGCGGTTGGCACATTCTCTGGCGTTAATGCTGAGCGATATGATGAAAACGGCAAAGTTATTCCGCAAATTTACAAAGGTAAAACCCGCAGAGAAAGGCACGAAGAACTTATTGAAATGGGCATTGATGGTGGCGTTCAACAAGCTAGAATTGCCAAAGAAATTTCTGGTGGCAGGGGCAGAGTTCATATGAATATCCTCTGGGAAATGGGCGGTGCAGAGAGAATTCTTACCGGTATATTAGATAGGGCAAAAGGGCTTATAGATGGCGTAACTTGTGGTGCAGGTATGCCTTATCGCTTATCTGAAATTGCTGAGAAATATGATGTAATGTATTACCCCATCGTTTCTTCAATGCGTGCGTTTAGAGCCTTGTGGAAGCGTGCTTATGAAAAAACAAAACATCTACTTGGTGGTGTTGTATATGAAGATCCTTGGCTTGCAGGTGGTCATAATGGTTTATCTAACAATGAAGATCCCAATATTCCTCAATCTCCATATGAAAGAATTGTTGAGCTTCGCAAATTTATGAATGAAGTTGGCTTGCAAGAAACCCCAATAATTATGGCGGGTGGCGTTTGGAACCTTCGTGATTGGCAAGATTGGTTTGATAATTCAGAGGTTGGGCCTATCGCCTTTCAGCTTGGCACAAGGCCTTTGCTTACCCAAGAAAGCCCTATACCAAATGATTGGAAAAAACGCTTGCTAACCCTCAAAAAAGGTGATGTTTACCTTAATCGCTTTAGTCCTACAGGTTTTTATTCTAGTGCGGTTGAAAATTTATTTCTAAAAGAATTAAAAGGTAGGGAAGAAAGGCAAATTGAATTTAGATCATCGCCAGAGGCTGAATTTACTGAAGCTCTGCCCCTTCCACCTCGTGGAAGGCCAGTTTATGTTAAGGGTGATGATTTAGTTAAAGCTAATGACTATATTTCACAAGGCTTTGATATGCCTATGAAAACGCCTGATGAAACTTTAATTTTTGTTACTAAACTAAAATCAGAAGAAATTGTTGTTGATCAAATAAATTGTATGGGTTGCCTTAGCCATTGCAGATTTTCAAACTGGAAAGATAAAGATGATTTTTCAACCGGCAAAAAAGCTGATCCCAGAAGTTATTGCATACAAAAAAGCCTGCAAAATATTATAAATGGGCAATCTGTGGAAGATAACCTTATGTTCGCAGGGCATAATGCCTATAAATTCGCTGAAGATCCTTTTTACGCAAATGGCTTTATCCCATCTGTAAAACAGCTTATAAATCGTATGCTTGAAGGCGGTTAATTTTAATTAGTTAAATTATACTCTTACTTCTTTAGCTTGAAAAACCTTATTTATAGTCTATAAACCTATTAAATTACTCAAGCATTCGCATATAAATGCAGGAAAATGAACCTCAAATAATTGGCTATAATTTTGCTGACGAAAAATCAGAAAAGAAAGCTGATAAGCAAAAATTACGCCATCCAGAAAAAGCTAATCGCCCTAGCATTTTGCCCCCTCCTAAGCCAGATTGGATAAGGGTGAAAGCCCCAATTTCTAAAGGTTTTTTTGAAACAAGAGATATTATCAAGAAAAATAAACTTCACACCGTTTGTGAGGAAGCCGCCTGCCCTAATATAGGCGAATGCTGGCAGAAAAAGCACGCGACTGTTATGATTATGGGCTCAGTATGCACGCGTGCCTGTGCTTTTTGTAACATTGAAACTGGCAGACCTGATAAACTTGACCCTCACGAACCTGAAAACCTTGCAAATGCACTTAAAGAATTAAATCTTGAGCATATTGTTATCACCTCAGTTGATAGAGATGACCTTGATGATGGCGGTGCGCAACATTTTGCAGAATGTATTTTAAGAATTCGTAAAACTTCCCCTAAAACTACCATTGAAATTTTAACCCCAGATTTCCTTAAAAAAGAAGGTGCGCTTGAAATAGTTATCGCTGCAAAGCCTGATGTTTTTAATCATAATGTTGAAACTGTTCCAGCTTTATATCAAAGAATTCGCCCCGGCTCTAGATATTATCACTCAGTTCGTTTGCTTGATACTATTAAGCAGAAAGACCCTTCAATTTTCACTAAATCAGGCATTATGGTTGGCTTAGGTGAAAAGAAAGAAGAAGTTTATCAATTAATGGATGATTTAAGAAGTGCTGATGTTGATTTTCTAACTATTGGGCAATATCTGCAACCCACCCCTAAACACGCCCCAGTTGATAGATTTGTTACCCCTGAAGAATTTGAACAATACGCAGAAATGGCAAAAGCCAAAGGCTTTTTGATGGTTTCTTCATCACCTTTAACTCGCTCTTCATACCACGCTGGTGATGATTTTCAAAAGCTCCGCAAAGCTAGGAATGAGAAATTGTTGGCTTCCTGAGTTATATTTTACATCTGTTCTTTTTAGTTTTTCAGATAATTTCATTTGAGATTTAAGAATATTATTTAATTTTTCTTCAGTCATATTAATTCTTCTTAAAACTCGCTGTTTTTGAATAATTTTATTGCAATAAATTGTTATTGTAGCATCAAATTCATTTTGAAGATTATTTTCAAATAGTAATGGGATTTCAAAAACTAAAACACCATTAAAATTTTGTCGGTTTAGTTGTTTGATGATATTTTTTCTTTGTTTTGCAAGCTCTGGATAAATTATTTCTTCTAATTTTTTTTTCTGATTTTTATCTCTAAAAACAATCTCACCCAAAATTTTACGATTAATTTTATTATCACTTAAAATTTCTTTGCCAAAAATTTGAACAAGTTTTAATTGTAATGCTTTGTTTTCATATAATTTATGAACCATTTCATCAGAAGAAAAACATCTTACACCCCTCATTTTACTTAGTTTTTTACAGAAATAAGATTTGCCAGAGGCAATGCCACCAGTAACAGAAATAACTTGGAATTTTGCTGAAATTTTTTGAGATTTATACAATCTCATATGCTTGTCTATCAGAAAATAATTTGCGTAAAAGCTGATTATTTAAGCCGTGCCCAGTTTTGTAAGCCTTAAACGCACCGCTTATTCTTTTACCCGCAAGATAAAAATCCCCAATGCAATCAAGAATTTTATGCCTTACAAATTCATCATTATAACGAAGCCCTTCTTTATTAAGAATTTTATCTTCTTTTATAACTATTGCATTTTCTAAAGAGCCACCCCTAGCAAGCCCATTAGCCCTCATATAATCTACTTCGTGGGCAAAGCCGAAAGTTCTTGCGTCAGAAAATTCTTCAATAAAACCCTTCTCACCATTTTCAAAAATATATTTTTGATTAGCAATAGCTTTGCTTGAAAAATCAATTTCCAGATCAATAGAAAAATTTTGCGATGGTAAAACCTTAGCAAATTTATCATTATCACTAACCGCAACTTCTTTATTAACTTGGATTATTTTTCTATTTACTGATTGCTGATAAATTCCAGTTGCTTGAAATAATTTCACAAATTGTTTTGAGCTTCCATCCATAATGGGTATTTCAGGACCAGAAACATCAATAAGTGCGTTATCAATCCCAGCACCCCATAAGGCCGCCATTAGATGTTCAACGGTTGAAATCATCGTGCCATCTTCATTTGAAATGCAAGTTCCAAGCTGGGTTTTGCTAACATTTCTATAATCTGCACGCACAATATTGCTAAAGCCCTTAACATCTGACCTTCTAAAAACTATGCCATAATCTTCAGGGGCAGGGATAATCGCAAGATTAACCTTTTCACCACTATGAAGGCCTATGCCACTAATTTTAGCGGTATCTTTAAGCGTATTTTGTTTAATATTGTTCATCTTGATAAATTAAACTAAACCTTTATTTTATCATCAAAAATTAAAACTCATTATAAATTTAGCTTTATATATAATATTTTGAAGCCTAAATCACTATAAATATTAATTTTGTTGTATATTTATTACTTAAAATTAATCAAATATGGAGCATAACAGCAAAGTTCGCTATGCAAGGCAGATTATAATGCCAGAGATTACTGAAGTGGGGCAGATAAAGCTTCTTCAATCCAAGGTGATAGTTATAGGTGCAGGCGGGCTTGGAAGCCCCTGTTTGCTTTATCTTGCCTCATCAGGTGTTGGGGCTAAGGCATATAATGGGGTGCTTGCTATTGCGGATTTTGATAAACTTGAACTTTCAAATTTACAAAGGCAGATAATTCACGAAAATTCAGATATAAAAAGAAATAAGGCAGAAAGTGCTAGAGATGCAATTTTAGATCTCAACCCTGAAGTTAATGTTCAAATTTACAAAAATAAGATAAATAATGATAATATTTTGGATATTTTATCAAAATATGATGTGATTATTGATGGATCTGACAATTTTGAGACAAGATTTTTAGTAAATGATGCCTGTTTAGCCCTAAAAAAGCCTTTAATTTCTGGTGCGATACTGCGTTTTGAGGGTCAAGCTGCTTGTTTTCGCCCTTATTTATCTAAAAATAGCCCTTGTTATAGGTGTTTTTATCCTGATATTCCTCCACAAGGCACAATGCCAAATTGCTCAACCAATGGTATAATTGCCCCGATAGCTGGCATAATTGGAAGCCTTCAAGCATTATACGCTATTAAAATAATTACTGGAAATGATGAAGGGCTTGATGGCTTTGTTACAATTTTTGATGGCAAGAATAATAATTTCCGTAAGGTAAAACTTAGCAAGGATTCTAAGTGCATATGCCAAACTTGATTCTTCAAAACAGAAATTTATTACCCTACTAAAACGCGCCGAAAGCCTCTTCCCAAGTGCCTTGGGTGGCTGCTTTGGTATATTCAGTAACCCTATTTTCAAAGAAGTTTGCGTGTTCAACGCCGTTTAATATTTCATCCATCCAAGGAAGTGGGTTTCTGCCAGAGCCATAAATTGGTTGAAGCTCAAGCTGCATAAGCCTTCTATCCGCGATATAACGCAGATAATTTTTTACATCTTTAGAAGTTAAGCCTTGAATTGAGCCTTCAATATTAAAGGCTAAATCAACGAATGCATCTTCGTGAGTAATAATTGTATCGCAAATTTTATAGAGCCTTTTATTTAACTCATCACGATTAACATCTGGGTTTTCTCTCAGGAAAGTATGAAATAACCTAATGATAGAATTAGTGTGTAAAGATTCATCCCTCACAGACCAAGTTACAATCTGCCCCATTCCCTTCATTTTACCAAATCTTGGGAAGTTCATAAGAATTGCGAAAGAGCCAAATAATTGTAAACCCTCAGTAAAAGCACCAAACGCCGCAAGTGTAGTGGCAATATCAATTTTTGAATCAACGCCAAATTGTTGCATATAGTCATATTTATCTTTCATTTCCTTATATTGCAAAAATTCAGAATAAGTTGTTTCAGGCATTCCGATTGTATCAATTAGGTGAGAATACGCATCAATATGAATAGTTTCCATATTAGAAAAGGCGGAAAGCATCATCTGAATTTCAGTTGGCTGAAAAACCCTAGAATAATGCCTCATATAGCAGTTATTAACTTCAATATCTGCTTGCGTAAAAAAGCGAAAAATTTGCGTGAGCAAATATTTTTCCTGCTGAGATAGATTATTTTTCCAGTCTTTCACATCATCACCCATTGGCACTTCTTCTGGAAGCCAGTGAATGCGTTGCTGTGTAAGCCAAGCCTCATAAGCCCACGGATAATTAAAAGGCTTAAAAATCGGTTCTGCTTTTAGTAGAGACATTTTTTTTAGTTTTTGGTTGATGGTTTATAGTTGGTGGAATATGATTTTACAATCAACCATCAACTATCAACTAACGACCAAACCCACCATATCTTGCGATATCTTCTTAGAATTATACAACATATGGTATTTCAAGCAACCATTTTTTGCAATAGTTTTTCTATTACTTTTGTTTAATTTATATTGCTGTATCTTTTCTGCAAGGTCTTCCCACTCATTATAAAAAACGGCATCAACATCTGGTTCAAAAATCTCTTGTAAGCCAGTGCCAGCGTGGATTATTGTTAGCAAACCATTGCCCATATATTGTGCGATTCTATCAGAAGAATAAAGCGGAGGTTGAAATTTTTCTTCCACAAATTGCGGAAGATTTAAGCCAGTATGGCATTTAACCAGCTCATCAATATAAGCCTGCCCATATTTTAAGGGGTTTGAGCCTTGACCTAAAATATTAAATTGAACATCTGAAAGTTTATTTTTAAGAAAATTTATTGTGGCTTCCCTGTAATTATGGCTACCTGCGAAAAAAACATCATACTCATAATTTTCATTTTCATAACATCTGTATTTTTCAATGGTTTCATCAACTGGGTTACCAATATAACTAACTTTTAATTGGGGGTTGATTTTTCTAAATTCTTCAAGCTGAGAGCCAGAAGTTGTTAAGAAAATTGCATCAATAAAAGGGCTTCTTTGTAGAAGATAATTTTTAACTTTCTCAACCCATAATGCATCAACATTTATCTCAGCAATTTTGATATTTTTATTTTGCTCACGAATAATTTGCAGAGTTTGGTTTTCAATCATTCCGCAATGGCTTAGAAAAATAATTTCTGGTTTTAATTCATTTACAGCTTTCAAAAGTTTTTTATTTATAACTTTCTGAGAGCCAAAGCGAGACTTAAAAAAACCCTCCTGACGGGCTAAGTCCCTATTAGAAAATTGATAAACCGCGTGATTATTTTTTATTAAGCCAAAATAAAATTTATAATCGCAATTATAAAAATGCTGAAAGTTTTTCTTATATCCGAAATTTCCAACAAATAAAATTTTCATATATTAGATTATGTAATATTAGTATTTTCTAAAATCCAATTTAGAAATTCTTTACTTATGTTATCAATTTCTAGGCTAATTATACAAGGGTTTTCATATGGGTGGATAGATTTTATAACAGTTTCAACTTTCGCAAAATTTTCTTTTTTAGTTTTGAAAATCGCTAAAATTTCTGAAGATTTTTCAATTTTTCCCTGCCATTTATAAATTGATTTAACCTCCCCTAAAATATTCGCACAAGCCACTAAATTTTCAGAAACTAATTTTTGAGATAATTCTTCAGCAATTTTAGAATCTGGAAAAGTTGAATAAATTAAAATCAAATTAGTCATTTTAGTTACTTATAAGAAGTAAATTGAAAAAGTTAAAATAAACCGAAGAATTTTTTGCCTGTTCTTTCACCATTCATTGGCACAATTTCAGACATTGGCATTGATTCATTATATATACAAGCAACTTCACCGCCAAAACGCAATGTGAACCTGCTACCAACCATTTCTATAACGGTGTAACCTTTGGTAATTCTAAAATTTATTAATGCTTCATTACCATCTGGCATAACTTGGAAAATTGCAGGTTGCTCACCATTAACTGGCTTGAATTTCAAGTAAGTAAATTCACCATCATCAAAAACTTCTAGCGGAGAAATAACTTTAGAGCCACTAATTGTATAATTAAAATTTAGCTTATTTGAATCTCTAACTGGGTCAGGAAAATCTTCTGCCTGCTCTTCATCTTCAACTTGAATAATTTCACTATCGCCAGTTTGGTTTGGAATATCCAGATTGCCTTCTGGATATATAAATTTTGTGGCATAAACTATGTTGGGATCATTAAGCCCCTCAAGCTCTTTGGCATAAAGTTCAAAATAATATATTCTTTTATTGGTAATGATAGACATATAAGTTTGTGCATCAAACTTAACTGGCTTTAAGAAAAGCCTAAAACCAACTGGGTTTATCATCCAAGCTGTTGTATCACCCATTGCTATAGTTAAAATTTTCTCTGCTGGGTCAAGATCAATGCGGGCGGGCATTCCATAATAGCCGGTATATTCATATACGGCATCTGGCTTATAGAAAAAGGTGCGAAGCCTTTTATCAACTGGGCTTGGAACACTTTTTTGGTTTTGATGTTGTGCATAAGAATTTTGACAAAAACCAAAAATAATTACCAAAATAAATATTTTACAAAAATTTTTCATTCAACTATTAGCACTATTGTTTTGCAGCTGGTTGTAAATTATTCTCACCTTCCTGCTTTTTAGGGGGTGCAACCTCATAACTTTTATATGATGTTACCTTAAAATTAAGATCATTAAAATCTTTTTTATCTTTTAAGTATGTTATATTTTCAAAATTTACCCCTAATTTTGCCTGCCATAATGATACAAAAACGCCAGTAAATCTATTAGTTTCTCTTGCACTGAAATTTATAGTTATTTCATATTGCTTAAATTCACTGTCTGGAAGCGTGCCTTTAGTGGCAATTTCAATTTTATTGGGATCAATAAAAACTTCTCTAATAACATCTTTTTTATATTTCAACACCAAACTATTTGCACTTCTTATTGAGGTAATATCCTGATAATAAGTATTTATATCTGCATTGCCAAGTTTTGATATTATTCTTTTATTTTTTTCAAGTTTTTTAAAATCTTGCCTAAAATCATAGCTTTCTAAAGCCTCTACAAATCTTGCGGATAAATATTTTAGCAAAATTGTATCAATAGAAAATTCTTTCTGCCTATCGCCCATATATGAAATCCGAGTTGAAAGAACTGAGGCATCTTCAATCTCTACTTTTATAGGAACAGATTTTTTTATTGGCGTAATTGATGAATAATAATAAATTGCCAATATCATTAAAGCTAAAACTATTAGCAAAATTATTATTATGTAAGTTCTCTCAAAAAATCTACTTATATAAGTGCCAAGATACCACTCTCTTGCTTCAATGAAATATTCCCCTGATTCAATCTTTTCTGAAAGCTCTCTAAAATATGATTTTGCAAAATCTTCTGACACAATCTAGGTTAGTTAAATTATAACAACATTTATACATTAATTTAGTATAATAAAGCTGTGAAAGCTAAATACTTTGAGTTTTGGTATTTTATTTTATAAGAATAGTTATTGAAATACAATAATTTTAGTTAATTTTTAATTAATTTATTGTATAATGGTGGTTTGAGAAAACAATATCTCCTTACAAATAAGAAACTTAATGCGTTTATTAAGAAACATTTTCAACTTTTTGATAATATTTCTCATTGCAATTTCTGCAACTGCTCAAAGCACCCCGCCTTTCAACCCTGATGACCCAAACTTACCCCCCCTCAGAGTAAAATGGGATAGTAGCTGTTATAACAAGTGGAATGGAACTGCCTCCGATGAGGGATTAACAGGAGATGAACCACCATTAATTATTAATGCAACTGAAGTGCAATCAAAAATATGCAATGGTGCTACAAATTACACCACATTTGATGGAAGAGATTGGGGGCCAGCCAGAGCTAAATGTATGGATTATTTTAACGCCGTAAAAAAGGATATGGTTAGCCCTTGCCAATATATTGAAGCATTTGGGGTAAGCGTTAAAGGTAATGACAGAGATAAAAGAATAGATAATTACTGGAAATATCATCTAAAAGGCGATGGTTATACACCACCTAACCCGCCTTTTCCCTCCTTACCTGATGATAATGACAAAGCTGATGGTGATGATGAATGTGGCTTAGTAGGCACTAGAAGATGCATTAGATGTGATAATGATGGAAACTTAAAAAATATACAGTTCCGTTTAGTTTGGGAGCCAGACTGCAAAGGTTATGATAATGATGATGATGGAGAAGATGACGATGGTGAGTTAACCAATGATTCTGGCTGCCCACCTTGCTATAGAAATAGAACAAATGGGGATAGTGATAGTGGTAATGATGATAATAGTATAATTTCTCAAGGTTGCTTACCAGATAAATCAACAAAAAGCTGGGGGGATGTTGGATCAAACATTGGTGGCACTGTAAAATCAGGTGGAACAGGTGGCGGGCCAAAACTAGATTTAGGGGATTTTTATGATTTTGGAAGTTCTGGCATTACAAATATGTTTATGCCAAATTGTATGTTTGATCCAAGCCCAGCTGATGTTAAATTTAATGATTTTAATAAAGATAAACAAGTTGATACTTCTGGCACTAAACCAGTTGAACAGATGTTTAATAAAATTGATGCTGTTTATGGTGGCACATATAGTGATGAAAAGGGCGGAGATAAAACAACTAGAACAAATCAATGGCGAGGAAATTGTGGCAGGGGAAAGTTTTTTTATAATACACTGCCGCCTAAAGATTCAAATGTGATTTCTTCCTATCCGCCTGAAGCAAGCGATAAAATATCCACAAGCGATATTTGGGAATCTCGCACAGGTTGTTATAACCCTGAAGAGCGATTTGTAATATTGCCACCATATGCGAATATAGATAGAGAGAAAGTTCCAGCTATTTATGAAAGTAACAGAATTAAATTTAATGAGCCTATTATTGGTGGCAGAACCCTTACTACTGGAAGTCTAAGAAACTCTGCACCAGATGAAGTTACCACGGGCAGTGGTGATTCAGAATATTTAATTCCAAATGATAGGCTTTTGATGGAACACCCTTTATGCACCGCAAAAGTTTATGGTTCAACTATTGGGGCATCACTTGCAAAAATTTTAGAAAAAATTGGTTCAGTGATTGATAGCTCATTACTTAAACCAATAGATGTTAAGCAAGGCACCCAGCCAAGCAGTGCTTATAGAACACCTAATGGCTGGCCATTGATGCCAGCGGTAATTCAAGATATGTTAGCCAGCGGATTTGATATAAAAGCCATTGCCAAAGGTGCATTGCCAATGTGTTTATCTGATGACATTATTGACGATGTTGATGGATATTGCTTAGAATATCTTAAATATTCAGATACATTAAATTTTGGAAATGGCACAGCCAATGCCGCGTCAGAAATTTTAAGAAGGAAAAACGGCAAATATAACGCTGAGAGATATTTTTATAATTACGATAAAGCCTGTTGGGAAAAGGCAGAAAAGCCAACAATTCTGCCTCCAGACCCTTATGAGCATTGGATGCCCCTCGCAATTAGAAACTATGAAAACCCTGCTGATTCAGGCTCAAGATTTGAAACCGATGAAAGACAAAATCTGTTTGGAGATAATATTAAGGCTTGGGCAACAGATTCTAGAAGGCAAACTTTTACCCCTTATTCAGAAAGGGTGGTTTATGATTATACTGAATATGGCGAAAACCCCTCAAGGCCTGAAGATAACGAATATATAAATTTAAGTTTAGAAGAATATGGCTATCAAAACCAAATACAATCTAGGCTAGATTACGCCTATAACCCTGTAAATATTTATAATATTCCAAGTAATCCACCGCCTGCTGATTTGTTGCTTGATGCCAATAAAGGCAGAAAATATAAACTTCAACAATGCTTAAAATTTTATATTGAGCAATGGGCGTTTCAAGGTGATAAAGGTGCAATTTTACTAAGCTCTAAACAAGCGGGGGTTTCACTTGGCAATAAATCTAGGCTTAATTCAGATGTTAGTATGTGTCAATGGGTTGCTTATTATGATACTTCACAAAATTATGATGAAAGAGAAAATTTCAAAAGATTAATGCAATTATTTTTAACTAATAGTGTAAGTGCTGGAAATTCAGTAGAAGGCGGAAAAGCCCTCGCACTCTCAGAATTAATTAAGAATGATAATAAAAACAAAAGAGGTTTAAGGCCTGAATATTTTGACTATATGAATTTCTTAACTGCTTCAAATATGCCAGTTGAAGTTGAAGAAATGAATTTAACCAATATGGTTGAAGCCCCAAGCGGTGAAGCAACTCAAGAAATTGCTGGCGTTCAAAGGGGTTATTCTGATTTATATAACAGGTTTGACCCTACTATTGATCCTAAAATCTTAGGAATTGGCATAGATGAAAATAATACCCCTTCAATATTTAGATATCCGCAAAGAATAAATTTTGCACAAAGAGATTGTGAAACTATTGTTCCACCTCAATTTTGGCGAGATACTATAAAACCATTTTATGAAGATCCAAATCTAAATCCTCACGCTGATGGTGGTTGCCACCCAATTTATGATTTCAGAAATATAATTGATCTGCCTTGGAGTTTTACAGAAAGGAATACCATTGCAAAAAATGATTTAGTAGAAGGCTTTTTTGATATTATTGAAGGGGCAATTAACAAAGTTCTAGGCAAAAATGCTGAAAACAAACATTGGATGACAACTCGTGAAGATATGAAAGTTTTATCTTTGGTAAGTGCGGTTCCTAGCCTGCCAGTTTTTGCTTATGGTTTTACTATTAAAGATGGGATTTACTTTGTTAAAAATTGGGAAAAATTCGGAGAAAATGAAGATAAAGAATTTGAAATTAGAGATACTTGGCTTGCAAGATCAGGCGGGAAAAATGCTTTTGGTTACCATTTAGTTCAAAATAAACCTTCAGATAAATTATATTTTGGAGGGGCAAGATTGGGGCTTGTTGTAATGGATGAAGAAGAAATAGTAAAAGGTAGGGAGTGGGTTGATCATAGCTTTCCAGCCAGAAATTGTATGCATATGGAGCCTTTAAGCCTTGGAAAATTAGGTGAATTTTGGAATGATCCAGAAAAAGATCCAGAAAATTTAATCCACGATGCTTGGAAAAATTGGGATGATATTCGCTTAGATTACCTTTCTGTATTCCTAAAAGAATCAAGTAATTTTGAAAAAGCTAATATTAATAAAAACTTTGGAGGCTTTAAGGCAAAAGAAGGGCAAGATAATTATTATTCTTGGCTACCAACCGCCTATTCTTTAGGTTTAGGTATTGGTAAAAATTTCTGGTGTGAATTTGAAGTTCCATATTTCCCTTATTTAATTGAAAAAGATGAATTTAAGCACGCTAAGAAAAAAATAGGTGGCCATTTTAAGATTAATGCACAAGAATCAATCATTAAATCATTCCCCCTTAAAAAAGAATATAAGCCAAAATTAGAATATTATAGAGTTGAAAGAATTAGAGATGCCTGTGGGCCTTTCGGCGTTGCTTCAACTTGGGTTGATGATCCAAATTCTTACATCTCTGATTGGCTAATTGGTAAAGAGCCTTATAATAGCTTCAAGCTAAAATCTAGATGTGCTGATTGGTATGATAGTTATAAAAGAAAAACTAATGATCCAAAAATTATTGGCTGGCGATTACCTCGCTTTGATTATGAATTCCTAAAAGCATTTTTAGAATGCACAGGCCCTATTAAAGAGCCAAGCCAAACCCCTCCGGTCTGTAAAATAAATACTGCTGCGAAAGATAAAAATGAAGAAGCCTGCACTTGTGAAATTGGGAAAGCGGTAATAAATGCAATATTTATAGCTTTACAGGCTTTTGGGGTTCAGTTGGAAGCGATAGAATGCACGGCATCAAATATTACAGATATTTTAGATCAGTTTAAGTGTGATGAAGAGCCAGAGGATTGTGATTGCGATGATACAAGCAATGCTAACCAAGAATGTAAAAATTATTGTGGAAAATGTGAGATGTGGGAAAATGAAGGGGCAAAAGATGTTATAGATAAACTCTCTTCCAGTTGTATCGCAAAATGGTGTGATTATCCCGGTTCTGATTTATCTAAAGTTTCACTTCAACTTGGAAGCAATATTGTAAGAGCAATAGATTACTGCACTAGAGGTGATACTGAATACGCACTTGACGATGAAGATAAAGATACTCATCTAGGCTCTCTAGAAGGTTTTGATAACGGAACAATAGAAGATTTAGCAGGTGTTAAAACAAAAATTTATGGCTCTGAAAATATACACTCAGTTGATACTCATAAATTTTGGTTAGGTGATGTTCAAGATAAAAGCGGTGATGAGCCATTCGGCTTTTGGTGCAAATGCCCTGCGGATAACCCAGTTACAACTCGTTGCAGGGAAGATTTCTGCACTTGCCAACAACATGTTTACTTAGTTGGCAGAGATTTAAGTGGCGTTGATAAAATTACTGGAATTAAAGGCACTGGAGATCCAAAAGGAAGTGGATTTTTCCAAAAAATTTCTAATCTTGTAAAACCAGTTGCAACTTGTAAATGGTATGGCCCTTATTTAAGGTGGTTACAATGTTTCTATCAAGCAAGGGCAAAAGCCTGCCCAGTAGTAACAAGGGAAGTTTCAGATTCAATTCCATACGATAGTGTTTATAATCCATTTAGAGGTGATAAAAAAGAAAACATTCCTAACCTGCCAGAAGTAACCCAAAAATCTGTTGTGTTTAACCATTGTGATGCAATTGACCCAGATGGCACAAACTCAAATAATACTCCTTATCAAATTCTAGATTATTTAAGGTGGAGTAAAGAAGAGCCAAACCACCTAGCAAGGCTTCCAGCTTGGTTTGAATCAGCAGGGGCTGGCTATAAACATCAAGATTTTGTATTCCAGTCGCAAACTAGAAGGTGGGAATCACCTTTTATGGAGCTTGCTGTGCCATTCCCAATAGATTTAATCTCAAGAGATTGCTCAAACAAAGATAGTGATGGAAATTGCATCATTGAAGAAAATGATGATGGTGAAAGCACCAATAACTTCCAAGAAATTACAAGAAGGGGCGGGCTTGGCTTGCCTGAGATAAATTATATTGTTCCAGATGATAAAAATAATGAGTTTGATGTAGATTTTGAAAATCCTAATTTCAATAATGTTTTCCTTAATAAAGCTGATAGAAAATTAATCAGGCCAACCGGTGATACACTTCAAAATAAATCATATATTGATTTATATAAAAGATATCAAGCGGGCTTATATGCGGCACATCTTGGTTTTAGGCATAATGTAAAACCTGAAGAGCCAAGAAACCCCTCAATACAAGCTGATACTGCTACTCAAAATATTCACCCTCGCGCACAAGATGCAATAGTAGGCCCAAGAGGTTGTGATATTGGTGGCTGGTATGAAATGATGTTATATCAAGCAAGATGTATAAGATGGTGGAAGTTAAATTGCATCTGTGATTATGATAAAACCTTTGCGATAGGTAATGAAACAAACTATGTTCTAAAAAGGGGTGGGGCAAAAATAAATATCGCAATTCCTTCATATTCAAATGCAACATTAGAGAAAAAATTTGTTGCTGCTATTGATGGCTATGCAAGAACTATTGATGGCAGAAGCCTTAAATCAGGGCAGGCAAATATTGTAACAAATGTTGAAAGAGACGCAGATGGAAATATAATATTTTCTTCAAATTCTAAGGAAACTCTAAGCATAAATACTGATTATGAACTAACCTTGCCACTTGCTGATAGGGGCGTTGCCTCACCTGAATATGCAATGGCTAATATTAATGATCACATATTCACTGGCTTAGATAATGCAAGGGTGGGTGATATATTAATCTGGAGTGAGCATATAGATTTTGATCTCAAAACCGCAGGTGAAACTATTGATGCAGGCTATAAAAGGCATGTTGCCTATGTTGAAGGAGTAAATAGAATGCCTGATGGCAAGCCATTTACAATAAATGTTTCAGAAATGAATTGGGGTAAACATCTTGATTCTTGCGGAAATACAAATCGTTGGGGCAGAAGAACTGAAAGAAATATAATCAGGCCATATTGTGCTAGTAGCGTTGATGAAAATGATTGCCCTTATAAAATGTCTATTAAAGGCAGGGAAGGTTTAGTGCAATCAATACCGGGTGTGCCAAGTGTTATGCCAAATGCTGGCTCTATTAACCTGTTTGCCTCCTGCCAAAATGCTGATTGGGCTTTATGCGTAGAAAAACAATGGGATAAAGTTCTAGTTTATCGCCCGTATAAAATAACTCATACGCTTGATAATGGTGAGCATAAATTTACCATTGATTATGATGAAATTTATAGAAACCAAACCCCGCCTGCTAACGCCAATTTATGCCCAAATGGTTATCCAAAACCTATAACTTATGACAGGCTTATGAAAATTGCCACAGCAGATGCAAGTGAGGCTGGCTCAGTTGATGCAACCGCATTAACAAAAGTGCCATTTGATGATCTTAAAGAAAATAATAAAATAATTCTTGATAAAGTTCAAAAATATATAAGGGCGGCTTATCAAGAAAATAAAATTACAAAAGAAGAATTTGAAGCAGGCTTATGGAAATTTTTAATTAATCCAAATGGCAATTATTATGCCTATGATGAAGTTAAAGAATGCTTATTTAATGCCGCTAATGCTGGTGGTAATTTCGGCAGGTTTGACCCACCTTTTAATATGATACGAAGTAAAGATGCAATTATAGAAGATTATTGTGCAATTAATAATTTAAGCTGTAAAAAACAATTAATCCAATAATGAAATTTTATCTTAAAATTTTGTTTTTATTTTTATGCTCAAATTTAGCATTAAATGCGAATGCTCAAACCACTAGCGAATATGATGTTATTATAAAAGATTTTACTGAAGCCACACCTAATGAATCAGATTATAGGGTAAAAAGTAAGGAGGATACTAGTGGTGGTATAAAAATTTCTCTATCTGGGGTTGGCGTTGCAGATAGTATTGCATTTGCAAAATTATATTATATTTACCCCGGTGAATTTGAAAAAAGAATGGGCTTCCGTTTTGGAACCGCAGACCCTTGTTTGTATAAAACTGGTGTTTCAGTTGATAGAGAAAATTCAAATAATTCAGTTTGCCAAAAATTTGATGAATTAAGTTATAATTTTTATCAAGATTTTACACCACAGAATTCTTTTGCCAATCTTGATAAAAATTGGGGCAAAGCATTATTTTATTCCATTAATAAAGAGTTTTTTGAAAATAAAGCTGAAGCCCAAATTACTAAAAATTGTGATGAAATTTATAATGAATTTATTCTTGGCACTAACAAAAACATTGATTTTTCTGAGGTTGAAGCCTGCCAATATCATTGCAAAAACCCTATAGCAATCACCCCAAAAATTGATGAGATATGCGGAATTAGCAATTGTAGCAATCGTTTTAGCCGTGAAGGTAAAATAAGCAGTTGGTGTAATTTTTTATCTCAAGAATTAAATAATGGCTTTGCCACAAACAGCCCTTTATATAATTTATATCAAAAAACCAATGAGCTTGGCATAAAAAAAGAATTTTTTGGTAATTGCCTAAATGTTTGGAAAAGCAGTAAAACTGCAAGTGATGAATGTTGTAAATATAGTAATATAATGCAAAATGCTGATGCAAAACTTGGTAAAGAATTTACTGATTTTTGTTCCATAAAAAAATCAAATAATATTTGTATTTCTGAATTATCTAACAAAAAAACTCACCCAGCTTGTTGTGATGTCGCAAAATATTATAACGGCGTAAAAAATATTCCATTTATTAAAGGTGATTTAGAAAAAGAAGTTACAATCGGCAGAAATATTGAGGCTTTATGCAAAAATTATAGCAAATCAAAATATGATTATTTTAATAATTGTCTCGCAATTTATAAAAAAACTAACGGTGCAGAAATTACTGAGGATTGTTGCAAAGCCTATCACACAGGCGTTCTTTCCCCTGAGCTTGATGGAATAAACTTCCAAAAAATAATAAATATTTGTAACTAGATGTTAATGGTACTATCTAAATTGCCTTAAAAAAGGCAAGCCTTGTATTATTATATTCTCTATAATCAATTTGCTGTAAGCCAGATATTTCTTCAATTTTATCAAGTTTGCCGTGCTCTGCCATAATAAGCCCACCTTTTTTTATCCAATTATTCTTGACAATTGATTTTAGAGTAGGTGTAACAAGATTTTTATTGTAAGGCGGATCAAGAAAAACTAAATCAATTTCAATATTGCAGTTAATTAAATTTGTTGCATCTGCTTGAATAAAATTACATTTTTCTATAACACCTAGTTTGGAAGCGTTGCTTCTTGCTATTTGCAAAGATTCAGTATTTTGATCAATAAAAACAACTTTTTTAGCACCTCTTGAAATTGCTTCAAAACCTAAAATACCTGTGCCACAGAAAATATCTGCGATAATTCTATTTTCAACAATATTTGGGTTTTCATCATTTATAATTTCTAGCTCACTTAAAAACTTTCCATGGCTAAGTAAGTTAAAAATAGCCTCTCTAACCCTACTAGAAGTTGGCTTTATGTGAGTTTTCTTTTTAGCTAAAACTTCTTTGTTTTTAAGATTTCCAGCGGTTATTCGCATTTATAAAATTACAAGATTTTATTTAAGTAATAAGAAAGTTTTTGGGATATTTTTTCAAAAAAACTGGCTTCTAAAATATCATTTGCCGCAGAAAGTTCCCATTCTTTAACCTTACTGCCATCAGCATATAAAACTAACTTTGCAACCTTATCACCTTTTTGAATTGGTGCGGTTAAAGGTTGTTTATGTGTAACTTCTAATTTGTATTTTACCCTAAATTTTTCAGATTTCTTGATCAAAATATCAACTGGTAATTCACTAACAAGGGGAACTTCCTTTTGCTTTCCGCCCCAAATTTGTGCAACATCAATAACATCATCTTGATTATAAAGCCTTAAATTTTGAAATTCATTAAAGCCATACCATAATAATTTTTCAGAGGCGGTAATTCTATCTTTCATAGTTTTTAGGCCATTAACCACCGCAATAACCCTTCTACCCTTTTGAATTGCTGAAGCTATAATGCCATAGCCAGCAATTGCTGTATGCCCAGTTTTTAAGCCATCTGCACCTAAATTTGGCCTATATAAAAGAACATTTCTATTCATCTGCTTAATTTTGTTATAGGTAAATTCTGTTTCGCTGTAATAGTGATAATATTCAGGAAAATTAGTAATTAATGCCCTTGCTAAAATTGCTAAATCTTTAACCGAAGAAAAATGATCTGGATGTGGCAAGCCATTAGAATTTACGAAGTGAGAATTTTTCATTCCTAGTTTTTCGGCATATAAATTCATTTCATCAGCAAAAGCCTCTTCACTGCCACTTAAGCCTTCCGCAATGCAAGTAGTTGCATCATTTCCAGATTGAACAATTACCCCACGCAATAAATCTTCTAAGCGAACTGACGAGCCTTGCTCAATAAACATTCTGGAGCCTTCTTTTTTGCGAGCGTTAGCTGAGACAAAATAAGTATCATCTAGTGTTACCCTACCCTTTTTAAGATAATCAAAAACAATGTAAGAGGTTAAAACTTTTGTCATTGATGAAGGGCCAATTTTAACATCAGCATTTTTTTGATATAAAATATCACCCGTTGAAAAATCCATAAGCACTGCATAAGGTGCCTCAGATTGAAAATTAACTTGTGAAAATGCAGGTTTTACAACTAAAGTTAAAACCAAAAAAACAAATAAAAATAGCGGTTTAACAAAATTTTTCATAGAGGATAATTTAATTAAATTTTGTAAAAACCTTATATATAAGGAAGTTTTAGATGCAAAATATTATTTTACATTATTCGCTTAAAACTATTCTTCATTAATTTTTCAGTCATTACCTGAATTTTTGCAATAGACAAAAATTCTAAGGTAATCCATAATAGTCATCTTGAGCGAAGCGAAAGATCTAGAAAATATATTTCAATCAGATTTCTCGCTTTGCTCGAAATGACTTAAAACTTTTTCTATTTGGATACCCTATAATTTTTTCTTGCTGAAAAAATTCGGGGTATGACAGCATAACTAAATTCTATACACAAAATATTATTTAGCTAAAAATGCATCTTTATAGCCAGTGCTTTGAAGAGATTTAAGTGCATCATTCGCAGATTCTGCATTTTCAAAACCAGAAACCCTCACCCTATAAAAATCAACGCCATTAACTTTAGCTTCTGCAATTGAAACATTTTTATAATCATTTAATTTGGCGACTAAATCAGTTGCTTTTTTCTTGCTAGAAAAAGCCCCAACTTGAATTGCTAAACCAGCTTTTTGATTATTTTTAGGTTCAAAATTATAAGTTACTTCAGATTTTTCACCTTTACTTTTTTTGCTTATAATTTCAGCCATTTTAAGAGATTTAGGCTTTTGAGTTTCCTCAACCTCTTCTGCAGAAACCCATTTTTTGTTACCTTCTTGGTTTGAAGATGATTTTGCTTGGGCTTGGGAAGATTTCTCTTCCGCTTCTTGCTTTTTCGGCTTTTCTGACTTCTCTGCTTGGTTTGAAGATGATTCTGTTGATTTTTTCGAAGATGTTGCCGTATCTGCTGGGCTTGAAAGTTGGTTTGAGATCAGCTCTCGATCTTCTAGGCTGATCGTTACCGAGTCCAAGGCTTTAAGGCTTTCTTCTTTATTGAATTCAACCATTACTTTGGCACTACCTTGTGCATAAAAACCAAGCTCTTTTGCGGCTTTTTCTGAAACATCAATCACCCTGCCCTTCACAAATGGGCCCCTATCATTAACGCGAACATTAACTTTTTTACCATTTTCAATATTAGTAACAGTAACAACTGAAGGTAATGGCAAAGTTTTGTGAGCTGCTGTTAAGTAATTTTTATTAAATAATTCACCATTTGCAGTTAAACGATTATGAAAAGAGCCACCATACCATGAAGCAAGGCCGACCTCCTTAAAATCTGGTTTTGGAATAGCTGGAACATATTTAACACCTTCTACTGAATAAGGTTTGCCAACTTTGAATTCTGGCTTTGGTTTTGGTGCACAGGCATTTATAGACAATATAACAAATATTGCAGAAAATAAGATGCTTATATTTTTCATTTGAAACCTCATTTAAGATTATCAGCAATCATACCAACGCTTGTTGCGAAGTATGTTGATCTATTCCAATCCATAATATTTTTGAAATTTTTATATACAAGATAAACTTCACTTGCATTACCTTTATCACCATCAACATCAATTAGTGATGCATAATAATCAGGGTGCGGAAGTTTTTTCTTATCAATATTTTTAACGCCTAATTTTAACCACTCAGAAATTTTTTTAGTTTTATCTCTACCCATAAAATTTTTATTAAAATTTTTAGGAATAGAAACTCTATTGCCCCAGCCTATGTTCTTTTCCCAACCAAGCGAGCTTAAATAATTTGCTGCAGATGCGAAAATATCGGCTTTAGTTTGCCAAATATCTTTTTTACCATCATTATTAAAATCATAAGCGTGTTTTGCAAATGTGGTTGGCATAAATTGACATTGCCCCATTGCACCCGCCCAAGAGCCTAAGAATTTCTCTTTATTAATATGGCCATCTTCTAAAATTTTTAGAGAATATAATAACTCATTTTTGAAGAAATCCCTTCTTCTGCCTTCATAGGCAAGGCTTGCGAGTGATCTTGGAATATAAAAATCACCGGTGTAACCGCCATAATTTGTTTCAATACCCCATAGTGCCACAATAAATTCTTTCTGAACGCCAAATTTGTTTTCAACTTGCTGAAGAATTTGCAAATTCTCTTTTAATTTCTGCCTTCCTTCAGAGATTCTTTTTTCAGTAACCGCTCTTGCTTTATAATCCGCAAACTTAAAATCCCCCCTTCTTTCAGGTTGTTTAGTATCAAGCTCAACTACTTTTTTATTGAGGGTAATATTTTCAAATGCTTCATCAAATGTTGCAGATGAGATACCACTTGCTTTAGCTTCTTTCTTAAATTTGTTTAACCAATTGGAAAATCCTTCCTCAGATAAATCTTCTTGCTTATATAAGGAACAAGAAGATAAAATTGATAAAGCTAAAGAAGTTAATACAAGTTTTTTTATCATAAAATTTTTTTTACTGTGCCGATTATAGAAAATTTAATAACTGGAAAATTAAAAATTCCAGAAGAATTAAATGCAAAACCTATAACTATTCGTAAAATTGAAATTTCTAGTGGTGCGATAAAACATCTGCCAGAATTTATTGAAAATAATTTTTCAACAAACCCAGCCATCAAAATTGCTATTGTTAGTGATGATAGAACCCATATTGCAGCAGGTGCGGAAGTTGAATCTATGCTTGCAAGAAATAAAAATATGCAGGTTTATTCTGTAGTTATTCCAGATAATATAAATGCGAGCCTTGAAAATTGTGAGTTAATCTCAGCCTATGCAAATAGCTGTGATTTGATTATTGCGGTTGGCTCTGGCACTATCAATGATTTATGCAAATTTTCATCTTATCAGATGGGTAAAAATTATATTTGCATACCAACCGCACCTTCAGTTAATGGTTATACCTCATCAACTGCTTCTATGGAAGTTGCTGGAATAAAAAAATCTCTACAAGCACATTTGCCTTTGGCAATTTTTATGGATATTGATGTTTTAGTGCTTGCCCCTGAAAGGCTTATAATCTCTGGATTTGGGGATAGCTTAGCAACTTATACAGCAAGGGCTGATTGGCTTCTTTCTAATTTTATCTTTGGCACAAATTATAATGAATTTATTTACGATATTGTAAAAAATGATTTTTCTGACTTACTAAAAAATCATAAAAAAATTCTAGCGAGAAATTTTGATGCGATGAAAAATCTTGCGAGAGTTCTTATTTTATCTGGGCTTGGAATGCATTTAGCAGGCTCTTCAGCACCAGCAAGCCAATCTGAACATTTAATTTCTCACTATTTTGAGATGATGTATAAAGATGAAATTCCCCACACTTATCACGGGGAGCAAATTGCAGTTACAACACTTGCGGTGGCAAAACTACAAGAAAAAATTTTGCATCTTGATGAATTACAAATCAACCCAATTATTCATACTGAAAAACCAATTCTTAAAAATTTTGGTGAAGAAATTGGCAAGAAACTAATAGAAGAAATTAAAAATAAAGAAATTGGCGATAGAAAATGCGAAGAAATAAACCGCAAATTAAAATCTGAGTGGAAAAACTTAAAAGCAAAAATTTTACAAAATTATATCTCTGCTGATGATATTGAAGATAAATTAAAAGGCATAAATGGCCCCTATACTTATAAGCATTTAGGCTGGAGTAACGAGCAATTTCAAAATGCTTTTTATAATTCAGTATTTTTGAGAGATAGATTCACCTTTCTTGATTTAGCAATGGGTTTAATTGGCAAGTTTGATATTAAAATATAGTTTAAGGGATTAGGAAGATGAGGGATAATTAGATTTATAGCCATTAAATAACTAATATTGTACAGTAAGCATAGATTTTATTAGCTCCTTAACCACTACTTGTCACCCCGCATTTATTGCGGGGTGACATTTGAGATTTCTTTTATAATATCTAGCTTAACGGAAGCTACCAAACAATTCATTCCACTAAATCATAAATAAAAAATGCCTATAGTATTTTAGATTTAGGTTTGGGGAGTGCTATACATTGATATATCTGTCATTACCCGAATTTTTATAAAGATATTAATCTTTAGAAAAATTATAGGGTAATCCAAATCAATAGGTTAAGGGATCGCCCTATAGTTGCTATGCAACTCGGGCGATGACAATCTATACATAGTGAACACTTCCTAGGTTTGTCATGTTGAGCGTAGCGAAACATCTAAAGATCCTTCCCCTTCGCTTCGCTCTAGGGTCAGGACGACATACCATACATCAACCTAATTTACTATAGTGATTTACGCTTTTGCGAAAAGGATAATTAAAGAGAGCAATAATGGCTATTAAGCAGATGCTTTCTTTTCAAGAGTTTTCCTGATGCGTTTTCTAAGAATTTTAGCTTCATCAGAAAGGTTTTTAGAAGCCGAATTTAATAAATACGCATCTAAACCGCCATTTTTTTCAATAGTTCTGATTGTGCTAGTAGCAACAGAAAGCCTAACAGAGCTGTTCAGAGCATCACTAAAGAATGATAAGGTTTGCAAATTAACCCTAAAAGTTCTTTTAGTTTTGATATTAGAATGTGAAACTTTATGACCAACAGAAAGTTTTTTATTTGTGATTTTACATCTAGCAGGCATTTTTTTACCTATTTTCGTTAATTATCAGCGGTAATATAGCTTTTTTAGGGTTAGTCAACAGATTTTTAGGGGGAAGTGTTAACCATACATAGATGGAACTGTCATTACCCGAATTTTTATAAAGATATCAATCTTTAGAAAAATTATAGGGTAATCCAAATCAATAGTTTAATGGATCGCCCTATAGTTGCTACGCAACTCGGGCGATGACAATCTATAAATAGCGAACACTCCCTTTTAGGGCTTAAAATCCCTATTTTTATTATGAGCCTCTGTTTCCCTTTGTCTTTTGAGCTCCTCTTGGTGTTTTCTTTCCTTCTCAGCATCTGTTTTGCTATGAAAAACCTTACCAATGCCAATCTCCCCCAAATCACCCAAAACATTAAGATTTTCTAAGGCGATATTTTTAAGCATAAATTCTTGGTTTAGATGTTCTTCAATAGCTTTATTATTTTCATTAACATCAGCAAGAATTGCTTCTAAATGGGTTTTCGCACCTTTTTCAGAAGGGTTATATTTTATATGCAGATTTTCATCAAGTGGTGAATGCCTTGCTTGCCATTGGTTAATTTCAGTTTTAACTTCTGGCTTAGAATTTATAGTATTTTTTAATTTATCTTCACTCACAAGAACAAGTTTTATTTACAAGTAATATTAAGAAAGTTATTATTTCTTACTATACCAATATTTACTTCATATTTCAAAATGAATTATCCTAAATTTATACATCTAAGATTGCATAGCTCATATTCCCTTTCAGAAGGTGCAATTAAAGTTGATGAAATTGGTAAATTATGTGCAAAAAATAATATGCCCGCAGTTGCAATTACTGATAGTTGCAATTTATTTGGCCTGCTTGAAACTGCAATTTATTGTGCAAAATCTGGCGTGCAGTTAATTGCTGGGGTTGAGGCTAATTTTGCCTTTCAGAGAGAGGAAATTATCCACAAAAATAACAATAATAATCAGAATTATAAAATTCTTTTACTGGCAAAAAATGAGGAAGGCTATCTTAACTTACTTAAACTTGTTAGTGATAGTTTTCTTAAAGGAAATGATAAAGAAAACCCAATTATAACCATTAATGAAATTGCTGAAAATAGCACAGGATTAATCTGTTTAACGGGCGGTTTTAATGGCGTTTTAGATAAAAATATTAGGGAAGGGCAAAAAGAAAAAGCTGAAGAAATTTTAGATAAACTCAAAAATATTTTCACAGATAATTTATATATTGAATTAAATCGCTTTGGGCAAGAAAAGCAAGAAAGCACCGAAGAAATTTTACTTGATTTTGCAATCAAGAAAAACCTACCAATTGTTGCAACTAACAATGTTTTATTTTCAAGCCGTGAAATGTATGAAGCACAAGATATTTTAATGTGTATTGCAGAAGGCCATAAAGTTTCAGATGAGAATCGCAGAAAATATTTTGAAGAGCAATATTTTAAGTCACAAGAAGAAATGGTGGAGATTTTTTCTGATCTGCCAGAAGCCCTTGAAAATAGCGTTAAAATTGCAATTTCTTGTAGTTTTTCTCCTAAAGAAGTTGCACCTATGCTTCCTAAATTTCCAACTTTGGGTGGGCGTTCAGATGAAGAAGAAATTAGGGATGTCGCCTTCAAAGGGCTTTGCAAGCGTTTGAATATAAGTGAAGATGAAGCAAAAAAAATAATTGAAAACACTCCAAGCCCAACTCTTCAAACCCAAACCCCTAACTTAAAAGAATATTTTGATCGCTTAGAATTTGAAATTTCAGTTATTTGCAAAATGCAATTTCCGGGATATTTTTTAATAGTCTCTGATTTTATAAGATGGGCAAAAGAAAATAATATTCCCGTAGGGCCGGGAAGAGGCTCAGGGGCAGGCTCAGTGGTTGCTTATGCAATGGAAATTACCAACCTAGACCCTTTAAGATTTGGCTTACTTTTTGAAAGATTCCTCAACCCTGAAAGGGTATCAATGCCAGATTTTGATATAGATTTCTGCCAAGAAAGACGCGGTGAAGTTATTAATTATGTGCAACAAAAATATGGCGTTGATAGAGTGGCACAAATTATTACTTTCGGAAAACTGCAAGCAAGAGCAGTTTTAAGAGATGTCGGCAGGGTGCTTGATATTCCTTATTCGGTTACAGATAGAATTTGTAAAATGGTTCCCTTTAACCCTGTTGAGCCAGTTACACTTGAAAAAGCAGTTGAGATGGATCCCGACTTGCAGAGGGAAAGAAAATCTGATCCAACCATTGCACATTTAATAGATATTGGCTTAAAGCTAGAAGGTATGCACCGCCACGCCTCAACCCACGCGGCTGGCGTTGTGATTGGTGCAAAGCCTTTAGTTGAAATTGTGCCGCTTTATTCAGATGGTGAATCTACTATGCCAGTAACGCAATATTCAATGAAATATTGTGAATCTGCAGGGCTTGTAAAATTTGACTTCTTAGGCCTAAAAACCCTAACGCTTATTTCTAAAACCATAGAAATGATAAAGCAAAATGAGGGCGTTGAAATAGATATAGACGCAATTACTTTAGATGACAAAAAAACCTATGAAATGCTTGCGGAAGGTAAAGGCGTTGGCGTGTTTCAGATGGAATCTGCCGGTATGAGAGACTCAATGCGAAAAATGAAAATAGATAGCATTGAAGATATTATCGCATTAATTTCTCTTTATCGCCCCGGCCCTATGGAAAATATTCCAAAATATATAGCCTGCAAACTTGGCAAAGAAAAGCCAGATTATATGCACCCTATTCTTGAAGCCTGCCTTAAAGAAACTTACGGCGTTATTATTTATCAAGAACAAGTTATGCAAATAGCCCAAATTATGGGTGGTTATACGCTAGGCGGTGCAGATTTACTTCGTCGTGCGATGGGTAAAAAAATTAAAGCAGAGATGGATGCCCAATGTGAAAAATTCGTCTCAGGTGCAGTTGCTAATAAAATTGATAAGAAAAAAGCAGAAGAAATTTTTGAATTAGTTGCCAAATTTGCAGGTTATGGCTTTAACAAATCTCACGCGGCGGCTTATGCAGTTATTGGCTATCAAACCGCCTATCTTAAAGCACATTACCCTGCTGAATTTTTGGCTTGCTCTATGAATCAAATGTTCACTGATACTGATAAATTATTACTATTTCGTGAAGAAGCTCGCAAATTAAATATTGAAGTTCTGCCCCCAAATATCAATAAATCTTCCGCTTATTTTATAGTTGAGAAATTGCCTAACGGCAAAAAAGCAATTCGTTATGCTTTAGGTGCGTTAAAGAATGTTGGTGTTGATGCAATGATTGAGCTAGTTAAAAATCGTGAGGCTTTACCTAATAAAAAATTCAAATCGCTAACTGATTTTGTAAATAATGTTAGCTCAAATGTAATTAATAAAAGGCAAATTGAATCTTTAGCAATGAGTGGCGGTTTTGATGAAATTCACCCCAATAGAAAGCAAATTGTTGAAGATGCACAAATAATTTGCAAATTTAATCAAGCCATAATTGAAGAAAAAAACGCCCCACAAGTTAGCCTTTTTGGCGTTATTGAAGAAAATAATTCTAGCAGAGAAATTAAATTAAATAATATTTCAGATTGGAATGATAAAGATAAAACCCAAAAAGAATTTGAGGCAATCGGCTTTTTCTTAGAAAACCACCCAGTTAAATCTTACTTAAAAATTTTACCCAAAGAAGTTTTTACTTTAATAGAAAGTTTAGAAGATAAAGTGCCAATTTCTAATGAGGCACAAATTAACCCAGAAACTGGAAAAAGAATTTATCAAGCTGGTATTAGAATGAATTTAATTGGTGTTGCCAGCCGTGTTGTGCATCGCTCTAGAGCTGGCAGACGCTTCACTTATTTTAACCTCTCTGACCCAACTGGAATGATAGAAATTAACATTTTTGAAGAAAGTTTAATTAATAAAGCTAGAGATTTATTGGAATCTTCCCAAGCCTTAGTGGTTAATGTTGATGCAAGGCGTGATGAAGGCGGTTTTAGAATTATCGCTAATGAAATTAGCACCGCTCAAGATTATTTTTCTAACCAAAATATGATTGCAGAAATTGAAATTTCAGAAAATGAAATAAAAAATCTTGATTTGAATTCGCTTAAAAATTTTTCAGAAACTGAAAATGATTTTGGCAAAATATCTCTTATATTAAATGTAAAATCAGAAAACGGCGTTATGGTTAAAATTAAATTGCCAGAAGGGGTTTACCTCAATCAAAAATTTTTAGCAGCAAATGATAATTTAGAAATCAAAACCCATAATATTTATAAAAAATAACATCTGTTTTTTGAGTGTTGTTATCTATAGCAACTCGGTTTTTCTAATTAAAATTGATTATGATTTTATCATCAAGAGATGAAATTACAAAATTAATAAAACCTAATGGAATAGGGCTTGAGCTTGGTGTAGCAAAGGGCAAATTTTCTGAAAAATTACTTGAAAAATCCTCACTTAAAACCCTTTATAGCATTGATGCCTACGCTGGTGATAGGGGGCATAATGAAGCTGAATTTCTAGAGGCTAAAACTCGGCTTAAAAAATTTGGCAAAAGAAGCAAAATTATTAGAATGCGTTTTGATGAGGCAGCAACAAAATTCCCCGATAAATTCTTTGATTTTATTTATATTGATGGCTATGCTCATACTGGTCAAGAGCAAGGCAAAACCCTGTATGATTGGTTTCCAAAAGTAAAAAATGGGGGCATATTTTCAGGTGATGATTACAGCCCCAAATGGCCTGAAAATGTAAAGCAAATAGATAAATTCGCAAAAGAATTTAACCTCAAATTACAAATTATAAATGACTGGAATAGCCACCACAGCTGGCTTACTTATAAATAAGAATACTAAGAAAACAGTAAAAATTCTATGTAAGTTTACTTCTACAATGTAGTAAAATCATCAGCATCTAGAGGGGAGCTAAATGAAGTTGTAACTTCAATAATTTGCCCATCAGGTAATGTAATTTCAGATAAAGAGCCAGTTTTAACAATAACTAAATCATTGAAATCTATGCCTGCATTAAGGGCAATTTTATCACCATTGCGGAAGCCTTTAATAATATCTTTCTCGCCACTTGCAGTAAAATCAAAGGCAAAAATATCATTGCCACTACCACCTATAAGAATATCATTACCAAGCCCACCACTAATAAAATCATTTCCAAAACCGCCTTTTATGTAGTCATCACCATCGCCACCTCTTATAGTGTCATCACCACCGCCAGCATAAATTTCATCATTTCCAGTTTCACCATCTAATATATCATTACCGCTACCGCCATAAATTTTATCATCACCATCACCGCCCATTATTTCATCATCACCAGAGTTTCCGTTTAACCTATCAGCACCTTCGGCACCTTTTAACTTGTCATTGCCTTTACCACCTCTAATTCTATCATCGCCTTCACCTGCATCAATTTCATCATCACCATCTCTAGAATTAACCCTATCATTTCCAGCTTGTGCTTTTATATTATCGCTTCCTCTGCTTCCAGTAACTCTATCATCGCCATTTCCAGCCTCAACAATATTTCCATTAGTGCTTGTTCTAAGGCTGATTCTATCATTGCCATCGCCACCAAAAACTATGGCAGTTGCAGTATCATCAACAATTATTCTATCATCACCTGCACCTGCATCAATAACATCTCCAGTAAAATTAAAACCATTATATGATATTGCAGAGCCTGCGGAATCAGAAACGCCAGAGCGAATATAATCATTACCATCATTGGCAATTATCAAATCATTACCTGCACCAGCACGGATAGAATCTTTAGAGTCAGAGCCTGTAACTTTATCATCGCCATCTCCTGCATCAACGCGACTATATCTTCTAGTATTTGCTGGGTAATTTGTGTTAGTGAGCGTAATATCGTCATTTCCTGCAAGGGCATCAATTCTAACTAAAAAGCCCCCATTATCAAAAACATCATCATTATCAGTGCCTTTAAGGGTTTGCCCGTTTGCTGTGCCAAGAATTGTCATAAAAACCTCTATTGAAATTTTATAAAGTTAATTCTCCCAAACCAACCCCTATAGTGGCTAGTTTCTTAGCATAAAGAACAATTTTAGTAAAGAGAAATGATATAATGATATTAAAAATCTTTTTCTGAAACTCTCTCACCAGAAGTAACATAATGCAGGGCTTTGGTGATTTTTGTGCAGTAATCTCCCATTCTTTCTAATGCTCTTACCACTAGTAAAAGTGAGATATAGTGATCAACATCTAGTGGGTTGCTTCTAATATCTGATTTTATTCTATCAAATAAAGCATCGCAGAAATCATCAACTTTATCTTCTAAACGCCAAACTCTATTGGCTTCAAGAACATCTTGCTCATTAAAACCCTTGATTGCATGAGATAACATTTCAATAATAATATTTGCAATCTCTTCAAGCTGAGGCTGATAAAGTGGCATTAATTTAGGATCAATCGCAGGGATTTTTCTAACTGCTTTTTCAATAATATCGCCTTGCCTTTCAACCATTGTTGAAACTTTAATGGCAGATATTACAAATCTTAAATCCACTGCCATTGGGTGCCTAAGAGCGATTATATTAGTAGATAATCTCTCAACCTGTTTTTCAATTTCATTGATTTTAGAATCAATATCACGAACATTTTGGATATATTCAACCGTTTGATTGCTGATTGATTGCTTGAATAATTTCATAGAATCAGTAACCAATTCATTCATATCATAAAGGCTTTTATTGATTTTTTTCAAATCTTGATCAAAAGCTGTAACTGTATGGTTTTTTAAGTCTGTTGCCATTTTATTGTAGTATTTTATTGCGAAATATTTTTTTGAATTATAAAAGATTTATATTTCTAGTCAAAGTAATAGTGTTTTTATGAGCGTAATGTCTGATAAGTGGATTAGCAAAATGGCAAAAGAATATGATATGATTTCGCCATTTGCTGAAAGGCAAGTTAAATCTGAAGCTGGGCAGGGGCTTATTTCATTTGGGGTTTCTTCATATGGATATGACGCCAGAGTTGCAGATGAGTTTAAGATTTTTACTAATGTTGATTCCGCAACGGTTGACCCTAAAAATTTTTCACCAAAAAGTTTTGTTGATAGAAAAACTGATATATGCATTATTCCGCCTAATAGTTTTGCGTTAGCTAGAACAGTTGAATATTTCAAAATACCTGAAGATGTTTTAGTGATTTGCGTTGGTAAATCAACTTATGCAAGATGCGGTATAATTGTTAATGTTACACCACTTGAACCGGGCTGGGAAGGCCATGTTACCTTAGAATTTTCAAACACAACGCCACTTCCTGCAAAAATTTATGCTAATGAGGGGGCTTGCCAATTTTTATTCCTTAAAGGTAATGAGGCTTGCGAGGTTTCATACAAAAACCGCTCAGGCAAATATATGGGGCAAACTGGCGTAACCTTGCCAAAGATTTAGGTTTTTATTATTTCCTTTTAGCTATAATATCAAATTCTTGTAAGCGTTTTAGAAGCTCTTCAATATCAGAAAATTTAACCATACAAGGCCCGTCTGAAGGGGCGTTATCTGGGTCATTGTGGCTTTCCATAAATATACCAGCAACACCAACAGAAATTGCAGCGCGTGCAAGTGTTTCAACAAATCTTCTATCACCGCCACTTGCTTTACCTTGCCCACCGGGTTGTTGCACAGAGTGGGTTGCATCAAACACAATGGGGCAACCAGTTTGCTCCGCCATTATGGGTAGGCCTCTAAAATCTGTAACTAATGTATTATAGCCGAAACAAGCACCCCTTTCAGTAACAATGACATTTGGATTGCCAGAGTTAGTAACTTTTTCAACCACATTTTTTATATCCCAAGGGGCTAGAAATTGCCCTTTTTTAACATTAACCACTCTTCCCGTTTTAGCGGCTGCAACTAATAAATCAGTTTGGCGACATAAAAAAGCTGGGATCTGCAGAATATCAACAACTTCAGCGGCTATCTTGCATTGCTCTTCATTGTGAACATCAGTTAAAACAGGGCAGCCAAAAGTTTTTTTAACTTTTTCAAAAACAGCGAGAGAGTTTTCTAAACCAAAGCCCCTTTTTGCGTTAAGTGAAGTGCGATTTGCCTTATCAAATGAGCTTTTATAAATATAAGGAATACCTAGTTTTGAGGTAACTTTAACTAAATGCTCTGCCGCCATCATTGCATGAGATTCGCTTTCCATTTGGCAAGGGCCTGAGATTAACACGAAAGGCAATTCGTTTGAAAAATTTATCTTACCAATTTTAATAAGTTTTTGTGCTTCCATATTATTTTTAGAATTTTTTTAAAAAAAATTAAATACATTTAATAATCAAATTTATCAAGGTTGAGATTTTTTAGAATTTATAAACTGCCAAAACTCGTTCCTTGAAACATTTGCAACCTTATCACACTCATTAGGTTCAAAACGATTTAAAAATCTACATAAATTTTTACATGCTTGAGTATCAATAGAAGGTACCTCATGAATAAAATTCAAGCAATTACTATTATAACAACTAGCTGGACTCGGCTTACACTTATCTTCATATTCTGATAATTTTTGTTCGTATTGTTTGTTATATTCTATTTGTGTTATAATTTCTTTTTTGAAATAATCTTGGCAATATTCTCTTGTATGAAATAATTTCACAGCCTCCCCAATATTCCCTTTACACAAATGAATCTGATTATTTATGTTTTTTAAACAATATTCATCAGCAAAACTAGGATAATTTATTTCTTGACAAGAATCACTTGAGTTACCTAAACAAAAGTATTTTTGAAAATTACAAACACTAAAAAAGTTATTTTGAGACTCTTGAAATTCTTCTCTTAATCGAAGTGAATCAGCTCTATCCTCATCAGAAGAATATGTTCCACACCACATATTTGATGATTTTTCATTCTTGATAACCTCTACAAAATAATTATTAGCAAAAGCTTGCTGAACAAAAATTAAAGTAAAAACTGAAATAAAAAACTTCATTAATTTATAGATTTATGCGTCATAATCGCTGAATATGTGGCCTTAATTATATAATAAAGCAAGGCTAAACAGAACAAAAATAATGCAATATTATAAATTCTTCTTGGGTAACTTGCTTCATTTTCAGTTGAAGGGCCTGTTATAACCACCAGTTTTTTTAAGTTTTGTGCGGAAGTAGTTCTAACTTTTTCCTGTGCTGAAAGGGCGGCTCTATGGGCTTCAATGGCAAATTCTAGCTTGCGCTCCATATTTTTATATTCAAACATCATACTAACATTTTCAATATCAGTAATATCAGTTTTTTTGATTACCCTTTTTTTCTGCTTTTCAATTTCAGATTCTATAACTTCAATTTCCCTTCTTAGATTTCTAACTTTAACCGAAAGTGGCGACATATAAGCCATTAACTGGTTAAGCTCTATCTCTTTTTGAGATAATTGTTGTTCTAAATCTGAAACACGAGTAACTACAGAGTTGACTTCCGCAGTAGGGTCTGGGGCGTTAAATTTTTCTTGGATTTTTTGTAAATCTTCTTGGGCTGAAATTATTTTTTCTTCAGAGATTGCAACTTCTTGTCTAATAAAATCAAGCTGTTGACGGGCAGTAGTTTTAGAAATTTTATTAATAAATTGCTCAGATTGCTTAATTATCAGAGAAAGAATTTCCTCCGCATCTTCTGGAATAAAACCCTGCATTTCAATATTTATAATGGGTGAATCACTAGAAACCCTAACTTTTAGAAAGTCTAAATAATGGTTATACAAATCATCATCATTCGCATTTGAAGTTATTTTTGAGAGAAAATCAGCTTCCTGACGAGAAAAAACTTTTCTTAAATCTAGTTTTTCATCAAGAAAATGCATTAATTCTTTAGATTTAATATATTCAACAATTATCGCAGAATCCTCCGTTTTGCTAGTGTTGCCAGAGATTATACTTGATAGATTAAAATTATTAGTTTCAAGGTTGCTAAGTTGGCTTACAACAATTTTTGCAGTTGATGCATATCTATCAGCCTGAATAATGCCAAGATATAAACAAACCACTAATGCAAAAAGTAATATAATACTTTTATAGCTATATCTAAAAGCGTTTCTATCTATGCTTTTTAGAGAGGCTTTAATAATTATTCTGCTTAAACTCATAATATTTATATAGCGTTATTAAATTATTTCTTACTTTAGTTAAACGGCATTTTAGGAAAGTATAAGCTAAATTGTCATTCTGAGCGAAGCGAAGAATCCAATTTAATTAATTTAGATCCTTCCCCCTTCGCTTTGCTCAGGGCTCAGGATGACACTAGAGCAAAAAAATTTATTCTTACCTTACAACTCCTAAAAAACATTTGCCTAATCATCATCGTCATCAATATCTTTTTTACTTGCTGCATTACTTGGAATATTTTTATATTCCTCTAACCCTTCATTTATATCATCATATAAAATAAATTTGCCATCTTTTATTAACAAAACTTTACTGCAATAATCTTTTATTTTTTTTGCGGAGTGCGTAACAATTATAAGCCTGCTATTGCTGAATTTTTCTTTAATTGCCTCTTTAGATTTTTTCTTAAAATTTGCATCACCCACTGAAAGTATTTCATCAATAAGATAAGTATCAAAATCAAATGCAAGGCTAACTGCAAAGCCAAGCCTTGCTTTCATACCGGTTGAGTAAGTTTTAACTGGTAAATCAAAATCATTGCCTAAATCTGAAAAATGATAAACAAAATCTAAAATTTTCTTTGTATTTACAACATCTTTTTGCATTAACATACAAACAAAAGCGGTGTTTTGCCGAGCGGTCAAACCGCCTTGCAAACAGCCTTTGAAGCCAACTGGCCAAGATATATTTTCATCAGTGATTAATTTGCCGGAATCTTGATAAGTTGCACCGCCAATAAGCCTGAGAAATGTTGATTTCCCCGCACCATTTTTGCCAAGCACGCCAATATTAACCATTGAAGGCAAAACCACTGAGGCATCTTTGAAAATATATTTTCTGCCATTATCAGTGTCATAATATTTAGTTATGTTTTTTAAGGTTATCATCTATCAATAATTCTCTTCCAGTTATGGTGATAATAAAAAAGCCCCAAACCCATTGTTATCAAGGCACTGGTTGCAAGGTATGTATAGCTTGCATAGCCGGAATCAAAACTTTCGTTAAAGCCATCTCTCACAAGTTCTATAGCGTGAATAATTGGGTTATAAAGTAAAAGGCTTTTGCTTGGCTCTGGCACGATAGATATAGAGAAAAATATTCCAGAGACAAAATATAACGGCCTAAAAAGCATTGTAACAAATTTCTGCACATCATCATTAAAAGCACAAACAACCGCTAAAAATAACCCAAGCCCTAGAGAGAAAAAGAATAATGTTAAAATTGTGGAGGCATATAATAAGAAATTATCAAAGCCAACCTCAAACCCAATTAAATAAAAGAGGAATATCAGCACCGCACTTGCAAAAATATGAACATTTAATTCTAAAATTGCCCTCGCGAGAATTGTATCAATCGGTTTAACATTTCTATAAAAGAACAGCCCCGCATTAACAGAAGTGGCGTTTAGTGAGCGTGTTATGACATTCTTAAATAAAATCCAAGGCATTATGCCTGTCATTACAAATACGGGGTAATCAAAATGATAGCTATTTCTAGAAACCGCAAAAAATATGAGGGAAAGCAATGTTACATGCGTTATAGGCTCAAGAAGTGCCCAAATCAGCCCAAGATTATATTTACCAAATCTTGTCATTAACTCTCTGAAATATAAAGCAAAAACTGTTCTGCGTTGCACCCTAAATGCATTTACAAACTCAGAATATAATTTTTGAAATTTTGGATTCATAAAATTTATTTAATCTATTTTAACAAAATATTCAAATTTCTAAATTTTGTTAATGTTTAATTAACCTTTTTGGGGTAATAACTTAAAATATTTCTAAAATATTATATGAAAATTGATTTTAAGTATTTAAGAAAAAAAGATAAACTTTTTAATGAATTTTTTAGAGAATTTGTAGGCTATATAAAACTCTTAAGAAATAATTATGGTGCATTTAATAAATTATTTTTAGAGCAAGCAAATTTTTTAGCTTCAAAAAAACAAGAGCTTGAAGATTTTTCTGGAGACTTTTGGCAAAAATTTCAAGATGATAATAAAGAGTTAGAAATTCCATATTTATTCAAAGAATTTGTAAATAGGAATATTGTTGAGTTAAAGACAACATATTCACAAGCAGAAAATAATCTAAGACAAGAAAATAATGGCTTCAAACAAAGGCTTATGAATAGCTTAGTTTCTATAAAAAAATTAGCAAAACCATTTAAGTATAGTAGTCCAATTAATCATATTTGGGGAAATAACGATGAGCATAGGGATAATACAATTAAGAAATTTCTGCCTATTGATGCAATTCACTCTTTATTCATGCTAACACCTGTTTACTATGCTAATGAAAGCCTTGAAAATCAGCTAATTTTACAAGAGCAAATCCCTCATCAATTAGAAGTAAAAAAATATACTCTAATGATGGCTTATGTTAATGCTAAATATAAACTAGGATATACTAAAGAAGAGGTTGAAGGAAGAGGGGTTTTCTTAAAATTTTTATCTGAAAACCCAAGAGGTAAAGGTAATCCTGCCCTTCCGAGTTGGGGTTATTTATTTCATAATGCTTCTAATCATTCAATGGGATGTGTAGTTTTATTTAGGAGTTTATGTTGTGATACACATAAAAAACCCAGAAATGAAGAGGCTAAAAACATTATTAAAGCCTATGAGAGAAGAATGACAGAAGCCTATATTTTTCACGATGGTGGTGAGGAATATTTTAGGGAAGCTCTAGTGGCTGGTGAAATGGCAAAAATTGAGGATAAAGAATTAGTTAAAAAAATTTATAATACTCGCGATAAATTTGAAGATTTTTCATATAAAAAATTTACTATTCAAAAAGTTGTAAATTATTGCAAAAAATATTTTTACTTTAATGATGATTTTGCAAATAACCTCAGTGTAGATATGTCAAAAGCAACTTATCTAAACCCCTTTGAGCATAAATTGCTAGAAGTTTTAGAAAAATTACACACCAGCAGTGATTTAATTAGAATGAGAAATAAGGGTGCAATTGATTCTCCAACTGAAATGCTATTAAAATTTACCTATGTCGCAAAACATTTATATGGCTTAGACTTAAAAGTTGAGATGGAAGAATTAAATAAAATGGGTTATGAAGAATATAGTAAGAAGATTGCAGAATTTTTATCTAAAGCCACACCAAATTTTGAAAAATCATTAGTTGGGCAAATTGAAAAAAGTTTAGAAGGTAAATCTGAATTAGAAAAGCAAGTTTTAAGAGAAAGATATTTACATGATGCAAAAAAAGCCCACGAAGAATTTTGTCATTATGCAAAAAAAGTTGCTGGAAAATTTGATTTTGATAAAATTTCTAAAAAAAATATTGAAAAGTTTTTACAAAATTGTGAAAGCGTTATGAAAAACAAGGGTAGGGGATAATTAACTTTTAACCAACCAGCCCGTTAACATATTTTTCTAATCCAGTAAGGCGGAATCTGCGGTTTCTTTCGGCGTCTAAGATATTTTTTACAAGCTCGGTGGTTCTATTAACATCATCATTTACGATTACATAATCATAAATTTCCCAGTGAGAAATTTCATCAGCCGCCTTTGACATTCTTTTGCGTATCACATTTTCATCATCAAGGCCACGAGAACGAAGCCTGCGTTCAAGCTCCTGCATAGAAGGGGGCAGAATAAAAATGCTCACAACATCTTCCTCGCATTCCTCCTGCAGAGAAATTGTGCCTTGCCAATCAATATCAAATAGAACATCTTTCCCAGCTTTTAGCTTGTCAAAAACTGGCTTTTTTGGCGTGCCGTAAGAATTATCAAAAACCTCTGCAAATTCTAAAAATTCATCATTTTCAACCATTTCAGAGAATTTTTCTTTTGAGACAAAATAATAATCTTTGCCCTCAATTTCATTAGCTCGCATCGCACGCGTGGTTGCAGAAATTGACATAAAAATTTTATTATCAGTTTCTAACAATTTGCGTGAAATTGTTGTTTTACCTGCACCTGAAGGCGAAGATAAAATAAGCATTAGGCCTTTTCTATCAATTTGCATTTATAAATTTTTTGAAAAGTTATTAATTCACCTTTTAATTAACAAATAATTTGTTGTATAGAATAATTATGTATAATTTTGAAAATAAATTATCTGTAAAAGGTAAATTTTGGCAAGTTGTTGATTATAATGAACAATATGTTAAAAATGCGTGCCAAAAATTTTCCATTTCAGACTTTCTAGCAAGAATTTTATCACAAAAAAATATTCCGTTAAATGATATTCCCCAATTTCTAGAGCCTAAAATAAGAGATTTTCTGCCAAGCCCCTATCTTCTGAAAGATATGGAAAAAGCGGTAGAGAGGATAATTTTTGCCCTCAATAATAATCAGAAAATTGCAATTTATGGTGATTATGATGTTGATGGTGCTTCCGCAACCGCACTTTTAATCAAATTTTTTAGAGAGCTAAATAAAGAAGTTTCCTACTATATTCCAGATAGGATAAAAGAGGGCTATGGCGTTAATGAAGAAGGCTTAAGAAATCTTAAAAATCAAGGGGTTGAATTAGTAATTACCGTGGATTGTGGCGTGCTTGCTTTTGAGCCAATATTATCTGCTAAAAATTTTGGCTTAGATGTTATAGTAATTGATCACCATTTGAGCGAGGAAGTATTACCAGAGGCAGTTGCAACCATAAACCCTAACAGAATAGATGATAACTCTAAACTTAATAATTTATGTGCTACTGCCGTTGCATTCTTAGTTTGCGTTGCGGTAAATAGTGAATTAAAAAAGTTAAAGTATTACAGCAATACCTTGCCAGAAATTAACTTATTAAACTACCTAGATTTAGTGGCCTTAGCAACAATTTGTGATGTGATGAGTTTAACAGGTGTTAATAGGGCTTTTGTAAGGCAGGGCTTAAAGATTCTCGCAGCTAGAAATAATAATGGGTTAACTGCATTAATGGATGTTGCAGGCTTAAAAAATAAGCCTGATGTTTATTCGCTTGGTTTTTTAATTGGCCCAAGAATTAATGCAGCTGGCAGAATTTCAGATTGTTCACTGGGTGCTAAAATCCTTTCTGAAGATAATATATTTAAGGCGAAAGAGCTTGCTGAACTTCTAAACAACTTAAATAAAGAGCGGCAAGAAATTGAGCAAAATATTTTTATAGAAGCCTTAGAAATGGCGAATAATATAAGTGAAGAAAAATCTTGTATAGTTCTTGCTTCTGAAAAATGGCATCAAGGGATAATTGGTATAGTTGCTGGAAAAATTAAAGAAATATTTGATAAGCCAACCGCAATTATCGCTATAAATCAAGGGGTTGGTAAGGCATCTGCGAGAAGTGTAAATGGCATTGATTTTGGCAGTGCGGTTATAAATGCTAAAGCTCAGGGCTTAATTATAAGTGGCGGTGGGCATAAAATGGCAGCAGGTTTTTCAGTACTGCCAGAAAAAATAAGTGATTTATATCAGTTTTTTAATGAAATTTTTTATGCAGATTACTCCAATTATAAAAAGAATAAATCTACTAAAGTGAATCTTGTTTTGCCGGCTAGTGCTATGAATTATAATCTCGCTGAGGAATTATCAAATTTAGAGCCTTTCGGCAATGGCAATTCTGAGCCAATAATTGTTGCAGAAAATGTTAAAATTGTAGCAATTAAAATTTATGCTGAAAAGCATATAGCCTGCTATTTTACAGATGGAAACCTCGCAAAAATTAACGGCAATTCAATAAAAGCTATATTATTTAATGGCAAAAACACTAATTTAGGCAATCTTCTTGAAGAAAATTATATGAAAAATGTCTCTTTGTTAGGCAAAATCAAAAAAAATAGCTTTAACGGCAATGAAAATATTGATTTTATTATAGAAGATATGGTTATTAATTAGCATCAAACTAATTAATTATAGAATAGTGTTATATTTAATTTTACCATTCTTAGGATATTTATATACGCTTTGCTTTGCACCTAGCAATTACTTTCCGCTTGGAATGATTGCCTTTCCGGCGTTATTAATAATTTTAGATATATTAAAAAGCCCCGTTAAAGCATTTTTTGGCGGGTTTTTATTTGCATTTGGTCATCATATATCTGGGCTTTATTGGATATCTAATTCGCTTCTAATAGAAGCAGATAAATTTGCTTGGTTAGTGCCATTTGCGGTTAGTGTAATACCTGCTTATTTAAGTTTATATATTGGTTTTGCTTCATACCTAACTTATAAATTAAAATATAATGGTCTTGCAAAAGTTTTATTTTTCAGCTCAGTTTGGGTTTTATTTGAAATTTTAAGATCATACGCATTAACAGGCTTTTCTTGGAATTTAGCAGGTTATACAATATTAAAAAATCTAAATTTATCACAAATTGCCGCTTATGTTGGCGTATATGGTTTAAGCCTTTTTGTGCTAATTGTTTTTCTAAGCCCGTATTTAGTTATAAATGCATTTATTGAAAGCATTAAAGATAAATCTCCGTATAGGTTAAGCCTTAGTTTAATTTATTTAATGCCGATTGCTTTTGTTATAAGTTGGCTTTCTTACTGGGGCGGGCAAAGAATTAATGAAAACAAAGATAGATATGAAAATGTTGCAATAAGAATTGTGCAACCAAATATTCCACAAAATGAAAAATTTGATAGGGCAAAAATTGGTGATCATTTATTTAAGTATTACACCCTTACGGTAGATGAAAATCAAGATAAAACATTTGTTCCAGATTTAATAATTTGGCCTGAAGCCGCAACACCTTATATCTTAACTAAGAACCCTGAATTTCTTGAAGATTTGAAAGATATAATACCTTATGGTGCATATTTAGCGATGGGAACTATTAGAAGTGAAGGTGAAGATGAGGATAATCAAAAAATTTATAATTCAATTCAATTCATTGATTCTGAAGGGGTTTTATCAGAAGTTAAATATGATAAACATCATCTAGTGCCGTTTGGTGAATATGTTCCATTTAGAAAATATTTTCCTAACATTGAAAAAATAACGCACGGAATGGGCGATTTTTCTGAAGGTGAAGGGGTTAAAACCCTTAAAGTTGGTCAAATTCCAGCATTTTCACCTTCAATTTGCTATGAGATTATATTTCCAACTAAGGTTGCTGATTTTTCTACTGAAGAAAAGCCAAGATTTATTTTGAATGTTACCAATGATGGCTGGTTTGGTTTATCTTCAGGGCCTTATCAGCATTTAGATCAAGCAAGAATGAGGGCAATAGAGGAGGGTTTAAGCGTTGTTCGCTCTGCAAATACTGGGGTTTCAGCAATTATTGATCCATTCGGAAGGGTTCTTGCAAGCCTAGACTTAAATAAATATGGCGTGGTAGATGGCAATTTGCCTGCAAGCCTTAATAATAGAACTTTTTATAGTATATTTGGTAATAAAATTCCTATAATTTTAGCGAGCTTTTTTATATCAATCGCCCTTTTTCTGAAATACTATGCCATAACGAGGCGAGGCCACCAAGTAATGTAGTGGACTTTTCTATGTTGGCTTCAGAATTATAAATTTCATATTTATTTTTTCCTAAAACTTTTACTATTGAATTTAATTCATCACTAAAATATTGATAGCTATAATTGATATTTTTTTTAGTTTTATTTGGAGCTTTTTCTTTAGTATCCTCCAAAAATTGCTCTATAGCTATAATTTGAGCAATACCTGTTTTAGAAAAATTCTCATCAGAAATTCTTATGCTTTTAGGGTTAAATTTTATAACCTCAGAATTTTCTTTAAGATTAAGAATTTCTCTAAGTTCTTCTAAACTGCAAGATTTTATACCAATGCTAAAATTTAACCTACCCTCCCCCCCAATTAAAGAAGAGTTTGCCATAATTTTTACAAATAAAATTGATTTCTTGATTAAAGATTTTAAGTTGTTTATTTAGAATAATATTTTGTTTCTAAGTAAAATTATTTATCAGTTTATCATAAATAAGTTACAAATTCATTACAAAAGTTAATAAAAGGTTAATAGTATGTCGCAACCTAAGATTCAATTATCAGATGTTTATAAATCTTTTGGCTCAAAAAAAGTTTTGCAAGGGGTTAATTTGCAGCTAGAAGCTGGGGAATCTTTAGTTGTTATAGGTGGTTCTGGCAGTGGCAAATCTGTTCTTATTAAAACTATTATTGGTTTAATGAATGCAGATAGGGGCTCAATTAAAATTGATGGTGTAGAAACCTCTCACCTAAATAATGCTGGCAGGCAAGAAATAATGAATAAATTTGGTTTTCTATTTCAAGGTGGTGCATTATTTGATAGTTTACCAATCTGGGAAAATGTTGCATTTGGCTTAATTAATGCTCTTTCAATGGATAGAGACAAGGCAAAAGAAATTGCAATACAAAAAATTCAACAAGTGGGAATGGGTAAAGAAGTGGCGGATTTATTCCCTGCTGAGCTTTCAGGCGGAATGCAAAAAAGAATAAGTTTAGCAAGGGCTATTGCAACAAACCCAGAAATAATATTCTTTGATGAGCCAACAACCGGTCTTGACCCTATAATGAGTGATGTGATAAATAATTTAATTGTAAAATGTAGCAAAGAACTCAAAGCAACCACTATTAGTATTACACACGATATGAATAGTGCAAAAAAGATTGCGGATAAGGTGGCAATGATTTACAATGGTAAGATAATTTGGGAGGGGAAACCTAAAGACATCTATTCAAGTGGCAATAATTATGTTGATCAGTTCGTAAATGGCAGATCAGAAGGCCCCATTGAAATCAAATTACAAGATCATTAAAATTTTTTAGCTATTTTGAAAAATTTGAAGAAATTAAAAAACATTTTTTTTAGCAAGCTAAATGCTATTGCTGGCTTTTCGTTGTTTGAAACAGCTTTAACAATGGCAATTTTTGCTTCTATTGTTACGGTCGGTGTTACAAATTTTGCACTTAAAAGAGATTCTGAATATTTAGCAAATGATGCTAGAAAACTAGATATTTTAAGAACATCTCTTAATAATTTTGCTCAAAATAATGGCTATTTACCTTGCCCTGCTAGAACAGATTTAGCTTCTAACCAAACAAATTACTTAACTGAGGCAAGAAATACAACAACAGGTTTTTGCAATGAATCCGTAACTGGTTTAGAAAAACTTGATGTTGATTCAGCAAGCACTTATGGCGATGGAAATTTCACCACCCCTTTTGCTCACGAATTTTTCAAAGGTGTTATACCTTGCAGAACTTTAGGGTTAAATGATGATTGTGGCACAGATGATAAAGGCAACAGATTTTCTTACATAGTTGCAAATGCAACTACAAAAATTGAAACTTGCGTTAACTATATTAAAAATGATTTTTCAACTGAGGTTCAACCTTATACTCTGAAAATCTTAGGAAATGCAGTTCCCACCGATTCTCTTGCAACAAATTATACAAATTTTGGTAAATATAGCTCAATTTCTGATGAGCCAGTTTATGCCATAGTTAGCCACGGTGAGGGAATTGGGGCTTATAATAAAAATGGTATAAAAAATTCAGCAACTGAAATCTCAACCGGAAGTTACCTTGATAATTATTATAATGGGTTAAATCACCATAGCTATTCAACCTCAAATTTAAGATATTTACTTTCCCCCGATAAGCCAATTAATAACCCTGATAGCTCAATTTCAAGCTCACAAAACCCTATTATATTTGGTGATATTGTAGTTTGGGGCAGACCTTCTGGCTTAACACTCAAAACTTGCGTTGATTGCAGAACTTGCGATGCGGAGCATAAAAACTCAAGTCTTAAATTAGATAATTTTGTTAGCTGTGTGGCAAGTGCCAATACACTCTGTCAATGCGGTGACGATTCCGAGTGCGACACAGGTGGTGGTGAATGTTGTAATGAAATGCTAGGTGAATGTTCTATAGCAGCCTGTTCAGGATTAACTGTGGCTTGCGTTGCAGGACCATGCGATGGTGGCGATTTGCCTTATTCAGGTCCACCTACAGTTTCAACTTGTGGTGATGTAGTTGCTGATATAGCAGTTGGCACAGTTCTTATATCCGGAACAACACCTACAACATCAAGACCGTTTAAATTTATTTATGATGGAGCCTTCCAAGATGGCGGATATTGTCGACCAAGATTTAAAATTGAATTCGAAGATATATGCCATATCATTACTCAAAGCCCTGCAATTGATGGGTTTTCAGATAGTACGGCAGAAATTGTTTTTTACACAGATGCAAGCTCTAGCAATGTTTATGGCGCAGATTATGTTGCATCTTCTTCAACTGGAACACTTATTTATACAACAACTTCAACTTCTAGCGGATCCAACATCGGTCAGCTTACTGCAACTATGAATTATGTTGAAGGTGCTGCTAATAAATCAAAGGCTTTTATATCAAATGTTACTAATAATGATATCTATAGGGGTTATAGATTTGTTAAAAATGATAGTTCTGCAACTTATGACTGCCCAATAGATTACTTAAAATATTGTTCAAATAATGATGAATGTGATTTGATAACTGAAAGATGTTGTGATAATCAATGCACTACAGATCTGCCCTGTAATTGTGATTCTGATGATGATTGCCTAGACACAGAAATCTGTTTAGCAGGAATATGCATAGAAAAAGATGGCGATTGCACAGACGATACAGATTGTGGTGGTGGACAATGCTGTTGCCCCGGAACACCACCTTTAAGTTGCTCTCACAGTTGTGTTCTAGGCTCAACAACTACTGGAACGCCATGTAATGATACATTAACTTGCAATGGATCACCCTGTTATGGTTATGCTGGAGATGATACTATAACTGCTATCGGTTCATCAACAACATATGGCGGTGATGGAGATGATGTTATTACCATTAATAAATCATCTGGCTCTGCATTAGTTTACGGGGGTGAAGGAAATGATACTATAGATTGTTCAAACCCATCTGGCTCAACTTCAGTGAGAGATATTTGCTATGGTGAAGCAGGTGACGACCAAATTACTGTTGGTGGCTCAGCAAAAGATGCATCAAATGCCGATAGTGCATATGGTGGCGATGGAAATGATATCATAACCTTAGCAAATAATAATATAAACTATATCGACGGTGGTGCTTCTAGTGATAGGATAATTGGAAGTTCAGGTGATGACTCATCTGTAGATACTTTTCTTTGTCCGTGGTGTTCTTCAATAATTTACTATAATAATCCTGTCTCTGGAGGTGCTGGCGACGATATAATCTTGGGTGATGGGGCTTCAAGTGGCTCAAGCTCAAGTGGTGCTTGTGCTACATCTACTTCAACATCATCTACATCATCTACTTCTTCAACTAGTTCATCTTCTACAAGCTCTGGAAACGATTCGTTAGCCGGTGGTGCTGGTAATGACATTATCTATGGTGACGCTGGGAATGATATTTTATTCGCTGATGTAACTTCTACTTGGTCTTCAGGTATAGATATTAGTGTTGATAGTGCAGGACATTTCAACAATTACTATCCGGGTGATGGTAATGATATTATAGTTGCTGGTGCCGGAGATGATTATATTCATTTTGTTGGGTTATGGGGAAATGATGTAATAATCGATTTTGGAACATCAACAGGGGGTGGTACGGATGCTATATTTGTTCCAGATCTACCAAATACAACTATTGCTAACAATGTAACTTGCGATGGTACTGCTGGAAGCACAACTATTGCAGATAACTGCGGTAATATAATTTGTGTTAAAAATAATATAAATGTTTTTGGATGTGCAGGCGTACCTCAAAATGTTTTTCAAACTAGCTCAACATCTTGCTCAACATCCTCATCAACCAGCTCATCAACCTCTAGTACTTCAAGTACATCATCGACATCAAGTAGCGGTGGATGTATTTATAATTCTGACTGTTCTAGTGGTCAATGCTGTTGCCAAGGACCAATTCCAAGGTCTTGTGGTTCAACTTGCTCTACACCTAGTAACACTAATATTGGAACCGATTGTGCAGATACAATGACATATACCGGCTCTAGCACTTTATATTCTTATGCAGGCAATGATACAATTACTGTAAATAACAACACCTATATTTATCCCGGTAACGGCAATGATACAATTTATATGAATGGAAGTGCTTATATCTTATGTGAAGAAGCAGGGCATCTATGTACAGAAAGTAGCAAATGTGATGCTAATGGTTCCACGGGTAGCTCCTGCACTGGTGATGACTATATAGAATCGACTGGAACAAAAAATGATAAAATTTATTCTGGTGTTGGTAATGATACAATTTATGCAGGTGCGGGTAACGATACAATTTATGCAGGTGCGGGTAACGATACAATTTACACAGGTACAGGTGAAGATTTAGTGTTAGCAGAATCAGGAGATGATACTATTTATGTTTCAGGTGACTATAATTTAGTTTATGCAGGTGGTGATAATGATACAGTTACCATTAGTGGTGCTTCTTCCTCCGCAGAAAATACTATTTATGCTGAAGGGGGAAATGATAATGTAACTGGCGGTGATTCTGTAGATTGGATATATGTTGGAGGCGGGAATAATAATGTTTATGGTGGCACAGGAACAGCAAATGATTATATATATTTAACAGGAAGTAACTCATCAGATACTAATAATGTTTATATTTATAGTAATAGTGGAGGATTTACTGATGAGGTTGGAACAATTATATTTTGTGGTGCAAGTAATGACAGGATATATTATGATGTTGCATCAGCTGGTTTGGCCTTTTACTATAATTATGGTTTTAGTCCAATATATGACAGAATATATGTACCTGATTTAACATCTATAACAATTGACCAATATATAGAAGGAAACCAAATAATTGGCAGAATTTATCTTGATACTTTTATGGAAATAAGAATGCCAAATGTTACCGCTCAACAACTTCAAACCTCAGGACCAAACCAAAATGTTTTCGAGATTCCATAATTAGTAATAACTTGATATATTTATTAATAATAAAAATTAAAAATAAAATGTTTATTACTTTTGAAGGTGGTGAAGGCAGTGGCAAAAGCTCAGTTTCTAGATATGTTTATGAAAAACTCCGCCAGAAAAAATCTAATATAATTTTAACTCGTGAACCGGGTGGCACTATTAATGCCGAAAAAATTAGGGCAATATTGGTGAACTCCTCTGATCAAAAACTTGAACCTTTAACTGAACTTCTGCTTCATTATTCAGCACGCATTGAACATTATAACCAATTTATCCTGCCACATCTTAAAAAAAATTATATTGTTTTATGTGATAGATTTTACGATTCAACCACCGCTTATCAAGGCTATGGACATAAAATTGATTTGAAAATTATTAATAGCATTAAAAAATTAACTCTTGGTAATTTCAAACCAGATTTAACTTTAATAATGAATATTAAAGCAGAAGACGGCCTTAAAAGAGCATCTTCAAGGTTGCTTGCACAAAATAGCAATGAAAGCAGATATGAAAATATGAATTTAGCCTTTCATAAAAGGTTAGAAAAAGGTTTTCTTGAAATTGCGAAAAAAGAGCCTAAAAGATGTTTTATAATTAATGCAAATGAACCTCTAGAAATTGTATGTGAAAACGCATATAAAAAAGTTCTAGAAGTTATTAATTCAAAAAAAACTTAATAAAATTAAAATAAAATGAACTTAGACACTATAAAAAAATTCATTCACCCAATTCATAAAGAAGGCTATGTGTTTATTGCAATATTCCTAATTGCATCACTTTTCTTATATTCTATATGGGAGTTTTTAGGGGTAATAGGCTTCATATTAACCGCTTGGTGTGTTTATTTCTTCCGTGATCCCGTTAGATATGTTCCACAGAATGATGGGTTAGTGGTTGCCCCAGCTGATGGCACAATAGTTATGATTACCAAAGCAAAATTACCTAGCGATTTAGAATCAGAAGATGATGAAGAAAAAACCAGAATAAGCATTTTTCTTAGCGTTATTGATGTTCATGTTAATAGAACCCCAGTTGCAGGTGTAATTGAAAAGGTTAAATATCACACTGGCAAATTTTTAAGTGCAGAAACTGATAAAGCTAGTGATGATAATGAAAGAAACTCACTCATTATAAAAACGGATGATGGCAAAAGATTTGGTGTTGTTCAAATTGCCGGCTTAATAGCTAGAAGAATTGTATGTGATGCTAGAGAAGGCAGAGAATATGCTAGAGGTGAAAGGTTTGGTATTATTAGATTTGGTAGCCGTGTTGATATCTATATGCCATCTTCCCTTGTGCCAAAAGTTGCAATTGGTCAAAAAGTGTTAGGTGGTGAAACAATTTTAGCTGAAGAATCACCAATCACTGAAGAACTAACCGCGAGGGAAATTTAATATTTTGCTTTTATAAAGCAATGCAATTTCCTACTCATAAGCGGGTGTAGCTCAGGGGTAGAGCGCAACCTTGCCAAG
>CAYULD010000002.1:0-531855 GCA_964445765.1 uncultured Rickettsiales bacterium | reverse complement strand
CAATTTCCTACTCATAAGCGGGTGTAGCTCAGGGGTAGAGCGCAACCTTGCCAAGGTTGATGTCGAGAGTTCGATTCTCTTCACCCGCTCCAGTTTTATTGCATAAACCTCTATTTTTTAATGTTTTCTTAACCTTTTTGCTGTATTTTCCTCTAAATAAACAATTTTACCCTAAATTAATAAATGAGTGAAGAAAATCAAATTTCTAGTTATGAACAGTTAAATAAGTTTTTAGATGATGCAATTTCAGGCAGAGTAACTCGCAGAAAAAATCATATAAATCTTCTTAAAGAAAATTTATCTGGGCAAGGTTTTAATGTTGAAATTTTGGAAGAAACAAGCGGTGGCACTAATAAAGAAACGCTTTTTGTAAAAATAACTCCAAATGAATTTTCCTCAGTTTTAACCCCGGAACAAATTAGAAAACTCATAGGAAAAGAGCAAAATTTTAACGCTATAGGCACTGTAATTTTAACTAAAAAAGATAATTTTGGTCACGGTAAAAGTGCTGAAGAAGGCGAAGGGATTATAATCGCCACTAAGCTAATGGGCTTAATTACTAATGGCAAAATTGATAAAGCTATAGAATTTCTTGAAGAGTATAATGTTAAAAATAAATTAGGTGATGAACTTCAATTACAAATAAAAACTGATGTAGAAACATTAAGAGACAATAAAACAAAATTAAAAAAACTTTTAGCCCATAAAGATAAAGATGAAAATCTGAAGGTTAAGCTAAAAACACCAGAAGTTTTAGCCTATGGAATTATAGAGCTTAATGGTGATAAAAAGGCTTGGTATTTAGGCTCAAAATTAGCTGGCGAGGTTACAGACTACAAAGAAAACCAAGAATATGAAGCTGGTTTTGCAAAAAAGCAAGCTATCGGTGATTCACTATTTGCAAATCTAGTTACAGAAATTTTAGGGCAAAAAGGTGTTAAAAAATTATTTGGTGATAAAGATCCCTTCCGCCCTAATCATATGCTTGAAAAAGCTGATTACCTGCTTGATAGCTATAATAGAACGCTTGGTGTTGGGTTATCATTATTGCTTGATAAAAATGATGAAGATTTATTTCCTAAAAACACTCAAAAATTAACTGATGGCTCAGTTAAAAGTGCAATTCAAAAACTTGAGAAAAAAGGAATATATATTGAAGATATTTATTCAGAAGGTGAAAGCCATTTAATTCAGCAGAAAGAAGAAATTGCTAAACTTCAAACCGCTTATGAGGCAATGCTTCAAGATATTCCGCCTACAAAATTTGATAAGGGTGATAGGTGGATTGATAACATAACTGAAAAAAGTAAAAAAAATGAAAAGCAAAATAAAATCAAATCTAAAACTGGTGTTTTTGATCACGAGGAAGGGGGTTTAACCTGCCCACTTGTTGCGGTCGCCTTGCATATTTCATCACTTGGTGGATATGATTTTGAGAACGGAAAATTAAATGATGTTGGTAAAGCTATTATAGAAGCTAACCGCAAAACTGGCTATTTAGATGGAACACCAAATGAAGGTGAAATATTAACTGATGTTGAACAAAAACATTTTGCAACCGCAATGGCAGTTGCCACAAAATATATTGAAATAATGCGAATTACCAAAACTGGGGAATTTTTATTCACCGCTAGATCTAGCCTTATAGAAAGAAATAAATTTGAAAAAGTTTATCCTAAAGTTAAAGTTACATTAGTTGAAACTGCCACTGCAATAAATAATATTACTCAGATAAGCAAATTATATTGATACCAAACTTTTTGAGGGTTTTCTAATTTTATTATCGTTAGATTTTTCATTATCATAATCAGCAAATTTTATCATTAAATTTGATAAAGCTTCTGCGAGATCAGTAATCATATTTCTAGTGTGAAAAGGTGTTGGGTTTATTCTAATTCTTGCAAGGTTTGCTGGCACTGTTGGGGCAAAAATTGGCGTTACTGCAATATTATATTCTTCTAATAATGTTTTTGCAATAATTGAAGTTTTTGCTTCATTACCAATAAGAATTGGAATTATATGAGAATTATCAGGGCTTAAAATTTCAGAGAAATTTGCTAAGCCATAAGACTGCAAAGTTAACCTTGTTTCTTTAATGATTTCTTGATGTTTTTTGCGTAAAAACTTGCCTTGAATTGAAGAAATTATCTCAACTGCCTTAAGGCAAGCCGCCGCATTATCAGGTTGCATTGCAGTTGAGAATATAAAATTTCTGCTATAATGACGAAGAAATTCTATCATATTTTCACTTCCAACTACAAAGCCACCTATTACGCCAATTGCTTTGGCGAATGTTCCACAAATTAAATCTACATCTTTTAGCAAATTATCTTTTTCTGCAATGCCACAGCCAGTTTCACCATAAACACCTATTGCGTGAACTTCATCAAGATATAACATTGCGTTATATTTTTTCTTGAGGGCAATAATTTCTTTTAGCGGAGCAAAATCCCCTTCCATTGAGTAAATTGATTCAGCAATTATAATAATTGCTCTGCTATCAGAAATACGGCGGATATTTGCGAGTTTATTTTCTAAATCAGTTAAATTATTATGCTGAAAAATTTGCTTATCTGTGCCTGAAATTCTAATTCCATCAATTATTGATGCGTGATTTTTTTCATCTGAAACAGCAATCGCATTAAAATTTTTAAGCAAGGCAGAAATAACGCCAATATTTGCATCAAGCGCAGAATTATGGATAAGAGCCTTCTCTTTCTTAAACCATTTAGCGATTTTATTTTCTAATTTTTCTAGAATTTCGGAGGTGCCAAGAATATTTCTAGTGCCACCTGCACCAACACCAAATTCTTGTGTTGCATTTATTTTAGCGTTTATAATTTCTTTATTTCCAGCAAGCCCAAGATAATTATTATTACCCCAAATTGTAATAATTTTTCTTTCACTTCCGTTTATATATTCTGCATATGGCGGGTTATCAGGCAATAGATTGATTATAGGATATTGCCTGTAAAGATTTTTTCTTTTAATTTCTAATAATTTTTCTTGAGCAATTTTTTCGTAATTAGCAAACATTTTTCAAATTCTTTGATATAATTTTAATATATCTTCTCCTAAAGTTTGTGAAGATTTTAGAGAGAATTTTGGTGCAGAAATTTCAGTTAAATCTAGATTTTCAAATAATGAAATTGCTTCATTACCAAAAATTTTAGGAGAAGAAATTAAGTGAATTTCATCAATTAAATTTTCTTTTAAGAAACTTGTTGCAACCCCCCTGCCCCCTTCTACTAACAGCCTTGAAACCCCAATTTCAGCTAATTTATTTAATATCGCAGTAAGGTTTAGCTTTCCATTTTCTTCAGCAATTTTTATAATATCAACTTGAGAATTTTCAAATTTTTCTAAATTATTTTTTGATAAATTTTCACTACAAAAAATTATTGTTTTATGAAAACTTGCCGTTCTAATAACTTCACTTTCAGTTGGAATTTCAAGATTTTTATCAATAATTACTCTAACTGGTGAAAATTTTTCAAGCCCTTGCAAGCGAAGTGTTAAGGCTGGATTATCATTTTTTATAGTGTTAGTGCCAACTAAAATTGCATCATTTCTATAGCGTAAAATTTGTGAGTAATTTCTTGCTAAATCACTTGTAACCCATTTACTTTTACCATTTTTGAGGGCGATTTTTCCATCAAGCGTTGCACCAAATTTAAGTATGGTAAAGGGCAGTTTTTTTGTTACCGCACGAAAGAAAGGCAAATTAATTTTCATTGCTTCTTGATGCATAAAATCGCTTATAACTTCAATTCCAGCTTGTTTTAGAGTAGCTATTCCATCACCATTAACTTTTGGGTTTGCATCTTGATTCGCAATAAAAATTCTTGAAATTCCAGAAGGTATAATTGCATTAACACAGGGTGGGCTTTTACCAAAATGAGAGCAAGGCTCCATAGTAACATACATTGTTGCACCAACCAAACTTGCAGGCTTTGCTTGGTTTATCGCTGAAACTTCCGCGTGAGTTTTGCCCTGCGGTTGCGTATTAGAAGCTGAAATTATCACCCCATCTTTCACAATAACACAGCCAACTGGTGGGTTTGGAAATGTAGTGCCGATAGCTTTTTTTGCCAAATTAATGGCAATTTTCATAAATTTTTGATGTTCTTGTAAATCAATCATTTATAATTCTTCTGAAATATGATAAGTTTTAGGTTTATTATCACAAATTATAATATCTATAAAGTTTTTATGTATAAGTTTTTAGCAATTAATTTATTAGTTTTCTCACTTTCTTCTTGTAGTGCTTTTAATTGGCTTTGGGATAAATCTGAGGAATTAGGCCAAAAAATGCCAGTAAAAGAAGGGGCTTCAAGATGTGAAGATGGTGCTACCTGCATTAGAAAAAGATCACCAGAACAGCAGCAAAATAATCAACAGCCAGCAACACAAAATCAAGGTTGGGTGCAACCGCAAACTATAGAAAATCAAGAACAGAATAATCTTGTTAGCCCTCAGCAACCACAGCAGATGCAGGGCTATATTCCAACTTCTTTACCGGGTGAAGATAAAAATCAGCCAAATATGTATGATGAAATGTCAAAAAAATTACCACCTGATATGCAAGAAAACCCGAATAAAGAAGCATATGAAGCATATCAAAAAGGCTTAATGCAGGCTGGACAAAATGCAAATCAAATACAAAATCAAACTCCAAACCAGATGCAAGTTATGCCATCTCAAAATTGGCAGGCAGGTTACCCCCCCGCCCCAAATAATATCAGAATGGGCTACTAATTATTTAACTAAGGAAATATTAGAAATATAACAAAAAATATATTATTTAATATCAAGAAAATCTAAGCTACTTGAGGGATTACAGAAACAAAAGTTCTATCATTTTGTTTTGTTTCAAACTTAACAAAGCCATCAATTAATGCAAATATTGTATGATCTTTACCGATTCCAACATTTTTGCCGAGCTTCCACTTTGTTCCTCTTTGACGAACAATAATTGTGCCAATTTTAACGGCTTGACCACCGAATCTTTTTACACCTAACCTTCTACCCGCCGAATCTCTTCCGTTCTGGGTACTACCGCCTGCTTTCTTTGTTGCCATAGCATACTCCTCATATTAGCTTCGCTGAACGCTTATACCAAGCAGACTTCAAACTACGCCTTAGTTGTTTTAGTTGATTTTTTAGCTGTTGTTTTAGCTTTAGCTTCACCAGCTTCTTTTTTAGCAGAAGTTGTTTTAGCAGTTTTTGCCTTAGTTGGCTTAACTTCAGCTTTAGTTTCAACAACAGAATTATTTGAATCTTGAGGCTTAAATTCTAAAATATTAGATTTCAAACCTTGACCAATTTCTTTAATTTTAAGAACAGTAATAAACTGCCTATGACCATTTTTTCTTCTGTAGTTGTGGCGACGCTTTTTCTTAAATACAATTATTTTATCGCCCTTTTTCTGCTTAATAACTTCCGCAGAAACGCCAAAACCTTCAACCACTGGCTTGCCGATTTTAACATCACTGCCATCATTAACCAATAAAACTTCATCAAGAACAACAAGCGAGCCAACGCCAGCTTCAATTTTCTCAACTTCTAGAATGTCATTAGGCTGAACTTTATATTGCTTTCCGCCAGTTTTTAATACTGCAAACATTTTGAACTCTCAATTTTCATTACTTAGGGCTGTGCCTTATGGATAAATTTTTTATGCTTGTCAAGCAAATAATAATATTTTCAAAAAAATTTCTTATTATTTATTATGCTCTTGCAGGTATGAAACTACTATTATATAAACTAAAGCAAATAAAAAAATATTAATTATAGCTAAAATTAATATTTCAGTAAGAATAACTATATATTTCAAGAGGTTAAAATGGCAGAAGCAGCAAAAAAAATTAAAAATGATTTCGCTTTCAATATTAATTTAGATAAAAATTCTTTTTTGAAGTCCCTTTCTAAAATCCAATCAGTGGTGGAAAAGAGGAATACTATACCAATTTTGTCAAATGTTAAAATTGATGCAAGCAACAATGTTGTTACTTTAACCGTTACTGATATGGATGTTCTTGCGACACAAGAGGTGGAGGCAAGCGTTAATGAGGCAGGCTCATTAACTGTGCCAGCACAAACCTTATATGAAATTATCAGAAAATTGCCAGAGGGTGCACAAATTAACCTAGTTGCTGATGTAAATTCTTCAAGGCTTATTGTTAAATCAGGCAGTTCAAAATTTACATTATCTTACTTACCTTCTGAAGATTTCCCTCAAATTTCAGAGGGCGATTTAACTCACAAATTTACGCTTGAAGTTAAAACTCTTCTCAAACTCATTGATAAAACAAAATTTGCAATGAGTAATGAAGAAACAAGATATTACTTAAATGGCGTTTATTTCCACATTTCTAATGGTAAGTTGAGAGCCGTTGCAACTGATGGCCACAGGCTTGCATCAGTTGAGGCGGAAGCCCCAGAAGGCACAGGTGGAATGCCGGGTGTTATCATTCCAAGAAAAGCTGTGAATGAGCTTTCTAAGCTATTAGAAGGGCAAGAAAAGGTTACAATTTCTGTTTCTGAATCAAAAATAAAATTTTCTGCTAATAAAATTGATTTACTTTCTAAAGTTGTTGATGGCACATTCCCTGATTATCAAAGGGTTATCCCAGAAAATAATAAGAAAATTTTAACAACTAGCACTAACGCATTAAAAGAAGCGGTTGATAGGGTTTCAACTATTGCAGTTGATAAAACAAAGGCGGTAAAAATTGCTTTATCAAATAATCAAGTTAGCCTTCATTCTCAAGGCGTTGAAGGCACAAGCGCAGATGAAGATATTGCCGCAAATTATAGCTCTGAGGCTTTAGAAATGGGCTTTAACTCTCGTTATGTTTTAGAAATGCTAAACCAAATTGAAAGCAGTGAAGTTCAAATTGCTTTTGATAGCAATAATTCGCCATCTTTAATTACTGATCCAACTGATAATTCTGCGGTTTACATTATTATGCCAATGAGGGTTTGATTTGTTTTAGTGGTTAGTGGTCAGTAGAAAGTGCAAGTGGTAAGTGTTTAGTGCAAGTTATTAGTGATAGTGTCATAGCCCGAATTTTTTCAGTAAGAAAAAATTATAGGGGTATCCAATTAAAAAAGTTTAGTAAAAGAATAAAATTAAAGTCATCCTGAGCCTAGAGCGAAGCGAAGGCGAAGGATCTTTAGATGTTTCGCTAACGCTCAACATGACAGACTTCAATATAATTTATATATATAACAATTTTTGAGTCATAAAAAATTTTATAAACCTTTGTCAAGATTGCCTAAAATATGCCACGATATAAAATCACTATTGAATATCTTGGCAAAGATTTAATTGGCTGGCAAAGGCAAAATTCTGAGCAAAACTCAGAAAATAATCACCTTTCTGTTCAATCTATCTTAGAAAATGCAATCTTCAAATTATCGCAAGAAAGCCCTGAACTGATAGTGGCAGGCAGAACAGATGCAGGCGTTAACGCATTTGGGCAAGTTGTTCATTTTGATTTAACTAAAGAATTCAAAGATTTTAACCTGCAAGAAGGCCTAAATGCCCACCTGCTAAACACCCAAGTTTCTGTTAAGAAAGTAGAAATTGTAGATGAAAATTTTAACGCAAGGTTTTCTGCTACTAAAAGGCATTATAGATATATTATCCTAAACCAAAGAACGCCCTCAATTTTAATGCAGGATAGGGCTTGGCATATTAAGAAAAAACTTAATATTTCTGCAATGCAACAAGCAAGCAAATATCTTATAGGCAGGTTTGATTTTAGCAGTTTTCGCTCCAGCCAATGTCAGGCGAAAAACCCAGTTCGTAAAATTTCAGAAATTAATATTTCAAGCAATCAAATTTTGCCGAATTGGCAAAATGAAATTTCAGATATTTCAGTTAAAAATCAGCTTAATGATAATTTAATTTATATTGATATTTCTGCTAAATCTTTCTTGCATCATCAAGTTAGAAATATTGTTGGAACGCTGAAAGATATTGGGCTTGGCAAATATCCGCCCCAAAAAATGCAAGAAATTTTAATCGCCAAAGATAGAAAGCTTGCAGGCCAAACCGCCCCCGCTTACGGCCTTTATTTTATAGGCGTAGAATATTAGGGGTTGGAGTAAAAAGGTTTTAAGAAACAGAATTCTTGAAATCATTATTTGACACTTTTGACAGGATTCATATTTTTGAGTTACTTGAATTAGATTGTAAACTGGGGCGTTCAAAACCTATAATATTTTTATTGATGAAAGAAAAGTTGAAAGGTTTATATAGTTGATATAGTGTAGTATTAGAATAAATTGCAATCCCAAAATGGAGCCAGTAAAAGACTTGATAAAAGGACTTGAGATTTTGAAGCCGTTTTTAGGAGAGCATGGTTTCATATTAGAAAGCTATGAGAATGGTAAAGGATCAGGCGGTAATTTTACTTTAGCGAATTTTAAGAACGGAAGTAAAAGATTTACTATTGGTTACAGATATTCAATAGGTGTTCTTAATTATCAGTTTGAAAAATATATAGTTTCGCACTCTTTTTATCTTGATCACCTTGGGCTTTCTGAAAAAAAGAAGTTTCCCGATTTTCAATCAGATGACAAAATGCTTGCTTTTTACCATATTTTGCATGACCTTGATTTTCTGGTTGATGACTTTTTTGATGGCTCATGTAAACAATTAATTGAATCTGCTAAACTACAAGAGAAATATATTAAAGAGAATAATAAGAGGGCACAAGAAGAGCACAAAAACTATTTTGACAAAGTGAAAATCAGTAACGCCAGAAATAAATTCAAAGAGAAAGACTACAAAGGAGCTTTAGAGATATACACAACAATAGAAAACTGGTGTTTACTTGCAGAGTTTGACAAAAAGATAATTGAATTTTGTAAAAAGAGTTAGGTTTTTATCATAATGAATAAAGAAATACATACAATTACGGTAAGTGAACCTTGGAATTTCGCAAGTCCAGATGGAAAAAATATTATTAAAGGAATAATATTATCAGTCATAGATAGAAACCTTTTGGTTTTTAAAGCCAATCATATTTTGAATTTTGATGGATTAAAAGGGGATGTTTTTTTGCTATCTCCTCGTCTAAAAACAGGCAGTTTTGATGATATTGAATCAAAGGAAATCGATATAAACGGTGGGCTTTTTTTATATGACTATTATGGACTAGATCAAGCAAATTTGCAGGAAGAGAATTGTAAGTTTGTTTTAATTGGTGCCATAGGTGGCCAAAATAAAAAATAGCGATCTTTTACCGGTGCTCATATAAAAAATATATAGATTTACTCAATTCAGGCTGGCACTTACTAGCCCCAAGGTTGAAATATTAAAGTTTGACTTTAATATTTCAACCTTATAGAATGGTAAAATGTTAGAACGCCATTCCATAAAACAGATTTTACAAGACCTTGAATATTTCCCTGTGGTAGGGATAATAGGACCACGACAGACTGGCAAAACCACTCTGGCAAAATATGTTCTTACCAAACTCAACAACCTAAAAAGCATTTACCTTGATTTGGAACTGGATGCAGACCGCAGGAAGATGGATAATGCAGAAAGCTATCTGAGATTTCATCAAGATAAATGTGTTGTAATTGATGAGGTGCAACGCATGCCGGAGTTGTTCCCATTACTTAGAGCCCTTGTGGATATTGATAGAAAGCCGGGTAGATATATTTTGCTTGGCTCTGCATCTCCGGAAATGATTAAGGGTAGTTCTGAAACTTTGGCTGGAAGAATTGCTTACACTGAGTTGACCCCATTTTCATGGTTAGAAGCAAATAGTAGCGTTACAATGCATCATCATTGGTTATTTGGAGGCTTCCCTAGTGCAATGCTGGCTGGAAATAAAGCATATGCCGGGCGGTGGCTAAAATCATTTACTGAAACATTCATACAAAGAGATTTGCAGGAGTTAGGACATCAAATATCACCGCCACTCATCAGCAGAATGCTGGAGATGATTGCAAGCCTGCACGGGCAGATATTAAACCAAAGCGATTTGGCAAGATCACTAAGCGTTAGTAGCCCAACAGTTAGCCGTTATCTTGATTTGTTAGAAGGCGGTTTTATCATAACTAGACTTCAACCATATTTTTTGAATATAGGTAAAAGACTTGTAAAACAGCCCAAAATATATGTGCGTGATACTGGCATATTGCATCACCTGCTTGGGATAAGAGAGATAGAACAGCTACTTGGCTCTTGGATAGTGGGAGCCTCTTGGGAGGGATATGTTCTGGAACAGATAAGGCGATGTTCAATTGGCAATGTAAAACTCTATTATTACCGCACTCACAAAGGTGCTGAAAGCGATGTGGTGCTTGTTGCACCCAACGGGAAAAAATACTGCATAGAAATTAAGCGTAGCCAAAGTGCCGGTATTTCAAAAGGGTTTTATGAAGTTATTAAAGATGTAAAACCTGAAGCAAGTTTTGTAATTACCGAAACGGGTGAAACCTACCCAATAAAAGATAATATTCTGGTTACTAACCTTGATAGATTTCTTCAAAAAGAATTACTTGCCATTATCGCGTGATACTTAAGAACTGCCCAAAGTTTTTAATCAGAATTTCGCTTTTCAAGCCATTCAGATGCAAGTTTTTGTGCTTCAGCAATTTGCTCAGGAGTCATATCTTCTGCAACTAAATCTCTTGCTTTTATTGCTTCTTTGTAATCACTAGAGCCAACAATATTTAGCCATTTATGTGCTAGTATAAAATTTTGAGATGTTCCTAGGCCTTTGTAATACATCAAACCTAAAAGATACTGGGCATTTGCAAATCCTTGTTCTGCTGATTTCTTATACCACTTAATCGCTTCTTTGTAATTCTGAGTAATGCCTTGACCATTTGCATACATTACACCTAAATTATGTTGAGCGTTTACATCACCCTGTTCTGCGGATTTCTTAAACCACTTAATCGCTTCTTTGTAACTCTGAGTAGTTCCTTTTCCTTCGTAATATAATAAGCCTAAATAATGTTGAGCCTTTGCATGTCCTTGTTCTGCTGATTTCTTATACCACTTAATCGCTTCTTTGTAATTCTGAGTAATGCCTTGACCATTTGCATACATTACACCTAAATTATGTTGAGCGTTTACATCACCCTGTTCTGCGGATTTCTTAAACCACTTAATCGCTTCTTTGTAATTTTGGGCAGTTCTTTCTCCAAGGTAATACATTACCCCTAAATTATATTGGGCTTCTGCATCACCTTTCTCTGCTTTCATTTTTAATTCTTCAAATTTATGCTTTTCTCTCCAATTATTTTCAACGCAAGCAGAGTTTGCGAATAAAGAAACTAATAGAATAATTATGAGGTGTTTTTTCATCTTAAACAAATTTTGGTGAAGAAAATATTACAATCAGCATAAATTTACTTTATGAAAAATTCCATTATATTTTTAGGGGATTGTTAAGTGAGTTTTATTTTTAGGCTTGCGTCATCCTGCCTCCCCTAGAGCGAAGCGAAGGGGAAGGATATTAGATGTTTCCCTAACGCTCAAGATAACAGACATCAGTCTAAAATACTATATCCTTACTGAACACCCCCACCAATCATTACAAAAAATAAATTTGCTAGAGTTTAATTAAGGCTTATAAACATAGTAATATTGTGTTTTATACTATAGTAAATTAGGTTGAGGTATGATATGTCATCCTGAGCAAAGCGAAGGATCTCTAGATGTTTCGCTGCGCTCAACATGACAAACCTCAATCTAAAATACTAAAATTTCCCTCACCCTACCCTCTCCCAAAGGGAGAGGGATTTTTCATTAAATTTATAAAACACTAAGATAGGCTTAGAAAATTCAAAAGGTTTTGCAATGAAAATACTTCTCATAGAAGATGATAAGAATATATGTAGTTTTATCAAAAAAGGCTTTAATGATTTAGGCCATAAAATTGATATTTGTGAAAACGGCAAAACTGGGCTTGAGAAGGGTAAATCTGATAAATATGATGTTATTATTACTGATAGAATGCTGCCAGAAATTGATGGTCTTGCAATCATCAAAACTCTCAGAGAAAATAATATTTCAACGCCAATTTTAATTCTAAGTGCCTTAGGTGATATTGATGCAAAAGTTTCAGGCCTTCGTGCTGGTGGTGATGACTATCTTGCCAAGCCTTTCTCTTTTGATGAATTGGTTGCAAGGGTTGAAAGCCTAAATCGCAGAAATCATAATTTTTCTCAAGAAAGGCAAACCGCATTAACACTTGGTGATTTATCAGTGGATTTAATCTCAAGGGCGGTTATTCGTGCTGGTAAAGCCATTGATTTACAAGCAAGAGAATTTAAGTTGCTTGAATATTTGCTTAAAAATAAAGGGCAAATTGTTACAAGAACTATGTTGCTTGAAAATGTTTGGGAATATAATTTTGATCCACAAACTAATATAATTGATGTTCATATGAGCAGGCTTAGAAACAAGATAGATGCTGGGTTTTCTAAACCTTTAATTAAAACTATTAGAGGTGTTGGCTTCAAAATTGATGAAGATGATGTGAACCTTGCACAAGCCTAAAAAAAGTAGCATAAGTGCCTTTTACTGATAGAAAATATTATCATAGCTCCAGCTTCAAAATGGCGGTTTTATTCGCCTTTATACTAAGTATTTCAGCAATAATTCTGGGATATTTCATTTTTGCTTATTCAAAAGGGGAATATATTTCAGATGATAAAGTTGCAATAAGTGCTAACACTTATGAAAAAATTTTAACCCTAGGCAGTGTTAGTATTTTTCTAATGTTTTTAGTGGCAAGCATTAGCTTTTTCTTAAGCGTTTTTGTTGTTAATAGAATAAATATTATTGCCAAAACCGCCGGAAAAATTATGGCAACCGGTGATTTATCTGGCAGAATAAATATTGATAGCAAATGGGATGATTTGAGCAACCTCTCATTCGTTCTAAATGAAATGCTAGAAACCATAGAAAATTTGGTTAATGATGTGAAATTAGCCTCAGATAACATAGCCCACGATTTAAGAACGCCACTTACAAGGCTTAGAAATGACTTAGAAGATTTCAAACTCACTTCGCAAAATCCAAAATATGCCAATAAATTAATTAAAGAGGCCGATAATTTATTGCAAACCTTCAACGCAATTTTAAGAATCAGTAATATTGAAAAAGGCAAGCAAATCAGCAATTTTGAAAAGGTTAATCTTAAAAATTTAATTGCAGATTTAATTGATTTATATGAGCCTATTGCAAATGAAAAAAATATTAAAATAGAATCATTACTTAATAATATTGAAAATATTTGTGATAAAAATTTGCTGTTTCAAGCTTTTGCAAATGTCTTGGATAACTCAATAAAATTCACCCCAGAAAATGGCCTTATAAAAATCAGTTTATATCAAGATAAGCTAAATATTTATATCATATTTGCAGATAATGGTTATGGCGTTAGTGATGTTGATAAAGAAAAAATATTTGATAGATTTTATCGTGCGGAAACTTGCAGAAAATCTAAAGGTAACGGGCTTGGTTTAAGTTTAGTTAAAGCGGTTATTAATTTACATAAAGGTAAAATTTCAGTTTATGATAATAATCCGCAGGGGCTAATTACCAAAATTGAAATTCCAAAAAAATATTAAAATAATCTTATAATCACTATGAAAATTGCAATAATTGGGGCTGGAATTTCCGGCTTGGGTGCAGCTTATAACCTTAATAAAAAAGGTTATGATGTAACTATCTTTGAAAAAAATAATTATATTGGTGGCCATAGCAGAACCATTGATATTAACTTAGATAATCAAAAAATTGCAGTTGATACAGGTTTTATTGTTTTTAATTATAGAAATTATCCCCTTCTTACAAAATTATTTGATGAGCTAAATGTCAAGGTTGAAAAAACCGATATGTCTTTTGGCGTATCTATTGCAAATGGCTGGCTTGAATATGGCACGCCTGCACCAAAAGCGGTTTTTGCTCAGAAAAAAAACTTTCTTCGCCCACAATTTTATAAAATGCTTTTTGATATTTTAACCTTTAACAAAAAAGCTAAAAAATATATAAACTCAAACCTTACATTAGGCGAATGCTTAGCAGAGCTTAAACTTGGCAGTTGGTTTAAGAATTATTATTTACTTGCAATGGGCGGTGCAATTTGGAGCACCCCAATTTCAACAATGTTAGATTATCCCGCGAGAAGTTTTATAAAATTTTTTGATAATCACGGGCTTTTAACAGTTAATCAGCAACCGCAATGGTTCACAGTTACTGGTGGCAGCAGGGAATATGTAAAAAAATTAATCGCTGGTTTTAGTGATAAAATCAAAATTAATAATGCTGTTAAAAAAGTTATTCGTGGTGATAAAATTAAAATTATTGATGAGCATAATATTGAGCATATTTTTGAAAAAATAATATTTGCTTGCCATTCAGACCAAGCAATAAAAATGCTTGAAAACCCAAGTGATGATGAAGTTAATTTAATTGGTAATATAAAATATCAGCCAAATAAAATTATTGTTCATTGTGATGAAAATTTTATGCCAAAAAATAAAAACGCTTGGAGTAGCTGGGTTTATTTAAGCTCAGAAAAATGTGATAATAATAGTGATGTTTCACTTAGCTATTGGATGAATAGATTGCAAAATCTAAAAACTAAAACGCCAATTATTATAACGCTAAATTCAAAAAATTTACCTGCAAAAGAAAAAATATTTGATGAATATATTTTTGAACATCCAATATTTGATGAGCAAGCAATATCCGCCCAAGAAAAAATTGATGAAATTCAAGGTAAAAATAACACTTATTATTGTGGGGCTTATCTAAAATATGGCTTCCACGAAGATGGCTATGCCTCAGCGGTTAATATCTGCAATAAAATTTTTAAGAATTAAACTTTTGGTTTTTTATAAGATTTTATAACCTCAACTGATATATTATCACCTTTGATAACAATATCCGCATCAGCAACTTTTTTATTGTTCACCAGCACTGATACTGGATCAGTTTTTCGCATAGGAAGTTCAATTATACTGCCCCTGCTAAGTTTCAAAAATTGTGCAACTGGCATTCTAATTTTACCAAGTAAAACTTTGCAATTAAGCATCAAATCAGAAAAACCTTGAAGTTTAGAGGTTAGATTTTCTTCATCCTGCTTTTCTGATGTTTTATTTTCTGTAATATTTTCTTCCATATGAATATAGATTATTTAACAGAATTTTTTACTCAAGAGAGATTTTTATTATTAGGCATTGCAAGTATATTTGGTGCTATAATGGGCAGTTTTGCAACTGCATTAATATATAGAATGCCAAGAGATATAAATTGGGTTTCTAAAAGATCTGAATGCACAATTTGCAATACAAAACTTGGGTTTATTGATTTAATACCAATATTTTCTTATATTTTTAGCCTAGGCAAGTGCAGATATTGTAGCACAAAATATGGCGTAAAATATTTCATAATTGAAATTTTAGTTTCACTCAGCTTTTTTTTGAATTTTTATTTCTTTGAAATTGCAGATGCAATAATTTTTAGTTTGCTCGCCTTTGCAATTATAGTTCTCTCCGCAATAGATTTTGAACATTATATAATTCCTGATGAGGTGAATATTTTCATCTTTATTCTTGGCGTTTTTAATTCTTATAAAAATGATTTATCTTTAATAGATTTTTTTATTAATTGCGGGTTTTATTTAGGCGTTTCGCTTTTACTTCGCTGGGGCGTTTATTTATGGAAAAAAAGAGAAGGGCTTGGGCTTGGTGATGTAAAATTATTCCTTGCAAGTGGTGCATTTATATCATTTGAATTATTACCAATATATTTATTTCTTTCAGGTTTAAGCGGAATTATTCTTGCAATAATTTGGCGTATTTTCAAGAAGTCTGAGATATTTCCATTTGGCCCTTCTTTATCTTTTGCATTATTTATCTGTGTTATTTTTCCTAATATTTCAGTTATGTTTAACAATTTTGTGCAACAAATTTTTTATTAAATAAATTATTTATTGCACTAAACTATAAAAAAGTATTAATCTAAATTGTGAACTATATTCAGAATTATACTTATCTGATGAGAAAACTTCTAATACATACATTTTTAATTTGTTTTATTTTATCTTCCTGCAAGCATTTTGATAGAAATAAAAATGATTTTATTGACCCATATCGCAAGCTTGATAGGGAAGACTATATGCAAATTACTCGCCCTAAAAATGAGAATAATAACAAAGATAAAAAAATTAATTTAATCTCTCCTGAGTTAAAACTTCCTGAAATTAAAAATCTTGTAAAAAACCCAACAAAACTTGAAATTGAAAATGATAAATTAGTTTCTGTTTCTGTTAATGAAAATGTTGAACTTAAAGAGGTTATTCTTGAAATATGCAGAAAAGCTGAAGTTGATGTTGAAATTGATAAAGACATCAAAGGAAATATAATTTTTATCGCTCACGAAAAACCCTTTTCAGAAGTTATAAAAAGAATCGCTGAAATGGCTGATCTTAACTATAAATTTGAAAATGGTGTTCTGAAAATTGCGAAAGATTATCCAGTAGTTAAAACATATCGTTTTAATATTCTTGATATTACTAGAACTGCAAATTCTAATGTGAATGCTAGTATTTCAGTTGGCGGTAGCGGTGCAACTGGCGGTGCAAATGCAACTGTTAATAGTGGCTCATCAAATAATTTAGTTATAACTGGCGGTGATGGTAATTTCTGGGGCAATATTGAAATGGGGATTGGTCAAATATTAAATATTTATGGCCAAGAAAGAAGGGTTGATGAAAATGGTCAACCTATTCCGCCTATGGGTGGTATGATGGGCGGTGGTATGATGGGTGGCGGTATGCAAGGCGGTATGGCTGGTGGGCAAGCCGGTGGTATGGCTGGCGGTGCAGGTGGCGGTATGGGTATGGGAATGGTTGGTATGGTTGCACCAAATGGTGCATCAATTTTATCATCAAATAGAAACGCTGGTATTATAACTATTTTAGCAAACACTAAACAGCACGATGCAATAAAAGAATATCTTGATAGTATCCATATTTCAATGACTTCCCAAGTTTTAATTGAAGCAAAAGTAGTTGAAGTTAGCCTTAAAGATGAATATTCGTCTGGTATAAACTGGGCATTGGTAACTGAAGGTGCAAGCACCGTTGATGGTGGTAGCTTGAACTTGAATTATAATGTGGTTGGCTCAAATACTGATATTTTCAAATTTACTATTTTACCTACAGAGCTTTTTGGAAATAGCGGAAACACCCTTCAAAATTCAGTAAATTTATTACAAGTTTTCGGTGTTACTAGATCACTTTCAAACCCAAGAATTAGCACCCTTAACAACCAAACAGCAGTTCTAAACTTCTCTAAAAATGAAGTTTATTTCACCGTTGCACTTGGTGATCAACAAACAAATACTGGGCTTGGTGGTATTGATAATAGAAATGTTTCTATAACCAGCGAGATAAAAACCGTTCCGATTGGAATAATTCTCTCAATTCAACCATCTATTGATTTAAGAAGAAATGAAATAACTATGCATGTTCGCCCAACTATTACAAAAGTTTCTGAAAGGGTTGATGACCCAAGTATCGCACTTATTAAAGATAGGTTGGATTCAAATACCGCGGTAAATTCTAGAATCCCAGTGGTTGAAGTTAAAGAGCTTGATACGGTTCTTCGCACTAAAAGTGGTGATGTTATGATGATAGGTGGCTTGCTTGAAGATAGAGGGGAAAACACCGATCAGGGCGTTCCGGGTATTGGCTCAATTCCATTCTTAGGTAATGCATTTAAGAGTGTAATTAAGAAAACTAATCTTACTGAAACAGTAATTTTAATCAAACCAACTATATTACCGGGGCAAGGTATAACCGTTGAAGATAGAGAATTTTATGACAAATTCGCTAGAACAAAACGCAAATTCTTTAATGATGAATAAAATTATATTCCTGCTATAACTATATAATCAGCAAATATAATAACATCTTTTATTTCTATGCATTTTCTTGATGAAGCTAAAATTTTTGTAAAAAGCGGTGATGGCGGTAATGGTTGCGTTGCCTTCAGAAGAGAGGCAAATGTGCCATTCGGTGGCCCTAATGGTGGCGATGGTGGCAAAGGTGGTGATATAATCATCAAAATTAATAAAGATCTCAACACTTTAATTGATTACAGATACACCCAACATTTTAAGGCGGGCAATGGTGAGCAAGGCAAAGGTGCACTTAGAAAAGGAAGCGACGGAAAAAATATAATTTTGAATGTTCCAATCGGCACGCAAATTTTTATGGAAGATGGTAAAACTTTGCTAATGGATATCACTGATGAATCTCACGATGGTATATTCTTAAAAGGTGGCGATGGCGGTTTTGGTAATACTCACTTTAAGTCATCTACAAATCGTGCACCAAGAAAATCAACGCCGGGGTGGAAGGGGCAAGAAATGTGGGTTTGGCTAAAGCTAAAACTTATCTCTGATGTTGGCTTGGTTGGCTTGCCTAATGCAGGCAAATCAACTTTTCTATCAGTAACTACTAGGGCAAAACCAAAAATTGCTGATTATCCTTTTACCACTCTAAAACCGCAGCTTGGTGTTTCTTATGTTGATAATAGAGAGTTTGTAATATCAGATATTCCGGGCTTAATTGAAGGGGCATCACTTGGACACGGCTTAGGTCATAGATTTCTAAAGCATATTGAAAGAAGCAGGGTAATTTTACACTTAGTTGATGGCACTGATGAAAATTTTCTTAAAAATTACAGCATAATTAGAAAAGAGCTTAAAAATTATAGTGAATTATTAGCTGAGAAAGAAGAAATTGTTTGTATTAATAAAATTGATGCAATCCCTGAAGAAGAAATAGCAAAAAAAGTTAAATCCTTACAGAGAAAAGCCGGTGGCAAAGTTTATGCAATATCTGGCATTACTGGAAAAGGCATTGTTGAAGTGCAAAGAAAATTACTTGAAATTGTAGATATAGCTAAATGAAAGCTGATTTTATAAATGATATAAATATTTTTTCTGCAAAAGTAATGCATAAAAGGCTTTTACCAAAAGTTAATGGCTTTAGTTATAATGTTTATTATCTCTCAATTCCGCTAGATAAAATTGAAAATCTAAAAAAATTTTTACCCCATAATAAATTTGGCATTTTAAGTTTTTATGATAAAGATCACGCTGAGAGGGATGGAAAACCTCTAAAAAACTGGGCACAGAAAATTTTATCTGAAAATAATGTTAATATTGAAAACCCAAAAATTATATTAATCACTCACCCAAGAATTTTAGGTTATGTTTTTAATCCGGTGAGTTTTTTCTTCTGTTATGATTCAGAAAATATCTTAAAAGCAGTTATTTGTGAGGTTAATAACACTTTTGGTGAAACCCATTCATATATTTGTTATAAGCCAGATTTATCAGAAATAAAAAATGATGATATTATAACCGCAAAAAAGCTATTTTTTGTATCACCTTTTTTTAAGATAGATGGCTATTACAAATTTTCTTTTAGAGTTATTAATGATAAAATATCTATCATTATTGATTATTATAATGATGAAAACCAAGCAAAACTTATAACTTCATTAAATGGAAAGTTAGAAAATTTAACTAAAAAAAGCCTTATAAAAACCTTTCTAAAAAACCCACTCGTAACTTTTAAGACAATATTTTTAATACATTATCAGGCTATAAAAATTCTCTTAAAGGGTATAAAATATATTAAGCCTTACAAAATTTAGAAAGTTATTATTTTTCTTTCTTAACTTCGCCTTTGAAGATTATTTCAACGCGTCTATTAGCAAGCACTTCCTTGCCTTCTTCATTAGGAACTATATTATCATTTCTGCCAAAACCAAAGGTTCTGAAAAGATTTTTATTAATGCCTTTGCCTATTAAATAATCCCTTGCGGCATCCGCTCTTTTTTTAGAAAGAACCATCGCTTCATCATCACCAACTGATTTATCCGTATGACCATTAATTATAACAGAAGGCGGGTTTGATTTTTTAATTTGCTCCGCTACTTTATCAAGCTCTTCCTTAGCATTTGGGTTAAGCGTGAAAGATTTTCTATCAAAATAAGCAAGATACATTAAATCACTGCCACTACCACCCCTTGCATAAATGAAATTGCCTGCCTCATCTTTCTTGGAGGCTTTGATTTTTTCTTCAGAAATTCTTCTTGCTTCATCATCTTTAATTCTATTTTCAATAACCCTCACAAGCTCTGCGGCGTAATTTCCTTCATATTGCTCTTCCTCCTCCCCGCTAGATTTGAAAGGCTTGTAATTATCATCAATATCAGTGAAGGAATATCCTGAAATAACTTCTGCTAAGCCTTTGAATTTCGTTTCTTCATAAATTCCGTGTAAGTATGAATTAACATCCTTAAACGCCATTTTACAATTTGTTCTATCATCAGCCCATTTATTTTTTGCTTGAGAGACCCAGCAATCATAGAAAACTAGAGATTTTGCCGCCGCATTGGGGGCAACATAAACACTATTAATTGAGAGTGATTCAAGCAATGCAATTCTTGATTTTAAGAGGTCATCTAGCTCAACATCATCTTTAATTTCCCATTTTTTGGGGTCTTCAGGCAGAATATCTTTTAAGCCATCAGCCTTAAGCCCTTTTCTTCTGAAATAAGTGGCATCTGTATAATTGTGATGCAGAAAAAGCCTATCAGCTAATTTAATATATTCTCTCTTAGAAAAATTGGCAAAATTTCTTCTTTTTAGGCGAAATCTCTCAGCATCTATTTGATTTTTAGAGGGAACATAAACTGGGTTAATTTCATTTGAGTGGATATCTAAAAATTTTCTAGATCTTAATTTTTCAATAACACTAAGCGTTCTATCTTTATGAATTGAGGGGCTTTTATGCTTTTCAATATCATAAGCGGCTTTTGGAGCTTTTTGATATGCTGGTTTTGAAGTTACAATTCTATTTAGTGGTTTTGGCTTAGGTGCTAAACTTGATTGCCCAACAGGTTTATCTTCAATGCTATTTCTAGAAATAGGGTCTCTTGCTAATGAATTTTCAGTAGCAAATATTAAAAATAGAAAAATTAAAACAAGAATTTTATAAGAAAATTTCATCAGCCGTTTCCCCTTTCTTTAAGCCAAGCCATTTGTATAGCCTCTAAAATCTTTTCATTAGATTTCTGAGGGTCATCATCAAATTCTTCAAGCTCACAAACCCATTTATGTAAATCTGTGAATCTTAGATTTACATTATCTTTGTCAGCGTGCTTTTCTTCAAGCTCTATTGCAATATCTTCAATATCTTTCCACTTCATTGCTTTTTATGTGTGTTAGTTATAATACTAAGGTGTGTTGAAATTTAATTAGTAGAACGAATTAAATTTCAACACGCCCTAATTTATAACATAAAATTTTTAGAAAAGAATATGCAAATTAATTTTGACGATATCAGTGATATAATTTCAAATGCACTTGCGGAAGATATTGGCAATGGCGATATTACTTCTCAGCTTACTATCCCAGCAAATACAAATATAACCGCAGATTTTATATTTAGAGAAGATGCAATTTTTTGTGGCACACCAGTTTTAGAAAATATTTTCTTGCGTTATATGGATAAAATAAAATTTCAACCTGTTGCAAAAGAGGGGAGTTTTATTTCAAAAAATAAGGCAGTTTTTAGAGTTTATGGTGATGCTAAAACAATTTTATTTTTAGAGCGAGTTTCCCTAAATTTTATTCAAAGAATGAGCGGAATTGCAACTTTAACCAATAAATTTGTTGAGGAAGTTAAAGGAACAAATGCAAAAATTTTAGATACACGCAAAACCACGCCTAATTTAAGAAAAATTGAAAAATATTCTGTTTGGATAGGTGGTGGGGTTAATCATAGATATTGCCTTGATGATGGCATTTTAATTAAAGATAACCATATTGCACTTAATGATGGAGATATAAGAAAAACTATTCAATCTGCCAAAAATCATAAACCTAAAAATATGCTTATTGAGGTTGAGTGCGATAATTTAGAACAAGTTAAAATTTGTATTGAAGAGAATATTGACATAATTTTACTTGATAATATGAATATTGAACAATTAAAAGAAGCGGTAAAAATCTCAGAAAATAGCGGAATTTTGCTTGAAGCCTCAGGTGGTGTAAATCTTGAAAATGTTAAACAAATTGCAGAAACTGGCGTTCATAGAATTTCAATCGGTGCTCTCACCCACTCAGTTAAATCAATAGATATCGGACTAGATTTTCTATAAAATATCACAGTAATATTAATAATTATATAGTTTTATTTTCGCTGATTTTGCATAGTTGAAAGTTAATTAAAAACTTTTTTCAACTAGCTATATATTTATATGAAAAAAATAAATTTTATTGTTACGGCTTTAATATTTTCATCAAGCCTAAATTCATTCGCACAAGAGGCAAATATTAGAAGGTCTGCTCCTCCAAAAACAGATTGGTCAGTTACCGTTGGCTTTGCACCTGTATATTCACCAGTTTTTCAAGGTGCTAGTGATTATGGCTTTTCTATATTTCCGGATTTAAGGGTAAGATATAAAGATGATTTTTTTGCGTCAGTGCCTGATGGAATAGGATACAACATTATAAATAATGATAGTTGGAAATTAGGGCCATTAACAAAAATTCGCTTTGGAAGAGAGGAAGAAACAGGTGGCTCACCATTTCTTATTTCTGGAGAAACCAACGCTTTAAGAGGGCTAGGTAACATAGATAGTGCCTATGAAATTGGTGGTTTTGCAGAATATACTTTTGAAAAAATTCGCTCTAGGTTAGAGGTAAGGCAAGGCTTTGGCGGTCACGAAGGTTATGTAGCAGATTATAATATAAATTATTTTGATAAAAACGGCCCTTTAAGTTATAGTTTTGGCCCCAGAATTAGCTATGGTAGCGGTGATTTTATGAATGTTTATTATGGCATTAGCCAGCAACAATCTAATAATTCAGGGCTAAGTAGATATGAGGCAAATTCTGGCATAGAATCTTATGGCTTGGGCGGTGCTTCCACGCTACCTTTAACTGATAATACTGCCGTAACATTATTCGGTGGCTTTGATTTACTAGGTGATAATGTTAAAAAATCACCGCTTATAATTGAAAGGGGGCAAGATAACCAATTCACACTCGGCCTTGCATATGGCTATCGCTTCGGTTGGAATGAATAAATTAGGCAATAAAAAAAGGTAAGGGATTAAAAAATCAGCCTTACCTTCTAAAAATTAAAATCTAGAATAAAAAAGAAATATTATCTTACCATCTAAAGTGAGCGAATGCTTTGTTAGATTCAGCCATTTTGTGGGTATCTTCACGCTTCTTCATTGCAATACCACGCTTATTTAGAATATCTAATAATTCATTTGCAACTCTTTCTTCCATTTCTTTCTCTTTACGAGAGCGAGCCGCATTAACAAGCCACCTTAAAGCAACTGCTTGTGCACGAGCTGGGCGAACTTCAACTGGAACCTGATAAGTAGCACCACCAACCCTACGAGAACGAACTTCAAGCTGTGGCTTCAAATTCTCAAGAGCTTCTTGGAATACTTCTAGAGGGTCTCTCTTAGTTTTTTTAGAAATGCTATCAAATGCACTATAAACTATGTTTTCAGAAACTGATTTCTTACCATCATACATTAATGCATTAATGAATTTTGTAACAACCAAATTGCCGAATTTTGCATCCGGTAAAACTTTTCTTGCTGTTGCACTGTGCCTTCTAGACATAAATATTATAATTAAATTGTTATTTTTGTTTTGTTATTTAGGCTTCTTCGCACCATATTTAGAACGCTGTTGCTTTCTATCTTTAACGCCTTGAGTATCAAGAGAGCCACGCACTATATGATAACGCACACCCGGTAAGTCTTTAACCCTACCACCACGAATTAGAACCACAGAGTGTTCTTGCAGGTTGTGGCCTTCACCCGGAATATAGGCAGTAACTTCAAAACCATTTGATAATCTAACACGAGCAACTTTACGAAGTGCTGAGTTAGGCTTTTTTGGAGTAGTTGTATAAACACGAGTACAAACACCACGCTTTTGCGGATTAGCCTCTAGTGCTGGAACCTTATTACGAACTGGCTTTTCAGTTCTAGGCTTTCTAATTAATTGGTTAATTGTTGGCATATAAAATTTTAATTTTCCATTCTTAAGGAAAGTGCTTTTTAATCATATTGGCTAATAAGTCAAGCATAAATTTAGGGTTTTAAGCCCTTAGATATAGCTATAAGCAGGTTTTGCCTCATTATTAATATATAACAAATGCTTATATAATAGCAAAATAGAACATAGATTATTAATTTAGTTCTTAAATATCCTCAATTATTACAAATTGAATAATTTAAAAAGCTTAACTCTTCTAAATTAAGAGAATTTTTTACATAATCAGGGCAAAATATTTAACTCTTAAAGGATTTGTTTTTCATCATATTATTTATATTTACCTTATCATATATATTTTATAACTTTTTTATCTATTTTTGTTTACAAAATTTTTAGAATATTCTAATATAAGAATATTCTAATATTAATTTATAATTGTAATTTAATTACATCATCAGTCTTTATAAAAAAAAGAAATTAAAATTTTTTAGAAGTCAGAGATATAAAAATATAAATTAAATTATTAAAAAAATTTACATGAAAACAAATTTTGACTTAAAGAAAATAAAAAACAATGCAAAAATGGCTTCCAACCTGTTAAAATTACTTTCTAATGAGGTAAGGTTATTAGTTTTATGTAATTTAGTTGAAGGCTCTAAAAATGTTACTGAGCTTGAAAATATTGTTAAAATTTCACAACCTGCTTTATCACAGCATTTAGCAAAATTAAAAGCCAATAAAATAATTTCAGATAAAAGAAAAGGGCAAGTTATTTATTATTCAATAATTGATAGCAAAGCAAAGCAAATCTTAGAAACTTTATATAAGATTTATTGTCAATAAGGGGTTTTTTTATGAGTATTCAAAAAATAGATGCTGAAACATTACAACAATGGCTTAATAATAATGAGGCAATTTTGGTTGATGTAAGAGAGCCAGCGGAATATAGGGCGGAAAATATTGCTGATGCAAAGTCAATTCCATTATCAAAAATCTGTAATATTGATTGCAATGAAATTTTACCAAATGGTGAAAATAAAAAGTTGGTTTTTCATTGTTTAGCTGGCAAAAGAAGTCAAAATGCTTGCGAAACTTTTTTGAATAAAAACCCTAATCTTGAAATTTATACTCTTGAAGGCGGTATTAATGCTTGGAAGGCTTGCGGGCTTGAAACTTGCGTTGGTAGCAAAAAAGTTATTCCACTTGATAGACAAGTGCAAATCTCAGCGGGTTTAATATCTTCTTTAGGCGTTATATTAGGTTTTTTGGTTGATAAAAATTTCTTCTTTATTTCTGGTTTTGTAAGTTTAGGCTTGATATTTGCCGGAATTACAGGATTATGCGGTATGGCAAAATTACTTGCTAAAATGCCTTGGAATAAGTAACCCAACTAACCAAAAATATTTCTCAATTGTTCAAACTTAAAGAAACAGATTCCCACAAATCTACAGAAAAGCCACATTTTTTAGGTCATCGCAAAAGGCTTAAAGAGAGATTTTTGAATGCTATTGCAAATAATTCTAGTGCCTCAATGCCAGATTATGAAATTTTAGAATTGGCTTTGTTTTCAGCTTATCCGCGGCAAGATGTAAAACCTTTAGCAAAAGAGATAATCGCTAGAGTTGGCTCCATTTCAAAATTAATATCGCTTGATGTTAATAGCCTTGAAAAACACTATGGTTTAAGTCAATCTGCAATAACTACTATTAAGGTTATGAATGAGCTTTTTTTGAGAGCATTAAAAGAACAAACCAAGGAAAAGCCCATTTTGCAAAGCTGGAAAGCCTTACTTGATTATTGTAAATTAGCAATGGGTAACGAAACTAGGGAGCAATTTAGAATTTTATTTTTAGATAAGAAAAATAAATTAATCTCTGATGAAGTTCAGCAAATTGGCACCGTTGATCAAACCCCTATTTATCCAAGAGAAGTTGTGAAGCGTGCTTTAGAGCTTGGTGCATCAGCGTTAATATTGGTGCATAACCACCCATCAGGTGATCCCAGCCCTTCAAAGGCAGATATTGAAATGACAGAAAATGTTGAATCCGCACTCACAAGCGTTGATATTAAGCTACATGATCACCTAATAATTGCAGGGGATTCTCATTTTAGTTTTGCTGGAAATGGCTTAATTTAGAAATTCTATTAATCAGAAAAAGTCGGTGATTATTTTTGGGGGGGAGAAGTATTTTTAATCACCGACCGTAAATTTATACTAACATAAAAAGGTTAAGAATTCATTAAAATTTTAGTTAAATTTGTAAAAATATTTCATAACACTAAATTTTAACAATTTTTAAGATTTTTTAAGTTTTAATGTAAATTTTCTTGTTTAATTCAATATCTTATATAATGCTCAAAAAAATCAATTTTTAATAAAAAAATAATGGCAAAAACTGATAAATTAGATTTTACTATCCAAGATGCAAAAGTAGCGGATCTCAAGCCTATTCGTGAAATTTATAGCTATTATGTTAAGGAAACCGTTACCACTTTGGAAGAAAACCTTCCATCTGAGGCACAATTTTTAGAAGTTTATGAGGCAACCCTTGCAAAAGACTTACCCTTTCTAGTGGCAAAATCCGCTGGAAAAGTATTAGGATATTCTTATGTTCTGCCTTATAGAAAGCGTTCTGCTTATAGATATACGCTTGAAGATTCAATTTATATTCACAAAGAATTTATTGGCAAAGGTATAGGCAGGGCTTTAATTAATGAGCTTCTTAAAAAATGCAAATCTATTGGTTATAAGCAAATTATTTCAGTTGTGGTTGCTGATGAAAACCAAAACTCTTATAATTTTCATAAAGCACAAGGCTTTGAAGAGCGTGGCAGGCTTATAAAAGTTGGCTTTAAGTTTGGCAGGTGGCACGATACAATTCTTATGCAGAAAGAGATTTAGCAATCTGTTTTATTTATAATAAAATTATTAAAAGCCGTGTCTTAATTTGCCAAGGATTGTTAAATCAATCTGATTAGTTGTGATGTGATTTGCATTTCTAATAGCCTCACCAGAAACTATAATATCTGTATCTTCTGAAATTTCTTTAGCATAAGAAGTGTGAATCTTTAACGCCCTTGCATTAGGTGCAAGTGTTTGTGCAAATGAAGTTTGGTTTATAACTCCACCCTCATCAATAGCAAGCGTATTACCAGTTGCAGAGCCACTTTCAACCCTTAAAGGCTGACCAAAAGCCATAATTAATTTATCATTACCAAAAATTTCTTTTCTAGAAAAACCTAAATTAAATGCACTTGTAATAACATCACTAACTTGTGAAAATGCTGAATTTGCATTTGGTGTTGTGGTGCTAACGCCTGCAAAACCAGTTGCAAATAAACTCCATTTATTATTTACATCATAATTCAAATCTAAACCTGCAAACATAGTGTTAGAATTATTTGCGAAATCAAATGCACCGCTTGTTTGAACGCCAAATAAACTATCATTTTCTTGCAAGAAACCTTGCTTAAAACCAATAAAGAATTTATCAGTTGCTTGATAATTTAATTCTAAAATTGAACCTGAAAATTGTAAGCCAAAATTATTATCTGAAGTAAAACCAGTTGCCCTTGCGGTTAAATTATCTGATAATTTGAAGCTACCTTGTGTTGCCATTGATTGAATATTTTCAATAAAGCCTAAATATGGGTTATTGAAATCTTCAGGGGTGATAAAATTAGTTGCATCATAAGCTAAATTTGGATTACTAAATAAATTATTTAGGTTTGCAGTATAGCCAAAAGTTGTTTCAACATCATTACTAACTTTGAAGCTCGTTAGTGCAGTTATTGGCAATTCATTAAGAAGCATTTCTGTGTTTTCAGTTGATAAATTAGCCATACTATTATTATCAAATTTAACCCTGAAAGTTTCAGTGATTTTTGTTTCATTTAATTTTAAAGAGCGAATTTCAGGGTTAATAAATGCTTGATAAGTATTAATTATATCCCTGCCATTTCTAGCTTGAACTGGGGCTTGCACTTTAAAATATCTGCTAAAATCATCTGCCATCATAACGCTCATTTGGTTATTATCGTTAGCGGCATTACTAACACCTTCTGGCACTCCAAGAACTGCACCAAAAGCTGATTGCGGAGAGTTTATAGAAACAAAGCTTGGCGTATTAACAAAATTTACATTCTGCCCACTTCCACTTGCGAAATAAGTTGATTGTGCATTAGGGTTAAGGGCTTTTTCTAAATCTGGCATACCATAACCATAAATATTATCCCAACCGGCCGCACCTAAATCTTGGGCCGTGCCTAAAACTATTTTAGTAATTTGTGAATTTGTTAAATTAGGATAAGCCTGTGCCATTACCGCAAATACAGCCGCTGCAGAAGGTGATGCATATGATGTTCCCGGTAAGCCTGTGCCACCACCAACACCAGCAGGCATAGCAATACAAGCATTCACATTACCACACCTATTTGAATATCCAGTTATTGTTAGAGAATTAGGATCAACTGCAACTACAGCCAACCAACCTTTATCTATACTTGCGTGAGCAGCTGGAAAACTAGGATTTGCAGCGGCACTATTTCCCGCTGCCATCAACATAAAATGTCTGTAATTATTTGATGCAGTTCTTAAAACGCTTTCCGGAGTAAAACCTCCACCGAAACTTAAATTAACAACACCCCTTGAAGAGCCACTATTGTTTTTAATATAATTTGCACCGTTACTTAAATTTGAGCCACTAAATGTGCTAACAAAATAAAAATTTGATTCATAAGCACCCTGTGCTGCAACTGCGGCTACGGTTTGACCGTGCTTCCAACCAGTTTGCCCTTTCCAACTTATGTTAGCTGAATGAAAATCTCCATTAGGATTATATAATCCACCTTTTATGTTTGTAGCCGGAATTAGGCCATTAAGTTTTGCAATATTAGCCTGTTGTGTTGCTGCAAACCAATCCCAAACGAAAATATTAACATTTTTACCAGTTAAATTTCTTCTATGTGCTGCATCAAAATTAGATAAATTCAAGTAATTCGCATTAGCTGACATAAATTGCGGTGTTTTTACTTGTGCCTCTGTTCTTACAATTGGAATTTCACTTCTGCCAAATCTTATATCACCGAATAAACCAGAAGATGAACTAGTTGAAGAAGTAGATGATGTAGATGATGTTGATGATGTTGAGCTGGTGCTACCGCTGCTAGAAGAGCTTGTTGAAGTTGAGCCAGAAGATGAACTAGTTGAAGAAGTAGATGATGTAGATGATGTTGAACTAGTGCTAGTGCTTCCGCTACTAGAAGAACTTGTTGATGAAGTAGATGATGTGCTTGAGCTTCCGCCAATACTTCCAGCACCACCACAAATCCAAGTGTTAGTGTTAGCAGGGTTACTACAATGGTTACATAACCAAGCACTATTATATTGAGTTCCTGTACAATAATTTACAACTTGGCCTGAACATCTAGGAAAGTTTAAGAAACTTAAATTAACACAAAATAAGCACTGCACAGGATCCATATTAGGGGCACAACTGCCGTTATTCATTGGTGCTAAAGCAGATGCAATCTCCATATTAAAAGGGTTTATGGAGCTGATATTATTAACAGATGGTGCAGAGGTGCTTGTAGGTGTTAAGCAAGCAAATGGATCACTTGAAGTATTATTATGACATTTCTCACATTCACCAACATTAAAATAAGTACTCTTATAATCACAAGCTAAATATTCAACAGTGCTAGCTTCAGCTAAAACAGGCAGTTCTATTGGGGAGCCTGAATCACCTACAGCAGAACCACCGCCACCTCCACCACCCATAGCAAGTGCGGCACCTGCACCAGCAAGTAATGCACCACCGCCAATTAATAATGTATTAGTTGAGAAAAAGCCCGGTTGGCTATCTGCAATCTCTTTATTTTTTTCAATAGTTCTAAGTGAATATCTAGCATCATTAAATTGCCCAGATTCTATATTAAATCTATTTTGACTTAACCAAATTAACTCTCTAACTAAATTAAATTTATCGCCCCTTGATGCTATATTTTTAATATTTTCAGTAGAAATTTTTTGAGTGTTAATACCAAGCAAAGATTGTAAAAAGAAATCTGTTTGTGCTGGGTTTGCTAAAATATATTGGCTTGCTTGTGTTATTCTTCTTTGGTCTATTGATAATCTATCTATTGAAGAATATTGATTTTGATAATTGTTAACAGCTGGTTGCATATAGGTATTTCCAGCATTTACCAAGTGATTATTATATGAATATCTTCTAGCAAGCTCTTGGCTTCTGCTTAATCTTTGATTTTGAGCAACCTCTGCATTGCTTTGCAAAAACATTTTTTGGTTTAATTGTTGTTGCTGAGATTGCTGGTTGTAAGCAATATTTTGATAAGCACCCTGCCCTTGCATTGAGCTTGGCATATTATATCCCTGCGAATATGAATTCACAGAAAAAGCTATAAATAATATGCTTAATGCAAAGAATTTCATTTTGTTTATTTTTTTCATCTTCCCCACCCCTGAAAAAGAAATTTATTAATAATTAGTTAAAATTTTAACAAAATAATTCATAAAAGTCAAACAAATTAGTAAATAATAAGTTAATTTAATTTTAGTTTAGTTTTTAATAAAATGCTTCATATTGAAACATATTTTATAAACCTTTACTAACAGTGCCTATAGACTAAACTAACAAAAACCTATATAAACAAAAAAAACCCTTTTAATTCAAAAATATGAGCAAATTATACTTAATTTCACCACCTAATTTTGAGCTTGAGGAAATGAAGAAAAACCTTTCTTTAGCATTTGAGGGTGGGCAAATTGCGGTATTTCAACTTAGAATGAAGTCTCTATCAGAAGATGGGAGTTACAATTCAAAGCCAGATGAAAAACAAGTTAGAGAAGCCGTAAAGGCTTTAATGCCAATCTGCCATAAAAATAATTGTGTTTTTATATTAAATGATAACCCAAAACTAGCTTCTGAGCTAAATTGCGATGGTGTTCACATCGGTGAAGATGATGGAAGCGTTAAGGAAGCAAAAAAGATTATGGGAAACGGCAAATATGTTGGCGTAAGTTGTTACGCAAGCTTAGATAGGGCTTATAAAGCCGGAGAAGAAGGGGCGGATTATATAGCATTTGGGGCTTTTTATGAAACCCAAACAAAAAAACCTAAAGGCAAGCCAACTTTAGAATTATTAGATTTTTGGCAGAAATATACAAATATTCCTTGTGTTGCAATAGGTGGTATTAAAGTTGAAAACGCTGAGCCAATAATTAAAGCCGGTGCAGATTTTATAGCAGTTGTAACTGGCGTTTGGGATTATAAAAAAGGTATAAAACAAGCAATTTCAGATTTTAATAGATTATTCAAAAATTAACTTGCCTAACAAAAGTTGAAGGTAGAAATATGTGCCAGCCTAAATTAATAAAATTCAAAGACTGGCACCACTTCTGTTAAATAATTAAAGAACTTGCTTAGAAAATTATATCATCATTAGTAATCTGAACATTAAGCAGTGTAAGGTCGTTTCCAAGGAAATTTATTATAGAATCATTGCCCTAGTAAGTAATTGTGTAATCATTTGTATTTATTGGATTACCATTTTTGTTTAAACATACCTTATCTTCACCTAGCATATGCCTACCCCTATGTTTTATCTGTTCGGAGCAAATGGGCAAGTTTATGTTCGCAGTGACCTGCTTATTGATTGATTCTCAGTATAAAGTATAGTAACCATTATTTATAATGGAATACTTATGGATATAAAGCAAAAACTTAATGTAGCCATTGCTAAAAGCGAAGCAAAGCACACGGAATTTTACCAAAATCTTAAAGATGGCTGGCAGAAAGCTCCCTTAAAACTATTACCTATTAAACAGGCACTATGGGAAATTTATGATGTCGTTAAAAATGACCCCAGTGCCAAAATAAGTACGCCAGACGATACTCAAGACGATATGTTGATTTTGAGTTTAAATAACAGCCATCATGTTCGAGTAGATTATAATGCTGAAGATGGTAATTTTTCCCTTGAATTTCTTTTTACCGACCGATCAGAGTCTAACGAAACTCACGAAAGCACTACTGATGTCAACCAAGCCATTGATTGGATTATAGAGTGGGCAGGAAGTGCAATAGGAATCGAAAGGGCATTCAAAAAAGTAAACCCCTATAGCTAGGGTTTTTTATCTCAAAAAGCAATCTCATTTAATAGCCATAAAAATTGCCGAAACTATTGATAATGAATCTATGAATTCAAGTGATATTCTAAAAACTATTGGGTTAAAATCAAAATTTAAAGGGGTTAACCAGCAGAAAAAGCAATTCGAAGAAATATATGCTTCGATGAATATATATTATATCGTTAAAGAAAATTTTAAAAATGCAAGGGATCAAGAATTTATAGCTTTTGACGATACTAAAAAATATCTAACTGAAAAATGCAAGATAGAAATAAGTACCTCAAAAATCAGAGAAATTTATAAATACTTCCAGAAATTTAATATATAATGGCTAGATATCAGGCTAAATATCAAGCTTTTTTAAGAGTAAAACTTTACTCGTGAGAATAGTGTTCTAGATGATACAAAAAATCAATGTTAGTCTATCTTAAAACAAGGAGGACTAATATGATAGAAAATGAAATAAAATTTAATGCAGAAATTAAATTAATTAGGTTAAAACAAGTTTTGGAGTTGATTCCCATAGGTAAATCTACTTGGTGGGCAGGGGTAAAGAGTGGAAAATATCCTAAACCAATAAAATTAGGTGCTAAAACTACCTTATGGAAAGTTGAAGATATTAAGGCTTTGATAGAGAAGCTAGGCTCTGGGGAGTAATTATATGAAATCTAAGCCTAAAAAATATCGTGTTAAGCATAATTTAAGGCGGATAAAGAAAAATTTTTCTTATTCATTAGATGAAGCTTCTGAAACTTTAGGGATTAACAAACAAACCCTTTATTCTTGGAAAAAAGAAGGATTGAAAACAATTCCAGATTCTTACCCAGCGTTAATTCACGGAAGCGATTTAATAGATTACCTCTCTCAAAAGCAATCCAAGCGAAAACAAAAATGTAAAGATGATGAAATGTTTTGCTTCAAATGCAGAAGCCCTAGAAAAGCAAAAAAGGATTTTGTTAAAACTTTAAGTCAAAAATCAACCTGCATGAATCTTACTAGTGAATGTGAGGTTTGCAGTAGCAAAATTTATAAAAATATTTCAGCAAAAGACATAGCAAATTATCAGCTTTTGTTTCCATCACTTAAGGAAGAAGAAATGAGATTAATAGGCACTCAATAACCTAGCTTAAACATATAAACTAAAAAGGTATAAAATTATGACAAAATATAACGCAAAAAATGAGAAGCTAAAAAAGAAATATTATAGCTACCTTAAAGAGGCAAAACAACTAAGCCCCTCTACCATAACATCAGTTGCAAAAGCAATTCATAGATTTGAAGAATATAGTAATTTTGATGATTTAGCAAGGTTTTCAAAAGATAAAGTAGTTTGCTTTAAAAAGGTTCTTACAAAAACCAAAAATAAAGCCAAAAATGAGCCTCTTTCTAAATCTACTATATTACATACATTAAACCCACTGAAAGATTTTTACAAATGGCTTGCTGGGCAATCAGGTTATAAAAGTAAAATAAGCTATAATGATATTGAATATTTTAATCTTTCAGAAAAAGAAACCAGAGAAGCAAAAACTACAATTTATAAGGATTTTCCTTCAATAGAAAAAATTAGAAATGTTATCAATTTAATTAATACTAAAGATGAAATTTCAAGAAGAAATAAAGCACTAATCGCTTTTATATTATTAACAGGTATCAGAGATGGTGCATTAATAGGCTTAAAGTTAAAGCATATTGATTTAGAAAAAAAACTAGTTAAGCAAGACCCAAGAGAAATAAAAACTAAGTTCAGCAAATATATTGATACTTATTTTTTTCCTATTGGTGATGATATTGAAAAAGTAATTGTTGATTATGTTAAATATCTGAAAGAAGAAAAATTATTTGATGCTAAAGACCCATTATCCTAGCTTATCTTATCTACTCTGGCATCAAAGGAATAGAAGATGATTTAGATGGGTATTAGATCTTTCAAAAATTAAGGTAAGCCCTTAACTCTCTCCACAAGTTTCCACTTATATTTCAAAATGATACTGCACCAATAATGAATTAATTTTAGCAACCCTTATTGCACTTTTCAACTGCTAGTGTATTTTATTTGTAGTTAGTAAATTACATTAAAGGTTAGTGGTGAACAACATAGAGCAAAAATTCTTAAATGATTTAGATGATAAACTTTGGAAATCCGCAGATAAAATGCGCTCAAGCATGGATGCAGCCAACTATAAACACATTGCACTGGGGCTGATATTTCTAAAATATGTTTCTGATTCATTTGAAGAGCGCCAGCAAGAGCTCAGAGAACTTTTCCAAAATAACTCACCAGATAACATCTACTACCTTCCAAGAGGAGATTATTCCTCTGATGCGGATTATCAAAATGCCATAAATGCTGAACTTGAAATCACAGATTATTACAAAGAAAAAAACATAATCTGGGTGCCACAAGTTGCAAGGTGGAAGTTTATTCAAGAAAAAGCCGCCCTGCCAATAGGAACGGTTATATATAAAGATGCTTCAGGTAATGATGTAAAACTCCGCTCTGTTTCATGGCTTATTGATAACGCACTTGATGAGATTGAAAACACCAACCAAAAGCTAAAAAACATTCTTAATCGCATCAGCCAATACCAGCTTGAAAATGACAAGCTAACTGGCCTTATTAATGCCTTTTCAGATACCAGCTTCAGCAACCCAGAATATAACGGCCAAAAACTAAGCCTGCATAGCAAAGATATTCTAGGCCATGTTTACGAGTATTTCTTAGGGCAATTTGCACTTGCAGAAGGCAAGCAAGGCGGCCAATATTACACACCAAAAAGCATTGTAACCCTAATTGTTGAAATGCTAGAACCATATGATGGCCGAGTGTATGACCCAGCAATGGGCTCTGGCGGTTTCTTTGTTTCAACCGATAAATTCATTGAAGAACACTCAAAAGAAAAGCACTACAAAGCATCAGACCAAAAAAAGAAAATCTCCGTTTACGGGCAAGAGGCCAACCCAACCACTTGGAAGCTAGCCGCAATGAACATGGTGATTCGCGGTATTGATTTTAACTTTGGCAAAAAGAACGCTGACACATTTACAGATGACCAACACCCAGATCTTCGCGCAGATTATGTAATGGCAAACCCACCTTTTAATATTAAAGATTGGTGGCACCCAAAACTAGAAGGCGATGCGAGGTGGAAATATGGCACACCACCACAAGGCAACGCAAACTTCGCATGGATGCAGCACATGTTGCACCACCTTTCACCTAAGGGTTCAATGGCGTTATTGCTCGCTAATGGATCTATGAGCTCTAACACAAATAATGAAGGTGAAATCCGCAAAAACCTTATTGAGTCGGACTTGATAGAATGCATGGTTGCACTTCCAGGGCAATTATTCACCAACACGCAAATTCCAGCGTGCATTTGGTTTTTGGCGAAAGATAAAGCTAATGGCCTGCGCCTTGATACCAAAAAACGCAACCGCCAAGGCGAGGTTTTATTCATAGATGCTCGCAATATGGGCTTTATGAAAGATAGAGTTCTGCGAGATTTCACCGCAGATGATATCGCAAAAATCACTGATACCTTCCACGCTTGGCAAACTGGCGAAAACTACGAAAACCAAGCGGGGTTCTGCTTTTCAGCAAAGCTAGAAGATATTAAAAAGCATGATTTTGTTTTAACACCGGGCAGATATGTTGGCGCTGCAGATCAAGTGGAAGATGCCGAACCATTCGTTGAAAAAATGGCACGCCTAACCGCTCAACTGAAAGACCAGTTCAAAGAATCTGCCCGCCTAGAAGAAGAAATTAAAAAGAATTTATCAGGTTTGGGGTATGAACTTTAACGCAGAAACATACATAGCTTTAGCTTCTGCCATAGTTTCTTTATGTGCCTTGGGCGCTACTATTTGGCAAGGCAGACAAAACTATAAACACAACAAGCTATCCGTTCGTCCATATCTAGGAACTTTTGAGTATCAAGATATAAAGACCGATAAAATAGGCAGGCTAACTTTTACTTTAATAAATTGTGGCATAGGCCCAGCTATTGTGAAAAACTTTATTTTATTATTTGATGGCAAAGAAGTTTCTCGCAATAACTTTAAAACCTATAACGACTTCTTTAAACAAAAACTCGAAGGATATGGCGATGTCAATGTTTGTACTTACGCGCCAAGTTCAGCAATACAAATAGGTGAAAGGCTAGAACTCCTAGGCTTTGATTATATTATGGGAAAACAAGATATTTCCTTTGCAGATAAGCTGAACATTGTCGTTGAATATCAATCTATTTATCAAGATGAGGTTTTTACTTACGATTCAAGAAAAGACCGCCGCTTTCATGGTAAGGAGGTGCTAGGATGAGTGAGTGGAAAAAATATAGATTAAGTGATGTTTGCTCTGATATATCTTATGGCTATACAGCTAGCGCAAATGACAAAGAAGTTGGCCCCAAGTTTCTCAGAATAACTGATATTCAAGGCGGTATAGTTAATTGGCAAGAAGTTCCTTATTGCGAAATAGATAGTAAATCTCTTATTAAAAACAAACTCAGTTATGGAGATATAGTTGTTGCTAGAACTGGTAATAGCACGGGTGAAAATTATATTTTCTTAGATGATATTGATGCAGTTTTTGCGTCATACTTGATAAGGTTTAGGGTTAATTCTGAAATAGTAGATCCATATTTTGTGTGGTTACAAATGAGATCAAACAAATGGTGGGGATTTATTGATGGGGCAAAAAGTGGGTCTGCTCAAGCAGGTGCAAACGCTGTTACTTTAGGAAATTATAAAATTTTTGTTCCCAAAAAACCTATTCAAAAAATAATATCAAAAAACATTCATGCAATAAATCACAAAATCGCCCTCAACCAACAGATAAATAAAACGCTGGAGGGGATGGCGCAGGCGGTGTTTAAAAGTTGGTTTGTAGATTTTGAGCCAGTGCGCGCGAAGGCGGCGGTAATAGCGGCGGGTGGCAGTGCGGAAGATGCAAATTTGGCGGCGATGCAAGCCATCAGCGGTAAATCTGCCGATGAATTAGCCCTTCTAAAAACCACTAGCCCTAGTGAATATAAAGAGCTCCACACCACAGCAAGCCTTTTCCCTCACTCCCTCACCCCTTCCGAACTCGGCGACATCCCAGAAGGTTGGGAGGTAAAGACGGCACAAGAATTATACAATATTTCAATTGGAAAAACTCCTCCAAGAAAAGAGGCTGAATGGTTTACTGAAAATTCAGAGGATATAAAGTGGATTTCAATAAGAGATATGGGAAATGGCAAAGTTTATACTGGAAGTACTTCTGAGTATTTAACAAAAGAAGCTGTGAAAAAATTTAATATAAAAATTATTCCCAAAAATACTGTAATATTAAGTTTTAAATTAACTCTTGGAAGAGTTCAAATATCTAACGATGAAATCTGTACAAACGAAGCAATAGCTCATTTTCTAGATAATGAAAAATCACCAAACTATATCTGGACATACTTTTATTTAAAATGCTTCGATTACCCAAGATTGGGTAGCACTTCTTCTATAGCTACAGCTGTAAACTCTCAAACTATTAAAAATATGCCCATATTGGTTTCTAATAACAATATTGAGAAAAGTTACTTTGCCATTACTAAAATGATATTTGATGAAATTAGAAATATTGAAAAACAATCCCAAACCCTAACGCAAATCAGAGATTCTTTATTGCCAAAACTCCTCTCTGGCGAAATTGATGTCTCCAACCTTAATATTGAGGGGGTATGGTAGTGATTCCAAATTCTTTTTATGAACAACTTTTATACAATACTGTAAAAATAGAAACTGAAGGTGGTTCAGGAACAGGCTTTTTTTATTCAATCCGTATTGATAAAGATAGGCAAATTAATCTTTTAGTTACTAATAAGCATGTAATTGATGGTGCAAAAGAAATGAGTTTAACTTTGCATTTATCAAAAATAGATAAAGATAACTTCATTCCATCAGGTTTATTAAGAACTATAAAGATAGAATTTAAAAAGGAGGATTGGCTTTATCATGCGGAAGCTGACTTATGTTGTTTCAATTTTAGTATAATTTTAAATCAAATAGAAAATAACCTTAAAGAAAAAGTTTTTTTTGTTTCAATTGATTCCTCAATAATCCCCAAAACCCTCAAGGAATGGAATTTTATATCTGTAGCTGAACAAGTTTATATGGTTGGCTACCCTAGGGGAATTAGTGATGAAAAAAATAATTACCCATTGGTGCGAACGGGTATTTTTTCTTCTCCTCCATCTATAGACTTTAATGGAAAGAGAGAATTTTTGGTTGATATGGCATGCTTTAACGGATCTTCTGGTTCACCTATATTTTATGTAAGACCAAGACAATATTTTGATAGAGAAAAAATGGCTAATGCAATTTCTACAGAAGAAAAAGTTATTTTTGCAGGTATTTTATATTCTGGACCTGTTATGAGAAAAGATGGAGTTATAGTATTTCAAAATAACATAAAAGTTCAAACTGATTTAATGATTAATTTAGGAAATGTAATTAGGTCAGACTGCGTTTTAGATTTTGAAAAGATTATTCTCGGTGATAACCTTAGGCCAACCCCCGCTACGCAGTGATCAGCCTCTTAGTTTATTATTGCAATATATGCCTTAATTTGTCAATATATTCAAAATATTGGAAAGTAAAAAATGAACGAAACGCAACTTGAAAATCTTTGTTTAGATTGGTTTAAGGAGGAAGGCTGGCAGGTTATCTATGCCCCTGATTATGCGCCTGAAACGCCAAATGCGCTACGCAAAAATTATCGTGAAATAATTCTAAAATCTCACCTGTTGGAAGCGTTTTTGCGCATCAATAAACATCTTCCCGAAGAATGTTTTGAACAAGTTTTCGCCACCATCAGCAAGCCAGAAAGCCTAGATTTAACCCTCGCCAACAAGGCCTTTCACAAAAAGTTGATTGAGGGTGTGCCTGTTCAATATAAGAAAAAAGACCAAATAATCTATGATAAAGCCCTGCTAATTGATTTTGAAAATGAGGCGAATAATTTATTCTATGCGGTGAATCAATTCACTATATCTGGCACTAAGCAACCGAGGCGTCCAGATGTTATATGCTTTATAAACGGCTTGCCAATAGCGGTTTTAGAGCTAAAAAGCCCAAGTGATGAAAATGCGGATATTTGGAATGCTTTCCAGCAAATTCAAACTTATAAAAATGAAATAAGCGATCTGTTCGTTTTCAATGAAGCTTTGGTAATAAGTGATGGTTTTACTGCCAGAGTTGGCTCACTAACTGCAGATGAAGAGCGCTTTATGCCTTGGCGTACAATTGCTAATGAAAATGATAAGCCAAAGCTAGAGTGGGAACTTGAAACAGTAGTTAAAGGATTTTTTAATCGCAAATTACTGTTAGATTATATCCGCTTTTTTGTTCTGTTTGAAAATTCTGATGCAAGAATTATTAAGAAAATTGCGGGTTACCATCAATTTCACGCAGTGCGTGAAGCGGTAAATGCAACCATAGTTGCGGCAGTGGGTGCGCATAAGGATATTAAAAGCAGGATAAAGCCGAATGAGAAAAAAGCCGGTGTGGTTTGGCATACTCAGGGTTCGGGTAAAAGTATTTCAATGTGTTGTTATGCGGGAATGTTGCTTCAGCAGAAGGAAATGAAAAACCCAACCTTGCTTATCGTTACCGATAGAAATGATTTAGATGGTCAATTGTTTGAAACTTTCGGCAATGCGCATGAGCTTTTGAAGCAAACGCCAGTTCAGGCAGAAAACAGAGAAGATTTAAGGCGCATTTTAGGCGAAAGGGAATCTGGCGGAATTATATTTACCACGGTTCAAAAATTCTCTCCGCTTGATGGGGAAGATGCTCACCCGATATTGAATGATAGGCATAATATAGTGGTGATTTCAGATGAGGCACACCGCAGCCAATATGGTCTTAAGGCGAGTATCTCAAAAGATGGTAAATATAAATATGGTTATGCAAAACATATGCGAGATGCCTTGCCTAATGCATCTTTTATCGGGTTTACTGGCACGCCAATTTCATCTGAAGATAAAGACACGCGAGCGGTGTTTGGTGATTATGTATCAATATATGATATTAAAGATGCAGTTGATGACAAAGCAACCGTGCCTATTTACTATGAATCTCGCTTGGCGAAATTAAACATAAACCAAGATGAAATAGAAAAACTTTCTGCGCAGGTTGAAGAGGTTATTGAAGATGAAGAGGATTTAAGCTCAAAAGAAAAGGCAAAAGGTGAATGGAGTAGGCTTGAAAAGTTAGTTGGCGCAACCCCACGGCTTAAGCAAGTTGCAGAAGATATTGTTAACCACTTCACCGCAAGAAACAATACAACAGATAGTAAAGCAATGATAGTTGCAATGAGCCGTGATATCTGCGTTCAACTATATGATGAAATAGTAAAAATTAAGCCAGAATGGCATAATGAAGATCCTGAAAAAGGTTCTATCAAAATTATTATGACAGGCTCTGCGGCAGATAAAGCAAGTTTTCAGCCACACATACATAATAAGCAGGAAAAAAAACGCTTAGAGAAAAGATTTAAAAAACCAGATGATGAGCTAAAAATTGTTATCGTTAGGGATATGTGGTTGACTGGATTTGATGCACCGTGTTGTAACACCATGTATATTGATAAGCCGATGAAGGGTCATGGTCTGATGCAGGCGATTGCTAGGGTTAATAGGGTTTTCAAAGATAAGCCCGGTGGTTTGGTTGTTGATTATATTGGCATTGCCAATGAACTTAAGCATGCACTAAAAATATATAGTGACTCTAAAGGTAAAGGTGCTCCGACTCATGATGCAAGAGAGGCCTTTGCGGTAATGCTGGAGAAAATTGATGCTATTAGAGGAATGTTTGCAAAAACTTCTACCTCTAAAGGTTTTGATTATTCTAAATTTGAAACTGAAGCTCAAAAACTAATTGTTCCCGCAGCAAACCATCTTTTAGGTTTTGATGATGGGAAGAAGAGGTTTTTAGATTTGGTTCTAGCAATCACAAAAGCATATTCGCTTTGTAGCACACTAGACGAAGCGAAAACCCTAAGAACAGAAATAGCCTTCTATTCCGCCCTGAAGGTTGCCATTACTAAGTTTACTTCAGTTGATAAAAAACTAAGACAAAAAGACAATAATTCAGCATTAAAACAAATTTTAGACAATGCCATTTTAGCAGAAGGTGTAACAGATGTATTTGCTCTTTGCGGTCTTAATAAGCCTAATATTGGGTTACTATCCAATGAGTTTTTAGAAGATGTAAGGCAAATGCCTTATAAAAATTTGGCTATTGAACTATTAGAAAAGCTATTGAAAGATGGCATAAAAGCCAAAACTAAAAATAATGTGGTTCAAGAGAAAAAATATTCTGATAGGCTTCAAGAAACCTTGAGAAGATATAATAACAGAGCCATTGAAACTGCACAGGTTATTGAAGAGTTGATACAGATGGCTAAGGATTTCCAAGCCGATATGGCCAGAGATGAATCTTTAGGCTTAAACCCTGATGAAGTTGCTTTTTATGATGCACTGGCTAATAACGAAAGTGCAGTTAGAATGTTAGGTGATGATATTCTAAAAAAGATAGCGGTTGAAATTACTGAAAAGCTCAGAAAATCAACAACAGTTGATTGGCAAGTTAGAGAGAGTGTTAGAGCCCAACTTAGAATTCTTGTTAGGCGCACTCTCCAAAAATACAAATATCCACCTGATCAATCTGCAGATGCTGTTGAGTTGGTTTTAAAACAGGCGGAAGTAATATCTGATAGCTGGACAAAATAAGTGGTAAAACTTCTAAATTATAATTTCTTATTTTCTGGGAATAACTTGAGTTTAATTTTGTAAGGCTATTGTAAAACAAGTCCTAAAATTTCTCAAATATAAAATCCATGGGGATAATTTGAGATACCAACTAAATTGTGACAAAATATTACCATTCTATATTAAATGATTAATATTTTTGGTTTATTCCGTCGGTTAATTTGGATAATTATTATAACAATCTCAGGTTTGTTGCTTTAGTCTATCCAAAAAATCTGCCCAGTCTTGCATCATTTGTTTTCGTTCATTTAAGAAATCAGCTCTAAAATAGGTATCTCCTAGCGAGCCTTTTTTGCCGTGGGCAAGTTGTGCATCAATAACATCAAATCTATAATTAAAATTTTCTGAAATAGTTGTCATTGCTAAGGCTCTAAACCCGTGAACTGTGTGAACCCCTTTATAACCCATACTATATAAAGCCCTCAAAGGTGTATCTTCATTCATTGGCTTTCTAGGTGAAATTTGGCTGGTAAAAATATATTCTGAATTACCATTAAGAATTTTTAACTCTTGCAAAATTTCTAATGATTGCCTTGCTAATGGCACTAAATGCGGTTTATCCATCTTCATTCTTTCAGCAGGGATAGTCCACATTGCATTTTTGAAATCAATTTCACTCCAAGGGGCTTCCGTTAGCTCTCTTTTTCTAACAAAGGTTAAATTCATTAATTTTAGGGCAAGTATTGTTTGCCTAAATAGCCTGCTTTCATTTGTATCAATCTTTTTTAGAAAAATTGGAAGCTCAGAAAAAGGCATCGCCTTGTAATGTTCAACTTTTTTAGTTTTCAATGCACCTATTATTGCTTGTGATGGGTCATTATCTGCACGCCCTGTTGCAATAGCATATTTGAATATTTGGCTTGCATATTGCCTACAACGCTTTGTAGTTTCATAAACGCCCCGCTCTTCAATTTTTCTTAAAGCCTCAAGTAATATTGGGGAGTTAATAGATTTGATAGGTAAATTGCCAAGTTTAGGGAATAATTCTTTTTCAAGCCTATTAGTTATATCCCTTAAAGTATCTAGTTTAACTTCAACACTTCTTTTTTCTAGCCATTCACGGGCTATTGATTCAAAGGTGTTAGCATTGTTAATTTTTTTATCTAATATTTTGCCCTGCTTAATTTCAAGTGGGTCTTCACCATTTTTAACAAGTTTATGTGCCTCCCTATGCTTATTCCTAGCCTCTTTAAGCTCAGTTTCTGGATATATGCCAATAGTTAGGTTTTTCTCTTTACCCAAGTAATTATATTTATAACGCCAAGTTTTAACGCCATTTGGCTTGATTTCTAGGTATAAACCTCCGCCGTCAAAGAATTTTTGGAGCTTATCATTTGGCTTTATACTCCTACATTTTATATCAGTTAGTTTCATAAAAAGTGGTATGAAGTGGAATGAATTCAAATTATACCACTTTTCATACCACTAATTTTTATAGATTAGGTTGATACAACAAAGATGGCTTTGGACAAATAATAGCTTAAAACTCAAGTAAATCAACGATAATTAAGACTTTTGGGGAGGTTTGGAGATTGTATTCTGGCTCCGCGGGAGGGATTCGAACCCCCGACCAATTGGTTAACAGCCAACTGCTCTGCCACTGAGCTACCGCGGAATATAAAGCTTGAAAAATGCTTTTAAGAAAATTTTAACATAGTGTATTTAATAATAAAATCTCATTATGCAAGAAATTTATTTCTTCAAATTCATAATTGACTAAAAATGTCTTAAATTCTGCTTGAAAAGGCAATATTTATGTCTATAAAACGCTTCAAGTTTGGGCTTATCTAAACTACTTCACACACAGATTATCAGAAATTTTAATTTCTGGTTTTCGGTCTTTTTGAAATATCAAGAAGCACTTTAATCTGTGGAGGTTTAACCGAAAAATAAAGGATTTTTATGTCAAGCAATGCAGCTTTTACAATTCAAGAATTAATGGATGCTGGTGTTCACTTTGGCCACCGCACTATGAGATGGAACCCTAAAATGCAGCCATTTATTTACGGCTCTAAAAATGGTGTTCACATTATAGATTTACAAAAAACTGCCCCACTTCTTCACAGAGCATTAGGAATTGCACAAGATGTTGCAAGCAAAAATGGCAGAATTTTATTTGTTGCCACTAAAAGGCAAGGCTCAAAAATCGTTGCGGAGGCAGCTGAAAGATGTGGTCAATATTTCGTTAATCACCGCTGGATGGGTGGCACTTTAACAAATTGGCAAACGGTTTCTCAATCAATCAAAACTCTTGATAGCTTTGAGCAAAAACTTGCTGATACTGAAATTAACATTCCTAAAAAAGAAAGATTACAAATGCAAAGGGAAGTTAACAAACTAAACCTAGCATTAGGCGGTATTAGAAAAATGGGCGGCGTGCCTGATTTAATTATCGTAATTGATACAAATCGTGAAAGAAATGCCCTTAAAGAAGCTAGAAAACTTGGCGTTCCAGTTATCGCAGTAGTTGATACAAACTGCAACCCTGATGATATTGAATATATTGTTCCGGGTAATGATGATTCTATTAAATCTATCAGATTATTCTGTAATTTATTTTCTGATGCAATTCTAACTGGAATTCAAAAATCAGTTGGTGGTTTTTCAAATAGAAAATCTTCTGGTAATGTTGCTGCAAATGATGATTCATCTGAAGAAAAATCAGAAGGAAATAAAAAATCAGGCAAGAAAGATGAAAAACAAAAGCCTGAGAAAAAAGCCACTGAAGTTGTGAAAAAAACTTCAAAAGTTAAAGCAAAAAAACAAGATGATGAATCAGCTGATAAACCTGAATAATTATTTACCAACATTTTATTATTGGAGATTAAAATGACTATATCTGCAAATGCTATTAAAGATTTAAGAGAGCAAACTGGTGCTGGTATGATGGATTGCAAAAAAGCATTAGAAGAAACTAAAGGCGATTTTGAAGGTGCTAAAGATTGGCTTCGTGCAAAAGGTTTAGCTAAAGCCGCGAAAAAGGCTTCTAGAGTTGCAGCGGAAGGTTTAGTTGCGGTTGCAACTTCTGGCGATAAAGCGGTTGTAATTGAGCTTAATTCAGAAACTGATTTTGTTGCGAAAAATGCTGAATTTCAAAATCTTGCAAAGCAAATTGCTAATGAAGCCCTTAAAACTAATGGTGATGTTGAAACTATTAAGAATTTCAAGCTTTCTAATGGCTCTACAATTCAAGAATCAATTACAAACGCGGTTGCTAAAATTGGGGAAAACTTAAATCTTCGTCGTTCTAAATTAGTAAATGCAGAAGGTGGAAAAGTTTTCACTTATGTGCATAGTGCAGCTGGTGAAGGAATTGGCAAAATTGGCGTTTTAGTTGCCCTTAAAGGTGGTGATGAAAATCTTGGCAAGCAAATTGCAATGCATATTGCGGCAAGCAAACCTGAATCTCTTAATGTGGAAACTTTAGATAAAAACCTTGTTGATAGAGAAAGAAAAGTTGCCGCTGAAAAAGCTCGTGAATCTGGCAAGCCTGAAAACATCATTGAAAAAATGGTTGAAGGCTCAGTTCGCAAATATTATGAGCAAGCAGTTTTACTTGAGCAGGCATTCATTATGAACCCTGATAAAAAAGTAAAGGATGTTATTGCGGAAGCTAAAGCACAAATTACTGATTTTGCTCAATTCACTTTAGGTGAAGGCATTGAGAAAGAAGAAGTTGATTTTGCCGCTGAAGTTGCAGCAACTGCCGCTGGCGGAAGATAATTATTAGGGCGTGCCCTAATTTATTCCTTACATTAAAGGGGCTTTTACAGCCCCTTTTTATTTTATTAACTGTAAAAAAACTTGCCTAAAGCAAATGCATTATTCACCTCCAAAACATATTGCTATTATTATGGATGGTAATGGCAGATGGGCAAAAATTAACAATAAACCTATTAAAGAAGGGCATAGAAAAGGTGCTGAAAAGGCAAAAGAAATAATAAAATTATGCTTAAAGAAAAAAATTCCTTTTTTAACATTATATGCGTTTTCTTCTGAAAATTGGTCAAGATCAGAAAGTGAAGTAAATGGAATTTTAGATTTACTTAGATATTATCTTGCTTCTGATGCAGATAGTCTAATCAATAAAAATATCGCAATAAAATTCATTGGTGATATTTCAGCTTTTCCAAAAGATATTCAGAATAAAGCAAATAGCATTGAAAACAAATCTTCTAAAACCCCAGATTTATTGGTTAATATCGCACTTAACTATGGTAGCAAACAAGAAATTGCTAACGCCGTAAAGAATATTTTTAATAATAAAATTGAACCCTCAATAGAAAATATAAGCAATAATTTATATACAAGCAATTTACCTGATCCTGATTTACTAATTCGTAGTGGTGGTGAAAAACGCTTGAGTAATTTTTTACTATGGCAACTTGCTTATACTGAGCTTTATTTTTGTGATATTTTATGGCCAGATTTTTCAGAAGAAGATTTTGAAAACGCCCTCAAAGATTTTTCTAATAGAGAAAGAAGATTTGGTGGCAGGTGATTATTTTAACCAACTGCCAACCAAAATATTAAATCAAAATTATCTTAAAGAAGCCATTTTGCCTGTAATACCGCTATTAGCATCTTTAAGAACTTCTAAGCTAACAGCTTTATATTTCGCAGGATTTGCTTTAATAGTAAATGATCTAGTTTGATTTGTGCCACCACCCATAAGTGCTGAAGCTAAATTAAGAGCTGTTTCTGCAGTTTTATAAGCATCTGAAGAAGTGCTTATAACTTCCCCAAATTCTTTAGTGGAATAAACTGGTTGTCCGATTGTTATATTTCCATTTGCTGATGAGAACGCACTTCCCTCACCACCAATAAAGTTAAGCTTGCTTCCCGGTGTTACTGTTATACCCTGACCAACTTGCAATGTTGAGTAAGTAACGCCACTGTCACCCTCAGCATTAGAAAAATCAACTATATATGTAACGCTAAGAATTTTTTTGTTTGTTTTTTCAGCAATGTTTGAGGCAACAATTGTTGGGTTACCAAAACCAAAACCGCCCGTCATATTTACATTATCGCCTAAGAAAAATCTAATTTTTCCAAGTTCTTTAGGTTGAAAATATTTTGTAACAGCACCAGAAGAAAGAAGACCATCTTGATCATCTAAGTAAGGCGTATCATAAGTTTTTGTTTCAGCAAAATCTTTATTTTTGAGTAACTCACTTGCTGGAGAAACTTTGAAACCTTTTGCTTTAAGTTGAGAAATAAAATCTTTATAGGCTTGCTCAGCAATTTCTTGCCTAATGCTATCATTAACACCGGTTAAATCCATTTTAGCTGTAGATCTTCCTCCAAATCCACCGCCACCTAATAAGCCACCTCTTGCTTGTGCTTTGTCAGATTTTTTTTCAATAAAACCAACCTTAAAGCTTGCAACTATAACATCTTCAGCCTCTTTGAATGCCCCTGCACTTTCAACTTTAAGATCATCTTGTTTCATAAGGCCAAGAAAACCGCCTTTTTGCTCACCGGGTTTAATAACACCATCAGTTTTAGAAACTGCACAAGATGAAATTACAGCCGTTGTTAGAAGAATAGTAAGTAGCTTTTTCATAAAATAATTTTTGATTAAAGTTTAAAGTTGAGATTATAAATTATTAACAAATTGATAAATGTAAAACAATTTTTTATAAAATTATCCATCAATCAATTCTATAATTTGGGGCTTCTTTAGTGATGGTAACATCGTGAGCGTGGCTTTCTTTAAGCCCTGCTGGGGTTATTTTAACAAACTCACAATTTTTTTGCATCTCAGAAATATTAGCATTACCCGTATAGCCCATTGCAGAGCGAAGCCCACCAACTAATTGATGAATTACCGCAGAAACCTCACCTTTATATGGCACTCTGCCTTCAACCCCTTCTGGCACTAACTTAAGCTGATCTTTAATATCTTGCTGAAAATATCTATCCGCAGAGCCTCTAGCCATTGCACCAATAGATCCCATTCCTCGATAAGTTTTATATGAACGCCCTTGATATAAAATAACTTCACCGGGGCTTTCAGCGGTGCCTGCAAAAAGTGAGCCGATCATTACAACATCTGCACCACCTGCAATAGCCTTAGCAAAATCACCTGAGAATTTTATTCCACCATCAGCAATAACTCTAATCTTATGCTTTTTAGCGACTTCTGAGGCCTCCATAATCGCTGTAAGCTGAGCCACACCAACCCCTGCAACTATGCGAGTTGTGCATATAGAACCCGGCCCCACACCAATTTTTATAGCATCAGCACCAGCTTCAATCAGAGCTTTTGCTGCCTCTTTAGTGGCAATATTTCCGCCGATTATCTGAGATTTTGGATATAATTTTTTAATATTCGCAACTGTTTCTAAAACATTTTTAGAATGCCCGTGAGCAGTATCAACAATAATTGCATCAACTTCTGCTTCTATCAGAGATTTAGCCCTTTTAACGCCATCATCACCAGCACCAACTGCTGCAACAACTCTAAGCCTTCCGAAAGAATCTTTAGTAGCATTTGGGAATTTTTGAGATTTTTCAATATCTTTAACCGTAATTAAACCAACGCATTTATATTGTTTATCAACAACAATTAGTTTTTCAATTCTATATTTATGAAGCAATTTTTTAGCTTCATCAATTCCAACTCCATCTTTAACGGTTACAAGATTTTTGCTTGTCATTAAATCAGAAACTTTTTGCTTTTTATCAGTAGCAAAACGAACATCACGATTAGTAATAATACCAAGTAATTTGCCCTTTTCATCAGTAACTGGAATGCCGGAAATATTATTACTTTCCATTACATATAAAACATCTGAAAGCGTTGCAGTTGGTGAAATTGTTATTGGATTAACCACCATTCCAGATTCAAATTTCTTAATCTTACGAACTTCATTTGCTTGTTCTTCAATCGTCATATTTTTATGCAAACAGCCAATTGCACCGTTTTGTGCCATAGCTATTGCAAGGCGTGCTTCTGTAACTGTATCCATTGCGGCGGAAATCAGCGGAACACCTAACTTAATATTGTTTGTAAGAAAAGTTGCCGTATCAACTGAAGTGGGGTGAACCTCACTAAAAGCGGGCTTTAGAAGAACATCATCAAAGGTAAATGATTCAGAAATTCTAGAATTTTGAGAGAGATTTTTCATAGCAACCAATTTATTATGATTGCGAGCTTATATAGCACTTATGAAAGCTAATGTAAAAGGAATAATTAGGTATCAATTGAAATAGAATTAGGGTTATTTTTTGAATAATTTTGGGCGGGATTAAAATTATCTGAGATATTATAAAAAAGCCTTTGAAATAGCAAATTGCCACTATAACCCATTGATTCTGAAATATTATTATAGATTTCTAAAAGTTCATTTTTTGTTTCATCTGAAAAAATTTCTTCTGAGCGAATCACCATATCTAATTTGCGAACACGATTATAATTTTTGGTAAAATTGCCTTCAATTTCAATTCTACCTTGCTCATTTTCCACAAGCTCCATAAGAAATTTACCTTGTGATTTCTGCTTGCCTTTAGAATTTTGCTCTTGCGATACAAAAACCCGATGAAAATCCAACTTCTGACCGTTAAAAAATGGTAAAATATAGGAATAGTAAATCTCGCCTTCACTATTACCAATTTTAAGAGATGTCTGCATTATTGCAGACATTAATGACCTAGCAGAATTTAGAATTTCATTATCTTCTGGCGTTAAAATCTGCATTTTTGCAGATAAATTGGTGTTATCTAAAAAATTTTCACCTGCATTTTTAAGTGATGAAATTGCCACCAAAGATTTATAAGCCGATTGCCCATCTTTAACATTAGGAAAAGCCTTTTCCAAAATAGCCAAACCTAGCGGGCTTTGCGTTAAAATTTTTGCGTAAGCCTGCAAATTTAATACATCACCAGCAACAGCAGATTTAAGAAGATAAAGCGAAGAAAAACTTTGGCCGATATTTCTATTATTATCTAAATTCTGGGTTGCCTCTAAATTAAATACTAAATTAGAATTATTGGGAAGATTAACCTGCCCATTAATTCTAAAATTTCCATATTCTGTTTTTATCACAGATTCATTGCTATTGGCAAGATACTCAAATTTTCCAAAAATATTTGCCTTACCTAAACTTGAAGAATTTTGTGCTAAAATTTCGCCATTTTCTGCGGTTATTTGAGAAATATTTAATGAGGCAATATTGCCTGAAAAATTTTCTAAATTATTTTTAATCAAAAAATTTGTATAATTTTGATTATTAATTGGTGTTTGTGCCTGTAAATTGTTAGGCAATTTTGAAATTATGCTTGTATCAAAATTCGCCAATTTATTTAATATTGAAGCCCCTTCAGCAGAATTATTTTGCGGTGATGAAAGTGATGCTAAAATTTTTGCATCAGTAATTTTTATCGCCCCCACTAATTGATAAGTTTGTCCTATATTTTCAGGGTTTTGTGAAATAATTTTGCCTGTAAAATTAACCGCACCAATATTGCTAGAAGTTTGATTAAAATTAATATTTTCAACTGCTACTGAAAAATTGCCGATTGCTTTAAGATTTGCATCAGTGCGGAAGGTAAGCTCTTGCGAGGCATCACTAATATTAGGGTTTAGAATGATTTGCGTTGAATATTGCCCAGCATTATTCTGCAAAGCCTCCCCACGAAAAACTTGATTTGCAAGGATATTACTTAAATTTTGTGAGATATTTTGCTGTGCTTCTTTAGGCAGGTTTCTTTCCCCATTACTAAGGTTAAAGGCAGATAATATTTGAGAAACTTCCATCTAAAAATTTTTAATTTTTCTCTAAGGAAACTGTAATTCTTTACCAAACATTTTAACTTATACTTCTAAAAATTTATACAATAAACATCATAATAAGATGCCTTAATTATTCATCGTTAATTTTTTCCATTTCTGCTTTTAGATTGTTTGAGAGTTTTTCAATTTTAATCGCATCTTTACCTTCAAGCATAATTCTTATTAATGGCTCTGTGCCTGATTTGCGGATTACAATTCTGCCATCTTCTTGCAGAGATTTCTCAATTTCAGTGATAAGTTTTTTTATTTTATCATTTTCTAAAATTTCATCTGCTGGCTTGTTGATTTTAACATTTTTAAGAACTTGTGGCCAAGCAGTAAAAACATTAAGAACTTCACTTGCAGGCTTTTTCTTTTCAATTATTGAAGCCAAAACTTGCAGTGCCGCAAGCAAGCCATCACCTGTTGTTGTGTAATCATTAAATATTAAATGCCCAGATTGCTCCCCGCCAAAATTACAGCCGAGATCCCTCATTTGCTCCATAACATATCTATCACCAACTTTAGTGCGGTGCATTTTTAGGTTAAGAGATTCAATATATTTTTCTAAACCCATATTAGACATTATAGTTGTAACAATGCCCCCACCTTTAATCAGCCCTCTTTCTTGCCAGTTTGAAGCGATTGCCGCCATTATTTGATCGCCATCAATTATACGCCCTTTTTCATCACAAATAATAAGCCTATCAGCATCACCATCAAGGGCTATGCCAATATCAGCTTTGGATTCCCTAACTTTTTCGCTTAAAATTTCTGGGTGAGTTGAGCCGCAATTATTGTTAATATTAAAACCATCTGGCTTTGCGAAGATTGTTTCAACTTGAGCACCAAGCTCCCAAAGAATTATAGGGGCAATTTTATATGCCGCACCATTGGCACAATCTAAAACAATTTTAAGCCCTTCAAGCCTGCTTCGTTTGGGAAATGTTTGTTTTATATATTCAATATATCTACCTTGAGCATCATCAATTCTTTTTGCCCTTCCTAGATTTTCGGGCTTTGCACGATATTTAGATAAATCTGAGTTAACTAAATTCTCAATTTCTTTTTCAGCTTCATCAGATAATTTAAGGCCGTTCATCTGAAAAAATTTAATGCCATTATCGTGATAAGGGTTGTGAGAAGCGGAAATCATAACGCCAACATCTGCACGCATAGAGCGGGTAACTAATGCAACCGCTGGTGTTGGCATTGGCCCTACCAAAAAAACCTCCATACCCATAGAAATAAAACCTGCAGTTAATGCAGATTCTATCATATAGCCTGAAAGCCTTGTATCTTTGCCAATTACAACGCGGTGTTTATGTTGACCGTGAGTAAAATATGCACCAGCTGCCATTCCAAGTTTAAGGGCGGTTTCAGCATCCATTGGGTAGGAGTTACTTTTACCGCGAACGCCATCTGTTCCAAATAATTTTGTCATTAATTTTACAACTTCCTAATTGCTTCAAGAACTTCTTCGCAATGGTTTTCAACTTTCACTTTACGCCAGATTTTTCTAATTTTGCCGGTTTTATCAATTAAGAAGGTATCTCGCTGAATGCCCATATATTTTTTGCCATACATATTCTTTTCAACCCAAGTGCCATAAGCCTCACAAACTGTGGAGTTTTCATCAGAAGCGAGTGAAAAGGGCAAGCAATATTTTGCCTTAAATTTTTCGTGGCTGGCGATGCTATCTTTTGAAACACCAATTATTATTGTGTCTAGCTTTTCAAATTTTGATATATTTTCTGAGAAATTTTTGGCTTCCAAAGTGCAACCGGGCGTATCATCTTTAGGGTAAAAATATAAAACTACATTTTTTCTGCCACGATTTTCAGATAGCGTAAAACTGCCTGAATTTTCAATATCCATAGTAAAATCAGGTGCAAAATTACCTTCTATAAGATTTTTTTCAGACATAAAAACCCTTAGTTAAAATTTATATGTTTAGTAAAGATATTCTTAACTTCCGCCATTAAAAACTCAAGAGATTTCTTATATTCTTCAAAATTAGCTTGGTTTGTAACTTTACACAAAATTTCTTCAGTATATTTGGTTATTTTGCTTTCAGAGGTAATTCGCAAAACATTTTGTGAGGAAGTTAGAAACTCAAATGCTTTTTTTAAGATATCCGCTTCATCTGCTGATATAGCTTTGATTTCTTTAAGGTTTTCTATAAGTTTTTTAGAAGATTGCGTTTTTATTTGCGGATAATTATTCAGAAATTTAAGCTGCAAAAATCTTAACATAAATTCTAAATCAAAAATTCCACCGACCGAGTTTTTTACATCTAAACCTAAGATTTTCTTGCTATTTCTATGCTCACGAAATTTTTTATAAATATAATTTACTTCTTCTTGTAAAAATTGGTTATCCCAATTTGTAGATATTTTTTCATCAATTAAATTCTGAATTTTTTCTGAAAATTTTTGATTATTACTTATTACCCTTGCCCTTGTTAGCGTCATATATTCCCAAACCCAAGCGTTACCCTCTTTTTTTGCAGGGTTATAATATTCTTCAAAAGTTTTTAGCGAAGTTGCTATTGGGGAGCTTTCACCAAGCGGGCGAAGCCTCAAATCAACTTCATAAAGCCTGCCAGTGCTTGAAATGCCTGATAAAATCTGAACTAATTTATTAGCTAAACGGATATAATAGGCTGAAGGCTCAATCTTTAGATTTTCATTTATGCTTGCTGAATTTTCATAATCATAAATAAACATCATATCCAAATCAGACTTAAAAGTAAGCTCATTGGAGCCAAATTTTCCGAGTGCAATAACGGCAAAATTGCCATTATTTATACCGCCAAATTCTTCCAAAAATTCTTTTTCAATATATTCAATAAGGGTTTTAATAACTATTTCTGCGATGTTAGAGAGGCTTAAGAATAATTCTTCTGAGTTAATTTGATCTCTAATAAATTGAATTCCCACCTTAAATTTTCTATCATTTGCCCAATTTTTTATGATTTCAAAAATTTCCTCACTTGATAAAATTTTATTTTTACTTGCCTTAGAAATATGCTCTAGCAAATTATTTTTAAGATCTGCTTGATCTGGCATTGAATCATAAAATTCTGAAGTTAAAACAAAATCAAGCAGGCTGTGATTTCTAGTTAAAGTTTCTGCAATTTCAGGGTAACCGCCCATTACATCAGCAATTAATTCAATAATGCTTGGGTTTACATAAAGCATTGAAAAAATTTGTGTTCCAGTTGGTAGCCTGCTTAAAAATTCGTCAAAGCGAATAAAGCCTTCATCAGCATCAGGGCAGTTGGCAAAACTTGAAATTAAGATTGGCATTAATTTTGTAAGAACCGCACGAGAGCGGGCTTTCATAGTGCAATTATATCTGCCATGATGCCAGCCACGCACAATATCTGAGATAGTTTCTGGCTTATTAAAACCCATTTTTTTAAGTGTTTCTATAGTATCTGGGTGGTTTTCTGCGCCAGTAAAAACAAGGCTTCCTTGCGCTTCTGGAATATTACTTGCAAGTGAAGGTGAAGTTTCAAATAATTTTGAATAATAACCACGAACATTTTCAATGTAATTTCTAAGCGTTTCAATAAATTTTTTATAATCTTCAAAACCGCAGAAATTAGCAATTTTTTCTATGGCTTGAATATTATCTGGCAGTTTGTGGGTTTGTTCATCATTTACCATTTGCAAACGATGTTCAACCATACGATAAAAATTATAGGCTTTGGTTAGTTCACTTGCAATTTGCGAAGAAATTTCCCCTTCTTTTGCAAGCTCATTAAGGGCTAGAATGGTTTTTTTCTCTCTTAAATTAGGTTTTCTGCCGCCCCAAATTAATTGCTGAGTTTGTGCAAAAAATTCAATTTCTCTAATGCCACCCCTGCCAAGTTTTACATTGTAATTAAAGAGATTTTCATCAAGAATATTTTTAGTATCAATCTGCCTTTTTATTGAGTGTATATCTTCTATGGTTTCAAAATCTAGACTTTTACGCCAAACATTTTTATCCATAAATTCAAAGAAAATTTTTATAGAATTTTCATCACCACATATCGCGCGAGCTTTAATCATTGCAGCCCTTTCCCAATTTTGCCCTACTGTGAAGTAATATTTTTCTGCCTTCTGTAATGAAACTGCAAGTGGGTTAGATGCGGGATCAGGCCTGAGCCTCATATCAACCCGAAACACATAGCCAAGTGAGGTTCTGCGAGCTAAAATATCTGTAAGTTCTTGAGAGAGTTCAATATAAAATTGTTGAATAGTTTTTCTGCCATTATAATTTATTTTTTCATCTTCAAAAAAAATTATTATATCTATATCGCTTGAATAATTTAATTCATAAGAGCCTAATTTTCCAATCGCTAGCACAACTAAACCAGAATTTAGAAAAGGGTTTTGATAATCATTCAAATTTATAATTTTATTATTATGAGCTTTTTGCAATAAAAATTTTATGGTAATTTGAACGCAAATATCTGCAAATTTTGATAAATTTTCCATTGCATAACTTGCCTTTGAAAAATCAGTTATTTCTTGTGTTGCTATTAAAAGGCTGAATTTCCTCTTTTCTATTCTAAGTTTTTCTTCAATTTTTTGTTTGTTTTCAAAAATTATATTTTGTAGCTCATTAATTTTTGAATCAAAAAATTTTTGAAAATCATTTTGCAAAATCTCAGCAAAATAGGCTGGATATTCAATGATAATATCGCTTAAATATGGCGAATTAGAAAATATCGCCCGCAATAGTTTTTGGTTTTTTTCTTGATTAAAAACCGCTTTAATGCTTGCATTATTTTCATTTTTTAGAAGAGCTTTTTCTAACTTTTCTTGATAAAGCGAAACAGCATCTTGGTTAGAAATTTGAGGAAAATAATTCATTTTTAGTTATTTCTATTATTTCTTGAAACTTATTCAATTATTCTTATAAAGCCCTTATAACAAAATTTGAATATAAAATGCCTAAAGTTTTAATTTCTGATAAATTATCAACCCAAGCAAAAGAAATTTTTGATAAAAATAATATCATTGCTGATGTAAAAACTGGTTTAACGCCTGAGCAACTCTCTGAAATTATTGGTGAATATGAAGGTTTAGCAATTCGCTCTAGCACAAAGGTTACTAAAGAAATTCTTGCAAAGGCAAATAAATTAAAAGTTGTTGGCAGAGCCGGCATTGGTGTTGATAATGTTGATATTCCATCAGCAACTGCAAAGGGTGTTGTGGTTATGAATACGCCTTTTGGTAATTCTATTACAACTGCTGAGCACGCTATAGCAATGATGTTTGCGGTTGCAAGGCAATTACCAACTGCAAGTGCTTCAACCCACGCAGGCAAATGGGAAAAGAATCGCTTTATGGGAACTGAGCTTGCCTTCAAAACTCTTGGTCTTATTGGTTGCGGTAATATTGGTTCAATAGTGGCAGATAGAGCTCAAGGGCTTAAAATGCGAGTTGTAGTTTATGATCCATATCTTTCTGATCAAAAAGCAAGTGATATGAATATTGAAAAGGTTAGCCTTGAAGATTTATTAAAAAGGGCGGATTTTATATCTCTGCATACGCCACTTAATGATCAAACGAGAAATATATTATCTAAAGAAAATTTATCTAAAACTAAAAAAGGTGTTATCATTATTAATTGTGCAAGGGGCGGTTTAGTTGATGAAGCTGGGCTTGCGGAGCTTATAAAATCAGGTCATATTGCAGGTGCAGGCTTTGATGTTTTTGAAAAAGAGCCAGCAACGGAAAACCCACTATTCGGCTTAGAGCAAGTGGTTTGCACACCTCACCTAGGGGCATCAACTACTGAAGCCCAAGAAAATGTTGCCGTTCAAGTAGCAGAGCAAATTTGCGACTTCTTAAACAAAGGCTCAATCACAAATGCAGTTAATGTGCCTTCTGTTTCTGCAGAAGATGCTGCCAAACTTTCACCTTACATCAAACTTGGTGAGGCACTTGGCAAATTAGCCGGACAAATTGTAGAAGGTGGAATTAATAAAATTAATATTGATTTTGAAGGCAATGCCTCAACACTAAATTCAAAGCCAGTTATCAGCACAATATTAAAAGGCGTTTTAGAAAACATCGTTGAAACTGTTAATGTTGTTAATGCTCCAGTTATTGCCAAAGAAAGAAATATTAAAGTTTCTGAAAGCAAAAACCCAAGCAATAACCATTATGATACACTAATCACAGTTACCATTGAAACTGATAAAGCTAATTTCACTTTCAAAGGCACTATTTTCAATAATAATCCAAGAATAGTTCAACTTGGTGATGTAACGCTTGAAGCAAGCCTTAACAATAATATGCTTTATATTGAAAATGAAGATAAGCCCGGCTTAATTGGTGGTATTGGCAAAATTCTAGGTGATGAAAAAGTTAATATTGCGAATTTCAATCTCGGCAGAAATGAATCTAAAAAAACTAGTGCAGTTGCGTTAGTTTCTATTGATAGTGATGTTTCAGCTGATGTTGTTAAAAAACTTGCTTCCCTTCCAAGTGTTATAAAAGTTAGAGTGCTGAAGTTTTAGTTACAATACAAAATTATGAAGCCCATAATCATTAAATTTTGGGCTTCAACACTACACCTGTTTTGCGGCTTCGGCTTTATCTACAACAATATCTGGGCTATCTGGGTTGAGTTTAAGCTCATAATGGGCTGCCCCTGCTGGAATCATTGGATAAACATTTTCAGCTTTATCAGTTATCATATCCATAATTACAGGGCCGTTATGCTCAAGCATTTTTCTTAAAGATGATTCAACATCATTTGGTTTATCACATCTAATGCCCTTAAAGCCAAAGGCTTCCGCAAGTTTAACAAAATCTGGCAGAGATTCCATATAGCTTTCAGATTTTCTATCACCGTGGAAAAGCTCCTGCCATTGACGCACCATTCCCATATAACCATTATTGAGAATTAGCGTTTTAACCGGCAAGCGATATTGCACTGCTGTGCACCATTCTTGCATATTCATTAAAATTGAAGCCTCACCAGTTACGCATATAACTTTTTTATTAGGATGGGCAAGTTGCACGCCGATTGCAGCTGGCAAGCCATAACCCATTGTGCCAAGCCCGCCGGATGTCATCCAGCGATTAGGCTTGTTGAAATCAATATATTGTGCTGCCCACATTTGGTGTTGCCCAACATCAGTGGTGATAAAATAATCATCACCATATTCTTTCAGAATTTTATTAAGAGTATCTAAAACATATTGTGGCCTTGGAACTGCATCAGAGGCACGATATGCAAATGATTTCTGAGCACGCCAGCCATTAATTTCACCCCACCATTTCTTAAGTGATAATTCGTCCGCACGAGTGTTACGAGATTTCCACTCATTAATAAGTTGGCGAACAACAAGTTTTGCATCACCCACTAAAGAAATATCAACTTTAATATTTTTGTTGATTGAAGATGCATCAATATCAACATGAATTTTTTTAGAGCCTACTGAAAATTTATCTTTTTTACCGGTGATTCTATCATCAAATCTTGCACCGATATTTATCATTACATCACAATTTGCCATTGCCATATTAGCTTCTAAAGAGCCGTGCATACCAAGCATTTTGAGGAATTGCCCATCAGATGTAGGAAACGCCCCCAGCCCCAGCAATGTTGAAGTAATTGGAAAACCCGTTAATTTTACTAACTCAACTAATGCATCACAAGCCTCAACGCCTGAATTTACAAGCCCGCCCCCAGTATAAAAAACTGGCTTTTTTGCTGAAAGCATTAAATCAACTGCTTTCTTAATCATTTCGCTATTAGCTTCCCTTGGTGGATTATATGATCTATGAGCTTTAAGAGTTTTTGATTGTGAGCTAACCGCTGGTGCAAGCTGAATATCTTTAGGTAAATCAATTACAACTGGCCCCGGCCTGCCTGATTTTGCGACATAAAAAGCCTCACGGATAGTGTTCTCCAGCTTTTCAGCGTCTTTCACTAAATAATTATGCTTCGTGCAAGACATTGTAATTCCAACTGTATCAGCTTCTTGGAAAGCATCAGAGCCTATAAGGTGGGTTGCCACCTGCCCCGTTAAACATACGATAGGGATAGAATCAAGCATCGCATCAGTTAACCCTGTAACTGTGTTAGTTGCGCCCGGGCCTGATGTAACAAGCACGCAACCAACTTTGCCAGTTGATCTAGCATAGCCTTCTGCGGCGTGGGCTGCACCTTGCTCATGGCGAACTAAAATATGGCGAATTTTATCTTGCTTAAATATGGCATCATAAATTGGAAGCACCGCACCGCCGGGATAGCCAAAAATAACATCTACGCCCATTTCAACTAATGTGTTTAATATAAGTTCCGCACCATTCTGAGGGTTTTCAAAGGCTGTCATTGCAAGTAGAAATATAAATTAATTGAGCCATGAAAATACACAATTTTCAACCTTTTGCAAGGGTTAGATGATTGATTGTTGTGAGCAAGTGGAAAGCTTGATTATAGTATTAGCTTACCCAAGAATCTAATTAGTAAATATTAGGCTACTTTTTTGAAGTTAGATTTAATTCTATCTTCAATATCACCTCTGAAATGTCTGATTAAACCTTGAATTGGCCAAGCTGCAGCATCACCTAATGCACAAATTGTATGACCTTCAACTTGCTTTGTGATGTTAAGTAAATCATCAATTTCTGAAATTTCAGCCTCACCTTTAACAAGGCGTTTCATAATACGCCACATCCAGCCGGTTCCTTCCCTACAAGGGGTGCATTGCCCGCAAGATTCGTGCATATAAAAATGGCTTAAGCGTTCAATAGCTGCAATAACATCAGTTGATTTGTCCATAACAATAACCCCAGCCGTTCCAAGCCCAGATTGCACACCACGCAGAGAATCAAAATCCATAGTGATTGTATCGCAAATAGCCTTTGGAAGCATAGGAACTGACGAGCCACCCGGAATAATAGCTTTTAGATTATCCCAGCCACCAATTACACCACCAGCGTGTTTTTCAATCAGCTCTTTAAGAGGAATCCCCATCTCCTCCTCAACATTGCAAGGCTTATTAACATGACCAGAAATACAAAATAATTTTGTGCCGGTATTATTAGGTTTACCAAGTGAAGCAAACCAAGAAGCACCCCTTCTTAAAATAGTTGGAACAACTGAAATAGTTTCCACATTATTTATTGTGGTTGGGCAACCATAAAGCCCAGCCGCCGCTGGAAATGGCGGTTTTAAGCGTGGTTGACCTTTTTTACCCTCTAAACTTTCAAGTAAAGCCGTTTCTTCACCGCAAATATATGCCCCTGCCCCTCTATGCAAATAAACATCAAAATCATAGCCAGAGCCACAAGCATTTTTACCAATAAGCCCAGCTCCATAAGCCTCAGAAATTGCTTGTTGTATGGCACTTGCCTCATTATAAAATTCACCCCGAATATAAATATATGCAGCTTTTGCACGAATGGCAAAACCAGCTATTAAAGCACCTTCAACTAGTTTATGAGGTTCATGACGAAGAATATCCCTATCTTTACAAGTGCCGGGTTCTGATTCATCAGCGTTAATAACTAAATATGAAGGTTTAGGATTGCCATTTTTATCTTGCGGAGGCGTTTTTGGCATAAAACTCCATTTCATACCAGCACTAAAACCAGCACCACCCCTGCCCCTTAAGCCAGATGCTTTAACATCTTCAATTATAGCATCAGAGCCTTTAGACAAAATTTCCTTAGTGTTACTCCAATCACCTCTTTTCTTGGCACTATCTAAGTTAGCAGGTTGATAACCATATATATTGGTAAATATTTTATCTTGTTCTTTAAGCATTGTTATTATTATTTTTATTCTTCATAGTATCATTATACCTCTTCTCATTAAAACGCCAGAAAGCAAGGCAAGCGAGATATAAAAAAATTATAGTTATAATTGATGTAAGCAACAATTTAGGCCATATAGATAAATTATGAGATAAATAAATATCTATTTTTGCAAAATGCCTATAACCATTTGTGAAGAAATATATACAAAATACTAAAATATAACAAATTAAACTTGTTTTAATTGAATATTTAACAGCACCTTGTTTTCTAACTTCTTGCCATTTCTCAAATTCTTTATCTTCCATTAGCATAATAAAAACCTGTTGTTAAAATTATATAGAAAATATAAACTATTTTAACAATTTAACAACGCTATCATAGTAATAAATGAGTAATAACCCTAAAATCAGTGTAATTTTAACCTCTTATAATCACGCAAAATATATTTCGGCAACTATAAATAGCATATTAAATCAAACTTTTAGGGATTTTGAGCTTATAATTTTAGAAAATATTTCAGATGATAACTCTGTTGAAATTATAAAATCTTTCAATGACACAAGAATTAGGTTTATTCAAAACCCTGTTAATATGGGTATGGTTTTATCTGTTAACAAAGGTATTTCACTTGCTAAAGGTGAATATATTGCCCATATTAGTTCTGATGATATTTGGCTTCCAGAAAAGCTTGAAAAACAGATTGAATATCTTGAAAAAAACCCAAATTGCGGTGCTTGTTTTACCAATGTTTTAGTTATAAATGAGGCAGGCATTGCATCAAAAAATGTCCAAAATTATCAAAAGGTTTTTGATAAAGCATCTAATAAAAACAATATTGATTGGTTAAAATTCTTTTTTAATACTGGTAATTCTTTGTGCTATCCTTCAGCTTTAGTTAGAAGTTCTTGCTATGAAGAGCTTGGCTATTTTGATGCTAGATATCAAATAGCCCTTGATATTGATATGTGGGTTAGAATCTGCACCAAATATGATATTTATATTTTAACTGAAGTTCTAACAAAATTTAGATCTGGCAGTAATTCAACTTCATCATCACAATATTCTTCTGATATATTTTCCTATGAATCAGAAAATATTTATTATCAATATTTCAACTTTGAGGGTGAAATATTCTGTAAGATTTGTGATATAACGGGTAGCAATTTGACAAAAAAAGATAAGGCAAAAATTTTAATAAATAAATGTTTTGAAAAAGGAGGAAACCATATAAACCTAGCTTTTAAGCTGTTTAATGAGGTTTTCAGCAACCCCAATATTGAAGATGCAGAATATATAAATAAATTTTTTAGAGAAAGAATTACAATCTTCAAAAAATTTAAATTAATTAAATTAGGTGGCACTTATAAACTTATAAGTAAAATCAAAAACCTAGAAAAACAGATTAAAAAACTGAGGTTTTGGCGATAAAATTTTTTATTAATCCGTATATTCATCATAATTAATGAAATAGTTATTAATAAATTTTTCTAATAACCATTGATAATTTCTAATATATTCAATCAAAACTTCTATAACTTGCCTTGAATTATCATATTGCTTGGGGATAAAATTATGAAGCTCTGGGTGGATTTCAAAAAGGTGATTTGCTTCCGCAACATCATCGTGATGTTCAACTAAAACTCTAACTAAATCATCATAATAAACTGCACCTTCAGGCATTAAATTTAGATAAATTTCTTTTTCTTCATCAGAAAAGTTTGAAATTTTACCCTCATATTTTACAATTAACTTTATGCACTGCCTAACATTTTTCATTCTAGTAATATTATCTTCTTCATAGCCAGTTGCATCTGCACTAGGTAAGGTATATATATGACGATAGATATCTAGCGATGAATCAAAAACTACATCAGATATTGATTGCAAAATTTCTTCTGCATCTTGTAAAATTGGATTTTTAATTTTGAATATTTTTTGAAATAATTTATTCATCAAAAATAAAATTTAGAAACATTCACAATTTGCATCAACATTGCCGCCAGTTAAATCACTCACAAAAATATCTGCTGAAACAAATAATATTAAACCAATTATTACAATTAGAACTAAACTCCAATGAATACCGCCCCTCATTGCTAAAATCCCTAAAGAAAATATTGCAAATGTTGCAATTCCAATGCCAAGCCCACCACAAAATAATTGCCTTATATCACAGATTTTACCCGCTAATTTTGAGCCTTCTGCTGGGTCAGCGTAAGAAAAAACTGGCATAAAAAAATTAAGCATTAAAAATGCTATTAAAATTATCCAAAAATATTTATTTTCTTGAGGCATAAAGTTTTAGGCACTGTTAGCAAAGTTTTATAAAATTTGTTATGTGTCAAAAATTGTTATATACAAGGCAGAAAGCGAGGGTAATAGTTATTCATATTACCGAGCTTTCTAACGATGTAGATAGCAATTTTTGCCATAACCTGAAAGGCTACTATTAATTTTGGCATATAGTTCAGAAAAATTTTCGCAGATATGATTAACTATCTGTCTCAATTTTTCTCTGCTCTATGCCAAAATTAATAAAGTAGCAAATTTATAAACCTTTGCTAACAGTGCCTAATAAACTCAAATGCAATTATAAACAACTACATGCAACCACAACTCCAACACCGCCGGGTGGGTTAAACAAGGCCTCCGCTAGAATATTTGCAGAAACAAAAACCACAATACCTACTATTGTAACAAACAAAACACCCATATTAAGCTTACCTTTGAACAACATAAAACCTAATATAGCTATAGCACCCGTAACTATACCAAGAGCCGCACTTCCACAAAACATTTTTCTAATGTCGCATATTTCTTCATATAAAGTTTTTTCTACAGGTTGAGTTGCAAATACATCAAACGGCAATATCAAAACCAAAAAGATATAAAATAGAAAATATAGTAAAAATTTATTTATAGTATTGCTTATCATTAAAACTTAAATTTAAGAAAAACTTAACCCTGATTATAATCTAAAAACCTATTTTATTCTATTAAATTATAGGTTTTCTCAAAAAAATATTGATTAATTTTGCACTTTTTATATAGCCTCTAACATAACTTAAAGCTTGAGGTAATAAATTGTCTAGACTTCTTATAATTGGTGCGGGTGCTGCAGGAAGCGTTGTTGCTAAAAAAGCAGCCTTAAATGGTGATGTTTTCTCTCATATTCACCTTGCTAGCAGAACTTTATCAAAATGCGAAAAAGTGCAGAAGGAAGCCTCTTTAATCAAAGGCTCTCGTGCTATTGAAATTTCTCAGATTGATGCCGATGATTCTAAACAAGTGGTTGAGCTTATCAAAAAAGTTAAGCCTGATATTCTTGTTAATATGGCGTTACCTTATCAAGATTTACCAATTATGGATGCTTGCCTTGAAACTGGCGTTACTTATGTTGATACTGCGAATTATGAGCCTAAAGATGTTGCTAAATTTGAATATAGTTGGCAATGGGCTTATCAAGAAAGATACAAAAATAAAAATCTCCTCGCTGTTTTAGGTTGTGGTTTTGACCCCGGTGTTACTAATATTTTTTGTGCTTATGCTCAAAAACATCTGTTTGATGAGATTCATTATATTGATATAATTGATTGCAATGCTGGTGATCACGGCAAGGCGTTTGCAACAAACTTTAACCCTGAGATAAATCTTCGTGAAGTTACGCAAGATGGCAAATATTGGGAAAACGGCAAATGGGTTGATATTAAAGCACTTTCAATCTCAAAGATGATTGATTATCCAGATGTTGGGTCTAAAAAATCTTACCTTATTTATCACGAAGAATTAGAGTCTTTAGTAAAAAATATTAAAGGCTTAAAAAGAATTCGCTTCTGGATGACATTCTCTGATAATTATATCAAACATCTTGAAGTTTTACAAAATGTTGGAATGACACGCATTGACCCAGTTGAACATAATGGCGTTAAAATTATTCCAATGGAATTCTTAAAAACCCTATTGCCGGAGCCATCTTCCCTAGCACAAGGTTACACTGGTAAAACCTCTATTGGTTGCGTTATTCAAGGTGTTAAAAATGGCGAAACTAAGAAATATATTATTTATAATGTATGTGATCACGCAATGTGCAATCAGGAAGTAAAAGCACAAGCGGTTTCTTATACAACGGGCGTTCCAGCATTAACTGGTGCGATTATGCTTGCAAAAGGCTTATGGAAAGGTGTAGGCGTTATGAATGTTGAAGAGTTTGATCCAGATCCATTCCTCGCAGAACTTGCAAAACAAGGGTTACCTTGGAAAGTGGAGGAGCTAGCAGTTACTGATAAAGTTGAAACTCTAGCGGCTTGATTATGGACTTTAAATTTAGTATTCCTTTGGGTTTTTTATCAAAAATTTTCTCTGTTGAAGAAATTATTACATCAGGCGACAGAGACATTCAAAAGTTAAAAGAAATGGGGGCAATAGAAGTTAATAAAGATTACACTTTTCAAGCAGAAGAAAATTTATTTCTAAATCAAGGAAAATTTAGAAAATACAAAAGTTCTTTTCTAAAATTTTTTAAACAAAAGGTTTACATTGCTTACTGTAATCCTACTACGAAGCCCAATCAAAAATGGTATTTATGTGAAAAACTAAAATAAACTTTGTTAGTGTCATTCCCGCTTTCGCGGGAATGACACAAGAGGGTAAGTTTTCGCAGAGATAACCCAACAAAAAATGTAAATAAAAACTAAAAAATGAAAAACATAATAAAAATATTTCTAATAACTTTTTTAGCAGTTTCTTGTGCGGTTGGGGTGAATAATAAAATTTCAGACGAGCAAAAAAGTAAAATCAAAAATCTTGGCGTTTATTCTGGCTTTGATAATGTAATGCATATATTTTTAGCTGGTGCACATTCTTATGATCACACTGAAAAAGAAATTAAAATGCCAAGCTGGTGGAGCTTAAATAGAGCCGCCAAAGAAACTACTTCAGCTAAATTAAAAAAGGTGAAAGTTAGCCACATAAAAATTTCTGAAGAAAAAATTACAAAAGAAAACCAAATAATTAATGAAATTCTTAAACAAGCTAAAAAAGATAATTTAGATACCGCATTAATTATTCTGCCAAAGCCTGATAAAAATAATCCGCTTCTAAAAGCTGGCTATGGAATGGTTAGATATTCTGATAAAATTCAGAAGGGTTATGCATCTTTCTCAGTAAAACTTTATGATGTTAATAGCAAAATTTTGCTTAAAGAAATTAGTTTTGATGATAACTCTAAACAAAATATTTTATTTGATTTACCCCTAGATTTCAGGGAATATTTTAACTATCATCGTGATGAGGTTGAAAAACTAATGCATAGTTATGAAAGTGAAATATCTCTCAAGCTATATTACGCCCTTGAAGAAATGGGCTTATAAAAACTTTTTTTATTTAGTGGGTTGCTAGTTTTTTGAAAATAATTATTCTTAAAAAAATTTTCAAAATATTTTCTAATGTATAAAAGAATTTTACTTAAACTTTCTGGTGAAGCATTAATGGGCCCCTTGCAATTTGGGCAACATCTGCCAACCGTTACTAGAATTTGTAATGAGATAAAATCAGTTGTAGAGCTTGGCGTTCAAGTTTCAGTTGTAGTTGGTGCTGGCAATATTTTTAGAGGAATGAAAGCCGCAGAAGCTGGAATGGAACGCAGTGGTGCTGATTATATGGGTATGCTTGCAACCGTTATGAACGCCCTTGCTTTACAAAATATTTTAGAATCAATTGGCACTGAAACAAGGGTTTTATCAGCAATTCCAATGGATACGGTTTGTGAGCCTTTTATCCGCAGAAGAGCCATTAGACATATGGAGCGTGGCAGAGTTGTTATTTGTGCTGCAGGCACTGGCAACCCTTATTTTACTACCGATACCGCCGCCGCACTTAGAGCTTTAGAGCTTGATTGTGATGCACTTTTCAAAGGCACACAAGTTGATGGTGTTTATTCTGAAGATCCTAAGAAAAACCCAAACGCAGAAAGATATAATAGCCTTTCATATAAACAAGTTTTGGAGCAAGATTTAAGAGTTATGGATGGTGCAGCAATAGCTATCGCTAGGGAAAATAATTTACCAATAGTTGTTTTTGATTTGCACGAGGAAGGCTCTTGCGTTAAAGCAATTAAAGGCGAAGGCAAATTTACTGTGATTAAATAATTATTAGGTTTTAGGGCTTAGGGCTTGGTTTTTCTAACCCCTAACCCCTAAAACCTAACCCCTAGATTTATGGCAAACTTAAATGATATAGAAAAGAAAATGAAAGCATCGCTTGATAATTTCAAGCATCAAATGGCTGGCTTACGCACTGGCAGGGCAAATGCAGGCTTAGTTGAAAATATCCGTGCAGAAATTTATGGTAGCCAAATGCCTATTAGCCAATGTGCATCAATTAGTATTCCTGAGCCTCGCACTATTTCAATCAATGTGTGGGATATGGGAAATGTTACAGCGGTTGAAAAAGCAATACAAACTTCTGGGCTTGGCTTAAACCCCAACACTGAAGGCACAGTTATTCGCCTTAACCTGCCAGAGCTTACTGAAGAAAGAAGAAAAGACCTTGTTAAACTTGCTAACCAACAAGCTGAGCAAGCAAGGGTTGCAATCAGAAATATCCGCCGTGATGGTAATGATTCTGCAAAGCGTGAGAAAAATGAGGGCAAAATTTCTGAAGATATTCTTAAATCCACTAATGATAAAATACAAAAATTCACTGATGATTTTATCGCCCAAGTTGATAAAGTTTTGAAAGATAAAGAAGCCGAAATTTTGAAAGTATAGCGAACTAGGAAAAATGTTTTATTCACCCCTTCTAACCACATAAAATTGGTTGAATAGTAAATCTGCTAGTTTTTGTTTAACTGCTTCTTCGGCGGCTTTTGCAAGGTGATTTTCAAGGGCTTTTATAACTTTATCTTGATGGGCAAGCCATCTTTCAGCATCATTAAAAGAAAGATTATTAGCTATAATTTTTGGCTTTTTATTAGATTCTAACTTTTTTATATTTTCAGTTTTTGTGAGCTTCCTTCTAACCGTTGAAACATCTAAATAAAGCCTTTGCAACAATCCATTACCAGAAATTTTTGCTAGATGTTCATTAAAATCAATATCATTATTTTCTATGATTTCGCTTTGCTCATCTTTTTCAATTTCTGAGATTTCTTTTAGCAAATCAATATCTCTAACGCTTGCGTTTGCTGCTGCCATTAATGCAATTTGAGGTTCAAGCATTATTCTAATTTCAATTAATTCTGTGGGGCTGTAATTTGCAATTTCTGACTCCACTTTTCTAATAGAAACACTAGTTAATTTAGTAAAAGTGCCAGAGCCGAGTTTTCTTTCTAAAACACCATTTTCAACCATTTTATGCATAGCTTGCCTTAAAGTGGTTCGGTTCACCTTAAGGTTTTCAGCAATGGCACGCTCAGAGGGTATTCTCTCCCCCTCATTAAAATTATGGTTTGAGAGATAAGTATATAATTTTTTATATACTTATCTACGCTGGAATATATTTTTTTACTACTCACAATAAAACCTTATTGGAAAAATTTTATAATTTGCTAAATATTGCAAATATTCAAAACCTAATTTGCAATGCAAAATATCAAAAAACTATTTTTATGCTTTATTATAGCTAATTTTCTATCTGCTTGTCAAACAATGCAAGCAGTTGATAGAACACTTTACAACGCCGCTAATAAAGTTACCACCAAAGATTTAGTTACTGGCAGAAGATCAATCTCTTCAGCTGATAGGCCAAGCCAAATTGCAAAGGGCAATCAAGCTGCTAAGAAAATCATTGATGGCTATATTCAAAAAGGGGCAAAGCTAAATGAAAATTTAAGTAAATCTCAATATGAGCGAGCTTTAGCGATATTTAACAGGGTGCATTCAGTTTCACATTTAAGGGGGGAGGAATGGCAATTAATTTTACTTCCGGATAATCAATTTAACGCCTTTGTAACAGGTGGAACATATCTATTTGTGAATAAAGGCTTAATGGATAAATTATCTTTTGATGATGAAGTTGCAGCCGTTATTGCTCACGAAATAGCGCATATTTCAGCGAATCATGTATTTGAAAGGGAAGGCTCAATGATGGCATCAATGCTTGCAGGCAGTAAGAGTGCTAAAACTAATTCATATCAAGCAGGCTTTAGCACTAATGATGAATATGAAGCAGATAATATCGGCATTTTATATATGGCACTTGCTGGCTATGACCCATATGCAACAGGCAGAATTTGGCAGAAAATTTATTCATCATCTGGCACATTTGGGCAGGCTTATCAAACCCACCCCATTACTTCTGAAAGAATGCAAAATGCTAATGCTATTGCAAGCAAAGTTAAGCAATATCAAATTTCTGGCACGATTAACCCAGATTTTGCAAATATATTAAGCGGTAATAATTTATATCAAACCGCTAGTGAACAAGCACTTCCGCAAGCTGGAATGGGTGGTGGTTTAGCGGCCGTTCTTATGACTGCTACTGATTTTTATGCCAAAAAAACAAGGGCAAAATCTCAAGCGGCTTCTCAAACCAATAGAATTGCAACCCTCAGAGAAATTCAGCAAAATATGCAAATCATAGGGGCAGAAAAGCTAGATGAAAATAGCTTTGCGATGAAAGTTCAATATAATGGTAATATGCCAGTTAAAAACCTTGCAGTTATGGCGGTTTCACCTGAAAGGCAATCTTTATATCGTGTGAAAAATATTGTTCAGCCAAATTCCTCATTCACTGCAATTTTTGATAATTCAGTGTTGGTTATGTCTGATGGCTCAAAGGCAAAAATGAAACTGGTTGTTGATGAAGGCGTTTTTGTAGGTAATTAGTTGTTTACTCTCAATTTTTATTAGGCACTGTTAGCAAAATTTTATAAAATTTGTTATGAGTCAAAAATTGTTATATACAAGGCAGAAAGTGAGGGTAATAGTTATTCATATTACCGAGCTTTCTAACGAAGTAGATAACAATTTTTGCCATAACCTGAAAGGCTACTATTAATTTTGGCATATAGTTCAGAAAAATTTTCGCAGATATGATTAACTATCTGTCTCAATTTTTCTCTGCTCTATGCCAAAATTAATCAAGTAGCAAATTTATAAAACTTTGCTAACAGTGCCTACCTAACCCCTACTCTCTAGAGAGTAGGGGTTAGAGATTTATACACTAACTAACCGCTTTAAGCCTTGCTTCGTTTTCTTGTTTAGCTTCTACCCAAGAAATATTGCCATCTAGCCTTTTATAAACCACATTATAATTGCCAGTTTTTTTGTTGATAAACATTAAAGCCGGCAAATTAGCTAAATTCATACGCATTACAGCATCTGCAACGGTTAGCTTTTCAATAGAAGTTTGTTTTTCTGCGATAATAATTGGGTTATCTTCTTCAATATCTTGCCCATCATCAGAAATTACATATTTAGTTGCCAAGATTGTAGCAACTTCACCAATAGGCATTTTTTTGTGATCTTTAATACGGCGTTTATATCTTCTAAGCTGTTTTTCCATCTTATCTAATGCCCTATCAAAGGCAGCAAAGATGTTTTCTTCCTTAGCTTGAGATTTATAATTTGAGTGATTGCCAGTGCCATCATTTACCACAATATCACATACAAATAAGTGGGTTTCTTTAGAGAAGATTATATCCGCTGATATTGCGTTTTCAAAATATTTTGTAATTCCTGCTTCAGTTGATTCTAAAACATGCTCTTTTAAGCCGTTACCAATTTTAATATGTTTGCCAGAAACAGTGATTTTCATAAAAACCTTCTATTAAGTTGAAAAATATAAGAAATATCAATTTGAAGTATAAGCATTAAAGCCAGTTTGATTTAAGAAATGGCTTCAATAAGCCCAGTTGTGATTATAGCAAAAAACCAGAATTTATCAAATCTCAAATTCAATATTTAGTTAAAAAAATCTATTGACTTAGAGAAAACATCAGAAAACTAAAGGTTAATTTTAAGCTGTTTTTTTTCCTTTTGGACTCGGCTCTACTTCCCAAGGTTTTGTAACTTTAGGGGCGCCGAAATAATAGCCTTGCAATAAATCTACGCCCATATCCATTAATTTTTTAGCAACTTCACCGGTTTCAACGCATTCCGCAACAGTTTTAAGGCCATAAGAGCGGTTAAAGTCAATAAGGCTTTTGATAAAAATTAGGTTTTCCTTATTTTCTTCAAGCCCTAAAATATAAGAGCCATCAATTTTAACAGTATCAACTGAAAGTGAGCGAAGTTGCCTAAAAGAAGTATAACCAACGCCAAAATCATCAAGTGCTACAGCACAGCCTAATGCTTGCATTGATGCTGTGAAATAAGCGGTTTTTCTGAGATCTTTATTAGCAGCGGTTTCAGTAATTTCCATTGAAATTCTTTTTGCAATGTCGCTATCTTTTAATAAATCATTGCATAATTTTAGCCAGTTTTCACTGCCGGTTGTTAGGTTTGAAACATTTAGGCAGAGCTTAACATTTTTTGAATTTTTTAATTCTTCAATAACTTTTCTTAGAACAAATTCATCAATTGCTTCAACGGTTCCCATCTTCTCAGCAATTGGGATAAAACGCCCCGCAGAATCATATCTACCATTACCATCATTGATGCGAAGTAAAACTTCGTAATATTGGGTTGTGCCATCTTTGCCAGAGATAATTGGCTGATAAGCAAGCACAAGGCGGTTTCCATTAAATGCCTCTTGCAGATAATGAAGTTGCGACATTTCATTTTGTGCGTCTATGTGCTCCCTGCGAGCATCTTCAAAATCGCAATAAAATTCATAAGTTTTGCCCTTTGCGTGGGTTAAACCTAAGAAAGCCTTGTTGATTGCGTCATATTCATCTTTAACACCAAGCGGAAAGTGAACTGAACCCATTGAAAGCCTCAAATGCACTGTATCTTCAAGATTAGGGTTTTTATAAAGGCTAACTATTCTTGCAATTTCTGAGGTGATTTGCTCAATCTCACTAGATACAGGGTTTTTGAGGATTACCGCAAATTGCTCATCACCAATGCGATGAAAGATACTACCATCTGTAAGAACTGCCTTAATTTTGCGGCTTAAATCTTCCATTACTTTGTTAGAAATTTGTTCCCCGTGCCAGCTAACTATCATCGGCATATTATCAATGGAAATCAGCAGAAGTAGATAATTATATCTTTTTGAATTACCCTCATTAAAGCATTTTGATAGGCTTTCTAGCAAAATTCCATCATATTCACCGGCTAAAATATTTTTGCTTGAGAGGTTATATTTCCCCTTTCCACCCTTAAGAACAATTTCACTTAGAGAAGTTATAACGCCATATAAAAATTTCTTATCCCCAATATTTTGGCGAATTGCCCTTTCTTTCAAGTTTAGATGCTTATTGCCAATATCAAGGGAATATTCAAAAGAAACTTCTTCAGCATTGCCATTAATGTTGATTTCATAAGTTTTTCTATCCTTCTTATGAAGTAAATCTAAAAATTTTTCTTTAGTATTAATTTGAGAGGGGCTTAAACTCAGAACTTTTTTAGTATCACCAAACCATTCTAATGTTCCATCTTGTAAATTATGCGTATAAAAAACCGCATTTGGCTGAATTTTGTTTTTATTTTTACTATTAAAAGGCATTACTTTTTGCTTGAATTAAAAACCCTATTGTCTAAGCATCATAGCATATTAAATCAAAATATAAATTATATCGTGTTTGCTTTCAATGAATATTTATTTTTAATTATTGCTTATTTGCTTGGCTCAGTAGCTTTTGGGGTAATAATCACCAAATTTTTAGGGCTAGGGGATATAACCAAGCAAGGCTCTGGAAACATAGGTGCAACCAATGTTGTAAGGGTGGCGGGTAAGAAAGTTGGTGGGTTAGTTTTTGCCCTTGATTTGCTTAAAGGTTTTTTACCTGCTTTTATTTATAAAATGTATTTTTTTGAGGCAGATTCCAACTCAACACCGCATTATGCAATTTATCTTATTGCTATGGCTTCAGTTTTGGGTCATATCTTTCCGATATGGCGAAAATTCAAAGGTGGTAAAGGCGTTGCAACCGGCTTAGGGGCAATTTTAGCATTAAAACCTGTAATTTTTCTACTCACAATATTTATATGGTTATTAACCTATAAAACCACTCGCATTTCATCACTTTCTGCCCTTGCAAGTTTTGGCATAATTCCATTTTTGTCTTTTGGTATTTATCAGAATAATTTTTATCTGCTTTTCTTTTTAATCTCACTTTCTTTAATAATTTATTTTAAGCATATTTCTAATATAAAACGCCTGCTAAATGGTGAAGAAAAGCCATTTACAAAAACTTAGATTTATCAATATAAACATTGTAATGCAAAAATTTGCCAATAAAAATTTCTGTGATGAAAAAAATCTGGTTACAACCATTCAATTATCACGCACTAGAAATATAGGGCCGGTAACCTTTCTAAATTTAATAAGAAAATATAATACCCCCCAAAATGCTCTTGAGAATGTTACTGCAATTCTAAAAGCGAAAGGTTTTACCAAAGATATTATTTCAAAAGCAGAAGCCGAAGATGAGATTGCTAAAATTCATAAAAATAATGCGAATATTATAACTATTTTTGATGAAGAATATCCAAAACTTCTCGCAGAAATTTATGATCCGCCAATTATAATTACTTATAAAGGGGGCTGGCAAATTACTAAAAATAAATCTATTGGTGTTGTGGGTGCTAGAAATTCTAGTGCAAATGGCTTAGGCTTAACCTATAAAATTTGTAGTGATTTAGTAAAAGATAATTTTGTTATAACCTCAGGGCTTGCTAAAGGCATTGATGCCTCAGCACATAAATCAGCACTTGAAAATAATGGCAAAACTATTGCGGTTATTGCTGGGGGTATTGATAATATTTACCCCAAAGAAAACACAAAATTATATAATGAAATAGCTGAAAACGGCTTAATAATCTCAGAAAACCCATTTAGTGCATTGCCTAAATCTGAATCATTTCCTAGAAGAAATAGAATTATTTCAGGCTTATCACTTGGTGTTTTAGTGGTTGAAGCGGTGATGAAATCAGGCTCATTAATAACTGCTCGTTTTGCTAATGAACAAGGCAGGGAAGTTTTTTGCATACCGGGCTTTCCGCTTGATGCACGCTCAGAAGGGCCTAATAGCCTTATTAAAAAAGGGGCAAATTTAGTAACTTCCGCTTTTGATATTGTTAATAATCTAAAAGATTATTCCGAAGAAAATATAATAAATAAAATTCAGAATAATTTACTTTTTGATACAGAAAATTTTTCTTTTGAAGCAGAAATTATGAATAATAATTCTGAAGAAAAAGAAGAAATAATTGATGAAAATGATGAAACAACCAATAGCCAGAGCCAAGATTATTCAAAACTAATATTAGATTATCTTTCAACAAGCCCAACTGAAATTGATGAAATTTTTAGAAAATTTCAAATTCCAGCTTCAAAAATAAATTCTATAATTTTAGAGCTTGAAATTACAGGGCAAATCAACCGCCAACCCGGCAATAAAATTGTAAAGATTGTCTAGATAGTGTCATCAAATTCTAAATTGAATTAGGCATTCAGGGAGTTCCTTTTCATCTTTATATTCACCTGAAATATTACATTTTGAGTAATCAGAATTATTTGCGCGAATATTGCCAGATTCAGGGTAACCATCATCAATCATCAAATCAAGCCTCATAGCTTCTTCTGGCGTGAAAACTGCTTTTTCTGTAAATCCAGTTGAAGGCTCTTCCCCAGCAATTGCAATATAATTAAAATCTTCTTTTTCATTATAATTAAAGAAAAATATTGCTTGGTGAAGGGGCTCAAGTGGTGCGTTATAATTTGCAACTAATCTGCCTTCATTATCATTTTTCCAATTACCTGAAAAAGTGAAATCATATTTAATTAAATCTGCAAGCTGAAGATGCTGCCAAGCGAGAATTCCTTCACCATCTTTATGGGTAATTTTTCTGTCATTATTACCATCTTTGGTTTTATCTTTCCAATAAAAGCTGGCTTTATCTGTATCGCCCGGCAGGCTATTATAAACATTATTAAAAGATAAAGTTGCATATTTATATTTTTGAAGATTGCCCGCAACTTCTCTAATCTTAAATTCTCTATTTACATTTCTAGTAATAATTATCGCAGAAGTTACCATTCCAACTAAGATTAAAATTGTAACTAAATGTATAAATTTGAAATCCTTAAAATTTTTTTCCATAATATTACTATTACTTATTACTTGAGTTTACGCATTGCTCAAAACTTGTGCAATCTGCAATTTTACTGGCTCTGGCGGTGCCTAAGAAGTTTCTGCCTTCTGCTTTAACTGGTAGAAAATTTTTTGCATCAAGATAAATATCAATCACAACATCACCTTTATTAATATCATTTTTTTCATTATCAGTATAGCCTGCAACTGCCCTTCTATAAAGTTTTAGAACATACATTCCTTCAACTTTTTTATTGGAAATATCAAACATTAAATCAGTTCTTCTTCTGCCTTCAAAAATTGGCAAACTAAAATTATATCTGCCTTTGCTATTAAAATTATTTTTTTCAACCGCTTCAATTACTAGCCTTCTTGCCTCAATTCCAGCGGTTAGCGGGTCATAAACCGCAATTTTTAAGTTATCAGGAACAGCCGGTCGTTTTGCTCTATTATCAGGCGGGGTTACTTTATCAGATACAACTTTTTTACCATCATCACTGAAATTAACTTCAATTTCTCTAACTTTCTTTTTGAAAAGTAATTTAGTTTTGAAATTTTTAGGCAGAATGTAATTTTCACCTATTGTAAAATTTGAGATTGAGTAATCTCTCCACCCAAATAAATAATCAACAAAAGCATTTGTCTTTGAATAAACTCTAAAATATCCGCTGGAGTTACCTTCTAAAATAAGATCAGCAACATCAAAAGATAAATATCTTAAATTAAATTTTCTGATAAAATTAGGAACTATTTCAGCCTTTTTAATTTCAAATTTGCTATCAATTTCAGTTGTATCTTCTTTAATTTCTGGTGATTTTTCTAATTGCTTAATTTCTTCTTTAAGGGTTGAATCTTTAATTTTTTCATCAGATTTTAATTCTATCTCTTGGGTTTTTTCTGCTAAATTGCTTGGCAGAACAGTTTTTTCTTGAGGTTCTGCCACTGAAAAATCAAACATATTATTATCTAGCTTCCTTTCTTCTCTAGTGCAGGAAGCAAGAAAAATTATAACAATAAAAAAAGCTGGAATTATAAAATTTTTTAACATAAAAAACTAACTACTAAATACTAACATCTAACTACAGATTATATGGCAGGGCATTCGCAATTTGCAAATATAAAGCACAGAAAAGGCGCACAAGATAAAAAAAGAGCAAATTTATTTACAAAATTAGCACGCGAAATTATCGTTGCGGCTAAAACTGGGCTTCCAGAGCCTGATCATAACCCTAGATTGAGGCTTGCAATCTCTGCGGCTCGTGCAAAATCTATGCCAAAAGATAGAATTGAAGCCGCAATTAAAAAGGCAACTGGCAACCAAGTTGGTGATGAATTTGAAGCAATTCGCTATGAAGGTTACGCCTCAGGCGGGGTTGCGATTATTGTTGAGGCATTATCTGATAATCGTAATAGAACGGCTTCCGATATTCGCTCTACTTTTACAAAATTTGGCGGTAACCTTGGTGAAACAGGCAGTGTATCTTTTGGTTTTGATAAAGTTGGGGTGTTCAAATATCCAAAATCAGTTGCCTCTGATGAGAAAATCTTTGAAGTAGCAATTGAAGCCGGTGCAGATGATTGCCAAAGTTTTGATAATCATCACGAAATAATTTGCTCAGTTGAGAATTTTGGCGAAGTGCAGAAGTTAATTTCAGCAAAATTGGGCGATCCCGAAACTGGAAAATTTGAGTGGCGTGCTAAAAATGAAATGGAAGTTGATTTTGAAACCGCCGAAAAAGTTGAAAATCTTATTGATAAACTTGAAGATTTAGACGATGTGCAAGAAGTTTTTTCTAACCACACTTACAGCGAAGAAGTTGCTAAACAACTTGATTCTAAGACTTAAAATTTTTAGCTAAGATTTTATTACTCCCTGCTTATATAGTAAATATTTTCATTTTAGGCTTCCCCTCAAAAAATAAATTGGTATAAGGTTAATAAAATTTGGAGCAATTTTGTTCCAATTTTTTTATTTACCCCCTTGAAACTAAAAATTTGGGTTCTTAAATAAAAGTTATCTTTGGTAATTAGTTATTACTATAGCTAAAATTTACCAATATTAATAACTTTAATCAAATCACATTAATTAGGAGGAACTATGGCAATAAGACCGCTTCACGATAGAATTCTGGTAGAACGCCTTGAGCAAGAGCAAAAAACTGCTGGTGGAATTATTATTCCAGATAATGCGAAAGAAAAACCAACCAAAGGCAAAGTTGTTGCAGTTGGCAATGGCACTTGGGATGAAGACGGTGAAAAAAGAATCCCGCTTGATGTTAAAAAAGGCGATGTAGTTTTATTTGCTAAATGGGGTGGCACTGAAGTTACTCATGATGGCAAAGAATATTTAATAATGAAAGAGTCTGATATTCTAGCAATATTAGATGATAAAAAGGCAGCTTAAATTCGCTTTTCGTTGATAGTTAATCGTTCAACTATAGACGATTAACAATAGACGATTAACGATATACGATTAACGAAACAAAAAACGGAGAACAAAATGGCAAAACAAGTAGAATATGGTGCTAAAGCAAGGGAAAAATTCCTTCTTGGCGTTGATAAATTGGCAAATGCAGTGAAAGTTACACTCGGGCCAAAAGGTAGAAATGTAGTTATCGCAAAATCTTTCGGTGCACCAAGAATTACTAAAGATGGTGTTACTGTTGCGAAGGAAATTGAGCTTTCTGATAAATTTGAAAATATGGGGGCACAACTTATTCGTGAAGTTGCAAGCAAAACTAATGATGTTGCTGGTGATGGCACTACAACTTCAACAGTTCTTGCACAAGCGATTGCTCACGAGGGTTCAAAGGCGGTTGCGGCTGGCTTAAACCCAATGGATGTTAAACGCGGTATTGATCTTGCAGTGCAACAAGCTATTGAATTCATCAAAAAATCATCAAGGCCAGTTGCTAACAAAAATGAGATTGCACAAGTTGGCACTATCTCTGCAAATGGCGATGCTGAAATTGGTGAGAAACTTGCTGAAGCAATGGAAAGAGTTGGCAAAGAAGGCGTTATCACTGTTGAAGAAGGTAAATCTCTTGAGTTTGAGCTTGATATCGTAGAAGGCCTACAATTTGATAGAGGCTTCCTTTCACCTTATTTTATCACTAATGGCGATAAAATGCTCGCTGATTTGGAAGATGCATTCGTGCTTATCTATGACAAAAAACTTTCAAGCCTTCAGCCTTTACTTCCAATTTTAGAGCCGATTGCTCAAAATGGTCGCCCACTACTTATCATCGCTGAAGATGTTGATGGCGAAGCATTAGCAACTTTAGTTGTTAACAAACTTCGTGGTGGCTTAAAAGTATGTGCTGTTAAAGCACCGGGTTTTGGCGATAGAAGAAAAGCTATGCTTGAGGATATTGCTATTGTTACTGGTGGTCGTGTAATCAGCGAAGAAATTGGCGATAAACTTGAAAATACTACACTTCAAGATTTAGGAAAAGCTAAGAAAATCAGCGTTGATAAAGATAACACAACTATTGTTGGCGGTGCTGGTGATAAGAAAACTATTGAAGCTCGTGCAAACCAAATCAGAAAGGAAATTGAGAAAACTACTTCTGATTATGATCGTGAAAAACTTCAAGAACGCCTAGCAAAAATAGCTGGTGGCGTTGCGGTTATCCGTGTTGGTGGTGCAACAGAAGTTGAAGTTAAAGAGCGTAGAGATAGAGTTGATGATGCACTTAATGCAACTCGTGCGGCAGTTGAAGAGGGTATTGTTCCGGGTGGTGGTGCAACTTTACTTCGTGCGGCACAAGCTCTTGAGAAAATTGAAGCAATCAATGAATCTCAACGTGCTGGTATCAATATAGTTCGCAGAGCACTTGAAGCTCCAATCCGTCAAATCGCACAAAATGCTGGTTTTGATGGCGCAGTTGTTGCTGGTAAGATTAAAGAATCTAAAAGCAAAACTGAAATCTTTGATGCACAAAACCTTGAATATGTTGACGCATTCGCAAAAGGTATCATTGACCCTGCTAAAGTTGTTCGCACTGCATTACAAGATGCAGCTTCAATTGCAGGCTTAATTGTAACCACTGAAGCCTTAGTTGCAGATCTTCCAGAAGATAAGAAAGATTCTGCACCTGATATGGGCGGTATGGGTGCTATGGGTGGAATGGGCGGTATGGGTGGTTTCTAACCCAGTCGCCAGTTATCAGAGCTTAGAGCTAAGTAATTTTACTTTACTCTAACAACTGAACACTAAACACTAATTATACAGGGGTTGGTTTTCCAGCCCCTTTTTATTTATAATGAGTTGTATAGTAAAATGAATTTGAATTAGTTAGTTTGTTGTGAGTAAAAAATAAAAATTAGCAGGCAAAAAGCGAGCGAGATAGTTATTCATATCTACGAGCTTTTTAACGAAATAATTTTTATTTTTTACTCACAACCCACAGGGCAACTGATAATTTTGCCTTCTAACTGCGAAAAAATCTGCGGAGATATCAATAAGTATCTCACTTGATTTTTTCTTGTTATTAAGCAAAATTATCTTGTTGCAAACCAATTAATTCAAATGCATTTTACTATAAATATTTGATACGGGTATAAATATTTAGCCAAATCCCATCTTACCCTTAGTGGTAAAGAAGAAAATTTTTTAATAACAATAAAATCATAAAAACTAATAATTATTTACAGATTTTTAATTGTATAAATTCAAATGCTTGCACTAAAAGAATTTATGGTTATAAGCTCAAAAAATAGTTTAATAGTTTAATTAAATATTTTCTTAAAGTGCCTAAAGTTTCAGTTAATGGTAATGAAATAGAGATTGAAAATGGTATGACGGTTCTTCAAGCCTGCGAACAAGCAGGTGAAGAAATACCTCGCTTTTGCTATCACGAAAGGTTAAAAATTGCCGGTAATTGCAGAATGTGCTTAGTTGAAGTTCAGCCGGGGCCACCAAAGCCTGCGGCTTCTTGTGCAATGCCTGCAAGTGAGGGAATGAAGATTTTTACCAACACGCCAATGGTTAAAAAAGCGCGTGAAGGGGTGATGGAGTTTTTACTTGCTAACCACCCGCTTGATTGCCCAATTTGTGATCAAGCTGGTGAATGTGATTTGCAAGATCAATCAATCGCTTATGGCAAAGCAGAAAGCCGATATGAAGAAGAAAAACGCGCCGTAAAAGATAAATATATGGGCCCGATTGTCAAAACCCATATGACAAGGTGCATTCACTGCACAAGATGTATTCGCTTTATGACTGATATTGCTGGCGTTCCAGAACTTGGTGCCACTGGCAGGGGTGAGCATATGGAAGTTGGAACTTATATTGAAAGGGGGTTGAGCTCTGAGCTTTCAGGAAATATTATTGATCTATGCCCAGTTGGTGCTCTAACCTCAAAACCTTATGCATATAAAGCTCGCCCTTGGGAGCTTAAAAAAACTGAAACTATTGATGTGCTTGATGCAGTTGGCTCAAATATTAGGGTTGATACTAGAGGCAACGAAGTTTTAAGAGTTCTACCAAGAGTTAATGAAGAAATTAACGAAGAATGGATTTCAGATAAAACTCGCTATGGTTTTGAAGGGCTTAAATATCAAAGGCTTGATAAGCCTTATATTCGCAAAATGGGCAGGCTTCAACCTTCAACTTGGGAAGAGGCTTATGCGTTAATATCACAAATATTAAAACAAACTAACCCTGATAGAATTGGTGCAATAGCTGGTGATTTAGTTGATGTAGAATCAATGTTCGCCCTCAAAAATATGCTAGATAATTTAGGTGTTAGAAATTATGATTGCAGGCAAGATGGTGCAAATTATAATGCTAATATTCGTGCATCTTATTTATTTAACACCACGATTGAAGGGCTTGAAAAAGCAGATTTAATCTTGCTTGTTGGCTCTAACCCTAGATATGAAGCACCGATTGTAAATGCAAGAATTAGAAAAATTTGTAGCAATAAAAAAATTCCAATAGCGGTAATTGGTAATGAAATTGATTTAACTTATCCGCATCAAAATTTAGGCTCTGACCCTAAAATTTTAGAAGATATTTTATATGGAAATCACCTTTTCTGTGAGAAATTATCATCAGCAAAAAACCCTGTGATTATTTTAGGTAATGCAATTTATAAAAGGGGCGATGCAGAGGCAATTTTATCCCTCGCACTCAAAATTGCAGAAAAATATAATGCCGTTAGGGATGATTGGAATGGCTTAAACGCCTTACAAAGATTCGCCGCAAGAACTGGCGGTTTAGAAATTGGCTTTGTGCCTCAAAATAATGGTAAAGATACTTATACAATTCTACATTCTGCGAAATCTGGTGATATTGAAGTTTTAATTTTACACGGTGCAGATGAAATTGATGTTAAAGGGCTTGATAGGCCTTTTGTGATATATATTGGTCATCATGGGGATGCAGGGGCTTCAGTGGCAGATGTAATTTTACCAAGTGCGGCTTATACTGAAAAAAATGCTCTTTATGTTAATTTAGAGGGGAGAGCTCAAAAAACGAGGCTTGCGGCTTTTCCAGTGGGTGAAGCAAAGCAAGATTTCATCATAATTTCTGAGCTTTCTGCTAAATTAGGTATTGATAGCTTCGCAACGATTGATGAAATTAGAAAAGAATTAGAAAAAACTTCCGCAACATTTAAGAATATTGATAAAATTTCACCTGCAAAATGGCCATCTAGTGAGAGTTTACCAGCAGGTAGGCTTACTAAAATGGCAATAGAATCTGATAATTTTAATTTTTATTTTACTGATCCCATCTCTCGTGTTTCAAAAACTATGATTGCTTGCAACGCAGAATTTGGTGAGGAAAAAGGCTTTAATAAAAAATTATTATTAGGGGCTAGGTTCTAGGGGCTAGGTGCTAGGGTGAGGAGTTTTGTATCATTATCTAAATTTTGCCAGAAAGGCAAAGGGTTATGACAAAAGGGAGTGTTCACCATATATAGATGGATTTGTCATTACCCGAATTTTTATAAAGATATCAATCTTTAGAAAAATTATAGGGTAATCTAAATCAATAGGTTAATGGATCGCCCTATAGTTGCTACGCAACTCGGGCGATGACAATCTATACATAGTGAATACCCCCTGACAAAAGGGTATAAAAAATTATAATAAAAATTTAATGATAAATTTTGAGGAAATACAATCTTGCGTAATGACATTGCCAGAGTGCCTGCCACCACTTTGGATATTAATTCGCGTTTTACTAATTATAGTGCCTTTATTAATCTGCGTTGCATACTTAACTTTTGTTGAAAGAAAAGTAATCGCCGCAATGCAACTTCGCAAGGGCCCAAATGTCGTGGGGCCTTTTGGCTTGCTTCAACCACTTGTTGATGGTGTAAAATTATTCCTAAAAGAAACAGTTATTCCAGCTAAAGCTAATAAAGTTTTATTCATCTTAGCACCAATGCTAACCTTTATTTTAGCGATGATAGGTTGGGCGGTTATTCCAGTTACAGAAGGCTTTGCCTTAGCAGATATAAATGTTGGCGTTTTATATTTATTCGCAATTTCCTCACTTGGCGTTTATGGAATTATAATTGCTGGCTGGGCTTCAAACTCTCAATATTCATTCTTAGGGGCAATTCGCTCATCAGCACAAATGGTTTCTTATGAAGTATCACTCGGCTTGATAGTTATAACTGCATTGCTATTTGCTGGCTCTATGAATTTAACGGATATTGTGCTTAGTTTTGAACAAAGAACTTGGTATGAGCATTTATTATTAGTGCCAATGGTGGTGATGTTTTTCATCTCAACTTTGGCTGAAACAAATCGCCACCCTTTTGACTTACCCGAAGCAGAAGCAGAGCTTGTTGCTGGCTTTAATGTGGAATATTCCTCTATGACATTCGCCTTATTTTTCTTAGGCGAATATGCTAATATGATTTTAATGTGCGGTATGACAACCATATTATTTTTAGGTGGGTGGCTTCCAATAATTGATATACCTGCACTAAGTTTTATACCGCCTTTTATATGGTTTGCGGCAAAAGTTTTCTTCCTACTTTTCTGTTTTATATGGGTGCGTGCAGCATTGCCAAGATATAGATATGACCAATTAATGAGGCTCGGCTGGAAAATATTCCTGCCTGTATCATTAATTTGGGTAGTTTTAGTTTCTGGTTATTTAGTGTTTTTTAAGTGGTAGATATAATGTTCAAAAGCTTAAATAGATTTTTACTTTCAGAGATTTTGCTTGGTATGTGGAAAACTTTTTCATATATGTTCAAGCCAAAAGTTACAATTAATTACCCTTATGAAAAGGGGCCTATTTCTACAAGGTTTAGGGGCGAGCACGCATTAAGAAGATATGCAAACGGCGAAGAAAGATGCATAGCTTGTAAATTATGTGAAGCAGTTTGCCCAGCTCAAGCAATCACCATTGAAGCGGAAGAAAGGGAAGATGGCTCTCGCAGAACAACCCGCTATGATATAGATATGACAAAATGCATATATTGCGGTATGTGTGAGGAAGCCTGCCCAGTTGATGCCATTGTTGAAGGCCCAAATTTAGAATTCGCAACTGAAACTCACGAAGAATTATTATATAACAAAGACAAACTTTTAGCTAACGGCGATAGATGGGAATATTTACTTGCTAAAAGGCTAGAAGCGGAAGATGAGTTTAGATAGGATAGTGGTAAGTGGCAGGTTACAAGTGGCAAGTTTAATTTTTTGAAATACTTAAAAAAGTAAAAATTTTATAAATTATGATTTTTGAGACAATATTATTTTATTTATTTTCGATTGTAACTTCGGGTTCGGCAGTTGCTGTAATATGCTCAAAAAACCCTGTTCACGCAGTTTTATGGTTGATTTTTGCCTTCTTTAATTCCGCAGGCTTATTCGTTTTACTTGGTGCTGAATTTGTAGCGATGCTTCTTGTAATTGTTTATGTGGGTGCAGTTGCTGTGCTTTTCTTATTCGTGGTGATGATGCTAAATATCAAAACAGCATCACTTAAAAAAGGCTTTCAAGCATATTTGCCAATTGGTTTAATTTTAGCGGCAATTTTATTTTTAGAAATAGGTGCGGTGATTATCGCATCATCAGATGAAGCAATTACAAAATGTGCGGTTACTAGCGTTAAAGCAAAAGAAAACAAGCAAGATAAAAAAGTAATTACATTAGAAGAAAATAAAGAAGATATTAAAACTTCAAAAAAAGAAAATAAAAAATCTCAAGAAGTTAAAGAAGATAGCTTGCTAAATTCCATTAAAAAAGCTGATGAAGAATTTGAAAAAGCAAAAAATAAGCCTGCAAAAAATGAAGAAAAACATTTCATAAAAAACACAAATACACATCAAATTGGTAATGTTTTATACACTGATTACATCTTAATGTTCCAAATTTCAGGCTTAATTTTATTAGTTGCAATGATTGGTGCAATAGTGCTAACGCATCGTGAAAGGCAAGGTGTTAAAAGGCAAGATATTGAAAAGCAAAATGCTAGAACTATTAAAAATTCTCTTGAGATTGTAAAGGTTGAAGTTGGTAAGGGAATATAGGTTCTAGGGATAGGTATATGATAAACAAAAAATGATAAAACTATAAAAATGAATGATTTTAAGAACATATTTTCAGAAATTGCCTTAACAGATATTGGTTTAACGCATTATTTATTAGTTGCCTCTTTAATATTTGTAATTGGCGTGTGCGGTATATTTCTCGCACGCAAAAATATCATCAATATTATGATGTCTATTGAATTAATGCTATTAGCAGTAAATATAAATTTTGTTGCAATTTCTGCCTTTAATGCTGACTTAAAGGGGCAGATATTTACTTTTTTTGTGCTAACTGTTGCTGCCGCTGAAGCCGCTATTGGCCTTGCGATTTTAGTGGTGTTTTATAGAAATAAAAACTCTATAGAAGTAGAAGATATAAATAGCTTGAAGGGTTAGTGTTTACTAATTTTTGTTATACCCCGAATTTTTACAGAAGAAAAAATATAGGGTATCAAGATATAAAACTTGAGTCATTTCGAGCAAAGCGTGAAATCTAGAAAGAATGCAAACTAACCAGATTTCTCACTTCGTTCGAAATGACTCTTTTAGATTACCTGAAAATTTTTGCTTAATGCAACAATTTAGGTAATGACAAGAAAAAAATAAAAAATTTACAAAAGATAAAAAATAAAATTTGAGATGGAATTATTAATAAAAATATTAGTTTTACTGCCTTTAATTGGGGCGGTTTTTGTTGGGTTAAATACAAAATGCTTAAAACCGAGTTTAGCTCAATTAATCACCACTTCATCAGTTTTAATTTCTGCAATATTAGCTTGGGTTATTTTCTTTGAAGTATTAAGCGGAAAAACTTTTTCACCTGTGCTATATAAATGGGTTGAATCTGGCGGTTTTCAAGTTTCTTGGGCGTTTAAGGTGGATATGCTAACCGCAATAATGCTAACGCTTGTAACTTCAGTTTCAGCTTTAGTTCACATCTATTCTATTGGCTATATGAGCCACGATGAACACCCTCAAAGGTTTTTCTCATATCTGAGTTTATTCACCTTTTTTATGTTGATGTTAGTTACCTCTGATAATTTGCTTCAGCTTTTCTTAGGCTGGGAAGGGGTTGGCTTATGCTCATATTTACTAATTGGTTTTTGGTTCAAAAAGCCTTCCGCAAATGCCGCCGCAATGAAGGCTTTTATTGTAAATAGGGTTGGTGATTTTGGAATGGCAATCGGCTTATTCGCAATTTTTTATATATTTGGTAGTATCAATTTTGCAGATATTTTTGCAAATATTTCTGAATATAAATCTTCTAAAATTGAGATTTTTGGCTGTTCTTACAAGGCGTTTGATTTTATTTGCGTGATGTTATTTATCGGCTGTATGGGAAAATCAGCACAACTTGGCTTGCATACTTGGCTTCCAGATGCGATGGAAGGCCCAACACCAGTTTCAGCACTTATCCACGCCGCAACGATGGTTACCGCTGGAATCTTCCTAGTAGCAAGAATGTCGCCCGTTTTTGAGCAATCAGAAATTGCCCTAAATATGATAACTATAATCGGTGCTACCACTGCAATTTTTGCGGCAACTATTGCCTTAACGCAAAATGATATTAAGAAAATTATTGCCTATTCAACTTGCTCACAGCTTGGCTATATGTTTTTTGCGTGTGGTGTTTCAGCTTATGGTGCAGGGATATTTCACCTATACACACACGGCTTTTTCAAGGCTTTGCTTTTCCTTTCCGCAGGTAGTATTATTCACGCAATGAGTGATGAGCAAGATATCCGCAAAATGGGCGGTTTGTGGAAGAAAATCCCCCTTACTTACCTTATGATGCTTATCGGAACACTTGCAATTACGGGCTTTCCGCTAATGTCTGGCTATTATTCAAAAGATATGGTTTTAGAAGTTGCTTACGCATCATCACAAGCGGGCAATAGATATGCAGGCTATGCTTTTTGGGTTGGCTTAACCACCGCATTTTTAACCGCCTTTTATTCTTGGCGTTTAATCTTTATGGTATTTCACAATAAATGCAGAGCTGATGAGGAAACTATTTCCCATATTCACGAATCACCAAAAATTATGACAATACCTCTGATCACCCTTGCAATTGGGGCGATTTTCATTGGTGGCGTGTTTGCTAATAATTATGGCATTGTTAAACCTAAATTAAAATTCTGGAATGAATCTATTGCAGAAGGCAAACTGGAAATTGTTTCTAAAGAAAATAAAATCAAAGAAATTTCAATTTATAAACAAGCTCATAATGTGCCAGCTGAGGTTAAAAAAGCCCCGCTTTATGTAGGCGTTGCAGGGTTCTTACTTGCGTTAATATGCTATGTTTTTGTAAAATCTTTACCTGCACAAATTGCAAATTTCTTCAAGCCTTTATATAAATTATTTTCTAACAAATGGTATATTGATGAAATTTATGAATTCATTTTTGTTAATGGTGCAAAAAGAAAAGGCACTATTTTCTGGAAGTTTTTTGATGTTAAATTAGTTGATTCTATGCCAAATGGGCTTGCGTTTATTTCATCTAAAATCGGCGGCTTATTAAGGTTTGCACAAACTGGTTTTATTTATCATTATTCATTTTTAATGCTGATTGGTTTAATTTTAGCAATCGGTTATATTATTTTTAGAGCATAAAAATTATGGATTTTCCAATATTAACATTACTAACTTTTTTGCCAGCTTTAGGTGCGGTTATAATTGCAATTTCACTTTTGCAAAAAACTAATAATGCGGAAGAAAAATCTTTCTCTGATAGAAGTGCTAGAATTTTAGCCTTAATTTTTAGCGGTATAACCTTTATTGTATCACTTGTTTTATATTCAAATTTCAACAAAAATTCCAGCAAATACCAATTCATAGAAAAATTTGAATGGCTTGAAGGTAGCAAAATTTATTATCATCTTGGCGTTGATGGAATTTCAATTTACTTAATATTATTAACAACTTTGCTAATTCCAATTTGTATTTTATCCAGCTGGAATTCAATAGAAAAGCGTATCAAAGAATATATGATTTTATTCTTACTACTTGAAACGCTTGTAATTGGCGTGTTTGTATCGCTTGATTTCCTATTATTTTACTTTTTCTTTGAGGCATCACTTATACCAATGTTTATAATTATTGGCGTTTGGGGTGCAGAAAACAGGGTTTATGCCTCATATAAATTTTTCTTATATACTTTGCTTGGCTCTTTATTTTTATTAATTGCGGTGATTTATATTTATCAAGAATTAGGAACAACAAATATTATTAAAATCACATCAGAAGCACCAAATTATTTTGATACTGACATTCAAAAATGGCTCTGGCTTGGGTTTTTTGCATCATTTGCGGTAAAAGTGCCAATGTTCCCATTTCATACTTGGTTGCCTGATGCTCACGTGCAGGCTCCAACGGCTGGCTCTGTAATTTTAGCGGGCGTTTTACTAAAACTTGGTGCTTATGGTTTTATAAGATTTTCACTGCCGATATTGCCAGATGCAAGCATCTATTTTGCTGATTTTGTATTTATACTCTCAGGCATTGCAGTGGTTTACACTTCCTTAATCGCACTTATGCAGGAAGATATGAAAAAGATGATAGCTTATTCATCAGTGGCACATATGGGCTATGTAACCGCAGGGATATTCGCCCTAAACCAACAAGCAGTTGAAGGGGCTTTATTCCAAATGTTAAGCCACGGTATAGTTTCTGGGGCTTTATTCCTTTGTGTTGGTGTTTTATATGATAGAATGCACACCAAAAAAATTGATGCTTATGGCGGCGTGGTAAATGTTATGCCTAAATATTCATTACTATTTTTAGTATTCACAATGTCTTCAGTGGGCTTGCCTGCAACAAGCGGTTTTGTGGGTGAATTTTTAGTTCTTCTTGGGCTATTCAAAAGCAATATTATTGCCTGTGCAGTGGTTGCAACTGGCGTTATTCTTGGTGCTGCGTATATGCTATGGTTATATAAAAAGGTTATTTTTGGTGAGATTAAAAACTCTGAAATTTCATCTTTGGAAGATTTAACCATCACTGAAAAATTAAGCCTTTACCCACTTGCAATTTTAACAATTTTATATGGCGTTGCCCCTTGGCTTGTTACAGATGCAACTGGCAAGGCAGTTAAAACAATGTTAGAAAAGATAATATAGATTTATAAAAAATGATAGAGCAAATAAAATACATAATTCCAGAATTAATCTTATCCTTATCGGCACTTTTATTGCTGATGTATGGCGTGTTTTCAAAATGTGATTCTAAATCAAAATGTATAAGCAAAATTTTAATATTAATTTCCTTTGCGGTTTTATATTTGCTGATTGCTTGTAGTAATAAAATTTCCTCTGCAAACGCAATATTTTTAGATAGCTTCACCCCTGATAGTTTTGCAAATTTAATGAAAATTATCGTTACTATCTTATTCATATTTTCTTTAGTAATTTTTAATAATGATAAATTTTTCAGCGGTAGCAAAATTTTTGAATTTCCTATTTTATCAACACTTTCTTGCATTGGTGCGTTTTTATTAATCTCTGCGAATGACTTAATAATAATGTATTTAGGGCTTGAGCTTATGAGCCTTTCTTCATATGTAATGGTTGCAATTAACCGCGATAGCACATCTGCAACTGAAGCTGGCGTTAAATATTTTGTGCTTGGTGCTGTTGCAAGCTGCCTTATTTTATTTGGCTCTTCAATGATTTATGGCTTTTTAGGAAGCACAAACCTCACAGATATTGCAATTGAATTCACCCTTGCAACCAAAATTTCTGATTTACCTTTGGCAAGCGTAATTGGCTTAGTTATTGTATTATCTGGCTTCTTCTTCAAAATCTCAGCAGTGCCAATGCATATGTGGGCACCTGATGTTTATGAGGGCTCTAGCAAATCAGTGTTAGCAATTATATCAACTATACCAAAAATCGCCTCAATCGCATTTTTGATTAGGCTAGTTACTTTACTTGGTGATGATATTTTCCCAGCTTTTTCGCTAATTATCGCCTTTTCTGCGGTGCTTTCAATGTTACTTGGTGCGTTTGCAGGCTTAAAGCAAAATGATATTAGAAGGCTTCTTGCATATAGTAGCATTGCGAATATTGGCTTTGTACTGGCGGTTTTATCGGTTGGTGGGGCTGGGGCTTCTATTGCCGCGGTGATATATATTACAATTTATACAATTTCTTCTATTGGTGTGATTGCAATTTTCACAAGCCTGCAAAAAGAGGGGGAAGATTTAACCAAAATTTCTGATCTTTCTGGGCTTTCAAAAACCGCACCAATTTCAGCAATTATTCTTAGCAGTTTAATGTTTTCACTTGCAGGCATACCGCCACTTGCTGGCTTTTGGGCAAAATTTTATGTTTTTGTTTCTGCGGTTGAGGCAGAAAATTACTTCATAATTTTATTTGCAATTTTTGCTAGTGTGGTTGCGTGTTTTTACTATTTAAGAATTGTTAAAATTATTTATTTTGATGAAATTTCTGAAGCAAAAATTTCTACCTCTGAAAATATTTCTCTAAAATTAGTAATTGGCTTTATCTGCTTATTTGTGATTTCTCTCTGCATTTATATTTCTAAATTTAAGGCTATTATCTCACAATATATTGTGTTTGATTATCTGTAGTAGTTAGGCAATTCCACCAACCATTAACTTCCAAAAATCAACCAATAATGGCTGTGATAAGTAAAAATTTTCTTGGGTTTACTATTAAAGAATATGAAATTCTTGATAGCACGAATGATGAAGCAAAAAGGCTAATTTTACAAAATAAAAATTTTTTATATCATAATACTATAATTCTTGCCTTAAGCCAAACAGCTGGCAGGGGCAGAAATAATAGGGAGTGGATTTCAGAATCAGGAAATTTATTTACGAGCTTTATTTTTGATATTTCAAAAGAGGCCTCTCCGCAAAATTATTCTTATTTTTTTGCCCTTGCGATTGCAAAATTTTTACAAAATTTAGAAGTAACCCCGCAAATTAAATGGCCAAATGATGTGCTAGTTAATAATAAAAAAATCTGCGGTATCTTACTTGAAAAACAAGAAAATTATTTAATTTGTGGCGTTGGTTTTAATATTTTCTCCGCACCTGATTATTTAATTGAAAAGCCAACCACAAGCCTTTCTCAACTTGGGTTTAACTATAATTTAGAATTTTGCTTAAATGAAATAATCAAAAATTTTAACCAAGTAAAAATGCTTAATGATAATTTTGGATTTCAAAAAATTGCTGATGAAATTAATAAAATTCTACTAACAAATTTTGCAGAAATAAACTTATATGATAAAAAAATTTCAGGGCAAATTCTAAAAATTGATGAGATGGGCTTGCTAAATTTTTTATCTGAAGGTGAGATAAAAAAAATTTCCAGCGGTGAGGTTTTTTTTCTATGAAAAAAACCTTAATTATCACCCGCCCTGAAAGAGAAAATAAAAAACTCAGCAAAAAAATTAGCGAATTAAATAAAAATTTTGAAATTATTAACCTACCTTTAATTGAAATTGAGTTACTTGAAAAACCAATAAATTTTACGAAAAATTGTAAGTTAATTATAACCTCAAGCAATGGTGTTTTAGCCCTTGCGAAAAATACTAAAATTAGAGATTTTGAGATTATAACCGCCGGCGATAACTCCGCAGAACAGGCAAAAAAGCTAGGTTTTTCAAATGTAAATTCTGCTTATATTAAAGGCACTGAAATTTCTGGCGAGGTGGCAATTTTCAATTTTATAAAAAATAATTATAAAAAAGAGGCGTATTTTATACACATTTCTGCAGATGTAACAAAAGGCAATTTAGAAAATATGCTTACCTCAAATGGTTATAATTACCGTAGAGAAATTTTATACCAAGCAAAAGAAATTAAAATGCTACCGCAAAAAATTTCAGAAATTAAAGATCTTAAAAATACTTATATTTTGTTTTTTTCTGCCAGAACCGCAGATATTTTTATAAAAAACCTGCAAGATTTTTCAAACCTAACGGCACTAACTTTAAGCAAGCAAATTGCTGAATTTATTGCAAATTATAATTTCAAGAATATCATATATCCAGATTTTCCAACTGAAGAATTTTTATTAGAAAAATTAAAAAATTTATGAAAGCAGTTATTTTAGCAGGTGGGCTTGGCACAAGAATTTCTGAGGAAACCCAAGTTAAACCTAAGCCAATGATAGAAATTGGTGGCAAACCAATATTATGGCATATTATGAAAATATATTCACATTATGGCGTGAATGATTTTGTAATTTGCTTAGGTTATAAGGGCTATATCATCAAAGAATATTTCGCAAATTATTATAGGCATATGTCTGATGTAACTTATGATTTACGAAATAACAGCGTAGAAATTCACAATTCAACATCTGAGCCTTGGCGTGTTACGCTTATAGATACTGGGGAAGAATCAATGACAGGCGGCAGGGTTAAGCTAATTAAAGATTATATAAATGATGAAAACTTTTGTATGACATATGGTGATGGCGTTGCCAATGTTAATATAAAAAATGAAATAGAATTTCACTTAAAACATAAAAAAATTGCAACTATGCTTGCAACCAAGCCACCCGGCAGGTTTGGTGCAGTGCAAATGCAAGATGATGGCACCGTTACTGAATTTCTTGAAAAGCCAGCCGGCGATGGCGGTTATATTAATGGCGGTTTTTTTGTTCTCAATAGAAAGATTTTTGACTATATTGATAATCCAAAAACTATTTTTGAAAGGCAACCTTTAGAAAAACTTGCACAAGAAAAACAACTTGCTTCATATAAGCATAATGGCTTTTGGCAAGCAATGGATACACTTAGAGATAAAAACCACTTAGAAGATTTATGGAGCCAAAATAAAGCCGAATGGTGCGTTTGGGATAATAAAAAAAATGCAAAATAACTTCTTCAAAAATAAAAAAATTTTTTTAACTGGGCATACTGGCTTTAAGGGAAGCTGGGCAAGTTTGGTGCTTAAAAATTTAGGAGCTGAAATTTATGGTTACGCTTTGCCACCTGAAAATTTTCGCGGCAGTATGTTTGATAGCCTAAGAATTTCAGAGTTAATTGATTATAACGAATTTGGCGATATAAGAGATTTTCAGAAATTAAATTCTGCAATTCAAAAATTCAAACCAGAAATTATCTTACATCTAGCCGCACAGCCTATAGTTCTTAGATCATATGATGACCCTGTAACGAATTTTGAAACCAATTTAATGGGCTTAGTTAATTTATTTGAGGCCTGTAGAAAATGTAATTCAGTAAAAATTATTTTGAATGTTACCTCTGATAAATGTTATGAAAATAATGAAGATCAGCGGGATTTTATAGAATCAGATAAACTTGGCGGTAAAGACCCCTACTCCGCCTCAAAAGCTTGTGCGGAGATAATTAGCAATTCTTACAGAGAATCTTTTTTCAATGATACGAATATTGAAATCGCCACCGCAAGAGCCGGAAATGTTATTGGTGGGGGCGATTTTTCAGAAAATAGATTAGTGCCAGATATTTTTGATGCATTAAGTAAAAACCAAAAAATTATTATTAGAAACCCAAATGCAATTCGCCCTTGGCAACATGTTCTTGAGAGCATTTTTGGCTATTTATTGCTAATTTATAAAATAAATTCTCAACCTAAAACTTTTAATCAAGCCTATAATTTTGGCCCCAATGCAGAAGAAGAAAAAATAAATGTAGAAAATTTAACCAAAATTTTTCTGCAAAATTTTTCTAATCAAAATAAATTTTCTTATGAAATAATTTCAGAGAAAAATGCACATTATGAAGCAAAATTTTTAGGCCTAAATAATAATAAAGCTAGAAATGAACTTAGCTGGAAACCAAATTTAAGCCCAAAGCAAGCTATAAAACTTACCGCAGATTGGTATAAATTTTATGTAGAAAATAAAAATGATTTCCAAAAACTCCGAAATTTCACCCTATCGCAAATAGAGGGTTTTAGTGCAATTGTTTAGTTATATTAACTAACTATCCAGCCGCCACCTAGAACTCTAGTATCTTGATAAAAAACACAGGCTTGCCCTGCGGTTATTGCCCTTTCTTCTTCCGCAAGCAGAATTTCACAATTACCTTTTTCATCTAAAATTTTTAATTTTGCGAGTTTCCGTTTTGAAAGAGATCTAAGTTTTACCTCAACATTTAAGCCATTTTCAGGAATGATTGGCTTACCTGCACTATCAACATCACCAAGCCAGTTTAACTCCTTAATTTTAAGGCTATTTTCAAAAAGATATTTTTCTTCCCCAACAAAAACTCTTTTAGTTTCAGCATCAATTTTTATAACATATAGTGGCTCTTTATTACCACCGCCAATGCCTTTTCTTTGCCCTCTAGTAAAATTAATTATACCGCTATGCATACCTAAAACTTCACCTGATGCGATGTGAATAATCTCTCCCGGATCCATCGCTTGCGGGCGGATTTTCTGCACAACTGAAGCGTAATTTCCGTTAGGAACAAAACATATATCTTGAGAATCAGGCTTTTCAGCCACTCCAAGACCAAATCTTTGAGCGTGAGAGCGGGTTTCTGCTTTTGTCATATCACCAAGCGGAAAGTGAATATATTCAAGTTGTTCTCGCGTAGTTGCAAATAGAAAATAAGATTGATCTTTATTAGCATCAATGGCGTTATGAAGCTCAGCACCTTTTTCGCCGTTAATCCTGCGGATATAATGCCCTGTAACTAATGCATCTGCTTGTAAATCTTTAGCTACCTTGAATAAATCTCTAAATTTAACTGATTGATTACAACGAACACAAGGAATTGGCGTTTCACCCCTTAAATAACTATCGGCGAAATCTTCCATTACACTTTCTTTGAAAATTGATTCATAATTTAGCACATAATGCGGAATGCCAAGTTTATCACAGACATTTCTAGCATCTTCAATATCTTGCCCTGCACAGCAAGCGTTCTTCTTACCTATGGCTTTGCCATAATCATATAATTGAAGGGTTATGCCTATTACCTCATAGCCTTCTTCGTGCATAAGTGCGGCAACCGTTGAGCTATCCACGCCACCACTCATTGCAACTACAACTCTAGTTTCTGGAATTGGTTTATCTTTAACAAAACGATTCATATTTTATAATTATGTTGCAAGGGGGAAGTGGGAAGTATTATCATCATTTCGAGCGGAGCGAGAAATCTGGCTGAAATATATTCTTTCTAGATTTCTCACTTCGTTCGAAATGACGCAAAGTGCCACCTAACACTATCCATTAACCATCTGCAAAAATTCATCTTCAGAGAGAATTTTAATATTTAGCTCTGTTGCTTTTTTTAGCTTACTGCCTGCATCTGCCCCTGCAATTAAATAGTCAGTTTTAGCAGAAATGGAAGAGGCAACTTTAGCCCCTGCATTTTCCGCCTTAGCTTTTGCCTCTGCTCGGCTCATTTTTTCTAAAGTTCCAGTAAAAATAACGGATTTACCTGTTAATGCGGAGTTAATTTTTTGTGATTCTTTATAATCTTCAACCTCTACATATTTCAGCAAATCATTAATTATTGTGAGATGTTTTTTATTAGAAAAATAAATTATTATTGATTTAACTATTTTCTCACCAAGCCCATCTATTGCCAGTAATTCTGCATATTCTGGGGCGTTCGCATAATCATTTTCTAAACTACAAATATTGGTAATTTTATTATAAAATTCCTGAAAGGAAATGTAATTTTTAGCAATTAATTTGGCGTTTTCTTGCCCGATATGCCTTATGCCTAACGATAAAATAAATTTTTGAAGCTCAATTTTTCTGCGATTTTGAATGGCATTAAATAATTTCTGAACTGAAATTTTGCCGTAACCTTCAAGATTTTCAATTTGTAGAAAATTATTTCTTTCTTCAAGTGTGAAAATATCAGCGGGCGTTTTAATAAAATCTTTTTGATAAAATTCTTCAACTTGGCGCTTTCCTAAACCTTCAATATCAAAAGCGTCTCTTGCAACAAAATATTTCAGATATTCAACCGCTTGTGCTTCGCAAGAAATTCCGCCGGTGCATCTAGTAACCGCATCATCATTTTCACGAATTGCAGGAGAATTACACACAGGGCAATTAGATGGAAATTCAAAAATTTTGCTTTTAGTTAAATCTCGCTTTTCCTCTAAAACCTTAACAATTTGGGGTATAACATCACCAGCCCTTTGCAAAATAACATAATCACCAATTCTAATATCTTTGCGTTCAATTTCATCTTTATTATGAAGGGTTGCTCTTTTAACAACAACACCACCAATATTAATTGGCTTTAGCTCTGCAACTGGCGTTAAAGCACCTGTTCGTCCAACTTGAATGGTTATGTTTTCAATGATTGTTTCTGCTTGTTCAGCAGGAAATTTATGAGCAATCGCCCATCTTGGCGAACGAGCGATAAAGCCAAGCCTTTCTTGAAGCTCGCAAGAATTAACTTTATAAACTAACCCATCAATATCATAATCAAGGCTTGCCCTTTGAGAAAAAAAATTATTATAAAAATCCTCAACCTCAGAAATATTTTTACAGAGTTTTGCAAGCGGATTTGTAATAAAACCAAGTGAATTAAAATATTCTAATGCCCCTGATTGAGTTTGCCATTTTGCATCTGAAATTTCACCCCAGCCATAAGCAAAATATTTAAGATTTCTGCTGGCGGTAATGTTTGCATCTAACTGACGCAAACTTCCAGATGCACAATTTCTAGGATTTGCAAAAAGCTCTTCACCTTTTTCTTGTCGCTCTAGGTTGATTTTTTCAAAATCACTATGGCTTAAATAAACTTCGCCTCTAATTTCCAAAATTTCTGGAAAATCACCAATTAATTTTTGCGGAAGAGTTTTTATGGTTTTAATATTCTGAGTTATATTTTCACCCTCTTCCCCATCACCCCTTGTTGCAGCCATAACAAGCAGGCCGTTTTCATATCTTGCAGAGAAAGAAAGCCCATCAATTTTAGGCTCACAAAATAATTCTAGATTAAAATTTTTGTTATTTTCTTCACCTAAAAATCTTTTGATGCGAGTTATAAAATCTGAAATATCTTCCATTGAAAAAGCATTTGCTAAAGATAGCATTGGCTTGGAATGCTTAACTTTTTCAAATTTTTCAAGTGGTTTATAACCAACTTTCTGGGTGGGGCTATCAGAAGTTTTGAGGCTCGGAAATGCTTCTTCTAACTTTTCAAGCTCCTGCATTAATTTATCATATTCCGCATCAGAAATCTCTGGCTTGGAATCTTGATAATATTTTTTATTATGATGTTTAATTAATGCTTTAAGCTCTTCAATTCTAAATTGCTCTTGAAACATAACATTAGGCACTGTTAGCAAAGTTTTATAAAATTTAGTTGCACCATTTCAAATTTTCTTTGCTCTATGCCAAAATTAAACAAATAGCAAATTTATAATAATTAGCTAACAGTGCCTAAGGCTTAAGTGCGATTGAAGCAGTTTGCTTTTTGTGAAATTCCGCAAGTTTTTTAGCGATATTTTTATCATTTGTTGCTAAAATTCTAACCGCTAACAATGCAGCATTTTTTGCACCTGCTTCACCTATTGCAAGCGTTCCAACCGGTATTCCAGCTGGCATTTGCACTATTGAAAGTAAGCTATCAAGCCCTTTCAAACTTTTGCTTTTAACCGGCACACCAAGCACCGGAAGATTTGAAATTGAAGCAACCATACCCGGTAAATGTGCCGCCCCACCAGCACCAGCAATAATAATTTTTACCCCTCTATTTTCAGCTTCTTTAGCAAACTTAAACATTCTATCTGGCGTGCGATGGGCAGAAATTATAAGTGTTTCATAGCTAATAGAAAAATCATCTAAAACTTGACCAGCAAAAGACATAGTTTCAAAATCACTTTTACTACCCATAATAATAGAAATTACAGGCTCTTTTTTGGTTTTATTAGTTTTTGTCATTGGAAAATTTTTGTTGAATTAGGCAACAATATCTGGGTGCAACATAGATGAAAGCCTAGAAATTTCATCTTTTAGAGATAATTTTTGTTTTTTTAGCCTTTGCATTTCTAGCATATTAACTGCTAAGGTTGCGATTTTGAAATCTAAACTTCTATGTTCATCTTGAAGCAATGCAATTTTTTGACGAATCTTTCTTTCTTCTTCCATAAAACTTATAAACTTGTTAAAAAACAGATAGTTATATAACATCTAAGGCAAGCATTATAGCAAAATTTCGTCTAATTTCAATGTAAATTTAGTAAAGCAAAGATATATTTTCATTTATATTATCTTTGCTCTACAATTATATTTCTGCTACTGGCAAGCTAAACATTCTTCATAAGTTGGCTTGGGGGCAATTTCAGCGGAGGTTTTTCTATCTTTTTTAGTGGCGGGCTGAAGTTTCATCTCAAGCTGTGAAGCTGTGAATTCTTGTGTTTTTTCTGCCCTTTGGATAGATGTTGACCTACAATAATAAAGGCTTTTTACACCTTTTTTCCAAGCTGCCCAATGCACTTCGTGCAGATATTTCTTATGAACATCACCCGGGAAGAATAAGTTTAGAGATTGTGCCTGACAAACAAAATTTGTTCTATCAGCGGCGTGCTCAACTAACCAGCGTTGATCAATTTCTTGTGCGGTTTTGAAAACAGATTTTTCATCTTCACTTAAGAAATCAAGATGTTGCACTGAGCCTTCATTCATAGAAATTGAAGACCAAACCTCATCATTATCATTACCTTTTGATGCAAGTAAATTCTTCAAATGTTTATTTCTAACAGTGAATGAACCAGTTAAAGTTTTTTGTGTAAAGCTATTTGCGGCATAAGGCTCAATCCCCGGGGAAGAGTTACCACAAATGATTGAAATTGAAGCAGTTGGTGCAATAGCAATTTTATTGCTAAATCTTTCGGTAAGGCCACATTCTGCTGCATCTGGGCAAGAGCCTCTTTCCTCAGCAAGCTCAATAGAAGCCTCATCACACTCACGGCGAATATGCTCAAACATATTTTTATTCCAAACTTTCGCCATTACTGACTCAATTGGAACCATCTTGCCTTGTAAATATGAGTGGAAGCCCATAACACCAAGCCCAACACTTCTTTCACGATAAGCAGAATATCTCGCACGAGACATAGAATCAGGTGCATTATCAATGAAATCTTGCAGAACATTATCCAGCATTCGCATCACATCTTTAATGAATAGGCGATTATCTTTCCACTCATCATAATATTCTAAATTTAGTGAAGAGAGGCAACAAACAGCGGTTCTTTCTTTATTAAGATGGTCTTTACCAGTTGGCAGTGTTATCTCACTACATAAATTAGACATTTTAACATCAAGTCCTAATTTTTTGTGATGCTCAGGAATTGCTTTATTTACATTATCAATAAATAGTAAATATGGCTCACCAGTTTCAATGCGAGCGATAAGAAGTTTTATCCATAATTCTCTTGCGTTGACAACGCTGATAACCCTTTTATCTTTAGGGCTTTTAAGCTCCCACGCTTCATCATTTGCAACTGCGTTCATAAAGGCATCAGTAATAACAACGCCGTGGTGAATATTTAACGCTTTACGATTAGGATCACCACCTGTTGGGCGACGAAGCTCAATAAATTCTTCAATCTCTGGATGGTCAATAGGTAAGTAAACCGCTGAACTGCCACGACGAAGCGAGCCTTGCGAGATTGCAAGGGTTAGAGAATCTTGCACTCTTAAAAATGGAATAACTCCAGAAGTTTTGCCGTTGCCACGAACAGTTTCACCGATAGAGCGAAGATTGCCCCAATAGCTACCTATACCGCCACCACGAGCCGCAAGCCATACATTTTCTGTCCACAAATCAACTATTCCATTTAGAGAATCTGGAGTTTCATTTAAGAAGCAAGAAATTGGCAATCCCCTTTCAGTGCCACCATTACTTAATATTGGTGTTGCGGGCATAAACCAAAGATTGCTGATATAATCATAAAGCCTTTGTGAGTGGGCTAAATCATCACCATATTGTTCTGCAACGCGTGCAAATAGAGTTTGAAAATCTTCATTAGGTAATAAATATCTATCTCTTAAAACCGCTTTGCCGAAATCAGTTAATTTATCGCTTCTTGATTCATCAACCTTAACACTAAGTTTAGTGCTTGGTGAAATTTGTGGCTCATAATTTTGCGCTTGTGCGTATGACATAACTTCTCCACTTGATTTATGTTAAAATTTTTTTCTCGTGAAGAATATTATTAGATATTTAAGTTTGATTGGTCAACTAACAAAATAAAAAATATTTATCTATATATTGTATTTATTTACTTTGTTGTGTGATTGCGACACTATATATAGTATGTTATAAAAGCCACAATATATTCAAATGTTTAGGGCGTGTTGATATTTAATTAGTAGAAGCGTTGCAAAATCAATTTTGGCAGAGAACAAGATAAATTTTGAAGGAATAGTTATTCATATTTCAAAAAATTTATCGTAGTCAGTATGCCAAAATTGATAGCAACCCGAAGGGAAATGGCTATTTTTGCTATCTAGCTACTAAAATTTGTTCGCAGATATGAGTAACTATCTGTCTCCAAATTTTCTTGCTATATATCAAAAATAGCTCATTTCGCTTGCAACGAATTAAATATCAACACGCCCTAGCCGTGAAACAGCAAAAATTGATAAAATAATTTACTTAAATTATAATTTTTTAAGGCGGGATTTTTTATAAATTCCCGTTAAGATTCCATAAACAACTAATGTAATATTTCTTATGCCTCTAAAAATCTCAGGCAAAAACCAGCTTATGAATGTTATATATAAAGTTAATATCGTGAAAAAAACTAAATGATTATAAATTGCTGAAAGCAAAATTGCCAATAATAAAAAATCACCAACCAGAGAAAAAACCCAGATTTTATAGGGTTTATCAGCGGTGTTAATAATAATTTTTGCACCTAATTTTATAAAATGGCTAGCGGCACAAAATATCGCACCTAAAGTAAAGAGTAGAGTTTGTAATAAAATTCCTTCTTTAACTGCAAGTAAAAAGCATAAAAAACTAGCAATAGGAATTTTAGAAAAAAATAAAATACTATCTAATGCACAATCAAAACCCTTTATTTTATCAATAAAAAACTCACATATAAATAAAATAAAAATTGCACTAATAAAAATTTTATTAGCAAAAAAGCTAAATTCAGGAATGGTAAAAATATCTAGGCAAACTAATATTGAAATAAGCAATAAAGAGCCGAAAAGATTTATTCCAATTGCCAAAGAAAATGCAATGCTCTGTATAATTATTATTAGCATTATTTGTAAATATTCTTAAAGTTAACTCAAATAAGTATATCAAATGGATAGAGAAACAAAAATAAAAAAATTATTATATCAAAGCTGGTATAGGGGTTGTAAAGAAACTGATAAAATTCTTGGTAATTTCGCACGAGAAAATTTACATAATTTATCTGATGCTGAAATTGAAGAATTTGAGGCAATTCTCAAAGAAAATGATGTTGATATTTACAACTGGATTGCAGGTAAACAAGCAATTCCAGAGGAAATTAAAAATAATTCTATCTTTGCAAGGTTGTTATAAATTATTTCCGAAATATTATTATTTCATGCCCCGAATTTTTTAAGTAAGAAAAAATTTAGTCATTCCCGCGAAAGCGGGAATCCAAGATAGGTTTTAGATCTCCGCTTTCGCGGAGATGACAAGTAAAATAATAAAACTAGTGTCATTTCGAGTTGAGCTGAGAAATCTAGAAGGAATACACTACAGCTAGATTTCTCACTTTGTTCGAAATGACTCCCTTGGCTTACCTTAAAACTAAGCTATAATTAAACCTTTAACAATCTCAACCGCTAGAGGATAATTTTCGTCGCTCGGTGCACCACCTTGAGCAAAATCTGCACGCCCACCGCCACCCTTGCCACCTAATGCTTCAACCGCTTTTTTAACTATATCAACCGCAGAAATTTTATTTGTTAAATCATTAGTAACGCCTGCTAAAATTGTTGCTTTCCCTTCATTTTCAGAAACTAAAAATACTACACACGAAGTGTGTTTTGATTTAATTTCATCAACAATTCCTCTTAAATCTTTAGCATCAATTCCACTAAGTTTTTTTGCGATGAAATTAGTTCCATTTATAATTTCAACCTCACTAGAAGAATTATTATTTTCTTTTGAATTTCCCCCTAAAGCGAGCTTTTTCTTGAGTTCTGAAACTTGTTTTTCAAGATCCTTTTTTTCAGAAATTAGTTTTTCAATTTTATCAGAAATTTCATTATCATTTGCTTTTAATTTCTGAGAAATTTGGTTAAGAATTTCCTCTTTTTTATAAATAAATTCTAGGGCTTTTTCTTCAGTTACTGCTTCTATTCTTCTAACGCCAGAGGCAACGCCACTTTCACGAATAATGCGGAATAAGCCAATATCACCCGTTCTTTCAACATGCGTGCCACCACATAACTCAACAGAATATCTATTATTAGAATTAGTTACGCCACCCATTGAAAGCACTCGCACTTCATCAGAATATTTTTCACCAAATAGAGCCATCGCACCTGAATCTATTGCTTGTTCTAGCTTCATAATTTTGGTTGAAACTGATGTGTTTTCAGCAATAATTTTATTAACTTCAAGTTCAATTTTTTTAATTTCTTCATCACTTAAAGGCTTGTTATAAGAAAAATCAAAACGCAAATAATCTTCTTCCACCAATGAGCCTTTTTGAGTAACAAAATCACCTAATATATTTCTTAAAACAGCGTGTAAAATATGAGTTGCAGAGTGATTTTTGCGGATTTTACTTCTACGATTTTCATCAATTTCTAATTTTACAATATCGTGAGTTTTTATTTCGCCTTTAACTTGCTTGCCGAAATGAACAAATAAACCGCCTGCGAATTTCTTTGTATCAGTAACTTCAAAAATTCCATTATCATTTTTTATGATACCTTTATCACCGGCTTGCCCACCAGATTCAGCATAAAAAGGTGTTTGATTTGTTATGATTGCACCTTCTTCAGATTGAGAAATTTTATTATGGTGTTCTGCCCTCACCCCTTCCCTCTCCTGAGGGGATGGGGGGTTATTTTCAGGATTATGATGAGGGCTAAAAGTTATAATTTTAAGAACATCACCTGAAGATTTTGTGCTTGTATAGCCTAAAAACTCGGTTGCACCAATATTTTTAGCAATATCTAGCCATAAGGTTTCCGTTGATGCCTCACCACTTCCAGCCCAATTTGCTCTTGCTTTTTCCTTTTGTTTTTCAAGTGCGAGATTAAAAGATTTTTCATCAACTTTCACACCTTTTTCACGCAAAATATCTTGCGTTAAATCAAGCGGAAAGCCATAAGTATCATATAACTTAAAGGCAACTTCCCCAGAGAGAATTTTATTTTTAATGTGTTTTGATTCCCCTTCTAAAATTTTTAAGCCAGTTGCAAGTGTTTCCCTAAAACGATCTTCTTCATTTTCTATGGTTTGAGTAATCACACTTCTAGCACGCTCTAATTCAGGATATGCCTCACTCATTTCCGCAAGCAGAGCTGGAACAAGCCTATAGAAAAGCGGTTTTGCAGGGTTTAGACGATGACAATGACGCATCGCACGACGCATAATTCTGCGTAAAACATAGCCCCTGCCCTCATTTGAAGGAAGCACCCCATCCGCAATTAAAAAGCAAGTTGAGCGAAGGTGATCCGCAATTACTCTATGCGAATTTTGAAAATCTTTACCCGCTTGACCAGATAAATTTTTGCTTGCTTCAATCAAGCGAATAAAAATATCTGTTTCATAATTATCGTGAACATTTTGTAACACAGTTGTTAGCCTTTCTAAGCCCATTCCCGTATCTATGCAAGGCTTTGGCAGGTTTATCATTTCACCATTTTCTAGCTTTTCATATTGCATAAAAACTAGATTCCAAATTTCAACGAACCTATCACCATCTGCATTTTCTGAGCCGGGTGGGCCACCAGCAACTTTATCACCGTGATCAAAAAATATTTCACTACAAGGGCCACAAGGGCCAGTATCACCCATTGCCCAAAAATTATCATCAGAAGCAATGCGGATTATTTTATTTTCTGAAACGCCAATTTTCTTCCAAATATTAAATGCCTCATCATCTGTATGATAAACAGTTACGCATAGTTTTTCTTTAGGTAATGCAATGGTTTTGGTTAAAAATTCCCAAGCGTAAAAAATTGCATCATCCTTAAAATAATCACCGAAGCTAAAATTGCCCAGCATCTCAAAAAAAGTATGATGCCTTGCGGTATATCCAACATTTTCAAGGTCATTATGCTTGCCACCAGCACGAACACATTTTTGAGATGTTGTGGCTTTATGATGAATTTTACCTTGTTTATCTTTTATTTCTTCACGCCCTGCAAAAACATTCTTAAACTGCACCATACCTGCATTTGTGAACATAAGGGAGGGGTCATTATGCGGTATAAGCGGTGAGGAAGGCAAAACCAAATGCCCCTTAGACTTAAAATAATCTAGGAACGAAGAACGAATTGAGGAAAGAGTTTTTGTTGCCATCTTCTTAAAATAAAATTTTTTCTTATATATAAATATCTATGAAATTTGTAAATAAAATCAATTCTTGCCCTTGTTAAGTTTTATTGCTAAAAGGGGCTTGTAATATAATAATCATAGAAAATTGTTTTAATTCAATAATATGACAACAAACTTTGTAAAAAAAGATATTTCAGTTTTTAGGTTCACGCCTGAAAATCTGCATAAAATTGAAAATCTTATCAAGAAATATCCCACTGGCAAACAGGCCTCTGCGGTTTTACCAGTGCTAGATATTGCCCAAAGACAAAATGGTAATTGGCTTTCAGTTGATGCGATGAACGCAACCGCTGAGCTTCTAGGTATGCCATATATTAAGGTTTATGAAGTTGCTACATTTTATTCAATGTTTAACCTAAAACCCGTTGGCAAATTTTTTATTCAATCTTGCAGAACAACACCTTGTTGGTTGCGTGGCTCTGATAATATAAAAAATCTTGTTAAAGAAAAACTTGGTATTGGCAAAGGTGAAACTTCTGCTGATGGTTTATTTACCTTTACTGAAGTTGAGTGTTTAGGGGCTTGTGTTAATGCGCCAGTTGTGCAAATTAATGATGATTATTATGAAGATGTTAATAAAGAAATATTTTCTAATTTAATTGATGATTTGAAGGCGGGTAAAAAACCTAAAATCGGCACGCAGATTAATCGCAAGAACTCTGCACCTGAAGGCTCTGCAATATTATAAATTATGATTATTTAGTTATAGGCATTATTAAAATGGTATCATCAATTATAAAATCTGTTGGTAGTTATCTTCCAAGCAAAATTCTTACTAATTTTGATTTAGAAAAAACCGTTGAAACCAATAATGATTGGATAATTGAACGCACAGGCATTGTTAAAAGGCATATTGCTGATGAATCAGAATTAACCTCAGATTTAGCGGTGAACGCAGCTAATAACGCACTTAACAAGGCTGGGCTTAACCCTTCTGATATTGATTTGATAATTGTTGCAACCACAACGCCTGATAATACATTTCCTGCAACCGCAGTTACAATTCAGAATAAACTTGGTATTAAAACCGCAACCGCTTTTGATGTGCAAGCAGTTTGTGCAGGTTTTATATATGGTTTAGCAACCGCAGATTCCCTTATTAAAAATATTGGTTTTAAGCGTGCTTTGGTTATTGGTGCTGAAACTATGTCTCGCATAGTTGATTGGCAAGATAGAAACACTTGTATATTATTCGGTGATGGTGCAGGGGCGGTTATCCTTGAAAAATCTGAGGAAGCTAATCAGGGCATTCTTGCTTGCTCAATTTATACTGATGGCACAACTAAAGATATTTTATATGCTGATGGTGGCGTTAGTGAGAATCAAAAATCAGGTGTTGTGAAAATGGAAGGTAGGGAAGTTTTCAAGCACGCAGTTACTAAACTTTCTGATGTTACTTTAGAAACTCTTAAAAAAGCTAATATTTCAGCTAATGAAATTAATTGGGTTATTCCACATCAAGCAAATCAAAGAATTTTAGATGGTGTTGTTAAAAAATTGAATATCAGTGAAGATAAACTTATTTCAACCGTTGCTGATCACGCAAACACATCAGCCGCTTCTATACCACTTGCATTAGATGTCGCTTTTAACGCAGGAAAAATTAAAAAAGGTGATATTATCGCTATGCAAGCAATCGGCGGTGGCCTTGCTTGGGGCAGTGTTATTATAAGAGTTTAGTTGAATAATTTATCCCCCCCTTCCGCTTGAAAAATATTCGTTCCATAATTTAGTTATCAACTAAAATTGTGGAAGTTATGAGCGATAAAACCTTAAATCTAAAATTACCTTTAATTTATCAAAACCAATCTCAAAAAGAATTATTACTTAATGAGTCTTTAACCATCTTAGATAATCTCTTTGCAAAAGGGGCAATCTCTAAAACACTTGCAACGCCGCCACTAAGCCCGCAAGATGGTGATATTTATATTATCCCACCTTCAAGCACAGGGGCTTGGGCAGATGAAGAAAATAATATTGCTTATTTCAATACAAATTGGGGTTGGCGTTTTCATACGCCAAAAACTGGCTATATAATTTATGTTAATAATGAGGAAAAATTATACATTTTTAACGGCACTAATTGGATAATCTCAGAAGATTTTAACAATCTTGAAATGCTTGGAATTAACACTATCGCCGATAGCACAAACAAACTTGCAGTTAAAAGTGGGGCTATTTTATTTGATAATATTGCAGATGATGTGCAGGTAAAATTAAATAAAAATTCTGCTAGTGATTTTGCCTCATTCTTATTTCAAAATAATTATTCAGGCAGGGCAGAAATTGGCTTAACTGGTGATGATGATTTTAGTTTTAAGGTTAGCCCGAATGGCTCTAGTTGGTATAATGCAATTAATATCAATAGAAATAATGGTAATATAAATTTGCTTAATCCACTTGCTATTTCAGATGGTGGAACAGCAGCAGATAATATTATTCAAGCCTGCAAAAATCTCAAAACTTGCTATATTCTAGCACAAAGTGGCGAAGCAGTTAGTGTTGGTGCAGTAACTACTGAGCAAGTTTTAACAACAATCAATTTACCAGCAAATGCAATGGGTGCAAATGGTAGGCTTGAGATTGATTGTAGCTGGAGTATTAGCAATAACGCTAATATTAAAACGCCAAGGGTTAGGTTTGGTGGCACTTCAGGCGTAGCATTTTATCAAGCAAATATTACAACTTCATTATCTTCAAGGGTGATAACTGCAATTTGTAATAGAAATAATATCTCATCTCAAATTAGCGGTGCAGGGCCTGCAATTAGTGTTGGCAATTCTATCACCAGCTTAGTTTCATCTTCTGTTAATACTGGGGCTAATGTTGATATTGTAATTTCAGGGCAGAAGGCAAATGCTAGTGATGACTTAATTTTAGAAAGCTATTCTATTAAATTATATCCGCGTGATTAGGTTTTAGCTTAATCTTACACTAACCCCCAATCCCCAACCCTAGAATAATGACTAATACAGAAAAATATCTTCAAATTCGCAGTGAGCATCAGGAAATCTTACAGAAATCCCGTAGGTTAATTGCGGTAATTTTTAACAATATGGAGGAGTATGTTGAAGAAAATAAAATATATGATGATGAATCTCAATTTTACAAAGATAATCAGCACAACGCTAATATTATTAATAAGTTGGCTAGTTCGCTTCTTAAAATCATAGAGAAAGAGCAGGAAATTTTATCTGAAAATCACGAAAATTTATTCCCAGAAGAGCAAAAACCGGAAGAAGAAATTGATTTTGAGGATATAGAAGATCTTGAAAGATTACTCATTAAAGCCAAGCTGGAAAAGGGTTTGCTTAAACCCAATGAGGTTGATTTTAGTAAATTTGAATGGGGTGCTGAAATTATTGAGCAAGAAGCGATTGATGAAATCACCGCAGAATTAGAAAATGAAAAGCTTATGAAAGAAAAATTTGAAAATGAAAAACTCAACCCCCAACCACCTTAAATAATAATTTTTAAGATGGTTAGTGATAGTGGCTAGTGTTGGTGATTAGTCATGTTGACATACCCTGAATTTTTTCAGCAAGAAAAAATTATAGGGGTATCCAATAAAAAAGTTTAGCAAAACTTTTTTAATAAAACTTGCGTCATTCCGAGCAGAGCAAGAAATCTAGAAGGAATATACACTCACCAGATTTCTCACTTCGTTCGAAATGACTATTATGATTACCCTAGAATTTTTACCTACTGCTAAAATTCAGGGTATGAAACCATCACTAACCACTTCTCACTTGAGCTAAACCCTAACTCACTTCACAATTTTAAGGTTCTTTTTACCAAAGCTAATAACCCTAGGAATTCCAGCTAAATCTTCCCAAACTTCAATAATCTTAAAGCCGTTTTTAGTTATGATTTCTGCCACTTGTTCTTCCTGCCATTTACCTATTTCAAAATAGCATTTTCCGTGAATTGCAAGATGATTTTCAACCTCTGAGATAATTTTTCTATAAGCATCAAGCCCATCTTCACCGCCTTCTAGAGCAATTTTTGGTTCAAACAATGAAACTTCCGCCTGTAAATGATTTATAAAATCATTCTTAATATAAGGCGGATTTGAAACTATAATATCAAATTTATCATTTACCGCATCAAACCAATTAGATTGCACAATATCTAACCTATCTGAAACGCCTATATTTTCTGAGTTTTCTCGGGCAACCTGCAAAGCTGAAAGCGACACATCAACCGCTAAACCCGTTGCATTTGGATATTCTTTAAGCAAACTAATTATTATACAGCCTGAGCCTGTTCCAAGATCCAATATTTTAAGATTTCTATTTTTATCTTTATAATTTTTGAGAATTGCCTCTATTATTGTTTCAGTCTCTGGGCGGGGATCAAGCGTATCAAAATTAGTTTTGAATTTTGAACCCCAAAATTCTTTTTGCTCAATAATTTTTGCAACTGGCTCTCGCTTAAGCCTTCTGGAGATTAAATTTTCATATTTTTTAGCTTCTTCATCAGTTAAAATTCTAGATGCAGAGATAAGCAAATCTTCATATTTAATATTAAGAACATTTTGCAACAAAACCCTTGCATCTAAAAGCGGAGTGTTAATCCCTGCGGAGCGTAACCTGCCAGATGCGTTCTTCCAAGCGGTTTTTAGCATTAAATCATTATCATCAGACATCTTAAAAAAATATATAGTGATTATCGTTGCGGAGAAAACATCATTCTCACTTTCTTAAAAGTTTTATTATCGGTAAATTCATAGCATCTATCAAGAACAAATCTGCATTTTTTCAATTCATTCGCAAAACATTCCTTAACGGATAATTTACAATAATATTGTTGTTCCCACTCAGGAAGATTTTCCCAACGAGATTCAATACCGCCAATAATCGCAGGGTTTATCTTAATATTTTCAAGCTCCGCACGGATAAGATTTTCTTTTTTTTGCTTTTCTGTAAGTGCGTTAGTTGCATCAATTCTTGCGGCATAACCGGGATATTTCTTTCTAATTAGTTCCGTTCTAACTTTAGGATCATAGAAGGAATCATCAATCTCTTTAAGTTTCATTTTTAGTTGATGTTGCCTTTTTGGGTCAGAGGTTTTATCAAGTTCATCATATATTTTTTTGCGAATTATCGCCATTTTGTCAAAATAATTTTTATCTGGCTTAATTCTAGAAAGATTTATATTTTCAATTTTTGTAGCTTGATTATTATTCTGCTTATTTTGTTTATTATATTTTTCTGCCTCTAAAATTTTATCACTAATACGAAGTTGCCCGAAGCTATCATTTATAGAAATTGTAAGGCTAAAAAACGCCAATAAAATTTGAAAGTAAATTCTCATTAAAAGTAATTTAGATATACGGCGATTATATAATAATAATTCTTATTTCTCAAGATGAAGAAATTTCTTGCGTTTCATAATTAAAATTATAGTTAATAAAAAATAAAAGTAATACTTATTTTTTATGTTAGTTACTTCAGTAACATCTAAATTTCAGGCTACTATTCCATTAGAGGCTAGAAAATTTCTTGATATTAAATCAGGTGATAAAGTTATATTTGAAATAAATAAAGCAAGCAATACTGTAATACTAAAAAAATTTTCTGAAAAAGACTATATTGCTACCAAACTGCAAAATACAGCCATTAAAGAAGATTGGCTTTCTGCAAAAGATAATAATGCCTTTTCAAATTGGTAATTTTTTGAAATTATGCTAAAAAAATTTGATATAATAAAAGTTAAATTTCCTATAACAGATAATGAATTTGTTGAAAGGCCGGCAATGATAATCTGTGATGAAAATTCAGATTTTTCATTTTTACAATGCTGCTTAATCACAACGAATTTTGAGCCAAAATACAAACTTGATATAATTCTTGCTGATTTTTATGAAATGGGCTTACCAACAAAATGCAATTTAAGAATAGAGAAAATTCTCTGCATAAATAAAAATTTAGTTATGAGTAAAGTTGGCGAGCTACTTTTTGATTTAAGAGGCAATTTTGATAAAAATCTTAAAAAATTCCTGAATTTATAGATTTTTAATTAGCTTAAACTTATTAGCCAAACAAACAGCTTTTTAGTCTTGAGATATTTTAATTAATAAAATTATTTAATTTTATGCTTACATAACAATCCCAATCTAATATCAGAAAGTTTCTTGCAATCATAAATTTATTGGTTATAAAAGCCAGAAATTGCGGATATGATGAAATTGGCAGACATGCGAGATTTAGGTTCTCGTGCCGAAAGGCGTGGGGGTTCAAGTCCCTCTATCCGCACCACTTTACCTAGTTACACCCTAATTTTTGAGGCAAAATGCAAGTAGAAAAAATCAAAGAAGAAAAGCTTTCTAGAGAATTTAATATCACAATTCCTGCTGCGAATATTAATGAAAAAGTTGAAGCTAAAATCGTTTCTCTTAGCAAAAAAGTTAAAATGCCGGGCTTCCGTGAGGGTAAAGTTCCACTGGATATAGTTCGCAAAAAATATAACCAAGAAGTTCTAAGTGAAGTTCTTCAAGATGTTGTTTCTCAATCAACTAATAAAGCCTTGGTTGATAATAATCTTCGCCCTGCAAGCCAACCTTCTGTTGAAGTTACGCAGTTTGAAGAAGGCAAAGATTTAGTTTATAAATTATCGCTTGAAGTTTTCCCTGAAGTTCCAGCTTTTTCATATGATAAAATAAAGGTTAGAAAGGTTGCAGCTGATATTTCTGAAAAGGATATTGATGAGCTTCAAAAATTAGTTGCAAATAATTCTCGTGATTTTGCCCCTCTTAAAGAGGCTCGCAAATCTAAATTAGGTGATGTTCTTATCATTGATTTCAAAGGCTATGTTGATGGCAAGCCCCTTGAAAAGGGCGAGGCAACTGGCTTTAGGGTTGAGTTAGGCTCTGGCACTTTAATTAAAGATTTTGAAGATAAACTTGAAAATCAATCTGCTAATACAGAATTTAAGATTCAAGTTACCTTCCCAATTGATTATCACAATGCAGAAATCGCAGGCAAAAATGCCGAGTTTGAAATTAAACTTAGCGAAATTCTTGAGCCAATAGCACCAGAAGTTAATGAGGAATTTGCTAAGAAAATTGGCTTTGAAGGCCTTGAAAAATTAAGAGAAGCCCTCAAAAAGCAACTTGAATTTGATGGTGAATCTATGGCTAGGCTTCTTGCTAAAAAAGAACTTTTTGACGCATTAGATAAAGAATATAACTTTGATTTACCTGAGAAGATGCTATCTACTGAGCTTCACTCAATTATCCATGAGATTGAGAGAGAGCAAGAATCTCTGCCACAAGATAAAAGAAAAACTCACCAGCAACTTCACGATGAATATGATGCACTTGCAAAAAGAAGGGTGAAACTTGGCATTTTTATTACCGAGATTGCAAGAAATGAGAAAGTTGAAATCACGCAAGATGATCTTAACAAAGCATTGCAACAAGAGGCTTATAGATTCCCGGGGCAAGAGCAAAAAGTTATTGAATTTTATCAAAAAAACCCACAGGCTTTTGAAAGGTTAAAAGGCCCAATCATTGAAGAAAAAGTGGTTGATGTTATTTTTGAAAAAATCAAGCCTACTGAAGAAAAAATGTCTCTTGAAAGCCTTAGAAATCTTATTCTAGAAAGCGGTAAGGGTAACTAGGTATCTTTTGTTTAATTTTCATAATTGCTTTTATAATGCATATTTTTTTTGCATTTACTTTCTTTTTACAAAAAATAACCCTCAATTAATACAACACTAATAAAATTAATCTAAAATTCTTAATAAAAAATAAATTTTTTTATTGAAATTATCTTATATTATCGTGTTTTATAATAAAAATTAAGAAATTTGAATTTATGCTTGATAACAGAAGAAAAAACCTAGTTGAAGATATTATAAATACTATGCCAGAAGCAAACCTTGTGCCTATGGTTATTGAGCAAGATGGCAGGGGCGAGCGTGCTTTTGATATTTACTCTCGTATGTTGAGGGAGCGAATTATATTCCTTAATGGTCCTGTTCACGATGGAATGTCTGCACTTCATGTTGCACAATTATTATTCTTGGAATCTGAAAACCCTGATAAAGATATTTCTTTATATATAAACTCACCGGGGGGCGTTGTTACATCTGGCTTAGCAATTTATGATACAATGCAATATATAAAGCCGGATGTTCGCACAATTTGCTTGGGGCAAGCGGCTTCTATGGGTTCACTTTTACTAACTGCAGGGCAGAAAGGTAAAAGATATTGCCTACCTAATGCAAGGGTAATGATTCACCAACCTTCTGGCGGTTATCAAGGTCAAGCAACTGATATGGAAATTCATGTGAAAGAAATTTTAAGCCTAAAACGCAGGTTAAATGATATGTATGTTAAGCATACTGGCAATAAGCTCTCTGTTATTGAAGCAGCAATGGAAAGAGATAATTTTATGAGTGCGGAAGAAGCTAAAAAATTTGGTTTAATTGATGAAGTTGTTGAAAAAAGACCTTCAGCAGATGAAGATACAAAAAAGAAAAAGTAATAACATAGGTTCTAGGTGTTAGGTGCTAGAGGATAAGAACCCTCTATAGCCAAGCCTCTAGTCCTTCAATAAGGAGAAATATGGTAGAAGAAAACAAAGATGGTGGCACACTTTACTGCTCTTTTTGTGGTAAATCTCAGCACGAAGTTAAAAAATTAATTGCAGGTCCTGCGGTTTTTATTTGCAATGAATGCGTTGAGTTATGCGTTGATATAATCCGTGAGGAAAACAAATCTGCCCTAGCTATTGATAGCGATGGTGGCGTTCCAAACCCTAGTGCTATTAAAAAAGTGCTTGATGATTATGTTATTGGTCAAGAAAATGCTAAAAAAATTCTCTCAGTTGCAGTTCATAACCACTATAAAAGGGTGGAATATATGGAAAAGGGCGGTACTGAGCCTGAAATCAGTAAATCTAATATTTTAATTTTAGGCCCTACTGGATCTGGCAAAACTTTACTTGCCCAAACTTTAGCTAGAATTCTTGATGTTCCTTTCACAATGGCAGATGCAACAACATTAACTGAGGCCGGCTATGTTGGTGAAGATGTTGAAAACATTATTCTAAGGTTGCTTCAAGCCTCTGATTATAATGTTGAGAAAGCTCAAAAAGGTATAGTTTACATTGATGAGATTGATAAAATCTCTAGGAAGTCTGAAAACCCTTCAATTACAAGAGATGTATCGGGTGAAGGCGTGCAACAGGCATTATTAAAAATTCTTGAAGGCACTATGGCTTCAGTTCCGCCTCAAGGTGGTAGAAAACACCCTCAGCAAGAATATTTACAGGTTGATACCACAAATATTTTATTTGTATGTGGCGGTGCTTTTGCAGGCATTGATAAAGTGGTTGCAAATAGAACGGAAGGTAGCTCAATTGGCTTTGGTGCACCAGTTCGTAATAAAGAAAAGGTTGATCAAACTAAAGCATTAAAAAGTGTATCACCTGAAGATTTAATTAAATATGGCTTAATTCCTGAATTCGTTGGTAGAATTCCAGTTATCGCAACGCTTGAAGAGCTTGATGAAGCTGCACTTATCCAAATTCTTAAAGAGCCTAAAAATGCTCTCATTAAGCAATATAAGAAATTATTTGAAATGGAAGGCGTTGAGCTAGAATTTACAGATGATGCATTAGTTGCAGTAGCTAAAAAGGCGATTGAAAGAAAAACCGGTGCTAGAGGTTTAAGGGCAATTGTTGAAGGCTCACTTACTGATTTAATGTATGAAATCCCTGATCGTAAGGATGTTGCTAAAATTATCATTGATGAATCAGTTATCAATGAAGCTAAAAAGGCAAAAATCGTTCTTAAAGATAAGGAAAAAGAAGAAAAGCCAAAAGATAAAAAAGTTAAACCAGCAAACTAATTTTAGTTTATGTTTAGTATTTCATTATGATTCTAGATAGAAAATAGTGGGATTATATTAGAGCTTTGCTAATAGAAACATAATAAACCTTAGTAAAAAACACTTTTATTTAATAGCCCTTCCTTGAAGTTTATTTTTGCCTGCCAATTTGGTAGTAATTGCCCAATATAAGGGCTCATAATTTGGTTTTCTCTATATGGAATTGCCCCCCAATTTATGTTTATTTTTCTGCCCGTAATTTCAATATATTCCTCAACAATTTCTTTAAGAGTTTTTGGCTTACCAGCTAAAAAATATAGTAAATTTTTATTTTGATAATCCGCATTACAAAGCAATTCATAGGCTTGTAAATATCCAGAAATTGTATCAACGATATTTACAAGGCATAATTTCTGCTCTCCCTTAGTAAAATCAATTGGCTTATCATTTTTATAAGCATCTTCCAAAAGCCATAAAAGTTTTTTTCTATTATCATTAACGCTATAATTATCATAAAGCACCAATGTTAATGCCGAGATTTTTCTAGCCTTAACATAATATTGCAAAATATCCCTAAAAGCCTTTTTTGTGGCACTATATAGGCTATCTGGGTTATAATGCCCTGCCTCATCAAATTCAGTAAAGCTAGTTGTATTTATAAATTTGTTACAATTATTTTTTGTACAAACCTCAATTAAATTAGTTGAAAAATTTATATTTGATTTAAGTAAATCATTAATATTTTCAGCTTGATGATCCCTTAAATACCAGCTTGCAATATGGAATGTTGCTTCTATATTTTTATAATCTTGAAAAATAATTTCTAAAGATTTCACATTACCATCATAATCATAAAAATGGATTTTATCTTGAATATCATTTAGATTTTCTAATGATGAATTGCTTCTTTTTATAGCAATTACCTTGTGATTTAATTCACATAATTTTCTAGCAAGGTTGCTCCCTACAAAACCAGTAGCACCTGTTAACAAAAAAGTTTTACTCATAATTTTGGCCAATTATAGGGAACTTTTTCAAATGACATTCTGCCAATTTCAGCATCATAATGCTCTATATTTGTAATTACTAATAATAGGCTATCTGTTTTGGCTTCCCCGCGATGTGCAAACCATAAATTAGGCTTCATTGTAATTCTTAAATAATTTTCATCATTATCAGGGCTAAGAAGATATTCTTCAAAATTGCCTTTGCCAGAATCATCGCCATCATAGATTACAAATCTCATCTTACCATATGGAACTATTAAATTAACAGTTGCTTCTAAATGTGTTTTCCAGCCTTTAACTTCATTAAATTTTGTCATAGAAAAATAGGCTTCACCGAAGCTCTTGAAGCTCTCTTCACTTTTTCTAAGAGCGTGAAGAATATCCCCTTTAGGGTGGTGAACTCTCTTAATTTTATTTATCTGAAGCCCCTCTATTTTTGAAATAATTTTTGACATTAGAATAAATAATTATTGATAATCTTATTTATATTTCTGCAAAAACTCTTCAATAGAATTATGCATATGCGTAAACATTGCATCATTCAAACCATGATGACAAGCAAGTAAAATTCCGCCCCTCATAACATTATCTGCATTTTTGAAACCAGATTTTGCCTTTTTCATCTCAAGATTTTTATAGCCGGGTTGCCTTGTGATGTTTCCAGTAAACACTACACGAGTTTGGATATTTCTTTTTTCAAGAAATATTTGTAATTCACTTCTTGTAAAAGGTGCAGATTCTTTAACAATAATTGGAAAAGCCAGCCAGCCACTTCTAACGCCTTTAGTATAGTTAGGTGTAGTAAAAAACTCAGAATATTTGTCAAAAAATTGTTTTTGCCTATTAAAATTATTTTCTCTTGTAATGATATTTTTTTCTAAATCTTCAAGTTGCACTAAGCCAAAAGCAGCCCCTATTTCTGAGCCTTCTAGGTTATAGCCTATTCTTTCAAATAAGAATTTTGCATCATACTGAATTTCATCAATGTAAACATTAAAACGATTTTCAATAGATTCAGATTTTTCATCAAAAATAGAAGAGCTTCTGCCCCAAGAGCGAAGTAATTTTGCTTCTTTCAAAAACTCATCATCATTAATGCATAGCATACCGCCATTACCCGCACAATTAATAATATGAGAGCCATAAAAGCTAGTAATTGACATATCACTCCAAGCACCAGATGGCTTGCCGTTTAGCGTGCCACCAAGTGTATCTGCGGAATCTTCAATAATCTTAAGGTTATGTTTTTTAGCAATTTTAGAAATTTCTTCCCAGTTACAAACATTACCCATTAGATTTGGTGCAGAGATTGCAACCGTATTAGCGTTAATCATTTCTTCAATTTTACTAACATCAATGCAATAATCACTTTCACCAACATCAACATAAGCTGGAATTAACCCTGCTTTATAGATTGAGCCAATTGTAGTAGAAAAAGTTAAAGCTGGCGTTATAATTTCTGAGCCAGCCTTAAAACCATAAATTTTTGCCATTGCCTCAACGCCAATATAAAGTGCTGATGAGCCTGAATTAACAAATAGCCCATATTTTTTATCAAAAAGATTGGCAATTTTTCTTTCAAATTCTCTTGCATATTTTCCCATTTGTGTGCCTTCATTGAGGCATTTTACCACCGCATCAATTTCTTTTTGCCCATAAACAGTTTTGGCATAAGAAACTGAAATATTATTATTCTCATTATTTTTAACAATAACTTGCTTCATAGGTTTTCCTTTATTGAAATGGAATATATCATTTCAAAATATTTAATTAAATTTCCCCTCGCCCTTTTCAAAGGGAGAGGGTTGCTTAATCTTACTTTCAAAGAAAGTTAGATTAAGCTGGGTGAGGGTTTTATATTATAATAAGCCCATCCCCTCACCCTTACCCTCTCCCCTTATAAAAGAGGAGAGGGTATTTTTGGGTCATTAAAGTTTTGAAATACTATACTATAAATATTGTGCGGTTGTTCAATAAAAATATAGGTGAGGCTATTTATTTTTCATTATCAAAATTGCGGTAATATCTAAAAATTGAGGGGTCTTTTTTGCCATAATCTATAATTTTTTCGTGCAGAATTTCAGTAGATTTTTTAGAAACTGGTGGCACATTTGGTATATTAAATTCAATCGCACTTGAATTAAGATAATCATCAGGTGTTGCCATTCCAAGATAGCCAGAAACTAAGCCTTCTGTATCTTCCGAGGTTTCATCACAGGCGTTAATAAATACATTATCAAATGAATCTTGGTTGCTGGTAAATTGCCAATCTCTGAGGTTAGTTATTGAATAATAGCCAAAATTAATTGCAGGATTTTGAAATATAATGCAATATTTATCATCTCTGCTGAAATAATAAGTGCCCCTTATGCCATAGGAATAATATTCGTGTCGCTCTAGTAAAAATGGATTTTCTTTTTTAATATCTAGAAAATCATCTAAAACCTTTGGAAATTCACCATTTTCATAATAATATTTATCAATTTTTGTTTTTATATCCCCAATATAATTTTTTGCATAATTTACATCTTGGTTATTAACTAAAATGCCAAAAGGTATTGAAATTAGCAAAATAACGGAGGCAACAAAAAATATTGAGAAAATATATAATCTGCTGAAAAATAAATTTGGAATAATTAAACCTGTTTTTACCCAGTGTAGAATTAAAACTATAAAACCATAAATTGCAGAAAATATAAAAAATAATAAAATTTCCTTAAATAAAAAACTCTTATATAAATTGCTGATTGAAAATTCTCTGAATATAGTGCCGGATAATGTTCCGATATGCTCCAAAGCACCCCTGCCAAAAAGAATAAATAAAAATGAAAATAACGCTGAGATTATAAATATCGCATAAAAAAAACCCGTTCTTTTATGATAAAAAATATTTGCCAAAACCAATAAGCAAAACGCTAAGAAACACCATAAATTAAATAGAATTATAAAATTCTCAAAGCCATAATTTGATGCATCTGAGATTCTATTTAACGCCCTGTCAGAGAAGAAAAACAAGCTAATTATTGCGGAAATTGAAAAAATTAAAAATTTAAGCCCAAGCCTTATATTGCTAAATATAAATAAATTTATGAGTAAAATTATAGGGGTGAAGTAAAAAGCAAAATTTAGAATAAGCGAGCAATCAGAAGAAAAATCAGGGCTATGCCCGCAAATTTCTTTAGCATCGGGAAAAGACAAAAACTCAAATATTTTTATTATGTAATATTTTAGTAATTCCATAAATTTGATGACTAATTAATTAAACAATATTAAAGCTAAAGTTAAATTCAATCTAGTTTATTTTTTGTGCCAAATTTTGTAAAAAGAATTATCTCAACAATCATACTTGCACCAATTTTAATATATTTAATGATTATAGGCGGTGCATTGCTTGATATAGTAATTATAAGTGCATTTTTAATTGCTATATTTGAATGGTTTAAGATTACAGCCAGCAGTAAAGCTCGCATTTTATGGTGGCTTTTTGGTTTTATTTACATAAGTTTTGCAGCATTAGTTTTATTATTTTTAGCCAGATATAGGTTTAACATTCCATATTTTGATAATTTTCCAATATTAATGTTTGTGGTGGTTATATTAGTTTGGATAAATGATATTTTTGGCTATATTTTTGGTAAATTTATTGGTGGGCCTAAACTTTGCCCAAAAATAAGCCCTAACAAAACTTGGGCTGGTGCGATTGGCGGCGTGATAGGTTGTTTATTATTATTTTTCTGCATTAATTATTCAGTTAATTTTGGTGCAAATAAAATTTCTGATAAACATTTTTATGATGCATTGTTAATTCACATTTTTATTCCAATAATTTCTCAAATTGGTGATTTGTTTGAATCTTGGATAAAACGCAAACATAATGTTAAAGATTCCGGCAATATCATTCCCGGACACGGCGGTATATTAGATAGAATTGATGGGCTTTTGCTAGTTCTAAATGTTACTGGAATATATTTTTATTTCCTTATTCTCAAAACAATGAATGTGTAAATGCAAAAGCAAGTTACAATTTTAGGTGCAACGGGAACTATTGGCAAGAACAGCCTTGAGATTATATCCCAAAACCCAGATAAATATTCAGTTCATACCCTTATTGCTAGAAATAATTATGAGGAATTAGCAAAACTCGCCCTGCAATTTAATGCCAAACAAATTGCAATTTATGATGAAGAAAAATATCTGCCCCTCAAAAATTTATTACAAGGAAGTAACATTAAAATTTTTGCTGGTAAGCAAGGTTGCGTTGAGGCTTCTGCTCAAAAAATTGATATTTATATTTCAGGGGCAGTTGGTTTTTGTGCGTTAGAGCCAAGTTTATCTGCTATAAAAGCAGGGGTTAATATTGGAATGGCGAATAAAGAATGCCTAGTTTGTGCCGGCAATATTATTATTAATGAAGCCAAAAAATCTAATGCAAAAATTATCCCTGTAGATTCTGAGCATAATGCAATTTATCAAATTTTTGATTTTGAAAATATCAGCTCAGTTGAAAAAATAATTCTCACAGCTTCAGGCGGGCCTTTTCTAAATTATACTTTATCTGAGTTTAGTAATATCACCCCTGAAATGGCAATAAAACACCCAAATTGGCAGATGGGGGCAAAAATTTCAGTTGATTCCGCAACAATGATGAATAAAGGGCTTGAGGTAATTGAGGCCTTCCACCTATTTCCAGTAAAAGCAAATCAGATAGAAGTTTTAGTTCACCCGCAATCTATAATTCACGGCTTGGTTTATTATAATGATGGCTCAGTTTTATCAGCACTTTCTAACCCTGATATGAAAATTCCAATTTCTTTTGCATTAGGTTATCCTGAAAGAATAAATAATAATTCTAAAAAATTAGATTTAGCAAATATCAGCAATTTAAGTTTTTATAAACCTGATTTTGAAAAATTTAAGTGCATAAAACTTGCCTTTAATGCACTAGAAGCTGGTCAAAAGGCTTGTATTGCACTTAATGCTTCAAATGAAGTTGCGGTAGAAAAATTTCTTAATAACCAAATAAAATTTTCAGATATTTCTATTATAGTTGAAATGGTTTTGGAAAAGATTATATCAGAAAATTATAAAGCAAATTCTCTGGAAGAAATTTATTACATAGATGAAATTTCAAGGAATTTAGCAAAAACATTTACAAAATTAAGAAATAACAAGGTCGCATAATGGATATTTTTCTCAATATTTTTCAAAGTATAATTTCATTTATTGCAATTATCTCAGTAATTGTTTTTATTCACGAATTTGGCCATTATTGGGTTGCTAAAAAATGTGGCGTGATGATTGAGAGCTTTTCTATCGGTTTTGGTAAAGAGATTTTCGGCTGGAATGATAAATCTGGCACTCGCTGGAAATTAAGCCTTATTCCGCTTGGGGGCTATGTAAAAATGTATGGTGATGAAAACGCTGCTTCTGTGCCTGATAAAGAAAAGATTTCACAAATGGCAGAGGAAGAAAAGAAAAAATCTTTTCATATGCAAGCTCTCTGGAAAAGGTTTTTAATTGTTCTAGCAGGGCCTTTGGCTAATTATATTTTTGCTATTATTATTTTAGCATTCTTCTTTTTAAGCTATGGCAAACCTAATACTTCCAATGTTATTTCAACCATTCAAGAAAATAGCGTTGCTGAAAAATTTGGCCTTAAAGAAGGTGATAAAATAATTTCTCTCGGTGGCAAGAAAATAAAAACTTTTGAAGATATAAGAAGCGTAGTTTCAATGCACCCTGCTATTGAAATTTCAATCTCTTATGAAAGGGCTGGCGTTATTACTAACTCAAAAATCACCCCTGAAAAAAAGGTTACTAAAGATATTTTTGGTGATGAAGTTGAAGTTGGTTTGCTTGGAATTGGCTCAAGCAAAATGGAATATAAAAAACTTGGCTTTGTAAATTCTATATCAAGTGCAACTTATGAAGTTTATGATTTATCTGTTAGAACTCTTCAAGCGGTGGGGCAAATAATAGTTGGGCAAAGAAGTGCGGATCAAATAAGCGGTATTTTAAGAATTGCAGATTACTCTGGCAAATCTGTTGAAAAGGGCTTCAAGGTTGTATTTTGGTTTATGGCGGTGCTTTCTGTAAATTTAGGTCTTGTAAATCTTTTTCCAATTCCTATGCTTGATGGTGGTCATTTATTCTTTTATATTATTGAAGGCTTAAGAGGCAAGCCACTGCCTGAAAAAATGCAAGAATATTTCTTTCGTTTTGGCTATGCGGTGTTAATTGGCTTGATGCTTTTAGCCACTTTTAATGATCTAAAATTTTTTAAGATTTTCTAAAATTTATGAAAAAACTATCTCTTCTATTTCTTACATTTTTAGCAATAATTTCAGCTACTGCACAAGCTGAAGAAATTACTATTAAAGATATTAAAATCTCTGGCAATGGCAGGGTTGAACCAGCCACTATTGAGGCATTTCTTGGCGTTAAAAGGGGGCAAACTATTGATAGAGAAGGTTTAGATAACGCATTTAGAAGAACTTTTGATACTGGGCTTTTTGAAGATATTCAAATTGAGCTTGAAAACGGCATTCTAAATGTTGAAGTTAAAGAAAACCCAACAGTTTCTGAAGTTGAAATTGATGGTAATGATAAAATTGATAAAGAAAAAATTTTAACAGAGCTTAAAATTGAACCAAGAGCCGTTTTTAAGGAAGCAGATTTACAATCTGATGTTAAAAGAATTATGACACTCTATCAAAGAAGTGGTAGATTTAATGTAAGGGTTGAGCCAAAAGTTGAAAAACTTGAAAATAATAGGGTTAAAGTTGTTTATATTATTGATGAAGGGCAGAAAGCAAAAATCGCTCAAGTTTCTTTCATTAACAATTTCGCATTTGATGAGCCTGAGCTTGAAGCAATTATAGGCACAAGGGAATCTCGCTGGTATAGGTTTTTCTCTGGTAGTGATAACTATGACCCTGATAGAATAGAATTTGATAAAGAATTACTCAGAAGGCATTATGTATCTAAAGGTTACGCTGATTTCAAAGTAGTTTCTGCGGATGCTGAATATAATAGTATTAATAAATCATTTAATATTATTTTCACACTTGATGAAGGTAAATATTTCAAATTTGGTAAAATTGATATTGAAAGCTCTATCCCTGATCTCAACCTTGATGAAGCTAGAGAGCTTATAAAATCTAAAGAAGGTAAAGAGTTTAACGCTAAACAATTAGAAGATACAATCACCGTTTTAACTGATTATCTCGGTGAAAAAGGCTATGCATTTACTAGAATAAACCCTCGTTATAATAAAGATGATAAAAAACAAATTATTGGCATTACCTATGAAATTTCTGAAGGGCCAAGAGTTTATGTAAATCGCATCAACATTATTGGTAACTCTAGAACTGGTGATGAAGTTATTAGAAGAGAATTTAGGTTAAATGAGGGCGATCCTTATAATTCATCAAAAATTAAACGCTCTAAAGAAAGGATTGAAGCATTAGGCTTTTTCAGCAAAGTTGATATTCAAAATCAAGAAACAGAATATAATGATAAGGTTGACTTAAATGTTGGCGTTGCTGAGCAATCTACTGGTGAATTAACTCTTGGTGCTGGCTTTTCAACCAATGATGGTGCGTTAGGTGATATCGCAGTTACAGAGCGAAACTTTTTAGGTAAAGGGCAATTTGTGAGGGCAAATTTCACGCTTGCAGCAGTAAGGCAAGATATTCGCCTTTCATTTACTGAGCCATATTTCCTAGATAGGCAACTTTCAACGGGCTTTGATATCTATAATACTCAAATTGTATCTCAAAGTGGGCTTAACAACCTTGCGTTTGATAGTGCTTCAACTGGTATAACACTAAGAAGTGGTTATCCTTTATCTGAATATTTATCGCACAACTTAAATTATACATTAAGGCAAGATGAAATAACCAATCCTCAAGCGGGTGCATCATTATTCGTTACGCAACAATTAGGTGAGTTCCTAAGCTCAATCATTGGTCATAGTTTTGTTTATAATAGCCTTGATAATCAGTTTTTACCAACAACTGGTTGGTTTGCCTCAATTGCACAAGATTATGCAGGTATAGGCGGTGATATCAGTTATATCAAGCACGATGCTAGGCTTTCTTACTTCACACCAATTTCTGATGATTATAAAGATTGGGTGGTTAGGCTTTCTGGCAGGGGCGGTAATGTTACTGGAACTAATGGCAAAGATGTTAGAATTAACGATAGATTCTTTGTTGGTGAAACATTAATGAGAGGTTTTGATAACCAAGGTATTGGCCCAAGAGATAGGGTTTCTCGTGATCCATTAGGTGGTAATAATTATTTCGTTGGAACTTCTGAGCTTATGTTTCCGCTAGGCCTTCCTGAAGAATTGCAAATTAAAGGTGCGGTTTTCTCAGATGTTGGAACACTTTACGGCATTGATGCAACTGATCCAACTTTGCAAATTGAAGATAACAGCTCTATTAGGGCTTCTGCGGGTGTTGGCGTATTTTGGAGATCACCAGTTGGCCCAATAAGAATTGACTATGCAGAGCCATTTCAAAAACAAACTTTTGACGAAGTGCAACAAATCCGTTTTAGCTTCGGCACAAGATTTTAATTTATAACTATAGTAAATTAGGTTGAGGTATGATATGTCATCCTGAGCAAAGCGAAGGATCTCTAGATGTTTCGCTACGCTCAACATGACAGACATCATTCTAAAATACTATATAATATTAATAAATAATTGGAGTTCTTATGAAAAAAATAATCTTAACTTTACTAATCGCACTTGCAGTTAATAACGCAAACGCTGAAAATTTTGAGGTAAAAACTATTGCGACAGTTGATCTTAAAAAAATTGTTGATGAATCTAAAGCCGCAAAAGCAGCTGAAGAGGAAGTAAAAAGAATCCAACAAAAATATGTTGCTGAAACTAAATCTCAGGAAGATGCACTTAAGAAAAATGAAGAGCAACTTAAAAACCAACAAAAAGCTATGTCGCAAGAGGCATTTGCAAAAAAAGTGCAAGAATTTAGATTAAAATTGATGACTAGCCAAAGGGAAGTTCTTAAGAAAAGAAAAATCCTAGAAACCGCTTATATTAAAGCTCTTGAGCTAGTTAGAAATGAAACTATTAAAATAATTGCTGAAATTGCGAAAGAGAAAAATGTTGATGTTATTATCGCAAAAGGTCAACTTTTATTCGCCAAAGAAAATTATGATATTTCTAATGAAGTTTTAGCTAGGCTAAATAAAAAACTTGCTAAAGTTAATATCAGCGTTGATAAAAAATAATTTCTTAAATTTATTTTTCTATGATTAATCTCACAGGTAAAAAAGCACTTGTAACAGGTGCAACTGGTGGCATTGGTGAGGCCATTGCCCGCAAACTTCACAGCCTTGGTGCTGAAATTGTTATCTCTGGCACAAGAATTGAAAAACTTGAAGAGCTTGCAAATTCTATTGGTTCTCGTGTTCATATTTTAGCAACCAATCTTAAAGATAAAGAGCAAGTTAAAAAACTTGCTAGTGAAGCTGAAGAAAAATCAGGTGGTATTGATATTTTAATCTGCAATGCTGGAATTACTAAAGATAATCTAATGCTTAGAATGTCAGAAGATGATTTTGAGGAAGTGCTGGCAGTGAATTTAACTTCAAGTTTTATTCTTATAAAATCTTTTGTAAAAACAATGATGAAACGCCGTTTCGGCAGAATTATTTCTATAGGCTCTATCGTTGGCACAATGGGTAACCCCGGTCAAGCAAATTATGTTGCATCTAAAGCAGGTGTGGCAGGGCTTATAAAATCTGTTGCGGCAGAAGTTGCATCTCGAGGAATTACTGCAAATAATATCGCACCCGGCTTCATTGAAACCGCAATGACAGAAAAACTCAATGATGATCAAAAAAATAAAATGCTTGCTAATATTCCAATGGGGGCTTTTGGTAAGGGTGAAGATATTGCGAATTTAACTGCCTTTCTTGCTTCTGATGAGGCACGCTACATAACAGGGCAAACTATTCACATCAACGGCGGAATGCTAATGGTTTAGTAGCTATTTCTTTCTAAAGCCATTACCTAAAAGTAAATTTTTGGTTTCGTATAATGGTAAGCCTATAATATTTGAATAAGAGCCATTGATAGAAATAACCCAGCCACCCGGATCTTCTTGCAGGCTATAAGCACCGCTTCTGCCAACCCAAAGATTAGTTTTTAGATATTCATCAATTTCACTATCTGGATAATTTTTGAATTTTACATATGAAAGAACGGTTTTTTTTCTGATTTTTCCCTCAGGTGTTATTAAGCAGATGCAAGAATAAACCCGATGTTTTCTGCCACGCATTAATTGTAACATCTTTTTTGCTTCTAGTTCATTTTCAGGTTTACCAAGAATTCTAGTGCCAACACAAGCGGAGGTATCGCAGGCGAGAATATAAGCACCTTCATTTTTATGTAATTCATAAATTGCTTTTGCTTTTTCTTCTGCCACTCTTGCAACATAGAGATTAGGTTTTTCAGCCTTCTTGGGCGTTTCATCAATATCTGGTGAAATTATTAAATCAGGAATAAAACCAATATTTTTAAGAAGCTCTTTTCTTCTAGGTGATGATGATGCAAGAATAAATTTCATCAGCTTTCTAAATTATTTATGCCTCAAGATAATTCTACCTTTAGTTAGGTCATAGGGTGTCATTTCAACGGTAATTTTATCACCAAGCAGAACGCGAATTCTATTTTTTCTCATCTTGCCAGAGGTATGTGCAATAATTTCGTGGCCATTATCTAATTTTACGCGAAACATAGCGTTCGGTAAAACCTCAGTAACCAAGCCATCAAATTCAATTAATTCTTCTTTTGCCATTATAATATTAGTATAATTATTTCAATTTAAGCTATTTATTAGTTATTTGTTTTGTTTTTGCAAGGGTTAAGCTATCATAAACTATGGCAGATAAAGATAAAAAGGAAAAGGCCGTTGCACTCGGCTATGAAATGGGCGTTGATGAAGCCCCAAAAGTGCTTGCCAAAGGTGAGGGTGAAATTGCCAAGCAAATTATTAAAGTAGCTGAAGAAAAAGGCATTGAGATTAAAAAAGATGCAAGCCTTGTTGAGATTTTATCAGCTTTAGAAATTGATGAGTTTATTCCACTAGAAGCCTATTCTGCGGTTGCTGAAATTCTAAAATATATTTATAATAAACAAGGCAAATTATAGTTTTACAAAAATTTATTCATCTGGGTGAGGGTTTTATTTACATAGATTATGCCCTCACCCTAACCCTTTCCCTGAGGGAGAGGGGATTTTTAGTGTTATTAAGCAAAATTATCTTGTTGCAAACCAATTAATTCAAATGCATTTTACTATATATGTTCAACAAAGAAAAATTAGAGCTTCAAATTGGCAAAATTAACTCTGAAATAAGCAGAATTGCTGAGATTTCACTTAATGGCAACGCCCCTAGCTTTGAAAATCTTAATGTTTTGATTGAAAATTTCACTAATGAAATAAAAAATTTAAGTGATGACGATATTTTAGAATTTACGAATTTAATCAAAATTTGGTCTGGAGAAATAAAAAATATTATTGATAAAATTTCTAATCAAAAAGAAGAAATTCAAAATAAATTAGAAACCGCCATTAACTCAAACCAAGCCTATAACAAATATAAAAATAATTCTAATTAACCCCTAACAATTTTTCTATAAACTATGAAGTGATTTCTTTTATAATAGAAATTTCCTCATTAAAAATTTTAATTAATTCTTTATCATTAATATCCTTAGCAAATTCTAAATAATAATTTTGAAGATAGAACATTTTTGAAAATTCCTTCAACTTTTTATTCTTAAAAAAATTTCTCCTTTCTTTAACTATTTTCTTGAAAGAGGTAATTATATTATTTCTTAAATCTAAACTTTGATTTAATCTGTATAAGTTAAGAAAGTTAAAGAATTCCAAGCCATCAAAATCTTTTTTTAATATTTCTAAATATAATTTAGGATATTTATCTATTAAAAGAGAAGAAAACTCTTGAGTTATTAAAATCCTTGGATAAATGGCATCTTGCTTCTCCATTTTATGTGCATCTATAAGTGCACTTCCAAATATAATGTTACTATTTTTATCTAAGTATAAATTTCCTCTATGTATTACTCCTCTAAAAAAAATTTTAAGTTCTGAAGCCCTTATTATATAGGTACTTAGTGCATTAAAAATGTTTTTAATATCATCATAACACATTTCATCAAAACATATTATAATTGTATCAGATAACAAAATTACAGCACAACCACATTGCGAGAAAAATTCATTAGCAAAATTTAAGAATCCTTCGAGGAAATTTTCTTCCAGATCACGCTTTTTTATATCAATATCAACTATTCCTTCTAAATTCTTCCATTCTATGTCTGCCACTTTTTCTGAAAAACCTAAGATATCTATATAAATTAAGTTCTTTTTAGAATATTTTTTTCTAACATTGTTACCATTTACTAAATCCATAAATCTAAACCCTAATTTTTATAGAGAGGGCGTGGGCATCTAGGCGTTCTTGCTTTGCAAAATTAATAGCGTGAGGGGCTAAATTATCAAAAGATTCTTTTGTGCATTTTATCATTGAAGTTCTTTTCATAAAATCAAGCACACCAAGCCCTGAAGAAAATTTTGCAGTTGCAATCGTTGGTAAAACATGGCTTGGGCCCGCAATATAATCTCCGATTGCTTCTGGGGTATATTCACCTAAGAAAATCGCCCCCGCATTATATATTTTTCTTGAGAGTTTTTCAGGGTCAGCCGTCATTATTTCTAAATGCTCAGGTGCTATAACATTTGCAATTTCACAGGCTTGTTCAATATCATCAACCAAGATTATATAGCCATTGTTTTTCACACTTGTTGAGGCAATTTCTGTGCGGGAAATTTTTTCAACCATTACCTCAATTTCTTTTGCAACTTTATTTGCAAATTCATTAGAATTGGTAATTAAAATAACTCTTGCAAGCTCATCGTGCTCTGCCTGAGAAAGCAAATCAGAGGCAACATATTTCGCATTTGCAAATTCATCAGCGATAATTAAAATTTCAGAAGGCCCCGCAATAGAATCAATGCCCACATTGCCAAAAACTTGCTTTTTCGCCTCTGCTACATAAGCATTACCGGGGCCAACAATTTTCACTACTTTTTCTATAGTGTTTGTGCCAAAAGCTGCTGCTGCAATCGCTTGAGCACCACCAATTCTATAGATTTCAGAAATTCCGCAAATTTTTGCACAGGCAATTAAAGCTGGGCTGATTATGCCATTATTAGTTGGGTTTAACATTACAATTCTTTTAACACCTGCAACTAATGCTGGCACTGCATTCATTAAAACCGATGAAGGATAAAGTGCCTTACCACCCGGAACATAAATAGCCGCTGATTCAACTGCATTCCATTTCCAGCCTAGTTGATTGCCTCGCTCATCTTTATATTTTTCATCAATTGGTAATTGCCTTTCGTGATAATTTTTAATGCGGTTATATGCAATCTCTGCAGATTTTAGAAATTCTTTATCAACATTTTTGGCAGTATTTTCAATTTCTTCAGAAGAAAGCCTAAGATTTTCCTCACTTACTTCAAAATTATCAAATTGTTTTGTGTAATTTATGAGGGCTTTATCACCATTTTTTCTTACATCATTAATTATATTTCTAACTGCTTCAGAAATATTAGAATTAGCAAGGTTTTCCGTTGAAAATAATTTTTCAATATCCCTTAAAGAAACATCAATTTTATATTTAAGTTTTTTAAGCATTAGGCACTGTTAGCAAAGGTTTATAAAATTTGTTATGCGTCAAAAATTGTTATATACAAGGCAGAAAGTGAGGGTAATAGTTATTCATATTACCGAGCTTTCTAACGAAGTAGATAACAATTTTTGCCATAACCTAAAAGGCTACTATTAATTTTGGCATATAGTTCAGAAAAATTTTCGCAGATATGATTAACTATCTGTCTCAATTTTTCTCTGCTCTATGCCAAAATTAATCAAGTAGCAAATTTATAAACCTTTGCTAACAGTGCCTATTATTTATTCAAATTTAGAGATAATTTTTATAAGCTCTTTTTTATTAGCGGTGTAAGCCTGCCTATTAGCAATTAATTTGGTTGATATATCAGCAAGTTTTTCACCTTCAACCATATTATTAGCTTCTAAGGTTTTGCCACTACTAACTAAATCAACAATTCTATCACATAAGCCTAAAATTGGTGCAAGCTCTATTGAGCCATTTAACTTAATACATTCAGCTTGAATACCTTTATTTTCAAAGAATTTTTTAGTAAAATTAACATATTTTGTTGCAATTTTAATATGGCTATGATTCCAAAAATCTTTAGATTTTACAATATTTTTAGGGGCAGCGATTGAAAGCCTGCATTTGCCAATTCCTAAATCAAAAAGGTTATAGATATTATCATAATCAAATTCTAACAAAACATCACTGCCACAAATGCCAATATGGGCAACACCAAAAGATACAAAAGTTGCAACATCAAAACTTCTAACTTTAATAAGTTTTATATTAGGTTTATTCGTTGAAAATACTAATTTTCTTGAGTTTTCAGAATAAAAATCTTTTTCTGGAATAATACCAGATTTTTTGAGAACTGGATCAAATTCTTCTAAAATTCTACCTTTAGGAACGGCAATTATGAAATCTTTAGTCATTAGGCACTGTTAGCAAAGTTTTATAAAATTTGTTATGCGTCAAAAATTGTTATATACAAGGCAGAAAGTGAGGGTAATAGTTATTCATATTACCGAGCTTTCTAACGAAGTAGATAACAATTTTTGCCATAACCTAAAAGGCTACTATTAATTTTGGCATATAGTTCAGAAAAATTTTCGCAGACATGATTAACTATCTGTCTCAATTTTTCTCTGCTCTATGCCAAAATTAATAAGGTAGCAAATTTATAAAACTTTGCTAACAGTGCCTAATATAAAAATAAAAATGGGTGAGAAACCTCACCCATTTATAAGCAAAAATTTGAAAAACTCTACTTAGATTTTGCAATTTCAACTTTATCAGTTGGGAATTTCTTTTCTTTCCACTCATCAATACCGCCGGGATATTTTTGAATATTTTTGAAGCCAAGCTCTATAGCTTTATTGGCAGATTGCTTGCTAGCTGGGCAATTAACATTACTGCAATAGAAAACAATATTTTGGTTTTCCTTAGCATTTTCTTGCAAAAATTCTTTAGTAAGCTCATCAGTAGTTTTAAGAACTGCACCTTTGATGATTGTGCCATCACCAAGATATTTAGCACTTCTTGAATCAATTAATAATGGTTTATTATCACTTTCTAAAGCTGACTTTAATTCCTCAGCGGTAATAATTTTATATTCGTGTTTTTCTTCTTTCTTATCTTCAGCATTTGAAAATGCTGGGATAATAAGAACTAAAGCTAATGCTAAAAGTTTTTTCATATTGTTTTAAGTTTGGTTTACGATTTTAACTTACAATAACAGAATTTATATGCAATCATTATAATATTAAATAAATTTAAAATGATTTAATATAAAAAAATTAATTATCAGAAATAATTCTAACTTCTCTTTGTGGGTATGGAATAATAATATTTTCTTCCCTAAATTTTTGCCAGATTGCAATTAAGATTTCATCTTTTGGGTCAAGTCTACCTTCGGTTACATCGTCCACCCAAGCAAATAAAATTATATTGATTGAGCTTTCTGCAAATTCATCAACGAAAACTGCCGGGCGTTTATCTTTGCTTAATTTTTTGTTACTATTAACAATATCTAAAATAATTTCCTTAGCTTTGATTAAATCAGAATCATAAGAAACGCCAATTTTAATATCAATTCTAGCTTTCTTATCGCTATAAGTTAAATTTGTAACCCTAGAGGTAATAAAATCTTCATTTGGAATCATAATTTCTTTACCATCAAAACATTCAATTAAAGTGTGGCGAGCATTAGTTTTTTTAACGGTTCCCATTGCACCATTTCCTAAATCAACTAAATCGCCTTCTTCAACTGAGCCTTCAAATAACAGAATTAAACCGCTAATGAAATTAGAAGCAATTTTCTGTAAACCAAAGCCTAAACCGATACCAATAGCACCACTAAAAACTGTAAGGGCGGTTAAATCTAAGCCCATAACATCAAGCCCAATAAGAAATACTACAATATAAATTACAATGCTTGCGATTTTGCCAAATAAAGCCCTTGTGCTTGGTGTTAAAGTTTTTACTTTTGCAAGTGATGCTTGTGAAAAATCAGAGAGCCTTAACGCAAACCAAATAAACATTATTAAAATAAATAATGTTTTTAGAATTAAATATGGCGTAATTTTACTAGAGCCAATTTTGATAGTATATTGCGGTTGGCTAAGGAAATCTGCTATTGGCCTGATTTGCCCTTGATGCCATAAAATACCAGCCCCGATTAATATAAACCAAGGTAAAATTCTAAAAATAATGCCTAAAATTTTTAATGAAAAATTACTCATAAAATTTTTGATAAATTTGCAAATTGCTCTGGTGATAAATTTTCCGCCCTTAAATTAGCATCAATAGATAAATCTTGTAGTATTTTTTCTGTATTGTCTGAAAATAATTTTTTTAGAGAATTTCTAATAGTTTTTCGGCGTTGATTAAATGCAGAAGCTGTAACTTTTGCGAGTTTTTCTATATCAGTTTCAAATAATGGAGATTTTCTTGGATTGATTTTTATAATCGCAGAATAAATTTTAGGTGGCGGATAAAATATTGAAGGTGGAACTAAAAATAATATTTCTGACTCTGCAAGAATATTAGAAATAATTGATAATCTGCCATAATTTTCTGAGCCTAATTTTGCAACGATTCTTTCTGCAACTTCTTTTTGAAACATTAAAATAAATTCTTCAAAAATATTAGCATTCTTATACCAATTAAGTAATAGCTCTGTGCCAACATTATATGGCAAATTAGAAATAATTTTGGTTGGTAAATTATGCTGATTTACAATTTTTTTATAATCTATTTTAAGTGCGTCTTCGCTAATAATTTCTAGCTTGCCTTCACTTAATTCTTTAAGCTCAGATAAAATTTTTATACATCTTTCATCTTTTTCAATAACAACTAATTTTTTAGGGTTTTCTGCCAATATTGCCCTAGTTAGAGAGCCAGCACCACCGCCAATTTCAATAATAAGATTATTAGAAATATCTCCTGCTTGTTTAGCAATTTTAGAGGTGAAGTTTAAGTCAAAAATAAAATTTTGCCCAAGAGATTTTTTAGTAAAGAAATCATTCTCTTTAAGCACTTGGCTAATGGGTGGCAGATTATTTAACTTCTCATTTATTTTCATTTATTTTCTTAGTTTTTTTATCAATATCAGTTTCAGCTTTGCCCCAAATTTCCCTTAAAACTCCGGGTGTTAATGCTGAAAATGCATTTACTGAAACATTAGCATTTGGATATTTTCCAGAGATAAAATATTTTGTAGCAATAATCCCTTCCCCTTTATTACCTGATAAATATTTTATAATTGGTATTCTGTTAAATAAAGCATTTACTGAATATGAAGGTGTTACAGCACCAGATATATCAACCTCAGATGTTTCAAGATTTATAGTGCCGCGACTTGTTAAACCTAGAGAATTGCCGTGTGTCATAACATTTTTGATTGATAAAAATTCGTGTTTAATGGTAAAATCACCCTCTAAACTTTTCATTGGAATTCCCCCGCCGGTCATAAGATCTGTAATTCCAGTAAGGCTTGCGAGAGAAAAAATTCTTGCAAGCACTGGCACTTCAGTAATTTTATAATTTTTCATTTTTATTTTTCCTTCAATAACCTCATCTTTTTTGCTATCTGCATATCCTTCAACCACTGCTTCACCACCTATAATATTTGCCTTAGCACCCATACCGCTTATTAATTGCCCTGCATCATTTGTATATACATATAGTTTTTTGTTGCTTCTGATGTTCGCTTCATCTTCTGGCAGATAAGAAAGGCTGAAAACCTTGCCATCATCAAATTTTCCTGAAAACTCAGACTTAAAGCAAGAATTAACATCGCATCTTAAATAGCCCCTAGCATTATTGAGATTGATAGCTTTAGACATTGCTAATTTTGATACATCTAAATCAAGTGAAATATTGGTTTTCTCATCACCGGTTAGCATTTGATAATTTTGCGTTAGTGAAGAAATATCAAAAATTCTGCCAGTTACTTTTATTTTATAATCTGTATAATTTGAGTTTTTGAGAGATGAAAGAAATATACTTGCATCATTATTGCCTGTAACAAGCCTACTGAAATAAAATTCATCTGCAATAAGCCCAGATTTTCTTGAGATTATTGCCTTTCCATCTGAAACGCCTTCCTTGGAGGTAATTCTAAATTTTGCTATTTCTATAGCTTTATCAGATAAAAATTTACCCGTTAATGATGCGGAGATCTTCTCACCAATATCTTTATTAATTGAAAGATAAGGAAAATTAATTTTACTATTATCAAAATCAAGATTTGCTGAAAAAACATTATCATTATCTAGGCTTTTATATTCAGCAATTAAGTTGGTTTTTCCTGTGAAATATTTATCAAAATCTTTAACGATTAAACCAATATTTTTTTCAGATAGATTAGCCTTTAATTTTATTTCAACATCATTAACCTTTTCAAAACCAACAATAGCTTTAATTTCAGCCTCATCAGAATTATTTATATTACCCTTTGCTTTTAGTGTTACACCATTATTATCAACTTGTAACTTTCCTTTTTTGGCTGAAAAATTGATATTTTCTAATATATTTTTAACTAAAATATTTTCTAGCTTAGTGCTAATATTTAGTTGTAAAAATCTTTTATCAAAACCATTATTTACATTATCTTTATAATAAAATTTCGTTTTAGAATAAGCAGAAATTTCGTGTGTATTATAATAAAAATCTTTATCCCTGCCCTTAGTTACGGCTTTTAACAATGGTTTTAACTCATTAACATCACCCTCTCCAATTCCTTCTAATTCTAAAATACTATCTTGTTGGCTAAGACCATTTAATTTGGCATTAATATTATTAAATTTATAATTGCCAATATAGCCTTCAGAAACTAGCATTGAAATATTATCATCTTCAAGCTGAAATTCCCCAGTTACCCTTTCAAGAGTTGGATATAAAGGGTTAAAATTTATTGAAGAATTTTTTATGATTCCCTTTGCAGAAATTTTTTCACTTAATAAATTTTCAAATTTTATATCGTTAAAATCATAGATAAAATTTACCGCTAATTTATCAAAAAATCCTTTGGAATAGCTTTCTAAAACTTTTTGTCTAATATCCTTGCCGATATTTTCTGGCCATAATTTTGGAAGCCTTTCCATTTCCAAACTTTCAAGCATTACTGCACCACGAATTGTTGGGCTAATGATATTAGTTTGCTCATTGGGGGTTAAATAGAGCTCACCTGCAAAATTAATTTTGGAATTTTTAAGCCATTTTTGCTTAAATTTTAACGCACTATTCAATGAAATTGTGCTAGAAGAACCCCTATCGCTGAACATAATTTCTGCTTTGCCGTTTAATATTGGGCTTAGTTTTTTTAGCCAAGATAAATCAGAAATAACCTCAGAAAGTGAAGAAGCTGGAAAATTAATATATTCAATATCAATTTTCATTTTTTTATCTTTCAGAACTCTGGAATCTGCAATTAAAGTGCTATCTTTTTCAAGAATTTTAGTATTAATTTCTGTTCTTAAATAAGTAGAATTTTGTAGAGAATAAAAACTAAATTTAGCTTTGTTAATCTTCCAATTTTGATATTCATTATCCCGGTTAAAGCTAAAAATTGCATCTGATAATGAAATAGATTCAACAGGTATAATATTTTTATCTTTACTTACTAAATCAAAAAGCCCTGCAACTGAAGTTTTATAAAGTGATGCGATACTTTCTTCACTTGAGCTATCAAAAAAATCACCGCCTTTAGTAGCTTTGAATAGAAATTGCGGTTTTTCAATAATTATTTCTCTAAACCTAATTTTTGCAATTAATAAATCAGAGGGCTTTATTTTAGCCCGCATCATAGGTGTTGAGATAATAATATCTTCACCCAAATTTATATAACTGTTATAAAAAATTATTGTAAAGCCCTCCTTAAAGCCTTCAAAATGTGCCTTAGCAGAGCCAATATAAACTTGGATATTTTTACCCGAGCCTTCAATTATATCTTCAAGATAATTAATATTTTGCGGTGGGATAATTTTTTCCTCACTATAAAATACAAATAAAAATAGGCAGGCGAAAATTATCGCAAATAATGCGGAATAAAAAATAATTCTGCCAAAAATTTTTATAAATAAATTCACTGCTTTATATTAAAATTCTTATTTATATAATATTCAAAAGAGTTTTATAATCTATAATATTTAGCTTTTATGGCTGAAGGTGATGACGATTTAGAAAAAACTGAGGAGCCCACCTCACGAAGAATAGACCAAGCCGTTGAAAAAGGGCAAGTTGCCTTTTCAAGAGAGATCTCAAGTTTTTTGCTTTTCGTGTATTTAGCTATTTTTATTTTATGGCTAGTTCCTAAACTTGGAAGTGAAGGTGCAATTTCTTTAGCCTCTTTCATAGAAAACTCAGATTCAATAAGAATTTCTCGTGAAACTGCTTCAAGATTTTTTTATGAAAGTTTTTTAATATTTGCAGAAATTATGTTTATGCCACTTGGCATTACAATAATTATCGCTTTATTATCTAGTTTTATGCAAAATGGAGTAGTTTTTTCTGTTGAGCCACTAATACCTAAATTAGAAAAAATCTCACTTTTATCTGGGTTAAAAAGAATATTTTCTGGCCGTTCTGTTTTAGAATTCATTAAAGGAATTATTAAAATTTCTATCATTGGTTATATTACTTATGCCTTAATGGTGGCGGAAATCTCAAACATTATTAACCTTCCTGAGCAAGAAATATTTACAATAAATGCGTATATTTTAATCTTATGCTTTAAGATTGTTTTATATGTTGCGGCAATAATGATGCTTATCGCATTAGTTGATTTTTTATATCAACGCTTTGAATATCTTAAAAATTTAAGAATGAGCAAACAAGAATTAAAAGAGGAATTTAAGCAAACCGAAGGAAACCCAGAAGTTAAATCAAAACTCAAACAAATTAGGGAGCAACGAGCCAGAAGAAGAATGATGGCGGCAGTTCCAAAAGCTGATGTTGTAATTAGAAACCCAACCCATTATGCAGTGGCACTTTTATATAAAACCACTGAAATGAAAGCCCCAACCATTATTGCACTTGGTCAAGATGATTTAGCCCTTAAAATTATTGAGGTTGCCGAAGAAAATAATGTGCCAGTTGTTACAAATAGAAATCTTGCAAAGTCGCTTTATCAAACCTGTGATTTGGAAGAGGAAATCCCAATTGAGCATTATAAAGCAGTTGCAGAAATTATCGCCTATGTTTATAAACTTAAACAAGAAAAAGCGGCTTAAAATAAAAAGTTTTATTATTTAATAATTACAATCAAATTCAAAAACAAAATGCCTTCTTACTTAATTACAATCTTTACCACAATTTTTATTGCAGAGCTTGGCGATAAAACGCAAATTGCAACCACAGTTTATGCAAGTAAAGAAGGGGTTAGCCCTTTAATGGTGTTTTTTGCATCTTCTTTGGCACTTGTTGCTTCTTGTGCTATAGCGGTTTTACTCGGAAGTTACGCATCAAAATATTTAGCGATGATTCCCCTAAAATTAATTGCTGGCATATGTTTTATAGCAATGGGAATTTCAAGTATTCTAGAGCATTTTTATAAATAAGTTTATTATTGCATAAAGTTATTTATATTGTCCGATAAAAAATCTTTTATGAAATTTAATTATAAAGTTGGTGAAATTATTAATGCTAATGATGAATGCAAGGTTTGTGGCAATACTGAGATCAGAATAGTTGCAAATAAAGGCAGGCATTATCAAGATTTAACCACCGCAATATGCACAAATTGTGGCCTTGTTCATAGCCACCCAATACCATCAGAAGATGAGCTAAAAGAATATTATCGCGAACAATATCGCAGTGATTATAAATCAGCTTTTAAGCCTAAAAATAAACATATTTTAAGATATACTCAAAACGCATTAGAAAGATTAAACAGGCTTAAAAATTTTACAGAAAACAATGTAAAATTATTAGATATTGGAAGTGGCTCAGGGGAGTTTTTATATGTCGCTAAAAAACAAGGTTTTGATGTTACTGGCATTGAGCCTCACGAAGGATATTCAAAATATACCAGAGAAAATTTTGATGTAAAAATTGTAAATTCCATTTTTCAAGAAGCAAAAATTGAAAATGAATCATTTGATGTTATTACAATTCATCATGTTTTAGAACATTTACAAAGGCCATTATCAGCCCTTATTCACATAAGCAAATGGCTAAAATTTAATGGTATTATAATGATTGATGTGCCAGATGTTGAGCATAGCTATCATTCACCAATTAATCGTTTTCATTACGCACATATTTATAATTTTAATCATTTAACCCTAAAAGCAATTCTAACTAAAGCGGGTTTTGAAGTGATTAACCACCCTAATAATCAAGCTGGAACTATTCTAGCGGCTAGAAAAGTTAATGAGCCTAAATTAGAAATGAAAATTTCTATGCCAGAAAATTATGAAAATTTATGGCAAATTTTCTCGCAAGGTGAAAAAGCAGAAATTTATAAAAAGAAGAAGCCCCTATTTAGAATTTTTAGTAAATTAAATCGCTATTCAAAAGAATTTGTTAGAAGTTTATTTTTCAATAATTCTAAAAATATTGTTGATGCTGAGCTGAAAAGATTAGGAGGGGCTGTTAGTTAGGAAATTCCTGCTTCTCTAAAGCCTTTATTTCTTAAAATACAAGCATCACAAAAACCGCAAGGTTTATTATCAATCGGGTTTGGATCATAACAAGAAATTGTATTTTCAAAATCAACGCCTAATTCATAACCAAGTTTTATTATATCCGCTTTTGTTAGATTTAATAAGGGTGTGTTAATTCTAAATAAGCCTTGTTCAACGCCAGCTTTGGTTGCTAAATTTGCAAGTTTTTCGAAAGTTTTTATATATTCTGGCCTGCAATCAGGATAGCCACTATAATCAAGTGCATTAACACCTATAAAAATATCATTTGCACCTAAAACTTCTGCATAAGCAAGTGCGTAAGATAGAAAAATTGTATTTCTAGCAGGCACATAAGTTATCGGAATTTCTTTATTTATAATTTCGTTATCTCTATTTTTAGGAACTGCAATTTCATCAGTTAAAGCTGAGCCACCAAAAGCACGCAAATCAATATTGATAATTTTATGCTCTTTTAATTTTTGAATTTCGGCTTGTTTTTTTGCGAATTCCAATTCTATTTTATGCCTTTGCCCATAAGAAAAACTAAGTGCATAAACATCAAAGCCTTGATTTTTTGCAAAGGCTGCAACAGTTGCAGAATCTAAACCGCCACTTAAAAGCACAACTGCCTTTGGCTTATTGTTCATTTTAGAAATTGTAGTTTGATAAATCCAATCCAGAGGTTATTGAAGTTAGGCTTTTGGCAGTGTAGAAACAATTTCACGCCATAATTCTAGCTCTGGAATACCCGGTTTTCTTTTACCAAAAAATGTGCAGATTAACTCTTGGTTTTTGTCATAAATTTCAACGCCAGTAACAATACCATCTTCAGTTGGCTTTCTAGTAACCCAAGTTGAATCAATCTCAGATTCTTTGATATGAAGGTTAAATTTTGGATCTAAAACATTGTAGAACTCACCATATTCAACAAGTTTCTGCACTTCGCCAGTATGAATTTGTAAACAACCACGATTACCAACAAAAACCATAATTTCGCAATTTTTATCCCTTGCACCTTCTAGAACTTTTCTAACTGATGAATTATCAAGGCGATAAGCAAATTCATCACTAACTAGCCTTAATGCTTGCACTCTACCAATTTTATATTTTCTAAGAAGAATATAAAAATCGTGAGTATCTTTTAAGTTTCTAAGCTCGGCTTCAAAGCCCTTATAATCAACTTCACTATCAGGAAGATCAGGCCTTTTTGGCTCAGGTGCTGTAACAGAAATTTCGGTTGCTTGATTAGTTGCACGATATTTATTAACAACTTGCAAATAAGCATTTTCATCAGATTTTGAAGTGAGGTAAATTTTATGAATTGCTAAACCATCTTTACCATAAAATTGAATAGATTTTTTAGGGCCTGCTTTAGTTTGTTCTTCAACTGCATATGCAGAAGCCCAATGTGCCATAAATAAGCGAAGGTCAATATCTGCATTTACTGCTAAGCCCATTCTCATTGGCCCTTCTGTGAAAAATGATACATTATTATAAACACCTTTTCTTTCATGAACCACTGATTCATTGCGAGTTAAAGCTGTAACTTCACCAAATTTATGAACTTCTAGCAGAATTTCTTCAGGCTTATTTTCAAGGCGGAAGATAGTTTTGCCATCAATTCTTGCGGCAACTAATTCTTCCTCTGTAACGCCAAGCTCAATAGCTGCATCTTTAGGGCGAATTGCTGGATTTTGCTCTTTAAGAAGGTTAAATCTTTTTAGAATATCATTTTCTTGTTCAAAATTTGTAGCAAGTTTAGTTTGTGTATTCATAGGTTTTTTGCTTTGTTTGGTTGTTGTAATATAGAAAAATCAAGGTTTTTCAAGGTTAATTTTACCTAATAACGAATTTAACTGGCACCATAACCCAGCCAGATATTGGCACAGATTTACTTGTAAAAGGCTTAAATTTCCAATCTTTTACGGCATCTAGTGCGGAATTATCAAGCATAGAAAAGCCAGATGATTTATGAATTGCAACCTTTTGAACTTGCCCACCATTTGCAGAAATTAAGGCTCTGATAATTACAGTTCCTTGCTGCCCAAGCTCTATTGACCTAGATGGGTAAATTGGCGGAGTGGTAGAAAGATAATCCGCTTCTGTAAGGGTTGGCATAACATTAGAAACAGAATTACCTTTGCCATTAGCAGTAATTTGCTTTTTAGTTGTTATGTTTGATTCCCTAATTTTTTGAGTGTAATCAACTTCTTTAACCTCAGAAACATCTTGGCTTTTGGGTTTTTCTTTAACAATATTATCTGTTTTAGGCTTTTGTCTCATTGAAGCAGGTTTTGGAAGCTCTGCAAATTCACTTTTCTTTGCCGGAATAATTTCCTGCTTTTTTGTTGCGGTATCTTTAATCTCTACTTTTTTATTTATTAAAGGCTTTTTAGCCAATTCTTTTTGAGGCTCTTTTTTAAGAGGTTTATTTTTAACTGGTGCATCAAGATTTTTAATCTTATCAGAATTTTTTTGTAAATCTTGATTAATATTTGGTGCGGCAACACTAACCATTGAAATTCTAATCGGAATAATTCTTTCTTCTTCACGATTTTGCTTTGCAATAATTGGTAACAAAACCAGAAAAAGAATAGTTAAATGCATAAAGAAAGATTTTATAACGCTTGCTGTGTAAACAGATTGTGCGTCAAAAAATATCTTGTTAAAATTTACTGCATTTGCATTCATAAAATAAATTTTGTTACTATAGTTAGTTGCGTTAAGTTTAAGAGCATTTGTTGCCAGTCAAAAATTAAAAAATAGCAGGCAAAAAGCGAGCGAGATACTTATTGATATCTCCGAGCTTTTTAACGAACTATTTTTTAATTTTTGCAGCAACCCAAAGGGCAACTGCTAATTTTGCTTTATTGCTACAGAAAAAATCTCGCAGATATGAGTAACTATCTCGCTCATTTTTCCTTTGCTCTAAAGCAAAATTATCTTGTTGCAAATACTCTTAAACTTAACACAACTAACTATAAAATCTATTTCTTAACCATCACCCAGCCCTCTCCTAAAAGGAGGGGCGGAGTGATTGATATTAAAATCTCCAAGTTAAGCCAGCTCTATAGTTTCTGCCGGGGCTATAAAGTTCAAAAAATGGATCTTTATATCTTTTATCAAACATATTATCTATACCCATATCAAGGCTTAAATTATCAAGATTTGTAGGGTTATAGCTTAAGTAAACGCCGTGAACCGCAAAGCCACTTCTAATATAATTTATTTGGTTTGGAACATCAACCAAAGCCCTTTCATTTGCAAGGGCATATTTTCCATAATGGCCGGCAACTATATCATAAGGTAACTTAAAGCCAATATCTGAATTAACTAGGAATGGCTGTTTTGTTGTTAAAAACTGCCCTGTTTGAGAGTTTTTACCATTATTAAAGCTCGCACCTAATTGTGCTCTTACAATATCGCTTTCATATGTAACATCTGCCTCATAGCCCCAAATTTCTGCCTCAGCAATATTTCTAAGCTGGGTATTACCAGCAGAGCAACCACCAGCAGTGAATGGAAATGGACATACAAACGGAATACCAATAGTTGAACCAAAAATTACTTGCTCAATATAATTTGTTGATTTTGTTTCATATCTTGAAGCCCTGAAATTTAACTCATCACTTGTTTCAACAACATCTTTGAAATTTAAGTTTAAGCCATATTCTAAAGTTTCAGATTCTTCAGGTTTAAGGTTAGAATTTGGCAAGAAAGTATTTGTAAAAGAGCCAACTCTAAAATGCGCACCTGCTGCATAAAGCTCAATTAAATTAGGCGTTCTATAACCAGTTGAATAGTTTGAAAACACGCTAACATTATCATTATGCTTATAAGTTGCACCAATTCTTGGAGTGAACGCTTGATCATCAGTTGAAGGTTGCCCTGCAAGTTCAGTTGAGTTTCTAAACACATCAAACCTTGCGGCTGGCACTATAAATAATTCTTTTTTACCACCTAAATCAAAATTTAATTCATCTTGAATAAAGCCACCAAAAACGGTTTGCTCAGCATTTGGAACGCCCGGGCGTTGATTTCCAGTTAAGCCAGAGTTATTGTTCGTATTAGTGAAACTACCTTCCTGAACATTTTGAAACAATTCTATGCCATAAGTAAAGCTATTAAATCCAACTTTAGAATTATTTTCAATATTAAGGCCATAAGTTGTCATTGTTCTATCAAGAACATCATTAACAGCATTCAAAACAGTTCCTTCAATAATTCTTTCTTTAACGCCTGTATCAACAACATATAAATGTGTTTTTAGATTAACTAAATCATTAGGGTTATGAAGAAATTTTAAGCTAGTTTCATATTGTTCAATATCTTTATCAACAAGGTTTTTACCTGAGGTTTGAACGGTTCCAGCTTGCGGATTTGTATTCTCATTAGCATTATTTATAAATGACTGCACAGATGCAACCAAACTTGAAACATCAGATAAATTATAAGTTAGTTTTGCAATACCTGAAAGTAAATTATCATCAGAGCGTTGCGTTGTATCATTACTTAATTCAATATCTTCTGACCTTCTGTGAGTTAGGCTTGCAACCGCATCATAATTATCACCAATTTTGAATGTAGTTAAACCACCATTACCCTCTTCATTAACTGATTGATAGCCAGTTCTAAATTCTACGCCTTCGGTTTGCCCTTCTCTTGCAAAATCTTTACCTGATTTAGTTTCAAATGCTATTACACCACCAACACCGCCAGAGCCATAAGTTGCAGATGAAGCACCTTTAACCACCTCAACCCTTTTTAGCATTGAAGGATCAACAAAAAATCTACCATCGTGAACTGATTCAAAATTTAATCTTCTGCCATCTTGCGTGATTAATAAACTAGTTGAATCAAAACCCCTCATATTTGGTGTTTGACCACTTCTAACAGGCCCGCCAACAAAATTTAAGCCAGTTACATTTCTTGTTAAATCGCTAATATTTGTGCTTAGGTTTAAGCCCTCTTGCGTTGCATCTACAACTGAAACCATATTAGGAACTTCTTTAATATCCCTTTTATTTTTTGTAGCAACCACCGTTACTGTATCTAAATGAAAACCTCTATCAGAAGGATTTTTTTTCGCTTGTGCTTCCACTGCAGAAAAGCCAATTAATATTGAAGCAGAAAGAAGAAATATTTTGTTAATCTTATTATTCATTTTTACCTTATATTTATGTTTATTATGAAGTGCTTATTTTTGACAAACCTATAACTAAGCCTAAATTTTGTTACTTGATATTAGTCAATAATAATCATTATCAATTTGGTTTAATAATGATTATCATTTTAATGTCAAGTCATTTTGATAATTATTATCACAAACTAATTATTAAGGCGAAAAATATACTAAAAAATCAATAATAGGTTGATTTTATTTTATCTTTTGCGTTAATATTGAAAAAATACTTATTTTTATATGGAAGAAAAAACTTCATTTGCAGAAAAATTCGCTAAGAAAAAAAGCCCTCTTGAAGAAGCTAAAGAAAAAAAGGGTATATCTGACCTTGCCAAAAAATCTGAAGAAATAGATATTGATGATGAAGATAATGAAGGGGAAGGTTTTGCGAAAGAAAAAAAATCTTTTATGGATCACCTTATAAATACTCGTGGTGATTTATGTTATAAAGTTACCGGTAGAGATATAACTGGCAGAAACGCTTGGTATTTTATTCTTGTTGATAAAGAAAAGAAGGAAGCCTTCCTCAAACATAAAGCTGGTGATAGTTATAATTTAGAAGATTACGGCAAAATAATTATTTCAGGATATGGTGATGAAATTCCGCTAGATGTGCAAGAGATGCTAAAAGAAAAATATGGCTTTGATAATTTCTAAAAATTTTTCAAAATTATTTTCTACAAATAAAAAAGGCTCTTGAAAATATCCAAGAGCCTATAAGTAATCCATTTGAAATGGATTATTTCTTTTTAGCAACTTTTTTTGCTGGTTTTTTAGCAGCTGGCTTTTTAGCAGCGGCTTTTTTTGCTGGTTTTGCAGCTTTTTTTGCAGCCATTGTTTTCTCCATTTGATTAGTTCCGATATCCCACCAGTGACATATTCGGCGTACTTAGTGCAAATACTTTCACACTTTTCCTGAATGCAATATAGCAAAAAAATCTGCACTTATAAATTCTTCAATGTGTTTTATAAAAAAATTATGCATTACTTTTTCTATTTGTGTTTTTTTCATCACAAATAATTTTTATTAGTTCAAAAATTATCTATCTCAATTTTTTTATATACAGAAAAAAGCTAGGTTTTTCAATGGTTACAGAAGGTCAAAAGATTTTTTGATTAATTATTAAAAAAATATTCTCTTGTATAATAATTTTGTTGTGAGCTTCAAAAAAATTGAAATTGAATAATATTTTTCTGAAATTTTTTATCAAAAATTTAATCTTGCATAAATTTATTAAATAGCTATAAACCGCAAAAAAACTAATAACTCAAGGGGTTCACAATGGCTTTTATATCCGAAACTATGAAGAAAATTAAACCTTCACCAACCATTGCAGTTACTACAAAAGCAAAAGAATTAGAAGCCGCTGGAAAAGATGTAATCGGCTTAGGTGCTGGTGAGCCTGATTTTGATACACCTGATAATATCAAGCAAGCAGCAAAAATTGCTATTGATAAAGGTGAAACAAAATACACCGCAGTTGATGGAACGCCAGAATTAAAAAAAGCTATAGTTGCTAAATTCAAAAGAGAAAATAATCTTGATTATGAAGTGAAAAATATCACCGTTGGCACTGGTGGCAAACAAGTTATTTATAATGCATTTTTTGCAACTCTAAATGCTGGTGATGAAGTCATAATTCCAGCACCTTATTGGGTTTCTTACCCTGATATTGTCAATCTTGCAGGTGGCACACCTATTTTTGTTGAATGTGGTGATGATACAAATTTCAAACTCACAGCAAAAAAATTAGAAAAAACAATTACCGAAAAAACTAAATGGTTGGTGCTTAATTCTCCAAGTAACCCAACAGGTGCCGCCTATAATTATGGTGAGCTTCGTGCAATTGCAGATGTTTTGCTTAAATATCCGAATGTTTATATAATGAGTGATGATATTTATGAGCATGTAATTTATGATGGTTTTAAGTTTCATACTATTGTTGAGGTTGAGCCAAAACTCAAAGAAAGAACAATCACGATAAATGGTGTTTCAAAAGCATATTCAATGACAGGCTGGCGAATTGGCTATGGTGCAGGGCCAGTTGATTTAATAAAAGCAATGGCAACTTTGCAATCTCAATCAACCTCAAACCCTTCATCAATTGCACAAGCTGCCGCAGTTGAAGCATTAAACGGCACACAAGAATTTTTAGCACCTAGAAATGAATCTTTCAAAAAAAGAAGGGATTTAGTAGTTAATGGATTAAATAATATTAATGGGCTTTCTTGCAAAACGCCTGAAGGTGCGTTTTATGTATTTCCAAGTTGCAAGGGCGTAATTGGTAAAAGAACACCAAGCGGAAAAATAATTGCTAATGATACTGATTTTGCCTCTTATTTATTAGAAGATTATCTTGTTGCGGTAGTTCCGGGGATTGCCTTTGGCTCTGAAGGTTATTTCAGAATTTCTTATGCTACCTCAGATAAAATTCTTTCAAACGCAATTGATAGAATCAAAAAAGCCGTTGATGCATTAAGTTAATAAAATAATCTTTCACCTAATTTCAGCGTTACAATTTTGTTTTACTGCATTAATTATATTGTTTGAGAAATTATTTATTTCCTCATCGGTAAAAGTTTTTTCTTTAGGTTGAAAAATAGTTTTTAGTGCAATAGATTTTTTATTTTCACCAAGTTTTTCATTTTCAAAAATATCAAAAATTTTTACCTCTTCTAAATAATCTTTTTGGGCTTTTTTAATGGCTGATATAATTTCAGCGGATTGAATATTTTTATTAACCACAAAGGCAAAATCTCTTTCAACAAAAGGCAAGTTATTTTCAATCATCAATTTTTTAGTAAAACCTTGCTTTTCCTTAGATTCTGGAAGGTTATCAATAAAAACTTCAAAAGCCAAAATATTTTGTTTTATATCAAATATTTTCAAAATATCTGGGTGAATTTCACCCAATATGGCTATCTTTTTATTACCTAAATTGAACTCGCCAGATTTACCGGGGTGAAAAAATTCACAATTAGTTTTTTGAATTTTTAATTTTGAAATATCAATAAAATTAGAAATAATTTGTTCGCAGAAAAATTTAGCATCATAAAAATCATAATTTTCTGGCTGATGATGCGGTGTTTTACTTCTTCTTTCACCTGTTAAAACGCCTGATATACATAAAGATTGCTCAAAATTTCCTTTATTTTTCTTAAATATATTTCCAATCTCAAATAATTTAAGATTGCTTCTTTGGCGAACAATATTTTTTTGCAATGCTTCAATTAAATTGCCAATGATACTTGGCCTCATAATGCTTAAATCTTGGCTTATTGGGTTTGCAACCTCAATTAAATTTTCTTGATTTTCAAATTGTTTTGCAAAGTTAAAACTGGTAAATGAAAAACTAATAATTTCATCTAAGCCTTGTGAAATAAGGGTTTTTCTAATGTCTGAAATTTTCTTTTGCTGGTGATTTAAGGCGTCAGTTTTTTCAACTGGTTTAGTTAAAAATTTAGTAGGAATTTTATCATAGCCATTAATTCTAGTGATTTCCTCAGCAATATCTTCTGCAATAGAAACATCATTACGCCAGCTTGGAATAGTAATTTCTGAATTTTCAGTTATTTCAAAACCTAACTTTTTTAGAATATTTTTTGAGTTTTCTTCTGAAATTTCAACGCCTGTGAGTTTTTTAGTGAGAGAAAAATCAAAATTTATTTTTTTATTTTCAAAATTTAGATTTCCTGCGAATACAGGTTTAGAAGGGCTTCCACCGCAAATTTCTGTAATTAATTTTACCGCTAAATTATAAAATTTATAAGAATTAAAATCAATATTTCTTTCAAATCTATATCTTGCATCAGAATCAATTTGAAGAATTCTGCCAGATTTTGCAATGGTTTCAGAATCAAAATTAGCAATTTCTAAAAATATATTTTTAGTATTTTCAGTAACACCAGAATCTAAGCCACCAATAATTCCAGAAATTGCAACTGGGTTTTTATCGTCAGAAATTATAGGGGTTTCAGAAGATAATGAATATTCATTATTATCAAGTGCAATTATTTTTTCACCATCTTTAGCAAATCTTGCGGTTAAATTTCCTGCTAATTTATCTGCGTCATAAATATGGGCTGGCCTGCCAAATGCGAAAGTTAAATAATTGGTTATATCAACTACTGGTGAAATTGATTTTTTACCGATTGATTGCAATTTATCTTTTAACCAATCACAATTAGCTAAATTATTAATATTTTTAACATAGACACCAACAAAATATTTAGCAGATTTTTCTGTAATATTAACTTTTATTGGTGATTCATAATCACCTGAAATTTCTTGAATATTAATTGGTTTAAGTGTGCCAATTCCAGTTGCTGATAAATCTCTAGCTATGCCGTAAATCCCAAGGCAATCCCCACGATTTGGGGTAATAGCAATTTCAAATAATGCATCTTCTTTATTAATGAATTTGGCAATTTTTTCACCAATGATAGAATTTTCTGGAAGCTCTAAAATGCCTTCTGATGATTCTTCCAAGCATAATTCTTCTGCAGAGCAAAGCATACCATTGCTTTCAACCCCTCTAATTTTTGATTTTTTAATTTCAAAATTACCATTTGGAATAATTGCCCCAACCTTTGCCAGCGGAATTTTGATGCCCGCCCTCGCATTCACAGCACCGCATACGATTGAGAGAATCTCACCATTACCAGCATTTACTTTACAAATTCTTAACCTATCAGCTTGCGGGTGTTGCTCAGTTTCTAATATTTCAGCAACGGTGAATGGTTTTAATATCTCTGAATAATCAAGCACAGATTCAACCTCAAGACCAATAGATGTTAATTTTTCTGAGATTTCATTAACGCTTGCATTTGTATCTAAATATTCTTTAAGCCAAGATAATGTGAATTTCATAATTATATTTTATTTTGTTTCCAGCCCGAAAAGGTTATAATTTCAAAACTTGCAGGAAGCAAGCCCTCATTATCAGCAAATTTTTGGCGGTAGATTTTTTCCGCTTCAGTAAAATAATTTTTACCGCAATATTTTTTATCTGCTTTTAATATGGCATTTGTCTCACCGCTATAGCGTAAATCGTGAAGTAAATCTCTAAGATTTTCATATTTAACTATGATAGTTTCAGAAAAACTAACTGGCTCAACAAATCCGGCTCTTTGCATAAGGCCTGCCATATCTTTAGCATCTGCAAAAGGTGAAATTCTAGGGGTAATGCGATTATTTTTTTCGCCAATTGTAAGAAAAACCTCTGATAATTCTCTTAAAGTTGCCCCACCAAAAATTGTTGCAATAAAAAACCCATTATTTTTCAAAATATTTTTAGCTTGCACTAAAAAACCAACTAAATCATTAACCCAATGTAAATTTAAGTTGCTGATTATTAAATCAAAAGAATTGCTCTGAAATGGCAGAAATTCCTCATCACAATTAATATTATTTTCTTCTGATAAAATATCAAAACAAAAATTTGTGGTTAAAATATTTTTAATTTGAGGGTTATTTTTAAGAATATTTTTTAGGCAATTTTGCTTATCACCAATATTTAATATTTGCTCAAAATTTTTAACAATATCTAAGCCAAAATTGCTTGCTAAGCGAGTTGCAACCTCTTGATACAAAAAATTATGATTGCTAAATCTGTTATTTTTAGCAATTCTTGCGAAATGATTTTGCTTTATTTTTCTATCAAAAACCTGCATTAATATATTTACTTAATTCTTAAAATTTACTAGCAATTAACTAACAATTAAATTGCAATAATCCAATATATTTATGCGATGAATAATACTACTATAAGATATGTAATTCTTACCGCTTTAAGAGATTTTCTATTTGTGGGGATTATGGGTGCGTTGATTGCATCTGTTTTTATCTCACATTTCTTAGCAAGCACCGTTCTTATTGAGAAAAAAGAGATGTTATCATCTTTTACAACTGGCTCAGCTAGAGCGGTTTTAGTGGTTGGTATGATAGTTTTCATCTGCTTTCATATTCGCCGTGCCTTTGAAAATAAGGAAATTGACCTTATGCTTTCTCGCCCAATTTCAAGGGCTTCATTTATATTTTCATATTGGGTGGGCTTTTCAATAGTTGCATTATTAATGGTTTCAGCCCTCGCAATTTATATGATATGTTTTTATGAATATAATTATGCTGGCCTTAGTGTTTGGGTTGCCTCAATGAGTTTTGAATTATTTATAGTGGTTGCATTTGCACTTTTTACAGCGGTGATATTAAAAAGCTCAGTTAGTGCAGTTTTATTATGTTTTGGCTTTTATTTATTATCAAGAATGATTGGGTTTTTTCACTATGTTTTAGAAAAACTTGTTCCCTATACCTATGAATATTTTGAATTTTATGCACAAAAAATTATCTGGTTGGTTTCATTTTTAGTTCCTCGTCTTGATTTATTTGCTCAGAGTAAATGGCTTGTTTACGGCGTTGATTATTCAGCCGATAATCTAATATATCCAGTAATACAAACCTTAATTTATGTGCCTTTGCTGTTATCACTTGCGATAGTTGACTTTAGCAAAAAACAATTTTAGCCAAAAATTTAGAATGAGTAAGTCAATTAAAACATACATATTATTTGCAATAATTCTGCTGGATTTGCAATATATGCTATGGGCTGGCGTGCAGTTTATTGATAAAGATTGGTGGGGTGGTTCAAGATATATTAAAAATGAGCTTGAGATTGTTCCTCAAGTTCCCTCACAAGAGATTTTGAAGGCTTCATCTTTTGGTGATGATCAGCTTGGTTTTCGCTATTATGGTTATATGCTTCAATTTGCTGGTGATGGTTTTGGTCGTGTTACACCGCTTAAAGATTATGATTATTCAAAATTATATAAATGGTGGAAATTGCTTGATAGCGTGGATAGTAAATCTGATTTAATAGTTAATATGGTTGCTTATTATTTTTCAGCAACGCAAAAACCTAAAGAGCAAGTGCCTTATGTGGTAAAATTTCTAGAAGAACATTCTGATAAAGATCCAGAAGCTAAATGGTGGTGGTATGGACAGGCGGTATATTTGGCAAATTATAGAATGGAAGATACCAAAACTGCTTTAAGAATTGCAAAAAAACTTGCCTCACTTCCTAAAGAATATGATTTACCAATTTGGGCAAGGCAATTAGAAGCCTTTATCTATGAGAAAAAGGGGGAATATCAGCAGGCTTGTGATATAATAATAAATGTTCTTGATAATTATAATGATTCAAAGCTAGATGAGGGTGAATTAAATTTTATTTATCATTTCATTACTGAAAGAATTGGGGCAATAATAAATCAAGAAAAGTTAAAAGGAAGAATTGCATTAAGTGATGAATGCAGGTATTTAGTAGAAACACAAAAAGCCTCTGACCTTCGGAAGCGATTTAAGTAATTGATTGTATAGAATAGTAAATTAGATATGTCATCCTGACCCTAGAGCGATGCGAAGGGGAAGGATCCCAAGATGTTTCGCTATGCTCAACATAACAAAAATACTATAAACCAACTACTAAAGACTAATAACTTGTTTTTATGGATTTTCCTTTCAAATATGAAGAATTCCCCCGCATTAAGCGTTTGCCACCTTATGTTTTTGCGGCAGTGAATGAGGCAAAAGCAGCCGCACGCAAAAAGGGTGAAGATATAATTGATTTCGGCTTGGGCAACCCAGATTCCCCAGCCCCAAAGCATGTTATAGAAAAGATGAAGCAAACCATCATAAAGCCTGATGTGCACGGCTATTCGGTTTCGCAGGGTATTCTTGGCTTGCGTAAGGCGGTTGCTGGCTATTACGAACGCAGATTTAATGTTTCACTTGATCCAGATTCAGAAATTGCTGTTTCTCAAGGCTCTAAGGAGGGGCTATACCACCTTGCGATTGCGATTTCCAAGCCGGGTGATGTTATAGTTGTACCAAACCCTAGCTATCCAATTCATACATTCGGCTTTGTACTTGCTGAGGCTTCTGTTTATTCAATCAATCGCGATTTTAATACGCCCGTTATTGAGGATTTAATTCCAAAATTTAAGAACGCATTTGAGAATATAAAACCAAAGCCTTTGGCGGTTATTGTTAATTTTCCATCTAACCCAACTGCTGAAACTGCAGGCATAGAATTTTATGAAGAAATGGTTGATTTATGCCGTTTTTATGGTGTTATTTTAATCTCAGATTTAGCTTATTGTGAAACCTATTTTGATGGCGTGCCACCGCCTTCAGTAATGCAAGTTAAAAAAGCAAAAGAAGTTGCAGTTGAGTTTACCACCCTTTCAAAAACATATTCTATGGCTGGCTGGCGTGTTGGCTTTTGCGTTGGTAATAAAGAGATATTAAAGGCACATAAAAGGGTTAAATCTTATCTTGATTACGGCAGTTTTACACCTATCCAAGTTTCCGCAACTCAAGCATTAAATGGCCCGCAAGATTGCGTGGAGGAATTTCGCAATAAATATAAACGCCGCAGGGATATTATGGTTCCAGCACTTCGCAAGGCAGGTTGGAATGTTAAAAACCCTGATGCTTCAATGTTTATTTGGGCGGAAATTCCAGAAAAATTCAAGCCACTTGGCTCTGTTGAATTCGCAAAATTACTTCTTAAAGAGGCTAAAGTTGCAGTTTCTCCCGGTGCTGGATTCGGCTCTAATGGTGATGGCTTTGTTAGAATATCCCTCATTGAAAATGAGCATCGCTCTCGCCAAGCCTGCCATAACATCAAGGCATTTTTCAAAAAAGAAGGTTTGTGCTAAATTTTAATTGCAGGAAATTTTTTGGAATGTAGTATCGGGAATAATCTTATTGTAGGTTCATATGGCGGGAAGTTTGAATAAAGTTTTATTAATTGGTAATTTGGGTAAAGACCCTGAAATACGCTCAACTGGTGATGGCAGAGAAGTAGCTAATTTTGTGCTTGCTACCAATGAATATTGGACAGATAAACAATCAGGTGAAAAGAGGGAGAAGACAGAATGGCACAGGGTTGCTTGCTTTAACCCAGCGTTAGTAAATGTTTGTAAAAATTATCTCAAAAAAGGCAGTAAAATTTTTGTTGAGGGGCAACTTCAAACTAGAAAATGGCAAGATCAAAACGGGCAAGAAAGATATTCTACAGAAGTAATTTTACAAGGTTATAACTGCAATATTACTATGCTTGATAGGGTTGGCAATGACAATAACTCTGGCGGTGATTATTCAAATTCAAGCTCTGGTAGTTATAAGTCTGCAAGCTCTGGAATGGGTGGTGGCAGGCAACAAGCCCAACCTTCTGATGCCTTTGATGATGATATCCCATTTTAGATAAAAATCTAAATCTTTATATTAAAAATTTCTTTGTAATTTTTGCCATAGTCTTTGGCTTGTGAGATTATTTCATTGTTAATTTCATTAACGATTTCTTCAATTTTTTCTAAGTTTACGATTTGTTTTTCTTGTTTAATTTTTATAATTTTTTCTGCTTTAGCATCGCTAATTTCACATAAAATTATATGTTTTTCAGCATCTTTATAGCAATAAACCCCAACTGATGTATGGCAGTTTCCTTGAAGTTTATATAAAATTTCTCGTTCAATATTTGCACAAATTTCTGTTTCTTGATGAGAAATTTTTTTAATTAATTTTATAATTTCTTTATCATCCTTTCTTGCCTCTACCCCTATTATACCTTGGCAGGCAGAAGGCACCATATCCTCACTTGCAATTTCTTTTATATAAAGCCCTGATAAATCTAAATCTTTACCACTTCTTTCAATCGCAGCTTTTGCCATAATGATTGCATCATATAATATTGGCGGGTGATCTTCCCACTTAAAATTATGGCGAAGTTTTGCAATTCTTGTTTGAACTGACCCCCTTAAATTTCTAACTTTAACTTGGGGATTTATTTTTTTAAGGGCAAGTTTTCTTCTAAGTGAAACTGTGCCGATTATAAAATCTTTGGGTAAGAATTTTACATCATCAATAAAATTTCTACTAATTATAACATCTTCTGCAGAAGCCCTTTTCAAGAAAGCTGGAAAACAAAGTTTTCCCTCTTTTATATTACCAGCAACATCTTTCATAGAGTGAACTGCAATATCAATCTCTTTAGAAATAAGTGCCTTTTGCAATTCGCTTGTGAAGGCGTTTTTGCCACCTTCAAAAATATCTCTTAGGGGTTTATGATGAATTTGATCACCCTTAGTATTAATTTTTACAATCTCATATGAAAATTCTGGATGAATTTTTTTTATTTCGGAAATAACTTCTTCCGTTTGTGCAAGTGCAAGTTTACTAGTGCGAGTGCCAATTTTAAGGTGCATAGAATTTTATATCGGCATTCTTAATATATCTTGGAGGGCAGAAACTAACTTATCACGAATTGAAATCAAGGCTTTTAAGCTAACTTCCGCATTTGCAATAGAAATGGCAAGCTCATCAAGGCTAACTTCCCCTTTTACTGATTTTATAGTTGTGGCTTCCGCATTATCTAATTTGCCTTTGGTATCTTGTAAGGCCTTTTCAACCAATGAAGTAAAATCTTCTGATTGTTCAGCACCGCCAAAGCCCTTAACTTCAAGGGAAGAAGCCTTATTATAAGCGTTTAACGCATCTAAAATATTCACATTCATAGCTTTTTTATTATCTTTCATTTATTTTTAGTAAATAAAACTATTTCAATAATTATATTTTTGTTTATGCAATATCTAATTACCTAAGCAAATCTAGGCTTCTATCAATCATCATCTTAGTATTTTCTATGGCAGTGATATTTGCCTCATAGGCCCTTTGAGCTTCTTTTAAGTCAATAGATTCTAAGTTTTTATCAACATTTGGATATTTCACATAGCCTTCTTCATTTGCCGCTGGGTGCTCTGGTTTATAAACTAACTTAAAAGGGGATTTATCAGTATCAATCTTTCTAATTTTAACCAGATTTGCTTTGATTTTTGCATCTTTATCATTCTCAAAAACTATAATTTTTCTGCGATATGGTGTTTCATTTTGGGTTAAACCTGTAGTATCAGAATTAGCAATATTTTCAGTTATCACCTTTACCCGTTCAGCTTGTGCTTGCATTCCAGAAGCAGAAATCTCTAGGGCATTTTTCAAACCACCCGCATTAGCATCTATGCTAAATACTAAGATTAAAATAAATATGTAAACCGCATTAAACTTCATATTTTAGCGAGTTCCAGAATTGCTAACAACTTCTTTAATCAAAGATAATATTTTTTTATATGAGGCAGAAGCCTCAGAAAATGAGTTAGTATTTTTCATCATTTCTAATGCTTCCATATCAAGCTGAACTTTATTTTTGCCTGATAAAATAGGAAATTGACTAGAATTATCAATCCCAGTAAGGTGCTTAGAATTGGTTTTTACAGGTGCAATTGATTTAATTTCATTACTTAAAACATTATCAAAATTAAGCGGGGCTAAATCTTTTCTTTTATATCCGGGGGTATCAACATTAGCAAAATTTTCAGAAATAACTTCTTGCCTAGCAGAATTATATTTCATTTTCTGCTCAAGTAAATTTAGTGAATATATATTGCTAATATCCATATGATCTTTAATTTTATAAGGTAATTACAACTCAAAAAGCCCTAAAAGGCAATTTTTAACTATTTATGATAGGGTTTATTTTCTAAAATTGTCCACGCACGATACATTTGTTCAACAAGCATTAAGCGTGCCATATTATGTGGAAAGGTTAATTTACTAAGGGAAATAACATTATTAGCCTTTTTAATATCATCTTTATCAAAACCTTCTGCCGCACCAATTACAAAGGCAATTTTACCGCCAAAATTAGCTGATGTCTTTTCCAGATATTTTGCAAAGTCTTTGCTAGAAAATTCTTTACCATTTTCACTTAAAGCAATTATGTGATATTTAGCGGATAATTCTTCAATTATACCAATTTTGGATTTTTTGTTGATGTAGTTTTCAAATTCCAACTTCCAGCTTAGCCTTTTTTGATAATCATTAATTATCGGCTCAAAAACATCATTTTTGTTATGCGAATGATAGAAAATTTTGAATTTCATAGATTTTACTTTGAAAATTATTATTAACTTATCTCAAAAAACTACAAAATGCTTGAATTTTTTATTTTATTTTTCGCAGGAATTTTAGCCGGCTTTGTAAATTCTATTGCAGGAGGCGGAACTTTTTTCACATTCCCTGCCCTAATGCATTCTGGCTTGCCTTCTATTATTGCGAACGCAACTAACAGCCTTTCTATTTTTCCCGGACATTTTGGAGGGTTAATTCCGCAAAGAAAATATTTAATCACAAAATTTTTTGAGCTAAGATATAAAATTATCGCGTGTTTTTTAGGTGGTGCGGTTGGCTCAATTCTTCTTATGGTTTCAACCGAAAAACTATTTAGAAGCCTAATTCCTTTTTTATTATATCTGGCAACAATTTTATTTTATCTTGCGCCAAAAATTCAAAATATTTTGAATAATAATAAGAAATTGTTAGATAAATTTTCCTCACAAAAAGCAAGTTTTATCGGGCTATTTTTAATTACTATTTATGGCGGATATTTTGGGGCGGGGCAAGGTATAATGCTTATGGCATTGCTTTCAATTACTGAAAAAGATAGCATTACAGAATTAAATACTCAAAAAAATTTCTTTGCAGTAATTGCGAATTTCACTGCGGTAATATTTTTTGCTTTCTCTGGCTTAATTGCTTGGAAACAAGCTATAATTGTTCTTGTTGGTGCAGTTTTAGGTGGATATTTTGGGGCGAGAATTGCTAATTCTATCAAACCCCAAACTTTAAGAAAAATTATTATTATAGTTGGCTTAATGCTTGGAACTTATTATTTATTTTAGAAATATTAGTAAATATGAAAAAAATAGCACTTATAGATTACGGCTCTGGCAATATACATTCGGCTTTTAAGGCTTTGCAGAAGGCGGGTAATGATATTGCAGAAACTCAAGTTTTTGTAACCTCAAACCCGCTAGAATTAAAAAACGCAAGCCACATAGTTTTACCCGGCGTTGGTGCTTTTGGTGATTGCTATCAAGGCATTACTTCAATTTCTGGAATGATTGAAGAATTAAAAGAAAATATTTTACATAAGAAAAAACCATTTTTAGGAATATGTGTTGGTATGCAATTACTTGCTGAAAAAGGCTTTGAAAATGGTGTTCATAGAGGTTTTGGTTTTATAAAAGGTGAGGTAAAAAAATTTGATTTTCTTGCATCAAGCAATTCTCTAAAAATTCCGCATATGGGCTGGAATAATGTTTCTTATCAAGAAAACTCTCAATTATTTAGAAATATTAAGCAAAATTCAGATTTTTATTTTGTTCATTCTTATCATTTTGCGGTTGAAAATAGTGAGGAAATTTCTGCGACCTGTAATTATGGAATTAATTTTTGTGCCTCAGTTGAAAAAGAAAATATTTTTGGTGTGCAATTTCATCCAGAAAAAAGTCAGGCTAATGGCTTGAAATTACTTGCTAATTTCATTGCGGTGTAATATCGGTTAAAAACAAACTATTACCATTAGAAAAATGCTTTTCTTCCCAGCGATAGATCTTAAAGATGGAAATTGTGTTCGCCTTTATAAAGGCGATATGGAAAAAGCGACAATCTTTTCAAATAGCCCTGAAAATCAAGCAAAAATCTTTGAAGATGAAGGGGCAGATTACCTTCACATTGTTGACTTAAACGGTGCTTTTGCAGGCAAACCAGTTAATGATATTGCGGTGAGAAAAATTATTTCAGCCATTGAAATTCCCGTTCAGTTAGGTGGTGGCATTAGAAATATTGAAACTATTGAAGCTTGGCTTCAAGCAGGGGTTTCAAGGGTTATATTAGGAACGGCTGCCGTTAAAAATCCTGAATTTGTTAAAGAGGCTTGCAAAAAGTTTCCTCATAGAATTGTAGTTGGTGTGGATGCAAAAAATGGCTTTGTAGCTGTTGAAGGCTGGGCAAAAGAAAGTGAAATTACCACTGAAGAACTTGCTAAAAAATTTGAAGATTCAGGCGTTGCTTCAATTATTTATACTGATATTTCCAAAGATGGGGCAATGCAAGGCCCTGATATTGCTGGCACTAGCAAACTTGCTAGAGCAACAAAAATTCCAGTTATTGCTTCTGGTGGTGTTTCTAACCTTGATGATTTGCGTTTATTGAAAACCCTAGAAAAAGATGGCGTTGCAGGCGTTATCTCTGGAAGGGCAATTTATGAGAAAGCCTTCACCATAAGAGATGCTATAGAAGTTTTGGGCTAGATAGCTTTTATCTAAATCCACTTTAGAAATTTACAATTTAGGTAAATAAGAATTTGGGTCTTTTGCATCTTTACCCTTTCTTACTGCGAAATAAAGTTGTGGCGAGTTTACTTTTCCAGTGCTACCAACATTTCCAATAACTTGCCCTCTAGCGACTTTTTGATCATTAGTTACATTGATTTTATCCATATGTGCATAAGCACTTAATAAGCCGTTATCATGTTTTATGATAACCAAATTACCAAAACTTTTTAAGCTATCACCAGTATAAACCACCCTACCTGCGGCAGATGCTTTAACTTCTGCACCAGAATTTGCCGAAATATTAACACCATCATTATATTCATTATTTTTTTGCGTTCCAAAATTTTTGATTATCTTGCCTTTAACTGGCCATATAAAGCCTTGCTTAGAAATATTTTTATCTTCAATAATTTTTGGTGCAGATGTTTTAACCTCATTAGAAAAAGCTATTTTTGTTTCAGGGGCTTTAGGCTTAACATTGTTTAATACTGGCTTAGTTGGATTAACTGGAATTGCAGTATTTTCAGCAATTTTATTTTCTACCTTTTGAGTATTTATATTTTCATCATTAAGGGCATCTTTAGCAAGTGCGGTTTCATTATCACCAGTTTTTTTGAAGGCGAAAACACTCTTATGAGATTTTTGAAGTGATGCTGGCCCACCTTGCATTTGGTTTTCAGCCCTAACTAAATTTTCAGTATTAATATTTTGCTCATAATTAATAACTCTTTTAGTTGTGCTTGGTGAAGATTGAACAATCTCAGCATTTGCAATATTAGATGATGAAAATGGAATTTGTAATTTTTGCCCTTTAGAAATTCTATATGGCTCTGAAAGTTGGTTTATCTGGGTTAAAGCAGACATATCAACATTATATTTTCTTGAGATTGAATATAAAGTATCCGCATCACCAACAATATGGAATGTGCCTTCTGGAATTTTAATCTTCTGCCCAGATTTTAAGCTATAAGGCTGTTCTAAATTATTAGAAATTATAATTGGTAGAATTGGAATATTATATTTTCTTGAGAGTGAATAAAGTGTTTCACCCGCTTCAACAATATGGGTTAGTGAAGAAATTTTTATGGTTTCACCCGCTATCGTTTGAGGTTTATTTGGTCTTGCGTCTTCAATTATGATTTCATTATTTTGAGGTATTTCTGCATTTTTATCTATTTTATTATTACTTGCAATTTCAGCAACGCTTCCTTCTTCTATAGCTGAATTATCATCATAGGTTTTATTTGGGTTGATGTTATAATCTTCAGTTATGGGGGTTGCATCTTCAATTACTAAATCGTTAGAAGTTTCAGAAATTTTCTTCACCTCAGATGTTTGCTGTGCCTCATATTCGCTTTCATCACCATAAATAATCGTAGCACTTTCTTGGCTATCACAAGATGCGATTAAAAAAGATGCTAATAAAATAAAATTATATTTTTTGAAAAATCTTATCATTTACAATGTAAAAAATTAATTAGGCTTATATATCAAAGATAATAAATTATTATTTTTTATTATGAAGAAATTTTGCTAATTCCGCCCATATATGAAGATAAAATTTCTGGAATTGTAACACTTCCATCTTCATTTTGATAATTTTCTAAAATTGCCGCGATTGTTCTGCCAATTGCAAGGCTTGAGCCATTTAGAGTGTGAACAAATTCAACTGAATTATCTATTTTTCTATATCTCGCATTCATTCTTCTGGCTTGAAAATCTCTAAAATTTGAGCAACTAGAAATTTCTCTGTAACGATTTTGTGCTGGCAACCAAACTTCAATATCATAAGTTTTTGAGCTTCCAAAACCTGTATCGCCTGAGCATAAAATTATCACACGATATGGCAGTTTTAATAATTGCAAAATTTTTTCTGCACAGCGAGTTAACCTTTGATGTTCTTGCTCTGAATCTTCCGGTTTTGTTATAGAAACCAACTCAACTTTTGAAAATTGATGCATTCTAATTAAGCCCCTTGTATCCTTACCCGCTGAGCCAGCCTCACTTCTAAAACAAGGCGTGAAAGCGGTATATCTGAGTGGTAAAGTTTTTTCTTCTAAAATTTTTTCCCTAACTAAATTAGTAATTGGAACTTCTGCGGTGGGAATGAGAAAAAAACCATCAGTTGTTTTGAATAAATCTTCTTCAAATTTTGGTAATTGCCCAGTGCCAAACATTGCTTGATTTTTTACTAAATAAGGTGGTGATGCTTCTAAATAGCCAAATTCATTAGTTGCAATATCTATCATAAAAGAGGCAACCGCCCTTTCTAATTTTGCAAGTAAACCAAAACTTGTTGCAAATCTTGCACCTGAAATAAGGCTAGTATTTTCAAAATCTAGTAAGCCAAGATTTTCTGCAATTTCAAAATGATGTTTTGGATTATTAATTTTTCTAATTTCACCAAATTTTTTAATTTCTTTATTCTCAGATTCATCTTTACCAAAAGGCACATCTTCCGCTAAAATATTAGGAATTGTTGCTAGTAAATTTTTTAGCTCCTCAGATTCCTCTTCTTGATTTTGCTCTTGCTGTTTTTTTACTTCTTGTAATTGTGCTTTTAATTCTTTAGATTTTTCTATTAAGTCTGTAGCTTCAGATTTTTTGCCATGAGACATCAAATCACCAATTTGCTTAGCTATTTTGTTTGATTCCTCTTGCAATTTTTGTAAGTCTGCGGTTGAATTTCTACGATTTTTATCTAGTTCTAAAATTTTCTGAGAGATAGGCTCTAAGCCTCTTCTGGCTATTTCTTTATCAAATAACTCAGGGTTGTTTCTGATAAATTTTATATTATGCATAATCTTTTTATTGTTGAGTTATGTTTTTAGCAATTTTGTTAGCAATTATTATAGAAATTTCATAAAGTAAATAAAGTGGGAAAAACATAGCAAGCTGGCTTATTACATCGGGCGGCGTTAAAATTGCAGATATAAGTAAAAGAATTACAATCATATATTTTCTAGATTTTATTAGAACTTCAGCGGAAATCACACCTAATTTTACTAAAATTAATATAATCACAGGAAGTTGAAAAGCTAAGCCAAAAGCGGTTATTAGGCTTGTTACTAATGATAAATATTCGCTTATTCTTGCCTCTAACTGAATAGGTAAATTTGCAATATTATCATTTTCAAAACTCAAGAAAAACTGCCAAGCAATTGGTAATAAAAAATAATAAACTAATATTGCACCTAGCAAAAATAATATTGGTGATGCTAGTAAAAAACTTACGAAATATGGTTTTTCATATTTATATAAACCGGGGGCAATAAAGGCATAAATTTGGTAAATAATAATAGGGAATGAAATAATTAAACCAGAAAATATTGATAATTTTAAGTAGGTTAAAAAGGCTTCTGCAAGGCCTGTATAAATAATTCTTCTATTTTCGCCATCAGTTGCATCTGCTAAAGGTTTTAATAAAAAACTATAAATTTTATCACTAAAAAAATAGCTAATAAAACACGCAAAAATAAATGCAAAAACGCAATAGCTCAGCCTTTTTTTTAGCTCTCTTAAATGCTCAAGCAAAGCTTGTTTTCTTTCAAAATCTAAGCTCATATTTTATCTTTATCTTTGGGTAAAATTTCATTTACATCATAGGCTAAATGCTCTTTGCCATCATCACCAATAATTTTGGTAGTTTTTATCGTTTCTTTGATAATTTCATCTTCAAAAATTAAATTATAAATTTCAGTGGAGTAATTTTTAATTTTACGAAATATCTTTGCAATTGCTCTAATTACTTCAGGAAAATCCTCAGGTTTAAGAAAGATAATAGCCCCAAGCACAACTATTAAAATCTCCCAGATTGATAAATCAAACATAATGCTTTTAGTTTTATTGCAATTTTTTAATTGCTAATATATTTTGTAAAGCAAGAAAACCAAGAAAATTCTAATGCTTATCCAAGATATTTCAAAATGCTTTGACGATAAAATCGGCAATTTTGGCTTAAATAAAGCTGATTTTAACAACACCAAGCAAGAAGTTATTTCTTTAATTCCTAGAATTATTGCTGATAAACCGCCAGTTTTTGATTTTGAAAATCTGGATAAAAGAATTTCTGAAATAAAAAATGCTTCGCTTAAAATTTCAAATAAAGCTGAAACTATTTATATTCTAGGCACAGGCGGTGCAACTTTGTGTGGGCAAACAATTTTAGGCTTGGTTAATTATAGTTTTATTCGCAGAAGAAATATAGTTTTCATTGATAATATTGATCCCTTCACCATAAATGCAATTACTGAAGATTTAGATATTTCTAAAAGCCATTTTTTGGTGATTAGCAAATCTGGCGGAACGCTTGAAACAATAACACAATTTTTATATTTTCTTTCTACTGTTGAAAAATCAAAGCATAATATTTCTGAGCATTTTACCGTTATAACCCATATTGATAATGAAAATAACATCATCAGAAATATTGCGGAAGATTTATCTATAAATATTTTGGAACATCACAAAGTTGGTGGCAGATTTTCAATTTTTACAAATGTTGCACTTATTGCCGCTGATTTTGTTGGCTTAAATATTGAAGATTTTTTAACCTCGGCACAAAATTATATAACTAATTGTTTTGCTAGTAAAAATCTTGATGCGATAGATGGTGCAGTGTTAAATATATTATTTTCTAAGAAATGCTCTTCCAATGTTATATTTCCATATGAAGATAGGCTGAAGAATTTCAACTCTTGGTATTCGCAAATTTACGCAGAAAGTTTGGGTAAAAATAATTCTGCAATTTCACCAATAAGGGCACTTGGAACATTAGATCAACACTCTCAACTTCAACAATTTTTACAAGGCAGAAAAGATAAATTTTTCACTTTAATTGCATCTGAAAGAAAAAATTCTGGTGCGGAAATAGTCTCAAAAAAACTTGCTTCTTATGCTCCAGATTATCTACAAAATAAGAAAATTGGTGATGTTATCAATGCCTCTTTTGAATCAACCACAGAAACTTTTTTCAAAAATAATATTCCTGCAAGAATTATAAAGTTAAATAAAATAAATGAAAAATCTCTAGCTGAATTATGTGCTTTCTCTATTTTAGAAGTGGTTTTAATTGGCTATTATTTTGGGCTTAATGTGTTTGATCAGCCAGCCGTTGAACAAGGCAAAAAAATCGCAGTAAATCTATTAAAAAACGGGGTTTAGTTGAGTTCAAAAATAAAAATTTTACCAACAAATTTAATAAATAGAATTGCAGCAGGTGAAGTGGTTGAAAGGCCAGCTTCTGTGGTTAAAGAATTGGTTGAAAATTCTCTTGATGCTAAGGCTAATCAAATTGATATTGATTTCTCAGACGGTGGAAAAACTTATATCTCCATCAGTGATAATGGCATTGGTATGAGCAAAGAAGATTTAGAATTATGCTTGCTTCGCCACGCCACTTCAAAACTACCTGATGAAGATTTATTCAATATAAAATTCTTTGGCTTTAGGGGGGAGGCTCTGCCCTCAATAGCATCAGTTGCGAAAGTTAAAATCTCAAGTTTTTCAAAAGAAACGCAAGAAGCTAATCAAGTTTATATTGAAGCCGGAAATTTAATTTATAATAAGCCTAGCAATATTTCTGAGGGAACAAAAATAGAAATTACCGATTTATTTTATGCAACACCGGCACGCTTAAAATTCTTAAAATCTGATCGCTCAGAAAAAGCAAAAATTGTTGATGTTATAAATAAATTTGCAATGGCAAACCCCAAATGTGGCTTTAGCCTTAGAGAAAACGGCAAAATTATTTTGGATTATAAAAATCAGCTTATTTCTGATGATGCTTGGCTTAATAGAATTGGTGAAATAATTGGCGAAGATTTTCAAAAAAATTGCGTTGAAATAAATACTAAAAGAGGAAACGCCGAGCTTAAAGGGTTTGCAAGCCTGCCAACTTTTAATCGCTCAAGTTCTGCGGAGCAATATCTTTTTGTTAATAATAGACCAGTTCGTGATAAAGCAATTCTAGGCGCAATTAGAGGGGCATATTTAGATTTTTTAGCAAGAGATAGAAACGCCATTGTTGCTTTGTTTTTAACCCTGCCAGCTGATGAAGTTGATGTGAATGTTCACCCCGCCAAAGCTGAAGTTCGCTTTAGATTTGAAGCAGAAATTCGTGGTTTAATAGTTGGGGCAATAAAAATGGCGTTAACAAATGCAGGTCATAGGGCTTCAAATACAATATCAGAGCAAGCCTTACGAAATTTTGAAATATCAAATTCATCAAATAATTTTGAACAAAATTACAGGCAAGAACAAAATTTTTTGTCAGAAAAAACTGCTAATTTTTATTCAGGAAAAAATATAATTAATTATCAAAAAAATAATTTTTCTAGTAAAATTTTTGCTCCGCAAGATTTGCCACCCTCTGCTAAAAATTACATTTCTGAAAATTATAATCAGAATAATAAAAATGAAATTCAACCATTAAAAGAATATCCGCTTGGTGTTGCTAAAGCCCAAATTTTTGAAAATTATATAATTTCTGAAGCACCAGATGGACTTGTTATTGTTGATCAACACGCCGCTCACGAAAGATTAACCTATGAAAAAATGAAGAAGCAATTTGCTGAAAAATCTATTCAAACTCAAAAATTATTAATCCCAATAATTATTGATTTAGATGAAGTTAAGCTAAATATTATTCTTGAAAAATCTGAAGAATTAAAATTTTTTGGTATTATTTTTGAGAAATTCGGCAATAAAGCAATTTCAATTACTGAAATTCCAGCGATTATTAAAAATGATAATATTGAATCGCTAATTTTAGATATTATAAGCGATTATCAAGAGCATAATTCTCAAATTTCTCTTAATGAAAAATTTGAGCATATACTTGAAACAATAGCTTGCCATTATAGTGTTAGAAGTGGCAGAATTCTTAATAATTACGAAATGAATTCTTTGCTTAGAGAAATGGAAGAAACCCCTTTTTCAGGGCAGTGTAATCACGGCAGGCCAACTTATATTAAGTTAAAGTTTGAAGATATTGAAAAACTATTTGGAAGAAAGTAAAGCCTTAGATAGTGTCGTAACAAATTTTATAAAACTTTGCTAACAGTGCATATGCAATCTATAAAAAATATATTTAGAGCTATTCAAATAATCTTAACACTAGCAAGGTTTAATTGCTTATTTTTTCTAGATAATACACGCCTTGAATTTTTAGGGAATTTTCTAAGATTTATAACAATTCCATTTAGCCCAAATTCTATAAAAAATGCATCAAAGGGAGAACGCCTGCTTCTTGCCTTCCAAAATTTAGGGGCGTGTTTTATAAAACTTGGGCAAGCCTTATCAGTTAGGGGTGATATTATCGGGGATAAAATTGCTAAAGATTTAACTAATCTGCAAGATAAATTGCCCTTCTTTTCCTATGATGAGGTTAAAGAAATTATTGAAAGAAATTTTGATAAAAAAATTCACCAAATTTTTAAGAGCTTTGAAGAAAAACCAGTTGCGGCTGCATCAATTGCACAAGTGCATTTTGCAAAAACTTTTAATGATGAAGATGTAGCGGTTAAAATTCTTCGCCCTAATATTAAAGAAAAATTTATCGGTGATATTGATTTAGTTATTTTTCTTGCAAAATTTTTTGCAAAATTTTCTAAAATCGCCAAGCGAGTTAAATTTCTTGAAATTATGGAAATTTTTCGCAAAAATTCGCTCATAGAGATGGATTTTTTATATGAAGCCTCTGCCTGTGCAGAAATTGCAGAAAATTTTAAGAATGATAATAATATTAGAATTCCTAAAGTTTATTGGGATTACACCGCAAAAGAAGTTTTAACCATTGAAAGATTTTACGGCACTAGAATTGATGATATTGAAACCCTCAAAAACAAGGGAATAAGCACTGATGATATATTGCGTAAATCCTCACAAATTTTTGTAAACCAAGTTTTAAGAGATGGTTTTTTTCACGCAGATATGCACCCCGGCAATGTTTTAGTTGATGATGATGGTAAAATATGCATCTTTGATTTTGGCATAATGGGCAGGCTTGATAAAAAAACTAGAATATTTTTAGCAGAGCTTCTAATTGCCTTCTTAAATAAAGATTATAAAAAAGTATCTGATTTGCATTTTGATTATGGCTTTGTGCCTTTAGATCAAGATAGAGATTTATTTGCACAAGCCTGCAGATTTATTAATGAGCCTATTTTGAATCATCCGCAAAATCAAATTTCTATTGCAAAATTATTAGAAAATCTTCTTAAAATGGCGGAAGATTTCAAAATGAATACTGATCCCAAATTATTTCTGCTTCAAAAAACTATGGTAATGGCGGAAGGAATTGGTAGAATGCTTAATGATAAAGCTAATTTTTGGAATATCTCAGAAGATATAATTAAAGATTGGGGGAGAGAAAATCTCGGCTTAAAATCAAGAGTTCTAGACATTTTTGAGGAAGTAAAAGATATTCTTAAACAAATAAAAAAATTAATTTATCAAGCTACCTAGATTGTTGATATTGCTTCCTTTTATTTTCAATTTCTAATCTTTTTTGATATTCTTTTGCAACCGCTTTGGCTTGTGGCGTGCCAATATCAAGAAGTGATCTATATGCTAAAGTTCTAGTAAATTCATTTTCATCAGTTAATGCTTCTTTTAATTGTGGAACTGCCCTTTCAGCTTTTCTACCAATTCTGCCAAGTGCAGCAATAGATGCGTTTTTTATATCCCTATCTTCATTTTTTATAAAGGTTAAAATTGTTGGAATTGCCCTTGCACTTTTAGGGCCAATTCTGCCAAGTGTATAAATTACTGCGGTAACAATTTGTTTATTATCTCGGTTTTTTCTTAGATGTTCAAGCAGAGGCTCAACTGATTTTTCACCAATTTTTTCTAATTTATGAACGGCAGTTTCAAAATATGAATCAGTTTTCTCAAGAAATTCTATGTTTTGGTCTATAGTCATCTGCTCAAGATCTTCTTTGCTAATACCTTGTATGGCTTCTCTTTTTGCGATTGAATTTTCAGGCGAAATTGAAGCTAGCAAAAAGAATATTAGAAATAAAATTTTTGAAGTTTTAAGATAGTTTTTCATCAATAAGTTTTATAGTTTCTTTAATGCCAAATAATTTTATGAAAGAGCCAATGCGAGGCCCCTGTTTTTGACCAAGCAAAACCTGATAAAGCAAACTAAACCAATCTCTTAAATTTGCCTCATAACCATTTTGCTTGCCAATTTCAAAAACTTGCGTTTGGATTTCATCAGCACTTGCTGTTTCTTGGGTTTTTTCTAATAAATTTTTGAGATCTAAAATTGCTTTCTTCTCAGCTTCATTAGGCTTGTGATATTGCTTAGTTGGAACGATAAAACGATGATAATATTTTATCGCAAGCTCTGCCATTTTATCAAGATAAGGTGATTTTTCTTTTGAAACATTAGGCAAATATCTTGAAATAAAAGACCATAAAATTTCTTTATCTTCCGTATTACAAGCAGCACTTAAATTTAGAAGAAGTGAAAAACTTATGGGTGCATTATAATTTGTAACATCACCATAAGAAATATGCCAAGCTGGATTATCAAAAATTTTGTCTTTTTGCTCAGGTAAATTTGTATTTTCTACAAATTTAAGAAAATCATCAATATGCTGAGGTATAACATCAAAATGGAGCTTTTTAGCCTTCTGCGGATTATTAAACATAAATAAGGCAAGACTTTCATTTGTGCCATATTCTAGCCACTCTTCTAGTGAAATTCCATTACCTTTTGATTTAGAAATTTTTTCTCCCTTTTCATCTAAAAACATTTCATAAACAAAAGTTATTGGCGGTTCTTTTCCAATCGCTTTACAAATCTGGGAAGATACCGCAACGGAAGGTGTTAAATCTTTACCATGCATTTCATAATCAACCCCAAGTGCCGCCCATCGCATTCCCCAATCTGGCTTCCACTGCAATTTACAAGCACCATTAGTAACTTCTGTTTCAACTTCTTTTCCAGATTCATTGATGTAAGTTATTGTGCCTTTTTCTATGTTTGTATTTATTACTTTAGCTTGCAAAACTTTGCCAGTTTCAGGGCATAATGGCAGAAATGGGCTATAAGTTTGTTGGCGTTCTTCCCCAAGCGTTGGAAGCATTATTTTCATTATCTTATCATATTGCTTTAGAACCTGTAAAAGCATCTCATTAAATTCACCTGATTTATAAGTTGCGGTGGCACTCTTAAATTCATAATCAAAACCGAAGCTATCTAAAAATTTTTGTAACCTGCCATTCATATGTGCACCAAAACTTTCAGCAGTTCCAAATGGATCAGGGATTGCAGTTAATGGCTTGCCTAAATGGCTTGCCACCATTTCACGATTAGGAATATTATCTGGCACTTTGCGAAGCCCATCCATATCATCAGAGAAAGCAATTAATTTTGTCGGGATATCACAAATTTTTTCAAAGGCTTTACGCACCATTGTTGTTCTAAAAACTTCACCAAAAGTGCCAATATGTGGTAAGCCTGAAGGGCCATAACCGGTTTCAAAAAGCACAAAACCCTTTTTTGGTGGTGATTTTTCAAATTTAGTTTTTAGCTTATGAGCCTCCTTCCAAACCCATAAATTTGAGGTTTTTGTTAATTCTGTATAGTTCATTATCTTCAGCAATTTTCATTTAAGTATAAAAGCTAAATTAGCCTAAATTTCTTATAATTAAACAAAATAATCTATCAAATATTTTAGATTGGTTAGAATAAAAAATTAATAAAAGAACTTAGAGAAACTGAAATTGCAGATAATTTAAGATTCAAAGCAATATCAAATATTGCAGCTGCACTAAAAGAATTTGTGCCGTTAAAACTTAAAGACTACAAGGAGAAAATAGAGGTTAATAACCTAGAAAAAAGAAGCCCTAGAGTCATACTTTCGCAGAGGAGTTTCTAGGGCACATAACGGCATTATAGCAATAATAATTGTTGTTGTAAAGAAGGTTAGTTAATTTATGCTAAAAACAAATAAAAAATGGTAATGAACAATAACTTAAAATATAGTGATTTAGAGTATTTTCTATCAAAAAATAGGCTTTCAACCTACCTAGAGCTTGCAAATGGTAATGAGGAAGAAGCGATTGAATCATATATAGAAAATAAAATTATATTAGAAAAGATATATAGCACATTATCAGAGCTAGAGGTTATTCTTAGAAATGCAATAAATAATACTCTATCAAAAGAAATAGGGCTTGAGTGGTATAATAAAAAATCTGTTTTGATAATTCCAAAACATAAGGAAGTAGTTGAAAAAGTAACTTATGAAATAACAAAAGATAATAAACAAATTTCAAATGCAAATATAATTTCAAACTTAAATTTTGGTTTTTGGGTTTATTTATTCAATGCAGATTATGACCAAAATTTGTGGAGCAAGCATTTACACAAAATTTTTACTAATAAACCAAAAGGGCTTAAAAGAGCAAGGGTAAGAATGGAGCTTGATAAATTCAAGAAAATCCGCAACCGAATTGCACATTGTGAATGTATTTTGAGATACCCTTATAAAAAAAATTATAATGAAATTATTGAATTTATAAGTTGGATAAACCCAGAAATTTCAAAATGGGTTGATGAGGTTGTGAATAATCGTTAATGTAAATAAATGGAAATTTTTTTTGAAAATTATCAACACACTATTGAAGCACTTAGTGTTTTAGCTACTTTTCTAGCTGTTTTTGTTTCACTTTACATTGCAAATCTTAGCACTAAAACAAGGGCAAGTGCATATGCTAGTATTAAAATTTTTTCTCAAGATGGTAGGTTTGATGATAATAAGCCCCATTATTTAACGGTTAGTATTACTAATCTGGGAATTACTCATCTTAGAATACCCTTTTCCTTCTTTTATTTTAGAATACCTTTCTTTAAAGACTTATTACTTATTAATCAGTATGATGCCTTTAATGTGCCAAACATACCTAAGAAAACATATCCTTACAAAGTAGAGAGTAAACAGACAGAGCTATTTTTTATATCAGAGCTAGAAACTTTTAGAGAAATTTTAAAAAGTATATCAAATAATTTTTGTGGTTTAAGACTTAGATTTATGAGGGCTTATATATGCACAGATGATGGACTTGTTATTAAAGTAAGAATGTCAAAAGAAATAAGAAAAGAAATTATAAATAACACTAAAAAAGTCTAATGGATTGTAATTTATACCACTTTGCACAAAGTGGCGGGAGTGACGGGGCTCGAACCCGCGACCTCTGCCGTGACAGGGCAGCGCTCTAACCAACTGAGCTACACCCCCAAGATAAAAATCTTAGATGTATACCGCTATTAAGTGGCTCTTATAAAAGATTGTATTCTAATAACAAGCATTTTTTGTAAAAATCTTATCCATAGCTAAATTAATGCACCATATTTTTTATAACAAATTCCTCAAAGCATTTTATAACCTTATTGGTATTTGAAATTTTTAATAGCGATGCGTGGCTACTTTTTAGTTTTGGAAGTTTATTTATAACTTCTAAATCTTTGGGAATCATATTTTTAGGAATAACTGTAATTCCAAGCCCAGCCTTAACTGCCGCAAGTTTGCCAGCAAAACTTGGGCTTGAATATGAAATTCTATGTTTCAAGTTTTTATTTTCTAAAGCTTCAATCGCCCTCGCCCTATAAACACAAGGTTTAGGGGCTAAAACAAGAGGAATTTTTTTTGAAAGATCAAAATTCTCAGTAAATTCTTTATTTGCAACCCATTCTAAATTCACATTCCATATATCTACACCATTAGGAAAATCTTCAGGTTTACTCATTTTAAGCAGAACTAAATCAAACTTATTTTTCTTAAATTTTTCTAATAAGTTTAGTGTTAAATCACATTCTACATTAATCATAACCTTTGGATAGGTTCTTGAAAACTCTGATAAAACCTCAGAAAGAAAAAATGTGGCAAAATCTTCAGGCAGACCAAAGCTGATTTCCCCTTCAATTTCAGGCTCTTTAAGCTCATTTATTGCTTGCTTATTCAAGGCATAAATTTTTCTAGCGTAATGTAAAAATATTTCACCTTGCTGGGTTAGGCTAAGAATTTTTTCTCGTTTAAAAAGCCTAACCCCAAGGCTTGATTCAAGCTTATTTATTTGCTGACTAACAGCGGATTGCGACCTGCCAATTTTATTGCTCGCCTTAGTGAAACTGCCTGTTTCAGCAACTAAAATAAACATCTCAATAGTTAAAATATCTATATTCATAAGAAAAACTTATAACCTTTATTAAGAGTATTAATTTTTCTTTTATTAAAGAAGCTAATATATAATTAGTTATCTATAAGATAATTTTATAGACTAAATATTAAAAATCAAACGAAATAAGAGGATTATATGAAAAACAAAAAATTAATAAAGATTATATCTCTAGCAACAATAGCCGGAATTTTATATGTAAATTTTGGAAATGAAGTAAATGCAAAAACTGGTAATTCAAATGGGGCAGATAAATTTTTAACAAATTGGTTTCAAGCAGTAAGTAGTGGTAACCCAAATAAAGTTTTAGAGTTATACAAAAAAGATGCAGTTTTACTGCCAACATTAAGTAATGAGGTTCACGATCTGCCAGAAGAGAGGTTAAATTACTTCAAAATGTTTACATCTCTAAAAAACATTAAAGGCACTATAAATGAGATACACACTCAAAAACTTTCAGATAATGTTGTGAATCAAAGCGGAATTTACACATTTACATTTGAAAAGGATGGAAAAATAGTTAAAGTTCCTGCTAGGTTTAGTTTTACCTTAGTTAAAGATGGAAACAAATGGGTTGTTGCGGAGCACCACTCATCTAAAATGCCAATAGAATAAACTAACAAGTAATTATAAAATGGCTGGGGCTCTTGCCTCAGCCATAATCACAAAATTAGTAATAATAAATAGTAAAAAATATGCTTGATTCATTTCTTAATATTGTAACCTCCCCCTTTATTCAACTTTTCATATTAGGAATGCTGGCGGGCTTTTTTAAGTCAGATCTTGAAATTCCTGAAGCCTTTACCAAAGCACTCTCAATTTACCTTATGCTAGCTATTGGATTAAAAGGTGGTATGGAAATTAATAATAGTAAAACCCCTTTCACAGAAATTATAACCATATTAATTGTTGGCGTTGGCTTGGGTTTTCTTATCCCATTTTTAGCATATTTTTTCTTAAGAAAAACCACTAAACTTTCTAGGCTTGATGCATCCGCGGTTTCTGCACATTATGGCTCAATTAGTATGGTTACATTTAGTGTTGGAATGGGTTTTTTGAAAAGCAAAAATATTCATTTTGATGGCTATGTATTATCGCTTGCTGCCCTTATGGAATCCCCAGCTATCGTATCTGCATTAATCTTAGCTAAAAGAAGCCAAAGGCTTGCTGGTGAACAAAAAGAAAGGCTACTTTCTTCTAAAATCTTGAAAGAAGTTTTCCTGAATGGCTCAATATTATTATTAGTTGGTGGCGTTATAATTGGTATAACTGCGAACCCTAATGGCATAGCGGTTGTTAAGCCTTATTTAGTTGACCCATTTTATGGTATATTATGCCTATTTTTACTTGAGCTTGGCTTGGTTTCTTCAAAGCAATTAAAAAATATATCTTCATTTACGCCCTCTTTGGTAATATTTGGAATATATATGCCTGTAATATCTGCCAGCTTATCACTTTTAATAAGTAGTATTTTTGGTTTTGATTTTGGCAACTCAGTTTTACTAGCCGTTTTATGTGCAAGTGCATCTTACATAGCAGTTCCTGCGGCATTAAAAATTGCACTGCCACAAGCCAACCCTGCTTATTATATAACTATGAGCTTATGTATTACATTTCCATTTAATCTAATTTTTGGAATACCTTTTTACCATTATTTAGCTGAAATGTTTATTAAATAATAATGTTGCTATATAGCCAAATTATTATCATAAATGCTAAATTTATAGTTAATATATTTTAGATTTTAATTTTTATTGTTGCAGAAGAATTTTATTAGTATTAGTTTGCTGAAAAAATAAGTGTGTTTTGTAACGCTTAAAAAATTAATAAACCAAACGCAAATTTATGAAGCAAGAATATTTATCCCTAATTTTATCAATTGAAAGACTTCACAGAAGGTTTCTTGATGTAGTTAAAAGCAAACTTGATAGAAAAGGCATTGAAGAAATAAACAACGTTCAAACTCTTATTCTTTACAATATTGGTGATACTATTCTCACTATTGGTGAGCTTACAAATAGGGGTTATTATTTAGGTTCAAATGTTTCATATAATCTTAAAAAACTTGTTGAAACAGGTTATGTTTTACAAGAAAGATCACCACACGATAAAAGAACAATCAAAATTAGGTTATCTGATAAAGGCGTTGAGCTTTGTAAAGTAATTGATGAGTTATTTGATGATAATCTTAAAAAGATATCTGAATTTAACATCAGTAAAGCTGAGATTGAAGCATCTTTTGCAGTTATGAAAAAACTAGAAGTTTTCTGGACAGACCAAGTTTCTACAACTTATTAATTAAATTTTTTTCAAACAGTAAAAACAATTTACACTTTTCCGTGGCAGTTTTTATATTTTAAGCCACTTCCACAAGGGCAAGGTTCATTTCTTGATACTTTACCCCAAGTGCTTGGGTCAGATGGGTTTCTATCTTCCGCTTTAATATGCGTGCGAATAGTAATTTGTGCTTGTCTTGAAGCATTTTCACTGGTGTTTATTTGTGAGCCTGAAAAGCCAAATTTGCTATTTGGATCAATATGGGTGGCGTGAATTTTTTGGTTTTTCTGCTCTTGCAACCTCCTAAATTCCTCAGCAATTTCCTCATCATTTTGAATATGAATATGGAAAAGCCTTGTTAAAAACTTTTCGTTAAAACTTTCAATCATTAAGCCAAAAGCCTCAAATGCTTCTTGCTTATATTCATTAAGAGGATCTTTTTGTGCGTATGATCTTAAATTAATACCCTGCCTTAGCATATCTAAAAAGTGCAGATGCTCCTTCCAAACTTCATCTAAACTAAATAGCATAATGCGTTTTTCCAAGTCAAACATTGATTCTTGAGAAAATTCTTTATCTCTATTTTTGATAAAATTCTCTAACTCATCAAAAATTAAATTAAAGATTTTTTCATCATCAATTTCATCATCTTGCAACCATTTTGAAACATCAGGGTTAAAGCCAAAAATTCTGTTTACATCAATTTTTAGAGAATCAATTTGCCATTGCTCTTTATATGAATTTTTAGGGATATAATTACTTACAATTTTATCAAGGCTTGCATCAATAATTTCAGTAACTTTTTCACGAACATTTTCTGATCGCATAATATTTATGCGTTGATCATAAATAACTTTGCGTTGCTCGTTCATTACATCATCAAATTTAAGAAGATTTTTTCGGATTTCATAGTTTCTAGCTTCTACCCTGCCTTGGGCTTTTTCCATCATTCTGGTAATTAGCGGATGTTCTATTGGCTCACCCGGTGTTCCCATTTTACCAAGCACCCAATCCATTTTTTTATCTGCACCAAAAATTCTGATTAAATCATCTTCTGCTGATAAGAAAAACTTTGAATAGCCAGGGTCGCCCTGTCTGCCAGATCTTCCACGAAGCTGATTATCTATTCTTCTGCTTTCGTGCCTTTCTGTTCCTATAACACAAAGCCCACCTGCTTGTTTTACAATTTCTTTATCCCTCTCAACTTCTGATTTGATTTTATTTGCGGCATCTTCAAAAATTTTTGTATCTGTAATGCCTGATTGCTTAAGTTGTAGAATTTTTTCTTCAATTAGTAAATCTGGGTTGCCACCTAGCTGAATATCTGTGCCTCTGCCTGCCATATTAGTTGCAACCATTACCGCAGCGGGCCTGCCTGCTTGTGCGATAACATAGGCTTCTTTTTCGTGCTGTTTTGCATTTAGAATATAATGTTTTATGCCAGCTTTTTTGAGATGCTTTGAAAGAAGCTCTGATTTTTCAACACTTGCTGTTCCAGCTAAAACTGGCTGATTTTTCTTATTTGCCTCAATAATTAATTTTGTTATTGCTTCAAATTTTTCTTGCTCAGTGCGATAAATATTATCTTCATCATCAATTCTAGCAACAGGTTTATTGGTTGGAATTTCAATAACTTCTAAATTATAAATATCTTGAAACTCTGCCGCTTCAGTGCTTGCAGTGCCTGTCATACCGCCAAGTTTTGGGTATAACCTAAAATAATTTTGGAAAGTTATTGAAGCAAGCGTTTGGTTTTCACTCTGAATTTTAACATTTTCTTTAGCTTCAATCGCTTGATGCAAACCGTCAGAATATCTTCTACCTTCAAGCACCCTGCCAGTAAATTCATCAATGATTAAAATTTTGCCTTCTTTAACTAAATAATCTTTATCACGAGTGAATAATTTATGGGCTTTTAGGGCTTGGTTTGCGTGATGGACAACGCTTAAATTCTCAACATCATATAGGGTTGAAGCCTGCCTTATAATCCCATCTTCCCTGAATAAAATTTCTAATTTATTATTGCCTTCTTCAGTTAAAACTATTGAATGGTTTTTTTCATCTTTTTCAAAATCTTTTTCTTCTAGTTTAGGGATATATTTATTTATTTTTTGGTATAAATCACTTCTATCTTCTACAGGGCCTGAGATTATTAAAGGTGTTCTTGCTTCATCAATTAAAATACTATCAACTTCATCAATAATTGCGAAATTAAAAGGGCGTTGCACCATTTCATCTAGTGAAAATTTCATATTATCACGCAGATAATCAAACCCATATTCATTATTCGTGCCATAAGTTATATCGCAATTATAGGCTTGTTTTTTCTCATTATCAGTCTGCCCGTGAATAATTACACCCACAGAAAGCCCAAGAAACCTATAGATTTTCCCCATCCACTCTGCATCTCTCTTTGCAAGATAATCATTCACCGTTACAATGTGAACACCTTTACCAGATAATGCATTTAAGTAAGTTGCGAGCGTTGCAACAAGGGTTTTGCCTTCACCGGTTCGCATTTCAGCAATTTTTCCTTGATGTAAAACTATGCCACCTATTAACTGAACATCATAATGCCTTTGCCCTAGAACCCTTTTGGAAGTTTCACGAACAACTGCAAAAACCTCCGGCAGAATATCATCAAGGCTATGCCCTTCTGCCAGTTTTTCTTTGAAGTAAATAGTTTTATTAGCAAGCTGTTCATCAGAAAGAATTTGCAAATCGGGCTCAAAAGAGTTTATTTTCTCAACGATATTTGATAATGATTTCAAATATCTTTCGTTAGAAGTGCCAAAAATAGATTTTAATAAACTAGAAAACATTTTTTAACTTTTGTTTTGAAATGATTATATAGATTAGATTTTTAAGTGTCGCAATATAAATGCAAAATCAATTTTACATAGAAGAAACCCATAATGGCTTAAGGCTTGATAAAGCAATTAGCCTTATAAACCCTAGAATTTCAAGAAGTCTAGCACAAAAAATTATCAAAAATTTGCAATTAAATCTTAATGGGAAAGTTTGTGATAATATCTCTGAAAAGCTAAAAACTGGCGATTTTATTGAAATTTCTGTAGATAGTAAAATTCCATCAAGTGAAAATAACCATAATAAAATTGAGCCAAATTCAGATATAAAAATTAATATTTTATATGAAGATGATTTTTTATTAGTTATTAATAAACAAGCCGGCTTAACCATTCACCCCGGGGCTGGCAATCATAAAGATACTTTGGTTAACGCCTTAATTCATAAATATAAAAATAATTTATCTATGCTAAATGGCAAAGCGAGGGCTGGAATTGTGCATCGCTTGGATAGAGATACAACCGGCGTTTTACTTATTGCAAAAGATGATTACACACATCGTGAGCTTGCTAACCAAATTAAAGAGCGAACCGCCAAAAGAATTTATCATACGCTAGTATGGAATAAGCCAAAAATGATAGCAGGAAATTTGCAAACCAATATCGGCAGGCACCCTGTAGATCGCAAAAAAAGAGCAGTTTTTAAGACATCTGGCAAAGTTGCAATTACAAAATATAAATTGCTAAATAGCTTTTTTGATGGGGCAATTTCATTGCTAGAAGTTACACTAGAAACTGGCAGAACCCACCAAATTCGTGTTCATATGGAGCATCTCGGAATGCCCGTCATTGGCGATAAAGTTTATAGTGGCAATCAAAACCAAAAGAAGATTGGCTCAATACCTACCAAAATTTTAGAAAAATTTGAGAGCTTCAATAGGCAGTTTTTACACGCTTATGAAATATCATTTGATCACCCAGAAACATTAGAAAGGCTAAGTTTTCAAGCACCCTACCCTAAAGATATAAAATCAATTCTCACAGCAATAGAAAAAGCTAATTGAAAACTACATATTTGGATAATTAGGGCCGCCACCGCCTTCAGGGGTGTGCCAATTTATATTTTGGGTAACATCTTTAATATCGCAAGTTTTGCAATGCACACAATTTTGAGCATTTATTTGCAATTTATCATTGCCTTGCTCATCTTTTATAAACTCATAAACGCCAGCTGGGCAATATCTTTGCTCTGGTGCATCATAATGTTTAAGATTATATTCAACCGCTTTTGAAATATCAGTTAATTTCAGATGTGCTGGCTGATCTTCCTCGTGGTTAGTGCCTGAAAGAAAAACAGAGGAAAGCAAATCAAAGCTAATTTTATTATCAGGTTTTGGATATTCAATAATTTTGCATTTATCTTTGGTTCTGGTTTGCTTATAATCTGCGTGATGTTTGAATGTCCAAGGGACTTTACCACGAAATATATAAGTATCTATCGCGGAATAAATTAAACCAAACCATAAACCAAACTTAAAGGCAGGGCGTATATTTCTTGCCTTGTAAAGCTCTTCATATATCCAAGAATTTTGGATTTTTTCTTCATAAGATGAAATATCGCTAGAATTATTTTCTAACGCTTCAATTATAGCTTCTGCGGCAAGCATTCCAGATTTCATTGCGGTATGTGTGCCTTTGATTTTTGGAACATTTAAGAAACCAGCCGTGCAACCAATTAAGCAACCACCATTAAATGTAAGTTTTGGTATAGCCTGCAAACCACCTTCATTTAACGCCCTTGCACCATAACAAATTCTTTCACCGCCTTCTAAAATTTTTTCAACATAAGGGTGATGCTTAAAACGCTGAAATTCTTTGAAAGGGTTTAGATAAGTGTTTTTATAATCAAGCCCGATAACATAGCCGATTGAGATTAAATCATCATCAAGGTGATAAATAAAACTGCCACCATAAGTTTTAGAATCCATTGGCCAGCCAACACTATGAATGATTTTTCCAGCTTGATGCTTTTCTTTTTTGATACGCCACAACTCCTTTATTCCTATTGCGTAAGTTTGTGGATTATTATTATCACGAAGGTTAAATTTCTTTTCTAATTTTTTAGTTAGGCTACCCCTACAACCCTCAGCAAATATGGTATATTTTGCCCTAATTTCTACCCCTGCTTGATATGATTCTTTATGCTCACCATTTTTTGCAATGCCAAAATCACCAGTAATAATTCCCAAAACTTTTGTTTCAGTTTCATCAAATATAACTTCACTACCAGCAAAACCGGGAAATATCTGAACACCTAAATTCTGTGCTTGCTCTGCAAGCCACCTACATAAATTACCGAGTGAAATTATATAATTACCCTTATTATGCATTTGTGGGGGCGTTGGAAGCCTAAAATGTTTTTTCTTAGTTAGAAATAGAAAATAATCCTCTTTTGCCTCAGTATTCAGAGGGGCGTTTTTTTGCTTCCAATCTGGAATTAATTCATCAAGAGCTTTAGTTTCAAATACATTTCCTGAAAGAATATGAGCCCCAACTTCAGAGCCTTTTTCAATAACGCAAATATTTAAGTTAAGATTTTTTTCGGCTGAAATTTGAGCAAGTTTTATTGCAGAAGATAAGCCAGCAGGCCCCGCACCAACTATTACAATATCAAATTCCATTATTTCTCTTTGCATAAATTTATTTAGTGTTTAGGGCGTGTTGACATTTAATTCGTTGCAAGCGACACGCCCTAGCTATAGTTTAGCAACTCTGTTAGCGTGCCTTCCCCCTTCAAATTCAGTTGAAAGGAAAGTTTTAACCATCTTAAGTGCATCTTCATTATTTGTAAATCTTGCACCAAGGCAAATTACATTTGCGTTATTATGTTGGCGGGCGAGTTTGGCTATTTCATCACTATAGCAAAGTGCCGCCCGCACAGATTTATTTCTATTAGCTGCAATTGAAATACCAACGCCAGAGCCACAAATTAAAATTCCAAATTCAGAAATTTTATTTTCAATATTTGAAGCAATTTTATTGGCGTAATCTGGGTAATCAACTGAATTTAAGCTATCAGTGCCTAAATCAATAATACTAAAATTTTCAGAATTAAGTTTAGCTGTAAGAAATTCTTTAAGCTCAAAACCTGCGTGATCAGAGGCGATGGATATTTTGTGATTCTTATTCATAATTTAAAGATTTTTACATACACTAGCTCCTTCATCACAATAATTTGAACAGCATTGTGAGTCGCTAGAGCAAGGCTCACCCTCAGGAACACATTCACAAGTAGAGCCATTACAAGAAAAAGGAGAACAACATACACCACAAGATTCTCCAATATCGGAACAGTCATCTGGCTTGCAATATCCTGCTAAACAATTTAACGTTCCACAGCAATCAGCATTAGAAATACAAACCTCACCTTCAATTACACAAGTTGATAAACTACAAATGCCATCTATGCATACATCATCTCCGCTACATTGATTACAACCATCGTCACATGGTCCTCCTGTTTCACTATAAACAATGGGGGAGCAAATGCATGTTCCTGATGAACAAGCTAAGCCTGTATTACATAAAAAGCACTCTTCATCGCAAGCTTCACCTAAGTTAACTGTTAAAGGTGTGCAAGAACCACTTGATGTTGAAGAAGAGGTGCTTGTACTTGATGAAGTGGTAGAGGTGCTAGTTGAGGTGCTACCAAATTGAATATCTAAAATAGCTTCTTTAGACATAAAATTTACAATATCATCAAAATAGTTAGCATATGAGCTTGCCGGAGAATTATTAAATGGTAATGAGAATATTTTTATGTGTTGGTTGCTACCATCGTGAGTTTTTGGGGCGTTATTAGCTTCTCTAGTGCCACCTAAAGCACCACTTAATTCAGTGCCAGCAAAATTTATTGATTTATAGCCGTTAGCCCCGTGGCTAACTAATACATATGCTGCACAAATTGGAATTTGGATATTTGTGCTTGTTGCAGAAATTGTAGAAGTTCCACCATCTCTACAATCCGAAACATTTGTTCCAACTTCGCTAGGAAGTGCATAACGCCACATAATAGTGCTTTCACTGCCTGAAGAGGTTATATTTCTTACATCAATATTTGGAATATTTGTTGAAGTTGTCATTGAGGAAGCCATTGATTCGTCCATATAATATGAAATAAGCCTACCCCATTCATCATATAAATAATCTGGTGGTAAACCAATTTCTGCTACTGGAATAAACCCAACAAATGTTCCTAAGTTATTATCATATGCACCTGCACATTCTGCTGGTGTACCACCTACTGCTTCATCACCAAAACTGGTAGAGGTTGGCGTTAAGCCAATATTCATCGGACAAGGTAATCTATCATTTTCTTTAGCATAAATTTTAAGAGCTTTAGCAATATGCTTTAACTTTTCTTCAGTTTTTATATTAGTTTCTGAAATTTTTTTATCGCCTATCACATTTAATGAAGATGAGACAACCACTGATAAAATAAGCACTACAATTGAAAGCTCAATTAAACTAAAAGCAAAATTTTTATATTTATTCAAAGCTTTCATCAGTAATTTGAATATTTGTTAAAAAATATACTATATCATCAAAGCCTACTAATGGTAGTGATGTATGAAAGCCATCAACACTAACATTGCTATTTCTAGCTTCTCTTCCATTTACACTGGTTGCATTTTTACTTCCACCATTGCCTTTCCAAGCACCAAAACCATTTTCACCATGGCTAATAATTAATACTACAACATTATAAAATCTAACATCATCTGCATAATTTTTAAGATTAATTTGAGAATTTGTATCGCTAACACCACCTGAAGCAACACCCGTAACTTTAACAGCATAAGAAAACCTATTTCCCCATCCATCAACAGCATAAGAAGGAAATATATTTAAAGTATTAACTGGTACCATTCCAAAATAAGTGTCTGCAACTAGTGAATTGTGGTTAGTGCATACATCCGCTGAGATTGAACCGACCCCATATAAACTATCATCAAAAGCCTGTGTTCCATTTGCAGGGCAGGGAAGGCGATTAAATTTATCAGCATAATCATTAATTGCTCTAAGAATTACCTTCATTCTTTCTTTGGTCAATTCTGTTTTAGAGGCTCTACTAAACTGATTAAAACTTAAAATTCCAAGCCCAATAGTCATTCCAACTATGGCAATTACTATTGACATTTCCAAAAGCGAGAAACCTAATATTTTATTTTTCCTAATCATTAATAAATTTGGGAAGTTGCCATTTATTTTTATATAAAACTATATCATCATTCAACGCATTTGGCATTGAACAAACAAACTGAGCATCACCTGCAACACCATTTTCAGTATCTGAAACTAAATGCGTTGCCAGAGAAATTTGAACACCATCTTTATCACGATAAGCATAATCACCATTGGGGCCGTGGCTTAATAAAATATAAGTTATATCGCCATTGGTGCTATCAACATAATTTGAACCTGTGCCATTTGGAATATTAGAAATATAATAATTACCCCCCGCACCAGAAGCCAATTTATAATTAGTTCTATTAGTATACATTTCTGTTACGAAATAAGAAAATCTATTACCCCAGCCATCTACTGCAACTGATGGATCAAGAGGTGGCACAAGCGTTTTGAAAGGCACCATTCCAATAACAATATCACCATAAGTTCCACTTCCACTTGCAAAAAAAGTTGAAGCCTGCGGGCAGTTAGCAGGGGTAGAATTTGTGCCAGTCCCCCAGCCATAATTTGGGTTAGTTCTTGCAATAGCAGGGTTTGCAGGGCATGGGATATGACCATAATTCTCTACATATCTATCAATTGCATCTGTTATAGTTTGCATTCTCTCTTTGGTAACATAAATTCTAGAAGCATCTAGCCTTGCTTGAGTGGTAAAAACAATCGCACTAACTATAAAAGAAATTATTATTACAACCGCCGTTAGCTCAATTAAAGAAAAGCCCTGATTTTTAATATTAATTATCTTCATTTTATAGCTATAATAGATAAATTAATTTTGCAGAATTTGATCAAAAATTTCTAAATCTAATTGCGAGATAGAGTTAAATATCTCAATAATTTTGCCTTTATCAGAAATTAAGATAGAGGTTGGCACGCCTCTTAAGCCAAAACTTCTATAAAGATTTTTATTTTCATCTAAAACTACTGGCAAGCTATTATAACCTCTTGATTTATAAAAATTTGCAACGGCATTTTGCCCCTCTTCATCAATAGAAACTGGTAAAATTATAAGTTTTGGATTTTCTTTATATCTTGCTTGAAGTTTTACTAAATCTGGCATTTGTTTTTCACAATATGGGCACCAAGTTGCCCAAAATTGTAGCAGCACAAATTTACCCTGAAAATCAGCTAATTTATAATTTTCATTATTTATTTTTATTGGAATATTAACAAAATCATCAGAATTTTGAGCCGAAGAATTAAAAGCGAATAATAGAATTACTATAAAGGAAATTTTATAAAATTTTGCTAACATTGCCTAACTAGTTATTTGCCTTGTTGCTAATTCCTCAAATTCATCATTTTTAAGCCTAATTTCTTGCTCAGTGATAGTAATATTTTTTGATTTCATATCATCAAATATTTTCTTAATTACTGCCCCTGCATTTTTGTTATCTAGACCATAATTAACAATCCCCATTGCGTATTCTAGTGATTCATCATCATCAAGTTGCATAACCTCACCAGCCCAAAGCCCAAGCATTTTCCTTCTTCTGGAGGCAATTTTGAACTTTAACTCTTCATCATGAGCAAATTTATTTTCAAAGGCTTTTTTTCTATTATCAATTTCAGACATAAATTATAAAAAAATTAATCAAAATATTTGCCAAATTATTAAATTCTAATATAAATTTATCAAGTTTTATATGAAAAAAGGTTAAAAATGGCAAAAAATAAAGTTAGTAAAAAATTATTATACGAAGGCAAAGCAAAAATTCTTTACGAAGGGCCAGAGGCTGGAACGCTAATACAATATTTCAAAGATGATACAAGTGCTTTTAATGGTGAAAAGTTAGAAGTTTTATCTGGTAAAGGCGTTATAAATAACAGAATTTCTGAATATTTATTCCAAAAACTTGAAGATGTGGGCATTCATACTCATTTCATCAAAAGGCTTAATATGAGGGAGCAACTTATAAAAGCCTGTGAAATGATTCCAATTGAAATTATTGTTCGCAATGTTACGGCAGGCAGTTTATCTAAAAGGTTCGCTCTGGATATTGGTATGAATTTATATCACCCTATGATTGAAATGTGCTTAAAAAGCGATAAACTTGGGGATCCCTTTATCACTGATGAACATATTAATGTATTTGGCTGGGCATTACCAGAGGAAATTGAAGCTATGAAAGGGATTTCGCTTCGCATTAATGATTTTTTATGCGGTGTTTTCCACGCGGTTGGTATAAAATTAGTTGATCTCAAACTAGAATTTGGCAGGGTTTATGATGAAGAAGGCAATGTCTACCTTCTAGTTGCTGATGAAATTAGCCCTGATTCTTGCAGGTTATGGGATATTGAAACTGGCAATATTCTTGATAAAGATAGATTTAGAAAAAATATGGGTGGTGTTTTAGAAGCCTATAGGGAAGTTGCCAAACGCCTTGGAGTTCTTAAAGGTTTGGAAGATGAGAATGTTGTTTCTTTTGAAACTAAACCAACTACAAAAGATAAAACTAAGAAATAAAATCATACCCATCTCACACTGGGAAGGGTAAGGTTCTGGGAAGGGTAAGGTTAAGGCAAAATTAAAATAAGTAATAATATGATTTTATGAAAGCAAAAATATTCGTAACTCTTAAAAATGGCGTTCTTGACCCACAAGGAAAGGCAATTTCTGAGAGCTTAAATTCACTTGGCTATAAATCAGTTAAAGATGTTAGGCAGGGAAAATTCATTGAAGTTGAACTTACAGAAACTGATAAAGAAAAAGCAAAAGATCAACTAGAAAAAATGTGCAAAGAGCTTTTAGCAAACACAGTTATTGAAAATTATAAATTTGAAATAGCGGCATAAACTAGAGTTTAGTATTTACGGATTTTTATGATTTCTCAACCATTTCTAACCCCCAACCCTTAACCCCCAAATATATGAAAGCAGGTGTTTTAGTATTTCCCGGTTCAAATTGCGATAGAGATCTTGCGGTTGCCTTAAAATCTAGTGGTTTTAAGGTTGAGATGATATGGCATAAGCAAACAGAACTCCCAAAATTAGATTTAGTATGTGTTCCGGGTGGCTTTTCTTATGGGGATTACCTTAGATGCGGTGCGATTTCTGCCCATTCAAATATTATGAAAGAAGTTAAAAAGTTTGCAGATAATGGCGGTTATGTATTGGGAATTTGTAATGGCTTTCAAATTCTTACTGAAGCTGGTTTATTACCCGGCGTTTTGATGAGAAACAAAAATCTAAAATTTATCTGTAAAGAAGTTTATCTTCGCCCAGAAAATAGTGATGCTGTATTTATTAAAAAATATAAATCAGATAAGCCTCTTAAAATTTCTATAGCACATCACGATGGCAATTATTTTGCCTCTGAAGATGAGCTTAAAGCACTAAATGATAATAATCAAATCGCCTTCAAATATTGTAATGCTGGTGGTGATGTTACTGAAACTGCAAACCCTAATGGCTCAGTAGAAAATATCGCTGGGGTTTATAATAAAAATAAGAATGTTTTAGGGCTTATGCCTCACCCAGAAAGGCATTGTGATGCCTATACTGGTGGTATTGATGGTAAAATAATCTTTCAAAGTATTTTAGCTTGAGGCTAGGCAATTTTAGTAAAGTTTTTTATTTCTTATTGTCTATAAGTTAACTCAAAAGAGTCATTTCATTGCCTGAATTTTTTCTTCTGAAAAAATCCTTGGTATACAAACTGAACCCTAAAACCTAACCCCTAACCCCTAAAGAATGAAAGAAAAATTTTCTGAAATATTTTCCACTTTTTTCTATACTGGCAAATTTCCATTTGCACAAGGCACTTTTGCTAGCCTATTAGCAACTATTTTAGTTGCTATAATTTTCTATCAGCCAAGTAATTTTTATTATGATGAAACAGGGCTTAATTTTAGGCTTGGTGCTGGTTATATTCCAAGCAACTTAATAATTCCATTAATAAATATTTTAGCAATTTTATTTTGTACTCTTGGGGTTTATACTTCAGAAATTTACTCTCAAAAAATAAAAATATCTGATCCAAAACAAATTGTAATAGATGAAGTTGCGGGAATTTTTGTTGCAACCTCATTAATTGCAGATTTTTTTGCATTTTTATATTTTATAAACCCAAAAGAATATTTAATTTATTTTTCTTTAGCTGGCTGGTTTTTTCCAATAATTTTTATTTTATTCAGAATATTTGATATTTCAAAGCCACTTCACATAGGTTATGCTGATAAAAATATTAAAGGTGGGCTTGGAATAATGCTTGATGATATTATCGCGGGAATATATACCGCTATCACATTTTTTATATTCTTTTTCATAGCAAAAGAATTTGAGCTACTAAACTTTGTTTTAACTATAGAATAATTTTTCTTATGACATCTTCACTTCAAAATATGGCTAATGCGATTCGTGCTTTATCAATGGATGCCGTAGAAAAAGCCAATTCTGGCCACCCCGGAATGCCAATGGGTATGGCAGATGTTGCCACAATTCTATTTTCAAAATTCTTAAAATTTAATCCTAAAAATCCGAATTGGGCTGATAGAGATAGATTTATTCTTTCTGCAGGGCATGGCTCAATGTTGCTATATTCATTGCTATATTTAACAGGCTATGCAGAAATTACCCTAGATGAAATAAAAAATTTTAGACAATTACACTCAAAAACTTGTGGTCATCCTGAATTTGGTGAAGCAGGTGGCATTGAAACAACCACAGGGCCACTTGGGCAAGGTATCGCAAATTCTGTCGGCTTTGCAATCGCAGAAAGGGGCTTAAATGCTAGATTTGGTAATGACTTAGTTAATCATTATACTTATGTAATTGCAGGTGATGGTTGCTTAATGGAAGGTATTTCACAAGAGGCAATTTCCTTAGCGGGGCATCTTAAATTAAATAAATTAATCGTGCTATTTGATGATAACCAAATATCAATAGATGGGCCAACTTCCCTTGCCACTTCAGAAGATCAAATAAAGAGGTTTGAAGCATCAGGCTGGAATACTATTTCAATAGATGGGCATAATTTTGAACAAATTGAACAAGCAATATCAAAAGCCCAAAAGTCAGATAAACCAACATTAATTGCGTGCAGAACAATTATCGCAAAAGGTGCACCAACTAAAGCTGGGACTTCTGATTCGCACGGCTCACCACTTGGTAAAGCTGAAATAGAAGGTGCAAGAAAAAATCTTGGATGGGATTATCCTGCGTTTGAAATCCCCAATGAAATTTTGAATTTATGGCGTGATGCAGGCAATAGAAGCCAAGCAGAATATAATTCTTGGAATGAAAGGCTCAAAAAATCAGATAAAAAATCAGAATTTGAAAGGGTTATATCTGGAAAACTTCCTGCAAATTTTTCTGAAAAAATTAATGAAGCAAAAATTGCATTTTCTAAATCAACGCCAATGGCAACTAGAAAATCATCTGGTATGACGCTTGAATATTTAGTTGATGCACTCCCTGAATTAATTGGTGGCTCTGCGGATTTAACAGGCTCAAACTTAACCAAAACTAAAACGCTAAAACCTTTCACAAGCTCTGATTATTCTGGCAGATATATTTATTATGGCGTGAGAGAACACGCAATGTGTGCCGCAATGAATGGCATTGCCCTTCACGGTGGCTTTATACCTTATGGTGGCACTTTCTTCGTATTTACTGATTACTGCAAGCCGGCAATAAGGCTTGCCGCCCTTATGAAGCAGAGGGTTATATTTGTTATGACTCACGATTCCATTGGGCTTGGAGAAGATGGGCCAACCCACCAGCCAATAGAGCATCTTGCTGCACTTAGGGCGGTTCCAAATTTACAAATTCTTCGCCCTGCTGATGCTGTAGAAACGGCGGAAAGCTGGCAGATTGCACTTGAAAGCGAAAACACGCCTTCGGTGTTGGTTTTAACTCGTCAAAATTTACCAAATTTAAGGGGTGAAAATATTTCAGAAAATCTTTCTAAGAAAGGTGCTTATGAAATTATGCAAGAGAAAAACCCTGATGTAATTATCCTCGCAACTGGCTCAGAAGTTAGCCTTGCTGTTGAAGCTGCAAAAGATTTAATTTCTAAAGGTAAAAAAGTTAGAGTGGTTTCTTTTATATCTTGGGAATTATTTGAAAAACAAAACCAAGAATATAAAAATTATATTTTAGGTGAAGGTAGCTCTGCAAAAATTATCGCCGTTGAAGCAGGCTCAAAACTAGGCTGGGAGCGTTATATCGGCAGAAAAGGTAAATTTATTGGTATGAATTCCTTCGGTGCATCAGCACCCGCTGAAAAACTTTTTACTCATTTCGGCATCACCAAAGAAGCTATAATTAAATCTGCAGAATAAGTTTAACTAAATTTATTATTTCTTGGGAAGCCTTCTGGGGCGAGCTTACCAGCATCGGCACGATTTGAAAGCCAATATTTGAAATTATCAACCACAAATTTTCTCTCACCTTTATAATATTCTAAACCTATTTTTTCATCTACAAAGGTAACATCACTTAAACCGCCATCTTTGAATTTTTGCAGGCCAACGCCTTGCCCTTTTTTCATCACTGGAATTTGCTCTATAGGGAATATGATAATTTTTCTATTTTCGCCAATGGTTGCAACTAAATTTGCAGTAATTTTTTTGCAGATTATAACTTTATCTTTTTCCTTAAGATTCATTATTTGCTTACCCGTTTTGGTGCTTGCAATAAGGTCAAAAGCCTCAACCACAAAGCCCTTGCCTAACTTGGTTGCAAGAATATATTTTGCATTTTCTTCATAGGCAAATTTAGCAATTATTTCTTCCTCTGGGGCAATATCTAGAAGAAGCGAAAGCGGATCACCAAAACCTTTACCACCGGGTATTTTATCTGCGTTAAGGGTAAAAGATTTACCAAATGAAGTGAAGAAAACTATTTTATCAGTTGTTTGAGCTTTAATTATCAAGCCCTCTTCATCGCCTTCTTTATATTTAATCGTTGATGCATCAAGGTTATGACCCTTAAAACTTCTAATCCAATTTAATTTTGAGAGAACTATTGTTACAGGCTCTTTTTCAACAAATGCTTCAATAGAAATAACATTATTTGCAAGTAATTTATGAGTTACTATTGTGCGTCTTTTGCCAATTTCTGTTTTTGCAGAGAATAATTTTTTAATTTCTTTTATGTTATTGGCAATTTCCTTTTTCTGCTCTTCAGGGTTTTTAAGAATTTCTAGAAGTCTAGCTTTTTCTTCCTTGAGAGATTTGTTTTCTTGCTTGATTTCCATCTCCTCTAATTTTCTAAGGGAGCGTAATCTCATATTAAGAATTGCCTCTGCTTGGTTATCCGTTAGCTTAAATTTTTTCATCATAACTTCTTTTGGGTGGTCTTCTTCCCTAATAATTCTGATGATTTCATCTAGGTTAAGATAAGCAATTAAGAAGCCTGCTAAAATTTCAAGGCGAGCCTCAATTTTACCCAAGCGATAATTTGATTTTTTGATAAGAACATCTTTTCTATGCTCTAAAAAAGCTAGAAGTATATCCTTTAAGCTCATCACCCTTGGCAAGCCATTTGCATCAAGTGCATTAAGATTCATATTATAACGAATTTCTAAATCACTTGAGCGAAATAGAGATTCCATTAGAATTTCAGGGTCTATCGTGCGATTTTTAGGCTCAATTATAATGCGGATATTTTCCGCTGATTCATCTTTAATATTACCAACTAATGGGATTTTTTTATTTTCTAAACTTTCTGCCAGCTTTTCAAGAAGTTTAGATTTCTGAACTTGATAAGGGATTTCCGTAATAACTATTTGATAACCCCCACGCCCTAAATCTTCCTTTTCCCACTTGCTTCTTAAACGAAAAGCCCCACGCCCTTTTTCATATGATAATATAATGCTTTCTTCGGTTTCTATAATCTCACCACCTGTAGGAAAATCAGGGGCTTTAACATATCCCACTAAAGTTTTTATATCAGCATTTGGGTGCTTAATTAAATGTAGTAAAGCATCACAGATTTCATCAACATTATGTGGGGGTATTGCAGTTGCCATACCAACGGCAATTCCTTCACTGCCATTTGCAAGTAAATTTGGAAAGTAAGCTGGCAGAACGAGTGGCTCTTCATCTAAGCCATCATAAGTTGGCTTAAAACCAACGGTTTCATTTTCAATATCTTGCAACATTAGGGTTGCAACTTCTGTCATACGGGCTTCTGTGTAACGCATTGCAGCAGCATTATCACCATCTATTGAGCCAAAATTACCTTGCCCATCAACCAGTGGATAGCGAACTGAGAAATTTTGAGCAAGCCTTACAAGTGCATCATAAACCGCAACATCACCATGTGGGTGATATTTACCAATAACATCACCAACCACCCTTGCACATTTTTTATAGCCCGATTTGGGATCAAGCTTAAGTTGGTGCATTGCCCATAAAATACGCCTATGCACAGGCTTTAAGCCATCTCTAACATCAGGCAAAGAGCGAGAAGTTATGGTAGAAAGTGCATATGCGAGATATTTTTCTGAGAGAATATCAGAAAAATTACCTTGAATTAAAATTTCTTCTGATGCTTTTTTTGCCATTAAGTAAAAATTATTTTTAGATATTCAAACTAGAGCTTCTACAATAGAGAAATATTTAAGTTTGAAAATAAAAAATTTATTTATATAAATCATAAAATTTAGAATTAGGCTACAGTAGCACAGGGGTAGTTGCACTGCATTGGTAATGCAGGGGTCGTGGGTTCGATTCCCATCTGTAGCACCATTTTAGAGTTTTATATTGTTCTCAAAAGTGCTTGTAATTAGGCTCAAAGCAGTTATTTTAATCCAAAATGATTTTATGCCGTCTTATGTTATCCAAATTTTATGGGGGGGATATTTAGGGGTAAAAATTCATTGTAACAAAAAATATCCCCCTAAAATATCTCTAACAGAAAAGTAATTAAAAGCTCTTCAGCCAGAAATTAAAGCATTTTATATAGATTTAAATAATTTGGCTTTTTTGCTTAATTATTGTTGAAAAATATTTAGGTTGGGGCTTTTTATTTTTTTTCAGATATGCGAACGGGATATCTTTGATAAAGGCATAATATTTTAATTATTATCTAATCTTTTTTAATATAAACTCTCAAGTCTGAATTATATTCTACATAATCAATTAATATTAATTAAAAATTAACCTTTTTGAGCTATTATTTATAATTATAGTTTATGGGGGAAGTTATAGGGTTTTTAATACAAGTAATCTTGCAATCTCAGCTTCAAAATGCAGATAAAAACTTCTGTAGCTGGAGGAGTGTACTTGATTTAAGCGAATATTCAGATGAACCTTTACCTAAAGAATTCTTAAAAGACTCTAAAAAATATTACCCAGATAATAAAATACCATTTAATCCTACTTTCGAATATGAATTAGATAAACTTGAAAAAAATGGGGTTTTTCAGGAACAACTAATGCTTCTTGAAAAATTTATATCAGAAGATCCTAATCTTCCTGAAGGGCAAAAAATTAAAATACTATTTGGTAATGTTAACGAAGCAATACCTGAAGGCACCGAACCTAGAATAATAATATCTCCTTACAGCTCATTTTCACAATCACTAGACCTTACTATAGTTCACGAAATAGCTCATATAGTTTATGAATATCATACAAAAGATAAGGTAGGAGATAATAGAATAGATGATGGCATTTCAAACTTTGAAAAATTTGATGAACTGTACGCTTATTATAAACAAAATAAAGATAGCCCTAACATTAAAGATGTATTTGAAACTTCTAGAAAAAGAATAACTGAAATTAGTAACTCATACGAAAATGAAGATTTCAGGAGAGAGCATTTCCATAAAATTTGGAAAGGACCATTAAGAGAAGAAGTTATAAAAGTATTATTAGATGCCTACTCAAGTAGCTTAGAAAAAGCAGATATAAAAAAACTCAAGTCTAAAGATTTAAGTTACGATGATTTATATAAAATTATTGAGTCTTTAGATGAAGTTGAAGGAAAGAAACTAGATTATCTACCAGTCAGTATGAGAAATTCTCCGGATATATATGCAAGCAACTTAGTTATAAGTGCCATTAACAACACACCAGAGGCAAAGTTTAAAAAAGTTGAAATAAGAAAGGAATATTTAAGTGAAATGAAATCTATATATGAAATTGACCCTAAATTTCATAAAGCTTACACAGGAATCTTTTCCTTTATGCTAGATCCAGCATTAAGAGTTAATTTGCCCAGTGAGTCTCATTCAGTTGATATAGAAAATTTATACTTAAATTCAATTGGAAGAGAAATATATAGGGATTCATATGTTACTACCGAGTCCCATCTAAAGGGTGCTAATGTTATTGTTTATTCTGACAACCATAAACAATACCATCAAAAAAATACACATTCTCAAATGAAAGCGACTCTAAGAAGTGAAAAGGATTTTAATTATCAAATGGCCTCATATTGGAATGAGGTTTTTGATATTAACAAAAACGGCTTTGATATGGATGTTGAACTATCTAAAGCTAGACAACTTATAGACGAATTAACCAAAAATGGGTTCATATCTTCACCAGAGTTAAAAAAACTTGAAGAATTACAAACTTTTCTTAAAAACGAATTCAAGATTGATACTGAAATAAATAAAGAAAATAACCTTATTAGAATAAAGGGGTTTTACTCTAAATCAGGATTTGTTTTTAAGGATGATTCAAATAACAAAAAGGTTAATTTAATTACTAATACAGAAAAAAAAGCTAACCATAATGAGATAGTAGAAATTGCATTAGAATTTGCCAAAAATGGTTTTACAGAAGAAGAAATAAAAGCCCTTAGTCAAATTAAATTATCAGACGGCTCTTGTTTAGATATAAATAGCAAGGATATTTTTATAAAAAATATTAAAACAGGTGAAACTACTCATATTACATACGACTATATAACAGGCAAGGTTAATAAAAATTCATATGAGCGCTAACAATAAATCTACAAAACAGGTATATGAGGGCGGAGTCTGCCGCCAACTCTAATATAATCAGAACGCAGGGCAAGGCCTGATTTTTCATCTAACTCAACGAAAGTGCCACATAAAGTGCCATCACCTTCAGCAGGTTGCATTTTATTTTCACCCCTAATTTTATTCAAAAAATTTGGAACAGAAATATCTTTTCTAAAACCTATAACAGAATCATAATCACCGCACATTCCAGCATCTGTTTGATAAGCCGTTCCTTTTGGTAATATTTGCACATCTGAGGTTGGAATATGAGTATGAGAGCCAAAAACCGCAGATACTTTACCATCAAGATATTGCCCCATTGCCATTTTTTCTGAGGTTGCCTCACCGTGCAAATCTACAAAAATATAATTTACATCTTTGCCTAATTGGTATTTTGAAAGAAGGTTTGTTATAGCTTCAAAAGGGCAATTTACTTGGAATCTCATAAATAATTGGCACATTAAATGCACTACTAAAATTTTTTTATTATCTTGCACAGAATATAAATTAAAACCCCTGCCCGGCAGTTGTGTTGGCATATTTAGTGGCCTTAACATTTCATAGCGATTATTTATAAAAAACTTGGTTTCTTTTTGATCAAAAGTGTGATCACCACAAGTAACAACATTTGCACCTTGTGATATAAAGCTATCAATTATTTTCTCATTAACACCAAAGCCATTAGCGGCGTTTTCACCATTTACAACGCAAAAATCTATGCTTAATTCTTTTTTTAAGCGATATAAATGATTTGCAACAACATCTCTGCCAGCTTTGCCAACTACATCACCTAAAAATAAAAGACGCATTAAATTTTATTTTGATTACTGATTAAAAATTTTTACATTTTTTGGATAGAGAAAAACTTCATCACCCTTACTAAATTTTTCATCTTCTTGAACTTGCCTACCAATTTCTGCGAATAATAGCTTGCCGGTTTTATCCTCCATCTCAAGCTTTATCATTGAGCCCGCTTTATTTATATGAGTAATTTTGGCTTTAATATATTCCTCAGGTGCTTTATTTTTGCTAACAAAAAGCTCGTGAGGCCTGCAATAAATTTTGATTTCTTTGATATTTTTTGGTCTAGCTTTTGTGGGTATTTTAGTTTCAACTATAATTTCATCTTCTTTTTTGCCAAAAACTTTTTTGGAGATAAAATCAATGATATTTTTGGTCGTTGATTCTTCAATAACTGTAGTAGTTTTTCTAACTTCGCTATCAAGAAAATGAATGTTTCCTTCATCATCACGCCAGCCTGTAAATTCGTTGTAATTGCCTAAGAAATCATAAACAAATGAATTAGCAGGATTATTATAAACCTCCTCTGGGGAGCCAACTTGTTCAATTCTTCCTTTATTCATCACCACAATTTTATCAGCAACTTCCATTGCTTCTTCTTGATCGTGAGTTACGAAAACTGATGTTATGTGAATTTCATCGTGAAGTTTTCTCATCCATCTGCGAAGCTCTTTACGAACTTTTGCATCTAATGCACCAAATGGCTCATCAAGCAGAAGAACTTTAGGCTCAACCGCTAAAGCTCTAGCAAGTGCAACCCTTTGCCTTTGCCCACCAGATAATTGGCTTGGGTATCTATCGTGAAAAGCATCAAGATGAACAAGCCTAAGAAGTGATAAAACTTTTTCTTGAATTTCTTCTTTACTTGGGCGTTCCTTTTTAGGCTTAACGGTTAAGCCAAAGGCAACATTTTCAAAAACTGTCATATGCTTAAACAAAGCATAATGTTGGAATACAAAGCCAACATTTCTTTCTTTAACTGATTGATCGTGAGCTTCTTTACCATCAAGAACAATAGTTCCAAAATCTGGAAATTCTAAGCCAGAGATAATTCTAAGTAGGGTAGTTTTGCCAGAGCCAGAAGGGCCAAGAAGTGCAACTAACTCTCCCGGTTCAACTTTAAGCGTAACATTATCTAAAGCGATAAAATTATTCTTAAATTTTTTACTAACTGATTTAACAACTATGCTCATAAAAATTTATTATCTTGTTATATTTTTTAATGTTTGTTAGTTGCGCGTTCATATTTACCTTCTAGTAAATATTTTAGAACAAGCGTTACAAGTGCTAACAAAGTTAAAATTGAAGCAACCGCAAAAGCCGCAACAAAATTATATTCATTATATAAAATTTCTACATATAGCGGAATTGTAGTGGTTTTACCTTTTATATGTCCTGATACCACTGAAACCGCACCGAATTCCCCCATTGCCCTTGCGTTACATAGCAATACACCATAAAGTAAGCCCCATTTAATATTTGGCAAAGTAACTCTTAAAAAAGTTTGCAAACCTGATGCACCTAGTAAAATTGATGCCTCTTCCTCTTCAGTTCCTTGCTCTTGCATTAGAGGGATAAGCTCTCTTGCAACGAAGGGGAATGTTACAAAAATAGTTGCTATTACCAAGCCCGGCAAAGCGAATATAATTCTATAATCATTTTCAATTAGCCATTGCCCAAAGGCGGAATGTGCACCGAATAAAAGAATATAAATCACCCCAGAAATTACTGGCGATACTGAAAATGGTAAATCAATAAAGGTTATTAAAAGTTGTTTTCCAACGAAATCAAATTTAGCAATAGCCCAGCTTGCAATAATTCCAAAGATTATATTTATAGGCACAGAAATAACCGCAACCAGTAATGTTAGTTTTATGGCTGAAAGTGCATCATCTTGGTTTATCCCTTCAACATAACCTTCAAAGCCTTTACGAAATGCCTCAATAAAAACCGCAGCAACAGGCAAGCCAATAAGTAAAAATAAGAATGAAACAGAAATTAGCGTGATTAAAAATCTCACAATTCCTGTTTCGCTAACTGATGTAATTGGTTTGATTAGCATTTTATTATTTATCTAATTTTTTTTGTTCTAAGCGTTGTAATTGGTTAATTACAAACAGCATTATAAAAGATGCCAACAACATAACAACCGCTATTGCAGTTGCACCTGTATAATCATATTGCTCAAGTTTTATAACAATTAATAATGGCACAATTTCTGAAACCATAGGCATATTGCCAGCGATGAAAATTACTGAGCCATATTCACCCAATGCCCTAGCAAACGCCATTGCAAAACCTGTTAAAAGTGCAGGCGTGATATGAGGTAGGATTATTTTAGTAAAAGTTTGAAACCTAGTTGCACCTAAAGAGCTTGCAGCTTCTTCAATTTCTTGGTTGAGATCTTCAAGAACAGGTTGCACAGTTCTAACCACAAAAGGCAAGCCTATAAAACTTAGTGCAATGATTATACCAGTTTGATTAAATGCAAGCATAATATCATAAGGCTCAAAATACCTTCCTATCCAACCATTTGGGGCATATAAAGCGGTTAAGGCAATACCTGCAACCGCAGTTGGCAAGGCGAAAGGTAAATCTACAATAGCATCAATCAGCTTTTTCAGAGGAAAATCATAGCGAGTGAGCGTCCAAGCCAGCATTGTGCCAAAAACTACATTGATTAGAGCAGCAACTAATGAGCAGCCAAAGCTAATTTTATATGCACTTACAACTCTTTCGTCAGTAACGGTGTTCCAAAACTGTTCAAAGGTCATTTGTGCAGTTTTGAAAAATAACCCAGAGAGTGGAATTATCACAATAAGCCCCAAATAGAAGATTGTGAAGCCCATTGTAATGCCAAAGCCCGGTATAACGCTTGGTTTTTTAAGTCTTATTTTCTTACTCGCTAACATTAATAAATATATTTTACCTTTTCATAATTTCATCAAAGATGCCACCATCGTCAAAATGTTTCTTCTGAACATCATTCCAACCGCCGAAATCTCTAATGGTAACTAACTCAATTGCTGGAAATTTTTCTGAAAATTCCTCAGCAATTTTTTTCTCGTAAGGTCTAAAATGATGTTTTGCAATAATTCTTTGCGATTCTTCATTATATAAAAATTTTAGATACTCAGTTGCAACAGCTTCTGTGCCTCTTTTCTTGGCAATTTTTTCAACAACTGCAACTGGTGGCTCAGCTAATATAGAAATTGAAGGGTAGATTATTTCAAATCTATCACCGCCAAACTCCTCTTTTGCAAGGTGAGCTTCATTTTCCCAAGTTATTAGAACATCACCAATGCCCCTTTGTGCAAAAGTAGTGGTTGAACCCCTAGCCCCTGCATCAAGCACAGGCACATTTCTAAATAATTTATTTAAGAAATCTTTTGCTTTGGCCTCATCATTATTAAATTCTTTTAGGGCATAAGCATAAGCTGCAATATAATTCCACCTTGCACCACCAGATGTTTTAGGGTTAGGGGTGATAACTTTTACATTTTCTTTTACTAAATCAGCCCAATCTTTAATATTTTTAGGGTTATTTTTCTTAACCAAAAACACGATAGTTGAAGTATAAGGGGCACTATAATTAGGAAATTTATTCTCCCAATCTTTTGCAACTAAGCCAGCCTTTTCAAAAATTACATCAATATCATAAGCAAGTGCGAGGGTAACAATATCAGCCTCTAAACCATCAATTACTGAGCGTGCTTGCTTGCCAGAACCGCCGTGAGATTGAACTATTTTTAGTTTTTGGTTTTTTGTATCCTTCCAATATTTTGCGAAAACTTTATTATAATCTTCATAAAATTCTCTAGTTGGATCGTAAGAAACATTAAGAATTTCAATTTTTTTATCTTCTGCTTTAGCAAAGTTATTTTCTGTTATTGCAGAATTAAAAATGCTTAACGCAATAGTTGATATTAAAAATAATCTTTTCATAAATTCTCCCTTTTTTTATATATATTAAAATTGTTAAATTTCTACTTTATCTTTTTACTTTCATATTTTTGTCATTCTGACCCCTAGAGCGAAGCGAAGGGGAAGAATCTAAATTTTTGATTATTAGATCTTTCGCTTTGCTCAAGATGACAAATATGCAGTAATTTCTACTTTTTATCTTCAAACAGATACAAACTCAGTTCAAAGTAAAAGAATTGCGATGTATCTTGGCTCTTCATATTCTTGGTAAATTCACCCGGCGTAAATACTGAGTAACCAATATTTGTATTAATTAAAGGTGTAATGCTACTTCTATACCTAATATCAAATTCATGCCCTAAGAAATTACCACTATTACCGCTTGTATCCCTTACATTTGCTATATTCCATCTATCCCTATCACTTGCAAGCCAATAGCCATTATAGCCAAAATCTATCCTATTTTTATCATCTGGGGTTAATTCAACCCTAAATTTTGGTGCGTGCAAATTTTCCCACTGAAAATAATCATTATTAGACCAAGGCCTTGCAAACCCGTAAAATCTCTCAAATCTATTATTCTCTAAATCATTAGGGTTTTCATCACCGCTACCAAAGCCGTAATTTAGGCTTACTCTTGGTTTCCAATTATGGTTAAAACTATAGCCAATTTCAGTTGTATAACCTAATGCATCATTTTTTCTTTTATTATCTCTACCCCTTTGTAAAACAACATCAAAATCATAATCAAAGCCACTATTTCCAAATAATCCATAACCCCTTAAACCATATGAGTTTATTTGCCTATTTGTTGTGTTTACTGATTGCTCTTGATCAAGCCCTAAATAATATGGCTCTAGAGTAATAATATCATTCCACTTTCTGATATGCCCAATACCGCCATAAAACCAAATATTTTCATTTCTTTGATCAAACTCAGTAAGCAACCTTCTCACTGGTTGAAGTGCTAATATATCAAGCTGATAAGGGTTTTTCTCTTGCCCTAATGTTGCATAAAGCCCTTCAAAATTATTGGTAGTATTTCGCCATTCATTTCTTGCTATTAATCTTCTATCAAGAAACTCAAAAGCCTGCCTGCCAAGCCTTACACGAAAAGGTTTTTCATCCCCAAACGCATTTTGATAAAGAAGTTCATTATAAACCTGTAAAATTTCAAATTCATTTACATCTCTATCATCACGAGGGAATTTACTATTATTCACCCTTGAATCTTGAAGTTCAATTACAAACCTGAATGGATCTAAAATCTCTTTAACTCCAAAATAAACCCTTGTTCTATTTAATATTGGCTGATCCAGCGTTATAACATTTCTTCTAACATCTTTATCACGATATTCATAACGAGTTCTATTTTCAAAGCCAACATCAAGCCAATTTATATCCTTATATTGCTCAAAGGTGGTTTTACCCAAAGTTTTCACATAACGCGGTGGGTCAGTTTCCCTCTTAGTTGCATATGATTTAGGTTCAATGTAATAATTTTTAGCTTCATCTGCATAGGCAAAATTATTGCTTGATAGCAAAAATATACCCAAGAAAGATAAAAATTTTAATTTTTCAGTTTTTTTTCTCATATTAATCTAATTAATCTTATAATTTATTTTGAATAGCCTAGAATATGAATTCATTCAAGAAACAGGGAATCAAACTATTCATATCGGTATTATATAGTTTAATTCCTATAATGTCAATAGGAATAAATAAAATAGTTATAATCCTTCGAATATCCTTAGAATCAAAATTAATTAATTGAGAAGATAGACTATTAGAATTAGAAAGTGGTGCCGTCTGAGGGATTCGAACCCCCGACCCGCTGATTACAAATCAGCCGCTCTGGCCAGCTGAGCTAAGACGGCATGTGAAAGTGATAGTAAAATGAATTTGAATTAGTTAGTTTGTTGTGAGTAAAAAATAAAAATTAGCAGGCAAAAAGCGAGCGAGATAGTTATTCATATCTACGAGCTTTTTAACGAAATAATTTTTATTTTTTACTCACAACCCACAGGGCAACTGATAATTTTGCCTTCTAACTGCGAAAAAATCTGCGGAGATATCAATAAGTATCTCACTTGATTTTTTCTTGTTATTAAGCAAAATTATCTTGTTGCAAACCAATTAATTCAAATGCATTTTACTATAAATCTATCTATTTTATTTTATTGCAATGTCAATAGATTTAAGAAACATATTTGTAAGTGATTACTTAATATAGAGAGTATTCATATGATTCTAAAGCAAAACGAAAGGGCAAAATCTGTAGATATTTCGCTAAGCTCAACATGACATAGCTAGATATAAAATATTTTAATAAAAAAACTAAAGATAAATTGCTTGCCTAAATTGCTATTTTCTAACAAAAAAATATAATATTAGGAAGTGTTCAATATGTATAGATTGTCATCGCCCGAGTTGCGAAGCAACTATAGGGCGATCCATTAACCTATTGATTTAGATTACCCTATAATTTTTCTAAAGATTGATATCTTTATAAAAATTCGGGTAATGACAGATATACCTATGGATAGTGAACACTTCCTTATTATTAAGCCTGTGTAGCTTCTGAAGCAGGCTTTTCAGCTTCTTTATTTTGTTCTTTCTTAGAGGTTGTAACTTCTGCTTCAGCAGATGAAGAAGAGCCTAACTTAATTTTACCAGTAAGGAATTTATTTTTTTGTTCTTCTGCTTCCGCTTCACCCCTTGCAACATTCACATAAATTTGTGCAGAAACACCTTCACCTAAATCAACATAAACTTGGTAAAAACCAACAAATTTTATTGCAGTTGAAATTGTAACTTGCTTTCTATCAATTTCAATATTTGTCTCTTTCTTGAGCTCAATAACTACATCACTTGAGTTAACTGCACCATAAAGCCTGCCATCATCACCAGCTTGCTTAATAACCGCAAGAATTTTATTTCTAATTTTATCAGCAATTTTATTTGCTTCCGCTTCTCTTTTCTTAGATTGCTCTTGAAGCTCAGCTTTTTTAGATTCAAAATCTACAATATTTTGCTTAGTTGCAAAAACCGCCTTGCGATTAGGAATAAGGAAATTTCTAGCATAGCCAGATTTAACTTCAACCAGCTCACCAACTTCACCAAGATTTTTGAATTTTTCAAGAAGTATAACTTTCATAAAATTACTATTAAAATTTTCTATATAAATTATTGATTGCTAACATAAGGCAATAAAGCGATATTTCTTGCAAGTTTAATTGATTCTGCAAGCTCCCTTTGCTTTTTAGCAGTAATAGAAGTAATTCTTCTAGGAAGAATTTTACCCCTTTCAGAAATGAATTTTTTCAACAATGAAACATTTTTGTAATTAACAATAGGTGCGTTTTCACCAGAAAGTGGGCATTCCCTCTCTCTCTTAGAGAAAACCTGAGGCAACATTGCAGGGTTGATTTGAAATTTTGATTCGTCAAATTTCTTTTTATCTTTTTTATAAGCCATAAATCCTCAATTAATCTTCGCTGTTTAAGTTTGTGTTATCGTTAGAGATTTTTTCAACTTTAATAGTTAAATCTCTAATAACATCTTCACTGATGCCAAGCTTTCTTCTAAGCTCAGATACAGTGGATGCTTTAGCATCAATACCAAAGTGAACATAATGCCCTTTCTTACTTTTTTTAATTTTGTAAGCAAGGTCTCTTAGGCCCCAAAATTCTTTTTTAACAAGTTTATCACCAGCTGTAGTGATAACTTCTTCAAAGCTAGAAGCAACCTTTTCAACATCTGCAGGTGCAAGCTCAGGGCGAACAATAAATGTAGTTTCGTATAGTGGCATAAATTATAAATTAAACTTTTAGAGGGGCGGATAATAGCTAGATTAAACCTAATTGCAACCAATTTTTTTCGCTATGTTGCAATTTTAACAAATTTTAATTTACCTTATTTAATTCAATATGTTAAGATAAATAAATTGCAAGCAAAAATGTTTTTAGGCTTAATTTGTTGTTTTAATATAATAAATTAAATTAAACTTTGAGCAATAACACCTTAAAACCTCTTTTTTTGAAATAATTTGTTGATTATATTGTAATAAAATCTAACAATAAATTTATCTAAAATGGCTTTTATAAGAATGAATGAACCAGATAAATTATCCACTGATGATGTTAAAATGCTAACTCAGCAAGGCAACCTAGAAACTAAAATCAAAGTTGTTGATAAAATCTCAGGGCAATATGCTACTAAAGGCTTCTCAGATAAAGAAAAGGGTTTAGCTGAAGAAATTTTTAGGTTACTCCTTAAATTTGCGGAAGTAGGGGTTAGAAAATCTCTCGCTGAAAACCTTATGAACACAGATTCTGTGCCGAGGGATGTTCTGCTTACTTTAGCAAAAGATATTGATGATGTATCTCGCCCAATTCTTGAATTCTCACAAATTTTAACTGATGAAGATTTAGTTGAGATTATTAAAACATCTAACAGCACAGAAAAGCAAATTGCTATATCCCGCAGGGAAGGTTTATCTGAGAATGTTTCTGGTGCTTTGGTTGAGGTTAACAATGAAGATGTAATTGCAAGCCTATTACAAAACACTACTGCTCAAATCAGTGAAAAAGATTATGAAAATATCGCAGATAGCCATTCTAATAAAGAAGAGATTATTGAATCACTAATTACGCGTGGCTCTATTCCATCACATATAGTTGTTAGTATTACTAAAAAAGTTTCTGAAGTTATTAGAACAAAACTTGAAAAGAAATATAGTTGTAACTTTGATAAAATAAATTCTCTATTCAAAGATTCTGGTGAAATTGCGGCATTCCGCTTTGGTAATATGAAAATCTTTGGTGAAGATTTAATAGAGCTTATTAATATGCTTGAAAGCAATAATCAGCTTGAGCAAGCACTTGAGCCTATCCACGGCAAGTTAACATTTATTTTAAATGATTTTGAGCCTATAGGGCAGTTTGTGCCAATTTCTGCGATAGCACTTGGCAATAAAACTATGTTTGAAATTTGTATGGCGAGGCTTGCAGGCGTTAAATTTTCAAATATTAGAAAATTAGTTACAGATTTAGATCACGGCTTAAAAGCCCTTTATGATAGGGCAAATTTACCTGATGCATTATTTGAAGCTGTGAGATTTTCAATCTGGGTAATTAACCAAATGGATATTGAATCTGAAAAATTTGGAACGCCAAAAGCAAAAGAAGATTTACACGAATATATTAAGAAAATTATTAGTTTATCTCGCGGTAAGAAAATCAAAAACCTCTCTAGCTTCATTTCAATTGTTAAAAAACACATTGATAGACAAGATGGCGAGTGGTAGAATTACAAATTTTCTACCTTAAAAAATTCCCTCTTAACACCCCGAAAGCCAGACAAAAAATTCCTAACTAAAAAGGTTGCTATAAAGCCTCAATTAATCTATAAAACCATTAGAAAATTTATTAGTTTTAATTGCTTTATATATGTCTATTTCAAATATCGCTGAAATTATTCCTATTTCCATTAAGAAAGAGATGGAATCAAGCTACCTAGATTACGCAATGAGCGTTATAGTTAGCCGTGCTATCCCTGATGCTCGTGATGGCTTAAAGCCAGTTCATAGAAGAATTATCTATTCAATGCAAGATACGGGGGCGCATTATGGCAAGCCTTATAGAAAATCTGCTCGTATTGTCGGTGATGTAATGGGTAAATATCACCCACATGGTGATACAGCGATTTATGATTCATTAGTTCGTATGGCTCAGCCATTTTCAATGCGTGTGCCACTTGTAGATGGGCAAGGTAACTTTGGCTCAATGGATGGGGATAACCCTGCGGCAATGCGTTATACTGAATCTAGAATGGCAAAAATTGCACATAAACTTACTGAAGATTTGGACAAAGAAACCATTGACTGGCAAGATAATTATGATGGTAGTGAGAAAGAGCCTACTGTTCTTCCAGCTAGATTTCCTAATTTATTAGTTAATGGCACAAGCGGTATTGCCGTTGGTATGGCAACTAATATTCCGCCTCATAATTTAGGTGAGATGATAGATGCTACAATATTCTTGATTGAAAATTCTGAAGCATCACTTGATGAATTAACAAATATTGTTCCGGGGCCTGATTTTCCAACGGGTGGCATTATAATGGGCAGAACCCCTGCTATTAATGCGCTTCAAGAGGGTAGGGGATCAGTGGTGATTCGTGGTAAGGCTGAAATTGTTGATAACAACGGCAGGGAAATGATTATTATTTCTGAAGTTCCTTATCAAGTAAACAAAGCGTTAATGGTTGAGAAAATCGCCCTGCTAGTTAGGGAAAAGAAAATAGAAGGAATATCAGAGCTTCGTGATGAATCAGATAAACAAGGCGTTAGAGTTGTAATTGAATTAAAAAGAGATGCAGTTGGCTCAGTCGTTCTAAATCAATTATATAAATTTACACCACTTCAAACAAGTTTTGGCTACAATATTTTGGCACTTGATCACGGCAGGCCACGCCAGATGAATATTAAAGATGTCCTTTCTTCTTTCATAAAATTTAGAAAAGAAGTTGTTACTAGAAGAACTGCTTTTGAACTTCGTAAAGCTCGTGAAAGAGCGCATATTTTAGTTGGTTTATCATTAGCCGTTGCAAATATTGATGAAGTAATTGCGATAATTAGAGGCTCAGCTGATGTTGCAATCGCTAAAGCCGCACTTATGGAAAAAGATTGGAACGCCACAAGCGTTGAACCATTAATTAAATTAGTTGATGACGAATTTAATGTGGTAATCAACGGCAGGTGTAAATTTACGGAAGATCAAGCAAAAGCAATTTTAGAAATGAGGCTCGCTAGATTAACCGGCTTAGAGCAGGAAAAACTAACAGCTGAATTAAATGAGCTTGCAAAAGCCATTGAAGAATATCTTTCAATTCTAGCTGATGAAGCAAAAATTTTCAAAATTATTAAAGATGAGCTTCTAGAAATTAAAGAAAATTTTGCAACTCCTCGCCTAACTTCCATTGAAGCACAAAATCTTGATGATGATATTGAAGATTTAATTGCTCGTGAAGATATGGTGGTAACCGTTACTTTAGGCGGTTATATTAAACGCACGCCACTTTCAACTTATCGCGCACAAAAAAGGGGTGGTAAAGGCAGAAGCGGTATTGACCTTAAAGAAGAAGATGTAACCACACAAGCATTCATCGCAAATACTCATACACCGATGATGTTCTTCTCAACCAAAGGTAAGGTTTATAAGCTAAAAACTTATAAATTACCACTTGGAAATCCGCAATCTCGTGGCAGAAGTTTAGTAAACATTTTCCCACTTGATCAAGATGAAAAAATCAATGTTATTCTGCCTGTTCCGGAGGATACTTCTTCTTGGGAGGAATTGGATATAATCTTTGCAACTGCACTTGGCAATATTAGAAGAAATAAACTTTCTGATTTTGAATCCATTAGAGCAAACGGCAAAATTGCAATTCGTTTAGAAGATAATGATAGTTTAATTGGTGTTTCAACTGCAAAACCTTCTGATCACATTTTACTTGCAAGTGCTGAAGGTAACGCTCTAAGATGCCCAGTTGAGGCGGTTCGCGTATTCAAGGGTAGGGATTCTTCAGGTGTAAGGGGTATTAGGCTTGATGGGCAAGATAAAGTAATCTCCCTAACTATTATCAATGGAACTGAAGTTAACACTCAAATTAGAGATGAATATCTTGATTTACCAGTAGAATCAAGGCTTGCAATCGCTAAAATTCTGCCTTCAATGTATTCACAAGATCACGAATTGAAGGAGGAAAGCTCACTCCATTTTGATAGAAAAATCACTCTTGAGCAACTCAGAAGCACTGGAAATGAAGAGGTTGCAGAGAAATTAGAAAAAATTCTTAATGAAGCAAATTGTCAAATAAATTTTGATACCGCAATTGATTATGCTCGCAATGAAGAATTTATTTTAACCATCACAGAAAGGGGCTTTGGCAAACGCACTAGTGCCTTTGAATATCGTATTACAAATAGAGGTGGCAAGGGTGTTACCAATGTTAAAACTGGTGAGAAAAATGGCAATGTCTGCGGTAGTTTTGCAGTTACTGATAAAGATCAAATTTTACTTGTAACTGATACAGGTAAGCTAATTCGTTGCCCTGTTGATGGCATTAGAATAACTGGCAGAAACGCAACTGGTGTTACAATTTTCAGAATTGAAGGTAATGAAAAAATTGTTTCAGCCGCAAGAATTACTGGTGATGAAAATGAAAATACAGAGGCTTCAGAAAATATTACTGAAGTTACTGGTGAGGGTGATTAAGGGGCTAGGTTCTAGAGGCTAGGTTTTAGGGAGCTAGAGAATAAAGTTATAGTGTATTAAAAAATAATGTCTCTAAAATCCCCTCTCCCCTTTTATAAGGGGAGAGGGTAAGGGTGAGGGGATGGGAATAGTTAACACTATAGTAATTTATGTTTAGGTGTGATAGTCATCCTGAGCAAAGCGAAGGATCTTTAGATGTTTCGCTACGCTCAACATGACAGACTTCAATATAATCTACTATTTAATACATATAATAAATACTAAAAAACTATATAATATATGGCAACAGGTAAAGCACCAAATGAAGGTATAAAAACAGAAAGTAACTATCTGCGTGGTGGCATTAAGCAGGGGCTTGAGCATATTATTGAAGGCTCACTTGCAGAAAGTGATACTATTCTTACTAAATTTCACGGCATTTATCAGCAAGATGATAGAGATTTAAGAGCGGAAAGAAGGGCAAAATTTCTTGATAAAGCCTATAGCTTTATGGCTCGTGTGCGTGTTCCGGGTGGTGTTTGTTCACCTTCACAATGGCTTCATATGGATTGGATAGCCGATAATTATGCTAATGGAACACTAAAATTAACCACTCGCCAAGCCTTCCAATTCCACGGTATAATTAAAACAAATCTCAAAACTGCTATTGCAGAAGTTAATCAAGTTTGCCTTGATACTTTAGCTGCTTGCGGTGATGTTAATAGAAATGTGATGTGCAACCCAAACCCTTATCAATCTGAGCATCACGCAGAGGCATTAAAACTAGCAACCGATATAAGCAACCACCTTACCCCTCGCACTTCTGCTTATCACGAAATTTGGCTTGATGATGAGCTTGTTGCAGGTAACAAGGGTGAAGATGAGCTTCCCTCAGGTGCAAGAAAAACCAAATGTGATTCACCAATAAATTCTAAAAAGCCTGAGGCCTCTGAGGAAGAGCCAATTTACGGCAAAACCTATCTGCCTCGCAAATTCAAAACTGTGGTTGCTATTCCGCCTTCAAATGATGTTGATATATTCGCACATTGTCTAGGCTTTATTGCAATAATAGAAGATAATAAAATTATCGGATATAATGTTACCGTTGGCGGTGGAATGGGTATGACACACGGCGATGATACAACATTTCCTAGAACTGCTGATGTTATGGGTTTCTGCACGCCTGCACAAGCCGTTGATGTTGCTGAGAAAGTTGTTATCGCACAAAGAGATTTAGGAAATCGTGATGTTCGCAAACACGCACGCTTGAAATATACCGTTGAAACACTCGGCATTAATAAATTTAGAGAAGAAGTAGAAAAAAGGCTTGGCTATAAATTGCAACCTGCAAAGCCTTTCAAATTTGAAAATACCGGTGATAGATATGGTTGGGTGCAAGGATATGATAAAAAATGGCATTGCACGCTTTTCATTCAAAATGGCAGGCTTTTTGGTAAGCAAAAACAAGGCTTGGCAGAAATTGCAAAAATTCATCAAGGTGATTTTCGCTTAACTTGCAATCAAAATGTTATAATTGCAAGCGTTGCAGAAAAAGATAAATCTAAAATTGAAAAGCTACTTACAGAATATAATCTTGATAAATTCAATCAATCTGGCCTTCGCAGAAATTCTATGGCTTGCGTGGCACTTCCAACTTGCGGGCTTGCCCTTGCTGAAAGTGAGAGATATCTGCCTGATTTAGTTACAGAAATTGAAAAAGAATTTGAGAAAAATGGTATTCGTGAAGAAGATATAGTTATCAGAATGACAGGTTGCCCAAATGGCTGTGCAAGGCCTTACCTTGCTGAAATTGGCTTGGTTGGAACAAACCCGGGGCGATATAATTTATATTTAGGTGCTGGGTTTGATGGCTCTCGCTTAAATAAATTATTCAAAAAAGATGTTGAGGGGGTTAAAGTGCCAGAAATTTTATCACCAATCATTAGAGATTTTGCTCAAAATCGTAATAAAGGTGAACATTTCGGGGATTTCACAATCCGCAAAAATTATGTTAAAGCCACCACCGCTGGCAATAATTTCCATAAGGATATCGCTTAGCTATATGGCAGAAAATGAGCAAAAAATAATTGCAATTAAAGCAACTTCTGGGGCAACAAATGGGCTTGCTGAAAATCAGGCTAATTCTCAAAACTCCTCACTTAATGATAAGGCAAAAGAGCTTCCTAACAATATTGAGGCAGAGCAATATTTGCTTGGTGCTTTGATGAATAATAACGAATATATTAATCGTGTTGGTGATTTTTTGCAGGCTGAAAATTTTTATGAGCCACTACATCAAAAAATTTATCAAACAATTTTAAGCCTTAGTGATAAAGGGATAATTGCCAATGCAGTTACTCTTAAAAATCATTTTCAAGGTAATGAGGCAATAGAGTTTTTTGGCGGTGTTTCTTACTTGTTAAAACTTAGTGGGCTTGGCGCAGGCATTACAAATATTAGAGATTACGGCTTGCTAATTTATAACCTTCACATTAGTCGCCAATTAATTAATATTGCTAATGAAACCCTTGAAGATTCTTACAATGCAACCGGTGATGAAACCGCAAGCAAGCAAATTGAAACACCTGAAAGTAAGTTATTTCAATTAGCATCAGAAGGTTTTGGTGATACTGGTTTTTCTCACGCTAAAAATGCAATCTCAAGTGCAGTAAAATTTGCTGATGTTGCATCAAAAGGTGGTTTTGATGGTGGTGTTACTACTAGCTTCAAATCAATGGATGATTTAATTGGTGGCTTTAATAAATCTGATTTAATAATACTTGCGGCTAGGCCTTCAATGGGTAAAACGGCTCTGGCACTTAATTTCGCATTAAATGTTGCAGGTTTCTTAAAGCAAAATTTTCTCAAAAATATTGAGCAATTTCGCAAAAACCCCTCTGGCATTACTGAGCCAACACAAGGGGCGGTTGGCGTTATTTCTCTTGAAATGTCGGCTGAACAACTTGCTACAAGGTTTCTTTCAATTAAAACTGGCATAAATGCTTTTAATATTAGAAGGGGGCATCTTAAAAAATCAGATAATATTGAAAATGATGAATTTAATAAACTTATTAAGGCATCTCAAGATTTACAAAATCTTCCAATATTTATTGATGATACTCCCGCCCTTTCAATTTCAGCAGTTCGCACAAGGGCTAGAAGGCTTAAAAGAAAGCATAATTTAGAATTTTTAATTGTAGATTATTTACAATTAATTCACGGCACAAATAAAAAATCTCAAGAAAGTAGAGTGCAAGAGATTTCAGAAATTTCAATGGGCTTAAAGGCTATTGCGAAAGAGCTTAATATTCCAGTTTTAGCCCTCTCTCAATTATCAAGAAAAGTAGAAGAAAGAACTGATAAAAAGCCCCAACTTGCTGATTTAAGGGAATCTGGCTCAATAGAGCAAGATGCAGATATTGTTATGTTTATCTATCGTGAGGCTTATTATGAAGAGCGAAAAAAGCCTTCTGAAGAAAGCTCAAATGAATTTAATGCTTGGCGAGATAAAATGGAAAAGATTGATAACATCTCAGAAATAATTGTTGCAAAAAATAGAAACGGCCCGATTGGAAGTGTAAATCTTTATTTTGATAAAAATACTACTCAATTCACTGATTACGCAGAAGAATATTAGATAACACAATTTATGAAAATTATTGTTACAGGCGTTGCGGGTTTTATTGGTTTTCATCTCTCAAAAGCCTTGCTTAATGAAGGTTATGAAATAATTGGCATTGATAATATAAATAATTATTACTCAACGAAATTAAAAGAAAATCGCCTTGAAATTCTAAATAATATTTCAAAAAATTTTACTTTTTATAAAGCAGATTTCTCAGATGATAAAATTATATCTGAGATTTTTTCTGCTCATAAAAATGCGGAGCTAGTTATTCACTTAGGCGCACAAGCTGGCGTTAGATATAGCCTTGAAAACCCGCTTGCTTATGCTAACAGCAATTTACTTGGGCAGGTGGTGATATTTAATAATGCGAATAAATTTCTCAGTAATTTATCAAAAATAATTTATGCAAGCTCAAGCTCTGTATATGGTAATCAACAAAAAACGCCTTTTAGCATTACAGATAATGTTGATAACCCTGTTTCACTATATGCGGCCACTAAAAAATCTTGTGAATTAGTTGCTGAGAGTTTTTCTCATACTCATAATATTAATTCAATTGGTTTAAGGTTTTTCACAGTTTATGGTGAATATGGCAGGCCAGATATGGCTTATTGGAGTTTTTCTCAAAATATTTTGGAAAACAAACCAATTAAATTATTTAATGAGGGCAATTTAGAGCGTGATTTTACCTATATTGATGATATAATAAATGGCATTTTAGGTGTTATAAAGCTTTCAAATAACCAAAATAAAAAACATAGAATTTATAATCTTGGCAATAATAAGCCGGTAAAATTAAAATATTTTGTTGAGATTTTAGAAAAAAATCTTGGCAAAAAAGCGATAATTGAATTAGCCCCTATGCAAAAAGGTGATGTTTATAAAACCTTTGCCGATATTAAAGAATCTCAAAATGATTTTAATTATAACCCCCAAACTTCAATAGAAGTAGGTTTAGAAAAATTTACGAGTTGGTTTAGGCATCAATAATTCCTCTGCCTGTAAGATAGGGCTTCCGCGATGTGGGGCTTTTCAATAATTTCTTTCGCTTCCATATCAGCAATAGTGCGAGCAGTTCTTAAAACCCTTGTATAACCTCGCATTGAAAGATTAAGGGCTTCCGCCCCTTTTTGTAAAATATTTTTAGCTTCATCAGTAATAACGCAAAATTTTTCAATATCATTGCCTTGTAAATCAGCGTTTGAATTATAGTTTGTATCTCTATATCTTTCCTTCTGAAGCTCCCTACATTTTAGAACTCTTGCCTTGATAGTATCAGAATTTTCACCATTGCTTAAATTAAATGCATTATGGGCATTTTGCTGAGAAACTTCTATGTAAATATCAAATCTATCAAGTAAAGGGCCTGAGATTTTTGCCTGATATTCATTAGCACATTTTGGTGCTCTGGAGCAGGCTTTTGCAGGCTCATCTAAATAACCGCATTTACAAGGGTTCATTGCTGCAATTAGCTGAAATTTAGCAGGGTAAGTTATATGAGAATTAACCCTTGAAATACTAACTTCTCTAGCTTCTAATGGTTGCCTTAGAGAATCTAAAACTTGTCTTGGAAATTCAGGAAATTCATCAAGAAATAAAACACCATTATGTGAGAGTGAAACCTCACCCGGTTTTGCCCTTGTGCCACCGCCTATCATTGCCGGCATTGAACAATTATGATGGGGTGATCTAAACGGCCTATTTGTAACTAAACTACCGCCTTTTATATTTCCAGCGATAGAATGTATCATACTTGTTTCTAAAATTTCTTTGGGTTCAAGCTCTGGCAAAATACCGGGTATTCTGCTTGCTATCATTGATTTTCCTGAGCCGGGTGGGCCACTCATCAACATATTATGCCCGCCAGATGCTGCAATTTCGGCGGCTCTTTTAGCATTTTCTTGACCTCTAATATCTGCAAAATCAGGGTAATTTATTTTGTTATTTTCAAGCTCTGGCTTAAATATTGGGCGAGGGATAATTTGTGCTCCCTTAAAATGATTAAGAATTTCAGTAATATTAGAAACAGCTAATATATCTAAATCTTCCCCTGCCCAGCAGGCCTCTTCGGCGTTTTCTTTTGGGCAAATTAGCCCCTTATTTTCACCTTGTGCAGAAATGGCTGAGGGTAAAACACCATTCACGCCAATAATTCTTGCATCAAGAGAAATTTCACCCAGTGCAAAATATTTTATCATTTCATTTTGCGGTAATAAATTCATCTGTGTTAGTAAGCAGAGTATAATTGGCAAATCATAATGGCTACCTTCTTTATGAACATCTGCTGGGGATAAATTTACTACCACCCTTTTAGCAGGGAAGCTCAAACCCAATGATGAAAAGCAGGCTCTAATTCTTTCACGAGATTCCGCAACGGATTTATCTGGCAAGCCAACCACAGAAAAATTCACCATTCCAGAAGATATTTGACATTGCACATCAACCGGAATTGTTTCAATTCCATTAAATGAAAATGTGTTGATATGTGCAACCATAGGTAATTAAAAGATTATACAAAATTGATACAGAGTTGTAAAAGATTTACAAATTATTTTGTTAGAAAATATATTCTAAATATATCTTTGCTTGCTAGTAAATTCACTTTGTAATTATATTTTTTAAGATTTTCTTCGGTTAAACTTCTTGTGATAAAAATAATTTCTTTAGCATCATTTGGCAGTTTATATTTCAAATCAAAATGATCATTAACACCGCCAGATAATTTTAATTTATAAATTATCTGCGGATTTTTGCCGTTTCTTAAAGCATAAGTTAGTGGGGCAATTATTTTCCTTTCATCACTGGCGATTAATGCACTAGGGTATAATTCTTGATATTCTTTAATTTTATTAGCTGGCTCATACCAAATATATAGCCTTTCAAGTGGATTTTTCTTGAGGTTTAAGTTGGTAATTAATGTTGGTTTTGTTGAAATTACACTCAAAACCAAAAATAAAGTAAAGGCTATAGCAAGCCATAGTTTAAGATAGAATTCTTTATTTTTTCTAACTAAATACCAAGTTATTAAAATTGATAAGCCAATATAAGCTGGTGCAGACCAATGTGCCTGTGCAGATGCTATAAGGCTTAATAACAAGCCTGCAATTAATGTTGGAAGTGATATCCAAAATAATAATAGCCTTGCATCTTTTTCTTCTGCAATAAGTAAAATATCAGTTTTTACCCTGCGATATAATGCAGAAAAAATGAAAATTATTAGGAAACCAAAAACCGCAAATTGTGCCAACAAAAATTCAGCAAAACCCTTAAAATTTAAGCTATTAAATTGTTCAATAAAATTTTTAGGGTTTTTAGAATTGAGTAAATTTTCTTGCGTATGGCTAAAACTTACAAAGTCATTATTATAATTCCACAGAATATTTGGAAGAAAAATGAAGCCTGCAAAAACTAAGGAAAATATAAAATTCGCTGAGAAAAAATGCGAAAACCTAGCGAATAAAACATAAATTGTAAGCCCACCTAGTAAAATAATAATAGTATATTTACTCAAAAAACCAAGCCCTAGCCAAATTGAAAATAAAAGCCAACTGAAAAATCTGCTTTCATCTTTGAATTCCATAGCGGTTATTAAGTGAAACACCGCCCCTGCCCAGCATAAAGCAAGTGGTGCATCTGCGGAAATAAAATTGCTAGAAAGGCTAGTTGCTGGCATTAATAAATATAATAAGCCTGCATAAAAAGAGATTTTTTCATCATATAATTTATCCGCAATTAGATAAATATATATAGCCGTAAATAAATGAATTAGCGGGCTTGCAAGGCGTATAAAAAATTCTTTATCACCGAAATATTCTGTAGTGAAATTTATTATCCAAGCAATAGCAGGCGGCTTTGAATAATAGCCTGCATCTAAAAATTTAGACCAAAACCAATATTGTGATTCATCAACCCATAATGGAAATTTGCTGTAATATAGAAAAACCAACCTTAACAAAGTTATAGCAATAGCAATTAAGATAAAATTTTTAAGGTTATTTTTATAATCAAGAAACATTTTACTATAACATTTCACCTTGTGATTCAATATAGGAGGCACAGCATTTGCGAGCCATTTCACGAACCCTAGCAATATAAGATGCACGCTGGCTAACGCTTATAACGCCCCTTGCATCAAGCAAGTTAAAATTATGAGAGGCTTTTATACATTGATCATAAGCTGGTAAAACCAAGCGTTGTTCTAGTAAAGCGAAACATTCTTCTTCACATTCATTGAAATTTTTTAGAATTTTTTCTGTGTTAGCATATTCTAAATTAAACGCGGAAAACTCTCTCTCATTTTGTAAAAAAACTTCACCATATGAAACTTTATTTTTACCTTTACCGCCGTTAAAATCTAAATCATAAACATTTTCTTTGTTCTGAATATACATTGCAAGCCTTTCTAGCCCGTAAGTTATTTCACCTGCCACTGGCTGACAATCAAAGCCACCAACTTGCTGAAAATAAGTGAATTGTGTAACTTCCATTCCATCGCACCAAACTTCCCAGCCAAGCCCCCAAGCACCAAGGGTTGGGCTTTCCCAGTCATCTTCAACGAATCTTATATCGTGATCTTTCACATTAATTCCAAGCTCTGCAAGGCTTTCAAGATATAATTCTTGAATATTATCAGGTGATGGTTTTAGAATAACTTGAAATTGATAATAATGCTGAAGCCTATTCGGATTTTCACCATATCTGCCATCTTTTGGCCTGCGAGATGGCTGAACATAAGCTGCCTTCCAAGGTTTTGTAGTTAATGCACGCAAGGTTGTTGCGGGGTGAAAAGTGCCTGCACCCATTTCAACATCATAAGGTTGCAGAATAACACAACCTTGTTTTGCCCAGAAATTCTGAAGCCTAAGAATAATTTCTTGAAATGATACCATAAAATTTAGCCTTTATTTTCTAAAATGATTTATACTTATTTAGCTATAGCAATCAATTTCTATCTATAGCTAAATGATTTATATTCATTTAGCTATAGTAATTTTATTAATTAGATTATCAGCAACCGTGTTTGAAAGTTCATCCCAACCGATATATTCAGGGTGTTGTTTATTATTACACATTAATATTCTTTGTGGAATAAACCTTCTATAAAATGCTATAATTGCTTTCAAAGTCTGCTCATCAAGAATAGATTTTTTGCCTATTTTATAACCAATTTTTGATAATTTTTCTTGAATTAAAATTACGTCTTCTTTCTTTAGATTTTCTAAATCTTTAGTTAATTCTATTTGCTTTTTGTAATTAGCCTTACCAATTTCAAAATCATACCAAAGCCCAATGCCTTCATCTGCAAGTAATTTCCAAGGGAATAATTCACCCGGATCTTCTTTTCTAGATGGGGCAATATCACTATGACCCAAAATATTTTGCGGTTTGATATTATAATTTTCAATTAGATGTTTGCATAATTCAATTACGGCTTCTATTTGCTCCTCTTCAAAGGGTTTATAGCCCCATTGATGCCCAAAATTTGAAATTTCAATACCGATAGAATTATTATTTAAGTTCTCCCTGCCCTGCCAGAAACTTTTTCCTGCGTGCCAAGCCTTAAATTCATCATCAACTAGCTGAATAATCTCGCCATTCTCAGCAATTAAATAATGGCAACTCACTTCAGCCTCAGTATCACACATTCTTTTTAGAGCCTCTTTGGTAGATTTCATTCCCGTATAATGCAGAATAATACAATCTATGCTTGAATTTTCAGGCCGATTAGAAAAATTAGGAGATGGAATTTTTGTAATTTTCATTTAAGATTTTTGCTCTTTCATTAGCAAGTGTTACGATAGTTGATTTTATTCTTTTGCTAAGATTATCATTGTGTAAAAAGTTATCTGGGTGCAATTTTGCTATTTGACCGATGTAAAATCTCCTAACCTCATGCTTTGGTAATGCTGGCTTAAACTCCAAATTTTTGAGAAAATAAAATTCTAGGGCTTTTTCTAAATAGTTCAAATTAAGCCCTAACATTGGTGAAATTTTTTCTAAAAATGAGATTTCAAGAGTATTAAGAACATCATCACAGCCAGCCAATTTGAATAATCTTGCATATAATTTGGCGGAAATATTTTTATCATTAGCACTAAATTTCAAAAATCTTTTGCAAGCGTGATAAGTTGAAATTGAGTTATCATTAAAACTATGCAAAAGCTCAATACCATTTGACCCGAAATATGGAAATAACGCTAAGAAAGCCCACTTTTCTGCGAGATTTATTTCCTCATCTATGCTACATAATTTACCACTTATCGCAAGTGCATAATGGTTAAGTGCAAAGGAATTTGCCTCAATCGCGGAGTTAATATGATGTTGAGGTATATAAAATTCAGAAATATTTTTGTGCAGTGAAGGAAGCATAATTCACTATGCTTTATTTTCTTCTAATCCTCAAATAAAATTATTATTTATTAAACACGCCCATTATTTTCTGGATTTGTTTGTTGCCGAGCGAACGCAATTTTATCTGTAAAATTTCCATCACCTTTGCCGTAATCTTTAAGTTTTTTATGATAGCCATATCCACCAACATTTGTTGAATAACCATAAAAATGTGGGTTTGGTGAAAATTCAAATTTATAAGATTTACATAATTCCAATTTTTCTAAAAAACCCTCTAGTGCTTGTGAGCATATTTCATATTTAACAATATTTGTTCTGCCTTTTGGCGTTGATTCAGGGTTGCGATAAATGCTTTTATTATTATCCATATCAAATAATTTTACCTTTGTGGTTATAAAAATATTTTTTTCAGGTAAATTTTCAGCTAGCATTTTTTCTAACATCTCAGTGCAATAGCCTGCTTTATATTGAACAATCTCTGCATAATCTAATTTTGCAATGTCATATTTGTATCCCTCGCGATGTGAATAATTAAAATTTATATCCCTATAATATTCTGCAACTTCATTTATTGATTTACTTATTTTATCCTCTGTAAGAGTAAAATTTCCAAGCTTATCAGTATAATTATTTTTATCAAGATATGATAATAATTTAATTGCACGAAGCATATATTTATTTTCTTTACCGCCACTTTTAGCAATTCTTTCTAGTTGTTCTATGGTTAAGTGTTTATCTTCAACCATATCGTGCATTAAAGCTAAAAATTGCATTGTTTTATAATCATCATAGGTGAAGAATTTATTTTCTTGTTCCTCAATATACTTAAATTTTCCTTTTATTACTGAGTTTAATAATAAAGGTTTTAGAGTTTCTTTTATAGAGTTTAATTCATTTTCAGTAAGGCTACACCTATCCTCTTTGAATTTTTTTATGTTCCTTATTTTTTTGCCTTCCGGAATAATTGAAGAAATCTGTTCATCTGATAAATTTTCTAAATTACCCTCTAATAGTTTTTCTGCGGTTAGTTCTAAAAGTTTTCTGCCCTGAAGTAATGTTTGAGCATAAACCGCTATTATATGATTATATTGCGGTCTATTCATTCTATCTGGCCAAGCGTGAACTTTAGTTACCACTTCTGAAATAAAATTATGTATATAAACGGGCTTTTCATAACTCCAACCAAGCCTTTCATCAGAGAAAACTTTTTTCTCATCAATTTTCTTTGCTTCTGTTCTTTTTGTTTCTTCTGCTTTATTTCTATAATTTTCTGTTAAAAAATTATGGCAATATTGATATCTTTCTAATTGCTCTTTAGAATATTTGGGTTGATCTGTTGATGTTCCTTGCCCCATATTTGCTTTATTTTTTCTTCCCTTCCACTGCCTTTTTTATAAGCATTATATCTTATAGGGTTTTTTTGATAATATTTTTGGTGATAATCTTCCGCTTTATAAAAAGCCTGAAAAGCTTTTATAGTAACCACCACCTCGCCCTTGAGAATAGCAGATTCTTTCAGTTTTGTAAAATATTCTTCAGTAATTTTTCTTTGATTATCATTATGATAAAAAACTGAAGTAACATATTGCAAACCCTTATCATAAAACTGCCCTAATGGGTCTAGGGGGTCAATATTCCTCATAAATTTATCTAGCAGAAATTCATATGAGATTTTTTCAGGGTTAAAAGTAATTTGTATAACTTCCTGATGCCCTGTTTCTCCAGAAATTACCTCATCATAACTAGGGTTTTCAGTATGCCCGCCACTATAGCCAACTTCAGTTTTAATAACGCCATCTAACTCATCAAAAATAGGTTGCATACACCAAAAACACCCACCTGCAAAAGTTGCCTTTTCTAAATTTTCAGAATTTGCAGATGCTAGAGATGAATACATAATTGTTAATGTTAAAATTATAATTTTTATAAAGTTTTTCATTTTGTTTTATTAATCACATTTTTTTGGGGGTAAACATTAGATATCTCAACCTTATTATCCACTATTAATGCTAGTGCATCTTTTGGCTTTCTTATAGATACACCCTCTTTTTTAGCAATTTGATTTATCTGTTCAACAAGCCATTGATTGCTTACAAATTCGCCTGCCATATTTTTTGGGGTATCTTCAATGCCAATTCTTATACCTTGAATTTTTCCTTGTTTTGCAAGACTAATTAAATACCTTGCAATATCTGGATTAAATTGATCTCTATTATGTCTAAAAGCAACTTGAACCACCCTTGGTGATAATTCATTATGAACCTTATCTATTGATTTCCTAATAAATTCTTCTGTGCTTGGCATATAGGGTCTTGCTCCATAAAGCATTTGAATTACTGGGGCATTTATACTAGCAATTAAGTTTGGAGAATTAAACTCATTTCGTAATAATCTTCCTCTCATTCCCTTTAAAAATTTTTTAGCGACCTCAAACAAATCATCCTTAGGGATTTCAATTTCAAAACCAATATTTTTTGTATCCATTATAGCCAAACAATTATCTATAAAATCATTAAATTGTTCTGCAATTTCTGGCCTGTTAGTATTTTTGGCTTGAAGTGAAGCAGCAAGTGAATCAATTAATGGAATTTTATTTGGCTGTAATAATTCATAAGAGCTTTTTAATATTGCAGCCCTTGCCATATCACCATATATTTCTTTGTCTTGCTGGGGAATATTATTATCTGTAGTTGTAATACTTAAATAATATTCTATTTCACTTAAATTTCTGTGCAAACTTTGTAAAAGCAAGTTATAATGTTCAGGTTTTCCGGTTGGAAAGCCATTTTCTGGGTTTCTTCCATGCAAGTGAACTTGACTTATTAAGCCTTCTTCAAAAAACTCTTTTATTTCTATAGCAATTTCTTCCGGCCTATATTTTAGATGCGGGTGCTCATATTCACCTTTCCCAGAATTTAATGGATAATATCTGCTGCCTAAAGGGGCATAGATTATACTAACTTCACTTCCTGCCATAATTTTCCTAATCTGCAATAAATTCTAAAGCTAAACCATTAGTGCAATATCTTTTGCCAGTTGGGGCTGGGCCATCATCAAATATATGGCCAAAATGTGCTTTGCACCTTGAGCAATGAAATTCTGTTCTAATCATTCCATATTTTTTATCTATTTTGAAATCAACACTGCCACTAATCGCATCATAAAAACTTGGCCAGCCAGTTCCACTTTCAAACTTTGTATTTGAATCAAAAATAATTTGCCCACAAGCCGCACAAGCAAATTTACCCTTGCGTTTTTCATTTAGTAACTCGCTTGAAAATGGCTTTTCGGTTGCTTCACAGAACATAACATTATGTTGCTCTTTAGAAAGTTTTTTAATAAGACCTTTGTAATTTTCCTCTGCCATTTTCACCTCATTTTTAGAAAAAGTTGAATTACCAATCAAAATAGTTAGGAATAGTAAAAATAATGCGAAATATAGTTTTTTCATAATTTTTTATAATATCATATAATAGTTCAGTTTTATAGAGTTATAAGTTACAATATGTTAAAGAAAAGAATAATCCCCTGCCTTGATGTTAAAGATGGCAGAGTTGTTAAAGGCGTTAATTTTGTTAATCTGATTGATGCCGGCGACCCCGTAACACAAGCCAAAATCTATGAAGATCAAGGTGCTGATGAATTATGCTTTCTTGATATTACTGCATCTGGTGAAAATCGTGAAAATATTTATCATATTGTTGAGCAAGTGGCAGAAAACTGTTTTATGCCGTTAACAGTTGGGGGTGGCGTTAAGAATGTTGAGCATATCAGAAAACTCTTAAATAGTGGTGCGGATAAAGTTTCAATCAATAGTGCAGCGGTTACAAACCCTGAAATTGTTAAAAAAGCCTCAGAAAAATTTGGCAAGCAATGTATAGTAGTTGCTATAGATGCAAAATTTAATGAAGCTAAAAATAGATATGAAATTTATACCCACGGCGGTAAAAAAGAAACTGGGCTTGAAGCTCTTGCTTGGGCTAAAAAAATGCAAGAGTTTGGTGCAGGTGAAATTTTACTTACCTCTATGGATAGAGACGGCACAAAACAAGGCTTTAATTGTGAGCTAACTTCTCTAATAAGTTCAAATTTAGAAATACCAATTATTGCATCAGGCGGCGTTGGGGCGTTGCATCACTTTGTAGAAGGTGTTATCAAAGGTAAGGCAGATGCTGTTTTGGCGGCAAGTGTTTTTCACTTTGGGCAATTTACCATAAAACAAGTTAAAGATTATATGATGGCAAATGGCGTTGAAGTTAGGGTTTAGGTTCGTATATCGTTTATCGTTAATGGTTAATCGCTATACGATGAACGATAAACGATACGCGAAAAAACTATGGAAATATTACTAGAAATTTTTATTGATTCGCTAAAAGCAAATTTCTTACTAAGTTTTAGTAAAGAGCTTGCTTTGCCAATGCTATTTTATTTTGATAATTATGAAAATAAAAACCTTGCTGTAATTACGGCTTTTTTTGGCTCTATGGCTGGGTTATTTTTATCTTATATAATTTGTTTTTATCTTGCCAAACTTCTTTCAAAATTCTTTGACAATTACAATTACAGAAATCTAGCACATTACACCAATAAATTTTTGTATCTTTTTGGGGCAGTTTTGGTATTTCCTGAAATTAATATTCTCTTTCCGTTTTTTTCTGGTTTTCTAAAAACTAAATGGTTGAAAACACTTATAATAATGTGTATCTACAGGGCAATATATTATGTATATTTTATATACAATTTTGAAAATGTAATAAAAAATATCTAAAAAAATATTTTATGGGGTTTGAGTTTAGAAGAATGAGGCTGGCTGATTTTCTTGATAATTACTTCAAAGATTTGAAGGAAAAAGCAAATTCTGAAATAGCCGCGGAGGAACAAATTGTCTTTTCAGCGATTGAAAAAGTTGCGAGTGATTGTTTCTTACTTAAAGCTGAAGAGCCTTATCGCTTTTCTTACCTCGGTGAAAATTTGCTAAAAGTTGTTAGAGATGAAAAATTTGATACCCCTTTTACTGGAATGATACTTCCTACAAATCACAAAATGGCTCGCAAATTTTCTGATGTAATTTCCAATAAGAAAGAGCTTATTGATGAAGGCGAATTTGAAAGTAGCATCTATTCTATTGTTAAATATCGCCAAAAATTATTTCCGCTAACTGCTCGCAAAGGTGATAATGAAGTTAAATATATATTCGGTGGTATGCGTTGGAAGGAAGAGGAATTTTAATGAATATTCTAACGGCAAATAATTCTAATAATCTCAAAGGTAAAATTTCCGTTCCGGGTGATAAATCAATTTCACATCGTGCGTTAATTTTTGCATCACAAGCAATTGGTAAAACAAAAATTTCAGGCCTCCTTGAAAGTGAAGATGTTCTTAATACAAAAGCCTGCCTGCAAAAACTTGGGGTTAAAATTAATAAAATAAATTCTGATTATATTGTTGATGGCGTTGGGGTTGGTGGCCTCAGTGAGCCTTCAGATTCCTTAGATTGCGGTAATTCTGGCACTGGTTGCAGGCTGTTAATGGGCTTAGTTGCACCCTATAATTTTCGCACATTCTTTACCGGTGATGAAAGTTTGCGTGGCAGGCCTATGCGTCGTGTTACAGTGCCACTGCAATTAATGGGTGCTCATTTTGAAGCCAGAGAAGAAAATTTTTTACCCCTTATGGTTAAAGGTGCTGATGAAATGTTACCCATTGAATATGAGCTTCCAGTTGCATCGGCACAAGTTAAATCTGCGATATTACTTTCTGCATTAAATACCCCCGGAATAACCACAATAATTGAGAAGGAAAAAACTAGAGATCACACAGAAATGATGATTAAACATTTCGGTGGTGAGATTTCTATTACTCAAGAAAATGGCTTAAATATTATAAAATATTTGGGGCAACAAAATTTTACACCTAAAGATGTTATAGTGCCTGCTGATCCCTCTTCTGCGGCATTTCCATTAGTTGCGGCAATTATTACGGAAGGCTCTGCGGTTACAATTCAAAATGTTTTAATTAACCCTACCAGAATTGGTTTATATCAAACCCTGCAAGAGATGGGGGCAAATATTGAATTTACCAATATAAGGGTTGAGGCCGGTGAAGAAGTTGCAGATATTACTGCAAAATATTCTCCAAACTTAAAGGCGGTTGAAGTGCCGGCAGAACGCGCCCCTTCTATGATTGATGAATATCCAATTCTCTCAATCGTGGCAGCAAAAGCAAAGGGTGAAACCATTATGAGAGGGCTTGGGGAGCTTAAAGTAAAAGAAAGTAATCGCCTAGAAGCTATTAGAAAAGGGCTTGAGCTATCTGGTGTTGAGGCAAAAATCGGCTCAGATGATAGTTTAGCTGTTAAGGGCGGGCAAATTGAGGGTGGTAATTTAATTCCAACGCATGGTGATCACCGAATTGCAATGAGTTTTCTTATTGCAGGGCTTGCCTCTAGAAAACCTATTTCTGTTGATAAGCCTGAAATGATTGCAACTTCCTTCCCGAGCTTCAAAGATTTAATGCTTAATCTTGGTGCAAGTATTACGCATTCTTAGCTATAGTTAGTTGCGTTAAGTTTAAGAGCATTTGTTGCCGGTCAAAAATTAAAAAATAGCAGGCAAAAAGCGAGCGAGATAGTTATTCATATCTCCGAGCTTTTTAACGAACTATTTTTTAATTTTTGCAGCAACCCAAAGGGCAACTGCTAATTTTGCTTTATTGCTACAGAAAAAATCTCGCAGATATGAGTAACTATCTCGCTCATTTTTCCTTTGCTCTAAAGCAAAATTATCTTGTTGCAAATACTCTTAAACTTAACACAACTAACTATAATTATTATAAAATTTGAATTACTAAAAATTATAAAAACTTTTCTTGCTTAAATTTTTTTGAAAATATAGCATTTCTTAAACTATTTTTATTTTATAAATAGCCGAATTTATTAGTTTATAGGTTAGTAATCTCTAATTTTTTAGAGTTTTTACGCAATGTAAAGGAGGTAATCCAATGTCTACTTCGTGTATATTTAACTGCAAACTACCACAATTAGCAAGGGTTACAGCTTTAGGTTTTATAGCTTAACATTTGTTACGGTAGTTATGCAGTTACTTAGTTGCTGAAAAAGGCTACCGAGGGGCGAAAGGGGCAAAAGCGGTGACACCGCAAAAGCCCCCTAGCTTTTAGAAAATATCTTCTAAACTCAGAATAATACTACTCATTATCAAATTCATAACCAATGCCAATAGTTGTTAGTTGGTCATTGTTTTTTCTGCCAATTGGAACTTCGGAATTATTTTCAATTATATAGCCAGCTTTGAAATAAATATCATCAGTTAAGCCAGCTTTAAGTGCTGATTGTGCCCTTGTAACTTGTAAATCAGAACCCCAATAATAACCAACATTTTGGTTAAATTCTACATTCTCATTTAGCTTATAATTCAAATCACCACCAGCTTTAGCGGTAAATTCGTTTATATCTTCCTTATTGCCAGTGAAATTAGTTTGCCTAGCACCTGCACCTGTTTCAACTGATAACTTAACTTTCTCATCATTTCTGATGTAATAACCTAAACCAGCAAGCTCGTGCATTCTGTGTTCAAAACCTGCAAATCTATCATTAAAATATTCAAGCTCACCAAAGCCGTATAATTTCTCGTTAATATCATATTTAAGTTTATTATTAAGCAAATAATCTTCATCAGCCCTTTGCCCACCTTGTTGCAAGTTAATCGCCCTTCCCATTAATGTATTAGAAATTTTACCTTTAGAAGATGCTAAATTGAAATTGGCGTTAAGATTTTCCACCTTAGTATTACCACTTGCGAACATTAAGCCACCATCAACGCTTAATTTATGCTTCATAGAAGCTGGATAATTGTAGCTTTGTGCCTCTGCTAACATAGGCGTAAAAATTATTGCTGTAGCTAAAAATGCTAGTTTCTTCATAGATTAATTTGTTTAATTCGGATTGTGATTGTAATAATTTTGATGATGCAAGGCAAATTTTAAGGCGAATTCTATCGCCTAAAAGCAATTTAATTAAAATAATGTTGAAAAATATCCACAATTTTAGTAACAAGACGCAAACTAATTATTTAATAAATTGGCAGAAAGCAACACACCTAATTTTTCTAATGAGCAGAAAAAGCTTATTGAAAGCCTAATCCCAAGCCTTACTAAAGAGCAATCTTTATATCTAGGGGCGTTTTTGGGCAATTATGCACTTAATAATTCGGGCGAAATTACAGAAGCACCTAATGCAAAAGCTATCCCAATTTTTATAATTTATGGCTCAGAATCTGGCAACTCAGAAGGGTTGGCCGCAAAAGCTGCTAAAATTGCCAAGGCAAAAGGCTTTAAGCCAGTTATTGCAGATATGTTCAACACCGAAGTTGCAAAATTAACTGAGCATAAAAATCTGCTTGTTTTTCTTAGCACTTGGGGGGAGGGCGACCCACCAGAAAGGGCAACAGAATTTTATAAAAACCTTCTTAAAAATGATGCTCCCAAATTATCTAGTGAATTAAATTTTGCCGTTTGTGCCTTAGGCGATAGATCATATGTTAAATTTTGTGGTGCTGGCAAAGATGTTGATGAAAAGCTTGAAAATCTTGGTGCAAAAAGAATTTATGATAGAATTGATTGCGATGTTGATTTTGAAAAGCCCGCGAATGAATGGATAGAAAAAGCCCTAAATAAATTTTTAGAGACAAATGGCGTTGATGCCTCTACTAAAATAGATATTAAAAATGCTACCAACGCAGTTGATTTTTCTCTCTTATTCGGTGCAGGCGGTAAGGAATATAGCCCTTCTGAGCCATTTATTGCTGAGCTTGCAGATAAGGTTCTACTAAGCGAAAAAGGCTCAGAAAAAGAAACTTATCACTACGCTATTTCCCTTGAAAATTCAGGCATAAAATATGAAGTTGGTGATGCACTTGGCATTATCCCTCAAAATAACCAAAGCCTAGTCGCTGAAACCCTTAAAGCACTTGGTTTTAGCGGTGATGAAATAATTGAAGGCAAAAAATTAAGCCAGTTACTTACTGAAGATTATGAAATAACCTCACTTTCAGCGTTCTTAATTAAAAATTATGCAGAGCTTATTGGGGATAAAAAACTTTTAGAAAAATCTCAAAAGCCTGAAATTTCTGAATATATTTACGGCAGATTTTTAATAGATTTAATCAAAGATTATCCAATTAAAAACATCAAGGCAGAAGATTTTGTTAAGGTTTTAAGAAAAATCCCCCCTCGTTTATATTCTATTGCCTCATCGCAAAAAATTGTTGGTGATGAAGTTCATTTAACCGTTGCAACTGTTAGATATAATAGCTTTAATATGGCTAGAAATGGTGTTTCTTCTGGCTTTTTAGCTGATGACATAAATAAAAATGATAAAATAAAAATTTATCTTAAGCCCAATAAAAATTTTAGATTACCAGATGCAGATAAGCCAATTATAATGGTTGGCCCCGGCACTGGCATTGCGCCATTTCGTGCTTTTATGCAAGAACGCGACGCAATAAATGCAAAAGGTAAAAACTGGCTTTTCTTTGGTGAGCAACGCTATAATTATGATTTCTTATATCAACTTGATTGGCAAGATTATTTCAAAAAAGGTTTGCTCACTAATTTTGATGCGGCGTTTTCTCGTGATGGCCTGAAAAAAGTTTATGTTCAGCATAAAATTTATGCTCGTAAAAAAGAATTTTTTGACTGGCTAGAAGCAGGTGCATATTTTTATGTTTGCGGTGATGAAAAGCGTATGGCAAAAGATGTTGATAAAACCCTTCATCAAGTAATTTCTGAAGTTTCAGGCAAGGGTGATGATTTTGCGAGAGAATATGTTCTTAAACTCAAGAAAGAAAACCGCTATCAGCGTGATGTTTATTAGTTCTTGAGCAAAATTTAACTAGTTCTAATAACAAAAACTTAGATTAACTATATCTTTTTACTAATTTAAGAATATCTTCTCGCATTTCTGGGTTGTGCAGGGCAAGGGCGATATTTGCTTCAACAAAACCTCTTCTAGCACCACAATCAAATCTTTCACCTTCAACTAATGCACCGTAACTATTAATCCCACCTTTAGCCATTGCATCAAGGGCAGATGTAAGTTGAATTTCACCATTTTTATCAGCGTTAGTTTTATCTAAATATGAGAAAATTTCAGGGCTTAAAATATATCTGCCAACGATAGCAAAATTTGAAGGAGCCTCTTCAGATTTAGGCTTTTCAACCATCTCAGCAATTTTTATAAAATTATCCTGCTTTTCTGAAGCTGGCTTTATAACACCATAAGAGCTAGTTTTGTGCTTTTCAACTTCTCTTACAGCGATAATATTTCCGCCTTGTTTTTTGTTCCAAATATCAATCATTTGCGAGAGAACTGGCTTAGCTGGGTTATAGAATAATTCATCAGCGAGCAAAACTGCAAAAGGCTCATCATTTTGAAGAAAATTTCTTGCGCATAACACTGCGTGTCCTAGACCCAATGGCTGTTGTTGCCTAATAAATGCAATGCTTCCAGCCGGTGGCAACCAATCTTTAGTAAGTGCAAGAACCTCACTTTTTTGTTTATCTTCAAGCACTTTTTGTAATTCAAAAACATGATCAAAATGATTTGAGATAACATTTTTATTTCTACCGGTTATAAAAATAAATTTTTCTATTCCTGAATTTTTTGCTTCTTCAAAAGCATATTGGATAATTGGCTTATCAACAATTGTTAGCATCTCTTTGGGTAAAGCCTTAGTTGCAGGCAAAAACCTTGTGCCTAGCCCCCCAACTGGAAAGATTGCAGTTTTAACTTTTTTCATTTTATTTTATATATATTTCTAGTGCTGATTATAATCTGACATATATTTTTGTGAATATAAAAATTAATAAAATAGCCTTATCTAATTATAGAAATCATCTGAATTTTGAATATTCACCGCAGGCAAAAAATATTGCAATCATTGGTAAAAATGGCGTTGGAAAAACCAATATTCTTGAGGCAATCTCATTGCTCTATAGTGGTAAAGGCTTAAGAAATGCAAAACTGCAAGAGATTAAAAATATCAAAAATCCATCTGAAAATTTTGTTATATACGCTGAAATTTTTGGGTTAGAAGGTGAAGCACAAATTGGCACAAGCCTTGATTATACGCAATCAGGAAAGGAAAAACGCAGGGTGAGAATTAACCAGCAAGAGGTTAGATCACCCAAAGAGCTTTCAGAGCATTTTAATTACACGGCATTAACGCCTATGCAAGATCAAGTTTTCTCTCAAGGTTTAACTTCCAGAAGGGATTATTTAGATAATTTATGTGAGTTATTTTTTTCTGATTATTCAGATTTACTAATAGTTTATAATCTGGCGAAATCAGAGAGAAGAAAATTACTTATCACAAATAATTTTGATGATTATTGGCTAACCAGCCTTGAGCAAAAAATGGCTGAAAAAGCTATTGCAATAACTTATGCCCGCCTTGAGTTATGTGAAAGGCTTAATAACTCTATGAAAAATGCTTATGATTCAGGCTTTCCGATTGCTAATTTGAGCTTAATTGGGGAGGTAGAAAATTATATTTCACAAAATAAAAAAGCAATTTTAGTAGAAAATTATTTCAAGGAAAAACTTAGAGAAAACCGCCATCTAGATGCAAATTCTAAAAAGACAAATTTTGGAATTCATAAAACAGATTTTAGAGCCATTCATAGCGTAAAAAATATGCCAGCGGAATTATGCTCTCAGGGGGAGCAAAAGGCGATTTTACTCTCAATAACTATAGCATCAGTTATTGCTAAAAAAAGCCAAACGGGGTTTTTTCCTGTGTTGTTATTAGATGAAGTAATTGCACATTTAGATGAAGAAAAAAGGGGCAAATTATTTAATTTCATTAAAGAAGTTGATTGCCAAACTTGGCTTACTGGAACAGAAAAAACCAATTTCACCGGCCTAAATAATATAGAATTTATTGAGCTATAGGTAAATAGTGTAATCAAATTTTAGCTCTCACATTTCTGATAAATTCTAATATTTTTTCTTCTGCAATTTTTAGGTTAGTAAGATTTTCTTCAATCATTTTTATAAGTGCGGAGCCAATAACAATGCCATCAGCATTTTTTGCAACTGCTTCTGCTTGCTCAGGTGTTTTAATACCAAAACCTGCACAAACTGGAAGGCTTGTATATTTTTTAATTTTCTTAATTCCAGAAGAAACTAAATCAGCAATGGCTTCCTTCTGCCCTGTTACGCCTGCAACGGTGATGTGATAAACAAAACCTTTAGCGGTTTTTAGAATTTTCTCAGCACGATTTTCATCAGTGGTTGGGGTAGTAAGCCTTATTAAAGGGAGGTTATATTCATCACTAAATTTGGTGAATTCATTTTCTTCTTCAAAAGGCAAATCAACGATTATAAAGCCATCAACCCCTGAAACTTTTGATTTTTCAAGAAATTCTTGAATACCATATTTCAAAACAGGGTTATAATAGCCCATTAAAATTATTGGCGTATGATTATTTTTTTTTCTAAAATTTGATGCAATTTCAAAAACTTTATTAATGTCGCAATTATTTTTTAATGCTCTTTTTGTTGCATCTTGAATAATTTGCCCTTCTGCCATTGGGTCAGAAAATGGAATACCTAACTCAATAATATCACAGCCAGTTTCAGCCATTTTAGGTAAGATATTATTAGTAAATTCTTCCGCTGGATCGCAAGCCATTAAATAGCAAATAAAAGCCTTTTTATTACTTGCTGATAATTCTTGAAATTTCTTTTCTAAACGCATTTATCTTATAAAATTCTTGATTTTCAGAGTAATATACTCAATAAGTTTGCAGTGTCTAGGAATTAGAAAAGCATAAAAATTGCTAATCCCTAAACCCCAATCTCTAACTTCTATTAAGATGCATAAATATAGAACACATAATTGTAATCAGCTTAAAAAATCAGACGCTGGCAAGCAGACTCGCCTATCTGGCTGGGTGCATAGAAAACGCGATCACGGTGGCGTTTTATTTATTGATCTGCGTGATCATTATGGCATTACCCAATTAGTTTTTCCTCAAGGTGGTAAAATAAGCCCTGAAGAGGCTGATAAAATCCGCTTTGAATCTGTTATTACTATCACTGGTAAAGTAATTGAAAGGGCGGCAGAGGCAGTGAATAATAAAATGGCAACCGGTGAAATTGAAGTTGTGGTTGAAGATTTAATTGCTGAAAGCCTCGTTGAAGATGAGCAACTTCCAGTGCAAGTGAATACTGATAAAGAATTTCCTGAAAATACCCGTCTAAAATATCGTTTCCTAGATTTGCGTCGTGAAAAAATTCATAAAAATATAGTTCTTCGCTCACAGGTTATTTCAGAAATACGCCATTTTATGACAGGGCAAGGCTTTATAGAGTTTCAAACCCCTATTCTAACCGCTTCTTCACCTGAAGGTGCTAGGGATTTCTTGGTTCCAAGCCGCTTAAATCCGGGTAAATTTTACGCACTTCCACAAGCGCCACAACAATTCAAGCAGCTTCTTATGATAAGTGGCTTTGATAGATATTTCCAAATTGCACCTTGCTTCCGTGATGAAGATGCTCGTGCAGACCGCTCTCCCGGTGAGTTTTATCAACTAGATATGGAGATGAGCTTCGTTACACAAGACGATGTTTTCGCAGCCGTTGAGCCATTAATGACGCATTTATTCACAAAATTCGGAAATGGTAAGAAGGTTACTGCAAATCCATTTCCGCATATTAAATATGATGAAGCAATGCTAAAATATGGCTCTGATAAGCCAGATTTACGCAATCCGCTGATTATTTCTGATGCAACTGAGGTTTTCCGAAATTCTAATTTTGGAATTTTTGCGAAACAAATTGAAAGCGGTGCGATAGTTCGTGCGATACCTGCCCCGCAAACTGCAAAATTAGGTCGTGGCTTTTTTGATAGAAAGAATGATCTTGCGAAAGAGCTTGGCTATGCTGGCTTAGGCTATATCATATTTGATGAAGCAACTGGGGAAGCCAAAGGCCCAATAGCAAAAAATTTAACTCCAGAGCAAATTGAAAAACTTAAAACTCAAAATAATATCAAAGCTGGTGATGGCTTATTCTTTGCTTGTGGTGTGAAAGATAAAGCTGCTAAACAGGCAGGTGAATTCCGCAAAATTATTGGTGAAGAATTAAATCTACTTGAAAAAGATTGTTTCAAATTCTGCTGGATTACTGATTTCCCTTATTATGAATGGGATGAAGAAGAAAACAAAATCATCTTCTCGCATAATCCATTTTCAATGCCACAAGGTGGAATTGAAGCCCTAGAAAATGCTAAAACTAAGGAAGATTTACTCGCAATTAAAGCCTTCCAATATGATATTGTATGCAATGGAATTGAGCTTTCAAGCGGTGCGATAAGAAATCATAAGCCAGAATTAATGTATAAAGCATTTGAAATTGCAGGTTACGGCAAAGAAGTGGTTGATGAAAAATTCGGTGGTATGATTCGTGCATTTAAGTATGGCGCCCCCCCTCACGGTGGTATTGCCCCCGGCGTTGATAGAATGGTGATGTTACTTGCGGATGAGCCAAATATTCGTGAGATTATAGCCTTCCCACTTAATCAAAATGCTGAAGATTTACTGATGAACGCCCCTTGCTTTGTGGAAGAAAAACAGCTTCGTGAGCTTAATATTCAGCTCTCCCCTAAAGCAAAAGACGCCGTTGAAAAAGCTAGAAAAGTAAGTAATAGTGCAGATTAGAATATTTTTGGTTCTAGATTTGAGAAAATGAAGACTTAAATTAAAACCTAATATTATTCAGAATTAAATTTATACCTTCCTTGGAGTAAAATGAGCCGTTAATTTGTGTTTTTTGCATTATGTAATTCTTAAATTTTTGGAACAATAATTCATCTGGCTTTTCTTGATTATGCCAAAATTCTGCCAAATTTTTTTGATCAGTAAGCCCTGCAAAATTATAAAAAGCTCTGCCCATTAATTTCACTGGCTTATTATGATGCAAAGCTGAAATTCCAGCGGTTGAATTTATGGTTACCATTGCTAGCATTGCATCTAAAAATTTTGGCATATTGCCGCCATCAAAATAATATATTCTTTCTTTTAGATTATGTTTTTCTGCTATTTCTAGCACAAATTTTTCAAGCTCTGCAACGCCGTTATCTTCTGGGTGAGATTTTACAACAAGATAAGTATCTTCTGGAGAATTTTCTGCAAAATCTTTAATAACATTAACAAGAAAATCTTTCATATCTTTATAATCAGAATGAAATTGAATTTGGCTATCTGAGCATAATTGCAAAGCAATCAGAAAAAATTTTTTGCCTAATGAAAGAAATTTCTTTTGTCTTTTATTGTTAAATATAGATTTTATTTTGTGAAGTAACAACTTCTTAAACCAGCCATTTGCCTCAATCTCTGGCGGGGTTGTTCTGTGTGGAATATAAAACTTAAAATCTGATTTTTCAAAATAAGTTCTAAAAACATAGTAAATATAAGTATATAAAATTTTCTTCGCAAAAGTTGATTTGAATTTTTTGAAAATATGATTTTCTTCATCATAAGGTTTTAGATTTTCATAAAAATTTTTATCCCTCGGAATATTAGAAAAATTATTCACCCCAATATTTTCATAAGTAACCCAATATGGCCTGAAATAGCCTTCTTCAAAGATGTGGAATTTTACATTTTTATTAGCAAAAAACCTTTTAGCTTCTGAGTGATAAAACCTGCAATCATTATAAAAAACAACATCAGTAAAATTATTTCCAGCGTCTAATTTTTCTAAAAATTCTATGAAATTTTGTGCTTTTTCAGTATATTTTATAGTTTCAATGCCAGATGATAAAAATAAATCACCACCGTTAAAACAAATTTTTTTAACATTATAATTTTTAGATTTTAGATGAAAATAAACCTCCCTAAAAAAATAACTCATAGGGCCTTGCAGAAGTAAAAAATTTCTATTGTTAGCGTTCATTAAAAAAATGTTTTTTGATGAATCTTATTAAACCTAATTTTTTACTATTTAACTCAGTTTTTGATATTTCAAACGGCTTATTGATAAATTTATTTATAATTATTTCAGCGGTGCAGGGTAATTTTGCCTCTAAATCAAAATAAAGCGGATATTCAATCAAGGTGGCATAAACTAAATGCTCAAGTGATATTCTGCGACTGCGATTAATAAAGAATAAAATATCTTCAGTAAGCCCCCAACCTGCATAAAATGGTGCACCAAAAGTTTTTACCTGCTTTCTAGCAAGCAATGCTTCAAAGCCAACAAATGAAGAAATTGTATATACAACATCACATCTTTTAACCAAATTAGTGATGCTTGCGGTTTCAACAACTAAATCAGCATATTGTTGTGCTATAATTTTTGGAATATGCCCCACCCGATTGCCAGCAACAACATCTGGGTGGGGTTTATAAATTATATATGAAAATGGCTCTTGCTTTCTTGCCTCTTCTAGCAATTTAAGATTGGTTTTCACCTGTCCTTTGCTTGCTTTTACAGAGGCATCATCTTCAACCTGCCCTATTACTAAAACTATTTTCTTATTTTTTGGCAGATAATATTTAAGGTCATTCACCTTAAAATTATATTTAGTAATATTATTTTCAGTGATCAAATTTATTAAATCTCTAGCTTGGTTTTTCTTTTCTCTAGTTAGCCTTAGATTATTTATAATATTTTCTAAATCTGATGGGTTTTCTGAGTTATAATAAATCCCTAAACTATCAACCACTAATGAAGAGGCTGGAATTAAGTTTGAGCCAAGCCCGATTGATCTTATAAAGCCATCTTCCATTCTTTTAATTGGCAGATTTTCAGATTTTGCTTTTTCTTTTAGGCTCTCACTTTCTTTTGAACTCCAAACTATGATATCGCCATTATCTTTTTTAGCATTTTTAATTGCTTGATTTTCACTTTTATAAAAATTTACTTGATTAAAAGGCGTTTTAAGAAAATCTGATACAAAATTCTGTTTCCAGTAAGTAAAGCCAATGCAATGATACGATTTTGAATGAAATTTATATTTATCTCTAAGCCATTTTATCAAATCAAAAACATATTCTGGGGTTGTGAGCTTCCTTTCATAAGGGTTGATATATCTAGGATAAATTAAATAAGTAACTGCAAATAATTCTTCTAAAATTAGGTTTTTTCTTTCTTTCAAGGGCTTTCTGTTATCTTTTGTTAAGCCCCAGCCACTATAAAAACTTCTGCCGATTGTATAAACATTCGCCCCTGCAATTAACGCTTCAAACCCTGTGGTTGAGCAAACGGTAAAAACCGCCTCAACATAATCTATTAATGAATAAATATTTATATCTTCACTAATAATTTGGAAGTTTTTATCAGCATAATATTTTCTAAGATAACCCTTCTTTTTGCCAGAGATAATTTCAGGATGAGATTTTATAACTAAATTGTGATTTGGATAAATTTTGCGAGCAAAACTAAGCATCTTATCAAAATCTTCCTCACCCGCCCCTGATAATTTTACAGAAGCATCATTGAAAGTTTGATCTATCAATAAAATATTTTTACTATGCTTAAATCTGAAATTTGATTCTTCATAATTAACGCCTGTATTATATTTGGTGATTTTATTTTCTTTTATAAAATCAATATTAGTTTTTGCCCTTTTTATAAGCTCTGGTGTGAATTCAGTTTTTTGTAATAAAATATCTAAATCAGAGGGGTTATAGCAATCATAGTAAATTGATTTCTTATCAATAATCATTGAAAGTGCCGGCCAGTTATGGCTTCCAAGCCCAACGGATCTTATAAAACCATCTTCAAGTGCAATATATGGCTTTTGGGAGTATTTTGAAATTAATCTCGCTGGCATTGAGCTATTTTTCTTACCCCAACCAAGAATTACTTCGGGTTTTTTCTCAAAAAATTTGATATTTTCAATCTCTGGAAGGAATGATTTTAGCGTACTGATTTTCCTGTATAGTCCTTTTGTATACACACCTGCGGAAGAAAATTGCGTATTTTCAGCAAAATTTATCACTATTTGATGACTTGATTATATATTTTGAGTAAAACTTATACCCCTAAATTAATCAATATATTTATTGTGAAAGAGTTATTTATATCCTGTGGATTAATATTTTTGCTCCTTTCTGCCTGCTCTGAAGATGAAAATGGCGGATATGAAGGGCAATCTGCGTGGCAGGATTATCAAAATGAAGTTAGAAGCCAAAAAAGAGTTATAGGCAATAATTCAACCTCTTACCAACATAATGGCGAAAATTCTGCAATTAAAGAGGTTTTAAGGGAAAACTACATCTCCGCAATAGGTGCTAAATGCACTAGAGTTAGAAATATGGTTAATAATAAGCTGGAAGGCTCTGTAAAATGCCAATTTGCCAATGGTAAAGAAATTCACTATAACGATTTAACATTATAGTTTTAGGCACTGTTAGCAAAGTTTTATAAATTTGCAATTTGATTAATTTTGGCAGAGAACAAGATAAATTTTGAAGGAATAGTTATCCATATTTCAAAAAATTTATCGCTGTTATATGCCAAAATTAATAATTGCCTTTTAGGTTATGACAAAAATTGCTATCTACTTCGTTAGAAAGCTCGGTAATATGAATAACTATTACCCTCACTTTCTGCCTTGTATATAACAATTTTTGACACATAACAAATTTTATAAAACTTTGCTAACAGTGCCTAATGAAGAAAATATTTCAAATAATAGCAATATTAATTATCGTAACCCTAATTGCAGAAGTTAATGCAATAGCTAGTTATAATTTTGAAAAGATTGATTTTGCTGATGATGATAACACCCTCAAACCCTTTGGTGAAAACCTTTTCACTGGTCAATTTGGCGCTGATAAAACTGGTGGGCTTAACTCAAATTATTTAATTCAAGTTGGTGATGAAATAACCATCGCAATATGGGGCTTATTTGAATTTAAGGAAACCCTAAAGGTTGATAATCAAGGCAATATTTTTATCCCTCAAATTGGGCCAATTAAAGTTTCAGGCGTTGCTAATTCTCAGCTTAATAACAAAGTTAAGGCAGAAGTTAGAAAAATTTATCCAAGCGAAGTTGAAATTTATACTACATTAAACGGCACTAAACCGCTTTCAGTTTTTGTTACTGGTGGCATTAATAGGCCGGGCAGATACGCAGGAATGGCGAAAGATACGCTACTTAACTTTATAGATCAAGCACAAGGAATAAATTTTGATACAGGCAGTTTTAGAAAAATTAATATTATTAGAGATAAAAAAACTATTGAATCTTTTGATATTTACCAATTTCTTATTAATGGTCAAATTCCAGCTTTTCAGCTTAAAGATAATGATGTAATTTTGGTTGATAAAAAGGGTTTTACCATCTCTGCTGATGGTGAAGTTGGCAATAAAAATATCTTTGAATTCAAAACATCTCCTATATTTGGGCAAGAAATTATAAATTTCGCAAAGCCTACAAATAAAGCAACTAATGTTTCTATCAGCGGTTTTAGAGCTGGCAAGCCATTTGCAAAATATTTAAGCCTCACAGATTTTAGAAAATTCCAGCTACAAAATGGTGATGCAGTTTTGTTTAATTCCGCAACTATTGCAGATAAAATCAAAATTTTTGTTGAAGGCGAGCATTTAGGGCCAGATGTTGTGGTTGCACCTAATGATTCCTCAATTTTAGAAATTTTAGCGCAAGTAAAAATTAATCCTGATTTATCAAATTATAAAGCAGTTCGCTTAGAAAGGGCTGAGGTTGCAAAAAGGCAAAAAGCCTCGCTAGAAAACTCCTTAAAACGCTTAGAAGAAGCCGTTTTGGTTAATAATTCAAATGATAGGCAAGAAGCCCAAATCAAGCAACAAGAATTACAAATGGTGCAAAATTTTATTAAAAACGCTAAGCAAATTAAGCCCAAAGGCACAGTTGTAATTGCTAGAGATGGCAAAATTGAAGATATAAAAGTTAGAGATGGCGATAGAATAATTATCCCCTCAATTTCAAATATAGTAATGGTTACAGGTGAAGTTAATGTTCCAAGTGCAGTGGTTTTTGATAAAAATTATGATTTAGATGACTACATAAACAGGGCTGGCGGCTTTAGTTTAAGGGCGAAAGAAGATGGTATAATTATAGTTAAACAAAATGGTGATACTGTAACAGAAGGCTCAACAAAAATAGAAGCTGGTGATGAAATTATTATCCTACCTGAAATTAAAATGGATAATTTAACCATCGCTAGAAATGTTATGGAGCTTGTTTATCGCACCGTTCTCTCAGTTGCTGTGCCAATTAACCTGCTTGATAATTAGTTTTAATTTTGGTGAAAATTAAAATCTTTTTAAGTCGTCATCTCCGCGAAAGCGGAGATCCAAAAACCGTCTTAGATTACCGCTTTCGCTGGAATGACAATGAATAAATATTTGAAAATATAGGGTTTTCTTTTAATTAAAAATATCTATTTTCAAAAATATTAAATTTGAATGCTACCATTATGAAAATTGTTTTTGTTGGAACAGGCTATGTTGGCTTAGTATCAGGCACTTGCCTTGCGGAAATCGGAAATTCAGTTACTTGCGTTGATAATGATTTAGAAAAAATTAACGCATTAAAAAATTCAAAAATCCATATTTATGAAGAGGGTTTAGAGACCTTAGTTAGCAAAAATGTTAGTGAGGGCAGGCTTAGTTTTTCTGCTGAGGTATCGCAAGAAATTTCAAAGGCAGATATTATATTTATTGCGGTTGGCACACCCTCAGATGAGGCTGGCAAGGCGGATTTGCAATATGTATTTTCAGTTGCTGAAACTATCGCAAATAATGCTAAAAATGGCGTTATAATTATTACAAAATCAACTGTTCCGGTTGGCACAGGTGAAAAATTAAAGAATTTTATTAAATCTAAAAACCCTAATTTAGAATTTTATATAGCTTCAAACCCTGAATTTTTAAGGGAGGGAAGTGCAGTTTATGATTTTATGAACCCAGATAGAATTTTAATAGGCACAGAAAAAGGCGATGAAAATACATATCAAAAAATTTCTGCCATCTATAAAAACCTTGAAAATAAAGGTTTTCCTATAATTCACACTGACATTAAAAGTGCGGAGCTTGCCAAATATTCAGCAAATGCTTATCTGGCAATGCGTGTGGCGTTTATCAATGAAATCTCTGATTTATGTGAGCAAACTGGGGCAGATATAACCCAAGTTTCTAACGCAATGGGTATGGATAAAAGAATCGGCAGCCATTTTCTTAAGGCGGGACCTGCTTTTGGGGGTTCTTGCTTTCCTAAAGATACAAGGGCAATTTCAGCTATCGCAAAAGATTTTAATGGCGAGCTAAAAATTATTGATGCCGTTATAAAATCAAATGAAGAGAGAAAAATAAAAATGGCGGAGAAAATTATCAAAGCCTGTAATAGTAATGTTTCTGGCGTTAATATTGCAATTTTAGGCACAGCTTTTAAGGCAAATACAGATGATATTAGAGAATCTGCGGCATTAAAAATCATTGAAATTTTGGCAAGAAAAGGTGCAAATTTATATATTTTTGATCCCAAAGCACTTGCAAATACCAAAAAATATTTTGCAGAAATTTTTGCAAAGGAAGGCAAAACCGCCTTAGATTACAACATCTTTTATTCTGATTTTGTGGCAGATGCCCTGCTAAAAACACAGCTTGCCTGCATTATTACGGAGTGGAATCAATTTAAGAATATCAATTTCTCACTTTATAAAAACCTTGAAACTATTGTTGATTTAAGGGGCATTCTTGAACCGCAAAACTACCAAAATAAAAACTATATCACCATTGGGAAATAATGTATTTTAAACTAATCTAAAATATTCTAATTTAGCTATTTTAACAGATTGCAACCTACTAAGCACCTCCATTAGATGGGGTATTATAGATTCATCTGTGATATTTAAGGTAAGTTTTGCCATAAGAATAAACTATCACAAATAAAAAAAAGTAAAGAATCCTAAGGGTTAGGCTGCCTTTTTCAATTTTTGCTTGGCTTTTATGGTTGCTTGTGCTGCCGCTAAACGGGCAATTGGAACCCTGAAAGGTGAGCAAGAAACATAATTCAACCCAGCATTATGGCAGAATTCAATTGAAGGCGGGTTGCCACCATGCTCACCACAAATACCAAGTTTGATATCTTTGCGAGTTTTTTTGCCTCTCTCTGCAGCAAGCTCTATTAACTGGCCAACGCCTTCTGTATCAAGCACTGCGAATGGGTCTTTTTCAAAAATACCTTTCTCAATATATTGTGGAACAAAACTTCCAGAATCATCACGAGAAATTCCAAGCGTTGTTTGAGTTAAATCATTAGTGCCGAAGCTGAAGAATTCCGCATATTCTGCAATCTTATCAGCAACTAAAGCCGCACGCGGAAGCTCTATCATAGTGCCAACTAAATATTCAACTTTTGAGCCTTTTTCAGCAAATACTTTTTCAGCCGTTTGATTTACAAGTTTTTTAAGAGTGCTTAATTCTTTAGGGTTTAGAACAAGTGGAATCATTATTTCCGGCAGAACTTTTTTACCAGATTTTGCTGCATCTATAGCGGCCTCAAATATTGCCCTTGCTTGCATTTCATAAAGCTCAGGATATGTGATGCCAAGCCTGCAACCTCTATGACCTAACATTGGGTTAGATTCGTGAAGCTCTTTAGTGCGAGTTTTGATTTTTTCAACTGAAACGCCAGAAGCCTTTGAAACTTCAGCAATTTCTTCATCAGTGTGAGGGATGAATTCATGCAATGGTGGGTCAAGAAGGCGGATAGTAACTGGCAAGCCTTCCATAATCTCAAAAATATCAATAAAATCTTTGCGTTGATATGGGAGCAATTTTGCAATGGCTTTCCTTCTGCCAATTTCATCACTTGCAACAATCATTTCACGAATTGCAATAATACGCTCTGCATCAAAGAACATATGCTCGGTTCGACATAAGCCAATGCCTTCTGCACCAAATTTACGAGCTGTTTTGCAATCTTGAGGGGTTTCAGCATTTGTGCGAACTTTAAGGGTTCTAGTTTCATCCGCCCATTTCATAAGGGTTTCAAACTCACCAGAAAGCTCAGGATCAATCGTTGGAACTTTACCGAGAATTACTTCACCCGTTGAGCCATCTATAGTAATAATATCCCCATCTTTAAGGGTGATATTGCCGATAGTGATTTTTCTTTCTTTGATATTTATATTAACTGAGCCTGCACCAGAAACGCAAGGTGTGCCCATACCACGCGCAACTACTGCGGCGTGAGATGTCATACCGCCACGCGTGGTAAGAATACCTTTTGCCGCTGCCATTCCGTGAATATCTTCGGGGCTAGTTTCCGCACGAACGAGGATTACAGATTCCTCCTTCTTCGCCATTTCTTCTGCTTCGTTAGCAGTAAATACAACTTTACCACTCGCTGCCCCTGGGGAAGCCGGTAAACCTTTAGCGATAACTTGTTTTTTAGCTTTTGGATCAAGCGTTGGATGAAGAAGTTTATCAAGCTCATCAGGTGAAACACGAAGTAGCGCTTCATCTTTTGAAATCAAACCTTCTGCAACCATATCAACCGCTATTTTGATAGATGCTTTTGAAGTACGTTTGCCGTTACGAGTTTGTAACATCCATAATTTACCATCTTCAACTGTGAACTCGATATCTTGCATATCACGATAATGTTTTTCGAGCTTTTTGTAGATATCAACTAGTTGAGAGTAAACTTCAGGCAGGGTTTCTTCCATAGCAGGAAGTTTGCTTTTCTGCTCTAACTTACCTGCGATAGTGATTTGCTGAGGGGTGCGAATACCAGCAACAACATCTTCACCTTGTGCGTTAATTAAATATTCACCATAGAAAGCCTTTTCACCAGTTGATGGGTTACGAGTGAACGCAACGCCAGTAGCACTATTTTCACCTGTATTACCGAACACCATAGATTGCACATTTACGGCAGTTCCCCAGCTTTCTGGAATGTCATACATTCTGCGATAAGTAATTGCTCTATCATTCATCCAGCTTGAAAAAACTGCACCAACCGCACCCCATAATTGCTCTTTCACATCTTGCGGGAATGGCTTGCCGAGTTCTTCCTGAACTTTCTTTTTGAATTTACTAGCAACATCTTTCATATCGTTAGCATCAAGCTCTGTATCAAGAATAACGCCTTTATCCTGTTTTTTGAGATCAAGAATATCTTCAAATAAATGCTTATCAATTTCAAGCACTACATCAGAATACATTTGGATAAATCTGCGGTAAGAATCATAAGCAAAGCGAGGATTGCCACTTTTTTGGGCAAGCCCTTCAACAGTTTCATCATTTAAGCCTAAGTTCAAAATTGTATCCATCATACCCGGCATTGAAGCCCTAGCACCAGAGCGAACCGAAACTAAAAGCGGGTTTGATTTATCACCAAATTTTTTACCGAGTATTTTTTCAATATGGGCAACGCCTTCTGCAACCTGCTTTTCAAGTGCATCAGGATATTTGCGAGAATTTTCATAATAAGCTGTGCAAACTTCCGTTGTAATAGTAAAACCGGGTGGAACAGGCAAGCCAACACGGCTCATTTCCGCAAGATTTGCACCTTTGCCACCGAGCAAATTTTTCATTGAGCCTTCGCCCTCTGCATTGCCATTACCGAATGTATAAACCCATTTAGTCATATCTGAAAATCTTAGTTTTGAAGAAGTTTTTAGCCTTTTTTGCAAGTAATTCAATAGGAAAGTTGTTAGATATTATTGTAAAACCTAACTACCAAGCCCTAAGATATTTCTTTTTTCTTCATCACTTAAAAAGCTAGATTGATTAAGCCTATTCCACAAAGTTTCCCTGCGAGGCATAAGCGCTGGAATATTTTCAATATCTAGTTTTAGCTCTAAATTATCTCTATTAAACATTGGCAATAACCAATGATTTAGCGACGCACAAAATTCTTCTGCAAGCGTCAGAATAGTTTGCTCCCAAAATTCAAGGCGGGCTTCTGCAAGGTTGCTATAAGTGTTATCCCCCGGTATGCCCAGTAATTGCGGTGGCACGCCAAAAGCAAGGGCTATTTCTCTTGCGGAAGTATGCTTGGAAGAAATAAAATCCATATCCTTTGGGGAAAGGCTCATCTCCTTCCAATCAAGCCCACCTTCTAGTAAAAGTGGTCTGCCGGCATTATTTGCCCCAGAAAATTCTTCATCTATTTGCCTTTTAATTCTTTGATGTTGCTCATCAGTTAAAACCCCAAGATAACCCTCACCAGATTTAACAACCAATGCACCGCTTGGCTTTGCACCATTTTGAAGCAGGCTTTGATTCCAAACTGAAGCCTGATTATGCTGATCAATAGAATAAGCTGCCGATTCTATAGGGCTTAGGCCAAAATGCTCATCAAGAGGGTGAAAATTTTTTATATGCAGAATATCTGATTGCCCAGAAATTTTATCAACCGCATATTTATAATCTTTATTACCATTTTTATAAATATAGGCAGTAATAAAGCCAGATTTATCAGTTAAAATACTAATTTTATCAGGCCTTAGCGAATATAATTCTAGCACCTCACCCGCGGAATTTTTCACCGCTAAAATATATGAATTTCCGCTAATTAAGCGATAATTGAAAATAGATTCACGAAATAAACTTCCATTAACCAGCGGATTTGGGAATTTTATTAAATTTAGAATTGAGTGTTGTTTAATTTCATAGGTTTTTTCTTGCGAGGCTTCAAATAATTTAATGCCAATTGATGCAATATTTTTTGAAATCATAGATATGCAACGATGTGCAATAACATTTTTAATATAACCTTCTTCTGAAAATTTTGCATAGCTTCTATTCATCCAAGAAGCTCGGTTATTTTCATAAAGATAAGTTTTTGTGCCACCAAAATAATCTATATTAGATTTATAATTCTTAAAGTTTTTGTTTTTACGATTTTGATTATTTTTTTTGAAAAAACTGAAAAAATTTGTTTTCATAAATTCCTAATTTTAGTTTGGAATTTAATTGTGGAACATATTTTTTATATATGGAAGGGGGGGTGATGAGAGGGGCTAGGTTCTAGAGGTTAGGTTCTAGGGGTTAGGGGTTGAAAATAAACTATACTAATCACTATTACATCACTTACAAATTTGCAATTTCTTCTAAATTTTATAGCCACTATGAATTGCCACTACGCCGAAGGTTAATTTTTCATAAGATGTATTTTCAAAGCCGGCTATTTCCTGCATTTTCTTGAAATCTTCAGCCTTTGGGAAAACCCTTATACTTTCAACTAAATATTGATAAGAATCTTCATCTTTTGCAATAATTTTACCGATTTTAGGAATTATATTGAAAGAATAAAAATCATAAATTTTCTTTATAATTTCACTATTAACATCTGAAAACTCAAGACAGATAAACTTTCCTCCCGGTTTTAGCACTCTATAAATTTCATTAAGTGCCGCTTGAATATTTGTTACATTTCTGATGCCAAATGAAATAGTTACAAAATCAAAATGATTATCTGGATATGGAATTTCCTCAGCATTAACTATGTTAAAATTAATATTGCCAGAGATATTTTCATCAATAATTTTATCTTTTGCTTGCTCAAGCATATGGGCGTTAATATCTGAGGCAATAAGATTTCCGCTAAAATTTTTATCTTTTAGCTTTTTAGCAATTGAAATTACAATATCGCCAGAGCCACTCGCCAAATCAAGCAATTTCATCTCATTTCTAACTGGGATATGTGATAGGAAGATTTTTTTCCAAAGGCGATGAAGCCCAAAGCTCATAAAATCATTCATTATATCATATTTACCAGCCACAGACTTAAACACACCAAAAACCATTTCCTGTTTTTGATTATATTCAACTTCCTTAAAGCCAAAATTTGCCGTTTGCATAGATTATAACATTTTTGCTTTTTATATCAATATTGCCGACTTGTGGCAAGTAATTGATAGAATTGTTTTAAGTAATGACAATATAGGAATTTGGCATTAAATATTATGCGTAAATATTCTATTTTAATTTATCTTTTATTTATAAAATGCCGGAGCTTCCAGAAGTAGAAACCGTTAAAAATGGCTTGCTAAAACAAATTTTGGGCAAAAAAATTCAATCATTTTATAGGGGTGATAAAAAACTAAGATTTCCTTATTCTGAAAATTTCTCTGAGCAAATTCTTAATGCAAAAATTAATGATGTTAGAAGAAAAGCAAAATTCATTATCATAGATTTAAGCAATAAAAATTCTATTATAATCCATCTTGGAATGAGTGGAAAAATCCTCTTTCGTAACGCCAATTATAAGCCTATTAAGCACGATCACTTTATTGCTTATTTTAGTGATAAAACTAGCCTTGTTTTTAATGATCCCAGAAGGTTTGGCTTAGTAACCGCCTGTAAAACGCTTGAAATAAATAATCATAAACTTTTTGCTAATACTGGCATAGAGCCACTTTCAGATGAGTTAACTATAAAATTCCTAGAAGAAAAACTAAAAACTAAAACGCAAAATATCAAGCAAACCTTGATGGATGCCTCAATAATCGCAGGTATAGGCAATATTTATGCAAGTGAAATCTTATTTTTAAGCAATATAAACCCATTATTACCAGCAAAAAATTTGGTTAAAAGCAAATATAAAAATCTCATTAAAAATATAAAATCTGTTTTGATTTCTGCCATAGAATCTGGCGGTTCAACACTTAGAGATTATGTTAGAAGTGATGGTGGGCTTGGATATTTCCAGCATCATCACAAAGTTTATGATAGAGAAAATCAGCCTTGCTTTGTATGCGGAACAAGTATAAAAAGAATTATCCAGCAAGGCAGAAGCACTTATTTTTGCCCAAATTGTCAAAAATAATTACAATAACTATGAAGAATATAATCACATTTAGCGTAATTTTATTGCTTGCATCTTGCAGTAAATTTATGACCCCGAAGGCAGAATTTATGCCATCTTTGCCTGATGTTCCGCTACCAGAAGGCTTTCAGGCAGACCCGGGAACTGGCAGTTTTTTTGATTCTGCAGAAGGAAGAATTGTTGAAATGTATGCAACAGGCTTTGAAGAGCCTGAAGAGCTTGATGATTTTTATAGCTCAGTAATGCCTTCTCTTGGCTGGAAAGAAATTGGCGAAACCACTTTTGTTAAAGATAATGAAGTGCTAATTGTTACCCCTGAAAAGAAGGGCTATACAACTTCAGTTAAATATCAGTTAAGGCCACTTTCACCGCAAGAGAGGGAAGGAAATATTTAATAATTATGGAAATAATTTTAATTTCTATCGCCTCTTTTCTAGCTTCTTTTATTACATTATTTTCAGGCTTTGGGCTTGGCACAATTCTAACGCCAGTTATTGCAATATTTTTACCAATAAATATTGCAGTTGCAGTTACTGCAATTGTTCATCTGCTGAATAATTTATTTAAGCTTTTGCTTTTATATAAAAATATCAACTATAAAATTGTTGTATTCTTTGGTTTTCCTGCTTTTTTAGCGGCTTTAATTGGCGCATACTTGCTTAATCACCTCTCCCAAATTCAAGAAATATATAAGCTAAATTTATTTGCATTTAGCTTTGAAATATCACCGCTAAAATTTATTATCGGAATTTTATTAATATTTTTTGCAAGTGCAGAGATATTTCCATTTTTACAAAAAATCTGTAGTAAAATAAATATCATATATGGCGGAATTCTGAGTGGCTTTTTTGGCGGGCTTTCTGGTCATCAAGGTGCGTTTAGAAGTGCATTTTTAATAAAGGCAAATCTTGATAAAAATGCCTTTGTTGCAACTAATGCAACTATTGCAAGCCTTGTTGATATATCTCGTATAATTATTTATGGTATTGCCTTTAATTTAAGCCTTGTAAAAGCAAATCAGCAACTAATTATAATCTCTACCCTTGCAGGTTTTATAGGGGTTTTTTTAGGCACTAAATTTCTAAAAAAGATAACCTTCAAATTTGTGCAAGTAATTGTTGCGATAATGCTCTATTTATTAGCATTATTGCTAATTTTTGGCATTATTTAGTAAGTAAAAGAAAACAAAATTAAAATTAATTAGAATAATTTTTATAATTTTGTATTATGCTTAAATAATCCTAAAAATCATTTTATGAATAAAGAAAAAGTTATAAATATACTTAATAAAATCCTAGAATTTGAGCTTGCTGGCGTTGTTAGATACACCCATTATTCTCTAATGGTTTATGGCTATAATAGAATTCCAATTGTTAAATGGCTTCGTGAACAAGCGGATGAATCTTTAGCTCACGCAAATCAAGCTGGGGAGCATATAACAACTTTGGGCGGTCATCCATCTCTAAAAATTGCTAATTTGCTTGAAACTCACAAACATAGCATTCAAGATATTCTGCTTGAAAGCCTAAATCACGAACAAGAGCAGGTTAAAAATTTTAGGGAGCTTCTTGAGCTTGTGAAAGATAAATCAATCACCCTTGAAGAATATGCCCGCACTATGATTGCTGATGAAGAAACGCATATTTCAGAAGTTGAAAAAATGCTCAGAAAACCTGAGTAATTTTTGGTAAATGGTAAGCATTAAAATATTACCTGTTTTAGTAAGTAACAAAGTTCATATCCTATCTCCTTTCGAGGAAAGACTATAATAGGATTTTTTAGTTAAAAGTACCAGTAACCTTTTAAGCAACTTGCTCATCAACCCATTGGTAAAGAGAATTTTTTGGTAAAGCCCCAACTTTAGTTGCAACTGGCTTGCCGTTTTCAAAGATTATCATTGTAGGAATGCCCCTTATACCAAATTTTGTTGGAATTTCAGGGTTCTTATCAATATTAATTTTATAAACTTCCATTTTTTCTGCCCTATCTTTTGATAATTCATCAATAATAGGTGCAAGCTGACGGCAAGGACCACACCACTCCGCCCAGAAATCTACTAAAACTGGTTTGTTACTTTTAAGAACATCTTGCTCAAATGTTTTATCTGTGGTTTCTTTTGCCATAAATCCTCAATAATATTATTAATTATTAGTATAAAATTTAAGTTTAAGAACAGCAATAGTCAAGGGTAATGAATTTTTTAAGAGAAAAAATTATTAATATCGTCAAAAATCAAGGGTTTATAAGCCTTGATGAATATATTAAATTTTGTTTATATAACGAAGATGAAAGCTATTACAGAGCTAAAAATGTAATCGGTAAAAATGGCGATTTTATAACCGCACCAGAAATCTCCCAAATTTTCGGAGAAATAATTGCAATTTTCATTATCCATAAAATTCAAGCAATTACTAAAAATTATTACAAAATAAACCTGATTGAAATGGGCGGTGGCAATGGCACACTTGCTGATGATATTCTTAGAACAATAAAGAAATTTCCAGAAATTTATCAGAAAGTAAATTATAATATTTTAGATATAAGTGAGTTTTTAATCAGCAAACAAAAGGCAAAATTAAGAAATTATCATGAAAAAATTAATTGGATAAAAAATCTTAGTGAAATAAAAAATGATGGAATTGCAATAATTATTGCCAATGAATTTTTTGATGCCCTGCCAATAAAACAATTTATTTACAATGATTTTAGATGGTTTGAGAGGGTTATAAAATTTAATCAAGCACAAGATGAATTTTATTTTTGCAAGAATGAAGCGAAAAACCCTCCAGAAAATATCCTAAAATTCTCAAAAATTAAAAAGCCCAGAAATGATAATATAAAAGAATTTTGCCCTGATTTAAGCAATTTCATCAAGCAAATTTCTCAGATTATAAATATTAATAACGGCTTATTTTTATGCTTTGATTATGGCTATCTGCAAAGTGATTATGGGGATAGCCTGCAAGCACTTTATAAAAATAAATTCAGTAATATATTTCAAAATATTGGTGAGGCAGATATCACCGCTCACATAGATTTTGAGTATATTTCAGAAGAATTAAAAAAGCATAATATTTCTAATATTTTTACAAGCACGCAAGGAAGTTTTTTAACAGAAATGGGTGCGTTAGAGCGGGCTAAATCTCTCCAAAAAGGAAAAAGCCCTCAAGAGCAATCAGAAATTTTTGAAGCCGTTTCAAGGCTTATTGCGGAAGATAAAATGGGGGCGTTGTTCAAATGCCTTATTGCAGAAAAATTTTAATAGCTTTTGTAATAAAACCGCTAAATATTGTTAAATCTCTGATTTTGTAGTATAATATGCCGATATGCGTAATCTTATCATCATATTATATTTTATATTTTTGTTCAGGCTTGCTATTGCTGAAAGCCTTCCAAATCTGCCGGGTTTAGAAAATAGCCCAAGCAGCAATTCTGCTTTTGATGGCGTCCCTTCTTTAGATGATGAATTTACTTCAAAAGAATATCCTGAGCAAGAATATAAAAAAGCTAAAGAATGGGTGAACCCTGATAATAAGAACAATAACAATTCTATATCACAAAATAATTCTGCGCCGCAAATAACACCGCCTTCCCTTGATAATTTTGCTAATGATGTTAGCGAGGAAGAATTACCAACTATAAAACTTCCTCAGAATAATGCCCAAGCAACTAAATTGCCTGAGCCTAAAATTAGTGATCCATACGCAAAAATCGCCCCTGATTTTAACCCAGATGAATTAACCAGCGAAGAAAAACCAATCTCTGCCAATCAATCTGCAAACCAAAATTCTGCTCCACTTATTAGAAATAGTGAGCCTCAGAACTCCGCACTTAGTGAACAATTTCCTGATACACCCGATCTTGATTTTTCAGAAAAAAGAAAAGAGGCTCCAAAAACTAAAGAGCTTTCTGCTGAAGAGCGTGAAAAGCAAGTTGATGAATTGCTTAATTCTGTAATTGGCAAAAATGAAGCAGAAGAAAAAATTAATCCAGAAGATTTGCTTGAAAAAACCGAAGGCGAAGCACAGCCGCAAGAAAATATTTCAGAACCACAACAACCTATCGCACAAGATTTTAACAATATTAGAAGAAGAGTTGGGCATTCTTCCGTTTCTTTTACTGAGCAACAACTTAATGATCAACTCGTTAGAGCCGCAATGATTGGTGATAAAAACTCAGTTATCGCCCTGCTCCACTCTGGCAGAAGTGCAAACGCAATGAATAAATTTGGCGAAACGCCTTTAATGGGTTCAGTTTTTAACGCTCATAATGACATTGTTGAAATTTTACTGGCAGAAGGTGCTAACCCAAATTTAGTTGATATTAAAGGCAATACACCTCTACATGTTGCGGTTGCAAGCAGAAATTACATAGCAACCCAGCAATTATTAAGGGCGGGTGCTAAAGTTGATTTTAGAAATAATTCTAACGATACGCCTCTTTTAATTGCAACGCTAAATAACTCGCTAGATGTTATAGATTTATTAGTGCGTGAAGGTGCAGATGTTAATAAAAGCAATAGTGATGGCTTAACGCCACTTCATATTGCGGCTTATAATAACAATATTGAGATTGTGAAATATCTCTTATATGTTGGTGCTAATGCAGATATGGTTACAAGAGACGGCTTAAAGCCTTATGATTTAGCTTATGGTAGAAATTTTGATATAGCTCGCTTGCTTGTTTCTTATACGGGCCCACAAAGATATGTTTCAAACGATATTCAAAATATAATTAAACAGAAAAATGAACCAATTTATACCCCACAACCTGCAATGCAGACGGCTGATCAATTTTCTATGTTTCCAAAATCATATATAGAAGCTGAGGAAAAAACCGCACAAGAAGCACAGAATTTAAGTAGCAAGCAAGCAGAATGGTGGGCATCAAAACAAGCAGAGGCACAAGAAAATTCTGCACAGAATATTGCTAATAACTCAGTTTATAACAAAACCTCTACTATTGCTGAAAGCCAATTACAACAAAGCCAAACAGATTTAGGCACGCCTAATAATTCATTAAATAATCAACTACCAAATAATCAGAATCTTGCAAATCAAAATATGCAGGCAACCCCAGCAAGTATGAATTATCCTGCCCAAAATCAGCCAGCACAACCAAGCAATTTCTCTAATGAAATTTATCTTGATTCAAACCAAATTAACCAAACGCCAAGGCAAGCACCGGCTTCTATAAGAATGAAAAATTATCAAGGCAGCAGCCTTTCAAGTGCAGAGTTAAATATTGCGAATAATATTTCTCAATCTGAAACTTTTGGTGGCTCTATTGATACAAAACAAGCAAGAACAATTTTATTCGGTGGAACTATAAAATATTCTGAAATGAGTGATGAACAAAAAGCAAAGTGGGATATAAGACTTGAAAAATGGATTAGAAAAGCCGCTAACTTAACTGCAATTAATCAAGATGTAATTCAAAGATATAAAAGACAGGGTAAAATTTTACAGTCAATTTACCGCGAGCAATTTGGAATGAATATTGAAAGAATTCGTCAAAAAATGTCCACCCAAAAATTATCCAAATCTCTGTAAGTTATATTTATGAAAGCCCTTATTGTTGATGATTCAAAGGTTGTTAGGTCAGTTATAAGCTCAATTCTTACAAGTTTTAATATAGATTTTGATCAAGCAGAAAACGGCCTAGTCGCCCTTGATAAAATAAGAGAAAATCACTTTGATTTTATAATTCTTGATTGGAATATGCCAGAGCTTGATGGCGTTGGCTTTCTTAAAAAAGCTAAAAATGAGAATCTAATTACAGATACAAAAATTATTCTTTGCACAACAGAAAATGAATTTGAAAAAATTAATGAAGCCCTTGAAATGGGTGCGAATGAATATATAATGAAGCCTTTTAATAAAGATATTTTAGAAGATAAACTTAAAATTCTTGGAATAATCAATTAGAGTTTTTTATTTCAGCCCAGAGGCTTTTTTTTAGGGTGGCTAGATATTTTTCGTGCAGGGCTTTTTCTTCCTCTTTTAGGGCAAAATTTCTATAAGGAAAATTTGTAACTTTGCTGTTTTTTAGGGAATTTTTAGAATTATTTTTTAGGTTATTTTTTGATTTTTCTGATTCTTTATCTTGCTCACTATTAAGGCTTATTACATTCTGCCTGCCCCCCATAAGCTCTAAATAAACTTCTGCTAGTAATTCAGAATCAAGCAATGCACCGTGCTTTTCACGATGGGAATTATCAATATTAAATCTTTTGCATAAAGCATCTAAGCTGTTTTGTGCACCAGAGAATTTTTTTCTAGCATATTTTAAGGTGCAGAAAACTCTATCCCAAGAAATATCAGGCTTTTTTGCGTAAAAAAGCTCTGCATTTATGAATTTCATATCAAAATCAGCGTTATGAATTACTAATTTTGAATCAGCAATAAAAGCGATAAAATCATCAACCACTTCTTCAAATTTGGGGGAATCTTTAACCATTTCATTAGTGATGCCGTGAATTCTAGTTGCATCATAGCCAATTTCACGCATTGGGTTTATATAATGATGAAAATATTTTCCAGTGGGTAATCTATTAATAAGCTCAACACAGCCTATTTCAACAATTCTATGGCCATCTTTAGGGTCAAGGCCAGTGGTTTCAGTATCTATGATAATTTCCCTTTCCACACTAAAATAAATCTTCTGAGTTTTTGCTTTCTTTACCTTCAGATTTTTTCTCATCATCGCCAAACATAAATTTGCCGATTAGTGATTCAATACTAATTGAAGATTGCGAATATCTTATAACATCACCATCTTTGAGATTTTCTTCTGAGCCACCCGGAACAAGCGCAATATATTTATCACCCAGCAAACCCGCGCTTATAATTTCAGCAGAAGAATCATCAGGGATTTTTACTGCGTTATCAACATCAATTTCAACTTTGGCTTGAAAGGTTTTATTATCAATTTTTGCATCAACCACCCTGCCAACTTTAAGACCGCTAACTTTAACATCACTGCCAACATTTAGGCCATCAACCCTATCAAAATTAATCACCAATTTATATCCTGAAAAACTTGCAGAGCTATCTGACTTAAAATAAGAGAAAAACACGAAGAAAATCGCTATCGCAATAACTGCAAAACCGATTAATGTTTCAATAATATTTTTATTCATAAATTTTACTTAGATTTATTAAGTTAATTTGGTTTCCAAGCCTCATAATCCCCAGTTGCTTTATCTCTTTTACCTTTAGCTTCTTTATGGCCAGCAGGCAAATAGGCGTAATCTGTGCCAGTTAGATTGGGCAAGTGATCTTTCTGCCATTTATATTTACTTACAACGCTTGGGGTTTCATCAAAGGAATAGTGCATCCAGCCGTGCCATTCCGGTGGGATTTTAGTTGCTTCCGCCTTGCCTTTATAAATCACCCAACGCCTTTCTTTACCATATCTGCCAACATTTTTACCAAGTGCTAATGAAGATTTATAATATTGATTGCCAAAAGCATCTTCCCCAACCTTTTTGCCAAATAGTAAAGTAAAAATTTTGGTGCCTAAATTTGCCATTTTTCACAGAAATTTATTAAATTAAGCATATTAAATATAGATTTTACTAATTACATCAATATAATAGTTAAATACAATGAATTTTTATTGAAAAATGAATAACAATATTGCTCAAGAAACGCCTGAGCCTGATTTATCTCAAAAAATCTCAAACCTTAAAAACAAAATTGTAAAATTAATCTCGCCAAAATCTCGTGGCCTTAGGGAAACCATTGAAGATATTCTTGATAATAACATTGAAACCAGCAACGATAAACTTGAAGCAGGTGAAAAAGAAATCATCAGAAATGTTCTTGAGTTCAAAGAAATTTATGTTGAAGATATTATGATTCCAAGGCCAGATATTTTCGCAATTCCTGAAAGTTCAAACCTTGAAGAATTAAAAGATAAGTTAATTGATAAAGCCTATACTAGAATCCCAGTTTATAGATCAGACCTAGACGAAATAACCGGCTTTATTCACATTAAAGATGTGGTGAAATATTTGCTTAATAACCAGCCAATAGATATAAAAGCAATAACTCGCAAATGTTTATTTGTTCCGGGGCCTATGAAAATTAGCAATCTGCTTTTAAGAATGCAAAAAAGTATGGTTCATATTGCTATTGTGGTTGATGAATATGGTGGCACAGAAGGGCTTATCACAATGGAAGATATTATTGAAGAAATAGTTGGTAAAATTGATGATGAGCACGATGCTGAAGCCGATAGCTCCGTTAAAAAAGTAAGTGATAATATTTATGAAGTAAACCCCAGAACTTCTATTGAAGATTTTTATTCCGCAACAGCTATTGATTTAGCTAATCAATATGATGAAGAAGAATATGACACCATAGGTGGCTTGGTTTATCTTATTTCAGGGCGTATTCCAGTTAAAGGGGAAATTATTAGAATCAACGAAAATATAGAAATTGAAGTTATAGAAGCTGATGCCCGCAGGCTTAAAAAAATTCTTGTGATTAAGCGGTGATCTAAGATTATTATGAATAATGAACTTATAAAATCGCTCACTCTTTCTGAATGATTTCGTGGCCGAGGGATTTTTCAAAGAAATAATTAAACTCTGCCCCAAAAATATAAATTACTGAAAGAACATAAAAGAAAATTAGGGTAATAATTAAATTCGCAAGGCTTCCATATACAATATTTAACTGGCGATAATGTTCAATATATCCGCTGAATATATGGGCACTTATTAGCCATAAAACCAACGCTAAAAACGCCCCCGGTAGCACCGCCAGCAAACTCTGTTTAATATTAGGCAAAACATAATAACTAACTGCGATTGAGAAAAATATAACATAGGCAGAAATATAATATCTTAAACGCAATAAGTGAGGGTCAATTTCAAAGGTTAAATCAAAATAATCTTTAATAAAACTCCATAAATTTGGTGCGATAGTTATAAAAAACATTGAGATTATAACTAAAAATGTCAGTATTAAAATCTGCAACATACTCATAAGCCTTCTAAAAATATATCTAGGTGGGTTATTAACCCTATAAGCACGATTTAGAATGGTTCTTAAGCCTTCTACTAATGAAGATGATGTCCAGATAATACCGATAATAGCAAGGGTTAGCAAGCCTTGTGGCGGGCCTGATAAAATCTCATTAATGCGTGGCTCTAAAGAAAGCATAACATCATGAGGCAAAAAATTTCGCACCTCATTTATAAACCTAACGCCAATTTCCTCTCTGCCAATATTTGCGGCGATTGAAAAAACAAAAACTAAAAATGGAAATAATGAAAGCAAGCCCAAAAAAGCCAAATAGCCTGCGTGCTCTATACCATCGTGATAAATAGTATAATATCCCGCATCATAAAAAGATTTTAGAGTTTTCTTAAATTTTTCCTTCATTCTTATTTTTTTGAGATGTAATATTATAGTTAATAAGCTATTGAGGTAGTTATAACCGCATTATTCCTCTCCTGCAAGCGGGGGAGGATAAAGGAGGGGGTGTCGTTAAAATTGGCTCTGGAAAAGGGTTTACCTTTTATCACCCCCCTCTAACTCCCCCCGCAAGCAGGGGGAGAACTAAAGCGTATAGTAAAATGCTTAGCATTCATAATGTATCGCTTTATATAACAAATTATTAACTACTCTAAGGTGCAATTTGCGTAATAGAAAGATTGTTATTATCATTCCACAAAAATTTATATCTTTTATGGCCTTGGTGATGCAGAATAAGGCAATCTATTTCACTAAAAATATTCTCACATACTGCAAAATTTTTATAACCTGCTTCTAAATCATCAAAAATTTTTGGCTCTGGCAGAGATAATTCAAGCCCTGAAATATTAGCTTGTGAATAACATTCTTTACTGCGAGGCTGTGTTTGCCCCCACTTAACTGCGGTTATCTCATTATTATAATGGATTTTAGATAAGGCTTTGATTCTAAGCTGCATTTTGGTTAGTGGGCTATAAAAAAGCAAAGAAACCCTATTATTTTTAGCTATCTCGGCAACTTTTTTGCATCTATAATCAGTGTGAAAGAATATTTTTCTTTCATTAAAATCGCAATCACGATGCACAACATTTCTAACCTCTGGCTCACCTAGCAAATTGATATTTGAAATTGCTAGCAGATGATATGGGTGTTCACGATTTTTAACCCCATTTTTAAGCTCAGAAATTATGGTTTTAAGAATATCATCAGCGTTGTTTATATCAAACTCAGGAGTTTTAATTTCTAATCTTTTATAGAAATTTTTCATATATATAGCTAAATGATTATAATATTGATTATAATGAATATATTATATAAAGATAATGCAGAAAATGAAAAATTAAATAATTAGATTTTTATAATGGCAAAGCATAGTAAAGTTTTAGTAATTGGTTCTGGTGCAGCTGGTTGCACAGCGGCAATTTATACTGCAAGGGCAAATCTTAAGCCGGTTATGGTTAGGGGTATGCAACCCGGTGGGCAAATGACAATTACTACAGATGTTGAAAATTACCCCGGCTTTGCTGAGGTTATACAAGGCCCTTGGCTGATGGAGCAAATGGAAAAACAAGCCGAAAATGTTGGCACAGAAATTATTTCTGATCATATAATTGAAGTTGATTTTTCAGGAAATTTATTCACCGCTAAAGGCGATAGTGGTGAGGTTTATACCGCAGAAAGCGTTATCATTGCTACAGGTGCATCTGCAAAATGGTTAGGGCTTAATAGTGAAAAGAAATTTCAAGGCTATGGCGTTTCTGGATGTGCAACTTGTGATGGGTTCTTCTTTAGAAATAAAGAGGTTCTGGTTATTGGTGGTGGCAATACCGCTGTTGAAGAGGCTTTATATTTAACTAATCACGCTTCAAAAGTTACTTTAATTCATAGAAGGGATAGTTTAAGGGCTGAAAAAATATTACAGGATAGGCTTTTTAAGCACCCTAAAGTGCAAGTTATTTGGGATAGTGTGTTAGAAGAAGTGCTTGGCACTGAAGAGCCCCTTTCAGTTACAGGTGCAAAAATTAAGAATCTAAAAACAGGCACTGCAACTGAGCTTAAAGCTGATGGAATTTTTATTGCTATTGGTCATAAGCCTAATACTGATATATTCAAAAATTCGCTTGAACTTGATAATGAAGGCTATATCATTACAAAATTAGGCACTACCAAAACAAATATTGCAGGGATTTTTGCCGCTGGTGATGTGCAGGATAAAATTTATCGCCAAGCAATTACCGCCGCAGGCACAGGCTGTATGGCAGCACTAGAAGCAATAAAATTTATTGAAGCCAAACATTAAATTTTAGAAATTTATTTTTTAGTAAAATCAATAAAGGTAAAAAGATGAATATTAATCAATTAATGAAGCAAGCTCAACAGATGCAAAAAAAGCTGGTTGAAGCCCAATCTCAAGTTGAAGAGTTAGAGGTTACTGGTGCTTCAGGCGGTGGGATGGTAAAAATTACTATTAACGGCAAAGGCCACGCAAAATCTATAGAAATTGCTAGTGAGCTTATAAACCCAAATGAAAAAGATATTTTGGAAGATTTAATAATCGCCGCAATTAATGATGCAAACGCTAAGAAGGAAGATGAAGCATCTAAAAAAATGTCAGAACTTACTGGTGGATTGCAACTTCCACCCGGCTTCAAAATGCCTTTTTAATTATGCCTTCTTTAATGGCTATTTGAGCAATTCGGTGTCAAATCTACATAATTCTGAGCGGCCTCATTAACTGCACCAGTTACTAAGCCATCTACAACTAATATTGAAATTAACCCCAAATCAATGAATAAACCAAGAATAGTTGTTGGGTCAAAAGATGTGGCAATATTTGTAGTTTTATCGCTACAGCCTACTTTTTTTGCCTTAAGGATAGTTGATTTGAGTTTCTTCTTAGGAATTACAACAGTTGCAGAATCAACACCTACTTTGTTTTCATCAACATATAGCTCAGTTCCTTTTATATCACTTTTAATGGTTATTGTTTCTTTAGTGCCGTTAAAAATTGATGCACAAGAAGAAAGTATAATGCATAGGGTTAAAGGTAATATTATAAAATTTTTCATAAATTTAATTAGCTATAGTTTGTTATTAAGATTATATATTAATTACATTTATTCAATCATTTTTCAGAATTAATTCTTCATCAGAAAAAACGGCTTTTTTTACTATTCCAACTTTTTCTATTTTTATAGGGGTTTTAATGCTAGATTTTTCCAATGCTTCAACAGCAGTTAAGGCCTCAACAAACTCAAATTCAGAATTATTTTTATAAATTTTATAACCTGACTGGGTTTTTTCTTTAATATTTTTTAGTTTAAATTTCGGCTCTTTTAACATTTTGTTAAACTATAGTTAGTTGCGTTAAGTTTAGGAGCATTTGTTGCCGGTCAAAAATTAAAAAATAGCAGGCAAAAAGCGAGTGAGATACTTATTGATATCTCCGAGCTTTTTAACAAACTATTTTTTAATTTTTGCAGCAACCCAAAGGGCAACTGCTAATTTTGCTTTATTGCTACAGAAAAAATCTCGCAGATATGAGTAACTATCTCGCTCATTTTTCCTTTGCTCTAAAGCAAAATTATCTTGTTGCAAATACTCTTAAACTTAACACAACTAACTATAAATATTTTAATTTTTTAGCCTCTTAAAGCCGTTATCCAAGTCTGTGATTATATCATCTGGGTTTTCCAAACCAATATAATATCTAATAATAGTATTTTTATATTTATCTTTGGTTCTAGTTCTTATGCCATCAAAAATAACCCTTCTAACAAGGCTTTCATAACCACCCCAAGAGGCACCTATCGCAAATATATCATAATTATTAATCATATTTGCTAATTGTTCATCACTATAATTTTTATCTAACTCAACTGAAAACAAAGCGGTTGCACCTGAGAAATATTTTCGCCATTTTTCATAATCTTCAAATTTTGGATAAGAAGGGGCTAAAATTTTAGAAACACAATTTTGTTTTGATAAATAATCAAAAATCTTTTGCATAGAATTTTGCTGATAAGCAAGCCTTGCAGATAATGTTCTAACCCCTCTAAGTGCTTCATAGCAATCTCTAGGGCTAACAGATGCACCAAAATTTTTATATCCAGCAGCAATTTTTGTAAAACATTCTTTATTGGCTGAAATTGAACCCATCAGCAGATCCGAATGACCATTAATATATTTTGTGATTGCTGATATGGAGACATCTATACCGATTTCCAATGGCTTAAAATATAATGGCGTTGCCCAAGAATTATCAATTATTGTAATTATATTATTTTCTTTTGCAAATTTAATAATTGGCTCAAAATCAATAATTTCAAAGGTGTAAGAGCCCGGTGCCTCCATAAAAATAACTTTTGTATTCGGCTTAACTTTTGAAATTAAATCATCAACATTATTTGGAATATAGTAAGTTGTTTCTATGCCAAAATTAGCTAGCACTTTATTACAAAATCTTCTATTTGGCCCGTAAGCTGAATCTGTAAGTAATAAATTATCACCAGCTTTTAGCAGTGAGCTTAAAGTTAAACTAATTGCTGATAAACCAGAGCTTGTAAGAAGTGTGCCATAAGAGTTTTCAAGGCTTTTTATAACTTCTTGTAAGGCAAAATTTGTTTGGTTACCGGCTATTCCATAAGCGGGATCAGTAGTTTCAGCATCAAATAAATTTTCGTAATATAATTGCCCCCTTTCGGCTTTTTCATAATCTTCCATTGTTGGAAAAAGCAAGGTTGATGAAAATAAAATTGGCGGATTAACCGTTCCAAAATGCTTAAGAGAATTTCTTCCTTTTTGAATTATTTTAGTTTCTTCTTTCATTGTTTTTTAGTTAAATGATCTCCAAGAAATACCTATTATTAAATCAGTGATATTATCGTCAAAATTTGAAAACGGCATTATACAATCACGATATTTAACAATTTTATTTTCGTTATTTACAAACTGCCCAGAAGATAAAACAAAAACCCTATTATCACAGGAATTATCCATAGCTTCTGCAAGGTTAGAACCCGGCAATATCCGCTTATCATAGGAAGAAACATATCTATCTTTAAGCTCTTTACCAAAGGCACTAATTAGGTTTTTACCAACGAATTTGCATTGGTAAATTTTCTTTCTTTGTGTGGTTGCGGTGGCTTGAAAATGCATACAATTTTCCCACATATCAATGATTGAATTTTGATTAAACTTTTGAAATAAAGGCGTATCTGCCTCTTCCCTTAAGCTATCCCAATAAGATTTTAGGCGATTTACCAAACGCCTTTCAGATATATTTTCTGTGTTATTTAACATTACTAAATAATATTAAGTTTACTATTTTGACCAAGATATTATAACAAAAACAAACTTAATTTAATAATTAATTCAATGCAAAATAAAATTGTAAAAATCGCTACTAAAAATGATTATAAAGTAAAAGATATTTCTTTAGCTGATGAAGGCAGAAGATTAATTGATCTCGCAGAGACAGAAATGCCCGGGCTTATGGCTTTAAGGGCGGAGCATAAAAATAAAAAACCGCTTAAAGGTGCAAATATTATCGGCTGTTTACATATGACAGTTGAAACCGCAGTTTTAATTGAAACCCTTGTTGAGCTTGGTGCTAATGTTCGTTGGAGTTCTTGTAACATATTTTCAACAAATGATTATGCGGCAGCCGCTATTGCTAAAGAGGGCATTCCAGTATTTGCTTGGAAGGGTGAAACTGAAGAAGAATTTAACTGGTGCATAGAGCAAACTATTATCGCTGATGGCTGGGAGCCTAATATGATTCTTGATGATGGCGGTGATGCAACTGATATGGTTATTAAAAAATACCCTGAAATTGCAAGAAATATTAGAGGTGTTTCTGAAGAAACAACTACTGGCGTAAAAAGGCTTAGAGAGCTTGAGATGGAGGGGAAACTCGCCTTTCCAGCAATCAATGTAAATGATTCAGTTACTAAATCTAAATTTGATAATCTTTATGGTTGTCGTGAAAGTTTGCTTGATGGCATTAAACGCGCAACTGATGTTATGATTGCAGGTAAAATTGGTGTTGTTGCTGGCTATGGTGATGTGGGTAAAGGCTCAGCCTTTGCACTTAGAAGCCAAGGTGCAACTGTTCTAGTTACTGAAATTGACCCAATCTGTGCACTACAAGCCACAATGGAAGGTTTTAGAGTTGTAACAATGGAAGAAGCCGCCCCTATTGCAGATATTTTCGTTACCGCAACTGGTAATAAAGATATCATCACCTATAAACATATGGAGAAGATGAAAGATAGAGCCATTATTTGTAATATTGGCCATTTTGATAATGAAATTGATGTAGCAAGCACAAAAAGCCTAAAATGGCGTAATATTAAGCCTCAAGTTGATGAAATAACTTTCCCTGATGGTAAAAGAGTTCTTCTGCTTGCAGAAGGCAGGCTAGTTAATTTAGGTTGTGCCACTGGCCACCCTGCTTTTGTAATGAGTTGTAGTTTCACTAATCAAACTGTTGCACAAATTGAATTATGGCAACATCATAAGAAATATGAAAATAAAGTTTATGTTTTACCTAAACATCTTGATGAGATGGTAGCAAAACTTCATTTAGAAAAAATTGGTGCAAAGCTAACTAAACTAACCGCTTCACAAGCAGAATATATTGGCGTTGATATGGCAGGCCCATTCAAACCAGATAGTTATAGATATTAATTTCTTATTTAGGTTTTTTCTAAAAACTATCATCATTAATTGGGATGTAGCTTTTGCGGTGGATATATGCATTCATTATAAACGCAACGGCAATCATTGAGCTTATTAAACTTGAACCGCCATAAGAAAGAAATGGCAATGGCACCCCAACTACTGGTAAAATTCCGCTTACCATTCCAATATTTACAAACACATGCACGAATAATATAACTGCCATTCCAATCGCAACGGTTTTTGCAAAATTGGTATTGCATGCCTCACTAACTTTTCTTGCTTGGAAGAACAATAAAGCATAAAGCATTAGCAAAATTAAAGTGCCTATATAGCCAAATTCTTCAGCAATTATTGAAAATATAAAATCCGTTTGTTGCTCTGGAACAAAATTTAATTGGCTTTGCGTGCCTTTGCTCAAGCCTTTACCAATTAACCCCCCTGCCCCAATTGCTATTTTAGATTGAATGATATTATAGCCAGCACCTAGAGGGTCTTGCTCAGGGTTTAAGAAGGTTTCCACCCTCTTTTTCTGATAATCATGCATATTAGCCCATAAAATTGGCAAAGCTAAAATAACTATAGTTATTACGCTAAATATTTTCTTCCAGCTAAGGCCTGTTACAAACATTATTATTACACCTACCATTGAGATAATAGCGGCAGTGCCTAAATTTGGCTGAAGCAAAACCAAGCCAGCTGATAAACCAATTATCATTAATGGAAATATTAAACTTGTAAATTTGTGAAGATTATTAAAATGCAGTAAATGATAAAACCTAGCAAGCGAGAGAACTATAAATACTTTTACAAGCTCTGAAGGTTGAAATCTAAAATCGCCTATTGCAATCCATCTTTGAGCACCAAGCCCACCTTCTACCCCAAAAACCTTAACTATAATTAGCAGAATAAGCCCAAAAATATATAATATATAGGCGGTCTTAAACCAAACTTTAATATCAGTAAGTATAATAACAAATATAAGTGGCAAGGCTATTATACCATTTACTAAATGCTTAAATGCCCAAGGATAAAAATTACCCTTAGAAGCAGAAAATAAAGCAACCACCCCCACACCGTAAATTAGCAATGTGATAATTAGCAATTTAACTGGTATTGCTTTTAGCTTTTCAAATAAAGCCTGTTCTTGTGCCTTTTCAGTATGTAGCATATGATGGGTTTATATTAGGCAAGTTAGTAAAGTCTTATAATCTTAAAACGCATTAAGTATAAAAGATAAGTTTAGATAAAGCTCAAGCAAAAACTAACTACTAACAACCAATTAGGCTATATCTTCCAATAAGGGAGTTTTTCAGCTTTGCCACCTTGATGGGTAACCGCACCTTTTGAAGCTGGGCCTGCTAATTGAGCAAACTTCCATAATGCACCTGTTGTATGATTATTTTCTCTAGGCTTCCACTCTTTTTTTCTATTTGCAAGCTCTGTATCTGAAAGCTCAACATTTATAGTGCCGGCCAAAGCATCAATATTAATTATATCACCATCTTTAAGTAGTGCAATTGTGCCACCAACTGCCGCCTCTGGCCCAATATGGCCGATACATAAACCACGAGTGCCACCGCTAAACCTGCCATCTGTGATAAGTGCAACATTTTCAACACCTTGACCATAAAGGGCAGCGGTGGTTGAAAGCATCTCCCTCATTCCGGGGCCACCTTTAGGCCCTTCATAGCGAATAACAATTACATCACCTTCTTTATATTGCCTTTTCTTAACGGCTTCAAATGCATCTTCCTCTTTATCAAATACCCTTGCTGGCCCTCTATGCGATAGTTTTTTAAGCCCTGCAATTTTAACTATGCAACCTTCTTCTGCAAGATTGCCTTTGAGTGTAACCACACCGCCATTTTGTGAGATTGGCTTTTTAACACGATAAACTACATCTTGATCTTCTGGGAATTTAATATCTTTAAGGTTTTCAGCAATGGTTTTACCTGTAACGGTTAAACAATCCCCATACAAAAGCCCATTATCAAGAAGCTCCTTAAGAACAATTGATACACCACCTATTTGATACATATCACTAGCAACATATCTGCCACCCGGCTTGAGATCCGCGATATAAGGTGTTGTGCGGAAGATTTCACCAACATCATTTATGTCAAAATCAATACCAGCCTCATTAGCAATAGCAGGTAAATGTAGTGCTGCATTAGTTGAACCACCAGTTGCAGAAACCACGCGAGCCGCATTTATTAGGGATTCCCTAGTTACAATCTCCCTTGGGCGAATTGATTTTTCTAGACATTTCATAACATATTCACCTGAGGCAAAAGCATATTTATCACGGCTTTCATAAGGTGCGGGTGCACCTGCGGAGCCGGGCAAGGCAAGCCCAAGAGCTTCACTAACACAAGCCATTGTATTTGCGGTAAATTGACCGCCACAGGAACCAGAAGTTGGACAAGCGACTTTTTCTAAATCTATAAGCTCATCTTCGGACATTTTACCTGCTTCATATTTTCCAACACCCTCAAATACATCAACAACAGTAACATCTTTACCTTTATATTTACCGGGCATTATAGAGCCACCATACATAAAAACTGATGGAATATTCAAGCGAACCATAGCCATCATTAAACCGGGGAGGGATTTATCACAGCCAGCAAATCCAACTAAGGCATCATAGCAATGACCACGAACGGTAAGCTCCACCGAGTCTGCGATTGCTTCACGTGAAACAAGTGAGGATTTCATACCCTGATGACCCATAGCAATTCCATCAGTTACGGTGATTGTAGTAAATTCTCTAGGTGTGCCACCTGCTGCAAAAACGCCTTTTTTAGCAAATTGTGCCTGCCTCTGCAATGCGATATTACAAGGGGCGGCTTCATTCCAAGTGGTTACAACACCAACAAGTGGTTGCTTGATATGCTCTTCCTTCAAGCCCATTGCATAATAATATGAGCGATGCGGTGCACGCTCTGGCCCTTCTGTTACATAACGAGAAGGCAATTTAGATTTATCAAATTTTGGCTTATCTTTTTGCATAACTATATTAAGTTTATATTGTATATATATTGTAAAATATATATACTATTTTGTTTTTGCATCTGCAAAAATGCAGATATTTTACAACTCTGTTTTATTATATATTATAAGCACTTACCTCTAATTATCTGCAATTTTGCAGATAATTTAGTAAGAAAAATAAATTTTTTTAAGCAACTACGGCTAGAATTTCCGCCCCCTCAAACTCTTTCAATATTGTTTGAATTGCGTTGCTATTTATAGCTTGTTTTTTTCTATTCTCAATCTCTAAAATTTTTTGTTGATTGATTGATGTTGCCTCAATATTTACTTCATTTTGCTCTAAATAAATTACCTTCCAATTTTGATTGGTAACAAGCCTTAATTTTTCAAGAAATTCTTTTTGAGTAATAATTGAAAAATCAACTGGCTTTAATATTTCTATGGTTTCTGCCTCTTTAGAAAAACTAGCAACTTTAAGGTTTTCTGCCCAAGATGCGGTTAAGTTTTCCCCCTTATTTTCAAGTATTTTTATTAACTCAGAAAAATTATTTATATTATTATTTACAGCCTCAATTTTAGGCGGAGGATTTTGCGTTTCAAAATTATTTAGCCATTCATTAGAGTTTTTTTTTGAGCCGAAAAGAAATCTGCCTCTGTTGCTTCCTCAACCTGATTTTCTTGGGGATTTGGCAGCTTAGTAACATTACCTGAAATTATTTCTTCCGGCGTTGGCAATTTTGCCGTATAGGCACATCTAACAATTGCCATTTCTAACGCCATTAAAGGGTTTGAACAATAATTTGATTCTTCAATCGCTTTATTAACAACCTGCCACATTCTAGCAATTTTTGGCAATGAATTTTTGCTAAGAATTATTTTACATTTAGCAATTTCCGCCTCACTAATTAACCTTGGGTTAAGCAGGCTTGAGCTTGCTTTATACATCATTAATTTATGTGTAACTTCCAGAATATCACGAATTATAACATTTGCATCAGCCCCTTCATCATAAACTTTTTTAGCGAGCTCTAGCGATTTATCAAAATCACTATCAAGCATTTTTTCTACAAGCTCAAAAATAGTTTCTTTATCAGAAAGCCCGAGCATTTCCCTAACTTTTTTAGCAGTAACTTGCTGGCCATTATTTGTAACTATGGCTTGATCAAGCAGGGATAAACCATCTCTAACTGAGCCCTCAGAGGCATCAGCGATAAGTTTAATTGCATCTAAATCAACTTTTGCATTTTCTATCTCTGTAATTTTTGAAAAATGATTGATTAAAACCTCCGCTTTAACTCTCGGTAAATCAAACCTCATACAGCGAGAAAGAATTGTAACCGGAATTTTTCTAACCTCGGTGGTTGCAAAAATAAATTTTATATGTGAGGGTGGCTCTTCAAGGGTTTTAAGCAGTGCGTTAAAAGCACTTTTTGAAAGCATATGAACTTCATCAATGATATAAATTTTATATCTTCCCATTACTGGTGAGTAAGAGACTTGATCAATAATTTCCCTAATATCATCAACCCCTGTGCGACTTGCGGCATCAACCTCAATAACATCTATATGATTATCATTGCTGATAGATTGACAATTTGGACAAACCCCGCAAGGCTCAAGCGTTGGCTTATCATTATTATCATCAACCCCTGTGCAAAGGAGTGATCTAGCAATAATTCTAGCGGTTGAAGTTTTACCAACCCCCCTTATACCGGTTAAAACAAAAGCGTGCGGAATTCTATTTTGCTCAATCGCATTAGAAATTGTTTGCACAAGCATTTCTTGCCCAATAAGCTCTGAAAGTTTTTTTGGTCTGTATTTTCTAGCAAGAACTTGGTATTTTGACATAAACTTATGGTAAAAACATAAAACTATATAAACCTATAAAAACTTCAAGTAAATGAAAGAATTTGAATTAATATCCAAATATTTTAAGCCACTTACTAATAAATTTAAGGGCGCACTTTCATTGCAAGATGATATAGCAATTATTCCAAAGAATAATCAATTTGATTATATCATAACTGCTGATGCAATGGCAGAGGGGGTGCATTTTCCTGATAATTCAATGGCAGAAATTATTGCGTCTCGCCTGATGATAAGCAATCTCTCAGATATAGCTTCTGCTGGTGGCGTGCCAAAATATTATATGCTTACTGGCAGTATAAAAAAGGGAATGAATGAAAAATGGTTTAAGGCGTTTTCTAGCAAATTAGCTGAGATAAATGAAAAATATAATATTCATTTACTTGGGGGTGATACTATAAAAACTAACGAGCAATTATTCTTTTCAGTAACTATGATTGGTGAGATTGAGGCTGGCAAGGCTTTGCTTCGCTCTGGTGCGTTAGAGGGTGATGATATTTATGTTTCTGGTGATATTGGTGATGCCTATTTAGGCTTACAAATTATAAAAGGTGAGCTTGAAAAAATTTCATATGAAGATAAAAATTATTTTATAAATCGCTATTTTTACCCCTCTCCAAGAATTGAATTAGCTAGAAATTTAATTGATATTGCAACTTCTTGCACTGATATTTCTGATGGCTTAATTAAAGATTTGGAAAATATTTGCGTGGCTTCAAATGTAAAGGCGGAAATTCAAAAAGAGCCAATTCCAACTGCTATAAAAGATGAATTATTTTTTGAACAAATTTCTGGCGGTGATGATTATGAGTTAATATTTACCGCACGACAAAAAGATAAAACCAAAATTGCAAATATTGCTAAAAAACTAAATATTAAAATTACTAAAATCGGCAGAATTACAAAGCAAAATTCTGATAAAAATAGGGTTAAGATATATAACAAAAATAACAAAATTGTTAAATATTCAAATAAAGGCTATGAGCATATTGTGTAGTTAGGGGTTAGGGCTTGGGGGTTAGGGCTTAGTATTATTGTCATCCTGAGCGAAGCGAAGGATCTAAGATGTTTCGCTACGCTCAATATGACAACCCCAATCCAAGATACCATACAGCCTGCCAAAAACTATTTACCCCCTGCCCTAAAACCTAATCCCTTTTTTTCCTTGAGAAAATCTAAGTTTTATGTATCTCTAAAAAACATAAATTCTAAATTTTATAAAATGACAAATAGCAAAAATTGGTCCCCAAATAGCTGGCGGGGGCTAACCATCAAACAACAACCAATTTATGATGATGAATCAAAATTAAATTCTGTTCTTGCAGAGCTTAAAAAATATCCATCGCTTGTTATAGCTTCTGAAATTCGCAATCTTAAAAAGCAAATGGCAGAAGTTGCCAAAGGCAATGCCTTCCTTCTTCAAGGCGGTGATTGTGCTGAGAGCTTTGCAGAATTTAACCAAGATAATTTACTTTCCTTCTTCAAAGTTATTTTACAAATGACGGTTGCCTTAATGTATGGTGCTGGCAAGCCAGTTGTTAAAGTTGGCAGGGTTGCTGGGCAATTCGCGAAACCTCGCTCCGCTGATTTTGAAGAGCTTAACGGGAAATCTCTGCCAAGTTATCGTGGTGATATTGTTAATAATATTGATTTTACTGAGGAATCTCGCAAAAATAACCCTGAAAATTTAGTTAAAGCCTATTTTCAATCTGCAGCCGCACTAAATTACCTTAGAACTCTTGCAAAAGGCGGCCACGCATCACTTAGCAATGTTAGTAAATGGAATGATGAATTTATCCAAAAATCATCACAAGGCAAAAGATTTTCTGCACTGGTTGATGCCATAAATGTTTGTCAATCTTTTATGAAAGCCTGTGGCATTTCAACTGATGGCGTTTCTGAATTGCAAGAAGCAGATTTCTATATCTCTCACGAAGGCTTGCTTCTGCCATATGAAGAGGCTTTTACGGTAAAAGATGAGAAAGATGGCAAATATTACGCAACTTCAGCTCACTTGCTGTGGATTGGCGATAGAACAAGAAACCTTGATGAAGCCCATGTTGAATTTTTTAGAGGCATTGCAAACCCAATAGCAACAAAGGTTGGCCCTACAATGAAGAAAGATGATTTACTCAAATTAATTGATACCCTAAACCCTGAAAATGAAGCAGGTAGGCTAACTTTAATAAGCAGAATGGGGCATAATAAAATCGCAGAGCACCTCCCTGCCCTAGTTAAAGCTGTTAAAGATGCAGGCAAAAATGTCATATGGAGTTGCGATCCAATGCACGGCAACACTATAAAATCACCAAATGGTTTTAAGACAAGGCCTTTTAATGATATACTTTCTGAGGTGAGGAGCTTCTTCCAAATTCACGAAAGTGAAGGCACTTATGCGGGCGGCGTTCATTTTGAAATGACTGGGCAAGATGTTACTGAATGTATTGGCGGCTCTCAAGCTATTACAGAGGTTGACTTAAACAAACGCTATCACACACATTGTGATCCACGCTTAAATGCATCACAAAGTTTGGAGCTTGCTTTCCTTATCGCTGAAGAAATTAAAGGATAAATATGACACTTGCAAATTATGCTTGTTTTTCATCAAAATCTCGCGGTAGATTTTTTAATGAAAAAATCGGTAAAAACCGCTCAGAATTTGCAAGGGATAGAGATAGAATAATTCACTCAACTGCATTTCGTAGGCTTGAATATAAAACCCAAGTTTTTATTAATAATGAGGGGGATCACTATCGCACAAGGCTTACGCATTCGCTTGAAGTTGCACAACTTGCCAGAAGCCTTGCCAAAATTCTAAAACTTGATGAGGAATTATCTGAAGTAACTGCCCTCGCCCATGATTTAGGCCACGCACCCTTTGGCCACGCCGGTGAAGATGCCCTGCAAGAAGTTATGAAAAATTATGGTGGCTTTGATCATAATGCACAAACTATTAGAATTTTAACCAAGCTAGAAAAGAAATATCTTAAATTTGAAGGGCTAAATTTAAGCTGGGAATGTTTAGAAGGGCTTGCTAAACATAATGGCCCAATTAAAAACCCGCCAAGAGCCTTAAAAGAATTTAATAATATTTGGGATCTTGAATTAAATAGCTATGCCTCTCTAGAAGCTCAGATTTCCGCAATTTCTGATGATATAGCCTATAACAGCCACGATATTGAAGATGGGCTTAGAGCTTTGCTTTTTAGCTATGATGAGGTGATTGGGTTGCCTGTAGTTGGTGATTTATTTAAGAAATTTTATAAAGAAATTAAAACTAAAAATGCTTTTACTAATCAAATTGTAATTAATGAAGTTAGAAGCGAATTCATTAAATTTATGATTAATGATGTGGTTAAACAAACGCAAGAAAATATCAAAAAATATTCTATAAAATCTATTGATGATGTTAGAAAAAATAAATGCCAAATTGTTTGTTTTTCTGATGATTTTAACAAAAATCTTAAAGTGATAAGGGGTTTCTTGAAGGATAAAATGTATCATCATTATAAAGTGCAGATAATGACAAAAAAGGCAAAAAGAGTGGTGAAAGATTTATTTAATTTTTATTTTGAAAACCCAAATTGCCTTGCTCCAAATTGGCTAGAAAACAAAAATATTAAAAATAATACTGAGCTTGCAATTAATATTGCAGATTTTATTGCCGGTATGACAGATAGATATGCCTTCACTCAGCATAGCAAAATTTTTGATGTTAAATATACTAATTTGTAGTTGTGGGGTAAAGAATTAGTGTCATTTCGAGCAAAGCGAGAAATCTAGAAAGAATATAATATAACCAGATTTCTCACTTCGTTCGAAGTGACTATTTTTGGATTATTCATATACCAAAACAAATAAAATTATGAAAATTGAGGATAAAGGAATAATTCTTTCAAGCCAAAAATTTGGTGAGAATAATTCTATTATCAAAATTTTAAGCCTTGAAAATGGCATAATACATGGTTTATATAGGGTTTCATCCAAAAACAAAAATAATGTAATTTGTGGCAATCAAATATGTTTCACGTGGAACGCTCGCCTGCAAGAACATTTAGGAAATCTTACAATTAGCACAGAAAAATCTTATGCAACTATTTGTTACAATAATTATCAAAAAATTCTTTCAGTAAATTCAATATCGGCACTAATTTTAGAAATTTTTCCAGAGCGAGAAAATATAAAAGAAATATATGATTTATTTTTAAGCTATCTTGAGTTAATTTCCGAAGATGCTAATAATTGGCTTGAGAATTATGTTTTACTAAAGCTAAATATATTAAAATATGCTGGCTTTGGATTTGATTTTAATCGCTGTAGTGAAACTGGTATTGATGAGGTTTTTTATATATCACCTAAAACTGGGGCTTGTGTTTCCAAAAATATTGGGGAGCCTTATAAAGATAAATTATTTATAATTCCTAAGATTTTTCTTAAAGGAAATAATGATAATTTTATAAAAAATGATTATCAAGATATTATAAAAGCTATTGATATAATAAGGTTTTTTCTTGCAAAACATATTTTTTCTGAAAAGAATAAAAACCTACCCTTTGCCTTTGAAGAATTTTATTTTTGGCTTAAAAATCAAGCATTAGGCAATATAAACTCTGAAAAAATCTCTGGATAGTCAGTAATAAAATTACTATTAGGAAGTTTTCTTAAATTTTCAAATATTCCATTATTTAATTCTTCTTTTTTTATTGTCCAAAAATATTTTTCTCTTTCGCTATTTAATATTTTCGGATTTTTAGAATAGCAATTAGGCACAAAAATTGTGTTACCAAATTTCTCTGAAAGATTATTTATATAATCAAAATAACCTTCTTTTTCAGAATCTTCTGAGTTAAATAAAAAACCAATTTTTGTTTCTTTATCTAGGTTTCTATAAATCTCTAAATCACTATGATTAAAAGATGAAATTATAATATTTTCTTTTGCTATTCTAGAATTTTTAACCTCATCAAATACATATTCTGCAATTGATTTTTGTTTAATTTCTATATTAAGAATTTTATTTTTTTGATGCTTAAAAACTTCTAATATCTCAGATAATTTAGGGATTTTATAAATATTTTTAGGGAAGCCAATTTTTTCTATATCAATATTAACAGAATTATTTTCAGAGATTTTAATATCGGAGCCATTATGAATTTTTATTTCATCATCGTGAATTACATAACAAATCTTATCCTTACTTAAGATAACATCAACTTCAACACCATCTGCATTATTAGCTATTGCATAATTTATTGCCTCAATAGTATTTTGATATGGCTTATCTAAATTTTCTGGTTGCCTTATACCCCTATGACCTAAAATTTTCATATGTTGATAAATTGTTGATAAGTTTTTTATAAATAGATTTTAACTTATGTTATTAGTTTTTATGAATAGATTTAAGAAGTTTATCAACAATATTTTAGCTGTTTATAATTTTATTCACAAATACTTATAAAATATATAAATATCTGATTTATATAAATAATATATAACTATGATTATTGATAAATCTGTTGATAAAAAATTATAAGATTAATTATATATGATAACTAATAAATACTACTAAAATATATATTTTTATTATTTAGATAGTTGATATTTGATTTCTTTTATAGTGTGAATGATATCCATATTCCTTTTTTCATTAATATTAAAAATATTAACAACATTATAAAAATCATCTATTTGCTTAGAATTTTTTGTATGTTTAGCCTTTTCATAAAGCTCAAAAAGTAAAATATTCTTAAAGCTATTATAATTTGAATCTCTTTTATTTTTATCTTTTTTATCATCTTTGAATATTGATGTGATATTTGTGATATCTGAAGAATCAACATCAGGAAATTTTTTTGCAAATTTCATAATAATTTCAGTATCATATTTTAGCATATTAAGATAAACACCGGGTGAAAAACCTGCATATTCAGCAATTTCTTTATTATATTCAACATTATAATTTTTTATAATTTCCAGAAATTCTTTTTCATTAGGGTTTTTGAAAAATAACTCAAAACAGCGAGATCTTATAGTTGGCAAAAGTGAGTTAATATTATGAGATATTAATATTAATATTGAATTACTATTAGGCTCTTCAGTGATTTTCAAAATCGCATTTGAAGAATTAATATTAAGATCATCAACTGAATCTATGATAACTAATTTATATTTAGCTTCTGCAGGGCTGTGGCTAACAAAATGCTCAATTTCTCTAACTTTATCAATGGGGATAGATTTTTTATCTAAATCTTCATTAAGCTCAATAATTAATAAATCTGGGTGTTGGTTCTTCTCAATTTTAGAGGCAGTGATAGGGTTTATTTCAATTATATTTTGGTCAATTTGGGTTGGGATATTACCGAATAGATCAATTTCACTAGATTTTTTAATATTTTCAACCCCGATTGAAAGCAGTTTTTTTGCGAATAAATAGGCAGCATTTGCCTTACCAACGCCTTTATTTCCGTAAAAAATTAAAGATTGAGGGATTTCTTTAGAAATAAGAAAATCATCAAGTTTTTTAATGATTTTCTCAGAGCCTATAAAATTTTTTATCTCTTTTGGGGAGTTGATATTTAACATTCGTAAAAATTTTGATGAAAATAAAAAATTTTAACCAATTATTAGTAAAATGTGATATAATACCAAAATAAGTAAAATTACTATGAAAATCATAATTATCTTAATGATTTTCATAGAAGAATTTTTGATAATCTGCAACCATACAAAAATAAAAAATATTAAGATTTTATGGCAAAAGGTGATGCTGGAAAAGTTCAGAGAGACCCATTATTCCTAGCTTTAACAAGGCCAGCTATGATATTTGGGGTTACTTATGCTTGGTTTGGCGTTAATATTCTAACTTGGACGATGGTTTTTGTTAATATCAAAGATTTTGGTTTATGTATTCCGGGTGTGGCAATATTTCACGGCATTGGATATTATTTATGTGCTTATGAGCCAAGATGGATGGAAATTGCAAAAATATGGGCTTTAACTGTGCCAACTTGCCTGAACAGGTTTTATCACGGCAATACTTGCTCTTATGATTTATATTAAAAATAAATGCTAAAATTTACTAAAAGAAAAGCTCTAAAATCTGCGGTATGTGCTACTGAAATTAGCCAAACAAAATTTATACCCTACAAAGGCCATTGGGATGAAAATATTATAATCACCAAGAAAAATGAAATGCTTCTTACTATTAAGGTGGAAGGGTTTTCATTTGAAACCGCAGATGATGAAGATTTAGATATTAAAAAATCAATCTTAAACACGCTTTTTAAGTCAGTTTCTGGGGGTAATTATGCAATTTATATTCATACCGTTAGAAAAAGAGATTACACAGAATTAGAAGGGGATTTTAACAATAATTTCTGCAAAGAATTAAATGAAAAATGGAAGGAAAAACACAAAACTAAAGTTAGTTTTAAGAATGATTTATATGTAACCATAATTCATAAAGAGGATAAAGAAGGGACAGTTTCAAAATCTGTAGGTTTTATAAATAAATTGAATCAAGCGGCTGATAAATCACAAGCAGATTTAGCACTCAGAGAAGCTGCAAAATCACTAAAAGAAATAGCAAGCAGGTTAGTTGGCTCTCTAAAAAGTTATAAAGCAAGGTTGCTTGGTATCAGAAGGGAGGATAGAGGCTATTTTTCAGAGGTTTTTGAATTTATAAGCCTTGTTCTTAATGCTGCAACACCCACAAATATTTTAGTGCCAGCGGTTAATGCAGATAAATATCTTTCAAAAAATAGGGTTTATTTTGGCAAAAGAGCAGTTGAAATTCGTGATGAAAAAGGCAGAAGCAAATTTGGCGGGGCAATTTCTATCAAGGAATACCCACCTTATACACACTCAGGAATGTTTGATTCACTTTTGCATTTACCCTATGAAATGGTAATAACTCACGCTTTTTATTTCAGTAATCGCTCAGCGGCAATAACCTCAATGCAACTTCACCAAAATCGTATGAGAAGTGCAGGGGATAAAGCAATTTCACAGATGGAACATTTAACCATTGCAATGGATATGGCTCAATCTGGGGAGATTGCCTTCGGCAGACACCATATGAGCGTTTTTGTATATACCAATAATTTGGAAGATTTAGATCAACAAGTTTCAGAAGTTTATTCAGAATTAGTAAATGTGAATGTTTCACCAGTTAGGGAAACCTTTACGCTGCAAGGCTCTTTCTGGGCACAACTACCTTGTAATTATGATTTTATCGCAAGGCCTTCAGTTATAAATACGCTAAATTTAGTGGGAATGTGCCCATTACATAATTACCCATATGGCAAGCCAAAAAATAACCATTGGGGCCCTGCTGTTACCCAGCTTGATACAACTTCTGGCACACCCTTTTATTTTAATTTTCATGTAAGAGATGTTGGGCATTCAATGATAATTGGCCCCACAGGTGCTGGTAAAACGGTTTTACTAGGTTTTCTAGCTGCACAAGCTCAGAAATTTAAGCCAGATATGTTCTTCTTTGATAAAGATAGGGGCGCAGAGATTTTAATTAGGGCAATAGGTGGCAGTTTTACTGTTTTAGACCCTTCAGGTAAAATGGGTTTTAACCCACTTCACTTAGATGAAACGCCTGAAAATAAAGAATTTTTAGTAGATTGGCTTTCTGCATTATGCTCAGAATCTGGAAAATATGATATTAGCCCCGAGGAAAGAGAAAGAATTGTAGAAGCAATAAATGGTAATTATAAACTCCCCAAAAAAGATAGGGTGCTTAGAAATATCGTGCCGTTTTTAGGGCTAGAAAAACCCGGCTCAATCGCAAGCAGGGTTCGCATTTGGCATAGCGGAGAGGCAAGGGCAGGGGTGTTTGATAATGATGAAGATTCACTATCATTTAGTGGTAAGAAAACTCACGGCTTTGAAATGGCACCAGTTCTGGAATCCCCAGAGACATTGGGCCCTGTGCTTATGTATATATTCCATAGAATTAATATGACGCTTACTGGCTCCCCAACTATGATTATATTAGATGAGGCTTGGGCATTGCTTGATAATAAAGTTTTCGCACCCAGAATAAAAAACTGGCTGAAAGTTTTAAGAAAACTAAATGGAATGGTGGTTTTTGCCACGCAATCACCGGAAGATATTTCAAAATCTCAAATTAGTGAAACGCTTGTTCAGCAAACTGCAACACAAATATTCTTGGCAAATATGAAGGGAACTTCAATCTATCAAGATGTTTTCAAGCTCTCAAATCGTGAATTTGCAATTATTAAATACACAGACCCCGGCTCAAGATATTTCCTTGTTAAACAAGGTGAAGATTCAGTTGTAGCAAGAATAGATTTAAGCGGAATGAACGAATTTATTGAGGTGCTTTCTGCAAGGGCAGATACTATTAGAATTTTAGATAAAATCAGGGAAGAAGTGGGCGATGACCCAGATAAATGGTTGCCAATTTTTAGACAAAGGGTTCTAAATAAATAACTTAAGATGAAAAATGCAGTAAAAATATTTTTATTAATTATCACTATTTTTATAGCAAATATCTATATTTCTGAGCCAACTAATGCAAACCCGCTTTCTAATCCGCTTAATTCAAAGGTTAAAGGTGCGGCGATAGGCTGTAATTTTTACCCCGGCTTCATCAATAAAATTGTGCAATGCATAACTAACCAAACAACTTACGGGCTTGTTACAAATGCACTTAATAGAATGCATAGTTTTTTTGTAGCAACAGGCAATTCACTGGTGATTATTTATATAATGTCTTTTGCGATGAGGCTTAGTTTGCAAGGCGTTAAAGAGCTTAAGAAAGAAGTTGCAATTGTTACCTTAACTGTGGTTGCGATAGTTAATTTTAACAACACAACTTCAATCACTAAATTTATGAATTTCTTCATTAAAGGGCAGGAAGAATTTGTAAATGTAACCACCACCGCTTTAACAACTAGAAGGGCAAATGAGGTGGAAGAAGGGGTAAGGCAAACAGATTTTTTATGCTATAGTTATAATAACAAAGCTTATACTATATGGCAGAGGATTGATTGCGTAATTGGCTATATTCTAGGGGTTCACCCGCTAGTAAAATATACAGAGAAACAATTTTCTTGTGATGAAAAATTTAATAACACCGTTATTAATGTGGGCGATCTTGCAACTGATGAAGATAAAATAGGCGCAGTAACAAAGCCAAAAATTGGCTGTTATGATTATAGGCTTTTTGCAGGTGATAAAAACCCCTTTGCAGATATGGCACAAGACCCGTTTTCCTTTATGCAAAACACCGGCAAAGTTACTGATAAATTTGAAGTGGGAATATCATTTTCATTCATAATCATTATTGTAATGATGTTATTCAGCGAGGATTTTGGTATAATATTAATGCTAACAGGCTTGTTTATAGTTATAATTTTAATTATGGCATTTGGGCAGGCGGTTTTAATTTATATCACCTCTTTATTCACTATATTAGTTTTAGGGCTATTTGCACCGCTAATTATCCCAATGTTTTTATTCAAAACCACAAGCGACATATTCACCAAATGGGTGCAGATGTTCTTTTCAGCAATGCTAACACCGGGGCTGATGTTTGCATATCTAAGTTTTATGATTTTAACGCTGCAATATGTGTTAAATTATGAAACCGAAATAAATGGCGAGAAAGTTAGCATTACAGATTATCATTTTGGTGATAAATTTATTGATGCGAAAAAAGGCTATAAAGATGCAGCAACGGCTTCAAAAACTCTATCTTCTGAGGAGCAAAGAAACGCAGATAATTGGCGGAAAGTTATGGAAGAATCTATCAAAACTCGTGTAGAAATTCGTGATAGAAATAAAAATGTTGAAACTGATATGCTAAGAGATGAATCTCAATTCGCAAAAGAAGCACCAAGAATAATTGCAGAGGGCAGGGCTAGAAATAGTGGTATATTTGAAAATTTATCTGGCGTATTTTCAAGAATGTCTTCTTTTGAATCAGGCAAATTCAAAATGCCACATCTTGATTTTCAAAACGCAGATGAGAAAGTCAGGCAAATGTATAGCGTTCAGGGAATTATAAATTTACTTGATGAAGCTAAAGCTCAAAATATTCTAACAGCAGAAGAAATAGCAAGGTTCACACTTCTTACAACCAATTTAACTGACCCAGAAGAATGGTATAAATTTGTTAATGCTTCACCGGCTATGAAAAAATTTATTGAAGATAAAATAGCACGCTGGGAAAGGCAAGATTACCTAGATAAAACCGCTTATATGCAACTTCTTATAGTTTTATTTTTAACCTTATCAGTAACTTATAGCTTTATGGGCAATGTGCAGAATTTTGCCGCAAGGCTTTCAGGGGCAGGGGCAACACCTGCAGATAAAATGATAAATTTATATAATATGAGTGTTAGAAGAATAACGGCATCATTTAAGCAATAAAATAAATGAAATATTATTTGAAAATAATTTTAGCAATTTTTATTCTGCAAATTTTTTTGCCAAATGATGCTTATTCTGGCCCACCCCCTGCAATAGACCCAAAACAGCTAAATTTTACAGATACTTGTCAAGATCCAGCAATAAAAAAGCCTAATAGAATAACTGGAAATATTGTTAGATGTATTGAAGTTTTAATCAATAATTCAGCAGATACTATAATAGATAAATATATTGAAGGTTTTTCTACCTTTGTTTTTTACATGACAATGATGGCAATATTGTTTTTTTCAATAAAAGCAATGTTTGGGCAGGTTTCTACCAGAGCAGTTAGTTTAGTTTTTATATTTAAGGTGGCATTAGTTTTAGCTGTAACAAGCCCAGCAACAGGGGATTATCTGAAAACTATTAGGGATACTATGGTTTCTTCCCCAAAATATTTTTCAGTTTTAGTGCTTAATTCTATTCTTGAAAATAAAATCGCCACCAATACGGAAGAAACCCTTAAAACAGATATTTTTGATACTTTTGATAAATATATATTAAAATTATTTGGCGTTGAGGGGGCAGAGCAAAAATTTACCGCAGGTGAGAATGCAACTACACAACAACAATTTGATGAACAACGAAGGCAAGAATTATTTATTGGCTTATTTGCTTTAATCGCAGGCTTATTTTTCACTGGCGGGGTAGGGGCAAGCATAACCACAATTGCACTAGGGTTTGTAACCACGCTTTTATTTGCAATGGCACAAGCAATTTTATTTTATGCCACCATTACTATTGCGTTAAATTTCTTAATAGCAATCGCCCCGCTTGCTGCAGTTGCTTTATTATTTGAATCATTTAAGAGATCAGCTTTTGTATGGTTTACTAGCTTTATTGGCTATGCGGTGCAACCTATAATTTTTGTTTCATTCTTAGGCTTAACAATGGTGGTTATTGATAAGCTAACTACAAAACTTGAGCAACCTTATCAAAAAGTGCAAATTCAATTAGAAAGGGGTGAAAATGGGCAAATAAAATTATTTGATTGTGGCTCTTACAAGGCCTCAGCTGATGAAGAGGCAGAAAAATTAAATAGCAGTAATAGAGATGTTCAGGCGGAGCAACAAGCCGGAAATCTTCAGCAAAATGGCGGTGTTGTTACCTCAAAAAGCAGTAATTGCAAATTTTATGCCCCTAAACTTAAATTAGGGGAAGGGCAAAATGGCTTGAATCACGACGATATTTCAGATTTATCAGGTGCACAACTTGCAACTATATTATTATTATTCATAATGCTTGGTTTTATAAAACAAATTCCCGCAATGATATATAAAATAACCGGTGACGCAGTAGTTGCGCCAATCTCAAACCCAGCAATAGAAAATAGTGGCAAAGGCGGAATTAATGAAAAACCAATAATGGCAACGCAAAATATTCTTAAATCAGCAACAGGCGTTGCAAGAGGCATCGCGGGAGGTGGTAGGTGATAAATCTCTTAAATATAAATTTTCACTATCTAAAATTTTTCAAAATATTTTTGATAGGTATTCTTTTGGTATTAATTTCATCTTGTGCAGCTGATGAAGGGGAGCTTTCAGATGAAGATCTTAAGGCTTGCACAGATATTGCAGAAGTTTTTAGAGCAGAACAAAATACAGATTATAAAGTTATTGGCATTGATGTAAACGGCACAAGGGTTGGCATAATAAGCTGGATTGTTGATAATATTGGCTCAATTATAACAAGTGCTACTTCTAATATGTTTCAGTCAATATCAGAAGATGATGAATATAGGGCAATAATTGGCATATGTATTACACTTGCGATAATGTTTTATTCAGGCTCTATAATGCTTGGGCTGGCACAGCTTTCGCCATATTCAGGCTTTATGTTTTTGCTAAAAGTTATTTGTGTTTATAATTTTGCTGTTAATTGGGATGATTTCTTATTTTATGTTGTTGAAACTATTGAGGCATTTATTTCAGATGCAGTAAGCCTTGCCTCAAAAACTTTTACTGGTTTTGATGGTTTTAGTGAATCAGATGTAGGTTTAAGCGTTACAAGAATTACAGTTATCGGTGAAATGGATAAAATGCTTAGCATCCTATGGGATTTTAGAATGTTTAAGATTGTATTAGCACTAGCTTTTACTGGCTTAACTGGTGCATTTTGGGCGGTGGCACTTTTTGCCTTTATCATAATGTATTTTTTAGCAGTGCTTGAAATTATAAAAATTTATCTACTCGCTTTTATCGGTAGATATGTTCTTTATGCGTTAGGGCCAATATTTTTAACTTTCCTTTTATTTAACCAAACAAAATCTTTATTTAATGGCTGGATGAAAATGCTTATTAGCTTTGCTTTACAACCAGTATTTTTATTTATTTTTGTTGGTTTGTTTATGTCTGTTATCGCAAGTTTTATGAATAGTATTTATATTGAAGATTTGCGAACACCAATAAATTTAGTGCAAGGGCAGGGGGGAACAACTTCGGGGGCGAGCCTCACAATTCCAGCAAATGCTTGTGTTAAATATGAAGTTTTAGATGATACACCTTTTGGTAAAGTAAATTGGTGGCGAATCTGCACGAAGACATCAGAGACTGTAGTTGATTGCAAAACGGATGATTGGCTAAAATCTGCTATAGATCTTGATATATGGATGTTACTCGCAAGCGTTATAATTTGTTATATGATGTTTTCACTAACAAGTTGGGTGGTTGGTGTTGCGGATAACTTAGCAGGTGGTGCAATGGCACTTTCAAACACTCAATTACAAGGTATTCCACAAATTAAGAGTGCGGTAACTGGTGGTATAAGCCAAGGCTTTAAGGGTATGATGCAGAATATGGGCAAAGCCCCAAGGGGAGGCGGTGGAAGTTAAATGAGGGCTTGGGTAGGTTCTTAGTCTTAATTAGTTTTCTGTAAGGTATTTCCCAAAAGTGGAGGGGAGTTATAGTAATTTTACTAACCGCCTCTAACATCAACCACAAACCAACAAATATTGTTGCCATTAGAAAATTGAATAGATATAACGATTAAAACTAATTATCATTTTCTAGCAGTGCCTAAAGAGGAAGAAAAAATACTCTCTAATGAGTTTTTAGATGAGCTTAGAAGGGTGAGGGCTGAAAAAAATATCAGCCTAGAGGATGTTGCGGAAAAAACCAACATTAAGCTAGATTATGTAAAAGCCATTGAAGAAGGTGATTTATCAAGGCTCCCCGGGGGTATTTATACTAAGGCTTATATCAAAAGTATCTCAGAATTTATGGGGATAGATACTAAGCAGTTTGAAAGAACAATCTCTGAGGAAGAATTATTCTCTCCACATAAAATGAGTTTGGAGTTTGGTAGGGAATCTAACAATGTAATTCCCACTAAAACCGTTGTTATGGTTTCATTTTTAATGATAATTTTGGTATATCTTATATTCTTTTCTAGTGATGATAAAAAGGCGAAATTTATTAAAGCTGAAGATAAATCTAAGCAAGAAATTTCTCAAAATATAACGGGTGAAGATATAGGTGAAGAAAAGCTGATTCCTGCCCCAAAAAGCCCTTATGAGAGAGATGTTAGCGAGCTAAAAAAGCAAGATATTAATATTGTAGTTTTAGCCCTAAGGCCAACCAAAATTATATTGCTAGACGCCAAAGGTAAAAACTCAGTTGAAAAAACTCTCAAAGTTAATCAAGCACATATTTTTAAGCTAGAAGAGCTTGCCTTTCTTAAATTAGCAAAGTTGGAAGATGTTGAGATTTATGCCAACGGCTATTTAATGAATGATATTAGTAAAATCGCAAAAGAAGATGATTATTTTATCTTAAGCCCCCAAACTCTAATAAGTGCGGTTGAGTAGTTATTTTATTTGTTTTTTCATTTACTTTCACCCCAACTATTAACCTGATAAACAGAGAGAGGGATTTTAGAAAATGCCATCACTTGCCACTTGCACTTATAAATGTAAGATAAAATGAGATATATTATTTCAAAAAATTTAATTAGATTTCCCCTCTCCCCTTATAAAAGGGGGAAGGGATTTTGCGTAATTAAATTTTTGAAAAATTATATAAACCTAGAGAATCCAATTAGAAATGTATAAACGCCATAAAACACATAAAGTAAAAGTTGGGAATTTGTATGTTGGTGGGGATGCCCCTATTGTGGTGCAATCAATGACTAATACTGACACTGAAAATGTAGATGCAACCGTTGCACAGATTATTGAGCTTTGGCAAGCTGGCTCTGAAAAAGTGCGTATCACCGTAAACACTGAAGGGGCGGCAAAAGCTGTGCCTTTCATCAAAGAAAAATTACTGCTTAAAAATTGCACCGCACCTATTGTTGGGGATTTTCACTATAATGGTCATAGGTTGCTAACTGATTATCCAGATTGTGCCAAGGCACTTGATAAATATCGTATAAACCCCGGTAATGTGGGGTTTGGCAAAAAGAAAGATGCTCAATTTGAAATAATGATTGAAAAAGCCATTGAATATAACAAGCCTGTTCGCATAGGGGTGAATTGGGGCAGTATGGATCAAGATTTAGTGGTTAAAATGATGGATGATAACACTAAATCTGCGAACCCAAAACCAGCTGATGAGATAATGCGAAATGCCATTGTGGAATCTGCTTTAATAAGTGCAAAAAAGGCTGAAGAAATAGGGCTTGGGGCAGATAGAATTATTATTTCTTGCAAGGTTAGCCGTGTAAATGATTTGATAAAAGTTTATGAAGATTTAGCCTCTAAATCTAATTACGCCCTGCATCTTGGGCTAACCGAAGCTGGAATGGGCAGCAAAGGGATTGTTGCAACCACCGCCGCCCTTTCATATTTATTGTTGCAAGGTATTGGCGATACAATTCGTGCCTCTTTAACGCCTCGCCCTAATGAGCCTCGCACCACAGAAGTGCAAGTTTGTCAGGAGATTTTACAATCTATTGGGCTTCGCTCCTTCACGCCTCAAGTAACAGCTTGCCCGGGCTGTGGCAGAACAACTTCTACTTTCTTTCAAGAGCTTGCAGAAAATATCCAGAATTTCTTGAAAGATTCTATGCCCACTTGGAAAGAAAAATATGCAGGGGTTGAAAAATTAAATGTAGCTGTAATGGGCTGTATAGTTAATGGCCCCGGGGAAAGTAAGCACGCTGATATTGGAATTTCTCTGCCCGGCACCGGTGAAGCCCCAACCGCACCAGTTTTTATTGATGGCAAAAAAACCCACACATTAAGAGGGGCAAATATCGCAAGCGAATTTAAGCAACTTGTAGAAGAATATATTGAAAGAAGATTTGGTTAAAATCTTTGGTTATTTCTTTTAGAAATAAAATTTGAAAATGCATTTGCTGGCTCTGTGGTAATTTCACCAACAAAATTTTGAGGTAAAATACCGTTCATTGCATCTTGAAGTTCCTGCAAATCCTCAGGGTTGAAGCCGTCAATCTTTTTAGTTGTAGGAAGCAATTTGAATTAACATTAAGTTAACAATCTGTTGCAATTTAATCACGAAAATTAGTTAGTCAAGTTAAGAATTTAAATATTTGAGTTTTGAAATATCTGAAAAAATTTTAATCCCAAGCTTTCTTGCAAAAATAATTAATTATTATATAAGCGAAATTCATTTCTATAATAAAAATAAGTCAATGACACATATTCTTCCAGTTTATGCTAAATCTAAGTTTTCCTTTGTAAAAGGGGAAAATATTTATCTATACGATAAAAATGGCAAAAAATATTTAGATTTTGCCTCTGGCATTGGTGTGAATTCTATGGGGCATTGCCACCCACATTTAGTTAAGGCGTTGCAAGAACAAGCAGGAAAACTTTGGCATGTTTCAAATATGTATTCAATACAAGGTTATGAAGAACTTGCAGAGCGTGTAACGAAAGCATCAAAATTCGCACATTATATGTTTATGTGTAATTCAGGTGCTGAGGCGGTTGAATGTGGCATGAAAGCTATCAGGAAATATCACGATGAAACCGGCAACCCTAATAAATATAGAATTATAACTTTTCATGGGGCTTTTCACGGCAGAACTTTGGGCTGTATTTCCGCCGCTGGAAAAGAGAAATTAATGAAAGGTTTTGAACCTGCCGCTGATGGTTTTGACCAAGTAGAATTTGGTAATTTAGAAGCGGTTAAAAAAGCAATCAATGCAAATACTGGCGGAATATTAGTTGAGCCAGTGCAAGGTGAAGGCGGAATTCGCCCTTGTAGTGATGAGTTTCTTCAAGGCTTAAGAAAAATTTGTGATGAAAATAATCTGCTTTTAATGTTTGATGGCGTTCAATGCGGAATGGGCAGAACTGGTAAATTTTTCTCTCACGAATGGGCAAATGTTTACCCAGATATTACATCTTCTGCAAAAGGTATAGGCTCTGGCTTCCCAGTTGGTGCTTGTTTATTGAACAAAAAAGTTGGCGATACGATGACGGTTGGCTCACACGGCTCAACTTATGCTGGTAACCCGCTTGCAGTTGCGGTTTGCCACGCTGTTATGGATATTATGCTTGCTGAAGGCTTTTTAGATAATGTTGTTGAAGTTGGTAATTACTTAATGCAGGGCTTGAAAAATTTAGTTTCAAAATATCCAAGCCTTCTTTTAGATGTGCGTGGCAAAGGGCTTATGATAGGGTTAAAAATCAACCCTGAAAGATTTAAGGAAGTTAAAGAGTTTGCTGATGGCTTGAGGGAAGTTGGCTTACTAACTGCACCTGCAGCTGATAGCATAACAAGGTTTTTACCACCACTAATTTTAACTAAAGCACAAGCTGATGAAGGCTTGGTAGTTTTAGATAATTATTTAAGCTCAATAAAATAATAAATTGACTTCTAAAACTAAAGATTTTCTTGATATTTCAGATGTTGAAGAAAAAGATCTTCGCCATATTTTGCAATATGCAAAAAAAATGAAATCAGATCTTAAATCTGGAATTATAAACAAGGTTTTAGAAGGCAAACAACTTGCGATGATATTTGAAAAAGAATCCACTAGAACTAGGGTTTCTTTTGAGGTAGGCATAAACCAATTAGGTGGTAATGCTATATTTATAAGTGGCTCTCACTCTCAAATTGGTAGGGGTGAGCCAATAAAAGATACGGCGAATGTGCTTTCTAGATATGTTGATATTATAATGATAAGAACCTTTAAGCACGAAGGCTTGCTTGAGCTTGCAGAAAACGCCTCAGTGCCGGTTATTAATGGCCTAACTGATTATAGCCACCCTTGCCAAATTATGGCAGATATTATGACCATTGAAGAACATCTTGGCGATATAAAAAATCAAAAAATTGCTTGGCTTGGTGATTATAACAATGTTTGCAGAAGTTGGATTCAAGCCGCTAATAAATTTGGTTTTGAGCTTAATGTATCTTTCCCAGAAAAATTTAAGTATGAAAATTTTGAATCAGAATTTGTGAAATATTTTGAAAACCCTAAACAAGCAGTAAAAAACGCAAATGTTATAACTACTGATACTTGGGTTTCAATGGGTGAAAATGAAGATAATATTGAGAAAAAAAGAATCTTAAAACCTTATCAGGTAAATGAAGAAATTTTTTCTCTTGCAAATAAAAATGCAATTTTCTTGCATTGCCTCCCTGCACATAGGGGGGAGGAAGTCTCATCAGAAATCATTGATGGGGAAAAATCAGTTATCTATGATGAGGCTGAAAACCGCCTGCACATTCAAAAATCTATAATGGTTTGGTGTTGTGCTTTGATATAAGTCAATAATCTATAAAAAAAATTCAAAATTTAGCATTGACATATTGAAAAATTTGCTTCTAATTTCCAGTTTTATCTTTGGGGTTTGGATTTATTAATATTTTAATATTTAGGTTTTTTACTATGGCAGCAAGTTATGAAAATACAAAAGGTAAACTTGCCCTTTGGGTTAAGGTTTTAATAGGTTTAGTTCTAGGCGTTATTGTTGGTTATATTATCCACCACCCGCTTGCAAATATTTTGCTTTCAATGGGTGCTATAGAATCATTAGAAGATTACAAAACTAATGACTATACCAGATATTTACTACCGCTTGGTACAATATTTATTAACCTTGTAAAAATGGTTATTCCGCCACTAATTTTCTTTTCATTAGTTTCTGCAATTACCAATATGGTTAATTCTTCTAATATGTCTAAGATTGGCTTAAAATCAGTGTTAGCATATCTCGGCACTGCGAGCTTTGCAGTGGTAATTGGCTTAGGTGCAGGCATTATTTTTGAGCCGGGCAAAGGCGTTGAGCTTCATATGGAAAAATCCAACTTCCAAATTCCAACCGAAGGGCCAAAAGATTTTCTTGAGATGATAATTAGCATATTCCCTCATAATGCGATTGGTGCAATGGCAGAAGGTAAAATTCTTCAGATTGTGGTTTTCTCATTATTTGCAGGTTTTACTATTAATTTGATTAGAGATAAAGTTCCGAATTTATTAGTTTTAATCAATGAATTTGCACAATTTTCTTTCAAGATGATTGAGCTTATTGTTAAGCTCTCACCAATTGGTGTGTTTGGCTTTATGTCTTGGATGATTGGTGAAAAGGGCTTGGCAATAGTTGGCTCACTTGGCAAATTATTCACAGTTGTTCTAATTGCGTGTTTCTTCCAATATTTAATTTTTGGTTTGATAATTAAATTCTTTGGTAAAGTTTCACCATTACCATTTTACAAAAAAATGGTTGAGCCTCAAACCCTTGCTTTCTCTACCAGTAGCAGTAAGGCGGCACTTGCAACAACTATGAAAACTCTTAAAGAAAAAATGGGTGTTTCAGAAACTAGTGCAAATTTTGTTCTGCCACTGGGTGCTTCAATGAATATGGATGGCACTGCAATTTACTTAGGCATATGTGCATTATTTTTTGCACAAGCAACAGATGTTGTGCTTGGTATGCATGATTATGTAATGTTAATTTTCACCTGCACAATTGCTTCAATTGGTGCGGCTGGCATTCCAAGTGGCTCTATCATATTTATGGGTATGGTATTAAATTCAGTGGGTATTCCAATTGAATATATTGCGATAATTCTTGGTATTGATAGGGTGCTTGATATGTTTAGAACAACCGTTAATATCACTGGTGATGCTTGTATTACCCTAACTATTGACTCAACAGAAAAACAGCTTGATGAAAAAATTTATTATTCTAAAAGTTAGATGAATTAATTGGTTCAATTATGAAAATTGAAACCTCAAGATTTGAATATTTTGTTAAATCTAAGGAATATCTTAAATTTGCAGCGGTTTTAATTTGCGGTCAAGATTATGGTGCAATTTCAAATTCTCTTAAATCTCTTGAGAAAGCAATTTCCCCAAATGATGATCCATTTACCACTGCAAAAATTGATGCAAGCCAAATTACTGAAGATTCTACCATAATTTTAGATGAGCTTTCAGCTATAAGTTTTGGTGGTGGCAGAAGGCTTGTAATCATCAAGAATTTAGAAGGTAAGGAAGCCAATCAAGCAGTAATAAAAGCGTTAGAAAATATCAGCCCTGAAATTATAGAAAATGCAATTTTAATAGTTACAGCGGGCGATTTATCAAAAGATTCTTCTCTTAAAAAATTCTTTGAGTCAGAAAAATATTTAGCTTCATTTCAATATTACGCAGAGAATGAAAGAGCACTTGCCACTAAAATTATCCAAACATTTAGGGAAAGCCAAATTTCTATAACCCCAGAGGCTGCAGATACCCTTGCTGAATTATGTAAAGGTGATGCAGGAATTATGCAAAATGAGGTTAAAAAAATTGCCTTATGCACAGGCAAGGGGGCAAATTTAGGGGTTGAGGATATTTATAATTTAACAGGCAATTCTTCTGAGACATCAGTGCAAGATATTGCCAATCAGATTTTTTTGGGCAATTTTTCAGGTGCGTTAGAAAAATATAGAAAAGCTAAATTAGATGGGGTGGTACCAATATTTCTATTTCGTTCACTCAAAAATTATCTTGAAAAGCTAGAATATGCGAGGGAGCAAACCAAAAAAGGTAAAAATTTATCAGATGTAACTAAATTTATGAGAATTTTTTACAGCCAGCAAGAATATTTCCGCAAACATATTCAAAATCTTGCTAAATATGATGATTTATCTGAGTTTCACCATATGCTTTATGAGGCAGAGGCAGAAATTAAAACCTCAAACTCAGAGCCAGAAATCATCACCGAGCAACTAATTTATAAATTGGCGGGAAATTAGATATAATTTAGTAGGTTTTTAGTTTTCGAATAAGAGACAAGGATTAATTTTGAATTGAAGCATCTGAGATGATTTCCTTCCAGCGTCACCCCCTTTTCTTTGCATAGTAATATTTCCAATTTTTATGCTACCAAGTTTTGTAATTTCAACATTTCCATTACCAAATAAATTTAAGCAAAAATTTATAGATTTCAAAGACCATTTTATTTCTTGGTTTTTTAATTTCAAAATTACAAGCATCCACTCCGCGGAAAATTTTCCTCTTCCTTTTAATATATCAGAAACTATTAAAGATTGATTTTTTCTTAAAAAAGATAAAACAGAATTTTGTTCTTCAACAGAGAACTCATTCATAAACATTCTTCTTTTATCTTTTGGGTTTTTTATATTTGGCTCTAGCTCTCCTGTAAAATGTTTTAGAATTCTTGTTATATTATTTGGAATGCACCATAATTCTACATACTTATCAATCCATCTTTTATCTATTTGATTAAACCCAGATGGGTTAGAAACAAGTTTTACTTGTAAATTTTGAGTATCTAATAAGTTTTTTAATTTTATTGTAACGCTTACCTGAACTTGAATATCCGCCTTAAAATTTCCATTAACTTTTATAGCTTTAACATATTCAATTTCAGATAATTTATAATTCATAGCTTTTAGCCAATCTTGTGCAAGTGAATCATTTTCCCAATTATTGAAGGATTTAATAACATTAACTTCATTACTAAAGCCATTTTTTGCAGTTTTTGAGCCAATTTCTTTAAGTGATTTCTTCATTGTAAATAATCTAATATTTTTCTGCCAATTTCTTGCATAACATTAATTGTCATTGAATTACCTGCCTGAGCTAATATTCTAGTCTGAGAGATTTTCTCTTGAGCTTTTTTTGCCATTTCAAAACTAAAACCTTGAAGCATTAGAGCTTCCATGCCGCTGAGTTTTCTAATTTGATTATTTTTTATATATAATATACCTTGTCTGCCCGTTCTAAGTGTTGGAATTTTATTGCGATATAGCCTTAAATCACTTTGTCTTGTATCTAAAATTAAGTAGTTTTCATTAATCAAACTAGAAAGGTTAAACCTACCATTATTATACTTATTTTCTAAATATTTTAGGAATGTATTGTAAGAGTTACCATTTAATATAAAATTTTCATCCTGCTCAATCAAAAAATCTTTAAGGTTCTTTTTTGCTTCTAATTTAGATGGAAAATAAAAATCTTTTTTATATAAGTCATTTCTTATTCCAACGATATAAATTCTCTCTCTGGCTTGTGGTATGTCAAAATCTGTGCTTTCCAAGACTTTGAAAAAAACTTTATATCCACATGAAGATAATAAAGATAAGATCTCTTCTAACACCTTACCTTTTTGCATATTCACTAAGCCTTTTACATTTTCAAGAAGAAATGCTTTAGGTTTTTTGGTTTTTATTATTTTGGAAAGCCCAAAAATAATTTGCCCCCTTTCGTCAAAAAATCCTTTTCTCTTGCCAACTATTGAAAACGCTTGACAGGGAAAACCAGCAATTAATATATCAAAATCCTCAAGACTATCTGGCTGTATTCTCATTAAATCGCCATAATTTTTATAAGAATCTCCATGAAATAGTTTATAAGTTTGTTCAGTGTTATAATCTACCTCGCTGTATCCTAAGCATCTAAAACCTAAATTTTTGAATGCTATATGTGCAGAGCCTATACCAGCACAAAAATCAATGAAGCTGAGTTGCTTGGATTTATTTTTGTTAAAATGATTTTCTGTTTCAGGGCTACAATAAATATAATCTAATAAGTTTAAATTATTTGTATCTCCCTTAGTTTTCATATATTTCTAACTACTCCCAATTAAGTGCACCTTTTTTCCACTCGTAAATGAAGCCGATTGTAAGAACAGATAAAAATATCATCATACTAGAAAAGCCTAAAACCCCAATTTCTTTGAGGGAAATTGCCCAAGGGAATAAAAATGCAATTTCTAAATCAAAGATGATAAATAAAATAGCAACTAAATAAAAACGCACATCAAAACGGCCTCTAGCTTCAGAAAATGCATCAAAACCGCACTCATATTGAGAAATTTTCTCAGCATCTGGGCTTTTTAGTGAGGTAACATAAGATGCCCCAACAATCACAATTGCAAGCAAAGTTGCAACAATTAAAAATATTAATATTGGCAAATACTCTGAAAGTTCAAATTCCATATTCAAATTAGTTTTTTTGTTATTAACTATATCTTTAGCTATCTTACCAAGTCAAGATTTTTTGGAAATAGAAGCATATTTGAAACAAATATTTTTACCTATGAACCCTTATGGCGTTATGAATCTGTTCAAAAATGTTAAAAATGTAAAAAGCACAGGTGGCGGTGAAAAAATGGCAGAGCTTCTGCTCACACGCTTTACTCACGATATAGCAGGCCCAATTGGTGCTGTGGTTAATGGCTTAGATTTTGTAATGAATGATGCGAAAGATACTGATGATCAAGGCGGTATTGAAATAAAAAACCAAGCTATTGATATTATTGAAGAAAGCTCAAAGCAATCTTTAGCAAGGCTTCAGGCTTATAGAATGGCTTATGGGGTGGTTTATAATGAAAATGCTAAAGTTTCTACCAAAGAAATTCAAGACATAATGGGCAGATATTTTGCAAAATCTCATATTGAGCTTATTTGGAACCCTTCAGTTCCAGCGGCTTTCCCAGTTAATAAAAGAAGAATATGCGTTGGGATGATTTTAACCCTCGCCAGAATATTAATCTATGGTGGCAAGGTTAGTGTTAGTTTTTCAGGTGAAAATAAAAATACCATTGAAGTTAGGGGCAGTGGTGCAAAATATAAAGAGCCTGAATTGATAAGGGATATTCTTCTCAACAAAAAAGAAATAGAGATGGATGTTGATAATGTGCCTTATTTCTTCATCAGGGAAGCAACAGATAGTTTAGGTGGTAAAATTACCTTTGAATATAAATCTACAGATGAAGAAAAACAAGTTACCTACATAACAGAGTTCGCAAGCTAATGGATGATTTATTACAAGAATTTTTAGAAGAAACCAATGAAGCCCTGCAAAAGCTAGAATTGCAATTCATTGAGCTTGAAAAATCAGGCGGTGATGCTGATACGGTGAATAATATCTTCCGTGTGATGCATACGGTTAAAGGGACATCTGGCTTTTTAGGGTTTAAGAAATTAGAAAAAGTTGCCCATAGTGCAGAAAATATAATGGATAAGGTGCGATCTAATAAATTAAATGTTTCAGAAACATTAATTTCTTTAGTTCTTGAGGCAGGTGATGCGGTTAAATCTATCGTTGAAAATCTAGGTAATGATGGCAGTGAGGGTGATGTTGATTATAGCAATCTTATTAAAAGGCTTGATGAATGTGCCTCAGGCAAAGAAGTTAAGAAAGAAGAAAATGCAAATCAAGCCACTGCAAAAACACCTGATTTAGATGAGGAAATTGATTTCACCCCCATAAAAGCCGAATATGCAGGTGATGAAAAACAAGCTGAAAATTTAACACCGGATCTTGATGAGCCAATAGATTTCACGCCAATTATGGCTGATTATGTTGCGGAAGAAAAGCCCACTGAAAAACCGCAGAAAAAAGAAGAAATAAAACAATTAATCAATAAGCCAGAAAAGCAAGATAATAACAAAAATAATGATAATAAAAAAGCCGCACAACAAAGCATAAGGGTTAATATTGAAGTGCTAGAAAATATGATGCAATTAGTTGGCGAGCTTGTTTTAACTAGAAATCAAATTCAGCAATTAAGAAGGTCATCATCAGTAAAGCTAGACCCATCATTAGTGGGTAGCTTCCAAAGGTTAAATATCATCACCAGCGAATTGCAAGAAGGGGTAATGAAAACCAGAATGCAGGCGGTTAGCTCTGTTTGGCAGTTATTTCCTAGAATTATTAGGGATCTCGCAAATGATTTAGGCAAAAAAATAGAGCTTAAAATGATTGGTGAAGATACTGAGCTTGATAGGCAAATGCTTGAAACAATAAAAGATCCGCTAACCCATATGATTAGAAATTCTGCGGATCACGGCGTTGAAAAGCCAGCAGAAAGGCTTGCAAATGGAAAACCAGAAACAGGAACTATAACCCTTAGTGCCTATCACGAAGGTGGGCAGATTATCATTAAAATTGCTGATGATGGCAAAGGCGTTAATATAAATGCAGTTAAGAAAAGGGCGATTGAAAAGGGGCTTGCAACAGAAGATGAAATTGCAAGAATGTCTGATAATCAAATATGCCATTTTATATTTAAGCCGGGCTTTTCAACCGCAGAGCAAGTTACAGCAGTTTCTGGCAGGGGCGTTGGAATGGATGTTGTAATTAGCAATATCAATAAAATTGGTGGTAGCTTAGAAATTGAAAACTTCCCCGGTAAAGGTGCGGAATTCTTAATAAAATTGCCACTAACATTAGCTATAATGCCAGTTCTGCTAGTGCAAGCAAAAACTGAAACTTTTGCCATACCGCAAATTTTAGTATCTGAAATTGTAAGGGTTGGTAAAACTAAAAGAAGTGAATTTCTTGGCGATAACAAATATGGTGAAGTTAAAATTCATAGCGTAGAAGTTATAAATGGCAAGCCAGTTTTAAGGCTTAGAGGCAGGATTATCCCAATAATTTCTTTGCCAAAGGCACTTGGGTTATGCGATGAAAAATTCGCCAATGATAATGATATTGAGAGATTTGTAATAATCTGTGAAGTTGGGTCAAATATTTTTGGTATCTCAGTTGATAAAGTTTATCATACGGAAGAAATTGTTGTTAAACCTAAATCTCCGTTGATTAAAGATTTAGAATATTATTCTGGAAGCACAATTCTTGGAGATGGAAGCGTAATTTTAATAATTGACTTAATCGGCTTGTTAAAAAATTCAGGCGTTGAGGCAACAACAGGGCAAAATAGAGATAGGCAAGCCAAGAAAATTTTTGATGAAGAAGAAATTAGCTTCTTACTATTTAGGGCGGGTGATGGTGCACCTAAGGCAATACCGCTGGAGCTTGTTTCAAGGCTTGAAGAACTAGACTATAGTAAAATTGAAGAATCGGCAGGCAATAAGGTTATTCAATATAGAAATTCACTAATGAGAATAATTTCTATTGATGATAAAACCCCAGTGCCATCAGATGGTGTTAGGGAAACGATTGTATTTAGCGATAGAGATAGAACACTTGGCGTTTATGCAAGCGAAGTTTTAGATATCATAAAACAAAGAATGGCGTTGAAATCAGGCTCGGCAAAGCAGGGAATATTAGGCAGTATGATTATAAATAATAAAGCCACTGAAATTATTGATATAAGCTATTTCTTTTCAAGTATATTTACTGATTGGCTTGGTCATAGTGAGGCAAATAAAATTGAAGGTGAAACAGATGAAGGTAGAAGGCATATTTTATTAGTTGATGATAGTGCTTTCTTTAGAAAATTTATGAGGCCAGTTATTTTAGCGGCAGGTTATAGGGTTTCAACTTGCTCTGATGGCTTAGAAGGGCTTAATATGCTGAAAAATCACGGTGAGAAATTTGATTTAGTAATCTCTGATATTGATATGCCAGTTATGAATGGTGTTGAATTTTGTAAAGAGGCAAAGAAAATAGATAAATTAGCAAATCTGCCTTTTGTTGCCCTTACCTCTCATAAAGAAGAAGATTTTGAAGAAGATATAAAAATTATTGGTTTTGAAAGGCTTGTTACGAAGTCAGATAGAAATAAAGTGATAAATTTAGTTACAGAAATTCTAAAAGAAAGAAAAATAGCAAATGGTTAATAAAATAGATACATCAAGCAGAATGAAAGAAAATGCTTTGCATAATGCCGTTGAGCAGGAAGAGCAATTTCTCACCCTGAGGGTAGCTGGACAGTTATTTGGTATACCTGTATTAAAAGTGCGTGATGTTCTAAAACCGCAAAGAGTTACAAAAATCCCAAAAGTAAGAAATGAAATATTGGGTTTAATGAATCTAAGGGGCAGAATAGTTACGGTTATAAATATGTCTGAAACACTAAGCGTTAGTTGCACTGCAGTTGATAAGAAAAAAATGTTCGTAGTGGTTGATCACGAAAATGAATATTATTCTTTAAGCGTTGATGAAGTTGGGCAAACTATAACTCTAAAACTTTCTGAATTTGAGAAAAACCCTGCAAATCTAACAAAAAACTGGCGAGATTATTCTAAAGGCGTGTTCAAGCTAGAAAAAGAATTAATGCTGGTTCTTGATATTCCAAAAGTTGTTACATTATAAAATCACTCATAGGATAAAATTTCAGAGATTTTTTGGCGACGGCGGATAATTTTGAATTTCTTATCATCAACTAACACTTCTGGAATTAATGGCCTTGTGTTGTAATTGCTTGCCATTGAAGCACCATAAGCACCAGCATTTAATATAACAACTAACTCACCAGCTTTGAGGTTGAATAATTTTCTATCCCTGCCGAATATATCTGAAGATTCACAAACTGGGCCAACGATATCATAACTTAATTTTTCACCATCTTTATCACGAACTTGAATAATTTCGTGATATGAGCCGTAAATTGCAGGCCTTGCGAGGTCATTCATACCTGCGTCTAAAATTGCAAAATGCCTTTCACCTGTGTTTTTAATAAATTGCACTTCACTAACTAATATCCCAGCATCACCAGAAATTCGCCTGCCCGGCTCTAAAAATAATTTTAGCTCAGTTGATTTTACGGCGGATATAATTGCTTTTGCATAATCTTTAATAGCAATTACCTCTTCATTTTTATATTTAATGCCAACGCCACCGCCAAGATCCAGCCTTTTAAGATCAAAACCTTTTTTGATTAATGAATTTGCAAAATCAGCAATTTTATGAAAAGCCTGCTTAAATGGCTCTATATCTGTAATTTGGCTACCGATATGGCAAGCAACCCCTTCAATTTTTATATTTCTTAACTTAGATGCTGAATCATAGAATTTTTTAGCTTCTTCTAGTGGAATGCCGAATTTATCGTGCTTTCTACCAGTAGTAATTTTTTCGTGAGTTTTGCCATCAACATCTGGGTTGACCCTTAGAGAAACTTTAGCTTTCTTCTTAAGAAGCCCAGCAATTTTATCAATAATTTCAAGCTCTTCTAAACTTTCGGCGTTAATTTGCCCAATATTTTTTTGCAGAGCAAATTTTATTTCATCTTTAGTTTTGCCAACCCCTGAAAAGACGATTTTTTCAGGCTTAATGCCACCTTTTAAGGCTCTTATAATTTCCCCTTGTGAAACTGTATCAGCACCCGCACCCAAATTTGCAAGAAGTTTTATAATATGAATATTAGGGCAAGATTTTACCGCAAAACATATTGTAGTTGGATAATCAGAGAAACTCTGCTTAAATTCTTTATAATTACTCTCAAATTGCTTTTTGCTGTAGCAATAAAATGGGGTTCCAACTTTTTTGGCAATATCTGTTATTGCTAAATTTTCAACATGAAGAATTGCGTTTTTATAATCTAACATATTTATGATTATTCAGTTTTTGCTAAATCTTGCTCTCTTGGTGGAAGGGTTAAAGCCCTTTTCATTCCACAGGAGGAAGTTATCATCAAAACTACAAAAAGCAAAACTAAGATTAAATTTTTATTTTTCATTTAGTTAAATTTTTATGTTTTTATTCTATCCATCAGTTCCAGTGAAGAAATCTTTTACATTACCGAAGAAGCCTTTATTTTCATCTTCATTAAAACTAGCATCTAATTGTTCAAGAAGTTCTTTTTGCTTTTTATTTAGGCTAGTTGGAATTTGAATATTTGCGTGAACATACATATCACCAACATAGGAAGAATTAACTTTTGGCATTCCCTTGCCTTTAAGCCTAAATTGTTGCCCTTGCTGAGTGCCTGCTGGAATTTTAACCTTCGCTTTTGAGCCATCAATACAATTAACAAGAACTTCACCACCGAGTGCCGCAGAGGTTATTTTTATAGGTGCGACATAATGCAAATCAGTATTTTCTCTAGTAAATAAGGGGTTATCTTTAATGGAGATAAATATATATAAATCCCCAGCTTGCCCGCCTTGAATGCCGGCTTCACCTTCACCGCTTAATCTTATCCTCATACCCTCTTCAACGCCTGCTGGAATTTTAACGGATAAGGTTTTTTCTTTCCTAATTCTGCCTTCACCACCACATTTTTTGCAAGGGTTTTTAATAATACTGCCAGTGCCACCACAAGTGCCGCAAGTGCGTTCAACGGTAAAGAAGCCCTGCGAGGTTCTAATTCTGCCACTGCCACCGCAAGTTGGGCAGGTTTCTTTTTCTTTCTTGCCCTCACTGCCAGAGCCATTGCAGGAATCACAAGTAGCAAGCGTATTAATTTTAATTTGCTTGTTTTCACCCCTAAATGCTTCTTCAAGAGAAATTTCTAAATTATATCTGAGATCAGAGCCACGATTATTATTACTTGCCTTTCTTTGACGATTTCCCCCTGCAAAATTGCCAAATAAATCTTCAAATATATCTGAAAAACCGCCTGAAAAATCAAACGGGTTGCCACCACCATTTCTACCACCACCAAAGCCACCATTTAACCCTGCTTCACCGAATTGATCATAAGTCTGGCGTTTTTTATCATCTTTTAGAACATCATAGGCGGCGTTTATTTCCTTAAATTTCTTTTCTGCCTCTTTATCATTGGGGTTTTTATCTGGGTGATATTTCATCGCGAGCTTACGATAAGCCTTTTTAAGATCATCCGCAGAAGCATTCCTCTCAACGCCAAGAATTTTATAATAATCAGACATATTTATAATTTAGAAAAATAATGCTTATTAAATAGTTAAAAAATAAAGATTTTCAATACCCTACCAATCTTGGGATTTAGTATTTTCAATATATTCACTAACAATTAAGCTATAAGCCTTTTTTAGCTTTGATTCATCGCTTATAGCTTGCTTAATACCTTTTTTTAAGTTCACAGAGATTTCCTCTTTTTTACGAAAAAAAGCCGCACGAATATCATCTTCACCGCTTTCTTGGGGGATTCCTAAAAAATCATAAAGGGTGATAATTTCTTTTTTTATAGCTCTAAAGGCTTCGGTAATTTCTAAAAATTTCTTTTTTGCATTATCATCAGCACCAGATTTATCAGGGTGATATTTAGCAGAGAGGTTTCTATAGCTATTTTTAATAACATTAATGGGCGAAGTTTCATCAACCTCTAGGATTTTATAGGGGTTTATCATTGCTTATTTTTGAAGTTCCTTTGCTTTTCCCTTTGCCAGTCTTTTTCTTTTATGGTTTCTCTTTTATCATATTTAGATTTACCACGCCCTAAACCTAATTTTAATTTCACCAGCCCTTTATTATTGAAATATAGCTCAAGTGGTATTAATGAAAACCCTTTTTGTTTTATTTTGCCAATTAATTTTTTTATTTCTCGCTTGTGAAGTAATAATTTTCTTTCACGAGTTGGTTTATGATTATATTTTCCAGCGTTTTTATATTCAGAGATATGAAAATTTTTAAGCCAAACTTCCTCTTCACCGTTATTTGCGGTTATGATATCCGCGTAAGCATCAGTTACATTGCATTGGCCATTTCTAAGGCTTTTAACCTCAGAGCCTTGAAGAATAATTCCAGCCTCATATTCTTCAAGAATTTCATAATCAAAATAAGCCTTTTTATTTTTTATGATTAAATCAATAGCCATTTTGTTCTAGGCTTCGGAAATATTGTAAAAATTCACTATCTGGGGAAAGCACCACAGAAGTATCACCATTTTTAAGCGATTCTTTATAAGCCTGCATAGATCTATAAAAGCCGAAGAAATCAGCATCTTTGCCATAGCTTTCGGCAAAAATTTTGCTGGCCTCAGCATCCCCTTCACCGCGTAAAATTTCAGATTTTCTTTTTGCTTCTGCAAGAATTATAGTTCTCTCCTTTTCAGCTCTAGACATAATTTCTTTGGCTTGCTCTTCACCTTCTGCCCTAAATTCTCTGGCTTCCTTTTCTCTTTCTGCAATCATACGATTAAAGATAGAGTTTAGGTTTTCTCTGGGTAAGTCAGCCCTTCTAATTCTCAAATCAACAATTTTAACGCCAAATTCGCGAGCTTTATCAGAGACATTAATTTTAATTTCATTCATTACTGATTTTCTTTTATCAGATAATAAATCTTGGAATTGGATTCTACCTAAAGTGTTTTTAAGGCTTGCCATCATTATAGAATCAACTTTTTGATAAAGACCATTATAATTTTGAACAGTTTGATAAAATTTTAGTGCATCAGTAATTTTATATTTAACAAAAGCATCAACTGAAACTTGCTTCTGTTTAACATCTGGCAGGGTTTTGGGATCAAGATTAACTTCTAAAATTCTTTTATCATATTTAACGACATCTTGCAGAAAGAAAGGGGCTTTAACATATAAACCCGGCTTGGATTTTATTTCACCAACTGGCTTGCCGAATTGTAATAATATTGCTTGCTCGTGCTGGGCGACAATATAAACACTGCCGTAAATTAGAAATAATACAGCACCTAATATTATTGCAAATATTTTTGCTTCTTGAGTTAATTTCATAAATTTATTTTATCTTTTTTTCTTAATTTCATTAACTGGTAAATAAGGCAGAACCCCCGCAGTGTTATCAATAATCATTTTATCAGTTCCTGATAAAATTTGTTGCATAGTTTCAAGATATATTCTTCTTTTTGTAACATCTTTTGCTTTTGCATATTCATTATAAACTGAGATAAATCTTGCCGCTTCACCTTTAGCGATTGAGATTACTTGCTCTTTATAGGCTTCAGCATCTTGAATAATTTTTTTGGTTTCACCCCTTGCTTTTGGCACAACATCATTTTCATATGATTTTGCTTTATTTATAGCGGTTTCTCTATCTTGTTTAGCGGTTTCAACATCTAAGAAAGCTGGCATAACCGGGGAGGGGTTTTGCACATCATTTAAGTTGACTGCATAAATCTCAACACCAGATTTATAGCTATCTAAAATTTCTTGGATAATTTTTGCTACCTCGCTTTCTATTTGTGCTCTTTTAGTGGTCATAGCCTCTGCAAACAGGGACTTTCCAATAACTTCACGCATTGCACTTTCTGCAACTTTTTTGATAGTTTGCTCAGGGCTATCAATTTCAAATAGAAAATCTTTAGGCTCTTTAATACGCCACTGCACTGCAAAGCTAACATCTGCGATATTGGTATCCCCAGTAATCATAAGGCTTTCATTAGATATGTTGCCATCAGCTCCATTTTCATCACCAATATTAAAATTAGAAAATCTTGAATTGTTAAAATTATTGCTTTTTCTAAAGCCAATTTCAATGGTGTTAATAACGGTTCTTTTAACTAAGATAACTTTTTCAATTGGTGATGGAAGATGATATCTTAAACCTTCAGGAGCATATCTATCAAACTTACCAAACCTAAGCACAACGCCAACTTCAGTGGCATCAACTTTATAAACACCCGTTGCAGACCAACCAATAATTGCAACCAACAAAACTATAATTAAAGTTTTGATATTAATTAAAAACTCGCCATTATTACTAGGTTTTAGGTTAAAAATTTTGTTATAATCATTATTATTTTTGCCTGATCCACTAGAATTATTATTGCTACCACCGCCATTTGATGCACCACCACTAGAGCTACCAGATAAATTAGCTGGGTTAGCAGGTTTTTTGTTGTTATTTGGAACATTGCCCCAAGGGCCTTTATTGTTTTCTCCCCAAGCCATTTTTACCTATCTAAAGAATTAATTTGAATTTATTTATATCTATATATGCTATAATAAATGTGTTTCAAGTTTTATAGGGCTTCAAATGTTTTTCAAGAAAAAACCACAAATTTCAAAAGAAGAAATATTAAATATCGTTAACCCTATCTTTAATGCAATTTCTGCTGAAGGTATTTCAATCTCTGAAAATAATATTGAATCTACAATTATCGTTGGTGATAAAATTTCAATGATTATTTCTGCACCTAAAGAAATTGCAGGCAAAGAGCAAAGTGATAATATCACAAAAATTAAAAATTATCTGGTTAATGCTATTTCTCAAAAATATCCAAAATTTCAGATAAATATAATTTTTACCTCTACAAAAATAAAAGAGGAAAAGCCAAAAAAATCTAATTCTGATTTAGATTATGCCATACCAAAACCGCAAAAGGCAAAAAATGTCGCAAATATCAAAAAGATTATTGCGGTTGCCTCTGGCAAAGGTGGGGTTGGTAAATCAACTATCGCAAGTAATCTAGCATTATCGCTTGCAAAAAAAGGGCTAAATGTTGGGCTGGTTGATGCTGATATTCACGGCCCTAGTATTGCAAAAATTATGAATATTAAAACCCAGCCTGAAATTGTTGATAATATGATGATTCCTATATTATCCAATAATATAAAATGTATGAGTATGGGCTTTTTGCTTAGTGAAAATGCCCCCGCAATATGGCGTGGGCCAATGATTACTAAAGCGTTGCATCAATTAATGCTTGGTGCAAATTGGGCTTTTGATGGTAAGGCGGTTGATGTTTTAATTATGGATTTACCGCCCGGCACTGGGGATATTCAGCTTTCAATGGCACAAAATTATAAAATAGATGGCGTAGTTTTGGTTTCTACCCCACAAGAAGTTGCAATTTTGGATGTTAAGAAAGCCTATTCAATGTTTAGTAAATTAGAAATTCCAATTCTTGGGATTATAGAAAATATGGCATATTTTGAAGATTCACTCGGTAATAAAAATTATATTTTTGGCAATCAGGCGGTGCAGAATTTTTGTGATGAATATAATATAAAATTGCTTGCACAAGTGCCGTTAATTTCAGATATAGCAAAAATTTGTGATGAAGGGCTTAATGATAACAGCCCTTGCTTATCATATCTTGATAAAATCCAAATTTAGTTTAGTCTGAAATTAAAATCTTTCAGGTTAGGTATTGGGGGTTAGGGCTTAGCTTGTCATACACCGAATTTTTTCAGTAGAAAAAATTATAAGTAAATTATCTTGAGGTCTGTCATGTTGAGCGTTAGCGAAACATCTAAAGATCCTTCCCCTTCGCTTCGCTCTAGGGTCAGGATGACATCTCAGATCTCAACCTAATTTAGTTTAGTAAAACTTTTTTAATAAAATAACAATTAACAAAAAATACATTCTAAATGAAAACCTTAGAAAATATAGTTTCCCCATCAATTTTATATAAATCTCTTGATAGCTTGAAGAAATCTCGCAAATTTTGTGAAATAGCGATGGAGCATCCAACTGAAAGCTTTTTCTGCCAAGTTTTAGATGTTAGTGATGTGATGATTTTAACCCGCAAGATTTTACCAGATAGTGGCGGTTTTGATGGCTTTTCTTTATTGTTTTATGATAATCTTTCAACGCTTTCTTGGGAAGGTGATTTGCTAGAACAGCTTGAAATATTGCTTGAAGAAAAAGCCAAAGATGCCCTAAACCCGCTAGAAAAAATCTCTAATGTGAATATTCACAATCACTTTTTTAAGGTTATAAAAACTATTAATTCTCTCTTTGGACATATTTCTGTTTATGACGCTAAAACCGCTGATGACTTCTATTTTGGACAAGTGCAAGATATTGATGAAGAATTTATGTTGCTTCGCCTAATTGGTGATAAATATTCTTACGATGATAGAAAAATCATCATTCGCCTTGCCGATATTGGCAGAATTGATTTTGGCGGCGTTTATGATGAAAATATGCTCAAACTTCACAAAATCAAGAAAACTAAGAAATAGAATTTTTGTAAATGGTGGGCGGTAGAGGGCTCGAACCTCCGACCTCAGCGATGTCAACGCTGCGCTCTAACCAACTGAGCTAACCGCCCTAAGTGTTAAATGCTTAGTATATATTCTAGAAAGTCAAAAAATTCAATAAAGCTCCATCTTATATGATTAAAAGTAATATTCTACAGGTGATTTTAATTTATCGCTATTTATAGGCTTATAGGTTTTATACTCCATTTTGCTCTAATTCTAATAATTTTATTTAGTAGTGGATAAAAAACTAAACTTGGAGATATTTCAATCAACCATAAGGCAAAAATTGTATGAGCAATAACTAAAAAATTATCTTGAGAAATTCTTTTGAAATATTTTAACTCCCATAATCCGCAATGATATCCAAAGCTCGCTATAAGAACCAAAGTACATAATAAAATTATTGACTGTTTATTGGCACTATATCCAAAAATCTTTTTTTCATTTCCATTTTCTGATTTATTAAAGTCTTTAAATCCATATGAGTTATCATAAAACGGAAGCATATAAGAAATTTTTTTATATTCATCCAAGCTAAATAAGAATACTTTTTCTAAAATAAAAATCAATAGGCTTATTAGAGAAAAAAGAATAAAATCAATAATTTGACGAATGTTTTTTTTAAACTTTAGTTTTAGCCCTTTAATTGGATGAACGGTATTACAATGTGCTTTGAAAATATAATCTAAAATTTCATTTTCTGAATATTCTCTCTTTTTTTTATTTAGATAAATTCGTTTATTTTTGTTGAAATAAAAATAATCTTCGCAACGCAATGAAACTGGTTTAGAAGACTCATAAAATTGATTTTTTTTAGATTCAGAATTGAAAGAATTTGGTAAATCAAAGCAAATAATTCTTAGGCTTAGGGGAATATTTCCAGAGTTATCTTCTTCTTTATCTCTTAAAATTACCCAAATAAGTGCTACGCTTTTGGGGTTGTTATTTTCATCAAAATCAGGTTTGAAATTTATATTCTCAGGATATTTTCTCTTTACGGAAAAGCCAAATTTTATATCTTCTAAAAATTTCTTGTCATAATAGTCAGGTACTTTTCCCAGATCAAAACCATCTAAAAACTCTTTATCATTTTGAAACATAATTCTTTGTTTTAGAAGCTAAGAAAATAAAAGGTTATCTCAAAAACCATATTTTTCAAGAATTAATCTTAGTTTTGCAAGGATAAGTTTGTTATATTCGGTGATAAGTAAATCCCTTGAGAAATCATATTTCCACCATTTATCCATACGGATATTAATTGGCATTACTGAATGGGGGATAATTTTTATATCTGGCAGGCGGGCTTGCACTTCAATCAAAGCACGAGCAATATGATAATTTGAGGTTATAAGCCTAATAGATTTTATATTATTTCTTTTAACCCAGCGTTCAATTTCAGCGGCATTTTGAATAGTATCATTTGCAGAATAGCCAAGCACTAATTTATCTTGTAGGGAAGTTATTTTAGCCTCTGAATATTTATGTATCGCTAGAATTTCTCTAGGCTTTACATTAACATTAACCCCTGAGATAAATAACTTTTGTGAGAAGCCTTTATCAAGCAGATATAAAGCGTTTCTAACCCTTTCAGAGCCACCAGTTAAAACAATTATCGCATCAGTTTTATCTGTGAAATTTGGGTTTTTAAGATTTTCTAAACGCCAATTTTTATTAAGTGTTTTGGTATAATCATAAAGCCCATAACCCCACATCGCACAGCCCATAAAGCCAAGAAATAGCAAAAATAAAGTTGCCCGATTAGTAAAAAGCCATTTTATAAAATCAAAAATAACCTCAAAAAAAGTTTTAATCGCTACATAAGCAAGAACAAATCTTTTTGCTATTGCACTAATCATTTATTATATATAACTTTAGTTAGAATAATTCTTTATTAAGCTAAATAATTAAATTTTCAATATTCATCAGATGCTAATTTCTTGCCCAAATTGTAGTTCTACCTTTGCAGTTCCCGCGAAAGCACTTGGCGAAAATGGCAAAAAGGTTAAATGCTCAAAATGTGGGCATATGTGGCATCAAAACCCGCCCCCTGCGGAAAAATCCTCTCTTGATAATCTGCTGAATGTTAATAAGTCGGAAGATAAAAACCTGCCGGTTAAAACTAATAAAACTAACAATTTAGGCTATATTGCAGCTTGCCTTATATTAGTTTTTATATGTGTAATATTGCAATTTATGGCTATGCCTAAATTGAATGAGAATATCTCTCAAATGTTGGGGCTGGAAGATTTTACCGCTATAAAAATGGTGAATTTTACTTCAGAATCACAAATAAATGATAATAAATGGGATATAAAAATATCAGGCGTTATAACAAATACCTCTAGCCGTGAAGTTAAAACCCCAACCCTAGATGTTAAAATTCTAAGCAAAGGTGGTAGAGTTATTGCGGAAGATAAAATAAAAATTGAAAAGGAAAAGCTAGAGCCTTATGAGATTTATAATTTCTCAACTGAAATAAATCGTGTAACTGGCAATGCAGAAATTCTTGATATTACTTTTGGTAACTGGCTAGAAAAAATGTTTTTTTAATTTGCCCCCCTAAAATCTTGACCTTTTAATACAAACTAGCTAGTAAGCCTATAAAAAACTAAATATAAATATTATGGCTAAATCAATTATTAAAGTAATTGCTGGCAGTTTATTAGTTACCATATTCTTTATTATCACATCTTTAATTCTTGCACCTTTTGTTGTTAGGCAAGAGCAAATAGAAGCATTCATCATAAAAAATCTTGAATTGCCTGAGGGGCAGAAAATCAAATTTTCTTCTGAGATAAATTTTGGTATCTTCCCTTATTCCTTTGTTGAATTTGCTAAAGCGGAAATTGTTAAAGCTGATGGCACCAGCCAAACTATTGAAGATTTCTTAATTGGCTTTACCTTTAATGATTTACTTTCTAAGGGTATAGATTTTGATTTTAACGCCACCCTTTCTAATAAAAAATATGCGGGTAACTTAAAAATTGAAGATTTCAAAAACTTCCGCACTAATAGAAAATCAGATATTATTCTAAATTTAACTTCACCGATAAATGCATCATTAAAGGGTTTTTTGGAGTTTAAGGATAATTCTAAAAAACTATCTAACTTTACTATTGTTCATAATGAAACAACAGCAAGCGGTGAAGTTGAAATTATTAATAATAAAGATGCAAATATAGTAAAAGGTGATGTTATAATAAGCACCGCAAATTTAGATGAGCTTAGAAGAATTATAGATTTTGAAAATTTTGCCGATACACAAAAGAAATTTGCTGGCAAGGCAATTATAAAATCTCAGTTTGAAACCTCCGGCAAACTTGATGAAGAATATAAGAAAAACCTCAAAGCAAGGGGGGATTTTAACATATCAAATGCTGAAATTTATGGTTTTGACATCAATGAATTTTTAGCAAATCCGCTGAATTATAATAAAGAAAAAGATTATACTAAAAAAACTATCATAGATAGCATAACCGGTGTTTATAATATTCTTGATGGGGTTGCGGGCATAACTTCAGTTAATGCACATAATCAAACTACTAAATTAGTTGCTAATGGTAATTATAATTTGTTGACCGAGCATATAGATATGATGAGCGATATTTCAACGCAAGTTGCAGGGCAGAATGTTAGCTTGCCTGTTAGGTTGGCTGGTGATGTTAACAAGCCAAAAGTTATCCCTAATATTTCTGAGGGTTTACAGAGAAATTTGCCCAATATTTTAGATAATCCAAAACTTCAAGAAGCTATAAATAGTGAAGAAGGTAAGAAAATTATTAATAAAGTTAATAAAGCCTTGCAAGATGCCGGCGGTGTTGATGGCTTATTGCAAATGCTTGGTGGCGAGAAAAGTAAATAATTAGCAGTTTTATGAAATATATTTCAACAAGAGGGCAAGCACCTATTAAAAATTTTACTGATGTTGTAACTTCAGGGCTTGCGAGCGATGGCGGTTTATATGTGCCAGATTCTATTCCGCAATTTTCTCTAGAGGAAATTAAATCTTGGAAAAACCTTCCTTATGCAAAACTTGCTTTCAATGTTATAAAGCCGTTTGTAAATAATGAAATTCCGGATGATGATTTACAAAAAATTATTGATAAAAGTTGCGTAAATTTCACCACTCCAGAAATTACTAATCTTGTTAAGCTAGAAGATGATTATTATATTCTTGAGCTATTTCATGGCCCAACCCTTGCCTTCAAAGATATTGCCTTACAATTTTTAGGTAATCTGCAAGATTATATTTTAACTAAAAGAAATCAAGATATTGTTATAATTGGTGCAACTTCTGGTGATACTGGCTCAGCGGCTATTTATGGGGTTAAAGATTGCAAGCATGTTAAAATTTTTATGCTTCACCCACATAATAAAATTAGTGAGATTCAAAGACATCAAATGACGACAGTCATTTCAGATAATATTTTTAATATTGCAGTGCAAACCAATTTTGATGATTGCCAAGATATGGTTAAAGAAATGTTTAAGCACCCTGAATTTATGAAAGATATAAGGCTTTCTGCGGTAAATTCAATTAACTGGGCAAGAATTGTTGCACAAATTGTATATTATTTTCAAACGGTTCTTGCAATTACTAACGCAGATAGGCCAGTTTCATTCTCAGTGCCAAGTGGAAATTTAGGGGATGTTTTTGGTGGCTATATGGCTATGAAAATGGGCTTACCAGTTAATTTATTAGTGGTTTCAACAAATGAAAATGATATTTTACACAGGTTTTTTAGTGGCAATGATTATAGCAGGCACAAAGTAAAAAGCACCGTTGCACCAAGTATGGATATTCAAGTTTCAAGTAATTTTGAAAGATTGCTATTCTTAGAGCATAATTATGATGGTGAAAAAGTTGGAAAAAAAATGGTTCATTTTAGAGAAACCGGTAAAATGGATGTTTCAGAAAATGTGTATAATTCAATCACTAAAACTTTTAAGAGTTCCTCTTCAAATGATGAAGAAATAAAAATAGAAACTAAAAGAATATATGAAAAATATAATTATATAGTTTGCCCACATACTGCAACAGGCACAAGGGCGGCAGAAATTTATCGCAAAAAAGGGGAGCCAATGGTGGTGCTAGCAACTGCACACCCAGCTAAATTTCCTGATGTTGTGATAGAGTCTATAGGTATTAAACCTAAACTTCCTGAACATTTAGAAGATATTCTTTCAAGGGAAGAAAAATTTGAAATTATGCCAAACAATATTGACCAAATTAAAAATTACATATATCAACATTCGGTCTAATTTTTATTTTTAATTGTGGTTAATAGATTTTTCAAAGTAATATTTTTTGCTTTTGCTTTGCTTTTGCCCTTAAACGGCATTACGCAGGAGCAAAAACTGAGCTTTGAAAACCAATTAATTGATGCAGTTGAAAATAATAATGCTTCAATAGTTAGGCTTCTACTGCAACAAGGTGCTGATCCAAATTCAACCGGAAGATTCAAAACCACCGCATTACATAGGGCAGCATTTAATAATTATGGTAATATTGCAGATATTTTAATTGCAAGCGGTGCAGATCTAAACGCCCAAGATTTAGGGGGCGCAACCCCGCTTCATATTGCAACAAGGCAAGGTAACACTGAAGTTGTAGCAAAACTTATTCAAGCGGGTGCTAATCCAAATATAAAAGATAATGAGGGTTATAGTTCAATTAACAAGGCTTCTGCCTCTAGAAATGAGGCGGTTATAAATGCTTTATCTGGCAACTTTCAAAATTCTTCTGAGTTAACAGACCCACTAATAAATAATAGCCTTGCTAATAAAGAATATATTCAGCAAGAAAATAAAAGCCAATTACAGCCAGTGCAGGTGGAAGAGAGTTTTGATAATCTTATATCCCCAACATCAGCGGATAATTTAGGCGTTACCCAAGCAATCCCACCATCAGCACCAAGGGTGATAGATTTAGCAAATGGTAATAATTCTTATGAGATTCCAGCGGTGGTTTTACCAAATTCTGAGCGTGCTAAAATGGGCGGAAATATAACTCCACAAGCTAATAATTTAGAATCTCAGCAGAATTTATTACTTGATGATTTAGCAAAAGAAAATCTAGCTTTAGAAGCCAATAATAATTTAGAAAATAATCAGGCAAAACAAGAATACTTGAATAATAAATTACAAGAGCAAAGACAAGCCATAGTTAATCAAAACCTGCCTCAAAATAATCAAATGGATAGAAATATTAATGAGGAAGTATTTTCTGATAAAGAAGTTCAAATTGGTTTTTACCCAGTAAATATGCCACCGCAAGAGCAGTTTAATAACACAGCCCCCCAACAGCCTATTCAGCAAGATTACTCAAAACCTGCGAGTTTTGCATATACTGAAATTGCTAGAAAACAAGTTTTTGAAACTACTAATTATGATTCACCAAAATTTTCTGAAACAACCGGAAATATTAATGTTCCTGAGTTTAATTATCAAAAATATAAGCCAGCTTCTGGGTTATTTACAATGCCAGTTTCATCATTGCAGGTTGTTAGAATTAACGATAAAGGTTTTATAAAAGAATCTAAATATCAAAGAGATATCACACCAAAAACATATCCATCTGCTAGAAATTATGATACAAATGACTACAGCTCAGTTAGAAAAGAATATTATGATATGGTTGGTCTTCCAAGATCTCTTATGTCGCCAGAAGAAAGAAGAAGAACTTCTATATTAAATAATAATTATAGACCCCAATATACGCAAAATTATAACAAAAACGATATCCAAGAAAATCTCTTTGAAGCACCCGCTGCCCCAGTTTATAATCAAATGAAAGCAGTTCCTGTGGCAGAAGTTCAAATAGATGGGGAAGTAATGGAAAGAAGGCCAGTTGCAAGCAATGTTAATTGGCAAAATGCAGAGCAGTTAAATAGTAATAATCTAATTGATGAAACGGCTAACCAAATTTTAAGTGAGCCAGCAAGTGGGCAGAATATCTTACCTTCTGAATTTAACAACCTGCCAAGGGATAATAATTTTGATAGAAATCAGTTAGCTTCTAATATCCAAACTTTTTATAATAATGATGGCTCATATGATGTTTCATATAACTTAGATGATTTAGAAGCAAAAAGGGTTAGAAATCTTGAAATTTCTAATAGAGCTACCCCAAATTTAGCACCATCTGCTGATATTAACTACGGAGCTGATAATGCAATAAATAGACAAGTGCCAGATTATAACAGCAATTATAATGGCAATTTCAACAATAATTCTAATATTAATATCCCAAAATCTATGGCGGGCAGAATGCCCATTCAAACTGCAAGCCCTCAAGCTTCTTATAGGCAAAATACAGATTTTGAGAGGAGTGAATATCCAACAGTTCAAGGCAATTTCGCAAGGGGCCCAAAATCTATTCAGTTTTGGCGTGCTATACCTGAAGAAAGAAAAGGGCAAGTTTATTCAAGAATTATTCAACAAAATGCCCCTGTAATTTCACCAGTTAGAAAGGTTGAAAAGCCTATAAATTCTTATGCTTCTCGTGATAATTTAGGGCAAGATATTCTAGAAACAAAAGCAAAAACTGAAGAAGTTAGAATATCAGTTGAGCCAGTAAAAGAAGTTGAAAACCAAGAACAAAATTGGCAAGCAGATGTTTCTTACGCTGAAAATAAAAAAGTGCCAAATGTAGAAGTTGCAGAAGAAACTATGCCAGAGCTTGATGCGATTTTATCTGAATCTGAAAATATCCCAGAGCCTCCAATGCCAGATGAAGTTTTTGCTAACGAAGATGAAATTCCAGCACCTTCTAAAAACCCAGAAGAAGCTCCAAAATTACCGCAAGAAAAAATTGAGGCGAACCCTTCAAGTGATAATCAAAATAACATTCCAGAGCTTTCAAAAATTGAAGAGCCCAACTTAAATTCTGCTTCTAATAGCAATCAGAATAATAATGCAACTTATGATTATTCAGCAGCTGCCAGTGATAATGATTTATCAGGCACACACGCTGTTATTGGGATTTTTGATTCAGCGCAGCAAGCGGTTGAATATTTCAACAAAATCTCACTAAGGCTTGGGCTTTTATATAATTATAAAATTGTGCAATCAGCGTCATCAAATAAATTTATGTTAGCAGTTGGCAAATTGGAAGATGAAGTTTCAGCCAATAAAGTTTGCGAGGTTTATTCCAGCTCAGAGGCTTCTTGCCAAGCACTTGTTGATCAAAAAATTGATTCCCCAGCTATTAGAGATTTCAGTATTGTTGAAAGTAAAAAAGTTTATTCAATGATTGGTGAATTTGTAAGCGAAGATGAAACAAGAAAATTCTTCCAAACTTATTCTAATAAATTTAATGTTGATTATAAAATTGTTCAAAGCCCAGATAATAACATATATTTATTACAAGTTGGTCCATTATTTAATGGTGGTGATGGTAAAATTGTTTGTGATGAAATGACAGCACCAAACATAAAATGTAGGGTTACCCTGAAATAATATTTTGAGTGTTTACTTAATTTCTCATTCTGAGCTTAGTGAAGAATCTATTCTATTCAGTTTAGATGTTTCGCTTTTCTCATTATGAATTCACCCAATAAAATTTATAAACTAAAAAATAAAAATTATGAATATAGAAAAAATCTCAGCTGGTAAAAACCCACCATTTGATGTGAATGTGGTTATTGAAGTTCCTGCGAATTCTGCGCCAGTAAAATATGAATTTGACAAAGATTCTGGCTTTATTACCGTTGATAGATTTCTTTCAACGCCAATGTTTTATCCGTGCAATTATGGTTTTATTCCAAATACTCTTTCAGGTGATGGCGACCCTGTAGATGTACTAGTGGTTGCACCTTATCAGCTTGTTCCAGGTTGCGTTATAAGATGCAGACCAGTTGGCGTTCTAAAAATGGAAGATGAAAAAGGTGAAGATGAGAAAATTGTAGCAGTGCCTCACAATAAATTAACTGGCCTTTATGATGATATAAATTCTTACCAAGATTTACCTGAAACTTTAATCAACCAAATTAAGCATTTCTTTGAAAGATACAAAGATTTAGAAAAGGGCAAATTTGTTAAAGTTACTGGCTTTGAAGGCAAAGATAAAGCCGAAGAGATGATTTCAAATGGCATTAAAAGAGCCTAATTTATATTTCTCACATTAAGGTGAACTCAAAAAAGAAGAAAAAATTATACATAAATTTCCTCAAATTATTTTTGAGTTCCCTTTTGATATATCTTGTAGTTACCAAGCTAGATTTTGATAAACTTGATAATTTACTCAAAAATATTGAGGTAAATTATATTATAATTGCATTACTTAGCATATTTATTGCTCAAGTTTTTGGTGGCTATAGAATGAGATATTATTACCAAGTTGCTGGAATGAATTTTAACGCCTTTTATGCAATCTGTTTTTATTTTATTGGCACAATGTTTAATGTGGTTTTACCGGGCGGTATTGGCGGTGATGGTTATAAAGCCTATTATTTTCAGAAAAAATTTCGTTTTCCTTGGCAACAATCAATATTAGCAACCATAAGGGGCAGGGCGAGTGGCCTATTCTTCTTGGTGCTTTTCTTGCTAGTTTTTGCTTATTTTTATAAAGGTCATATTAATATTCCTTATATCACGCAGATTATAATAATTGGCTTTATAATTTTACTGCCTTCATATTCATATCTTGCCAAAATATTGCTGAAAGAGCCTTTAAGGGTGCAAGTTGGTGCTTCTAGATTTTCATTTATCGTGCAGTTATTTTACTTGCTTGCCATTATTGCAATTTTAGAATCATTCGGTGGCGAAACTATAACCAGCTTACTTGGATATGTAGTTATATTCTTAATTGCAAATATCTTTGCGATTATTCCAATTTCTATTGGTGGGCTTGGTATTAGAGAATTTACTTATATTAGCTTTGCAGGCATTATGCAGTTGGATAAGGATATTGGCGTTGCGGCCTCCTTTTTATTTTATATTGCTTATAGCACTATTGCATTAATTGGCTTTATACCATATTTATTTATTAATAAATTAGATAATTTTCAGCTAAAATTTTTTGATTATCGCAAAGCAAATAATATTCTAGAGAAAGAAGAAGAGGAAAAAGAAGATGAAAATTAACATTCCACAGAATATTCTTGATAGTCGCCCTGATATTGAGCTTGAAGTGCCAGAGGGTGAAAATAAAATTCTTCTTCATTCTTGTTGTGCCCCTTGTAGCGGTGAGGTTATTGAAGCTATGGTTAAGGCAGGGCTTGATTTAACCATCTATTTTTATAACCCCAATATTCACCCATTAAAAGAATATGAGATTCGCAAGAATGAAAATAAAAGATATGCCGATAAATTAGGCATTGAATTTATTGACGCAGATTATGATGTGCAAAATTGGTTTTCTAAAGCCAAAGGTATGGAATATGAGCCTGAAAGGGGCAAAAGATGCACAATGTGTTTTGATATGCGATTTGTAAAATCCGCTGAATATGCAAAAGAAAAAGGTTTTAAGGTCTACACAAGCTCACTTGGCATTTCCCGCTGGAAGAATATGGAGCAAATAAATGATTGTGGTATCAGAGCCGCTGAACTTGTAGGTGATGTTAAATATTGGACATATAACTGGCGTAAAGAAGGTGGTGGTGCTAGAATGTATGATATTGCAAAAAGGGAGAGTTTTTACAAGCAAGAATATTGCGGTTGTATTTACTCACTTAGAGATACAAATAATTGGCGTGAATCTCAAAATAGAGAAAAAATAACTATTGGTGAGCAATTTTATCAACAAAAACTTGATGAGTTGAGTGGCAGCGAGTAGCAAGTGGTAAGTTGTTGCCCCCTCTAAATTCTTCCCCAGCTTGTGAGGTTAGAATTGAAATAATATAGTATTTTATAATAAGGTCTGTCATGTTGAGCTTAGCGAAACATCTAAAGATCCTTCCCCTTCGCTTCGCTCTAGGGTCAGGATGACATATCATACCTAAATATAATTTATACTATAACAAACCCCTAAACCCCCAACCCCTAAAATTAACATATGAAAAAGATTTATAAAATATTTATAGTTTTTTTGGTTACAATTTTAACCTCAAATGCGAATGCTTATAATGTTGGTGAGCAAGCCCCAGATATAAAAACCAAAGATATTAATGGTCAGGAATTTAACCTATCAGAAAAGAAGGGAAATATTATCGTTCTGGAGTGGAATAACCCTGTTTGCCCTTTTGTTAGAAAGCATTATGAAACTAACAATATACAAAATTTACAAAAAACCTACACCGAAAAAGGCATAATTTGGGTTACAATTAATTCTTCTGCAGAAGGTAAAGAGGGCTATTTCAAAAATGATATTGATGCAAAAGGCTGGTTTGTAAGTGCTGGGCTTTCTGCAAATCATTATATAAGGGATAAATTTGGTGAAATTGGTAAAAATTATCGTGCAACTTCAACGCCACAATTTTTTGTAATTAATAAAGAAGGCATAATTGCTTATGCTGGTGCGGTTGATAATATTCCATCTGCTAGTAAAAATGATGTTACTAAGGCTGAAAACTATGTCGCAAAGGCCTTAGATGAATTACTAGAAGGCAAAGAAGTTAATAATAAAATCACCACCCCTTATGGCTGTTCAGTGAAATATTAGGGTTATAAAAGTGATAATAAGAGAGTATAAAATACAAGATAAGCAAGAGATTTGGAAAATCTTCCAAGAGGTTATAAAATCAGGTGAAACATATGTTTTTACTGAAGAAACAACCGAGGCAGAAGCAATAGAATATTTTACTGGTGATAAGAATAAATGCTTTGTTGCGGAAATAGATAATAAAATTGCTGGATTTTATGCAATTCGTAAAAATCGTATTGGGCTTGGTGATCATATTGCTAATGCAAGCTATATGATATCTCCTCAGTTTCAAGGTAAAGGTGTTGGCAAGGCTTTAGGGGTGCATTCTTTGGAAAAAGCAAAAGAAAAGGGTTTTTTAGCAATGCAATTTAATTTTGTAGTATCAACTAATATTCCAGCGGTAAATTTATGGAAATCGTTAGGTTTCAAAATAATTGGAATTAGCCCCAAAGCCTTCAGACACAAAAAGCTAGGGCTTGTTGATGCCCTAATAATGCATAAAGAATTGTAAGAGATAACTCTTATTACTCTTGCACTTTTTGAGCAATCTATATATCAAGTAAGCATTTTATTGTGCCTATGACAAAATATATATTCATAACAGGGGGCGTGGTTTCATCGCTTGGAAAGGGTATTGCATCTGCAAGCCTTGGGGCTTTGTTGCAATCAAGGGGATATAATGTTCGCTTGCGAAAGCTAGACCCTTATTTGAATGTTGATCCCGGCACTATGAACCCAATTCAACATGGTGAAGTTTTTGTTACTGATGATGGTGCCGAAACGGATTTAGATTTAGGGCATTATGAAAGATTTACAAATGTTAGTGCAACAAAAAGTGATAGTGTTACTTCAGGCAGAATATATTCTAACTTACTAGCAAAAGAGAGAAGGGGGGATTATTTAGGTGCAACCGTGCAGGTTATCCCTCATGTTACTAATCTTATTAAAGATTTTATAACAGCTGATACTATAGGGGTTGATTTCTTAATCTGTGAAATTGGTGGAACAGTTGGCGATATTGAAGCCTTGCCATTTTTTGAAGCCATTAGGCAACTTGGCAATGAAATTGGTGAAGAAAACTCTCTTTATCTGCATTTAACTTTAGTGCCATATATCTCTGCGGCGAAAGAATTAAAAACCAAGCCAACCCAACATTCAGTAAAAGAGCTTAGAAGCATTGGTATTCAACCAGATATTTTATTATGCAGAACGGAATATCCAATTTCTCAATCTGATAAACAAAAAATCGCTTTATTTTGTAACCTTAAACCTGAAAGGGTTATTGAAGCCCTAGATATTGATAGCATCTACAAAGTTCCTTCAGAATATCATAAACAAGGGCTTGATGTGCAGGTGCTAAAAAAATTCGGTTTAGATTATCAAGCAAAACCTAATTTAGCTATCTGGGAAGAAATATCTGCAAAAGTTAGCAACCCCAAAGATGGTGAAGTTACCATTGCTATTGTTGGAAAATATACTTCACTTGCGGATTCCTATAAATCTATATTAGAAGCCCTCTGCCACGCTGGCATTGCAAATAATGTTAAAGTTAAAATAAAATGGGTAAATTCTAGGCTTTTTAGTGATGATAATATCAAGAATGAATTTGCAAATGTTAATGCGATTTTAGTGCCGGGTGCGTTTGGTAATGAAGGCTCAGAGGGCAAAATTTCAGCAATTAAATATGCTAGAGAAAATAAAATTCCTTATTTTGGTATTTGTTTTGGTATGCAAATGGCGGTAATTGAAGTTGCAAGAAATTTAGCTGGCATTAATGATGCAACTTCCTCTGAATTTACCCCCACTAAAGACCCAATAATTGGGCTTATGACCGAATGGCAAAAAGATGGTGAGAAAGAAACTCGCTCACTTGGCGGAAATCTTGGTGGAACAATGCGTTTAGGGGCTTATGATTGCATTATAAAAGATGGTAGTTTAGCTCATAAAATTTATGGCAATAAAGAAATTTCTGAAAGGCATAGACATCGCTATGAAGTTAATATTAATTATAAAGATAAATTAGAAGAATGCGGGCTTATATTTTCAGGGCTTTCCCCTGATGGTAAATTGCCTGAAATTGTAGAGCTTAAAAACCACCCATTTTTTATTGCGGTGCAATTTCATCCAGAGTTAAAATCAAGGCCTTTTGCCCCTCACCCAATTTTCAAAGAATTTGTAAAATCCGCAAAGGAAAATAGAAAATAGTTATAGCTATATTATTCTATAGATTTTAGGAAGGCTCGCTCTAGGCTGTTAATCTGCAATTTTTCTTTGAATTCTGTTGGTTTACCTAAAAAGATAATTTTTGAATTATGAAGAATTGCAATTCTATCGCAAATTTCATCAATATCTGAAAGAATATGAGAGCTGAAAAATATTGTATTATTTGGGTTAGATTTTACAAAATCTATCATAGTTTCTTTAAGGGCAATTCTAGCACTGGGATCAAGCCCACTCATAGGCTCATCAAGCATTAAGAAGGGGGAGCCCGTTAAGAATGCAGACATTAAACCAAGTTTCTGCCCCATACCTTTAGAATAGCTAGAAACTTTATTATTCAAAACTTCAGGGTTTAATTTTAATAAATTTGCAATTTTTACAGCTTCTGAAAAGTTAAATTGCCTTTTATAATAGCTACAAGTTATTTCTAGAAATTCTCTGCCTTTTAATTGTTGTGAGGGGTAAAATTTTTCAGGCAAGAAAGAGAGATTTTGCCTTGCATCTTTATTAGATGAGTTAATTTCATAAATTTGTGAAACGCCAGAATCTTGCTCAAGCAGCCCAAGAATAATTTTAATCATTGTGGTTTTACCCACTCCATTTAAGCCAATTAAGCCAAAAATTTCACCTTTTTCAACTTCAAATGAGATATTATCTAAAACATTATTCTCACCAAATTTTTTGCTTAAATTTGCAATTTTAAGGGGTTTACTCATTTTATTTTATCTTAAAAATTCTGGTTTTATTAATTTAGATAAATAACGAGAAATTGTATCAACTTCAATATTTACTTCATCATTTTCTTGTAAGCTATTAAAGTTTGTATTGGCAAGCGTATGTGGGATAATATTTATTTCAAAAATATCACCTTCAATTTTATTGATAGTTAAGGAAGTTCCGTTAATTGTGATTGAGCCTTTATTTGAAATAAATTTCTGAAATTCCGCCTCATTAAGTTTGAATTGCACTATCCAATTATCTTTATCCTTAATAATTTTTATTATTTTTGCTTTAGAATCAATATGGCCTGTAACTAAATGTCCGCCTAGCTCATCACCAATTTTAAGGGATCTTTCAAGGTTAATTAAATCACCGATTTTTGCTTTGTTATATGTGGTTTTGTTGAGACTTTCAGGCGATAAATCAAACCATAAAAGTGTTTTGTTATTATTTATTTTTTCTTTCTTGGTAACCGTTAAGCAGCAACCATTACAGGCAATTGAAGCCCCAATATTTATATCATCAGAATTATAATTTGTTTCAATAATAAATGTTTCAATATGAGGTTTTTTAATAATTTCCTTCAAAACCCCAACATCTGTAATTATTCCTGTGAACATATTTTTTTGTTGTTTAGTATGGTAAGTGCTTAGGGTGATAAATTATAGATTAACCAGTTGGTTTTACGCTTTAGTTCTCCCCCTGCTTGCGGGGGGAGGAATACTGCGTTTATAACTACTTCAATAGCTTGTTAACTATAATGTATAACCAAGTGCTAATTAATATTATTAAAAAAGTTTTGGTAAACTTTTTTTATTTGGATAACCCTATAATTTTTCCTTGGTGGAAAAATTCTGGGTATGACTAACTAAACCCTAACACCTAATACCTAGAACCTAGCCCCTAACTTGCCTTGCCCCCCTTAAATAAAAAGGGCGGGAAAACCCGCCCTAAAATCTAAGTTCTAATTAAATAATTAGAAAGAAAGCTCAGCACCTAGAACAACAACATTACCATCATTGTCTGCACGAGCAGTAGCACCTGCATCAAATTCAAAGAATGCAGCTTCAACATAAGGTGTTAAACCCGGAGCTAATTGGTAATCAGCGCCAAGAACTGTGTTTGCTAATTCATTAGAAACAGTGCCTTGACCTTGCTCAGAATTTAAGTGAGTTAATGAAACGCCGAATGGGCCATTTTCATAAGCAGCACCAGCTGTCCAATAAGTTTGAGAATCTTCAGTAGCAGTTGTAGCTAAGCCAGAATCACCAAGATCAGCCCAGTTACCAGCAACTGAGAAACCTTCAAAGCCTAATTTACCACCTAAAGAGTAAGCAGATAAATCATTAACTGTAGCAGTTTCAGCTTGACCAGTTTCACCAACAGCAGCTAAACCAACATCTAAACCTTCAATATTTTCTTCAAAGTTAATACCACCTGAGAAAACTTCATCAAACTGACCAGCGTTTTGAGTGCCAGAAAGAGAGTTTGCAGAGCCTAAATCACCAGAATCATTAGTATAAGACGCACCTAACTGCACGCCAGAGAATCTAGGAGTGTAGTAAGTGATTTTAGAAACATCAGAACCTCTTTGATCTTGCTCAGCAATTACAAGGTTTGGCTGGATTAAGTATGTTACAGCGTTGTTATCACTGTCAACATCAACATAGTTCCACCAAGTGCCTTCAATACCACCAGTTCCACGAGCTATATTAGAAGCATCAATCTCTAAAGATTGAGAAGCGCCTGCATTACCACCAAATTCAACGCGACCGAAGCCATCATTTTCAGCAAATAAGAAAACTCTATCAGAGTTTAAGCCACCTTCAGGGTCAACAGCGTCAATCTGAGCGTTAAGCTCTACAACACCGCCGTAGTCAAAATCTTCAGCAGAGCCAGCAACAGTGATGTGAATTTCAGCATCATTAGTGAAACTAGCATCTCTTAATTGACCAGCAGTACCCGGAGAAGTAATACCTTGGCTGTTTGCAGCGTTATCTTGATCGCTGATAGCGTGCTCAACATTTATAAAACCGCCAACCATCACATTAAGTGCGCCAGCGTTAGCTGAAGTAGCAGAACCTGTAACAGGAGCATGACCACCACCAGCAAGTGCAGCAGAAGAAGCTAAGCCTACTAATGCTGAAGTAGCAAGTAAAAGTTTTTTCATTTTAGAAACCTTTTATTTAGTTAGTAAAAATTGCAGACACATAAAATATGTGCAAGTACAATCCACTTATGCAATAAGCATTATTTACATATATATAGCAATAAATAATTTCAAGTATTATTTTTATTTATATTACAAACCTTATTTACTGAGGCATTCTAGCAACAATATTATTTGGGAGGGGTTAGGTTCTAGGGGTTAAGGATTAGTGCGAGTGGTTTTATTTAACAAGCTATTGAATTATTAATAAGCGCATTATTTCTACCCTGCTTGCGGGGGAGAACTAAAGCGTAAAATTAATAGGTAATCTAAATAAATTTATTAAAGTCATTTCAAACGGAGTGAGAAATCTGGTTGAAGTATATTCATTCTAGATTTCTCGCTCTGCTCGAAATGACGCGAATTTTATTGGATACCCCTATAATTTTTCTTGCTGAAAAAATTCAGGGTATTACAAACCAAGCCCTAAGCCCTAAAGTTATATTTGCACAAAATATCTAGCGGAATAAATTAATTGGCGTTCCAACTTCTACAATATCCCATATTTCTTTCATTTCAGAGTTGGTAACTGCTATGCAACCGGCTGTCCAATCCTTAAATAAATGATTTATATAGTCAAAGATGCTATGATTATTTTTCAAGCCGTGAATCATAATATGCCCCCCGGCTGATTTTTTGAATTGAGAAGCAAATTTAATATCTTTTTCATTTGGATAAGAAATTTGTAGCGATAAAAAATATTTACTATTTGGATTTCTATGAGAGATAAAATAACTGCCCTCTGGGGTTTTGCCATCACCTTCAAATCGTTTTTTACCTTTTGGTGTAAAGCCTAGCGAAATATTATATTCTCTAACAACTTTCCCTTTTTTATTTAGCAAATACATTTTGCGTTTCTTTTTATAAACCTCAATTAGCGTGATTTTATTTTCTTCATCATCAAGGCTTAGTTTAGGTTTTTGATAAATTAAACCACAAGCTGAAACGCTTAAAAGTGAAATTAATATGGTAAATGTAAATAAAAAATTTCTCATATTTTCTGGCTACCCTTCATTAATTCTATCAAGCTCTTTGAAGATTCTTGCAGAATCAATTTTAGTATATTTTTGTGTTGTTGATAAATTTGAATGCCCCAATAATTCTTGAATTGTTCTTAAATCACCAGAATTAGAAAGCAAGTGCGTTGCGAAGGAATGTCTAAAAGCGTGAGGGGTTGAACCTTCCGGAAGCCCAAGCATATTCTTTAGATTTCTAATAATTTTTTGGAAAACTGCCGCATCAATTTTCTTGCCTTGCTTGCCATAAAAAAGATAAGAATTTTCATCAGAAGAATTTATGTAAGGGCAGATTATTTTTAGATTCTCAATCTCTTCTAAAACTTTTGGAAGCAATGGCACAAGCCTTTCTTTATTGCCCTTACCTTTTATTTTTAGAAAATTATTGCCGGCGGTAAAATCTTTAATTTTAAGATTTATTGCTTCTGAAATTCTAAGCCCACAACTATATATAAGCATTAACATTGCTCTATCACGAGCCGAAACCCATTGTTCATAATTATTTTTGTGAAATTCAATCTCAGAGATATTTTCAACTGCTTCTAGGGTTTTTTCAACGCTAATTGCTCTAGGTAAGTTTTTTGCGGTTTTAGGAAGTTTAATAAGGCTTAAAAATTCATTGGTAAAAAAATCATTATTCTCACAAAATTTATAAAAGCTTTTTATAGAAGAAATTGTTCTAGCCCTTGAAGAAGCCGCCCCCCTTTGCTCTTTAATATTTGCGATAAATAAACGAAAATCAGATTGCCTAAGATTTTCTAAAATATCCTTATTAATAATTTGAGAATTTTTCTCATAAAAAAATTTTATGAAAAAATATAAATCATTAAAATAGCTTTCTTTAGTGTTTTCAGAGAAATTTCTAGCATTAAGAAAATTTTGCCATTTTTCAAATACAGAATTCAAGAAATTATCAGTCATTTTGCCTATTTCAGCAAGATATATCTTTTTTTTCTTTTTTGTGCTATTATTCTGCATTGAAGTAAATTATTTTTATAATGCCAAAAAAATCATATAATTTTTTCTCAAAATTAACCATAGTTTTAATGTTAATTTTGTTATCTTTTAATGCAACTTCTTCAACCAAAAATGCAATTTCTTTGATTAGAGATGATGAAACAGAATCTTTTTTGAGAGAAGTTACCACACCAATATTTCGCTCTATTGGCTTAGATGAAAACGCAGTTGAAATTATTATTATTAATGACCCCTCAATAAACGCATTTGTTGCAAATGGGCAAAAAGTTTTTATCCATACTGGGCTTATTATGGAAGCTGATGATTTGCCTTCATTACTTGGGGTTTTAGCTCACGAGGCAGGGCATATTAAAGGGGCGCATTTAATTCAAAAAAGTGGTAATTTTCAAGACATTAATATTGGTATGATTGCAGGTTATGTATTGGGGCTTGGCTCAGTGTTAGCTGGTGCACCAGCGGAAGCCGGTCTTGCAATATCATCAGCTGGTCAGAATATTGCAACAAGAAGGGCACTTAGCTATTCCAGAGATTATGAAAACGCCGCAGATGCAGTTGCACTTGATGTGCTTAGAGAGATCAATATCACCCCGCTTGGTTTGGTTAAAATCTTAAGAAAACTTACAGCGAAACAAAGGATTGCAGGTGATATTGTTGATCAATATATGTTAACTCACCCAGTTTCAGAAGATAGAATAAATTATATTCTCAATTATGTAAAAAATAACCCCGATGTTGATAAAAGGGCTTCAATTTCAGCGGAAGAAAAATTTAAGAGAATTCGTGGCAAATTTTATGGCTTCTTAGCAAATCCAAAAAGAACTAGGGGAATGTTCAAGCGTAAAAATAATGCTGAGGCCTATTATGCACTTGCCGTTGCTTATCATAAAGAGGCTCGCTTTGATGAATCACAAGCATATTTAGATAAGCTAATAAACTCCAACCCTAATGACCCCTATTATCAAGAGCTAAAAGGGCAGTTTCTATTTGAAAGAGGCAAAATTGCAGAAGCCACAAACCAATATAAAAAAGTTATTGAGATGTTGCCAAATTCAAATTTAATTAAGCTAAAATTTGCTAATTCACTTATGGCACAAGGTGGCAAAGCCAATTTAACTGAGGCAACAACTACATTAAAAACTATAATCGCAAGAGAGCCAAAAAATATTGGTGCAATAAATCGTTTAGGTATTGCCTACGGAAAACTTGGGCAATTAGATAAATCTTATTTATATCTGGCGGAATCAGCAATTATCGCAAAAGATAAAAATAATTCTAAATTTTATCTCTCAAAAGCAGAAGAGCTTGTGGATAATTCATCACAGGATTATCTAAAATTCAATGAATTAAAAAAAGAACTTGGAAGACTTTTAGAAAACTGATAGTTACAATGTTATTAAATTATCAACAACAATAAAAATTATAATAATTATGGCACAAAGAATTTTAATTTTAGTTTTATTCATCCTTGCGGTTATTACCTCTTCAGCTTTAACGGTGCTATATTTACAAAATAAAAATAATAGCAGTGGTGCAAGTGCGGGTGGTGCTAATTTGCAAAATGAAATTTCTAAATTCATTGAAGAAAACCCTGAAATTATAATTCAAGCCCTTAAAAAATCGCAGATGAGGCAAGCAGAAGTTGAAGCTAAAAAAGCAGAAGGTGCGGTTAAAGATATTCTGCCAAAACTAAAAGAAAGAACAGCAATAGCAGGTAATAATGATGGTGATGTTGTGTTTGCAGTTTTCCACGATTTTAATTGCGGTTTTTGTAGAAAATCAGTTGGTGATGTTGTTAAAGTTTCTGAAAATTTCAAAGATGTTAAAATTGTTTTAATTAACCTGCCAATTTTAGGGCCTTTATCAGTTGATAAAGCTAGAGTTTCTGAGGCTATTGCAAAAATTGCACCGGAAAAATCTTTTGAGTTTTTTAGAAAAATGGAAAAAGAAACACCAGCAAATCTTGATCAAATTCTTGCCATTGCAGAATCAGTTGGCGTTGATGCCGGCAAAATTAAAGAAGTTGCAAAAAGCCCCGAGATTGAAAATATCCTCTCTCAAAATAGAGCAATTGCCGAACAAGTTGGCGTTCAAGGCACACCAGCTTTTGTAATTAATTCTCAAATAATTAAGGGTGCGCTTGGTTATGATGCGTTTGCTAATGCAATTAACAAAGCGAAATAATATTTTGCAAAGGGAAATAATAGGCTTTATCTGCAATGAAAAAAATCCTCATACTTAATGGCCCCAACCTTAATATGCTTGGTAAGAGGGAGCCTGAAATTTACGGCCATATTACCCTAGAAGAAATTGAAAAAAGATGCAGAGATTTAGCCAATTCAAAAAATTTGGAAGTAGATTTTTTTCAATCTAATAGTGAGGCAGATTTAATTGAAAAAATTCATAAATCCGCTGGCAATTATTCGGGTATTATAATCAATGCAGGTGCTTTCACCCACACTTCAATAGCTATTATGGATGCCCTATTAATGGTTAATATTCCAGTGATTGAAGTTCATATTTCTAATATATTCAGAAGGGAAGAATTTCGCCATAATTCTTATATATCACTTGCATCAAAAGGCGTAATTTGTGGTTTAGGGATAGATTCTTATTTGTTAGCAATCACCTCCCTTGCAAATTTACAAAAGTAAATTTTAGTTTTACTACCTAACTTCTAACCATTTCCCCATATTCTTTCATTAGCATTTTGGTAATTTCACCAACCTTAAATTCAAAATTGCCATATTTGCCTTTGATAGAGCCAATGGGCGTAATTTCTGCGGCGGTGCCGGTTAAAAATGCTTCTGATGCTTTAGATAATTCTTCAACGCCGAAATGTCTTTCAACAACTTTTATTCCTTTTGATTTTGCCAATTCAATAACGGTTTGCCTCGTAATGCCATTTAAGAAGCAATCAGGAATTGGCGTATGAATTTCATCATTAATAATCATAAAGAAGTTAGCACCAGTAGCTTCAGCAACGAAATTACGATAATCAAGCATTAAGGCATCATCAAAACCTTCTCTAAAAGCCTTGTTTTTGGTGAGGGTGCATATCATATATAAGCCGGCTGCTTTACTTGCAGTTGGTGCAGTTTCAGGTGAAGGGCGTTTCCAATCAGAAAAGGTAAGTTTTAAGCCCTTTTCTAATGCTTCATTTCCAAAATATGCAGGCCAACCCCAAGAGGCAACCGCTACATGAGTTTTTGCTTTATCGGCTAAAACCGCCATCTGCTCAGAGCCACGCCAAGCAGCAGGGCGAATATAGCCGTTTTCAACATTTCTAGCTTTTGCAGAAGCAATGCACGCCTCATTTAATTCTTCAACGCTATAAGGGATTTTGAAATCAAGTAATTCCGCAGATTTTATAAGTCTATTATTATGCTCAGTTAATTTGAACGGCTTGCCATTATAAATTCTAATGCCTTCAAAAACACAAGATGCATAATGTAAACCGTGATTTAATACATGGATTTTTGCATCATTCCATTCAACTAATTTTCTATTAAACCAAATTTTTCCATCTCTATCATCAAAGGGTTTGCCCCAATCAACTGCATTATGTGTATTCATAAATGTTAATATTTTATTAAGTGTAATAATTCTGAGATTTATATATAAAAACCCTAACTAATCAAGATTACATATTTAGATTAATTAACTAAAATTTATTCAGTAATTCCTGAAAATGTAGGTGATTATTAATTTTGTATAGGTTCTGAATATCAATTTTATTTTCTGAGATAAAATTTGAAATATCTGCATCACCATATAAAATCGGTATGCAATTAGTATTTATGGCGGCTTCTATATCGGTTTTGCTATCGCCAATCATCCATACTTTTGTTGGGAAGTTTTCCTCAAGAATTGTACTTGAAGAAAGCGCAAGCAGAAGCGGCTCTTTATGGGGTTTATCTCTTACTGCATCACCTGCACCCACTATTTCATCAAAATAATGAGAAATATTCAGATGGTTAAGCTCATCACGCAAATATTTATTAGTTTTATTACTTACTATTGCAATGTGGGCATCAAGCTCTTTAAGGCTTTTGAGGGTGTTTTCAGCTTCTGGCAGAAGTTTAATTTCATCTAAATGGCATTCTAGAAAACTTTTGTAATATAAATCTCTTGCTTCCTCCCAGCGATTGCCAAAAATTCTTGGAAATGATTCTCTTAGTGAGTGGTGAATATTATCCCTGCCTTTTTGAACATCGTCAAAGCTCCATTCTTCCATTCCAAGCCCTCTAAATGCTTTATTTAGAGATTTATAAATAACCCCCCAACTATCTGCAAGGGTGTTATCCCAATCTAATAAAATGGCTTCAGGCTTGCCGTATTTTTCAATTAATTTTTCAACAGGTAACATTATTAATTTTTTAGTTTTTTAGAATTATTTACTTTTTGTTTTTGATTTCTGCGGGCTTTTTCATCAAGACCAGAAATTCCCATTCTAGCTTCAAGCTCTTTCATAATATCTCGTGGCTTTACTTTTTTTGCATAAAGCAAAACCATAAGGTGAAAAACTAAATCAGCGGCTTCACTAATCACGCGATTTTTATTTTCAGAAAGGCTTGCGATGATTGTTTCCCCAGCTTCCTCAACTACTTTTTTGGATATTTTTTCAACCCCTCCATTTAATAAAGAGGCAACATAAGATTTTTCAGGGTTAGCATCTTTCTTGCTATCTATAATTTGGTAAATTTGGTTAAGAGTATCCATAAACTAGTTGAGAATTAATATTTATAAAAATATTTATCCCTTTTTAAGGGTCAGTGCAAGTGGCAAGTTAGTGGCTAGGTTTTAGGGGTTAGGGGTTAGAATCATTTCGAGCAAAGCGAGAAATCTAGGAAGAATATACTACAACCAGATTTCTCACTTCGTTCGAAATGACGCTAATTTTATTAAAAAAGTTTTACTAAACTTTTTTAAGTAGATACCCCTATAATTTTTTCTTGCTGAAAAAATTCAGGGTATGACAAACTAATCCCTAAGCCCTCATCCCTATTTTACTTCGTTCTGTTGAGGACAAAATAGGCAAGCTCTTTCAGGGTATCTGCATTTTTACCAAAAACATTTAGATGAGAAATTGCTTGTTCAGTAAGAATCTTTGCTTGTTGAGTGGCTTTTTCAATTCCCATAACTGAAATATATGTGCCTTTGTTAGAGGATTTATCTTTTCTAGGTGTGCCATCAATGTTAGTTTCAGTGGTGGCATCAAGTAAGTCATCAGTGATTTGAAAAACTAGACCTAAATTTGAAGCATAACCTCTGAGGGAATTTCTAGCGTTTTTTCCTGCTTTACCGAGAATCGCACCTGCTTCACAAGAAACTTGGAATAATTGCCCAGTTTTAAGGCGTTGTAGCCTAGTTATTTGCTCAACGGATAAAGAGAGATTTTCAGACATTATATCAAGCATCTGCCCACCTACCATACCATTTACGCCGATTGCTTTGGCAAAAGCGTGAACTAAATCAGCCCTTACGAAAGAATCTATATGGGTTGTTTCGTGTGATAATATCTCAAATGCAAGGGTAAGCAAAGCATCACCAGCAAGAATTGCAGTTGCCTCATCAAATTTAACATGGCAACTTGGTTGCCCCCTTCTTTCATCATCATCATCAAGGGCTGGTAAATCATCGTGGATAAGTGAAAAACAATGAACAAATTCTATAGCGGCTGCAACTTGTAAAGCACAAGATTCACTAACACCGAATAAAGATGCAGATTTCATAACTAAAAATGGACGAACCCTTTTGCCTGAGCCTAATGCAGAATATCTCATTGCTTGAATAAGCCTGTTTTCACCAATTCTACTTTCAGATTCTTCTGGAAGCAATGCTTCCATTTTAGCATTAACAGCTTGCTCAATTTTTTGTAATTCTGAGAATAATTCTTGCATAAAACTTCTTAAATAATCTTAATTAAAATTAAAAAGGCGGTAAAAACCGCCTTATAATTTGGATGCTAAATCCAGCCTCTCTCTGTGAAATATTTTTCAGCACCTTTGTGAAGAGGTGCGGTATTACCAGATTTTATAAGCTCTTTGGGCTCCAAGGTTGAAAACACAGGGTGCAGAGTTTTGAAGCCTTCAAAATTATCAAATACTGCTTTAACTAATTGGTAAATGATTTGCTCATCAACTGATTCTGAAGTTACAAAAGTTGCTTTTACGCCAAAAGTTTTAATATCGTTATCATTACCATTATACATTCCACCCGGAATTATAGTATATGCATAAAACGGAAAACGATTAACTAATTTATCAATATCAGCATCATCAACTGGGATAATTTTTGCATTACAAGTTGTTGTAACTTCTTGCACTGCACCATTTGGGTGGCCAGCTGCATATATCATTACATCAATTTTATTATCGCATAATGCTTGTGCTTGATCAGATGCTTTAAGCTCAGAAGCTATCTTGAAATCAGCCATTTTCCAGCCTTTAACAGCCATTATAGCCTCTAATGTTGCCCTTTGACCAGAGCCAGCATTGCCAATATTAACCCTTTTACCTTTAATATCATCAAAGGTTTTAATGCCAGAATCTGCCCTCGTGATAACGGTAAATGGCTCAGAATGCAGTGAAAATAGTGATCTTAATTTTTTATCAGCACTGATTGTTTCAAAAGGACCCGTTCCCATATATGAGTGATATTGCCAATCAGATTGAGCAATCGCAACATCAATATCACCTGCACGAAGTGCATTTAAGTTATAAACTGAGCCACCCGTTGATTCAACCGAGCAGCGAATGCTATGCTCTTTTCTGCCCCTATTAACTAAACGACAAATTGCACCGCCCGCTGGGTAATAAACACCAGTAACGCCACCTGTGCCGATGGTAACATATTTATCCGCAGAGTATGACTCCGAAGAAATTAGCATTGAAAATGGAATTGTTACAAGGGCAATAATTCCAAGAAATTTAAGTGAAAAATGCTTCATATTAAAGTGATAATAAATAGTTATTACTAAACAATAAGTGTGAGATGATATTAAAAGAATGATTATAATCAAGTAAAAAACTTTTTTATGTATAAAATTTGTTAATTGACTAAAAATCATCAATAAATTAGCCAAAGTTATTAGTTGCATCTTTGTTACATCAATTATTTTTTAAGCGCTAAAATTATTTTTATTCACTAAATTAATTAATAGAGTTTCATTATTTGTTAACCTTAAAATAGGTTAGAATTATTTAGGAATAAAATTTATCAATATGAAAATATTATGTGCTGTTAAAAGGGTTGTTGATTATAAAGTTAATGTTCGCCCTAAAGCTGATGAATCTGGCGTTGATATTGCAAATGTTAAAATGTCAATTAACCCATTTGATGAAATTGCAGTTGAAGAAGCTGTTCGTTTGAAAGAAAAATCTATCGCCTCAGAAGTTGTAGTTGCATCTATTGGTGATGCTAAATCAGAAGAAATTATCCGCCAATCTATCGCAATCGGTGCAGATAGAGGGGTTTTGGTGTTAAGTGATAAAGAAATTCAGCCACTTGCCGCCGCAAAAATTCTTGCCAAAATAATTGAAAAGGAGCAGCCAAAAATTGTTATATTAGGCAAGCAAGCAATAGATGATGATTCAAACCAAACAGGTCAGATTTTAGCGGGTTTGCTTGGTTGGTCGCAGGCAACTTTTGCAAGTGAACTTAAAATTGAAGGTGAAAATGCAATAGTTACAAGGGAAATTGATGGCGGATTACTAACAATTTCTGCCAAGCTACCAGCAATTATAACTACAGATTTAAGGTTAAATGAACCAAGATATGTTAAATTGCCAGATATTATGAAAGCAAGAAGTAAGCCTCTAGAAAAAATTCCGGTTGATAGTTTAGGGGTTGATGTTACGCCAAAATTTGAATCCCTAAAATTTCAATCGCCATCAAAAAGGTCAAAAGGAATTAAAGTTTCTAGCGTTGATGAACTTATTAACCAACTTAAAACAAAACAGATTATATGAAAATTTTTTCAAAATTATTTTTTGTATTAATCCTAGGGCTTATCATTCAAGGCTGTCGTGCGAAAGGTGAATTGCCAGAAGATGCAAAATGGGTTGCAAATCACGGTAAAATTCACTTTGCATATGCAGATGCAAGCTACTTAAAAAGGGAAGTTGAGCTTAGAGAAGTCGGGAAAATTATTTGCACTGAGCTTCACAATCACGAAGATTATTGCCAAGTTTATTTTTGGGGTAATGAGCTTGAAGTTGTTACAGAACTACCAGTTGTTCAAAGGGGAAGCCTTTTTGCAATTTATGAAAAGAAATATGATAAAGTTTCATTAAAAAGATTAAAAGAGAGGTTATAAATGTCTATAATTATTATAGCAGAGCACGATAATAAAAATCTTAGCCCAAATACTAAAAATGTTGTTACGGCAGCCACTAAAATCGGTGGTGAAATTCACATTTTAATTATCGGTAATGGGGATTTGCAAAATGTCGCAAATTCTGCTGCGAAAATTTCTGGCGTGTCAAAAATTTTAGTTGCAAATAACCAAGCCTTTGAGCATTTTTTAAGCGAAGCAATCGCCCCAGCTATTAAAGAAATTGCAGGTAATTATAATTATATTTTATCGCCTGCTACAACTTTTGGTAAGGATATTTTGCCTAGAATTTCAGCGTTACTTGATATTCAACAAATTTCAGAAATTACTGAGGTTATTGATAAACAAACCTTCAAACGCCCAATTTATGCTGGCAATGTTATTGCAACAGTGAAAACTAATCAGGCAAAAAATATTATAACTATCAGATGTTCCACTTTTGATAAAGCAAGTGAAGGTGGAAATGCACAAATTGAAAATATAAATTTATCAGCGAATAATAATTTAACGCAATTTGTAAAAATTCAGAAAACTGAAAGTGCTAGGCCAGAATTAACCGCTGCAAGAATTGTCGTTTCAGGTGGCAGGGGTGTTGGCTCAGGTGAAAATTTTAAGATTATTGAAGCCCTTGCAGATAAATTACAAGCGGCAGTTGGGGCATCGCGTGCAGCGGTTGATGCAGGTTATGTTCCAAATGATTATCAAGTTGGGCAAACTGGTAAAATTGTTGCACCAGAATTATATGTTGCAGTTGGAATTTCAGGGGCAATTCAGCATTTAGCCGGTATGAAAGATAGCAAAGTTATTGTGGCAATAAACAAAGATGAAAATGCTCCAATCTTTGAAGTTGCAGATATTGGCTTAGTGGCAGATTTATTTCAAGCTGTGCCAGAATTAACCTCAAAATTATAGGTTAAATGCTTCATTATTATCTTACACAATTAATTGATCAATTCACTTTTTTGAATCTCTTCAAATATATTTCTTTTAGAACAGGTGGGGCGATTTTTACTTCAATGATATTTTGCTTTTTGTTTGGTGGTAAAATTATTAATTGGCTAAAATCTCAACAGCCAGAAGGGCAACCTATTAGAGATTGTGGGCCTGAATTGCATTTAATTACTAAGAAGGGAACGCCAACAATGGGTGGCATAATGATTTTATTTGCGGTGTTCTTTTCAAGTTTATTATGGTCAGATATTACTAATAAATTTGTATGGGCGGTTTTGTATGTTACGCTTGGTTATGGGCTTATTGGTTTTGTTGATGATTATAAAAAACTAACTAAAAAAAACCACGCAGGGCTTAGGGGTAAAATGAAGCTCGCATTACAGCTATTAATTGCAATTTCAGCGGTATATTTCATTAGTCTACAAACGCCAGAAAACTTAAATAGCCATTTAGCATTACCATTTTTCAAAAATGTTCTATTGGATTTATCTTGGTTTTACTTAGCTTTTGCGTGTTTTGTGATTGTTGGTGCATCAAACTCTGTTAATCTTACTGATGGCTTAGATGGGCTTGCAATAGTGCCAGTGATGATTGCGGTTTGTTGCTTTGCACTAATTGCCTATTTAGTAGGTAATGTTAAATATTCAGATTATCTGCAACTTCACTTAGTGCCAAATTCTGGTGAAATATCAGTTATATGCGGTGCGGTGCTTGGTGCAGGGCTTGGCTTTTTGTGGTATAACGCACCACCTGCACAAGTTTTTATGGGTGATACTGGAAGCCTAAGCCTTGGTGGCTTGCTTGGTGTAATAAGTGTTATAACTAAGCACGAAATTGTTCTTGCAATTATCGGTGGTTTATTTGTAATGGAAACATTATCAGTAATAATTCAAGTTTTTTATTTTAAGAGAACTGGTAAAAGAATATTTTTGATGTCGCCAATTCATCATCATTTTGAGAAAAAGGGCTGGAGTGAATCAAAAATTGTAATAAGATTCTGGATAATTGCAGTTATATTTGCTCTTATTGGGCTTGCAACCCTTAAGTTGCGATAATTTTTTATAGGAATATTCCTTTTATTATGGTTGAAAAAAAGGCAAAAAAAGCTGAAAAGCCTTCAGCTAAAGAAAAATCTAAATCAAAAAATTCTGTAGTTAAGAGTAAAATAACTCTTCCAGAATTACCTGAAATAACTAACGCAAATGGTGAATATAAGAAAAAATTTGCCTCTGCAAACCACCCTTATTTTGAAGCAATCATAAACGGCACCTTCATTCTAGAAAATATTGAGGAAGCCAACCAAAAACTAGAAGAAATTAAAAAGCATTTTATAATCTCAGCTAAAAACCCAAAAGATGAAGAAAATAATAACAATATAATAAAATTATGGCTTAAAAATTTTGAATTAAGTGAAGCAGATGAAAAAGCTGGTTTTCTTGGAAATTATGCTCTTATAAAAATTTCTCAGAATAAAAATAAATTTGTTTTAATCGCCGAAAAATTAAATACTGAGCTTAAATTTCACCCACAAAGAAAACGCCCTTTAAGAAAGCACCCAGATTGGGGGCATCCTTGTTTAAGGCTTATTAAAAAAGAAAAGATTTTTAATAATCTTGAAGACGCACAAAAAGTTTTACAGCAATTAAATGAAGAATTTCCGCTGGTTTCAATTCTCGCTAATAACAAATTATATATAATTTTATATAGTAAAATTTATCAGCCACCTATCAAAAAATTTGTGTTGGAAATTAAAGCAGATAAAAAAGGTGGTTTTTTAATTTCTTACAAAGAAAATAATTATGTTAAAAAGCCATTAGTAAATGCTAAAAACAACGCTGAGGAGCAAACAAAAACAGAAGCTCAGAAAATTGAAAAAAAAGGTTTTTATACTTCAAAAGTTACTTTAGATAGAAGCAAGAAAAAGCCCTCAAATAATACACAATTTGGCGGTTTTTCTAACAGAATTTCTATTCCTAATAGCGATAACACCTAATGAAATGGCAACAATTTTATATCATTATCCCATCTCTCCATTTTCTAGAAAAGTAAGGTTAATGCTTGCAGAAAAAGGCATTAATTTTGAACTTAAAACTGAAAATTTTTGGGAAAGAAGAAGAAAATTTCTAGCGATGAATCCGGCATCACAAGTGCCGGTTTTGGTAGAAGAAAATTATAACGATAAACCAATTTTGCTCTCAGAAAGCACTGCAATCTGCGAATATTTAGAAGAAAAATATCCTGAGCCTCAACTTATTGGTAATGATGTTTTAGAGCGTGCCGAAGTTAGAAGAATTGCTGGCTGGTTTAATAATAAATTTTATTACGAAGTTACCAAATATATTGTTGATGAAAAAGTTTATAAATTCCTCCGAAAACAAGGGGAGCCTAACTCAAACTATCTAAGAGCCGCTAAGAATAATATTCTTGATCACCTAGATTATATAGCATTTTTGCTAAAAACTAGAAAATGGCTTGCTGGTGAAAAATTTAGTTTAGCGGATATTACCGCTGCAAGCCAGCTTTCTGTGCTAGATTTTTTAGGTGATGTGCCTTGGGAGCATAACCAAGAAGTAAAAGAATGGTATTGTGTAATTAAATCTCGCCCCAGTTTTAGACAATTTTTTGATGATTACATCCCCGGTCTTGAGCCTTCTAAAAACTATAAAACCCTAGATTTTTGATTAAATAAAAGTTTTTATTGCTCTTCAAATTCTAAGATATATTTTATAGCCATAAACTTACTTATCGCTATTATGCGTTGCCCATTTTGCGGTTTTCACGATACCCAAGTTAAAGATTCTAGATCCTCTGAAGATGGCGGTTCAATTCGTAGAAGAAGATATTGCCCTAAATGTGATTCAAGATTCACAACTTTTGAAAGGGTGCAACTTAGAGAGCTTATGGTGGTTAAAAGAAATGGTGAAAGAAAAGTTTTTGATAGGGATAAAATCACTCGCTCAATTCAGCTTTCTACTAGAAAAAGGCCAGTTACAGAGTCTCAAATTGAAGCGATAGTTGATAAAATTGTTACCAAGTTTGAAAAATCAGGTGAAAGTGAAATTGCTTCAAGCAAAATTGGCTCAGAAGTTATGAGGGAATTATCAAAGCTAGATAAGGTTGCTTATATAAGATTTGCCTCAGTTTACAAAGATTTTAACAATGCTGGTGATTTTGAAGATTTTGTAGAAAATATTTCTAAAAAAGATTGAATTATTTATGCTAATTAATTTTAAGCTCTTTTGGAATTAAGATATAGTATCTGCCTTGTTGTTTCATACCGCTTGAGACTTTTTCTGCAAATTCACCACTACCGAAGAAAATATCAGCCCTAACAACACCTTTAATTGCTGCACCTGTATCTTGTGCGTTAACTAAGAAATTTAAGTTTTTTGGTAAATCTTTAATGCCAACTGGCGGATAAGTTGTTTCAACCCATACTGGTGAGCCAAGCGGAATATATTCTGGGTCAACCGCTATACTGCCCATTGGGGTTAAATCAACGCCAAGTGAGCCTCTTGGGCTATTATTGCGATATTCAAAGAAGATAAATCTAGGATTTTTAAGAAGCTCTTTGAATGAAATTTGTGGGTTTCTATCAATCCACTCCATCATTTTGGTGGCACTGAGTTCATCCCTTCTAATTAGGCCTTGCTCAATTGCATCAGTTGCAAAAGATTTATATTGATAGCCATTATTGCCAGCATAACCAAAGTGAATAATATTACCGTTAGGTTCAATAATTCTGCCTGTTCCTTGAATTTGCATAAAATAGAGCCTGCCTTTGCTTTCAGCATATGCTAAAACTGGGGCTTTGCCCTTTAACGCACCGGCTTCAATTTCCGCACGAGATAAATTTTGTAGTGATTTATCTTTAGGTAAGCCATAAACTGGATATCTAAATTTTTCTGATGGGGTTCTGCTTCCGCTTAGCTCAATTTCATAATAGCCAGTAAAAGTGCCATTATAGCCATTTTCACCTTCAACTAAATATGGAATAAAATTTTGTTCAAAAAATTGCTTCGGATTATTGGCGTATCTTTTTGCAAGTGTGCATTTAGAAAGCCAAATATTTTTATTTTCTCTAAAAAGAGCGCTGTTAGGAAATCTGCCAGTTTCTAGCATATCGCAAGTTGCTAAAAAGGCTTTGTAACCTAAAACTATATTGCCGTGTTTCCAATTATTGAGAGATTGAAAACCAACCTGCTTATATTCCCTTTTCTTTTTAACAATAGGAACGCCAAACTCACAGGCAACCAGAGAAATTAAAAGCAAAAGGGCAGTGAAGGTGGTTAAAATTTTCATCTTGAGCTATGAAAGGGAAGTTATTAACCAATTAGGGCTTAAAGATTTGATATTTCTTTCAAATTCCCATTCATCTTCAACAATTTCTATTTGGCTAGGGTTGCCAGCAATTATATTTCCTTCTAAATCCCTTATTAAATTTATTTGCTCAGATAAAACTTTAAGCCTGATTTTCGCAATATTATTATTTAATTCAGCAGAAGTAATCTCTTTAGCGTCAATAGAAACAATATTTCTTTCTTCTTTCTTGCCATCGCTTAAATTATTGGCAATTTTTTGGGTTAATGTTTCAAAAATATTATTTGCTAGAAGATGTTTTAAGGTTTCTTTATCATTAGTTGAATATGCCTTGAAAACCATTTCAAAAGCAAGTTTTGCACCATAAACGAAATTATTAACCTTGAAATTTGCATCTTTAGAAGAAATTTCAGCCAGATTTTGCTTGGTTGAATCACTATAAGAGACTTCATCAATAATTTCAGGCTCATCTTTAGGGTTTTTATCACCAATTATGATTTGGGCTGGGGCTTTTTTGACATTAGCCTCCGCATTAACGCCAGCACTTGCTTGCTCGTGCTTGCGGATAATTTCTTGAATTTCATCATCACTATCTTTTTTGCCAAGCACGCTAAACAGCTTTATTGCAATAAAAGCTGCGACTAACGCAAAAAATATAATATCCCCGTAAGTAGCTTCCATTTTATGTAATTTACATTATTTTAATCTTAATATAGATAATATATACATTAATTACAACTAATCTATTATTAATAATGAGTAGTATTAAGGAAAATTTACCAAATTATCTAACTTTTGGGCGTATAATTGCCATACCTTTTATGGTGTTATTCTTTTTGCTGGAAGATGGAATAAAATATGTAACTACAACAATTTTTATAATTGCCTGCCTTACAGATTATCTTGATGGCTATTTATCTCGTAAGTGGAATGTGCAATCTAAGCTGGGTGAGCTGATGGATCCAATCGCTGATAAATTAATTGTCATAACTGCCCTCGCATTATTTTTAGATAAAGATGAAAGCCATATTCTGTTAATTCCAACTATTGGCATTATGTGTAGGGAGGTTTTTATCTCAGGCTTAAGGGAATTTGTTGCAAAAACTGCAAGTGAAATTCCGGTTACAAAATTAGCTAAGTGGAAAACAGCCGCACAAATGACAGCTATGATTATTTTACTTTTAGTTGGTGGCTCAGAAGAATTTTTGTTTTTATATATTTTTGGTGCGGCGGCACTTTGGTTTGCTTTTGGCTTAACAATTTATACAGGCTGGCTATATTTCAAGGTAGCAAAAGATAAGGGGTTAATTTAGTGGTTTCTGAGATAAATAAAATTAGGTTGCAAAATTTCAAAAAAACTAAAAGGGGTTATTATTCCTTTTTACTATTTTGTTTTTTGCTGTTTCTTAGTTTTTTTGCAGAATTTATTGCTAATGATAAACCAATAATTATGAAATTTGGTGATAAATATTATTTTCCAATTTTCGTTACTTATGCTGAAACTGAATTTGGCGGAGTTTTTGAAACTGAAGCCGATTATAAAGATAATTTTTTTCTAGAAGATTTATCAAAAAATGGCTGGGCAATATGGCCACCAATTAAGTTTAGTTATAATACTATAAATTATGCTAGGCAAGATACTCACCCAGCACCGCCTAATAAAGAAAATTTGCTTGGCACTGATGATAGAGGCAGGGATATTTTAGCAATGGCAATTTATGGCTTTAGAATCTCAGTAGTTTTTGGTTTAATCTTAACTATATTAAGCTCAATAATTGGTATTGTTATAGGTGCTTTGCAAGGCTATCTTGCTGGTTGGTTTGATTTGGCAATGGAAAGATTTCGCGAATTATGGGATAGTGTTCCCAATCTTTTAGTGCTTATAATTGTTGCCAGTATGTTTGAAATTAATTTTATTCTGCTAATATTAATTGTTTTATTATTCAAGTGGACAGGAATGGTTGGTGCAGTGCGTGCAGAAGTGTTAAAGGTTAGAAATTATGAATATGTAACCGCAGCAAAGGCATTAGGGGTTAAAACACCAAGGTTAATTTTTACTCATATTTTACCAAATTCACTGGTTACAACTGTTACTAAAATGCCTTTTGTGGTTAGTGCGGCTATTACAACGCTTACCTCGCTTGATTTTCTTGGTTTTGGATTGCCAGCGGAATATCCATCTTTGGGTGAAATTTTATCGCAAGCAAAACAAAATCTGCAAGCACCTTGGCTTGGTATTACTGGCTTTGTAATTGTTTCAGTTATGTTATCTTTATTAGTTTTTACTGGTGAAGCCGCCCGTGATGCCCTTGCCCCCAATAAAGTTTTTAGAAAATAGAATGAACTAATGTTGGTTGATTTAAAAATCTTGCCACAAATGATAATTTATGGCATAAATAGATAAATAAACCACTTTATAATTATTTCTCTATGGAATTTATTCAAGAGCTTAAGATAAAAATAGGTGATGGCGGAAGGCTTGTTATACCATCTTTATATCGCAAATTGCTTGAGATTAAAACGGGAGATGAACTTGTAGTAAGCATTCAAGATGGAGAATTGCGGTTCTTCAAGCAAAAAGAGGCGTTAAAGAAATTGCGAGAAAAAGTTAAGCGTAATGTAAAAAATCACACTGATGACTTTCTTAAATTCCGCTCAAAAGATAGTAAAAAATGAAAAAAGTTATTTTAGACGCCTCCGCCCTTATTGCCAGTATTTATCAAGAAAAAGGCTTTGAAAATGTTGATGAGCATCTATCTTCCGCTGTAATTTCTGCGGTTAATTTATCTGAAGTTGCAAGTTATTTGGTAAAGCAAGGCAATAGTATTTCTGAAGCTCAAAGCTTGCTTAAAGACTTAGCCTTGGAAGTAATTGATTTTAATGAAGCCCAATCCTTCAAAGTTGCCGAATTAACTAAAAAAACTATAAAAAATGGCTTGTCGCTTGGCGATAGAGCCTGTATTTCTCTTGGGATATTAAAAAATCTACCTATTTTAACCGCTGATAAAATCTGGAAAAATCTTGATTTAGAAGCAAAAATTATTTTGATAAGATGAAACAACTACCTGAAAAATACGAAGATAAAATTATTGAAAAAAAGCTCCAAGATTTCTGGCTAAATTCTGGTGTTTATAATTGGGTTGATAATTCCATCAACCAACAACCAACAACTAGCAACTTCGTAATTGATACCCCACCACCAACTATTTCTGGTGCGTTGCATATGGGGCATATTTTTAGTTACACGCAAACTGATTTTATTGCTCGTTATAAAAGAATGCGTGGTTTTAATGTGTTTTACCCAATGGGTTTTGATGATAATGGTCTGCCAACTGAACGCCTTGTTGAGAAGGAGCGAAAAACTAAGGCACATCTTCACCCTCGTGAAAAATTTATTGAGATGTGCAATGAAACGGTTGAAAAATATCGTGTTGAATTTCGTGATTTATTTCGTGCGATTGCATTAAGCGTTGATTGGAATCAGGAATATCACACAATTTCTGATGAGGTAATGAAACTTTCACAAATGTCTTTCATTGATTTGTATAATAAAAATCAAGCATATCGTGCACTTGAGCCAATGTTTTGGGATCCGGTAGACCAAACCGCCATCGCCCAAGCAGAAATTGAGGAGAAGGAGTTAGATAGTTTTGAGAACTACATTTGGTTTGGTTTGATGACTGAAAGCCAACATCAAAAACACCTCGCTGGTGAAAAAATAAATTGGGAAGATTTAGAAAAGGTTGAGATAATGACAACCCGCCCAGAGTTGCTTCCAGCTTGCGTTGCGTTAATGGTTCACCCAGATGATGAACATAAATATAAAGGCAAAAAAGCTGTTACACCTTTATTCCAAGCAATAGTTCCAATTGTTGCTGATGATGCCGTGCAAAAGGATAAAGGCACTGGTTTAGTTATGTGTTGCACCTTCGGCGATGAGCAAGACATCAGATGGTGGAAGAAGCACAAGTTAGAATTGAGAATTATTCTAAATAAATATGGGAAAATAGAGGCTGATATTCAGACAGAAGATGAACATTTATATGCAGAAGTCGAGAGCAATGAAAAACAATATATTGGAGTTTTTCCTAAAGGAATTTGGTTTTCATCATACTCAGAAGTCAAAAAAGCTAAATATAATCTTCCTAAATTTTATGGTAGCACAATATTAGATGACTCTTGCTTGAATTTAGATAATTCTATTAAATTTTTTAATTTAATAAAAGATAAAAAAGCTGATCACCAAGAGGCAAATCTTTCCGCAAAGAAAACCATAATAAAAATTCTTGAGGAAAATAATTTCACTGCAAGAGAGAAAAAGCCTATCAAGCATATGGTTAAATGTGCGGAGCGTTCAGGCTCTCCGCTGGAAATCATCCCAACTAATCAATGGTTCGTTAAAGTTTTAGAGCATAAGGAAGCCCTTAAAAAGAAAGCTCAGGAATGTAATTGGAATCCAGATTTTATGCTTAAAAGAATTGAGCAATGGATAGATTCGCTTTCTTGGGATTGGTGTATTTCTCGTCAGCGTTATTTCGGCGTTCCATTCCCTGTGTGGTATTCAAAAAGGGCAGGGGAGGAAGGCAAAATAATCTTACCAAAACTTTCACAACTTCCTGTTAATCCAATTAAAGATTTGCCAGAAGGTTATTCTGCTGATGAAGTAACGCCCGATTATGATGTTATGGATACTTGGGCAACTTCTTCAATCTCACCACAAATTTCAAGCAAGGGGATTAACCTTGGGGAAAGCTCCCTCTCCCTTCGGGAGAGGGAAGGGGTGAGGGCAAATAATAATGATCTTAAAGAACTTCAAGAGAGCTTAAATCTCAAGGTTACCCCCCTCTTTTTCTCCCCCCGCCTGCGGGGGGAGATAGTGGGGGGTGTTCGTTCTTCGCACTCTCAACTAGGGTTTATTGATAGAAGGAAAATTGGTGAGGCTGAAAACTCCAGCAGAAAAGAAAATATAGCTATTCTTGCTAAAAATTTGAGGGATAATCAAACAAAACAAGAAGAAAAATTATGGGAGGCACTAAGGGGTAAAAAACTGGATGGATATAAATTCCGCCGCCAACATTCTATTGGAAATTACATCGTGGATTTCATAACAATAGAAGGAAAGCTAATTATTGAATTAGATGGCTCACAACATTCCGAAAATATTGAATATGATAACAACAGAACAAAATTCTTAAATGATAACGGCTACAGCGTTTTAAGGTTTTGGAATAATGATATAAGTGAAAATTTAGAAGGCGTTGTTGATACTATCTCTAATATTTTGAATTTATTAAATAGCTCTCTCCCAGAGGTAGAGGGGAATAGTGTTTACGCCCTCAACCCAACACGCCATAAGCAATTATTCCCTGCGGATTTACGCCCGCAAGCCCATGAAATTATTCGCACTTGGGCGTTTTATACCATCGTAAAAGCCTATCTTCACGAAAATACTATCCCTTGGAAAAACCTGATGATTTCTGGCTGGTGCTTGGCAGAAGATAAATCAAAGATGAGTAAATCTAAGGGAAATATAGTTACACCACAAGAAATTTTGAAAGAAAACTCCGCTGATGCAATTCGTTACTGGGCTTCAACTTCTAGGCTGGGGGCGGATACTGCGTTTTCAAAAGATGTTCTAAAAATTGGCAAAAAACTTGTGAATAAACTTTGGAATGCTAGTAAATTTGCTTCAATCCATTTTGGTTTAATTGATAAAAATAAAATCTCAAATTTATCAGCCAAAAAAGCCGTAGAGCAAAAAATTATTTTTGAACCACTTGATTTATGGATAATTTCTAAACTAAGAAAAACCACAATTAAAGTTACAGAAGAATTTGAATTATATGAATATTCGCTCGCTCGCCTTGCTTTAGAAGATTTCTTTTGGAAAGATTTTTGCGATAATTATTTAGAGGCAGTAAAAGCCAGAACTTATAACGAAGATGCAGAAAATCAGCCAAGCAGGCTTAGTGCAATTTATACAATTTATTTTTGTTTAAGTGCGGTTTTAAGAATGTTTGCCCCATTTGTTCCGCATATTACTGAAGAGCTTTATAGTCATATTTTTGCAGCTGAATTAGAAGGAAAGCCAGCAGAAATGCAATCTATTCACGCTAGGGGCAATTGGGTTGAAGTTGATGAGTTTATTGAAAATCAAGCAGCAGAAAAAATTGGTGAAATATTTATTGAAAGCCTTGAGCAAATTAGAAAAATTAAAGCAGAAGCAAATGTTTCTATTAAAAAGCCAAGCATTACATCAATTTCAGGCTCACAAGAGGTTATAAATTCTATCAAAGAAATTGAAAAGGATTTTGCCAATGTAACGAGCTCAAAACAAATTATTTTTGATAACTCAAACCCTGAGCTTAAAATTTCACTAGAATTTTTAGAGGAAGCTGGGGAAAAAATTGCGTAAATTACTCCTTCTCACGCCAGATTTTGCCGCCGAGAATTTCAAATTTTTCTTCTATTTTTTCATAGCCTCTATCAAGGTGATAAACCCTGCTGATTGTTGTAACACCTTTTGCATTAAGCCCTGCAAGAATTAGAGAAACTGAGGCTCTTAAATCAGTAGCCATAACTTCCGCACTATTAAATTTATCAATGCCTTTGATTTTTAGCATATTGCCTGAAACCTCTATATTCGCACCCATTCTTTGTAATTCTGGCACATGCATAAAACGATTTTCAAAAATATTTTCTTCCATTGTTGAAATGCCATCTGCAATGCACATCATTGTGGTAATTTGTGCTTGCATATCAGTTGGAAAGCCCGGGAATGCCTCAGTTGCAACATTAGCTGGCTTTAGCTTTTTAGGTGCATTAACAATGAATGAGTTTTTATTGCGTTTAATTTCACAGCCCATTTCTTCAAAAACTGAAAGTGTGGAAGTAAGCATATTTGGGTTAATACCTTGAATTTCAACTTCACCAGCGGTTAATGCACTGGCGGCGGCGAATGTTCCAGCTTCAATTCTATCAGGGATTATTTTGTGATTTGTGCCAGATAAATCTTCAACGCCTTCAATTTCAATTCTGCTTGATCCAGCACCTGAAATTTTCGCCCCCATAGAATTTAGCATATTTGCTAAATCTACAATTTCTGGCTCTCTGGCTGGGTTATTTATAATTGTTATGCCTTTGGCTAAACTGGCGGCAATGATAGTATTTTCAGTAGCGCCAACTGAAACTTTAGGAAAATCAATCTCCGCCCCCTTCAGCCTGCCTTTAGTGCTTGCTTTAACATAGCCATTTTCAAGATCAATTTTAGCCCCCATTTTTTCCAACGCCATTAGGTGAAAATTGATAGGCCTTGCACCAATAGCACAACCACCGGGCAGAGAAACCTCTGCCTTACCATATCTTGCAAGCAAGCCCCCAAGCACGATTACAGAGGCACGCATTTTTTTAACAATTTCATATTCCGCCCTCACAGATTTTAATTTTTGAGCATTAATTATCATCTGGTTTTTCTTAGTATCAAAATCTACAGAAGCCCCCATATCTTGCAGAAGCTCCATCATAGTTTGAATATCAGAGAGGTTTGGAACATTAGAAAGTGTGATTTCTTTATCAGTGGCAAGTGAAGCGGCGATGATTGGCAATGCAGAATTTTTTGAGCCAGCAATTTTAACCTTGCCCCTAAGCCTCGCCCCACCTTGAATTTTAAGAATATCCATTTTGTTATATTGGTTTTGTGTATGTTATTCAAAAACCTATAAATCATTTCTTCAATAAAACAATATGGTATTAGGCGGCGATGGCATTACCTTTTTGGCTTTGCATTTCTATAATTTTATTTCTGACATCTATTTGCTTATAGCCACAAGCAACTCGTAATAGAGATTCCTTTAATACTAATTTTGCATCCTGCAAAAATTCTTTTGAATAGCCTTCTTCACCATATATTTTTTTAATGAATTTATCATCATCAATCGGTTTAAGAATATTACAAACTTTTATATAATCTGAATCTTGTCTATTTAATTGGTCTTTTTTTGTTTGAATATTTTTTATACTAGCTCTGAGCGTAGCAAAATTTTGTTCTCCTAGCTCATTTATAACCTTGCTCAAAATACTTGTGTGAAAATCCCCCATAGTTTCTAATTTGTCTCCATAAGTAGGGATTAAAAGATTAAACCTAAATTTGCTTGTTGGCTCGTTATTAACAAGTGCTAATTGGAAAATTAAGGGGTCATTATTAGATTCTTGAGGAAGTTTACCTTGATTAACAAATTCTTCAATCTCTGCTTTTGCAACATCTATTCTTGATTCAACCGACGGCGCTTTGCATTCATATAATATTTCTCTGATTTTTTCGGCGTGACCCTTTAATTGAAATTCTTTTTTTCCAATTATAGCTTCCTCTAAAATTTTTAAAGAAATTTTGTCTTTTTTTAGTGCGTCAAAAAGTGCCCCAAAATCTTCAAAATCTATTTCTGCTTTTTTATGTTGATCATTTAAATATCTTTTTTTATTAGTTTTTTCTTGTCCACAATCTAAAAGCTTTGGTAGTAAAGTTTCTCTTAGCACTTCGTTAGATTTTAGATATCGATATAGTTTATTTATCCTAAATGCCTGTGAGGAGGTTTGTGCATCAGGGTCAAGGTTGTGTTTTATTGCTGGCAATTTGCCAAAACCGCCTGTCATAATATTAACAAAGTTCATATCTTTGGCTGGATTAAAACTTTTATCAAAAACTGGGAAATCAGAGAATTTACATTTTTTAAGTATATCTATTGTAAATCCTCTTTTTTTATCATCTGCAACATCAAGGATATTATCAAAGCTGTCAATTTCTTGAAAAGCTTTTAGGGATAGTTTTGCAACTAATTGTGAGTGGTAAAATGATCCGGGGGTAACCAAACCATATAAACCCATTATACTATGAGAAGGCTTAGTAATTTTGAATGCTAATCTTTTACAAAAATCACTAAATTTATTTTCATCATATTTGTAATCGTATTTGCCTGTTTTTGAATTAAATGTTTTTGTTATCTCATCATTGCCAGCTAAGTTATTCCACATTTCCAGCTGTTTAATTTCTTTACTTCCAATTATGAAACTAGATTCCACACCATCTTTTTCTTTTAGAATTCTTTTACTTCCATCCTCACCTATTGTTAAAGTATAATTTGCTCCATCTATCTCTTTTTTATAAATACTATTACCTTGATTATCTTGCGATGCTTGTTCTTCTTTAGTAATTTGCTGAATTATTTTCTGGTAATTTTGAATTTCATAAATTTTATCTATTATCGCCCTATCAAAACATTCATCTTTTATAGTTTTAATAAAATCAATTTTTCCGCCCCCAGCTATTCCAAACAAATCAGGGTTATCTATTAAATCCTGCATTTTTTGTGGTGTAAAAGAGCTTTTGCTCATTGCGTGTTCGCAAGCTTTGTTTGCGTCATTTTCATAGTCTTGAAATATTTTTATTATGTTATCATTATCAGAAAGTTTTTTGAAAGATTCTTCATCTTCTGGCACTATTCCAAAAAATCTTTTTGCTGCACTCTCTAAGAATTTAATCATATTTGGATGGCTAAAATAATCGCTTAAAGGACCAACGGCACCATCAATACTAAAGCTATAACCTTGCTTCATACAAGAAAATACAAAATTTAAGTGAGCTGGATAGCCTTCATTATTCTGCCTTCCCTGAGAATGTAAATGTAGGTGAACCAAATCTTTAGTAACGCCCATTTGTTTTAGTTGCTCATCTTTTTCAAATAGCTCATCAAATTTTTGAGGTGTTAATCTAGCTTCTTCTTCTGAAATTATTCCAGCATAGTCTTTTATCTTAAGAAGTATTTTTTCTTTATTTTTCTGAAACTCATCAATACCAATTTTTCCTACAGCAATTTTTATATAGCTAATCATTTCTTCCGCAGCAATTTCAGCTTTTCTTTCTTCAGAAACATCTTCCCCGTAGTAGTTGTATGAATAGTTAAACTCAATGTTAGTAAATTTCTCACTAGATTTTTCTTGCCTTGTAATTAACACTTCTATATCTGGTGCTAACTCAAATGCAGATTCTGAATTATTCATATTAAAGGTGCTATTAACTGTAAGCCCTTCACCTTTCATAAATAATATTTGTTGTTTTTGATCTTCTTTATGCACTACACCGTATGCATATCCGGGATTCCCCCTGTGCAGCACTGACCACAAACCTATATCTAATTTTTCTTGTAAGGCTTTTCTAAAATGTTCTGCTTTATTATTTTTTAAATTCTCTCTTAAAAAACTTTCATCTATCCCTAATTCTTCCAAATTCTCTTTCTTCCCTTCATCTCTTAATATCATCTTTAGCCCTGAAGCTAAATTGCCCTTACCTCTATTTTCAAGCTCCTCAATTACGGCATTTCTTAGTATTCTAGCGTATTCTTGTAGGTTTTCAAAAGAATTTTCGCCATAGATACCTATGGGTCTTAGTACTGAACCGCCACCTCCAATCTCATCTTTAATATTTTTAATCCCCTCATCTATTAAAAATCTAGCACCAGATCTTGCCCTAGCCCTCATACCAAGTTTAACGGAGGGATGATCTATGAAGTGATTTATATTTGCTTGTTTACCATCTCTCCAAGTTGTATCTCTTAAATGTCCTGCAATAAATTTATAGAAATTATGAAGAGATATTGCATTTAGTTCGGGTGTTTGTGATTCTTCAGGATTTACTGAATTATCTGAAATCCAGCCAGCTGCAACAGCCTCCTGTGCTGTTTGATATTCATAGCTTATTCTAGCCACCATAATGCTCCGCATATTGTATGTTACATTTTGGCAACGATATATTTTAATGCAGGAAAAAGCAAGGGTTTTTGAAAATATCCCAAAAAATAGATTGATTAGGGTGAGCTAGGGTTTGGGGGGTTAGTAGTTTATCATTCTACTATAATATTAATATATAAGCATATTCTAATATTAGAATATAATGATATAAAGGGTGTGAAAGTCAGGTTGAATAAGGCATTATTAGATAATTATAGAGGTGTGTAATTGCGAACGAAGTGAGAAATTTTTTATACAAACCCTATGGGCTAGTTAAGGCAAAACTATAACCCGTTGATTAATTGTAGTATTTCCCCTCCTGCCTGCGGGAGGGGATAAAGGGGAGGGTGATGTGAGAGAACTTATAAACAGAATATTAAGCTCTTTCCTGACACCCCCTCCTTTATCCTCCCCCGCTAGCAGGGGAGGAAATATAGAGCAAGATTAATATGTTAAAATTATCAATCTCTGTTTATAACTAGCCCATGAGGATAATATATTCTTTCTAGATTTCTCGCTTTGCTCGAAATGACAATAATACTATTACTAACCTCTTGATACCATCCACCATCACCAACCACTAACAACCACACATATAAAATCTTGAGTTTTTATTTAGTTTAAGTATTAATTGGGGTAAATTTAATTATTTTATGTCAAAAAACTTAATTAATCCGGTGATTCCAGCGGGTGCGGATCAAGATTACATCTTAAACGCTGTTACTGAAGAAATTACAGATAAAGGCTTTGTTATCGCCAAGCTAGATAACCTTATTAACTGGGCAAGATCAGGCTCTCTATGGCCAATGACATTCGGCCTTGCCTGTTGTGCAGTTGAGATGATGCAAACCGCCGCAAGCCGTTATGATTTAGATAGATTTGGTATGGTTTTCCGCCCATCTCCGCGTCAGTCAGATGTTATGATTGTTGCAGGCACACTCACCAATAAAATGGCACCAGCCTTAAGAAAAGTTTATGACCAAATGGCAGAGCCACGCTATGTTATCTCAATGGGTTCTTGTGCAAATGGTGGCGGATATTATCATTATTCATACTCAGTTGTTAGAGGTTGTGATAGAATAGTGCCGGTTGATGTTTATGTTCCGGGTTGCCCACCAACCGCAGAAGCCCTGCTTTATGGCGTTCTTAAGCTGCAAGATAAAATCAAAAGAACAAATACTATAATTAAAAGAAAGCCAACTGGCAAACCCACCCCACCTGATCACAAGCAGGTTAACAATTAATCTTAAACCATAATGTCTAAAGAAGTTTCTTTGAAAAATATGACCCTGAATTTTGGCCCGCAGCACCCAGCGGCACACGGGGTTTTAAGGCTAATTCTTGAGCTTGATGGGGAAGTTGTTGAAAGGGCAGATCCACACATTGGCTTGCTTCATAGGGGAACTGAAAAACTAATTGAGCATAAAACTTATCTGCAAGCAGTGCCTTATTTTGATCGCTTGGATTATGTTTCCCCAATGTGTCAGGAGCACGCTTATGCACTCGCCGTTGAGAAATTGCTAAAATGCCAAGTTCCATTAAGGGCACAATATATAAGGGTTATATTTAGTGAGCTTACTAGAATATTAAACCATATAATGAATGTAACCACCTTCGCACTTGATGTTGGTGCTATGACGCCCCTTTTATGGCTGTTTGAAGAAAGAGAGAAAATTATAGAATTTTATGAAAGGGTTTCTGGCTCTCGTATGCATTCTGCTTATATTCGCCCCGGAGGTGTAACTAGAGATTTACCGCAAGGCTTGCTTGAAGATATTATGAAATTTGCCAATGAATTTCCAAAATATCTCTCTGATGTTGAAGATTTACTTACTGAAAACCGCATTTTTAAGCAAAGAACGGTTGATATCGCCCCAGTTTCTGCAGAAAAAGCCCTAGATTTAGGTTTCTCAGGGCCAATGATTCGTGCCTCTGGAATAGCTTGGGATTTAAGAAAATCTCAGCCTTATGAAGTTTATGATAAAATGGATTTTGATATTCCAATCGGCAAAAATGGTGATTGTTATGATAGATATTTATGCCGAATTGCTGAAATGTATGAATCAATCAAGATTATAAAACAGGCTTGTGAGCAAATTCCTGAAGGGGCGGTTAAATCTCTGGATAAAAAAATTACCCCGCCAACTAGAAGCCAGATGAAAACATCTATGGAGGCATTAATCCATCACTTCAAGCTATATACGGAAGGTTATCATGTGCCAGAGGGTGAATATTATGCCGCAGTGGAAGCCCCAAAAGGTGAATTTGGCGTGTTTGTAGTGGCTGATGGAACTAATAAACCATATAGATGCCGTTTAAGAGCACCCGGTTTTGTGCATCTTTCTGCAATGGATGAATTATGTCGTGGCCATATGCTTGCGGATGTAGTTGCGGTGCTTGGCTCAATGGATATAGTTTTCGGTGAGGTGGATAGATAGTTTGTAAAGTGCAAGTTTACTTATAGCCCTTGACAAAATTGTTTGATTATAACATTATAAACCAATAGATTTACAACTAAAAGTGAGGATTTTATAAATAACGATAATAACCAAGGCTCTGGTTTCAATAGGCCTTCATCTCCAAAACCGAATAACCAATCTTTCGGAAATAGACCGCAAAACCCAAATAATAACTCAGGTGCAAGGCCACCTTATAATTCAGGCACAAAGCCTCCTTTCAATTCTGGCTCTAAACCTCCGTTTAACTCAGGCTCTAAGCCTGCTTTTAATAGCGGTGCAAGGCCACCTTTCAAAAGGGATAACAATAACCAAAAAGAAGATAAATACGCAAAAAATGCCAAAAATGATGGGCCTAAAGTTAATCAATATATTAAAGCTGATCCCGTTCGCTTGATAGATGAAAACGGCGAAATGGTAGGTATTATAGCCCTTAGAGAAGCCCTTTCAATGGCACAAGATGCAGATTTAGATTTAGTGGAAATCTCCCCGAATGCAGAGCCGCCAGTTTGTAAAATAATGGATTTAGGTAAATTTCTCTATGAGCAACAAAAGAAAAAGAAAGAAGCAAAAAAACATCAAAAAATTGTTCACTTAAAAGAGATAAAACTCCGCTATAATACTGATCCCCACGATTTAGAATATCGCATTAAACACGCGGTAGAATTTTTGCAAGATGGCGATAAGGTTAAATTTTCTATGAAATTTAAGGGTAGAGAAAACGCCCACATAGATATTGGCTTTAAGAAAATGGCAGATATTGTTGAAGCATTAAAAGAATATGGCAAGCCAGATGCACCTGCAAAAATGGAAGCGGGATCACTAGTTCAAAATTTCAGCCCTATTAAAGTTTAGAAAAATTCCAAATTCTATAGCCGGAAAAATCTCTTGAGTTTTCAATTCTGCCGTTTTGCCAAACTAAATGAGTGCCATAATTTTTAAGGCTATCTTTGGTTATAATTTTGTTTTTAGCTGGAGCTTGGCAGATTTTATCATCAGTTAAATTAACAACAACCTTATATTTTTTACAATTTAGGTTTTCTCTAAGTTTTATATTATTTCTAGCGATTAAAATATTTTTTATCTCACAAAAACTATCATTACAAAATTTATCTTCTTCATTTTTCTTTTTCCTCAAAAATTGATTTACGCCTAGTTTTTCTTTATATTGCTTCAGCTTAAAGCCACCAATTCTGCCATAAATATAATATTCATTATTGGCTTTGATTATAAAAGTTTTAGCTTTTTCATCTATCAATATATCTGGCTGTTTTTGGGCAAAAATAATAAGAGCATAAACCGAAATAATAAACGGAATTGCTAAAAATCTAATTTTACTAGAAAAGGTAAAAAACCATAGCCACGCACAAGAAATTAATATTAAGAAATACTCAGGAAGTGCAGATATTCTAATAATACCAGAGTTTGCATCACCAAATTTTTCTGCACAAAAAAGCATAATTTTTATACCAATTTCAGCAGGCTTATATAAAAACTCACTAAATGAAAAGGCGGAAAACAAAGTTGCAATTGCTAAAAATGGCATTGTAATAAAACTTACAAACGGCAAAGTTAACAGATTAGAAACCGCAGAAAACTTAGAAACATTACTGAAATGATAAGCCATAATTGGCCCAGTTATAAACCCAACAATTAGCGAAGAAAAAATAATCCCCAGTAAATATTTGAAAAATTTTCTTATAAAATTTTCATTGTGATTTTCATTATTTTTTCCAAAATAACGAATGTAAATTTCATAGATTCCAGCTAGTGCAGTAATAGACGCAAATGAAAGTTGAAATGATACATTTACTAAAGAGCTTGGCTCAATAATTAATATTATTAAGGCGGCAAGTGCTAAAGGGCGAAAGGGTGAAATTTCTCTATTAAATAATATTCCGACAAAAAATAAGGTTAACATTAAATATGAGCGAACCGCTGGAATTGGCTTGTTAGCTATGAATAAATAGATTAGCCCAAATAATATTGCAAGAATTGCACTGGTTTTTTTGCTATCAAATTTTAAGGCAAATATAGGAAATAATGCAATTAAAAGCCTTAAAAAACCATAAACCCAAACCATTACAATTGAAAGGTGCAAGCCAGAAATAGATAAAATATGCCCAAGCCCACTATATCTTAATTTTTCATTAGTTTGGTTATCAAGTGCCGCCCTATCCCCAGTTACTAAGGCTTTCGCAATGGTTATAGTTTTTTTATCTTCAAATGATTTTTCAATTCTTTGATTAATTTTGCTACGCAATTTTTGAATGAAATCCGCTTGGTTTTTTTCTAAAATTTTTACTTCTGAAATAGCAAAGCCAACTGCACCAATTTCTTCAAAATAAGAATATTTTGCAAAATCATAAGCATTAGGAAAAGCAGGAAGTGAAGCAGGTGGAGACAAAATAACTTTTACTTGAATATAATCATTTTGATTAAGTTTGCTAAAATCTAAAATTTTGCCATTTTGGGTTAATTTTGTTCTTACATTTAACCTTATATATTTTGGGGTTTTATCCTCTGAAAATTTACCAATTTTAGGTTGCCATAAATTATTTTCTTTTAGAATAAGGCGATTAAATTTTTCCTCTGCTTCAATTTTATGAATTTTAGCTCTAAGCCATATAACGCCTAGATTTTCTTGAATTTTTGGGTGGTTTTTATAATCCGCCTCTATTTTTGCAAGCAAAAAACCTATTGAAAATATTAAACAAGAAATTGATAAATAAAAATAAACTAAGCGTTTTTTATAATAAGCAAGCAGAGCAAGTGATAAAAACATTATCACCGCATATATTGAAGGGGTAATTTTAGGCTCAAATTTTAAGCAGAAATAACTTGCAATTCCAGAAGCAAAAATAATTGGAATCAGCAAAGCTATTCTGCCCAAATTATATTCAAGAAAGAAAAAATCAGAAACATATTTGCCAATAATTCTAAGCAAGCCAAATTATTTATTAGATTTTTTGCTTAACCCAGAATGATTTAGCAATAAGAATATTACTTCTTAGTCGCTGGTTTTGCAGGTGCTTTTTGAGCATCAGCTTGTGCGTTAGCATTCTTTTGGCCAGTAACAACCGGTGCAGCTGGAGCATTAGCATCAGCACCTTCAGCTTTATCTTCATCAGCACTTCTGCCTGCGATAGTTGCAATTGTGAAATCCCTATTCTTAATGAAAGGTGTAACACCTTCAGGTTTGCCAAGGCCACTCCATTTAATATTATCACCAATTTTAAGGCTTCCGAGATCAGCAGTTAGTTTTTCTGGAATGTTATCAATGTTGCAGAAAATATCAACGGTTCTTCTAACCACGTTAAGAACACCACCTCTTTTAAGACCCGGACATTTTTCAATATTAAGAAACTCAACTGGAACAGAAATTTTAATCTGTGAATGTTCATCAACAGCTATGAAATCAGCGTGAATTGGAATATCTTTAACCCTATCAAATTGAATTTCCTTAGGGTTGGCAAGAATTTTTTTTCCGTTAACTTCAATTTCAACTACCTTAGAGAAAAATCTACCTCTTAAATATTCAGTATTGAGATCTTTTGTGTTAGTTGTAAGAAATAATTGTTCTTTATTCTTACCATAAATAGTTATTGGAATATTACCATTTTTCCTAACTTCTCTAGCGGCACCTGTGCCTTTGTTATTTCTTGGCTCTGCTTTAAGAACTGCTCTTTTTGTTGTAGACATATTGATTACCATTGTTAGCCAGCTTTTGCTGGTGTTAATAAACTACTATCATCAAATAGTTTGGGGCTTTTATATGAATTTAGCTAAAAGTAAAGGGTTTTCTAGGCAAAAAATAATAATTAATATTGATATTGAATGATAATAATCAAACACTATCTTAAAGTTAGAAGATATTTTTATAAAAAATAATAGAAAAAATTATGTCTTATAAACCTGAAAAATATACCATAGCTTTTCAAGAGGCGGTGCAGGATGCAACGCAATCAGCACTTCGTAATAAAAATCAACAGCTTACTGAGCTTCATGTTACGGCATCACTCTTAAGCCCTGAGAAAGATGGGGTTATTCGCAAAATTGCCCAAATAAATAATGCTGATGCGGATAATATTTACTCAAAAATCATTAAAGAGGTTGAAAAACTTCCTAAAGTTTCAGGTGCAAGCGAGGGTGAGCTTTATTTACATCCAAAACTTTCAAAATTATTAGAATTAACCTCAGAGCTTGCTAAGAAGAATGGTGATGAGTTTGGCACTTCTGAAAGATTTATTGAGGCTATTTTTGAAGAAGGCTCAAGCGAAGTAATTAAAATTTTTGAGGCAAGTGGTTTTAATCAAGCAAAATTGCAAAAAGGGATTAAAGAAGTTCGCAAAGGCAGAAAAGCTGATTCTGCAAATGCTGAAAGCACTTATCAATCCCTAGAAAAATTCTCAATAGATTTAACTAAAAGAGCCGCAGAAGGCAAGTTAGACCCAGTTATCGGGCGTGATGAAGAAATTCGCAGGGCAATGCAAGTTCTTTCCAGAAGAACAAAAAATAACCCAATTTTAATTGGGGAGCCGGGTGTTGGTAAAACCGCAATCATTGAAGGGTTAGCCCAAAGAATTGTGCAAGGTGATGTGCCAGAGAATCTGAAAGGTAAAAGGCTTATGGCACTTGATTTAGGCTCATTAATTGCAGGCACTTCTTTCAGGGGTGAATTTGAAGAAAGGCTTAAATCTATTCTAAATGAAATCAGCCAAGCAGAAGGTGATATAGTTTTATTTATTGATGAAGTTCACACTCTAATGGGTGCTGGTAAGGGAGAAGGGGCAATGGATGCCTCTAACCTTCTAAAGCCCGCTTTAGCAAGGGGTGAATTGCATTGTATTGGTGCAACCACCCTTGATGAATATCGTAAGCATATTGAAAAAGACCCAGCCTTTGCAAGGCGTTTCCAGCCAGTTTTTGTTGGTGAGCCAAGCGTTGAAGATACTATCGCAATTTTAAGGGGGCTTAAGGGTAAATATGAAGTTCATCACGGCGTTAAAATTTCTGATAGTGCAATAGTTGCGGCTGCAACCCTATCAAATCGTTATATTACAGATAGGTTTTTACCCGACAAAGCCATTGATTTAGTTGATGAAGCTGCAAGCAAACTAAAAATGCAAGTTGATAGTAAGCCTGAAAAAATTGATGAGCTTGATAGAAAAATTATTCAGCTAAAAATTGAGCAAGAGGCACTAAGCAAAGAAACCGATGAAGCATCAATGGATAGGCTTCTTAAAATAAGAGAGGAGCTTGCAAAAGTTGAAGCTAAAGCCAAAGAGCTTACAGAGCAATGGGATAAAGAAAAACAAAAATTAACCGGTATTAAAAATATCAAAAGTAAAATTGATGAGGCAAAAAAAGATTTAGAAATAGCACAAAGAAAAGGTGATTTATCAAGGGCTGGTGAGCTTGCTTATGGAATTATTCCATCACTTCAAAAAAAGCTTTCTCAGCTTGAGGAAGAATCAAATGTAACCTTTGTTCACGATGCAGTAACTGATGATGATATCGCAGGTGTGGTTGCAAAATGGACAGGCATTCCAGTAGAAAAAATGCTAGAAGGTGAAAGGCTAAAACTTATAGAGATGGAGAAAAACCTTGCCAAAAGAGTTGTTGGACAAGATGAAGCCGTAAAAGCCGTTAGCGAAGCAGTTCGCAGAAGTAAAGCTGGGCTTAATGATGAAAGAAGGCCACTCGCCTCATTCTTATTTCTGGGGCCAACGGGTGTTGGTAAAACTGAGCTAACAAAGGCACTTGCAGAATTTATCTTTAATGATGAAACTGCAATGGTTCGTATTGATATGAGTGAATTTATGGAGAAACATTCCGTATCTCGCTTAATTGGTGCACCTCCCGGTTATGTTGGCTATGAAGAAGGCGGCGTATTAACTGAAGCCGTTCGCAGAAGGCCATATCAAGTTGTGCTTTTTGATGAAGTTGAAAAAGCCCACCCAGATGTTTTTAATATTCTATTACAAGTTTTAGATGAAGGAAGGCTTACTGATTCTCAAGGCAGAACAGTTGATTTCACTAATACAATTATAATTCTCACCTCAAATTTAGGCTCTCAATATATTGCGGAGCTTAAAGAGAATGACCCAGTTGATTTAGCTCGCCCTAAAGTAATGCAAGAAGTTCGTAATAATTTCAGGCCAGAATTTATTAATCGTCTTGATGAAATATTATTATTCAATAAGCTCAAGCGAGAAAATATGGTTGGAATTGTTGATATTCAGCTTAAAAATATCTTGGCTAAACTCAAACAGAAAAATATTACCCTTAATATTTCTGATGAGGCTAAAAATTGGATTGCCCAAAATGGCTATGATGCAATTTATGGTGCAAGACCGCTTAAAAGAGTTATTCAGAGGGAGCTTCAAAACCGCCTTGCTTCAGATATTATCAGTGGTAAGGTTAAAGAAGGCAATGTAGTTATGGTTTCTGTTTCTGATGGCTTACTAAATTTCAAAAAGCTATAGTAAAATGCATTTTACTATACAGTAACTAAGCCTTGAAATTCAAGGGAGTTTAAGCTATAAGCCCCTTATGAAATTAGGAAAAAAAATAAAAATTGGCAATGTTGAGCTTGCAAATAATGTAATTCTTGCCCCTTTAAGCGGTATTACAGACCCCCCTTTTCGTAGGCTAGTTAAAAAGAAATTTGGGGCAGCACTTGTTGTTTCTGAGATGATTGCCAGCAAAGCTATGGTTCTTAAAGAGCAAGAAAACCACAAGAAAGCCGGTTGTTATGATGCGCCTGAAACTTATCCAATGTCTGTGCAGTTAGCTGGTTGTGAGCCTGAAATTATGGCAGAAGCTGCTCGCATTAATGAGGCAAAAGGTGCAAATATCATAGATATAAATTTCGGCTGCCCTGTTAAAAAAGTTACAAATGGTCAACACGCTGGAAGCTCAATGATGAGAGATGAGAAACTTGCAATGCAAGTGATGGAAGCCACTGTTAAAGCGGTTAAAATTCCAGTTACTATGAAAATGCGAATGGGTTGGGATCATAATAATCTAAATGCACCAAAACTAGCTAAAATTGCTGAAGATGTTGGCATTCAAATGCTTACCGTTCACGGCAGAACAAGATGCCAATTTTATAATGGCAAAGCTGATTGGCAATTTGTTAGAAATGTTAAAGATGCGGTTAAAATTCCGGTAATTGTAAATGGTGATATAAAAAGCTTTTCTGATGCGGAAATCGCACTTGAGCAATCAGGTGCAGATGGTGTAATGATTGGCAGGGGTAGCTATGGTAAGCCTTGGATAATCTCTCAAATTGCGGAATATCTGAATGGGGAAGAAATAACGCCTGATCCCACTTTAGAAGAGCAGAAAAATGTAGTTATTGAACATTATATTTCAATGCTTGAACATTATGGCAAAGTGGTTGGTCATAGAATGGCGAAAAAGCATTTGGGCTGGTATTCCGCTGGAAAATACGGCTCAGCTGAGTTTCGTAAATTTGTAATGCAACAAGCGGAGGCAGATGAAGTTATTCAAGCAGTTAATGATTTCTATTCAAAATTAATAGAAAACCCAGATTTACAAAAAATTCAAACTAGCGATAATTTAGAATCTGAAGAGGAATTTTTGGACGCTTAATTTTCATTATTGTAGTATTTCAAAATTAATTTACGAATATTTCCCCTCGCTCTTTCTTAAAGGGAGAGGGTTGCTTAATCTTACTTTCAAAGAAAGTTAGATTAAGCTGGGTGAGGGTTTTTAATGTTACTTATCCCATCCCCTCACCCTAACCCTCTCCTCTTATAAAAGGGGAGAGGGGATTTTAGGTAATAAATATAAATGTAATTAAGGGGTTAAAAATCTTACTAAAAATTAATAAAATTGATGACAGCAACAACAGAATGATTATAGTTACTAGGTTGTTAAAAATTGAAATTTTTTATGCCTAAAACTATGACAAAAATTGCTGATAATATTTCTGAAAATTCTGCTTCAGAAAATATTGAAAATTTTGATGAAATATCCACTGAAAATTTCTCTGAAAATTCTTATGATTCCTCCTCAATTAAAGTTCTAAAAGGGCTTGATGCGGTTCGTAAACGCCCCGGTATGTATATTGGTGATACTGATGATGGCTCTGGCCTTCACCATATGGTGTATGAAGTTTTGGATAACGCCATTGATGAATCATTAGCTGGCCATTGCGATAGGGTTGAAGTTACTATTAATGAGGATGGCAGTTGCACAGTTTCAGATAATGGGCGTGGTATTCCAGTTGATATTCATAAAGAAGAAGGGGTTTCTGCGGCGGAAGTTATTATGACGCAACTTCACGCGGGCGGTAAGTTTGATCAAAATTCTTATAAAGTTTCAGGTGGTTTGCACGGCGTTGGTGTTTCTGTAGTAAACGCACTTTCAACTACTCTTAAGCTCAAAATTTGGCGTGATGGTAAAGAGCATTATATGGAGTTTTCTAATGGTAATGCTGTTGCGCCACTAAAAATTGTTGGTGATGCAAACGGCAAAAAAGGAACGGAAGTTACCTTCCTTCCCTCACCGGAAACTTTCACAAAAACTGAATTTGATTATGATACTTTGCTTCAAAGAATTCGTGAGCTTGCGTTTTTGAACTCAGGCGTTCGCATATTCCTAAATGATAAAAGGGTTTCTGCCCTTGATGAACAAGGCAATTTCAAAACAACTGAGCTTTTCTATGAAGGTGGAATAAAATCTTTCGTTGAATATCTTGATAGATCTAAAAAACCATTGCACGAGCCTATAATTGTAAGGGGTGAGAAAGAGGGGATTACCGTTGAAGTTGCGTTAGAATGGAATGATTCTTACCACGAAAATATTTTATGCTTCACTAATAATATTCGCCAGAGGGATGGTGGCACACATTTAGTTGGCTTTCGCTCTGCATTAACTCGTCAGATTAATAATTACTCAGAAACTTCTGGGCTTGCTAAAAAAGCAAAAATTACTTTAACGGGTGATGATGCTCGTGAGGGTTTAACTTGTATAGTTTCAGTTAAAGTGCCAGATCCAAAATTCTCAAGCCAAACCAAAGATAAATTAGTTTCTTCAGAAGTTCGCCCAGTTGTTGAAAATATTGTTAATGAGAAATTTTCAGAATGGTTTGAAGAACACCCAAATGAAGCAAAACTCATTATTGGCAAAGCTATTGAAGCGGCGGTTGCTCGTGAAGCTGCTCGCAAAGCTCGTGATTTAACTCGCAGAAAATCAGCATTAGATATTTCAAATTTACCGGGCAAATTAGCAGATTGTCAGGAAAAAGACCCAGCCCTTTCTGAATTATTCATCGTTGAGGGTGATTCAGCCGGTGGCTCTGCAAAGCAGGGCAGAACAAGAACAACTCAAGCTATTCTGCCGCTTAAAGGTAAAATATTAAATGTTGAGCGTGCTAGATTTGATAGAATGCTTTCTTCTCAGGAGGTTGGAACTCTTATAACCGCACTCGGCACTGGTATTGGTGAAGAATTTAACCTTGAAAAACTTCGCTATCACAAAATTATCATTATGACCGATGCTGATGTTGATGGCTCTCACATTAGAACGCTTCTGCTAACTTTCTTTTATCGTCAAATGCCTCAAATTATTGAGAAGGGGCATTTATACATTGCACAACCGCCTTTATATAAAATCAAAAAAGGCACAAGTGAAGTTTACCTTAAAAATGATGATGCACTTGATGAATATTTGCTTACTAATATTTCAGAATCTGCAACCCTTGAAACTTCAGAAGGTGAGAGATTCGTTGGTAATGATTTATTAAATGTTTTAACAAAATCGCAAGAATTTACTGCACAAGTTAATTCTCTAAAACGCCTTGCAGATGAATCTGTTATTGAGGCCTCTGCCTTAAGTGGTGCTATTGATGAAGAAAATGCAAAAAATGCCGCTGAAAAAATAGTGCAATTCTTAAATAGAAATTTAGCAGAAAATTATCGCTGGAGTATTGCTGAAGATTCAGAAGAAGATACTCTTGCATTTTTTAGAATTCGCAAAGGTGTGAAGGAAAAAATTTCTATTTCTCGTAAAATTTTTGCCTCATCAGAAGCGAAAAAACTCAAACAAATTTCAGCAGAAATTAGAAGTTATTTCGCTTCAAGTGCAATTATAAAATATAAAGATGAAGTAAAAGCTGTAAACAGCCCAGCAAGCCTTTATAACACCGCTATAGAGTTTGGTAAAAAAGGTTGCACAATAAGCCGTTTCAAAGGTTTGGGTGAAATGAACGCTGAACAATTATGGCAAACCACGCTTGACCCACAAGCAAGAACATTACTGCAAGTTAAGGTGGAAGATGCGGAAGCTGCTAATGAAACATTCTCAACGCTAATGGGTGATGTGGTTGAACCTCGCAGAGATTTCATTCAATCCAACGCCCTAAATGTTAGTAATTTGGATTTTTAATTGAAGCCTTGCAAAGATATTTCTTAACTTCATTCAGAATTTATTTTTACACTGAACGAAAAAAGATATTCTATAGTAATTCAAAAATTCAAGGCTTGGGTTGCGAGTTTTTTATATTTTTCATCAGATAAAATTTCCGCAGATTTGCTTAAAATTTCAGCAATTTTTTGATAATTTTCATAAATTAAATAATTTGGAATTTTTTGAACTTCTTTCTTAAGTAAAAATTCTTTACTGGTTTTAACATCAGAAATTTTAGTTATTTTAACGAATTTTGCTAAAACTTCTTTACCCTTATTTTCAATAGAATTTTCAGGGTTTTCTGGGGCTTTAGCATTAGAAAATTCAAGCATTTTTAGTTTTAACCTTGCTAAAATTTCTCTATGCGTTTTAAGAATTTTTATTGCAAATTCTTTCTTTTTAGCCTGCTTAGATTTTAATAAATTTACTTTCTTTTTATAATCTTCTTCTAGCTGATTATTCTGACTTTCTAAAACACGATAATTTTCTTGATAAACATCTAAAACAGTTTTTTCTGGCTGAGATTTTTCAAGGCTAATATTTATAGTTTTCTGCAAATTTTCACTTTGAATTGCAAGCTGATTTGCAAGTTTTTCCTCAGTAACTAAGCTATTTTGCAGGGCATTTTGTTGGTAAATTATATAAATAATAAGAATTAAAAATATAAATTTACCTGCCATAGCAAAGGGGCAATGCTTCATTTTGCTACAATTATTATTGTCATTATTTTGTGGTTCTTGGCTCATAATTTAAGTTTTTGATAAACGGCATTTTCTAGCCATATATAAGCATATACATTAAAAAATCACAGCTTAGTAGTATTTTTATTAAAATTATGTTAAAATTGCAGTAGAAAGTTTAGTTTACTTACAAGATTTCCTAAACTCTTATAATCATTTAACTATAGCATAATTAATTTTTAGATGGCAGTAGGCAAAGCAAAAAAAAGTGAATTAAAATATCATGTTAGCGTTGAAGATTTTATTCCATACGCAGCCCATTATGATGAAGATACTATAATCACCAAAAATGGTGAGCTTATGGAGGTGATAAAAATCACCGGTTTTAACTTTGAAAATATCTCATCATCTGGAAATAAAGAAGATTTACGAAGCGTAATTAGAAACACAATTCTAAAGCATGTCAATACTGATGAGGTTGCAATTTGGCTTCATACTATTCGCAGAAAAGTTAATATTGATACAGGTGAGGGAAGCCTAAAAGGCTTTAACAAAGCCTTGCACGAAAAATGGGTTGAAAAAAATGGCTGGAATAACCAATTTGTAAATGAGTTATATATTACATTTCTTGGTGAAGGTGAAAAACTTGATATTATTGATCCAAAAGTTATTTGGGAAAATCTGCACCCAAATATTCAAATGAAGAAACGCAAAGAAGCCCTAACTAGAAGTGCAGAAAAGCTGGATAAAATTACCAGAGCTATAATGCAAGATTTATCTCAATTCGGTGCTAGAAAGTTAACTGTTTATAAAGAAGATGGTATTTATTATTCAGAAATTTTAGGTTTTATCAGTAAATTAATGAACCTAAAAGAGCTTAAACTGCCACTAGAACCCGTTGATTTATCGCAATTATTGCCAACTAATAGGGTGGTGTTTCAATATAATGTTGTGCAGGTTGAAGAGCAAGATGTTAAGCATTTTGGGGCAATTTTAAGTATTAAGGAATATCAAGAAGTTTCAGCTGAAGAAATTGATAAATTTCTACAATTGCCTGTGCAATTTATGGTTTCAGAGAGTTATAATTTTGTTTCAAAAGATGAAGCGGTGGAAGCCTATAAAGAGCAAATGAAAATCTATGAATTATCTGGCAGTAAATTTATGTCTGATATTTCAGGGGTTTCAGATATTCTAAAAGGTGGCGAAGCCCCAAATTTATATGGGGAACATCAAATAACCATAACAGTTTTAGAAGATAGCGTTAAGGAAATGCAAAAAGCCCTTTCAATAGTGGTTGATGCCTTGAGAGAGCTTGGCGTTATGTTCATCAGGGAAGATTTATTTCTTGAATATTGCTATTGGTCTCAAATGCCCGGAAATTTTGATTTCTTAAAAAGGCAGAGCTATATTTCTACTAATAAAATCGGCGGATATGCCTCTTTATACAATTTTCCTGCGGGTAAGAAAATTAATAATTTATGGGGTGATGCCGTAACAGTTTTTAGAACGGCAAATAACACACCATACTTTTTTAATTTTCACGATGGTGAAAATGGTCATACTTGCTTAATTGGCCCTAAAGGTGCTGGTAAAACGGTTTTACTTAATTTTCTTGTTTCTGAAGCTCAAAAATATGATGGCAATAGCTTTTATTTTGAAAAAGATAGAGCCAGTGAAATTTTTATAAAAGCAAGTGCTGGTAAATATAACAATATTGAAAAACTAATTAGCCAAGGCAGGTTATATCTAAACCCTTTATTATTGCCTGATACCATTGAAAATAGAATGTTTTTGGTTGAATGGCTAGAATATTTAATTGAGTTTATTGATGAAAACGGCAACCAAATAACTAATTATATTCCAATTTCTAAGGAAGATTTAGATCTCATAGAAAAGGCCGTTGAGGTTAATTATAACTCACCTAAAGAAGAGAGAATGCTTTCTTTTCTTATTCCTAAAATATGGGGTGATAACCCAAATTCTGCTACTTTCAAACGGCTTTCTCATTGGTATATGTCTGGCAAATATGCAAAATATTTTGATAGTGGCATAGATAATTTAGATACTAAAGCAAAAATTGTTGGTTTTGATATTTCACATATCATAAATAATAAATCTATTGCTGTTCCAATGTGTTTTTATCTTCTGCGAAAAGTAGAAGAATTAATGGATGTAAATAAACCAAGCATTATAGTTTTAGATGAGGCTTGGGATATTATAGATAACCCAGCCTTTGCACCAAGAATTGAAAGTTGGCTTGAAAGAATCACTGCAAAAAATGGTATAATTATTTTTGCAACCGAAGCACCAGAAAAAGCTGAAAAAAGCTATGTTACAAGAAGAATAATGCCTTTAATTGCCACTAAAATAATTTTACCAAATGCAAATGCTTCACAAAATTATAAAACTATTTTTGGCTTAAATGAAAATGAGTTTAATGCCACTATTAAACTTGATAAAAAATCTCACCAATTTGTGCTTAAAAGGGGTGAAGATTCTGTAATCTGTAAACTAAGCCTGCAAGGTATGGATAACTTACTTGCGGTGTTATCTGCAACTCAAGAAAATTTATTGCTTGCAAAAAGCCTGATTGCTCAGTTTGGAGAGAACCCTGAAAATTGGCTTCCAGAATATTTTAGAAATTTAGCTAAAAGTGCCTAGCTTTGTGAAAAAAATAATTAAAATAATTTTTATATTTTCTTATTTTCTTTGTATTTTACATAGTAATTATAGTTTTGCTAATCCAAATCCAACCCCCCCTGCAAATCCACCACCTCCTGCAACCGTTTCAGATGGCACGAATAGAGGGGTAGAAATTAGGCAAACTGGCCTTGCAGATGTAACTTCTCAAAGATACAGCATTCAGCAAGATTTAAGCGGTTTTTGTCAATATACTACCGTTACACAAAACGGCACGAATTACAAAGCCCTTGATATAAACAGCAATATTTACAACAGCGATAATATTTTAATGGGGATATCTCACCCAAAATATTGCCCACTTCCGGGGCGAGATTTCCTGCCAGATGGTTACCCTGATGCAATCGCTGGTGAGTTTTTATTAAGTGGTGTGGTTTGTGTAGTGCAATCCATAATTCTTGATTCAATGTTTAGGGTCTATTGCACAATATTATTATGGTTTTATCAGATATTATTTGCAATGATTGTTGTTTATATAATGTTTTATGGTCTTGCGATAATATTTGATTTAACTGAAGAGCCTCTAAAACAAGCCCCCTCCAAAATAATTTTAATCACCTTCATATTATTGTTGAGCTCAAATGCGGAGCTTGGCTTTAAGTGGATTTACGGAACATTTAATAGTGTTTTAACAACTTTCAGCGATATTTTAACAAGGCTTCAACCGCTTTATACAGAAGGCGGTGAAAGGGTTTATGATAATGAGGGCAGACTTCTTGATATTAATGGCAATATTTGGAAACCCCTAGCTAATGGAACACCTTATGTTTTTGTAAACCCATTCACTAATTCTTCGGGGCAACCAGATCAATCGGTTTTTAATGAAACAATTACAAGCCCGCCAACATCAATGCCTATAAAAAACGGCACCCATAATTTTGAGGTAATACCTACAAATGAAGCCTATAAATATGTTCCATTTAGAGTTCCAGCACAACAATGGCAAGGCAAGCTAGAGCAGGTAAATGGAAGTAATAATAGAGAATATAAAGTTTATCCAGTATTCAAGCAAATTAGTGATCCAGTTACTCAGAGAGATTTAGGGTTTTCAACTTGTGTAGGCGATTTTAAGTATAATTATCAGTTAAGAAGAGTTGAATTATTCCCTAGATGTAGCGAAAAAAACTGGCCTGTCGTTCCCGAATTTGCACCATATGGCTTCATAGTTAATAAAAATATTTCACCAGTTGGTGAAGAGGGTATTTTTGAGAGTATTGGTCAATATAACAGCAATGTTCTAACCCCCCCAAAATTAGAAGATATGCCAAATAATGTTGATACAGAATGCACAGACCCAAAAAGATGTAGAAAACCATTTCAAGGTATAATAGGTAAAATTGATGCTCTTTTTGATTCAGTTGTTGGTGATGATAGGGCAAAAGGCTTAACTTCAATGGTTATTGCATTATCTCTATGGGCAGGTGGCGGTGGCACTTTCTTATCATTATTCTTACTTACCGGAATATTGGCAATGTTTGTTGCCTTTGTGCAGATTTTATGGGTTTATGTAACCTCATTAATGGGGCTAACATTTTTAATGATGCTTGCGCCAATATTTATTTCTTTAAAGTTATTCAGAATAACCTCGCAAATGTTTAATGCTTGGCTTTCAATGTTGGTTTCATTTATGTGGCAACCAATTATTGTGCTGGGCGTTGTTTATGTTCTTTCAAGTGCAACCTCACTTGATAGGTTAACAGGCCTTGCTAGAAATGAGCTTGGAACAAAACAATATACCAAAACTAGTGGTGCAAAAAATTCTCCTACAATAAATTATTCCGCCCCCGGTTTTCTTGAGCCATTATATGAATTACCAACAGATTATGACGAAATAAAAAATTTATCTGGGCAAGAAGCATCAGGGCTAACCAATGTTGAAGGCAATTTTATTTCCCTAGCACAAAGAAAATTATATCGCAAGTTAAAATCAGAATATTTTGCAACTTACTATCAATTTCGCCTAGCGGGGCTTAATGATGAAGAAGCTAGAAGGGCAGCAAATGATAAGGGAAGAGTGGCTGAATTAAATAACTCTCAAAGTGCAAAAGATTTTGCAAATATTTATTATAATAAAACTACAATTTCAGAAGGCACAGCACCTAATATTAAATCTAGAGATATACAGGGTATTGATGCAATATTATATTATAGCTTACCAGCAACCCAATTACCGGCTGGATTTTTAGTTACTAAAGCAGAATTAGAAGAATTTATTAGAATTTATCGTGAAGGTGTAGATTCTGGCATTGATGATATAGTGCTTGATACCCCACTTGGCATTGAAGATAGGGATGCTTATATCGGTGAGCCAAGAAACCCACCAAATACTGATCCAAATCTGCTAGGGGAATATCCAAATTGTGTTAAATACTGCCCTGAATTTCACCCACCTTATAACCCAGCTGTTGCGGATACCACTAACCCAACTTCTGCACAATGTGTTGGTTTTTGCCTATATAGCTATGCTGATAAGGAAGAAATGTTTAGCTATATCTCAGGTGCAATAATTATTTGGCTATTACTTAATGCAATGGTTGGGGCGTTTATGTCGCAAGTGCCAGCTATTGCTGAAAAATTATCTAGAATTTATGGTGCGGAATCCCCTAAAATTTATGGAAGTTCATTAAATAATAAACAAACAGGCTGGGCAGGTGGTGGTAGATCAGAAGTTACCAATTTAGGCGGAATATTTGATATGGGTATATTCTCAGGTACACCGGGTGCACTTGCAAGGTTAGGTGATACATTGCAAATGAAGGCAAACCGCACCAGAGTTATTGGTAATGATGGCATTCCAGTTGAACAGCCGGGGCGTTCTTGGTTTGAAGAAAGCCCACTTTCAACGCTTAATAAGAAAGAAGATAATATGGTTAAAGCCTATGATGTCATAAAACTTATTCAAGCAGATGCATTTAATAAAAACTTACTAAAATTTGCTAAAGGGGCAAATCAAAGTAATGGTGAAGTTATAAATTATGCTGAAATGGAAAAAGAGATTAAAAAAGAAATTTTAGACAAAGAATCACCCAATAAAGTTTGGACAAAAGATGAAATAAAAGAAAAATATATTAAATTTCTAGAAAAGAAAAAAGAACAAGTAGAGAAAGAGCAAAAAGGTAAAAGCTCCGGAATTATCCAATCACCAGCTTATAATAATTCCCCATCTGTTACTGAAGAATCTCTAAAACAAGATGCTTACACAGCACTTGATAAAGACCTTGAAAGAGGTGGCACAAGAACTGCAATATCTTCATTAACATCAGAGGATAGTAAACCTAATTTTGTATCTTGGGAAGATATTGATCCAGCATTAACAGCAAGTGTTAGTAGCAAAAAAGATAATGATTGGCTTGCGATGACAACCGAAGAGCCCAGTAAATATCAAAGCGAATTAGGAGTTTATGACACTATGCCTATTTCTCAAAGGGAATATGATGCATTGCAAGAAAGATTAAAACAGCAAGCAACAGCAACCAATCAACAAAATTTAGTGCAAAATACAGGGAGTAACCCTAACTTTTTACAAATGGCTTCTAAGTTAGATCCAAGTAAATCAGAATCGGCTAAGCAAGATTCAAAAAATGAGGTTAATCAAAAAGATAATCAACAAGGTGAAGGCTTTAGGGAAGCAATTTCTCAAAAAACCAGCGAAGGACAAATAGGTGAAAAAATAAAAATTGAAGATATTACTAAAAATCCTAACTTTTTACAAATGGCTTCTAAGTTAGATCCAAGTAAATTAGCACAAAATAAAAATTATCTAGAGCTTAAAAAAGCAATATCAAAAGGCGATGTAAAATCAGCAGCACTTGCAACTGCAAATCTTGCAAAAAATGCTAAATCACTGCAAAAAGAAGATAACACTCTTAAATCTTCCAGTGATAATTTTTCAACCGCCTATGAAAAATTGACTGATGTTGAAGGTGTTTCAAGAATGGATATCCAAGCAAATGATTACAATATCAGAAAACCAAGTGAAATTCAAACGGAAGAGATAATTAATGAGCCTCAGCCTCAAATTGCTCAAACGCCAACTCTAACACAAGAATTAGGCGAAAGAATAAATCTTGAAAATCTTTTAGTATCTCAAGAAAATCTTGTTAAATCCAAGATTTTAGATAATTCTGAGCCAACTTTAGCTAATCAAACAGAAACATTTGATGCGACATTAGAAAATAAGGAGCTTACAGAAGTTTTACCAGAGATAAACCAGCCAATTACTCCACTTCCAGTAACTCCTCAGCCAGTTGTTAGCCAAGTAAATGCTAATAATAAAAATATAAATATTTTAGCCCAATTTGGCAAAAAATCTGAAGAAAACACTTCAGAAAAGCCCAAAGAAGATTTTAGTGAAAAAGTTAAAGATTTTGCAGGAAATTTAGGTGATGTTACTAGAGGTGATTTTTCTTCCATACCTATTTTTAATCAATTTACCAATAATAGCGAGGTGTCTCCACCAACTTCAGAAGCAACTACTAACCAAATTTCGGAGGGTAGTTTACCAACAGAACAAAACCTAAATAATAATTTAGCCTCTGCAAAACCAGCTGAAACCCAAATCCCGCAACCAAACCAATCTTATCAAAATAAAAATGAAAAAATCGCAAGCAATCAAGAATTATTTGCTTTAACTTTGGCTAGGGTGAAAGCTAAGGCAGGTGTTACAAATTCTCAAATTAGTGCGGCAGTTGCACAAAAAGTTGCAGTTTATGGGGCTGAAATTCCAGAGCATGAAATAGAAAAAATCGCAGATTTACTCGCGGCTGAAATTAACTCTATGGAATTTTTAGGTGTTACAGATAATAAGCCAAACCCAATAAAAGCTAATGAAGGAGGTGGCTTAATGTCTGCGGTGATTAATAGCGGTAAAAAAGAAAATAAACCTAATGAAAAAATATCTTTAAGCCCAAAAACTAATAAAAAAGATGATAAAGTTAGTTGAGTTTTCTTAGCTATAGTAATAGAAAAAAATAAAAACCTATAGTGTTTTAGAGAGATTTCTGTCATGTTGAGCGAAGCGAAACATCTTATAGTAAAATGCATTTTACTATAGATCCTTCCCCTTAGCTTCGCTTAGGGTCAGGATGACATATCATATAAAACGTAATTTACTATATAATGCAACCAGTTAGAGGAACAAAAGATTATATTTTTGATGATGCTGAAAAATTTGAAGCAATAATTAATATCGCAAAAAACACTGCTAAAAATTTTAATTTCAAAACTATTCACACGCCAATTTTTGAAGAAACCCAAGTTTTCTCTCGCTCTATGGGGGAGGAAAGTGATGTAGTTAGTAAAGAAATGTATTCTTTTGATACCAAAGGCGGTGAAAATATAACCCTTCGCCCGGAATTTACCGCTGGAATTGTAAGAGCTTTTATTTCAAATGGTTTGCAACAGCACACACCCTTAAAATTATTTTCATATGGTGCGGCTTTTAGATATGAACGCCCACAAAAAGGCAGACAACGCCAATTTCACCAAGTCAATTTTGAATATTTTGGCAATCCCGAGCCAAATGCTGATGCTGAAATGATTTTTTGTGCCTCGCAATTACTTGAAAAACTAGGTATTTCTGAAAATTTATCACTCAATATAAATTCGTTAGGTGATACGGAGTCTCGCAAAAATTATCAAGCTCATTTAGTTGAATATCTAGAAAAATACTTCAATGATTTATCTGAAGATAGCAAAAGAAGACTTGCCAAAAACCCCTTAAGAATTCTAGATTCTAAAGATGAAACTGACAAAAAAATTGTCGCAAATGCTCCAAAAATTTCTGATTACTTAAATGATTATTCAAAAAGCTTTTTTGATAATTTGATAAATTTAATTAGCGGTAAAATTAATGCTAAAATCAACATAAACCCAGCAATAGTTAGGGGCTTGGATTATTACAGCCATACGGTTTTTGAATTTATTTTAGAAAGTGAAAATTTAGGATCACAAAATACAATTTTAGCAGGTGGCAGATATGATGGTTTAATTGAGCAAATGGGCGGAAAGCCCACCCCAGCTATAGGCTTTGCCGCAGGGGTTGAAAGGCTTATGCTCTCAGCAAATATTGTGAATAAAGAAGAAAATCTTATCGCAATAATTTCTGATTTCAATGATAAAGCCCTTGAAACCTCAATAAATTTAAGAAAAAATAATATTAAAACAGAAATTATCTTTTTAGGAAAATTCGCCAAGAAAATTCAAAAAGCTGATAAAATTGGTGCTAAATATATATTATTCATCTTTGAAAATGAAAAACTGGAACTCAAAAACCTTAACACTGGAGAGCAAACACCTATAACCCTTCCTGAAATAATACAAAAATTTTCTAATATATAAAATTTGCAGAAATATTTGTAATCTGTCTCAAAAAAGAACAAAAATAATAATTGCTTTTTAATCTCAGATTTTAACTATCATTACAAAACAATGGGTTAGTGTAATTAAATATTTGGCATCATAATAGCTTTATATTCATCATAACTAATTATCTCAGGGGGGATAGGGGTTATGGTGAAAAACACAAATGAAACTGATAAATTAATAGGTGAAAAGATTGTATCTGCCAGAATGATAAGGGGCTTAAATAGAAAAGCACTTGCTGAAAAACTCGGCGTTACGCATCAGCAATTACAAAAATATGAAAAGGGTTTTAACCGCATTAGTGCTTCTAGGCTTTCAGATATTTCAAATATTCTAGGCATTGCAGTTAATTACTTTTTTACTGAAACTGCCCAAGATAAAGTTTTGAGAGAAGAAGGCGAAAAATTTGATATAAATTCTATCAATGAAATTGTTGGTTTAGCTTCAAGAATTAAAAATAAAAGCAAGCTAGAGGCAATTAAAAACCTTATTAAATCAATGGAAACTTAAGATTTTTTATTCTTATTTTTGAGATAATATAATATCTTAAATGATATATCTTGAGCCATTTCTTCAGCTAATTTATTTTTTGCATCTTGCCTTAAGGCATATCTGCCATATTCAGATAAAACTGCATCATAACCACCTACAGATTTAGTTTTGCCAGTTAATAATGTTTTATTTTCATCTAAATCTCTGAGGGTATAATCACTATCTAAAATAACATTAAATCTTGTAACTTGTCTATCAATCTGAATAGAGATAGCCTCTTCTGAAAGGGTGGAGTTTATATCAACCAAATAATTTTTATCACTATTCATACAGGCTTGGTTTAGCTTATCTTGAATAAGATATTGCATTCTTTTTCCCGGCAAACTAATTTTAGGATCACCCACCTTAAAATTAGAGCATTTGCCGCTGCCATTTTTTGATTTATTTTTATTAGCATAAAGCGGCTCAAACCCACAAGATGCAAGGCTTATAACAAGAAGGAATGTAAAAAACTTTTTCATTTTTATTCAAGAATTTTTAAACTCAAATATTTTTTTAATTAAATTTTTCTTAGCATAAAATGCCCTAGTTTTTGATCCGTGTCCAGAACCTTTAGTTCTTGCTTGTATCCATTTACCGTCTTTGCCAGTTAATGCATCAAAACCTACCTTTATTTACACTGACCATTTTACCAGCTTGGCAAGTAAAACCATTATTAGAAAGCATATAAGGTGGATCCGCAAAGATCATATCAACATAATTATCAGGAAGTTTTTTCATAACTTCTAAACAATCATCATTATACAAATAAAAATTTTCATCTTTGTAATAATAATCTTGTTTTGCAGAATCTTGCTTTCTGATTGATTTTATAGGTAGATCTAAATTTGTTTCTGCCAATTCTTGCATTTCATTTGCCCATAATTCTAATTAAAACTACACAACAACTATATTAAGGATTTTATTTGGAACATAAATTATTTTCTTAATTTGTTTTCCATTTGTTTGAGCTTGCACAGAGTTGTTTTCAAAAGCAAGTTTTTCAATAGATTTTTGATCGGCATCTTTACTGATTTTTATATTTGCTCTTAATTTGCCATTTACTTGCACAACAATTATAACTTCATCTTCTTCTAAAAGTGAAGTATCTGCCTTTGGCCAATTTGTTTTATATAAAGGCTCAGGGTTACCTAATTTCTGCCAAATTTCCCCAGTAATATGTGGAATTAGAGGGTTAAATAATTTAATTGCAACCTCTAAACCTTCTCTAAAAACAGCCTTTGCGGCGTGTTGCCCCTTTGGCATTTTTTCAAGCTCATTTGTAAGCTCCCTAATTCTTGCAACGGCTTTGTTGAGGTGAAAATTTTCTAAATCTTGTGTAACAAGATGAATTGTTTTGTGGGTTAATTTTCTAACTTTTATCAAATCTCCTGCAACACCAAGCAACCAATGTTTGCCATCTGCCCCCTCACTATATTCAGCAGAAAAGGCAAGTTTCCAGAGGCGTTTTAGATATTTATAAGCACCTTCAACCCCGGTTGAACTCCACTCTAAATCTCTTTCAGGTGGGGAATCTGAAAGCATAAAAAGGCGTGCGGTATCTGCACCATATTTCTCAATTATAAAAGATGGATCAACAGTATTATGCTTTGATTTGCTCATCTTAATAGAAGCACCAGATTTAATTTCTTCGCCAGTTTTAATAATTTTATATTTACCTTCTGAAATTCTCTCAACTTCTTCTGGATAGAGCCAATTTCCTTTAGAATCTTGGTAAGTTTCGTGGCAAACCATACCTTGTGTTAGCAACGCTTTGAAAGGCTCTGCAACATCGTGATAGCCACATTTTCTTAATGCTTTAGTGAAAAACCTTGCATATAACAAGTGCAGAACAGCGTGTTCAATACCACCGATATATTGATCAACCGGTAGCCATTTATTTGCAACCTCTTTATCAAATGCCCTTTTATTCTGCGGATCTAAATAACGGAAGAAATACCAAGAAGATTCAAAAAATGTATCAAATGTATCAGTTTCACGAGTTGCTGGCTTACCGCATTTTGGGCAATCTGTGTGCTTCCAAGTGGGGTGAGAAGCAAGAGGGTTACCTTTAATTTCTTTTGAAAAATCTACATCTTCCGGCAGAGTAACTGGCAGTTTATCTTCTGGAACCGGCACCGCACCACAATCATCACAATAAATTATTGGGATTGGACAACCCCAATATCTCTGGCGAGAAACCCCCCAATCACGTAAGCGATAAGTGATCTTGCTATTACCAATTTGTTTTTCTTCTAAAGTTTTTAGAATTTTTTGTTTTGCATCAGCAACACTCAAACCATTTAGAAATTCTGAGTTCACCATCACCCCATCACCTGTATAGGCTTCAATAAGGGGGAGATTTTGGGATTGTGGCTTCACAACCTGCACAATAGGCAAATTATATTTTTTAGCAAAATCAAAATCCCTTTGATCGTGAGCAGGGCAAGCGAAAATTGCCCCTGTGCCATAACCCATTAAAACAAAATTTGCGATATAAATTGGTAAATATTCACCCTCTAAAAATGGGTGATGAACTTTAAGCCCTGTGTCTAAACCAAGTTTTTCTGCTTTATCTAACGCTTCTGCGGTAACTGCAACCTTTCTGCATTCTTCAGCAAATTTTGCAATTTCATTGTTATTTTCCGCAAGTTTTAATGCTAGTGGGTGATCACAAGAAATGCCAATAAAACTTGCCCCAAAAATAGTTTCTGGACGAGTGGTGAATACTTCTATGTAGGGTTTGGGAATTAGGGACTGGGGGTTTTGGATTTTAAATTTTATTGCAGCCCCCTCGGATTTGCCTATCCAATTTCTTTGCATTGAAATAACACGCTCTGGCCAGTCTTTTAAGATTTCTAAATCATTTAACAAATCTTCACTAAAGGCAGAAATTTTAAGAAACCATTGCTTGAGTTTTTTAGTTTCAACCAAAGCACCGCTTCGCCAGCCCCTGCCATCTATTACTTGCTCATTAGCTAAAACGGTTTGATCTACTGGATCCCAGTTGACAGTTGCCTCTTTCTGATAAGCCAGCCCATTTGCTAGAAAATCCAAAAACATTTTTTGTTCGTGCTGAAAATATTGAGGATCACAAGTTGCAATTTCTCTATCCCAATCATAGCCAATGCCGATAGTTTTGATTTGAGAACGCATAAAATCTATGTTCTCATATGTCCATTTTGCAGGGTGAGATTTATTTTTTATCGCAGCATTTTCTGCGGGCAAACCGAATGCATCCCAACCGATAGGGTGCAGAATATTATAGCCTAGAGAAGCCTTAAACCTTGCTGCAACATCGCCAAGTGTATAATTTCGTAAATGCCCCATATGGATTTTTCCAGATGGATAAGGAAACATCTCAAGGCAGTAAAATTTAGGCTTAGTATTATCGTTAATATCTATTTTGAAAACATTGTTTTCTTCCCAGAGTTTTTGCCATTTTAACTCAATTTCAGTATGGTTATATTCCTGCATGTTTGATAGTAAAATTAGTGTAATTTCTAGCGTAGCGAGAAATCTGGTTGAAGAAATATAATTAATTACAATTAAATTGTATCACCCTGAAGGCGAATTTCACGCGCTCTGCTTAAAATTTTATCTTCAAGTTGTGTTTCAGCCTCTTTAGAAGATTTAGCATTAACCCATCTTCCGCCAGAGTAAACTTGCCTAAATAATGAAACACTAACGCCACTAGCCCTTAACTCAGTTGAGTTAATAAGAACATTTGCTTTAATTCTCTCATTTTTGTTATCGCTATCTTCATACCAATCTGTAATTATAACGCCACCAATTGCATCAGCGGAAGTAAGGGGCATAAAAGATAAAACCTCAAGGCTCGCCTGCCATAGATATTTATTAACGCCACCCTTAACATTTGGGTTCGCATTGTTTTCCTCATCATACACACCACCGCCAAAAATACTGCCACCACCAAGCAAAATCCTACCCCTTTTTGCTCTTCTAAGCTCTTGGTTAGCCATAGGATATTTAACATCTAAATCATTAGATTTTCTGCCCACTTTATCCATTTTCCTTTCTTCCTCAGAAGAACAAGAAACTAAAATAAAACATAAGGTTAAAAGAATGATTTTTTGTAATTTCATATAAATAATATTAACTTTTTTCTTATAAAAACTTATTTAGAAGTTTTGTCAAAAGTTTTGTAAGGATATATGTTAATTTTCAAACTTGTAAAATATTGATTTTTCTTATATAAACCAACAAATTATTGCATCTTACAAATTAATGGAAAATAAAAATAAAATTTACCTCTATGATACATTGATGAGGGACGGCGCACAAACGCAAGGCATAAATTTTTCCCTCAATGATAAATTTGAACTAACTCAAGAGATTGATAATCTAGGTGTTGATTATATTGAGGCTGGCTTTGTTGGCTCTAACAAAACTGATGATGCATATTTCAATAATATTCCTAATCTCAAAAATTCTGAACTCGTAGCCTTCGGTATGACAAAAAGGGCAGGTATTGCTATTGAGAAAGATGCAGGCATAAATAATTTGGTTAAGTGTAAAGCAAAAAATATTTGTATCGTTGGCAAATCTTGGGATTTTCATGTAAAGGAAGCTCTTAATATTTCCTTAGAAGAAAATATTGAAATTGTTACTGAAACTATTTCACACTTAAAAAGTAAGGGTAAGCAAGTTTTTTTTGATGCTGAGCATTTTTTTGATGGCTATAAAAACAATCCAAAATACGCCTTAAAAGTTATAAAATCTGCATATGATGCAGGGGCAAGATGGGTTATTTTATGTGATACAAATGGTGGCACATTGCCGTTTGAAGTTTATGACATCACCAAAAAAATCACCTCTGAAATTTCTGGAGCTTATATTGGTATTCACTGCCATAATGATACTGAAAACGCGGTGGCAAATTCTCTAGAAGCAGTTCGTGCAGGTGCAAGGCAGGTGCAAGGCACAATAAATGGCTATGGTGAAAGATGTGGAAATGCTAATTTAATTTCAATAATCCCCACCTTAAAATATAAAATGGGTTTGGATATTTCAATTAGTGATGCACAACTTAAAAAGCTCAAAAAAATTTCTGATAATTTAGAAGAGCGGTTAAACCAACCTCACTATAAGCACGCCGCTTATGTTGGGGATTCCGCCTTTGCTCATAAAGGGGGCATTCATGCTTCTGCGGTTAATAAAAATACTAACGCTTATGAGCATATTCAGCCTGAAAAAATCGGCAATAAAAGAATAATTGTAATTTCTGATCAAGCAGGCAGAAGCAATATTTCTGCTCGCTTGAAAGATCTTAAAATTCCAGCGGATAAAGAAAAAATTGAGCAATTATTTAATGAAGTTAAAAAACGCGAAGCCATTGGTTTTTCTTATGATTTTGCCGATGCAAGTTTTGAAGTTCTAGCCCATCAAATAACGCAAGATATTCCTGAATATTTTTCGGTAAAATCTTTCAGAATTATAGATGAACGCAAAACAAATTCTAAAAATGAATTTGAAAACTATGTTGAAGCCACCATAAAATTAAGTATTCAAGGTAAAATTTACAATGAAATAGCTGAGGCAAAAGGCCCAGTAGATGCCCTTTATAAAGCAATTCGTAAAGCACTGCGTAAAAAATATCCAGTTGTTAAAGATGTATTTTTAACAGATTATAAAGTGCGAATAATGAAAAATGAACTTGGCACTGAAGCAATAACTAGGGTGCAGATTGAAAGCAAAGATTCTAACGGCAATAGATGGAACACCATTGGCGTATCAGGCAATATTTTAGATGCCAGCTTCAACGCTCTCTGCGATTCATTTATGTATAAGATTATTAGGTTTAATCACTGATTTTTTCTATTATCTCAGAGATTTTTTCCGCGATTTGTTTTTTAGTTTTGTTTTTTATTTCTTGCTTTTTACCAGTTTTATCTAAAATTAAAACTGAATTGAAATCTGAGCCAAAAACTTTTCTATCATCCTGCATTACGCTATTAGCAATGATAATATCACAATTTTTATTTTTGAGTTTTTCAAGGGCGTTTTTTTCTAAATTTTGAGATTCAGCACAAAAGCCAATAACAATTTTAGGTCTAGCTTTTTTAAGATGGGCAATTTCTTTTAATATATCTGGAGTTTTGGTAAAATTGAGCGTAAGATTATTCTGCTTATCTTTTTTTATTTTATGTGAGTTTTTACTAGCTATTTGCCAATCTGCTACTGCTGCTGCGAAGATAGCAATATCGCAAGGCAGAGAATTTTTGCAGGCTTCTAGCATTTCTTCTGCTGATTTTACTTTGATGAAATTAACATTTTTTGGTGGCAAAATTTTTGCCTCGCCTGAAATTAAAGTTACCAAAGCCCCTTCATTTGCAAGCTCTTCAGCAATTAAATAGCCTTGTTTGCCAGATGAGTAATTTGATATAAAGCGAACTGGATCAATCTCTTCAATGGTTGCCCCTGCGGTAACTAGAATTTTCTTTCCTACTAATTTAGATTTTTTTGAAGTTTTTTTTTGAGCGGCTATTTTGTTAATAATTTCAGAAATTTCTGCCATTTTGCCATTGCCCTCTTCACCGCAAGCGAGTTTTCCTGAAATTGGCTCAATAATCTCAAAGCCCCATTTTTTTAGTTTTGCTAAATTTTCCTGTGTTGCTGGATATTCAAGCATTTTACTATTCATTGCAGGTGCTAGGAATATTTTTTTATCTGAAGCAGCGCAAATCGTTGAAGCTAAATCATCACAAAAGCCATTAGCCAATTTTGCGATAAAATCTGCGGTGGCGGGGGCTACTAATATTAAATCATTTTTACGGGATAATGTTATATGAGCCATCTCTAAAACTTCGCCATCATCAAAATTTATGCTGGAATTTGCCTCAAACATCTCCTGATGAACTTTATTTTCAGAAAGGTAAGCAAGAGAAGTTTTGGTAACAAAATATTCCGCAGATTTTGTAAGAACGCAATTTACATTATGACTTTGCTTTTTAAGCTCCCGAACTAATTCTGGAGTTTTTATAGCGGCAATGCTACCGGTGATAATTAATAAAATATTCATTCAAAAATTTTATTCAGAAATAGGCACTAGAGAATTTTCTTCTAACTCTCCATCATTTTTAATCTCAGGATTTTTCTTACCTTTTTTAGTTTTTACTTTTTCTTCTTTCTGCAAATTTTCCAAAATTTTTATTTCATCTTCATTTTTAGTATTATTAGCAGATTTTTTCTCTTTATTTTTAAGTTTTTCAATGATGCTAACCCCTCTTTCTTCGTGAGATGCAATATAAGCCAAAACTAGGCTGTTTATGATGAAAATTGTCGCTAAAATTGCAGTAATTCTTGTAAATAAATTAGCTTGAGCCCTGCCTGTTAAAAAAGCAGAAGGTGAAGAAGCACCAGTAAAACCATCAGAGCTAGTTTTTTGAACTAATATAACTGCAACTAAGCCAATAACGGTTAAAATTTGTAATACTAATAAGGCTTGCATTTAACTAAAATTTTAGATTTCTATGATGCTTTAGTAACAATTTTTTAGAAAACTTCAAGTATTATAGGTTTTTGCTATAAAAATTGCAAAATTTATGCTAGATTAACCTTGTGTAAATGAATAACTTATGAATATTAATTCAAGTCAAACAGCGCTTTTGCTAGGAGGTGGTGTTTCTAGTGCCAGCAAAGCAAGCGTTTATGATGCGATAACTGGCTCGCAATCAATTTATAGTGCCATTTCCAATTCATTTATAAAATCTGAGGCCATAAGCCCTGCTCAATCAAGGCAAAACGAAACATTAGACAATTTAAGAAATTATATAAAAGAAAATATTAGCGGTAAAGAATCTGAAAAATTACTCGCAAGTGTTGAGGCAATAAAAACTCTTCTTAATGGTCAAGATTCATTTTCAGATGCTGATCCCGCACTTAGTTTGCTTGCCAAAACTCCCTTTGCATCAAGTAATTCAAGTTTAGTTGATTTATTTGTATAATTTTCTGCTGAATTTTCCATTTGAATAATTTTCTATTTACCATTAAAAGCCTGCTTTGAATATGAATGGCTTTTTCAATGATTGTTAATTTTCTTAAATCTAAAATTCACAGGGCAACTGTTACTGATTGCAACTTACATTATGAAGGCTCAATAGGCATAGATGAAGGTTTAATGAGAGAAGTTGGTATTCACCACTGGGAGCAAGTTGATGTATATAATATTACCAATGGTGAACGCCTTACAACATATGCAATCCCAGAGGCAGAAGGCAGTGGTATTATTTCAATTCGTGGCTCAGCGGCACATAAAGCCAATATTGGCGATTTAATAATAATTTGTGCATATTGTGGCATTGATAGCTTGCAAATTTCTAAACATAAACCAAATGTTGTATTGGTTGATGAAAAGAATAAAGTAAAAAGAAAAAGTTAGATTTTAATTAAAAAATGGCACAGCTAATTTTAGAAATATTTTCTGAGGAAATTCCAGCAAGAATGCAGTTTCAAGCGGCTGAAGCATTGCATAATTCTTTTGAAGAAAAGTTAAAAGCACAGAATATTTTCTTTCAACATTCAAAAACTTTTGTAACCCCTAGAAGATTAATTTTATTCGCTGATGGCTTATCACTTACACAAGAAGATTCTGTATCTGAAAGAAAGGGCCCCCGCACTGATGCTAGTGAAGATGCAATTCAAGGTTTTTTAAGGTCAACGGGCTTATCTAAAGATAAATTAACTATAAAATCTTCCCCAAAAGGTGATTTTTATTTTGCGATTATCCGCAGTAAAGGTAAGCAAACAAAGGAAATTCTCAAAGAAATTCTTGAAGATATTTTGCAAAATTTTCACTGGCAAAAATCAATGCGTTGGGGTGAAAATAAAATTCGCTGGGTTAGGCCTATCCGCAATATTGCTTGTTTATTTGGCGGTGATATTCTGCCCATAAAATTTGGGCATTTAGAAGCAAATAATCTTAGTTATGGCCATAGATTTTTAGCACCTGAGCAATTCAAAATTGAAAATTTTGATCAATTTATCTCTGAGCTTGAAAAAAGATTTGTAATTGCTGATCACCAAAAAAGAAAAAAATATATTGCAGAAAATTTAGAAAAAATTGCAAATGATAATAACCTTGTTTTAATTCAAGATGAGCATTTGCTGAATGAAGTTACTGGGCTTATTGAATATCCAATTTGTTTGTTAGGCTCTATTGAAAATAAATTTATGGCTCTTCCGCCAGAAGTTCTAATTACCACTATAAAAACCAATCAAAAATATTTTAATTTCAGAGATAAAGAAGGCAATTTATCACCTTATTTTATAATAGTATCAAACAATAAAACTAAAGATGGCGGTATAAAAATTATAGAGGGGAATGAAAAAGTTGTGCGTGCTAGGCTTTCTGATGCTGAGTTTTTCCATCGTAGTGATAAAGAAAAGGGCTTGAAGCATTTTGTAACTAAACTTGATGGAATAATTTTTCATAATAAAATCGGCACGATGGGCGAAAAGGTAGAAAGAATTTCTAAAATAGCCTATGAATTAGCCAAAGAATTAGCACCAGATAAGAAAGATATTGCAAGCCAAACTGCTTATCTAGCAAAAGCAGATTTAGCTAGTGGTATGGTGGGTGAATTTCCAGAGTTGCAAGGCTTAATGGGCTATTATTACGCCCTTGCAAATGGGGAGCATAAAGAAATTGCAGAGGCTATAAGAGACCAATATAAACCTCAAGGCCCTAATGATAATGTGCCAAGAAATTCCCTTTCTGCGATTATTTCATTATCTGATAAAGTTGAAACTTTAATTTCTCTATTTGTTGCAGGTGAGAGAGCTACAGGCTCAAAAGATCCATTCGCACTTAGAAGGCTTGCACTTGGAATTATTAGAATTATCCTAGAAAATAAACTTTCATTTGATTTGATACCATATTTTAAGCGAGCAATAAAATTATTGCCTTCTTCTTCCCTTAAAGAAATTAATAAAGATGAGCTTAATGAAGAAATTTTCAATTTTCTATTAGATAGGCTTAAATTTTACTTAAAAGCTGAAGGTTTTAAGGCGGAGTTTATTCCAGTGGTTGTTTCTAATTTTGATGAATTTAATATTTTTGATATCAAGCAGAAGATTATAATCTTTACTCAATATTCTGAAACAAGTGATGGTATTGCAGCCATTGAAGCCTTTAAGCGTGCAAAAAATATTCTTTCTATTGAAGAAAAAAAGGATAAAATTTCATACCCCCCAAAACCTTCAAAATCTATTTTAAGTGAAGGCTCAGAAAAATTTTTATATGAAATATTATCTGATGTTTCAGATAAAAATCAAAGTTTAATTAAGCATAATAAATTTGCAGAGGCATTAAAGAATTTATGCGATATAACCGGTTACATAAATAATTTTTATGATAACACGCAAATAAATTCTTCTGATAAGAAAATTAGAGAAAACCGCCTTAAACTATCAGCTTTAATAGTTACAACATTTGAACAAACTGCAATTCTTAGCAGGATGTAAAATCAAGAATTCCTAAATATAGCTCTGCCAGCATAAATTGGTGAGCTTAAGAATTCTTCAATTCTAATAAGTTCATTATATTTTGCTGTTCTATCTGTTCTGCAGAGAGAGCCAGTTTTAATTTGCCCACAATTAGTTGCAACCGCAATGTGAGATATAGTTGTATCTTCAGTTTCACCAGATCTGTGAGAAAGAATAGAGTTATAACCAGCTTTCTGAGCAATTCTAACTGCTTCTAGTGTTTCAGTAAGTGTACCGATTTGATTTACTTTAATCAAAATTGCATTTGCCAAACCTTGTTCAATGCCCTTTTTGAGTATTGTTGGATTTGTAACGAATAAATCATCACCCACTAATTGCACCTTTTTACCAAGCTCATCAGTTATTGCCTTCCAGCCGATTGCATCATTTTCAGACATTGCATCTTCAATAGATTTTATTGGAAATTTACTAACAAGTGTTGAATAATATTTTATCAATTCTTCATAAGAAAGGGTTTTGCCCTCACCCTCTAGGTGATATTTGCCATCTTTATAAAATTCTGTTGAGGCGGAATCTAAGGCGATTACAACATCTTCAGAAGGCCTGTAACCAGCGGATTCTATAGCTTTCATTATGTAAGATAAAGCCTCTTCAGAGCTTTTAAGATTTGGTGCAAAACCACCTTCATCACCAACTGCCGTTGAAAAACCTTCATCAGATAATTTTTTCTTTAGGTGGTGGAAAATTTCAGCCCCCATTCTAATAGAATCCCTAATATTACTAGCTGAAACCGGCATTATCATAAATTCTTGAATATCAATCGGGTTATTTGCGTGTGCACCACCATTGATAATATTCATCATTGGCACAGGAAGTGTATTTGCGTTTAAGCCACCTAAATAATTACATAACATCATACCCGCAGATTTAGCTGAAGCCTTAGCCACCGCAAGTGATACACCTAAAATTGCATTTGCCCCAAGGCGAGCTTTATTTTCAGTGCCATCAAGATTTATCATAGTTTTATCTATGGCTTCTTGCCAAGATGAATCCATACCAATAAGTGCATCAGCAATTTCGCCGTTAACATTTTCGCAGGCTTTTTGAACACCTTTGCCAAGATATTTTTCTTTATTACCATCTCTAAGCTCTAGCGCTTCTAAGCTACCAGTTGATGCACCACTTGGCACAGATGCCCTGCCAAATGCACCATCAGAGAGTTCTACATCAACTTCTACAGTTGGGTTGCCTCTAGAATCAAGAATTTCACGCGCGTAAATTGCTGTAATTTCTGCCATATTAAAAATTTTTATTTATGGATAATAATTGCTAATTAAAGCCATTATTTTGATTTTGTTTGATATAATGAATAGCTTTTCTTATCAAGTAATTTATTTTTTGAAAGCACCACTAATAGCTATATAAAATTTATTTGCGGTTTTTTGGCTAATTTGAGGCTTGAAAGTAAAAATAAATTTATTATAAGGCTAAAATCCGATTATGATATTGGGGTATAGCCAAGCGGTAAGGCATCGGTTTTTGGTACCGACATCCCTAGGTTCGAATCCTAGTACCCCAGCCAATAAAAAAACTAGATAATCTTGGATTAGTTTTTGATAGTTTTATTCCTTTGTTTATCAGTAATATAATTGCTATTTGTTACAACTTTTCTACCACTTTCAATTTCAAGTTTTTTTCTTGCATCACCTGCAATTTTACCACCCACCTTGGCAGCTTTTTTGTTTTCTACAAAGCCTTGAGCGTCTTATTTCTAGCAATTTCAGTGGTTGAAGCCTCACCAAGCATTGAGAAAATTAACTCTAAATCTGTCATATGGTCTCGCAGATTTTCACGCTTTAGGCCTTTGAATTTTTTATATTCGCTTGGCTTCATACCAAAAGTTGCTTCGCTTATTTCAGCGGTTAAGATTTCAAATTCTTTGTTTTGTTTAACGCCTCTTTTTTGCCATTCGTCGGTTAATTCTTCACGGATTGCAATGCCTCGCATTCTTTTTTCTATCCAGTCATCTGAATAGCCTTTGGCTTTGTAAATGTCTCTAGTTCTTTTGGTTGCAAGTTCAGGGTTTTCAATTTCTTGCACTCTTTCATAGCCAACTTTTGCAAGCCATTTCTTGAAAGGCTCAGCCTTTGGTGATGGTATAGACTGAATAATACGAAACATAGTTTCAGTATTTGCACAATCAGTTGCGTAACTTTTACTATCTGAGGCTAATAGTTTCAGTCTTACGATATTATCGTATAACTCATCAAAACCCTCATTCTCAGAGAGTTTTATTTTTAAGTCAGACCAATAGCGATTTGCATTTTGGCTATCAGTTAAAACTTCCACTACATCAATAACTGAAAAAAACCATTCATTATTATGTAAAGTTCTGCGGATATTTTTACCCTTAAAAACTATCAAATTGTTGATTTCTTTTTCCATAGTTATTTGCTATAAGATTTTCACCGTCTAAGATTTATAGCATTCAGTAATGGATAAAACAACATTACATCTTGATAAGATGTTTAAGCCTTTTGTGTAGATTCTTATGTTGCTCTTCCGCTTGTTATGTAATGTCTAAAAGAATAGTCATTATAATTAATAGCTCTTTTCATCGCTTTGGTTGATAACTCTGCAAATTTTTCTTCTGGAATTTCTGGTAAATTATATGCAGCTGATAGCATTTTAGCGATATATTTTACACCAAGCTCATTTAATTGATTAGGGTTAGTATGACAAAACCTTACGCCAACATCTTCTGCTCTTCCATTGAACATTTCTAAAGCACGACAAGTTATAGGCCCACAATTTTCAAGCCCAACGCAATGCTCAAGAGCTTTTTGTAAATCAGCACCTGTTTCAATTTTATCTTTTCCTAAAACATTTTTGAAACTTAAAAGGCCGTCATATAAAACTTTTGCATCTGAAAGCTCTCTATCTTTTAATTCCGTTAGGAAGAAATTAACATACATACCAATATTATGGCCAGTTTTTATAACTTTTTGATCAAGCCCCAATTCTTTGCAAACCGCTGATAACAAATTGCCTAAATATTTTTGGTTTAAGCCATATTTTTCAGCAGTTTCCATAGTTGGTAATTGCTGATGGGCTTCAACTAATTGATCTTGAGATAATAAATTTGGGTCGGGTTTATTTATTCCTGTGCTACACCATAATTTTACAATATTTTTATTCACCAACTTAGTTCGGAAATTTTCAAAAACATTGGCATAAACATTGGTTAAATGTGCAAAAAATGCTCCAACTGCTGCGTCCGCTAAATTGCCAACTGACAAATTGCTATCTAGAATTTTAGCTCCAACATATTGAATAAATCCTTCATCTTTTGAAGCACCAGCTGCACCATCTGAAGGAAGCCCACCTTTTTTTGATAAAGAATCAGCAATTACAAGGGTTGATTTTACTTTTTCAGATAAATATTTAACCATACTAGTTTCAGGTAATGCTGAAATTAAAGTATATGGTAAATCAAGAAATGTTCTTAAGCGAAATTTAGTTTTATTTTGTTCCGCATCAACTTTATTTACAAATTCGGCATAATCTTTGATTTTATCATCTGGAGTAACTAAAGAATTAGGATTATGAGTTGGTGGAATTAAAACCACAATACACTCCCTTTCAAAGGGCGTTAATACTTCATATTGAGCATTAAGCTCATCTTTACTGGGTAAATTGCCCTCTTCACTACTACCTAAAAATGATTTAACTACATAACCTTTTCTTTCTGCATTTGATTTTGTGGCATTATAAATTAACCCAATAGATGCAACAATTGGCTTTGCTTTTTGCCATTGTTTTAATTCATTTTCTAATTCTTTTTTGGATTGAGGATTGCTTTTAATATTTTTTTCTAATTCGGCAATTTTTTCAGCTTTTAATTTTTCAAATCTCTCTTTGCCTTCTGCAAGAACAATATCAAAAATATTGGTGCTATTTCTGGTTACGAAGGCATCATCTTTAGTAAAACCTTCTGGCTTCTCACCTTCGTGATAGTCAGGGTGAATATTACTATCACTAAAACCATAAACGCTGTTAAAATATTCAGCTACAACTTTCCTAGTGTTATCGCTTCCTAAGGGTGCGACATATTTTTGTGAATCATCAAGCCTATCAGATATAGCCTGAATAACAACTGGATGAGGATTAACATTAGGATTTCCAATACCTAAATTAGCTGGGCTACCTGCTAAAAATTCATCATTTGGATCAGCAAAAACTGCTTTTTTGGGAGCTTCTTTAGGTTTAACTTGATTTAAGTAGTATCTTTGGATTCTCTCAATATTTTTTGGCGTAGGGTTTTGTGCTAATTCTTCTGCTTGCTCCCTTGTTATTGTGCTATTTATGCCCATATTAGCCCAAGCATTTACCAATCTATCATTCATATAACCACCAATTATTGTTGTATATATGCAACTATAGGCATATGCAAAAACAAATCAAGTTAAGAATATTCCTAAAGTTAAAAAATTATATTAAAGCTATAGCAAAATGAATATAAATTTTGAACAATGATAATTGTAGGGCTTGGAAATCTTGGAGAAAAATACCATCAAACCAGACATAATATTGGGTTTGAAATCTGCCAGCAGATTATAAGTGATTATAATTTGCCGGGTTTTACTAAAAAATTCCATAGTCTTTTCACGCAAGGGTTAATTGAGAATAAGAATGTAAAAATTATTCTGCCCCAAACCTATATGAATAATAGCGGTGTGGCAGTGCAAGAAATATGCAATTTTTATAAAGAGCATATTTCAAAAGTAATTGTAATTCACGATGATTTAGATTTAGAATTTGCAAAAATTAAAATTAAAATTGCGGGGGGCAGCGGTGGTCATAATGGTTTGAAATCAATAGATAATCTAGCAGGTGATGGCTACAAAAGGCTTCGTTTTGGAATTGGTAAACCTTTGCTAAAAGCCCAAGTTCACGATTATGTTTTGAGTAAATTTACCAATGATGAGCAAAAAATTATTGATGATAAATTGAAAATAATTTCAAAATTATTTCCATTGATTTTAGATAATAAAGATGGTTTGTTTTTAACAAAATATTCTGAAATTAATTAAAACCCCCTCTATCTAATTGTAGTGAGAGGGCAGGGGTGAGGGTAAATTTTAAGAATAATTTTTTAGAAATAATATATAGCTATAATAAGTCTAATAAGTGAAATTTTCTCAATTTACATATGCTATAGATGATGCACAAATTCTTTTTAAGAAAGATTTTGAAATTTCTGCACTAATTTCTGATTCTCGTAAAATTATTGATAACTCAATATTTTTTGCACTAAAAGGGCAAAATTTTAATGGTGAAGATTTTATCCCAGATGCCATTGAAAAAGGTGCAAAAGCTATCATTGTAAGCCATAATTATATTATTGATGCAAAATATAAAGAAACCTCATTCATCAAAATTGATGATATAAATAAATTTATTTATCGTGCGGTTGAAGTTTTTTATAAAGATAAAATTCCGCAGAATATTTATGGTGTTACTGGCACAAACGGCAAAACTTCAGTTGCTAATTTTTCTGCAAATATTCTAGCAAAAATGGGGGTTAAATCTGCCTCAATTGGCACTTTGGGAACTTTAATAGATGGTGATTTTGAAAAAATATCCTCTGATAGCGGTATGACAACGCCAGATATTTTAACCTTATTTGAAAATCTAAAAAACTTAAAAGATAAAAATATAAATGAAATAATTATGGAAGCCTCAAGCCACGGATTATTTCTTCAAAGGCTTGGTTTTATTAAGTTTTTAGTTGCGGGTTTTACTAATTTTTCCCAAGACCATCTTGATTTTCACAAAACAATGGCGGAATATTTTGCCGCTAAAATGCTTATTTTTACTAAGCATTTATCTGAAAATGGCGTTGCAGTTGTTAATTCTGATATAAATGAATTTGAAGAAATTTCAAAAATCTGCACTCAAAATAATAAAAAAATCTTTTCTTTTGGTAAAAAATCAAATGATTTAACCATAAAAAATATTTTGTTAAATGAAACCGGTATTGAATTAGAATTGCAATATAAAGAAATTATTAAAACTATAAAAACCAATCTTATTGGGGGTTTTCAAGCGTATAATTTAGCTTGTGCGATTGCGTTATTGATTAATAATAATTATAATTTTTCTGAAATTTGTAAGGCATCACAGAATATAAAATCAGTTAAGGGTAGAATGGAATTAATTCCAATTATTACTCGCAATGCAAAGGCGGTTATAGATTATGCACATACCCCAGATGCTCTAGAAAAAGCAATAAATTCTTGTAAATTGCAAACAAGCGGTAGGCTAATAACAATTTTTGGCTGTGGTGGTGATAGGGATAAAACCAAAAGACCATTAATGGGTAAAATTTCGGCGGAGCTTTCAGATATTACAATCATTACAGATGATAACCCACGCACTGAAAATGCTCAAAATATTCGTGCAGAAATTATTTCCGCTTGCCCAAATGCAATTGAAATTCCAAATCGTGAGGAAGCTATAAAAAAAGGTTTAGAGATGCTAAAACCATCAGATTGCTTGCTTATTGCAGGCAAAGGCCACGAAAATTATCAGATAATCGGTAAAGAAAAATATTATTTTAGTGATTGTGAAATTGTAAAAAAATATATTTAGGGATTAGGTATTAGGTGTTTGGGATTAGAATTTTAACTTTATTATTCCCTCTTCCTTCGGGTGAGGGTTAGGGTGAGGGCAAAATTAATTATTTACTCTGATATATAAATTATTTCAAAGAATAAATAAATTTACGATATTATTATATACATTAAATATGTGGAATGAAAAGAATATAGCGGAATATTTAGGTGCAGAAGTTAAAGTTAAATTCAAATTTAACTCTAACAAAATTTCTATTGATTCAAGAAATATTAACAAAGGTGATATTTATCTTGCCCTAAAAGGTGAAATTCACGATGGCAATAAATTTGCGGAAGATGCAATTTCAAAAGGTGCGGTTGCAGTTATTATTGATAATAAAAATTATGCTCATTTAGAAAAATCTATCTTGGTGCAAGATGGCCTAAAAGCTCTGCAAAGGCTCGCTTATAAAAAACGCCGTAATTCAAAAGCAAAATTTATTGGTATAACTGGAAGTGTCGGCAAAACTACCGCTAAAGAGCTTCTAGCAAAAATTTTATCTTCATATTACAGGGTTCATTTTACTCAAGGTAATCTTAATAATCATATTGGTTTGCCCCTAACTATTGTTAATATGCCTGAAGATACGCAATATGCAGTGCTTGAAATGGGTATGAATCACGCGGGTGAAATTTCAGATTTATGTAGAATTGCTCACCCTCATATCTCTGGAATTACTTGGGTTTCAGAGGCTCACATAGAAAATTTTTCAGAGGGTTTAATTGGTATCGCAAAAGCCAAGGCAGAAATTTTAGAATTTTTAGTTCCAGATGGTTGTGGGGTTATACCTGCTGATAATCAATTTTTTGATTTATTAACTGAAATAGCCGAAGAAAACGGCATTAGCAATCTGTTTTCATTCGGCAAAATCGCTTGTGAATGTGCGGAGGAAAACGGTTTTATCACCGCTAATATTGTTGATCAAATAGTTAATATTCCAAAAAATTTATGCGAAGATTTTGTATTAAATAATATTCTCTTTGTTCTTACAATTTCTGCATATATTGGGCTTGATTTGGAAGATGCAATTGAATCTCTAAAAGAATTAAAGCCGGTCAAGGGCAGGGGGGCAGAAATTCAGCTTAAATCTAAACTGATTATTATTGATGATTCATATAATGCAAGCCCTGAGAGTATGAAAAAAGCGCTTCAAAATCTGTCAGGAAAAAATTCTTACAATAGAAGAATTGCTATTCTAGGGGATATGAAAGAGCTTGGTAAATATTCAAAAAAATATCACGAATCTCTCTCAGATTATTTAGAAAATATTGATGTATTAATTACTTGTGGTGAAGCAATGCAAAATCTCCATAAAAAATCTAAGGGAAAGGTTAAAGAATTATTTCATTATGCGGATTATCAAGAATGTTTTAGCAATATTAATAATTTTCTAAAAGATGGTGATATTGCTTTGATAAAAGGCTCTCACAGCTCAAATATGTATAAATTAGTTGAGTTACTCTCAAAATAAAAAAGCCCCAATTTACTAAATTAAGGCTTAATATATGCTAACAAATAGATAATTAAATTATCTTCTATTGCCTAAAAATTGCATTAAGTGAATGAAAAGATAAACAAAATCAAAATATAATTGTAATGCACCAATTATTGCAGATTTGTTAGCAACTTCAGGGTTGCCACCGCAAACATAATATGCTTGTTTAACCTTTTGTGTATCATAAGCAGTTAATGCAATTACGGCAATTATTGCAACTGCACTTGTAACCATTTGCATACCAGAGCTTTTGAAGAAAAAGTAATTTAATAAGCCTGCGAAAAATACGCCCATAACCGCAATCATACCAAAAGTGCCCCAGCTTGTTAAATCTTTTTTAGTGGTATATCCAACAAGGCTCAAAGCACCAAAAACTGAAGCGGTGATAAAGAATGTTCTAGCAATACTCTCACCAGTATAAATTGCAAAAAGCGGGGCGATTGCGATTGATAAAACGCCAGCATATGCAAAAAATGTTAATTTTGCACCAGTTTCAGACATTGAATACATTCTAGGCATAACCAAAAACGCCATACCAAGAATTGCAAAAAAACAAACCCAGCGAAGCTGAAATGCAAGTGCTGCAAATTCAGGGCTAGAATATGCAAGATAAGCAACCACACCACTAACGCCAAGGCCAGCTGCCATATAGTTATATACTTTTATCATATGAGCTCTCAAGCCTGCATCAACTGAAGTTGAAGTTTGTGCTTGTGAATAATTTGTATAATCTTTCATTTTCCCTCTTTTAAGTTATGACACTAATATATATTAAAATTATACCATTTTCAAGAATAACAGGTATAAACTTTATAACAATTAATAAAAAATTTCAGCAGTGATAAATAAGAAAAATCTTTTACCTTCAGGCTTTTATGACCAAATGTCTGAAACTGCATTCAAAGAGCTTGAAGCTAACTTACAAATAATTAAGTTTTTCAGAAAGGCAGGCTTTCAGTTTGTTCGCCCTGCAATTATGGAGTTTGAACAATCTTTGGATAAAAACCACTCCTCAGAGTTTTTTAAGGTTACTGATCCAATTTCTAGTAAAATGATGGTTTTGAGAAATGATATTACCCCTCAAATTTCAAGAATTATTAAAGATAGATTTGAAACAGAAAATATTAAAAAGCCCATTAAAATTTCATATTCAGGGCAAGTTTTTAGAAAAACCGGCAGAGGCAAATTTGCAGAAAGGCAAATTACTCAAACAGGTTTAGAGCTTATTAATGATAAATCAGAAAATGCAGATACTGAAATTTTAGAAATTATTTATAAAATTCTAACAAGCCTAAAAATTAAAAATTTTACGATAGATTTTTGCATTCCATCTTTGCTTATAAATTATCTTGGAATGGTTGAGAGTGCAAAATATAAATTATTCCAAAAAGCGATTGAAGATAAAAACCTTAATTATCTTGAAAGCCAAGCAGAAACTAAGAAAATTGTTAGTTTAATTAAAAAATGTGATGAGGCTTCAGATGCAAAAGAAGCAATAAAAATTCTTGCAGATATTGCCAAAAAATTACCTAAAGATGTGCAAGTAATTATTCTAAATTTGCAGAAAATTATTCAAAATCTTCTAAAAAAAATTGGTAATTTTAAGCTAAGCCTAAATTTATTTGAGGCAAAAAATTTTCATTATCACACTGGCGTTTGCTATAGCATCATTTCAGATGATAATTATGAAGAAATTGTTAGGGGTGGCAGATATTCTATTAAAATTTCTAAAGAAAAAGCCGTTGATGCAGTTGGTGCAACTATTATTCTAAATTCAGTTTTGAGATGTATTTAGGGTTTTCTTAAGCACCCAATATTGCTAAATTTTGATTATTATGTTACAATACCACAAATGGAAAAATATTGCTATGTTTTTGAACCCAGATATTGAAATGCAACTTAATCAAAAAGTTATTGAGGGTTTGTATCCCTCTAAAGAATATGCTTTGGAAGAAGCAATTAAACTTCTAAATCAAAAAGAAGCATATGTTAAATTTATTAATAATGCCTTAAGCGAAGCAGAGGAAGATGTTATAAAAGGTAATATGTTAAGTTTTGATGAAGTAAAATATAGAATGGAAGAGCTTAAAAACAAAAGCCTATCTTAAATTAAATGAGAGATGTTAAATTTACTACAAAAGCCTTGAAAGATTTAGAAGATATATGGCTTTATCACTCAGATTATAGCTCAAATTTCGCAGAAAAATTAAAAAACATTATATACAATAATATTTTAAGAATTGCAGAAAGCCCCTTGTCCTTCCCAAAAAGAGAAGATTTAACTTCTAAAAATTATAGATTTTGCATCATAATTAAATATGGTTATTACATTATATATGATGAAACTTCTGACCCTATAAATATTATGAGAATTGTTAGCTCAAGAAGGGATATAACCTCAATTTTATAACAAATATTAATATGATAAATTCTAAAAAATATTCATCACTGCGTTTTATACCATTTGATATTGGCATTATTCATATGATTGGAATTGGTGGTATTGGAATGAGCGGAATTGCTGAAATTTTGCACAATATGGGCTATAAAGTTCAGGGCTCAGATATATCTGAAAATTATAATGTTAAAAGATTGCAAGCCTTAGGTATCAAAGTATTTATTGGACATAATAAAGAAAATATTTCTGGTGCATCAGTGGTGGTAAAATCAACTGCGGTGCAGAATGATAATCCAGAAATTATCGCATCTAAAGCAGAAAATTTGCCAATTGTCGCCCGCTCTGAAATGCTTGCGGAGCTTACTCGCCTGAAGGCAACTATTGCTATTGCTGGCTCGCACGGGAAAACAACTACCACTTCAATGATAGCTCATATTCTTGATTTTGCAGGGCTTTCACCAACTATTATAAATGGTGGTATTATCAATAGCATTGGCTCAAATGCAAGGCTTGGAAGTGGTGATTGGCTAGTAGCGGAAGCTGATGAAAGTGATGGCACATTCATCAAAATTCCAGCAACAGTTGGGGTAATTACTAATATTGACCCTGAGCATATGGATTATTGGGGAAGTGTTGAAAGGCTTGAAGAAGGTTTTAGGGCTTTCCTCGCAAGGCTTCCATTCTATGGGTTTGCGGTGGTTAATAAAGATCATAAACTTGCTTATAAAATTGCTAAATCTACTGAGAATAGAAAAATTTTATATTATTCAATGCAAACTAATGATGCTGATATTTATGGCTATAATCTTGAGTTTCAACAGGGTTATAGTTTATATAATATTGATATTAGTGAAAATATTTCAGGCACTAATAAAAAAGAAACTTACCAAGTTAAACTGCCTTGTTTTGGTAAGCATAATATTGAAAATTCTCTTGCGGCAATCGCGGTTGGTTTAAGCATAAATATTCCCATAGAAACAATTATTGAGGCTCTGCTTAAATTTTCTGGTGTAAAAAGAAGATTCACCATAACTGGTGTTGTAAATGATATTACTATAGTTGATGATTATGCCCACCACCCAGAAGAAATAAAAGCCACACTTTCTGCAGGTAAGCATTTTCAATATGGCAAAAAAGGCAAGGTTATAGCAGTTATGCAACCTCACAGATATACTAGGCTTAATGATTTATTCTCTGATTTTGTGAATAGTTTTAGCTCCGCAGATTATGTGATTATAACAGAAATGTATTCAGCAGGGGAAGCCCCAATTGAAAATATTAATCATCATAAACTTGCAGAAGAAGTTAGAAAAACTGGCAAGGAGGTAATTTCTCTAAATTCAGATTCTGATTTGGCAAGCACCTTAAAAAACATTATAAAACAAGGGGATATCGTAATTTGTATGGGTGCAGGAACTATCACTTATATGGCAGCAAAACTCCCACAGGCTTTGGAGTGATAAATCTATAAAAGAAAAAAATTTCTCCCATAAATAAGTAAAAAAGTGGTAAATTTACATAATTGCTATATAATCATTATTCTATTAAAAACTGGAATAAATTTGGCAATATAAAATAAGAATGTCCAAAAAAGAAAATAAAGAAGTTAATTCTGATAAAGTAAAAAAGAAAAAATTGGCACAAGCTCTGCGTGAAAATTTACTTAGAAGAAAATCTTCAGATAAAAATGATAGATAAGTTTATATAGTTCAGTCATTCTGAGAGTAAGCGAAGAATCTAATAAGTTAATTTTTTAGTAAATTAGATCTTTCGCTTCGCTCAAGATGACAAAACCTTAGTAATATTCTTATCAAAAAATGAATAAAAATAAGTTTATGAAATGTTATAATTAATGTCTCATCACGAAGAAACTAAGCTAGAAAAAATCAGAGCAAGGCAAAAGCGAGACTTAAAAGCAATGATTCATCGCCAGCATATTGAAGCAGCTGAGCAAGCAAGAGAGCAAGGCTATGAATCAGAAGGTTTAATGAATGTTGATCCAAATGAAGGGATTGACCAAGATATAGCAGGGAAACTTGGCTCAATGAAACAAGAAATTATGCAAGATTATCATCAAAGAGCAAAAAAACTTGGTGTTATGAGAAGTCGCATACGCGTTGGCAGAAGCAAAGCAAAATCAAGGGTAAGAGCGTTAGGTTTATGAAATTATCTGATTTTGACTATTACCTTCCAGAAGAATTGATTGCTGAAAAACCTCTTGAAAAAAGAGATGAAAGCAAATTATTATTTTGCAATAAAAATAGCCAATTATCTGAGTATATCTTCAAAGATATCATAAATTTTTTTAACAAAGGCGATGTAATTGTTTTTAATAACACAAAAGTTATTCCAGCTAGGCTAGAAGGCAATATAAACCAAAAAAAATGCGAAATTACCTTACTAAAAAATATTTCAAATATTGAAAATAAAAGTGTTTGGACTGCACTTTGCAAGCCAGCAAAAAAATTTGTTATAGGTGAAGTTTTTGAAATAGCAGAAAATTTTAAGGCAAAAATTATCAACAAAAATTTTAATGAAATTCAACTTGAGTTTAATTTTAGTGAAACTGAATTTTATCAAAAACTCTCTAAATATGGGCTTATGCCTTTGCCACCTTATATTGCCAAAAAGCGTAAGGCAGATGAAACTGATAAAATAAATTATCAAACCGTTTATGCGGAAAAAGAAGGCTCAGTTGCTGCCCCAACTGCTGGCCTTCATTTTACTGAAGAGTTACTAGAAAAACTTAAAGAAAAAGGCGTAATATTAAGTTTTATAACGCTTAATGTTGGTGCTGGAACTTTCTTACCAGTTAAGGTGGAAGAAATAACAGATCACAAAATGCATTCGGAATATTTTGAGATTACTGAAGAAACAGCAAATATCATAAATAAAGCAAAAAAGAATAATAATAAAATTATTGTAGTTGGCACAACTTCTCTAAGGGCTTTAGAATCTGCACCTTTTGAAAATGGCGAAATAAAGCCATTTTTTGGTGATACTGATATATTTATTTATCCTTCATATAAATTCAAAATTCCAGATTTTTTAATTACTAATTTTCACTTGCCAAAATCAACTTTATTAATGCTTGTGAGTGCATTTATTGGATATCAGGAAATGCAAGATTTATATAAATTTGCGGTGCAAAATAAATACAGATTTTTTTCTTATGGTGATGCTTGCCTGCTAGAGCTTAAAAATTTTTGATTAAATTTATTAACCTTATAAAATAAGGTATAAAAGTTAATCATTACTAATGATAGTAAGCAGACTAAAAAGATATTTTCTTCAATTACCAATCAGAAAAAAAATTCTGTTTATTGTTATTTGTTCAGGTCTTATTTCTATTCTCACCGTATTAAGCTTTTTTATATTCTTTTCCACTGAGAGAATTAAAGAAAATCTTGTGCAAGAAATGCAAGTTCTTGCAGAGTTAGTTGGCAATAGAAGCACAGTTGCTATAGAATTTTATGATGAGCGAACCGCAAAAGAAAATCTAAACGCCCTTTCAGTTAGAAAGTCAGTAAAAGCTGCTTGTCTTTATCACCCCAACCAAGATTTATTTGTGCAATATCAAGCTGAAGGCAAACATAAAGCTTCATGTAAAAATGTTTTCAATACAGGTTATGAGTTTGAGGGGAATTATCTTAATGTTTATTATACAATAAAAATTAAAGAAGAAATTATTGGCTATGTTAACATCACCTCTGACTTAAAAGATGTTGATAAAGCAATAGAAAAATTTTTGATTTATAGCTTTATTGCCTCAATAGTTGGTTTATTAGTTGCTTATATAGTTTCTAGGGCTTTTTCAAAAGTTATTGATAGGCCAATAAATCGTTTATTTTTGGCATCTCGTGAAGTTACGGAGCAAGGTAATTATAACATAGTTGTTAAGAAAAAAACCAATGATGAAATAGGCGTTTTAGTTGATGCATTTAATGAAATGTTACTTCAGATTAAAATTAGGGATAGTGCCGTTCGTGAAGCAAATGCAAACCTTGAAAATAAAGTTTTTGAAAGAACTAAAGAGCTTGAAAAAGCAAAAATTTTAGCTGAAAAAGCTAATGAAGCTAAATCTGAATTTTTAGCTAATATGAGCCACGAATTAAGAACGCCAATGCACGCAATTTTAAGTTTTGCTGAATTTGGCAGAACCGAATTTGATAAAGTAGAAAGAGATGAGCTTAAAAATTATTTTAACAAAATAGAAACAAGCGGCAAAAGATTACTAACCTTATTGAATAATTTATTAGATTTATCTAAGCTGGAATCTGGTAAAATGAATTTTAATATAAAAGCTAATAATATTGAAACCCCTTTAAGCTCAGTAATAAGTGAATTTCAAAAACTACTAGATAATAAAAAACTTCGTATATCTGTTAATAAGCAAGAAGCAAAAATGACAGCTTATTTTGATAATCAAAAAATGGTGCAGGTTTTTTCTAATTTAGTTTCTAATGCAATTAAATTTTCACCAAATGGTGGTTTTATAAAGATTGATTTTAAGTTCACACAAGGTGGCAATTTTTTACTTTGCTCAGTATCTGATCAAGGGGTTGGTATTCCGCAAGATGAGCTTGAAACAATATTTGATAAATTTGTGCAAAGTAGTAAAACTAAATCAGGTGCAGGTGGCACAGGGCTTGGGCTTTCTATTGTTAAAGAAATTATTCAAGGGCAAGGTGGTGATATCTGGTGTAAAAATTCAGAATATGGCGGGGCGATTTTTTCCTTCACAATTCCAACGCAACCATCTAAATTAGCTAATATTGGCAATGAGGTAAATTATGTCTAAATTAATGGAAAACCAAGTGAAACTTGCAGCTGAGGAGGGTAATATATCCTCAAAAGTGCCGGTTGCCGTTTGTGTTGATGATGAAGAATTTAATCTAGAAATTCTAGAAAAGCATCTAAAAATGGGTGGCTTTGATTGTCATACATTTACTAATGGCAATGAAGCTCTTGATTTTATAACACCCAACGCAAAGAAAATTGATGTTATTTTACTTGATATAATGATGCCCGGCATTGATGGTATAGAAGTTCTAAAACTATTAAAATCTAACCCTGAAACTAAAAATATTCCTGTGATAATGCAAACCGCAATGACGCAGGAAAAGAAGAATGTTGAAGGCATTGAAAGCGGTGCATATTACTATATCACAAAACCTTATGCACACGCAGTTTTGGTTTCTATTGTTAAATCTGCTATTCGTGAAAAGCAAAATAGTGAAACCTTAAAAAGTGAAGTTGGAAATATTTATTCTATTATTGATAGTATAAAATCCGCAAATTTTGAAATTAAAAACTTTGATGAAGCAAGAAAACTTGCAAATTACCTAGCTCGTTTTAGTGCTGATCCTAGTAAGTTTGTAATTGGTTTAACTGCACTTTTAATTAACGCAATAGAGCACGGAAATTTTGAAATAGGCTTTGAAGAAAAAGCAAAATTATTGCTTGAAAATAGATATGATGAAGAAATTGAAAATCGTGCAAAAAGCCCCATAAATGCTGAGAAAAAAGTTATTGTAGAACTATTCAAAAAAGATAAAGAGGGCATTTATACCGTTGTTATAAAAGATGAAGGCAAAGGCTTTAATTGGGAAGAATATCTTGATTTTGAACCATCTCGTATGACAGATCCTAACGGCAGGGGCATAGCAATGGCTAATATAATGAATCCAAATTCTATTGAATATTGGGGCAGGGGCAATGTTGTTGTTTTCAAAATGCCAATAAGAGAAAAACAAGAAGATAAAAAAATTAACTAACAAGGGTTTTATATGCTACCACCATTAATCGCTTTAATTAACTTAATTCTAGAATTATTCTCTCTAGTAATTTTTGTTTATATAGTTGTGCAGTTACTAATTTATTTTGAAATTATAAATAAGTTTCAACCATTAGTAAGCAGGGTTATGGGCTTTTTATCCGGAATTATTGAGCCAATATTAAATAAAATTAGAAGATATATAAAACCAATTAACGGCGTTGATATTTCACCAGTTTTATTGCTTATAACAATTCACTTTGTGCAATATTGCTTAACTTATTATTTTGCTTAGATATAGAAAATTATCTTGAAGTTTGTCATGTTGAGCGAAGCGAAACATCTAGTTAGCGAAACATCTAAAGATCCTTCCCCTTCACTTCGCTCTAGGGGTCAGGATGACATCTCAGACCTCAACCTAATTTAATATAGTTTTTCAAATTATTTAACTTTTGGATATTTTTGAGATGGTCTTCTGAAGTTGAAAATTGATTTATCAAATTTTTCATCTTGTTTTACATTTGAAAAAATTAACTCAGTGCTTTTGCCAGCTTCATCAACCCTTTTAATTGAGACAAGTTGCATAGGTAATTTACTAAATTTAAGAATTAAACCCATAATTTCTGCAGATAAATCATCTGTTTTATTAACAAAATATAGCTCAAAAAAATCTCGCTCAGAAGACACATTTGTTAGTTCTAGCAATTTATTATTTTTCAAATTAACGCCTTTATAAAGCAATATACCAAGCGGATTTCCTGAGGCATCTGCCCTAGTAACTTGGTCTAAATCATAATCATATTGAACGAAATTATCGTGAATGATAAAATAATCCATCTTAAATGGTTTATTATATCTAAGTAATAATTTGCCCGGCCTTTCAAGATATAAATCACCATTTACAATGCTTGAGTTATCAGGGTTTAATTGAATAAAATTTGCACTTAAAGTTTTTAACTTATTTAAGTAAATTTGTGCGGTGTTTATTTCATCTTGATAATTCCTATACAAAACTTGATTATCAGCATTCGCATTAGAAATGCTTATCAAAATTATAATAGTTATTATTTTTACAAATATTTTTTTCATAGATCAGTAAGTAAGAATTTTCTTAGAGATTTTTCATCAATATCTTTTTTGATGAACGAGTTACCAATATCTTTAGCAAGAATAAAAGTGAGCTTTTTATCAGCAACTTTTTTATCTTGATACATAAGGGAGATTATTTCATCAATCTTAAATTTATGTTTAAGCTCTTTAACATTAGTTCGTAAGCCAAATTTTTTGAGTAAATTTTCCACTCTATCAGCCCTATTTTTAGGGCAAATGCCAAGCATTTCAGAAAATCTGAAGGCTTGCACCATACCAATTGCAACGGCTTCACCGTGTAATAACTTACTGCCATATCCAAGCAGGGCTTCAAGTGCGTGGCCAAAAGTATGCCCAAGATTTAGTAAAGCTCTTTTATCTGCTTCTTTTTCATCTTCAGCAACAATTCTTGCTTTAGCTTCGCAAGATTTTTCAATCATACAAGAGATATTAGAAAAATCATTTTGCTTTTCTAAATATTCAAAAAATTTTATATCATCAATCAAACCATATTTAACAATTTCTGCAAAGCCAGCTTGCATTTCTCTCTGAGGCAAGGTTTCAAGGCTATTAATATCTGCTAAAACAATTTTAGGCTGATAAAAACTGCCCACCAAATTTTTGCCAAATTTCAAATTTATTCCAGTTTTACCACCTACTGAGCTATCCACCATTGCAAGCAGGGAAGTTGGCACTTGAACAAAATTTATACCCCTTAAAATTATACTTGAGGCAAAGCCTGTTATATCGCCAACAACGCCACCACCAAGTGCTAGTAAGGTTGAAGATCTCTCTGGCTGGTGCTTAAAAACTTCATCAATAATATATTGCAAACTCTTAAAATTTTTAGTTTTCTCACCCGCAGGAAGTTTAATTTGAAACACTTCAAAATTGCTTGCCTGTAGAGATTTTATAATTTTCTTAGAGAAAATTTTTGCAGTATTTTCATCAGAGATAATAAAAATTTTGCTATTTTTCTTGAGAGTTTTTTCTAAAAATTTGCCAGTATTTTCGTGAAGATTTTCACCAATTAAAATTTCATATGGTGAATTTTCAAGGGCAACTTTAACATTATTAATTTTCATTTATGTTATATTTATTTAGTTTTTTTATTAATAAAATAAGAAATTTCTGTAATAATTTTCTCTAAAACTTTTTTCTGCGAAGTATTATCTGTGATGGTTATTAAATCAGCTTTAGCATAGATTTCTTCTCTATCTTTCATAATTTTTTTTACCAAAGCCAGCTTATCATCTTCTGTTTCAAGAAGGGGTCTATCTCTGCGTGCGGAAACCCTTTTGAAAATCGTTTCAGCACTGGCTTTTAGCCATACAGAAACCGCATTTTGTTTAATTATTTCTCTTGAATCCTCATTCAAAAAAGCACCACCACCAAGTGCGATAACTTTTGGAATATTACCCTGCAATAATTCTTTTATTTTTTGATGTTCCATCTTGCGAAATTCTTTTTCGCCAATATTTTCAAAAATCCAGCTTATGCTATGGCCAATATCCCCTTCTATTTCAAGGTCTATATCATAAAAATTTATGCCTAAAATTTTCGCAAGTTTTCGGCCTAGCGTTGTTTTGCCTGTTCCCATCATTCCCAGCAGAACAATTTGCTTACTTCTAGCATCAGAAAGTGCATTATGGTAATTATTTGAAAATTTTTCTTTCAATGGATATAAAATTTATTAATCATAGTTTTAATATAACAAACATTTAGTTAAAGTGAAAAAATTAATTATTATTATTTTAATGATAATGGTTGCGTTAGGCTTTCTATATAAAGCTGATATTCAGCCAGAAGTTAAAGAGGTTCGTAAGGAAATAAAAAATGAAAAACTCAATTTCAATAATTGATGATTTTATTTCAATGCTTGCCTCTGAGAAGAACGCCAGCAAAAATACTTTAGAATCTTATCAGAGAGATTTAACCCAGTTTTCTGAAGCTGTTAAAACCCCGATTTTATCACTCAACAAAGAGGAGATAAATAATTATATTGAGTCAATCAGCCATAATTTCAAGGCGAGTTCAATCAGCAGAAAAATTTCAGCAATCAGGCAATTTTATCATTTTTTACATAGTGAAAATATCATCAACAAAAATCCAGCAAAAAATATTTTATTACCTAAGAAAGATAAAAACCTTCCTAAATTTCTTACTGAGAGTGAAATTTCAGCAATCAAAAATTCTGCACTTAGTGAAGGTGAAACTTATAAAAATTATAGGATTATATGCCTGATAGAAATTTTATCTGAAGCGGGGCTTCGTGTTTCTGAGGTTATTTCCCTAAAAATTTCTGATATTCAAAAAACTAATTATGCGGGGCAAGATAAATATTTTATGATTATCTCTGGCAAGGGCAATAAAGAAAGGCTTGTGCCAATAAAGGCTAGTTTATATCAAAATATTATGAAATATATTGAGCTTCAAAAAATTTATTTTGAAGAAAGGGGGGGGGAGACAAATTTAAGCATTAATAAGTTAGATAGAAAAAAATATTTATTTCCATCTAATAATAAAAATGGCGTTTTGACGCGTCAACAAGTGGCGAATCTGCTTAAAGAATATGCTATAAAGGCGGGGGTTTCTCCTTCCAAAATTTCACCCCATATTTTAAGACATTCTTTTGCAACAAATATTTTAGATAAAGGCTTGGATTTAAGGGTTCTGCAGGAATTACTTGGCCATAGCGATATATCAACCACGCAAATTTATACCCATACAAATATCAGTAAATTAAAGAATTTCGTTGAAGCCAACCACCCACTATCTAAGGCTTAAGCTTATTTCTCAAATTTTCTCTTGACAGCAAGGGCTTTATCTATATACAAGCATTCCCAAATTAGATTTTTTAAGATGAAAAACAAAGCTACAAAAACATTTACCCCAGCTACAGTTAAGCGTAACTGGCATTTAATTGACGCAACTGACCTCGTTGCAGGAAGGCTTGCTTCTGAAATTGCAAAATTATTAAGGGGCAAAAATAAGCCAGTTTACACTACAAATCAAGATGTTGGTGATTATGTAGTTGTTATCAACGCTGAAAAAGTTTGCCTGAAAGGTAATAATAAACTTAGGGATAAAACTTATTATCGCCATACAGGTTTTGCAGGTGGTATTAAAGAAACTACGCCTTTTAAGGTTTTATCTGGTAAAAATCCCGGCTTTATTATTGAAAAAGCAGTTCAAAGAATGATTTCTCGTGAAGATGTTTTGGGTCGTGCGCAATTCAAAAAATTATTTGTTTATTCAGGTGCTAACCACCCTCATGAAGCTCAGAACCCAATTCCTTATGATGTTGCTTCTTTGAATGATAAAAACAGAAAATTTAGAACAAAAAAATAAATTATTAAGTATTTTTTATGATTAATATTCCTACAGAATTAAAAAAGGCTAAAAAAACTAAATCTGCAAACGCAGAAGAAATTGTTGCCTCAGAAAGCAATGCTAAAAAAGCTACAAAGCTTGATGCACAAGGCAGAGCTTACGGCACAGGCAGAAGAAAAAACGCATCTGCAAGGGTTTGGATTAAGCCGGGAACAGGCAAATTTACTATCAATGGTGAAGATATCAAATCATACTTAAAACGTCCAGTTTTACAGATGATTGTTAATCAACCTTTTGATGTTGTTAATTCTTCCAGCAAGTTTGATGTTATAGCAACTGTTGAAGGGGGCGGTTTATCTGGTCAAGCTGGTGCTATTAGGCACGGAATAAGCAGAGCACTTGATAATTATAACCCTGAAGTTAATCACACTCCACTTAGAAGAAGTGGCTTCTTAACTCGTGATCCTAGGGTTGTTGAGCGTAAAAAATTCGGCCATAAAAAAGCCCGCAGAAGCTTCCAATTCTCTAAGAGATAATTTTTTGGTTCTCCTGATATATTTATCCCAGAGTTATCGTGCAAAGCGATATATCTCTTTTTAATCAGCAGGTTAAATTTAATTCAAAGCTAAGTGAAGGCTTTGAAAATCATTATAAATAAATTAAACAACAAGGAAGTGAAGATGTTAATATTTTCGTTTCAGCAGTTCAAACACTCTTAAAAGATGCTTGAAAATTATCTGAAAATGAAATTAAGCAATTAAAACTTCTTGAAAAAAATTGGTGGTGTTTCTGTAAATTTTAATCAATTAGAAAGCAACAACAAGCTATTTTTAAGGGATGAAAAAGCAAGAAAAACCTTCACTATCAATATGTAGTATTTTTGGCGTTTTTTGGCAATATGGCGGGTGTTTGTAAAACAAAACAGAGCCAGCCTTGGTTTGGCGGAAGCAAGCAAAACTAAGGGTTGTAAAGAAAGTTAAGAGGATTCACTGAAATTTAATTTGGTAAAACCAATTCTAAACCTTTTGCTTTTAGTAAATTTTTTATCTTGTCAAAATATTTATCACTTGGTCTATAATTAAATTTGATTTCCTTTATTACATTCTTAATTTTTGCCTCAGCATAATTAAAGCCAAATGCTAGACCATTCGGAAAATCAAACCCAATTTCTTGATTATCATGGTTTATTATGTATTTTTCATAAATTCCAAAACAAGAAAGGCTTGTTCTAAACTCATTATCTAGATTAAAATCATGTTTTTTAGAATAGACATATTCTATTGGGTTAAGTAGTTTTGCTTCTTTTTTTTGCAAATTATTTCCATTATAATATCCAACAATTCCATGGTTTATAAAAAAGAAGTTATTTAGAATTAGGTTGTTATATATTAGTTTTCCTTCTCTGAAAATTATATTCAAATGTTCAATTAGTTTTTCTGAATCAAATACTATGCAAATAGAGTCTGGGTTATTCTTTCCATATTCCTTCCATAAATATTCAGATTCGGACATTGAAAAAGAAGTTGCGTAGGTTCTCACTCTACCTCTATCAAGAATATTTGCCCAAGTAGTATCGCTGTTTTCAAATTTAATTTCAGTTACTAGCTCCCTATCTTCACGGGGTAAATTAGAATCGTCTGGATCACTTGGAAATTTGTCAACCCTAGAAAAGTAAATATAAGATTTTTCAATCATATCAGTAAAATATTCGGGACGAAAAACTTTATAAAGCAAACTACCTTGCTCTGGCTTTTTTAAAAGTGTTGCATGTGGTTCAATCATTGTCATATGATAGTAAAAAAATAAATATTTTCAACCCCTGAACCTTATTCTGAGCTAGTTCGAATCTCATCTGCCCTAGTACAAAATTTTTCAAACTATTTTCAAATCCTAAACTTATTCAAATTAAGTTCAGCTCTTATACGTCTTTCGTCTCAGTGGCTCTGAACTGCCTATTTTTGAGGGTTTCTATTGTTTTATAACCTATGGTTATGAGATTAGAACCAACCTCATGCTCTCGTAGCGGTTGAAATGGAGTGATGTTAAGCAAAGAATGTTTACGAAGTTCAGTTTTGAAATTAGTGGAAAATAAGGGGCTTAAAGCCTTGTTTCGCCTCATAAAATCATCCCTTCTCGTGTGGTTTGAAATGGCGGAGGGGATGGGATTCGAACCCACGATAGGTTTTGCCTATACACACTTTCCAGGCGTGCGCCTTCAACCGCTCGGCCACCCCTCCATATTTTGTTTTGCCTTTACATACTTTGACAAATGGCCTGCTTGCCATTTGCCCTCAAGGGGCAACTCGCTTTTTGTAAAAAGTATTTTAGACTGAAGTCTGTCATGTTGAGCGTAGCGAAACATCTAAAGATCCTTCCCTTTCGCTTCGCTCTAGGGTCAGGATGACATATCATAAATAAACATAAATTACAAAGGCTTCGTTGTCCAATTTTTATTTTTTACTCACAACAATAACCGCTATTTATATTCATTTAGCTATATGTTTTGTAATTATTCCACTAGAATTATCAGAGATTTTCTTTATAAATTTACCGCATAAACTTAAAAATAATATGTCAAAAAAAGTAAATATCGCAATTTTTGGTGCAAGTGGTTATACAGGGGCAGAGCTTATTAGAATTCTGCTAAACCACCCTTTTGTAAATATAAAATCTTTAATTGCAGAATCAAATGCGGGTAAAAATATTTCTGAAATTTTTTCTCATTTTGCACCATATAATTTGCCTGAATTAATCAAGCAAGAAGATGCAAATTTTAATGATATTCAGGCGGTTTTCTTGTGCTTGCCTCACGGAACCACTCAAGAAGTTGCCCTTAAAATTCCTAATAATATCAAAATTATAGATGTTTCTGCGGATTTTAGGTTAAAAAACCCTGATGATTATGAAAAATGGTATCATCAAAAACATAAGGCCATAAACCTGCAAGAAAAGGCGGTATATGGTTTATCTGAAATTTATCGTGATGAAATTAAAAAAAGCAATTTAATTGCTTGCCCCGGTTGTTATCCAACTTCAATTTTATTGCCGTTAATTCCTTTGCTAAAAAATAATTTGATTGAAGCTGAAGATATTATTTCTGATTCAAAATCAGGTATTTCAGGTGCTGGCAGAAAGGCGGATGTAAATAATTTATTTACAGAAGTAAATGAAAACCTAAAACCTTATGGAATTGCCTCACATAGGCATCTTTCAGAAATTGAACAAGAATTATCTATCGCTAATAAAAACGCTGTTAATATAAGTTTTACACCGCAAGTTATACCAATTAATCGTGGTATGATTTCAAATATTTATATAAAAAATAAGCCAAATATTACTGCGGAAAAGTTAAAAGAATCTTTGCAAGAATTTTATAAAAATGAAGTATTTGTTAAAATTGCAGAGGGTAAAAATATTCCTACAATTAGAAATGTTTATAATACTAATTTATGTTACATTAACATTTTTGCAGATAGAATAAAAGGTAGATCAATAATAATTTCAGCGATTGATAACCTCACCAAAGGAGCATCTGGGCAGGCCGTTCAGAATTTTAATATTGCCTTTGGTTTTGATGAAAAAACCGCCTTAAATTTAGTGCCGGTTTTTCCGTAACCTAAATTCAAAAATGCTATAATTTACCTGCATTTTTTGAATTTCATCATAAAATTAATGTTTTTTTTGCCTAAGAATGTATATTAAAAATTATTTTGAAATATTTTTGATAATTTTTAATGCAACCACATCAGCTTAAAAACTTTATTTTGCTTGGGTTAATACTTGGCTTTGTTGCTATTGTGTTTTCTTACGGCTCTTTAGTTGGCAGTATGATTATTTATAATGGTGGCGATAAAACTCAGGCTTTTATTAAAGAAAACGGCCCTTCAAAATCTTATAAAAGATTTATGGGGGTTTATTTTCAGCTCTTAAAAATTTATGTTACAAGCCCACATAAATTAAACCCAGAAGATAAAAAGAAAATAGAAAAAACCCTTTTTTATCCGCCATTAATTTCTGTTATTTTATTCGGAATTTTACTTTTTGTTGTTAGAGCACCTATTTCAGATTTCAGGCCTTTTCAGCCACCTGAAAAACTCCACGGTGATGCAAAATGGGCAACTGAAAAAGATATCAGAAAAGCAGGCTTGCGTGCCAAAAAAGGCTTGCTTTTTGGCAATACTGGAAGGGGTTACTTAACTGGTGATGGTTTCCAACATGTGCTATTATTTGCCCCTACTGGTTCTGGTAAAGGTGTTGGTTTTGTAATTCCAAATCTTCTTTATTGGGAGCAATCTTTAGTTTGCCACGATATTAAACTTGAAAACTTTGAGTTAACTTCTGGCTATCGCAAAAAAATGGGGCAGAAAGTTTATCTCTGGAATGCAGCAAGCCCAAGGGGTATTACTCATTGCTATAATCCGCTTGATTGGGTTTCTCGTGAAATGGGGCAGATGGTTGATGATGTTCAAAAAATTTCTAATCTTTTATTACCTGAGCAAGAATTTTGGAATAATGAAGCCCGTTCATTATTTGTTGGTGTAGCTTTATATTTACTTGCAGTGCCAGAGAAAATTTGCTCCTTCGGTGAGGTTGTAAGAACGCTCAGAAGTGATGATGTTGTTTATAATTTAGCAGTTGTTCTTGATACTTTAGGAAAGCAAATCCACCCTGTTTCATATATGAATATTGCAGCTTTCTTGCAGAAGGCAGATAAAGAGAGGTCTGGTGTTATTTCAACCTTAAACTCAGGTTTAGAATTATGGGCAAACCCGCTAATTGATGCCGCAACTGCAACTTCTGATTTTGATTTCAACACCTTCAAAAAAGAAAAGATTTCTGTTTATGTCGGCTTGACACCTGATAACATTGAACGCCTAAAACCATTAATGCAGATATTTTATCAGCAGGCAGCACAGCTACTCACTAAGCATATGCCAAAACCTGATGAACCGCTTGGTGTTTTATTTATGATGGATGAGTTTCCAACTCTTGGAGAGATGGTAATATTTAAGCAAGGTATTGCCTATTTTCGTGGTTATAGATTGCGTTTATTTTTAATTATACAAGATACTGAGCAGCTAAAAGATATTTATGAAGAAGCTGGTATGAACTCATTTTTAGCAAACGCTACTTATCGTATTACTTTTGCGGCTAACACATTTTCAACCGCTGAGATGATTTCAAAAATTGTTGGCAATAAAACTGTTAAGCAAATTTCAAGAAACGCCCCTATCTTCCTTGACTTAAACCCTGCATCTCGTTCAAAACATATCTCAGAAACTCAAAGGGCTTTATTACTTCCGCAGGAAGTTATGAATTTACCTAAAGAACAACAGATTATTTTAGTGGAATCATCACCACCAATAAAAACTAAAAAGATTTTTTATTTCAAAGATCCCTTCTTTACCAAAAGATTATTGCCACAAACAGAAGTTCCTCAGCAAGAGCCATATGACCCTAAAAATGTAGGCAAAAAGAAAGCCAAAATGGATGATCCAGCTAATGATGAGCCTTCAGAAGATAGTGAGGAATCTAAAGAAAAATCTAAGGAAAAGCCTAAAAAATAAATTACATCTTAAAGAAAATGAAAATATTTGAATTATATATATTTAATAAAATCTTAGGGCCTTTTATTATTATTACTCTTGGAATAACCGGCATTGCTTGGCTTTCTCAATCACTTAGATTTATTGATTTAATAGTAAATAAAGGCTTAAGCATTGGAACATTTTTATATATAACAATTTTAATAATCCCTTCTTTAATGTGGGTTATAATTCCAATAAGTTTGTTTATCTCAATAATTTATTCTTATAACAAAATAACCTCAGAAAGTGAGCTTATTGTTCTTAAAACTTCTGGAATAGATAATAAAGGCTTAATAAAGCCAGCAATTTATTTTGCGATTATTTGCACAATTTTAAGCTATTCAATTGCAACTTACTTATTGCCAAAATCTTATCGTGAATTTAAGGATTTACAATATTTTATCCGCAATAATTATGCTTCAATTTTATTGCAAAATGGCATTTTTTCAACGCCAACAAAAGGCCTAACAATTTATATTAAAGATAAAGATTTTCAGGGTAATTTTATTGGTTTATTTGCAAATGATGAAAGAAAGCCCAATAAAAAAGTTACTGTTATGGCACAAGAGGGGGAATTAATAAGTACTCAAAAAGGCCCAGTATTTGAGTTAAGAAAAGGCACACATCTTGAACATTCCGTTGAAAGCAATCAAGTTTCAGTATTACATTTTGATAAATATAACCTACAATTAAGCCCCTTTAAGGAAGCTATAAATGAAAAAAGATGGCGTGAGCCTCAAGAAAGATTTTTAGAAGAATTATTTAACTCTAATGATTCTGATGAACAGCAAAAAAGGAAATTAGAAACAGAAGGTCATTATAGAATAACTTGGCCAATATTTAATATTTTACTAGCATTACTTGCCCTAACACCTTTTTTATCTGGGGATTTTAGCAGAAGGGGAAGCACCAAGAAAATTATTTACGCATCTGTGGTGGCGATATTATTTTTAATTGCCTCAATCGCCCTAAAAAATATTGCTCACAAATCACAAATTTTGAATATTCAAATGTATGTAAATAATATTATTGGTATTTATGCCTGCTATATTTTCTTAAATAATATTGTATCCGTTGACTTAAACAAACTTTCAAAAGGCATAAGGGTTGTTAGAAAGTGAGAGAGAAGTGTGGGGTTTTAATTTTGTGTAGAATATCAATTTTATTTCCGCCCCGCACCTAGCCTTAATCTTAAGGCATTTAGCTTGATGAAGCCCTCGGCATCGCGTTGGTTATAAACCTCATCTTCTTCAAATGTAACATGAGCCATAGAATATAGGCTATCCTTAGATTTTCTGCCAACCGCATTTACTGAGCCTTTATAGAGCTTCAGTGCCACTGTTCCATTTACGAATCTTTGCGACTCATCAATGGCAGCCTGCAACATTTTACGCTCTGGTGAGAACCAATAACCTGTATAAATAAGTTTTGCGTATCTTGGCATAAGCTCATCTTTAAGGTGTGCGGTTTCCCTATCAAGTGTTATACTTTCAATCGCACGATGTGCTTCAAGCAATATAGTTCCACCCGGGGTTTCATAAACACCACGAGATTTCATACCAACATAGCGGTTTTCTACAATGTCAATAACGCCAATGCCATTGGCACCGCCTAGCTCATTAAGTTTTGCAAGTAATTTCGCAGGAGATAGACGAACGCCATCAATTGCAACTGGATCACCATTTTCAAACTCAATCTCAATGAATGTTGCTTTATCTGGTGCTTTTTCCGCTGGAGTTGTACGAATTAGCATTGAAGAATCATATCTAACCCATGGGTCTTCAAGTGCCTTGCCTTCATATGAAATATGGAGAAGATTTGCATCCATTGAATAAGGCGGTTCATTTTCCTTAGAAGCAGGAACATCAATACCATTTTTGCGAGCATATTCAAGGAGCTTAGTGCGAGAGTTCAAATCCCACTCTCTCCAAGGGGCGATAATTTTAACCTCTGGCATTAAGCTGTAATAGCCAATTTCAAAGCGAACCTGATCATTACCCTTGCCTGTTGCACCGTGAGAAACCGCATCAGCACCAACTTTTTTAGCAATTTCAATCTGCCTTTTTGCAATTAGTGGGCGTGCGATTGAAGTGCCAAGCAGATATTTGCCTTCATACAATGTGTTGGCACGAAACATTGGGAAAACATATTCTTTAACGAATTCTTCCTTGAGGTCATCAATGTAAATTTCCTTAATTCCAAATTTTTCAGCCTTACCACGAACATGAGTAAAATCATCTTCCTGACCAATATCTGCGGTGAAAGTTACAACTTCACAAGAATATTCATCTTGCAACCATTTAAGAATAACAGAAGTATCAAGACCGCCAGAATAAGCCAGAACCGCTTTTTTAATATTTTGCTTTTTAGACATATTTATTTATTTTGTTTCTATGTCTTTTATGAAAAACTAAAAATTTTGCAAGGGGTTTAGATTTAATCACTAAAATTGAAATTCATAAAATTTAATTTATACTAAATGCTTTATCAAATTTCATATAAGAATTTCAATGAAAAAAGAGGATATTTCTAATATATTTGAGATATTTAAGGGGCAAAATCCTGCACCAAAAACTGAGCTGAATTATGTTAATGATTATACGCTTTTAGTTGCAATCGCACTTTCTGCACAAACTACAGATATTGCAGTAAATAAAGCGACTGATAAATTATTTAAGATTGTTAAATCACCTCAAGAAATGCTAAAACTTGGGGAAGAAAAATTGAAATCTTACATCAAAAATATTGGTTTATATAATGCAAAAGCAAAAAATATTATAAAATTATCTGAAACTTTAATTGAAAAATATAATTCAAAAATTCCAAAAGATTTTGAGGCTTTGAAAGGCCTTGCAGGGGTTGGCACAAAAACCGCAAATGTATTCTTAAATTGTTTTTATAACGAACCTGTAATTGCTGTTGATACCCATGTTTTTAGGGTAGCAAATAGAATAGGCTTGGTAAAAACTAAAAATGCTGATGATACCGCAGAAAAGCTCAATAAAATTATACCAAAAGAATATAAATTATATGCACATCATTGGCTAATTCTGCACGGCAGATATATTTGCAAAGCCCGCAAGCCAGATTGTAAAAAATGTTTAATAAATAAATTCTGTAAATTCAAAGAAAAAACTTTATAAGCTTTTTATGTCTAGAATTAAAACAGATGTTCTTATCTTAGGTGCAGGTATTGCAGGCCTTACAACTGCTATTAAAATTGCTGAAAAATTTCCTGAAAATAATATTTTAATTCTCAATAAAACAACTGGTGGTGAGAGTAACTCAAAATACGCTCAAGGCGGGGTTGCGGCGGTTTGGGATAATATAAATGATGATTTTACAAAACATATAAATGATACAAAAATTGCTGGTGATGGGCTTTGTAATGAAGAAATTGTAAAAATCGTTGTAGAAGAATGCCCTGAAAGAATTAAAGAAATAATTTCTTGGCAAACTAATTTTGATAAAGATGAAGCAAATAATAATTTTAAGCTAACTAAAGAAGGTGGACATTCAGAAAGGCGAATATTGCATTTTAAGGATATGACTGGCTATGAAATTTTGCGAGCTTTATCTGAAAAGGCAAAGCAATATAAAAATATAAAAATTTTAGAAAATTATTTCGCCTTAGATTTTATTACACAACATCATTTAGGCTATAATGTTATAAGGGTAACGCCTAATATAGAATGTTATGGTTGTTACGCACTTAATAAAAATGATGGGCAGATAAACACAATTTTAAGTAAGATTACAATTTCTTGCACAGGTGGGGCGGGGCAAGTTTATAAAATTACTACTAACCCAGAAATTGCAACAGGTGATGGCATAGCAATGGCATATCGTGCTAAAGCTAGGGTTGAGGATATGGAGTTTGTGCAATTTCACCCAACAGCTTTATATTTGAAAGCTGAAAATGGCTCTTCATTCTTAATTTCTGAGGCTGTGAGGGGTGAAGGTGCAATTCTAAAAAATCACTTGGGGCAAGAATTTATGCATCTTTATGATAAAAGGCTTAGCCTTGCCCCCAGAGATGTTATTGCAAGGGCAATAGATTCTGAAATGAAAAAATATGGTATAGATTTTGTATATCTTGACGCTACCAAAATTTCTGAAAAATTCTCAAGCCAATTTCCAAATATTTTAGCCAAATGTTTAGAGCTTGGTATTGACCCTAGAAAAGATTTAATCCCAGTAGGGCCTGCTTGCCATTATTTATGTGGCGGTATAAAAGTTGATGAATATGGCAGAACGAGTATAAAAAATTTATATGCGGCAGGTGAATGTGCATCAACGGGTTTGCACGGTGCAAATCGCCTTGCTTCAAACTCACTTTCAGAATGTTTAGTTTTTGCTCATAGAATATTTTTGGATATTACTAAAAATTTGAGCAATCTAAAATTTCAAGAGGCAATTCCAAATTGGCAAGATGAAGGCACAAAAAGCCCATCAGAAATGGTTTTAATCACTCAAGCCATTAGAGAGCTTAAAGAAATTATGACATATTATGTTGGAATAGTTCGCTCAAACCAAAGGTTGAAAAGGGCACTTGATAGAATAGATTTATTATATCAAGAAACAGAAGAATTATATAAAAAAACCAAAATTTCTGCACAATTAATGGAATTAAGAAACCTAATAACAATCGCCTATTTAATTACTAGAAGTGCTAGTAGTAGAAAGGAATCTCGTGGGCTTAACTTCAACACAGATTATCCAAATAAACTAAACTTTATTGAGCATACAATTTTATAATTTCAAAAATTATCACTTGTAAGACTGGCAAAAAAATTATACTTAACTAGCTGTTACTTTCAGAATAAATTAAATATGAGAATATTATCTTTTCTAGCATTTTTATGCATTTCATTTTTTTGCAATTCTGCATTCGCAGTTTTGAAAATTGATATTAACCAAGGTAGTTTTGACCCTATTAGAATTGCAACGCCTGCATTTTCTGGCTCAGATAGCACAATGGCAAGCATTGGTGCTAAAATTACTGGTGTTGTTGATAATAATTTATCTCGCTCTGGCTTATTTAATGTTATCAGCAAAGGCTCTTACATTCAAACTTCAGTTGGTATAAATGCAATTCCTGATTTTCCAAGCTGGAAGAATATTCGCTCACAAGCCTTAGTTGTTGGTATGGTTGAAAGTGAAGGGGGGGATAGAATTAAAGTTCAATTTAGGTTATGGGATGTTATAACAGGCAAGCAAACTTTGGCTAAATCTTTTAGGGCTACGGCTGGGGGTTGGCGAAGAATTGCCCATCTTATCTCTGATCAAATTTATGAATATCTTACCGGTGAGCAAGGTTATTTTGATTCACGCATAGTTTATATCGCTGAAACTGGTGAGTGGCGAAGGCCAATAAAACGCCTTGCGATTATGGATCAGGACGGTGCAAATCAAATGTTCTTAACATCTGGCAGAAGCCTTGTATTAACACCTCGTTTTGACCCATCAATGCAAAGGCTAATTTATCTTTCATATAGAACACGTATGCCAAGTGTTAATATTTATAATCTTTCAACGGGTAGGGAGGAAATTTTAGGGCAATTACCCGGTATGAGCTTTGCACCTAGGTTTTCACCAGATGGCAATCAGGCGATATTTTCTGTATCAGTTAGGGGTAATGCTGATATTTATGTGATGGATTTAATTTCAAGAAGGGTTAGAAAAATAACTAATCACCCTGGCATTGACACCTCCCCTTCATTTTCACCGGATATGAGGCGAATTGTTTTTGAATCTGATAGAGAAGGCACACAGCAAATCTATACAATGAATTCTGATGGCAGTAATGTTAGAAGAATCAGCTATGGTAAGGGCAGATACGCAACTCCTGTTTGGTCTCCAAGGGGAGATTTAATTGCATTCACCAAAATGGCAGGCGGAAAATTCTCAATCGGGGTTATGAAGCCAGATGGAAGTGGTGAAAGAATTTTAACTGAAAGCTATCTTGATGAAGGTCCAACTTGGAGCCCGAACGGCAGAGTAATTATCTTTTCTCGCAAAACGCCAAGTACTTCAACGGTCGCAGGCAGAACCGCACTTTATAGCATAGATATAACTGGCTATAACTTAAGAAGAATTGAAACTTCAACCCAAGCCTCTGACCCAGCTTGGAGCCCAATTTTAAGTAAATAGGTGCACTTATATACTAACAATTATTACAATAATAATATATTATTTTATAGTTAAAACCTTAACTAATCTATACAACACAAAAGCATTTAGAACATGCCAGATAATGTGAGTTCCAATACCTTGCGTAAATTCACAGCTAGATATATCAATAGTTCTAAATACTAGAGAAACTAACCATAAAATGGCAGTTGCTAAAAAATAATTTTTACAAGAGTGGTTTTTTATAAAACAAATCACAACCATTATGGTTAATGTTAGGAAGGCTGGTAAATATAAAATTGTTCCATTTAGAATTTGTGCATTAAAATTAGCACCTGCCCAGTAGTTAGAATATATAAACAAAGCTAAAATTATTAAGCTTTGCCAAATTTTTAACCCAATAACCCTAACGCATAAAACTACTAAATAAAAATGCATAAAAAGGCTGATGGGTATTACATCTGCTAAAAGTGATGTTTTAGTTGGGTAATAGTGATAAATTGCACTGCCAATACCTATTAAAAATAAGTTAAAGCATAAAATCAAAATATCAAAATTTTTAAGATTATATAGATTTCTCTCTTTTGCTAATTTTATTAGAAAAAACCCCGCAATTATAAAAGCTAAATTAGTTAAGGTGTTTAGAGGCTCTGCGGTAAAAAAACTTAAAGAATGCAAAATACCTTCTTCACCAGCAATTCTCTCGCAGTAAAAGTCTAGATAATCGCCTTTTTCTTGAGCTTCCTTGATTTTTTCAACTATAGTCATATTTTGCAGGCTATATTATAAACTATAAATTATCTATATAATTCAAATGGTTTTTACGAATTTGATTAAGTTTTTAGATGTTATGTGCATTTTATGTAATAACCTTAGACAATAGCGGTTGACATAGAAAAAAATCACCTTATAAAACCAAAAAATTCAAATTTTAATGCTATGAAAATTGTAAGCTCTTTGAAATCTGCTAAAGCTAGAGATAAAAACTGTAGAGTTGTTCGCAGAAAAGGCAGAATTTATGTAATCAACAAGAAAAACCCTAAGCTAAAAGCTCGTCAGGGTTAATTTTATATATTGAATAATTATCTAATTCACCTCTTCAACTTTTTTAGCAACTGCAACCATTGCAGGGCGTAAGATTCTATCTTTTAAGGTGTATCCAGCGTGAATAAGCTGGGCGATAGCTCCCTCTTCAAACTCATTTGTTGGAATTTGCACCACTGCCTGATGGAATTTATAATCAAATTTCTCACCATTATTAGGGGCAATGCGATCAATGCCATATTTGTTAAAGATATTTTTCACCTCATTATATGTAAGGTTTAAGCCTTCTAGAATGCTTTTATAAAGCTCATCTTCATGATTTGGAATTGAATCAAACGCACGATTAAGATTTTCTAAAACCGTTATCATATCATTTGCAAATGCGGTAATTGCATATTCCCTTGCATCTTTAATTTCCTTAGCGTTTCTAGCTCTCATATTTTGCATTTCCGCTAAAAGGCGAAGGTTTTTATCTTCAAGCTCTTTAACTTTATCTTCTAAGTTAGGCTCTTCTTGCTTAATTTCATTAACTATTTGTTCAATAGCTTGCTCAGTTTCTTGGTTGAGAGTTTCATTAATTTTATTTTCAGCAGATTGCGACATAAACTTATATTTTTATTTATTAATATTTATATATAACTAATCTAATTACTAATACTTAAATTTCAAGATGTATGAACATTGATTATACAAGAAAATCAGGCAGAAAGTTTGATGAATTAAGAGAAGTTAAAATTGAAAGAAATTTTTCTGAATATGCAGAAGGAAGTTGCCTAATCTCATTCGGTAATACCAAACTTATCTGCACTGCAAGCATTGATGAAAAAACTCCGCCATTTCTAAGAAATACTGGTAAAGGCTGGGTAACTGCGGAATATGGTATGTTACCACGCTCAACCCATAGCAGAATGGAAAGGGAAGCCGCAAAGGGTAAGCAATCTGGCAGAACAATAGAAATACAGCGTTTAATTGGCAGAAGTCTTAGAGCTGTTATGGATTTAACCAAATTAGGTGAGCGACAAATTATTATAGATTGCGATGTAATAAATGCAGATGGTGGCACTAGAACCGCCGCAATCACAGGGGGTTTTATTGCATTAGAGATGGCAGTTCAAAAACTAATTAATAAAAGAGTGATAAAAGAAAACCCAATTTTAGATAGTGTTTCTGCAATTTCTTGTGGAATTTATAATAAAATTGCCATTCTAGATTTAGAATATTCTGAAGATGTTGATGCCGAGGTTGATGCAAATTTTATTATTACTGGTAGTGGTAAAATGGTTGAAATTCAATGCACTGGGGAAGAAGCGAGCTTCAGCGAAGATGAATTTAATCAGCTACTAAGCCTTGCAAAAAAAGGTTGTTCTGAGCTTACAATTTTGCAGAAAATTAAAAGTTAACATTTGCTAATTCTTTAAGCTCATCAAAAAGAAAATCTGAAATAGGCTCACCTAAATCATTAACCCATTGTTGTTTTGCTTCATCAAAATTAAAACGGCTTGCCCCTGAAAATGGTGAAGAAAACCAAATTTGTTTTGTTGGCTCGTGTTTGTTAATTACATATTCGCCATTATCTTCAGTTTTAATTGAAAGAACGCCATTTAATAAATCAGTATCAATATTATTTTCTTCAGCAATTCCATCAATTTGAGTGAAAATTTCTTCAAGAATTTCATCAGCTTTATCGTGAAAAGTAATTACATCTATGGTCATAGGCTATATTCTTTTGGTGAATTAATTTGCATATGAAATTTTAATTTTTCAATATATTCAGTTGGGTCTTTTACATTAACAATAGCATTTTCTTGGCGGTTGAAATAATCATAAAGCCTTGTTGATAAAAACCTTAAAGATGCACCAACTGCAAGAATTGGCATAGCAGAAATTTCTTCATCTGAAAGTTTTCGGATTGAATTATAGCCTGCAAAAAGCTCTCTGGCTTTGGTAAAATTGAAAGAAAAATCTTTTTCAAAACACCAAGAATTCATAGCTATTGCAAGGTCATAGGCGTAAAAATCATTACAACTCATATAAAAATCAATTACGCCTGAAACATTATCATTTTCAAATAAAACATTATCTGGAAAGTAATCTGCGTGAATAATTCCACTTGGTAAATTTTGTGGCCAATTATTTTTTACAATCTTAAAAGCATTATCAATTTTTTCAAAAGAGCTATGAAATTTCTCTTTAGTTTTTTGAGAGATTTTAACAAATAAATCTTGCCAAAAATCATATGCCATTGAGTTTTTTCTATAAATATTTTTTGGCAGAATATCAGATGTTTTGTGAAGTTTAGCCAAAAATTCTCCTGCTTTTCTAGCTTCATTATTACCAATATTTCTTGGCCATTTACCATTTAACATTGAAACAATTAAATAATTTTTGCCGTTAAAATTTCCTAAATATGAGTTATCTTTTTTAGCAATCGGCAGTGGGCAAGGATAATTATTTTTATTAAGCTCCAACATTAAATTTATGAAAAAAGGTAAGTCTTCACTGGCAACTCGCTTTTCATAAATTGTAAAAATAAATTTATTTTGAGAAGTATTTAGAATGTAATTTGTATTTTCAATACCTTCGCTAATACCTGAAAAACTAACGAAATTTCCAATATCATATTTATTTAATATTGCTTGAAAATCAGCTTCTAATAATTTTGTAAAAACCGCCATAAATAAAATAATCAGGCTTGAAATGCAGTATAAATAACTTGCATATTTGCTGGGCGTTTTACACAAGGGCTACCTTCCGCACCAACGCAAGGGCTTTTGAGGGTTGGTGGCTCACGATTGCAAGAAGATAAAATTATTAAAGAAATTAAAACTAAAAATTTTTTCATAAAAATTTATTAAATATAATTTTTTGCATTCTCAACGGCTTTTAGAAGGGCTTTAGCTTTATTTTCAGTTTCTAAAAACTCGCCTTCCTCAGTGCTATCATACACTATTCCACCGCCAGATTGAATAAAAATTTTGTTATCTTTTAATAAAGCGGTTCTTAGAGCTATACAGGTATCCATATCACCATTTGCAGAAAAATAGCCGATAGTTCCTGCGTAAAACTGCCTTTTACAAGGTTCTAGCTCATCTATAATTTCCATTGCACGAATTTTTGGTGCACCACTAACTGTTCCAGCGGGAAAGCCCGCAATTAAACAATCAATAAAATCTTTATTTTTTGCAATTTTGCCTTCAACATTTGAAACAATGTGCATTACATGAGAATATTTTTCTACAGACATCTTTTCAGTAACAACAACGCTACCTTTTTCAGCAACTTTGCCAACATCATTTCTACCTAAATCAAGCAACATTAAATGCTCTGCAATTTCCTTTTCATCTTGAAGTAAATCTTGCTCAAGCTCTAAATCTTGTTGTTTGGTTTCACCCCTTTTTCTTGTGCCAGCTATTGGGCGAATTGTAACAACTTCACCCGCTAGTTTAACTAAAATTTCAGGGCTTGAGCCTGTTATCACAAAATCATTTAGCTTAAGATAAAATAAATATGGTGAGGGGTTTATACTTCTTAAAGAGCGATAAAAACTTTCATATGGCAGGTTAAAATCACAAGTGAACCTGCGGCTAGCAACAATTTGAAAAATATCACCAGCCTTAATATATTCTTTAGATTTTCTAACAATTTCTGAATATTCTTCCTGATTCAAATTTGCTTTATAATTTAGTTTTACATCAGGGTTTTTAACAAAAGCAGGGCTGAAATTTTCTTGATGAAAAATTTTTTCTATAAACTCGCTAACTAATTTATTTGCGTTTTCAAAAGCATTCTCAGCAGAAATATTTTTACTATAAAAAACTGGCGTGCAGATATAGGCAACATCAATTATATTATCAATAACTATGGTTATTTTTGGGCGAAAATATATTGCATCTGGAATATCAATTTCACTGGGGTTTTCATCTGGTAAATCTTCCATAAATTTAACCATATCATAGCCCATAAAACCAAAATTTCCGGCGGCTGAGGAAGGTAAATTATAAAAAAATTCTCTATCTATTTTGCTTTCATTATGAAAATTTCTTAAGCTAGAAAAAATATTTTTTGGGTTTGATTCTTGCAATTTTTCCTGAAAATTTTCTAATTCATTAGCAATAAAAATTTTCTTATCTTTGCATATCCATAATTTATCAGGGTTAAGGGCAATGATGCTGTATCTACCTCGATTTTCACCACCAGTTACAGATTCAAAAACTGCAAAATATTTTTGATTACTAAATTTTTTAATTAGTGAAACCGGCGTTATAACATCACTAGAAATTTTTCTAAAAAAAATCTGGTTTTTTTGATTGCCATAATTTTGCAAAAAAACTTCTTTTTTAACTTCGCTAATTGTCATTTACTAATTTTGTTTAATTTTATATTTACCAGCCAAACTTGCGATATATTGCATCATAATTTCTTGAGAAATTTGATCTTGTAAATAGCTTTTTACATTAAATAACTCCATCTCATCAATCTTTTCAGGGTAATTAATTTTAGTAACTTTTGCAAATTTTACATTTTTCCCATCAACATAAATCTCACTGAATTTATTAACAGGCGTAGAAAAAATCAGATTTAAGAAAGGGTTAGCAATTTTTGTTTCTTGCCTATTAATTCCAGATTTTTTGTTGATAGAAACACCAATTATATTTTTCAAGCTATCTTCTGAGATTACTGATTTTTCAATATCAGCTTTAAGTTTTTTTGCCTTTTGATAAAGTTTTGAGGCAAGCATATTTTTATTATAATCTGCAATAACTAAATCTTTAACTTTGTTGAGAGGTTCAATATCGCTTTCAATAATTTGATTAATTTTTATGATTGCGTAAGTGCTTCCATCTTTTGTTTCTAGTAATTCAGATGCTTCGCCTTCAGCTAAGGCAAATATGGTTGGCAAAAACCCCTCAATTTCTGGAAGTGTAATATTGTTATTATTTTTGTCTTTACCTTCATTATTGATAAAATTTATTGCTGATATTTTAAGATTTAGTTCAGTTGCAGCCTCTTCAAAGCTTGCACCTTCTGCAAGTTTATCAAGTAAAGCATTGGCTTTTTCATATAAAATATCTTCAATTTTTTTATCTTTTGGCGGAATATTTATTGAGTTTTTATCAAGCAAAATATAGCTGATATTTCTAAATTCTGGCTGGCGATAATTTTCTTTATTAGTATTATAAAATTCCTCCAAAGCTTTATTATCTGGCGTTTCAATACTTGGAATTGCAGATTTATCAAAGCTGTAAATTATTACATCGCGATTTTGCTTTTCAAATTTATAAAATAATTTTGCATATTCATTATCAAGCGGGGTAATTGATGTAAGGGAAGATTCTATAATATCTAACTTTCTATCTCTAACATATTCTTTGATAAATAAATCTTCATTGCCAACCCCAGCAATTTGAGCTTGCAGGGCTTCTTCATCAAATTTGCCTTCATTAGAAAAATCTTTTTTTATGATGAAAGAATTTTCAAATTCTATGCCTAAATTTGAAAGTTCATTTTCTAGAAGTTTAGTATTAATCAATTGTGTTAATGCAGTTTTTTTGAGGAATTCTTCAAATTCTTCATTGAAATCTTTTAAGCCAGAATTCATAAGGCGGTTTTTTTGGCTAGAAACTTGGCGTTCAATATCATAACTTGTGATTGTTTGATTGCCAATTTCAGCAACTATTTGGTTGCCTTGACCTTTTATAACATCGCCAATGCCCCAAAAAACCAACCCAACAATAAGAATACCAATAAAAACTAAAACAAAAAATTTGCCGATTAAATTAACTATATTTTGCATTTTGTATTTTCAATTATAAATTTATTATTATCTTGTAATTAAAATTAAGAATTTTTCAAAGTTTTTATTTATGAAGCTTATTGTAGCAAATTGGAAGATGAATTTATCTCTAAGCCAAGCAAAAAACTTGGCTTTAGAAGTTAAAAATCAAAATATTAAACATAATGAAATTGTTTTAGCACCACCATTTCCTTATATTCCCGCTATTTTTGATGTAATTAAAAATACTGATGTAAAATTAGCTGGGCAAGATTGCCATTTTCAAGAAAAGGGGGCTTATACAGGTGATGTTAGCCTTAATATGCTTAAAGAATTTGGCGTTAGTTATGTTATAACTGGGCATTCAGAACGCAGGCAATATCATTTTGAAAATGATGAATTAATTAACAAAAAAGCCATTTCCGCCACTCAAAATTCTGTAATTCCAATAATTTGTATTGGTGAAAATTTAGCTGAGAGAGAGGCAAATATTCATAAAGAAATTATTGAGAAACAACTAAACATTGTTACAAAAAATTTGCAAAATAATTTTGTTATAGCTTATGAGCCAATTTGGGCAATAGGCACTGGAAAAACCGCAAATAATCAAGAAATTTCTGAGGCACATAATTTTATTAAAAGCAAACTTCCTAATATTAAAATTTTATATGGTGGCTCAGTAAATGAGAATAATTTCTCTGAAATTCTAAATATAAAAAATGTTGATGGGCTTTTAATTGGCGGTGCTAGTTTAGATTCTCAAAAATTTTCTAAAATTATTTCGTTCTAAATTTGTTGTAATTTATCATCAACTAAAAATTAAAACTTTATTTTTTATTACCACCAATTAAACAAAATTGCTTTTTTTTGACTAATATTGCTAAATATCAACTATAAGTTGTTAGTAATTTTTTAAGAATATACTAGTAATGAAAAAGTTTTTATCCCTAATCGCATTATCAAGTTTAGCTTTTAATGCTAGTTATTCACTAGCCGAAGAAAAATCTGAAGCAACTTCCAAAGGCAAAATTGAAAAGAAGTTAGAAAAGCTAGAAGATATGGTTGAAATACCGGGTAGTTTTACAGGTAAATTCGGCTTTATTTCTGATTACACAGCTAGAGGCTTACAACAATCAAATGAAAATGGTGCAATACAAGGGCAGTTTGATTATAATCACGATAATGGCTTTTATCTTGGAACTTGGGCTTCAAATGTTGATTTTGGCAATGCTAATGATGCAAATTTAGAGGTTGATGTATATACTGGTTATACTTTTAATTATGGAATGTTTGATTTCAATGTCGGCGGAATTTATTATATTTACCCCGGTGCAGAAAGCTCTTTTGAGCTTGATTACTATGAATATCAAACTGCTGTAACTTCCGATTTTGATGTTGCATCTGTTACAGGCTCAGTAAATTACACGCCTGACTTTAGTGGTGGTTTTGGTGAGGGTTTTTATTATAAAGGCTTGGTGAATATACCGCTTCTTAAAAATTTTGATATTGTCAATAAGCCGATTGAAACTACACTTGGCGTTATAGATTCACCTTTCAGGAATTACGGTATTCTAAACAAGGGCTACGGTTTTATTTCAAATGAAATAGGGCTTTTTGGCTCACTTGGTAGGCAAACTGTTCAGGATAATGCTGGTTTTCTATTCCCAGACTATAATGATTGGGCTGTTGGTGCTAATTTTAGTTTTAAGGGTTTTGATATGATTGTGCAATATGTTGATACTAATATTAACAAAAACCAATGCCCTGATGGATGTGATGGCAAGGTTTTATTTAGTATTGCTAGATCATTTTAATTAAATATCTCTGTCATACTCCGAATTTTTGCTTGCTGCAAAAATTCAGGCAATGACACAGAGTAAGAATTAAACATTAACAAAAAAGGTTTTTATTATGAAACTTAAAATAAAAGCAAAATTAACTTTATTATTGTTAGTTTTTGGTTTGTTACCTTTAGTAATTGTAATGCCTATTACATTTGAAAAACTGAATGAGGCAAAACAAACAAAAATTCGTCATCTTGCAGACTCGGCAACAATTATTAATGAAATTATTGATAGAAATCTTTTTGAGAGATATGGTGATGTGCAGGCTTTCAGCTTGAATAGTGCCGTTCAAGATAAAGATAACTGGAATAATATAAGTGAAAATAACCCTCTTATAAATGCTATTAATGGCTATATGGTTAATTATGGCATTTATAAAATGATGTTAGTGCTTGATAAAAAAGGTAATGTTATTGCGGTTAATAGCGTTGATGCGGTTGGTAAACCAATAAAAACTGAAAATCTATATGATAAAAATTTTTCAGATAAAAAATGGTTTAAGGATGCAATAGAAGGTAAATTCTTAGAAAGTGAAACCCTTACTGGCACAGCAATTGGACAACCATATTACAATGAGTTAGTTGCAGAAATTTATAATGAAGATGGTTTTTCAATCCCTTTTTCTGCACCTATTAAAAATTCAGAAGGTAAAGTTATTGGTGCTTGGGTAAATTTTGCAGATTTTGGATTGGTTGAACAAATTGTTAGAGAATATCATAGCAAACTTAATATGGTAGGTCATTTATTTTTAATGGCACCAGATGGAACTGCATTAATAAAATATGATCCAGAGATTGCAGAAAAAGAAGGTGGGTATAAAAGAGATAATAAGATTATTGGTGTAGAAAATTTCATTAAAGAAAATGTACCGGGAGCGAATAAAGTTTTCGTAGATAAAAAAGGAACGGCAATTCTAGTTGATCCAGCAGATGGTGCGACAGATGCGGTAGGATACGCAGCAAGTAAGGGTGCTTATAATTATCCGGGTTTAGGATGGGCTATATTAAGTCATGGTGAGGCAGACTTAGTTTTTGGTGATATAGTTTCCACAGAAAATTTATTATATATAATAATTTCTGTTTCCGTAATCTCAATTTTAGCAATTGGCTTGTTGATTGGCAATTTAACTAGCAAACCTATTATTGCTTCAACAAAAATTGCACAGGAACTTTCCAAGGGTAATTATGAAGTTGCGGTTCCAACTTCAAAAAGCTCAGATGAAATTGGGGATTTATTGAGAAGCTTTAGTATGCTTAGAAATGCAACAGAAAAAAGTTTAGATTTAGTTGAGAAAATTAACGCCGTCAAAAGATCTCAAGCATTTATTGAATTTACAGTTGATGGAACAATTTTAGATGCCAATGAGAATTTCTTAAATGCTGTTGGTTATTCACTTGATGAAATAAAAGGTAAACATCATAGTATCTTTGTTGATGAAGCATATAAAAATAGCCAAGATTACAAAAAATTCTGGCAGGATTTAGCAGAAGGTAAATTCTTTGTTTCAAAATTTAGAAGAGTTTCAAAATCAGGTAAAAATATATGGATTCAAGCAAGCTATAACCCAATTTTAGATAGAAATGGTAAACCATTTAAGGTTGTTAAGTTTGCTTCTGATATTACTGCACAAGTAGAATCTGAAAATAAGGCACAATTTGCACTTCAAAATTTAGTTGATGGTGCTTACCAAGTTAATTTAGACAATAGGCTTAACCCTTCTGAATTTGATGGTTTTTACAAAGATTTGGCCTCAAGTATGAATGGTTTAATGGATGCTATTGTTAAACCACTTAATACCTCTATAGAAGTTCTTAAAAAACTTTCAGCTGGTGATTTAACTCATAGAGTTAATGGAGAGTTCAAAGGCTCATTCGGTGAAATGCAATCTGCACTTAATGAAACAATTGATAATCTAAAAGATATGGTTTCAAAAATAATTGCAACGGCAAGCAATGTTGCTTCGGCTTCTGCTGAAATTTCTGCTGGCAGTGCAGATTTATCTGCTAGAACTGAGCAACAAGCCTCCAACCTTGAAGAAACCTCTGCTTCAATGGAGCAAATGACTGCTTCCGTGCGTGAAAATCTTCAAAATGTTAATCAGGCTTCAGATTTATCATCTAAAACTAAAAATATTGCTGATAAAGGCGGTGAATCAGTTGGTAAAACCGTTACAGCTATGAAATCAATTGAAGATTCATCTAAAAAAATTGCAGATATTATTAGTGTAATTGATGAAATTGCGTTCCAAACAAACTTACTAGCGCTTAATGCTGCGGTTGAGGCAGCTCGTGCCGGTGATGCAGGTAAAGGCTTTGCCGTAGTTGCAGAAGAAGTTCGCAACTTAGCTGGCAGAAGCTCACAAGCCTCAAAAGAGATTAAAGAGCTTATTTCAGATAGCGTTAATAAAGTTAAAGATGGCGTTGATATTGCACAAAAATCAGGTGAAAGCCTTGGTGAAATAGTTTCTTCAGTTAATAAATTAACTGAGCTTGTTACAAGTATTACAAACGCAACTAATGAGCAATCAACGGGTATTGAGCAAGTAAACTCTGCAATTTCTAACCTTGATCAAATGACACAACAAAACGCCGCAATGGTTGAACAAAACACCGCTTCTGCTGAATCTCTAAGCCAACAAGCCGAAGAGTTACAATCAATGATTAGCTTCTTCAAGATTGATGATGTAGCCATAAAGCAAATTCATCATTCAACTGCTAATCAAAATATGGCAGCTAATAAGGTTAAAAATTCTGCTTCGCAGGCATCCGCAAAACCTAAAATTGCCAATAAAAATAAGGCAGGTGCAGAAAAAATTGCCTCTGCAAATGCATCAATTGCTAGTGATGGCTGGGAAGAATTTTAGTTAATTCTAAATTTTAACTTTTTAGCTATTTTCTGTTTTTCCACTTCTTGTAGCACTTGTAGTTACAAAAAAATTTTAATCCAAGCCGTTAGAAATTTAAGGCAAGTGTGTCCTTAGATTTCCAAATACAAATTTAGCTTGAGCCAGTTAAAGACAAATTAAGCCGCGATAGATTCGTGAGGCTCAGCGTCTGAGCCGTAATCATCATACATAGACATAAGTGGGGCTTCATCAACTAAGATAGTTTCTTCAAAAGGCTTGAAACCATTAAAATTAGTTGCCATTGTTCTGCCGTAAGCACCCAACTGACCAATTTCTATATAATCGCCCTCCTCAACATCTTCTGGCAAAAAGAAAGGGCCTTTCATAAAATCAAGCGTATCACAAGTTGGGCCAAAAAAGCTAAATGGAATTAAATTTTCAGAGCCATTACCGCCAGATTTTTTATATAATTTCGTAGGGAAAATAAATTGTGGTGTTCCGGCATCAAATAATGAGCCATAAGTTCCATCATTGATATATAAGAAATTATTTTTACGCAAATCAACCCTTACTAACACTGAGCCAGATTCAGCAACTATTGCACGCCCCGGCTCACACATTAATTCAATATTTCTGTGGTTTTTGAATTTCTTAAATTCATCATAAATTGCTTTGAAAAACTGCGACATAGAAGGCGGTATCATACCGGGGTAAACCGATGGGAAGCCCCCACCAACATCAAGTGCTTCAATAGTAACACCAGTTTTTACTACAAGATTTTTTGCCATTCTAATTGCAATTCTATATGCATCTGGGTGCATACATTGTGAGCCAACATGGAAGCAAATTCCAAGTTTTTTAGCAAAATTTCTAGCTTTTTTGATAAGATTTGGTGCATCTTTCATATCAATGCCAAATTTATCAGCGAGATTATATTCCGAATAGCTATTAGGAATTGCTAAGCGAACGAATATACCAACATCTTGTGCGTTATCAGTTTCATCAATAATTTTTTCAAGCTCTTCTGCAGAATCTACTGAAAAATCTCTAACGCCATAATTATAGTAGGCTTGCCTAATAGCACTTCTAGATTTAACCGTATGCATAAAGAATAGCTTTGCATCAGGTGCAATTTCTTTAACTAGCTTGATTTCCGCAAGAGAGGCAACATCAAAATTATTAATGCCATATTTATATATACGGCTTATAATTTCTTGCGATGGATTAGTTTTAACCGCATACAAAACTCTGCCAGCGAAATTCTGGGTGAAGAAATTACATGCAGATTTGAGTGAGTTTTCCCTGAAGATGTGTAAAGGTTCATCTGGTGGGTTGTTGTCAACAATATTAGAGACAGATACGAAGTTTTTCATCTATCCCGCCCTCGCTAGTTAGGGGTTAATAAACCGAGAAAAGCTTTTTAGCTTAACTCAAAGTTATCGTTGATGAATCTATCAAAAAAACGCACTTAAAAGCATTTAATAGATTCATATACCATAACAAAATTTACTAATCCTAATCAGGAAAGAGCCTTTTATACAAAAATTCAGTTATGTAAAGTAAAAATTATTAAAAAATATAAAGTTTTTTGTAAAGCAAAATTGCCCCAAAATTTCCCTGCTAATCAAAGAAATTTTACTTTAGTGATAAATATAGCTAAATGATTAAATTATATAAACTTATCTATGAAATTTGCTAAGTTTTTGCCTTTAATGGTTGAAAAATATTGCTTTGGATAATTTTTAATTTTTTCATACATTTTGCTATAAGGTAACTTACTTTTATAATACATATTTTTATTATATTCGGAAGTGGTGCTATAAATTTTTTCAAAATTTTCTTTTAGCGGTATTGTAACTGCTAAATTTGGTTTTCTAACTCGTTTACAAATAAAATATCTGAAGTTAGAAAAATCTTCAGAAAAATCATCAATAATTTCAAAGCCTGCCTTAAATAGAAGCCATTTGAAATTTTCATCATTAAAATAATAAGAAATTTCATTATTAAAAAATCTTGATGGTGAAATTTTAGGTTTTTCAACATCTCTAAAACCAACTAAAAAAATCCCGCCTTCTTTAATAATTTCATTAATTTTAGTAAGAATTTTTAGAGGGTTATTATAATCACAAAAAGAGTTTGAAAGGGATATAACATCAAATTTTTGTGAAAAATTTGACGAGATAATATCTTGATTAAAAACTAAAAAGTTGAAATTTTCTTTAATAAAATTGGCGTTGTTAGGGTTTTCATCTATTGCAATTACATTAAAATTCTGTTTGTTTGCAATATATGAAAGAACGCCATTTTTAGCAGAAATTTCTAAAAAAGATTTTGGTGGCTCAGCATATTTTAAGATATTTTCTAAGAGCAATTTTGCTTGGTTTATTGCTCTAAATATTTTTACTTTAGAAATAAAAAATTTCTGATTTATTTGAAAATTTTTAATATTGTTTTGCAGGTTTTTATTTCTGATAATACCGCAAGAGGTGCATATTTCAAAGTTCTCAGCATATTTATTTTTTAGCTTTATATGATTTTTATTGCCACATAAAATACATTCACTTTCAAAAGAATTTTGCATAAATTATTATAACTATAAATCTTCAAAAAAATTATCTTGAATTTTTTTATTAATTTTTGCAATCCCAAGATGTTCAAAAGCCTTATTTGCAAGCATTCTGCCCCTAGGCGTTCTTTGAATAAAACCAATTTGAAGCAGATATGGCTCAATAGTTTCTTCTATTGAATCCCGTTGTTCAGAAAGCCCTGCTGCAATAGTTTCAATACCAACTGGGCCACCATCATAATTTTCAGCAATATAATTAAGATATTTCCTATCAGCTAAATCAAGCCCATATTTATCAACATCAAGCTGGGTTAAGGCTTTATCAGCAATTTCAAAATCAATGAAGTTTTTATTTTGATAAAGGGTAAAATCCCAAACTCGCCTTAACATTCTAAGGGCAATTCTTGGCGTGCCCCTGCTTCTTCTAGCAATTTCAAATGCTCCATCTTTATGGATTTCCGCCCCTAAAATTTTTGCTGCTCTGGTTAAAACCTCAACTAATTCTTCAGTGTTATAAAATTCTAAACGAAGAGGAATGCCAAATCTATCTCGCAGAGGGTTTGAAAGTAAGCCAATTCTTGTGGTTGCACCAACAAGTGTAAAACGGGGTAAATCAATTTTTACTGTTCTTGCAGAAGGGCCTTCACCTATAATTATATCTAGTGTAAAATCTTCCATTGCGGAATATAAAACTTCTTCAATCGCAATATTTAGTCGGTGGATTTCATCAATGAATAATACATCATTTTCTTGCAGATTAGTTAAAATAGCCGCTAAATCGCCGGTTTTGGTGAGCATTGGCCCCGCTGATGAGCGAAAATTAACGCCTAGTTCATTTGCAATAATTTGTGCAAGGGTAGTTTTTCCAAGCCCGGGCGGGCCATATAAAATTGTATGATCTAAATTCGCGTGTCGCTTTTTTGCGGAATCTATAAAGATTTTTAGATTTTCTCTGGCTTGTTTTTGCCCAATAAATTCATCAATTTTTTTGGGTCTTAAAGATAAATTTACTTTATCTTCACTATCATTTTCTTGTTTAGAAACTATTTTATTTTTTTCTGTCATCTAACGCGTTCCTAGTTGTTTTAGGCCATTTTTTATTAAATCTTCTAATGTTGCTTCCTTATTTTTACTGGCAATATTTGTAACAATAGAAAACGCATCACTTCTAGCAAAGCCAAGATTTTCAAGGGCAGAAGTAGCATCAAAAATAATATCTTTTTTATTATCACTTTCTTTATAATCTTTTAACTTTACAACCTCAGAACTACTATTTGAAATAGAGGTTTTGCCTGCAATATTTTTTAGCTCTGTAATAATTCTTTCAGCAATTTTAGCACCAATACCCGGAACGGAAGATATAAGTTTTTTATCAGCGGAAGAAATTGCCATTATTAAATCTCTTGGCTTTAAGTGAGAGAGTATTGCAAGTGCAACTTTGGCCCCAACGCCACTAACTTTATTAAGTTGAATGAACCAAAATTTTTCATCTTCATCAGCAAAGCCAAATAAATTTATGGCATCTTCACGCACAAAAGTTTCAATGCTAAGGCTAACTATATTGCCAATATTACCAATTTTACCGATTGTATTAGCTGAAGCATAAACCAAATATCCCACGCCATTTACATCAAGGATAATTTGATTATCGCTAATTTTATCAACAATCCCTTTAAGTTTTGCAATCATAAATATAAATTAAAATTTATTCGCCTGATTAGAATGGCAAATTGCACAAGCCAGTGCATCTGCCTCGTGATCAGTTTTAGGTGATGCTTTTGGCAATAAAATTTTTAGCATAGCTAAAATTTGATGTTTTTCCGCCCTGCCAACGCCTACCACCGCTTTCTTAATATTTGTAGCAGAATATTCGTAAATTGGAATATTATTATCAGCAATTACATATATTATTGCCCCTCTAGCTTGACCAAGTTTTAGAGAAGATAAATTATTTTTATTAACAAAAACTTCTTCAATGCAGGCTTCATCAGGTGAATAAATTTTTATAATTTCTTTTAGATTATCGCCGATTATTTTTAACCTGTGAGAGTTTTCCTCCTTAGCATTAGTTTTTATAACACCACCACCTAAAAACCTAAAACCTTGAGCGTTTGCTTCAAGCACACCCCAACCAGTATCTGCCAAGCCGGGGTCAACACCAAGTATAATTTTTTTATGCATTAAAAACCTACTAATTTTAAATTAGTTAATTCTAAAAGAAACTCTTCAAGTTCAAAAATTTATCTTTCACATCATCAATTTTTGTTCGCTCTTGCTCTTTATATTTTTGGTAAAATTTTCTTCTCTTATCCTCTTCTAACATTTCTTGAGATGCCGTGTGCTTGATTTTATCAAAATCTCTAATAAATATTTCTTTTGCGGTTATTGCTTCAGGTGTATTGATTAAAGTTAGGCAATCCCAAGCGGCTTTTGCTAAATCTTTTCTAGCACTATATAATGCATTTTGTAACACATATACAGCCCCTTCGCCTTTACCACCTAAATAGCCAGCTTCTCTTAAGTGATAATAATAATTTATGGTTAGCATATCTTGTTCAACATCTAAAATTGGTCTTAACTCTTTTGGAAAGCCAACAACACCAATAGATTTTCTTATAGTAGAAGTTTTTTGCCTGAGGGCTTTTCTTTCTTGCAAATCAATTTCTTCAACTAGAGAAAAGATTTTTTCTTTTCTAGTAGGCTTTGCTTTTAGGTGATTATTATAAACATAATAAGTACCAAAAATTAATAGCATTGTAAGGCAAGCCCCAACTATAAAAGGGTTTTGTAACCTTCCAGTTACAAGTGAGTAAATCATCAATAAAGGTGCGATTGGAATTAGCAGAAGTAATATTAAAAAATTTCTAAGCGGAGCATCATCTGATGCTGTAGGCAACATAATTCCGGGCTTTTTTTCAGACATATAGTTGTTATAAGTAGTTAGTAGTTTGTAATTAGTAGTTGGAAATTAAACTACTAACTACTAAACCCTACTCAAATTGAGTTTCTAAATCTATAATAAATACATTTTTACCCCTTGCGGAAAGTGCTAATTTGCCTTCAACGAGCTTTTTTGCAAAATAGCCAAATACATCATAACGCCAACCCTGCATTGCTTTATTATTCTTAAATTCACCATTTGCGATTTTTTTTAACTCTTCAACATCACAAATAACAGTTGGTGCAACATCATTTTCAATACTTTGATTGCGAAGTAAAATTTTTAGCAAAGTAACAATAGGCATTAGATTATCTGAGATGGAAATATTTTTCTCAAAATTAAGCTCAGAATTATCGTTGAAGGCTTTATTAACTTGCTCAATAATTTCTTGAGAGGTTCTCTCATCACATTTAATAAAGCGAGCATCAGATAAATCACTAGCTTTTCTAGGTTTTTTGAAGGCAATTTCTTGAATTGCATCATCTTTCATAATCCACATTCTTGGCTTATTTAATTGCATTGCTTTTCTCTCTCGCCAATCAGCTAAATTACGCAGAATTTTTAGATAAGTTTGATCATTACTTCTAAACTTTATTTTGTGCCAAGCCTCATTAGGGTTTGTGCGATATAAATTTTCATCAAGCAATTTTTGCATTTCTTCAGTTGCCCAGCTAAGGCGATTTCTTTTCTTAAGTGCATTATTAATTTTAAGATAAACATCTTTTAGATAAGTTACATCATCTAATGCATATGAAATTTGATTCTCTGAAAGTGGCCTTTTTAGCCAATCTGTAAAGCGTGCAGATTTATCTATGTTTACATCGCAATAATGTTCTACTAATTTTGAATAGCTAACAGCTTCACCAAAGCCAAGAATTTTACCTGCTATTTGAGTATCAAAAATATTTCTAGGTAAATTACCAAATTGATTTAATAAAATTTCTAAATCTTGCTGAGAGGCGTGAAAAACTTTTGTTATTTTTTCATCTTGCAAAATATTTTGAAGAATTTCTAAATCTAAATCTTTTGATATTGGGTCAACAACAAATTCACCGCCACTAAAACCAATTTGAATCAAGCCAAGATTTGGAAAATAAGTTTTTTCCCTAACAAATTCAGTATCAATAGTAATAAATTCATCGTTCTTTTTAATAAAATCTAGCTTATTAAATAAATCTTCAGTTTTGTAAATTATTTGCATATAGCTATATCTCTAACAAATTCTAAATTTTATAATAACAATAAAATTATTGTTTATTAAAAATAAACAAGTTAAAACTTAATTTTAATTACATAAAATTTTTTCTATGAATAAACCAGCACCAAAAAATGATTTTGAAAATTTAACTCATATTGCCAAAAATGCTGAGTTTTCTGATAAGTTAGAGCTTGTGAAAAATAAACCAAGCTGGGAATATATTAATTTTTCTTTTGATAACTTACTGCGTGAAGAATTTAATGAGCTTGGTGATGCAATCAAAGAGAAAGATGAAATTGAAACGCTAGATGGTGCTTTTGATGTTTCAGTTATTGCGCTTAATATTGCTTATAAATTATTTAGGCAAAAAGGTTTTTCTCACGAGCAAGCAGTTGCAAAAACAGAGGAAGGCTTTCACAGAGTTCTTGATTCTAACCTTTCAAAACTTCACCCTGATGGAAGCGTAAAATATCGTGAAGATGGCAAAGTTCTGAAGCCTACCACCTTTTTTTCACCTGAATTTGAAGATCTACTTGGTTAAAAGATAATAATCACAAAGAACTACCTTCTCTCAAAGTCAATTCTTGGGTCAACGATAACATACATTATATCGCCAATAAGGTTTAGCAATAAACCTATTAAGGTAAAAATAAATAATGAGCCGAAAATTACTGGGTAATCTCTTGAAATTGTGGCCTCAAAAGCAAGTAACCCAAGCCCATCAAGTGAGAATATAATTTCTATTAAAAAAGCACCTGCAAATAATATTCCTACAAAAGCAGAAGGAAAGCCAGCAATAACAATAAGCATAGCATTTCTGAAAATATGGCCATATAAAACTTTCTGCTCTGTGCAACCTTTAGCCCTTGCAGTAATTACATAGTTTTTTGAAATTTCTTCTAAAAATGAATTCTTGCATAATAAAGTAAGGCTTGCAAAGCCACCTATAACCATTGAAATAATTGGCAATGTTATATGCCATAAATAATCTTTAATTTTACCAATGGTTGAGAGATCTTCAAAATTTTCTGAAACTAAGCCTTTAAGTGGGAAAATTGAAAAGTAACTTCCGCCTGCAAATAATACAATTAACAATATTGCGAATAAAAATGAAGGTATTGCATAGCCAATTATAATGATAAAACTTGAGGCAACATCAAAATTTGTGCCATCTTTTACGGCTTTTCTAATTCCCAAAGGAATTGAAATTAGATAGGTTAAAAGGGTTGTCCACAGGCCAAGAGAAATAGAAACCGGAAGTTTTTGTTTTATAAGCTCTAAAACATTTTGATCGCGGTAAAAACTTGTATCAAAATCAAATTGCACAAATTTTTTGAGCATTTGCCAGAATCTCTCGTGAGGTGGTTTATCAAAGCCATACATCTTCTCAATTCTAGCAACAATTTCAGGGTGCAAGCCACGAGAACCCGTATATTTTATTTCACCCGCAGAAGAAACCCCACCTTGAGATAATTTATTAGGTGCAGTTGCAAAATCTTTATTAGCTGAGGTAAAACGCTCAGTAAATGATTGATCATAACCTTTAATTCTAGCAATTGCTTGTTCTACAGGCCCACCCGGTGCAGCTTGAATAACAATAAAGTTAATAAGCAACACACCCAAAAGTGTTGGTATGATAAGTAAAAGCCTTTTTAGAATATACTTTAACACAATCTAAATTTGATATATTGTTAGCTCAGCTAGATAATTTACATTATTTTCAAAAAACTCAAATGATTTGGCGAATTTCATTAACAATTTCTTTTCTTACTCTGATAGCAGTATTTATTCTGCTTTTCAATTATTCGTTAGAAATTATTAGAAAAAATAACGCTGAGGAAGAAATTTTAGAAATTTCTAAAAATCGTGCAATTCGTTTTTATAATTCTCTTACTTATGAAGATAAGGAAAATCTATTCAAACTTCCTTGTGTTGATAATATCTCAAAATCTTGCTTTAACACTACTCGTATGAAAACAAAACTGATGGAGGGTGCAGTTGGCGGGGTTATAATTAACGCAGATATTATAAGTGATAAATTATATAATTTAATTCAAGGCAAATTCGCAGATGCTAAATATAGAGATTTAATTCATAATACTGCAAAAAAACATAAATATAGCTTTACTGAAACATTCCTCAATTTTGATGGAAAAAAACAAATTACAATAACGGGCATAGATTTATTTAATATTAGCGGTGATAACGCCCTAAAAGGTTTGTTTTTAGTTACTTATAGCTATCCAAAATTAGTAACTGGGGAAGTTATACCACTTTATGCAATTTTGCTGGTGCTGGCTTTAGTTTCATTTGCTTTAATAATTCTATATATTGTTATGAATGCAAATAGTAGCTCCAAAAAATTTGAAGAATTATTTGAAGAAAACCAACGCGCTCAACACGAAATTGATAAACTTAAGAAAGAAAATATCCAGCAATCTCAATTTTTAGCAAATTTCACTCACGAGCTTAGAACGCCACTAAATTCTATAATTGGTTTCTCAGGTTTGATAAAAGATGAAACCTTGGGGCCAGTTGGCAACCCAGAATATAAGAAATTTGCAACTGATATTAATAATTCAGGCACACATTTATTATCATTAATTAACGATATTTTAGATTTTTCTAAAGCGGAAGTTGGCAGGCTAAAAGTTAATATTGCTGAAACTGATGTTGTTAAATTAGCTAAGCAATGTATGGCAATTGTTGCGCCGCGTGCTAGTGAATCTGGGGTAGATTTATTACAAAGTTTTGCAGATAATAATATTATTCTTAAAATTGATGCTAAAAGGCTTAAGCAAGTGGTGCTTAATTTATTATCTAATTCTGTGAAATTTACCCCAGAAGGTGGTAGTGTTACAATTTCTATTTTTCCCGATCTTAAAACAAATAGATTATTTATTGAAGTAAGCGATACAGGCGTTGGAATTTCAGAAAAGGATTTACCTACTGTTTTATCACTTTTTGGGCAAGCTGAAACTAACTTAAATAGAAAATATGAAGGCTCTGGCATTGGTTTGCCATTTGCTAAAAAGCTAACCAACTTAATGGGTGGCACTTTTGAAATATCTAGCAAAGTAGGTCTTGGTACAAGGGTTACACTTGCGTTTCCTTATGATAAAAAACTAAATGCAGAATATAAAGATGGTATTTTATAGTAAAGATGGTATTTTATAGTTCGGCAAGATTATTTAATGATATGAATATATAACTTATTGATTTTGTAATAGATTCACAATTAATTAAAGCATTTAGTTTTAATATAAAACTAGCTAAAATTCCTCAAATATATTGCTTATTAAAAAATTATTTACATAAGAATTTTAGATATTATAAGGGTTTGAAGATATTTTTCTTATAATTTTTCAATAAGTTTCTGGAATTTTAACTTTGAAAATTTATAAATAATAAAAATCTCTTTTTTTAATTTCAAGGGGGGGGTTAGCTCAGTGGTTAGAGCAGGGCGCTCATAACGCCTTGGTCGGGGGTTCAAATCCCTCACCCCCCACCACTTAACCTATTGATTTATAGGGGTTTTTTGTTTACGCTGATTGGCACACACACCGCCTGACACACAGAATTTTATATTTTAACAAAATTAATCACGCAACCCTCCTGATATTTATTTTAAAATTATCGTTTGCATAAGTGCGTTCGTTACTTAGTGTTTTGCTAGGTAACATGTCGTTAACATTTCAGATATTATAAAAAATAACATCATGCAAAGCATGATGCGTAAAGCCCCCGCTTAAAGAATCATTACCTTCACCTCTATCTATACTATCAATCCCCGCATAATTTGCAAAGAATAAACTTGCACTTGCGGAGAATATTTACTATAATTTACGCATATTATGCGGTAATTATATGTACATACATGAACTAAAAGATTGGCCAAATTTTACTTGGAACGAAAGAGAAATATCGCCCATTCTAACAGAGGCAAGGTATTTGCAAGGTAAATTACTTGGAAAGATGGAGTCATGGGGTTTTAAATTACAAGAAGAAACTACCTTAAAAGCACTTACACAAGATGTTTTAAAAACCAGTGAAATAGAAGGTGAAAAGCTTGATTATGATCAGGTTAGGTCATCTATCGCAAAAAAAATGGGTATTAAAATTGATAAGCCAAAGCATACGGACAGAAATATTGATGGCATTGTTGAAATTCTAATAGATGCAACTAAAAACTATGAACAACCCCTCTCAGAAAAAAGATTATTTGCGTGGCATCAGTCTTTATTTCCGTCTAAGTTAAAGAGTTTACAAAAAATAAATATCGGAACCTGGCGAGGTAAAGAAAGGGGAGATATGCAGGTTGTTTCAGGCTCTCTAGGAAGGGAGAAAATTCACTTTGAGGCACCTTCATATAAAAGAATTAAGAAAGAAATGCAGCAATTTATAAAATGGTTTAATAGCAATGTTGAATATGATTTGGTAATTAAATCAGCTGTTGCACATTTTTGGTTTGTAACCATCCATCCTTTTGATGATGGTAATGGCAGAATTTCAAGGGCTATTTCTGATATGCTATTAGCTAAATCTGAGGCAACTCATCAAAGATTTTATAGCATGTCTTCACAAATACAAATTAGAAGAAATAGCTATTATGAAATTTTGGAAAAGTGCCAAAAGAGTAAGCTGAATATTACAGCTTGGATAAAGTGGTACTTAGAATGCTTAAAAGATGCAATTCAATCTTCTTATAATCTTTCTGGTAATATTTTAGTTAAGGCAAGTTTTTGGCAAAAAAATGTAGATATTGCAATTAATGAACGCCAGAGAAAAATTATGAATTTGCTTTTAGATGGATTTGTAGGAAAACTAACTTCATCTAAATATGCCAAAATTTGTAAGGTTTCTCAAGATACGGCAATTAGAGATATAAATGATTTGATTAACAAAAAACTCCTTATATCAGGCAAAAGTAGAGGCAGAAGCACTAATTATTCGCAGTGAAATTCGGGATTTGGAGCGTAAAATAGAACAATTTCTGGATCAGATTGTTGAGGCTGATAACGCATCGCTAATACGAGCCTATGAAACCAAGGTGTTAAAAATGGAACATGAAAAAGTATCATTGGAGGCAGAACTGGCCATTACGAGCGAAGCTCCAGTAGATTTTGAAAACAGTTTTCAAACAGTGTTCGATTTCATCGGAAGTCCGCAGAAACTTTGGCATTCCGAGCGTATAGAAGACAAAAGATTGGTGCTAAAACTGGTGTTTACCCGCCCAGTGAAATATCGCCGAAAAGAGGGTTTTCAAACACCCGCTATCGTGCTGCCATTCGCACTTTCAAGGGGTTTGATTAACGGTAAGTCGGGAATGGTGGAGCCTAGCGGGATCGAACCGCTGACCTCCTGAATGCAAATCAGGCGCTCTCCCAGCTGAGCTAAGGCCCCAATCTAAAGGGATTTGATTTTATATTATTTGCTTATGCTAATAAACAAATATTTGTCAATAAATTTTTTGTTTAGCTCTATTGTTGAATTATGAATATAAATTTTAAGACTAATAAAAATTTACAAAAAATAGCAATATTAAACTAAAGATAAATTAGTTCAATTACTCAACAATTCGGCGTTTGCCAGTGTGATCTGCAGGGGTGATAATTCCTTCTCTTTCCATTTGGTCAATAAGGTTTGCGGCTTTGTTATAGCCAATCTTAAACACTCTTTGTAAATAGCTGGTTGAAACTTTTTTATCCCTTAAAATCACTGCAACAGCCTGTGCATAAAGCGAATCTTTACCGCTTGATTCACCATCACTATTTTCTGCAAACATATCTTCTTCTGCGGTTGTAACATCTTGAATATAATTTGGCCTACCTTGAGATCTCAGATATTCCGCCACTTGATGCACTTCTTCATCGCTAACAAAAGGCCCGTGCACCCTTGTAATTTTTGAGCCACCACCCATAAAAAGCAAATCACCACGCCCAAGTAATTGCTCCGCACCTTGCTCACCAAGAATAGTTCTACTATCAATTTTTGAAGTTACTTGATAACTAATTCTGCTTGGGAAATTTGCTTTAATAATACCTGTGATTACATCAACGCTAGGCCTTTGAGTTGCAAGAATTACATGGATTCCAGCCGCTCTTGCCATTTGTGCAAGCCTTTGAACTGATGCCTCAATTTCCTTACCTGCAACAAGCATTAAATCTGCCATTTCGTCCACTACTACAACTATATAAGGCAGTTTTTCCATCTCCAAAGGCACTTCCTCAGTAATTGGTGAGCCACTATCAGAATCATAGCCAGTTTGAACATTTCTTGTAAGAATTTTTCCAGCTTTTTTAGCTTCAAGAATTTTCTCATTATAGCCATCAATATTTCTAACATTTAATTGCGACATTAAACGATAACGACCTTCCATTTCTTTCACTGTCCATTTCAGTGCAACTATTGCTTTTTGAGGCTCAGTAACAACCGGTGAAAGCAAATGCGGAATATCTTGATATACTGAGAGTTCCAGCATTTTTGGATCTATCATAATAAATTTACATTCCTGCGGTGAAAATTTATAAAGCAGTGAAAGTATCATACCATTTAAGCCAACTGATTTACCTGAGCCTGTAGTTCCAGCAACTAGCAGATGTGGAGTTTTAGCGAGATCCACCACTACTGCCTTTCCTGAAATATCCTTTCCTAAACAGATTGGTAAAGCCATTTTAGCTTTACGAAATTCATTTGATAATAATAATTCTTTGAAATAAACCGTTTCCCTTGAAGAATTTGGCAGTTCAATACCAACTGCATTTTGACCTGAAATAACTGCAATCCTCGCAGACATCGCAGACATTGACCTTGCAATATCATCAGATAAGCCAATTATCCTTGAAGATTTTGTTCCGGGTGATGGCTCTAATGAATATAATGTAACAACCGGGCCGGGCTGTACTTCAATAATTTTGCCTTGCACACCAAAATCATTTAAGGTTTTTTCTAATAATTCAGCATTAGATTGTAAGGAATCTGCACTTGGCCTTTTTGATTTTTGATCCTCTGGCAAATTAAGCAAAGATAAAGGCGGAAGCTGAAAAGAATCTCGCATTTCCATATCTAATGTATGCTGAATTTTATCAGATAATTTTGCTGTTTCCTCTTTAATATTAGCAACTTTTCTAGGTTTTCTAGGGGTTTTGTTTGAAACATTTTCAATCGCATCTTCATTAATTTCATACTCTTCTGAGGCTTTTTCAAGTTTGCCAGAAAATGCATCAATAGTAAAACGCACAAAGTTTGAAATTTGTTGATAGGCAAATTTAACGAAAAAAGAAGTGGTTAAATATGAAATTATCGCGCATTTTAGCCAAGTGCTTAATTTAATGCTTAAGGTGAAAATTGCAGTTGAAATAAGGAAAAAGAAAAAGAAAATTAAGTAAACTATTTTGCCAATTAATGGCTCTAATTTTGCAACTAACATTGCCCCTGTAAAGCCACCATTACTTTTAGTTGGATAATCACTAGGAAGGGCAGAAAACTTATCAAAATAAGCCATAAAGCCAGCAAACGCAACAATGGAAATAAGCAAAAATATAAACTTAATTGCTGGGTGGTTATACCAAATTTCCTCCTCATCATTTTGTTTAACATTTACATAAATAATTTTAACACCCCAAACCAGCATTACAAAGGCAAAATAATAGCCGGCATAGCCGAAAAAAGTTATCAGCAACGCAGATAAATTTGCACCCAAAACACCTGCCCAATTTTTTATAACTGCACTGCTTGAAAAATTCCAAGAGGGATCAAACGGATTAAATGAAAACACCGCAAAAACACAGATAACGCCTAATAAAAACAAAAAAGCGCCAAATAATATTTTACAAATTCTTAAAAAACTTTCTTTCATAATATCTTATATATTATGATATTTTTATTCCTAAATTTTATTTTATCTAACAAAAACTTACTATATTAACAAAAATAGATTAACATAAAATTTATTATTGCAATTTAACATTGCCAAATAGGAAAGATTATAATGCAGAAAAATAGGGATAATTTAATCAATGATTTTTTAATTAGTGCTGGGCTTAAAAATTTTACTCGCAATAAAATTCAAGGTGATGCTTCATTTAGAAGATATGAGCGAATTTTAACCAGTGAGGCAAACTATATTTTAATGGATGCCCCACCTGAAAAAGAAGATGTAAAACCTTTTATAAAAATCGCTGAAATGCTTATAAAGCTTGGCTTTTCAGCCCCTATCATTTTTAACAAAGATATTGAAAATGGCTTCCTTTTGTTAGAAGATTTTGGTGATGAAAAATTTAGCCTTATCTTACAAGAAAATCATAATCAAGAGTTACATTTATACAAAAATGCAGTTGATGTTTTAATTGAAATCTATCGCAAAACTACTCCACAAAAATTCAATATTGCTGAGTATAATAATGAAAAACTATTGCAAGAAGCAAATCTATTTACCAATTGGTATATACCCTATTTTATTAAGCCTAGTAATAATGAATTAGATGATATCAAATACGAATTTGAAAAGATAATTTTAAGTGCAATTTCACAATTACATTTTAATAATAATTGTTTGGTTTTGAGAGATTATCACGCGGATAATTTAATAAATCTACCCCGAAGAAAAAACCAGCAAAATGTTGGTCTGCTTGATTTTCAAGACGCTTTAATTGGTAACCCAGCCTATGATTTAGTTTCACTTTTAGAAGATGCAAGAAGAGATGTTTCAAGCAATATTCAAGCAGAAATGTTAGAATATTTTTGCAATAACTTATCATTAAATTATAAAGATTTTTTGCAAGATTATAAAATTTTAGGTGCTCAAAGAAATTTGAAAATTCTAGGTATTTTTACTCGCCTAAAAGTAAGGGATAATAAAGAAAATTACCTAAAATTTATACCCAGAGTTAAAAATTATTTAACGCAAGATTTAGATTGTAAAATCTTATCTGACGCCAAAAAATTTATTACTAAATTTCTTTAATGACTATAAAAATTGATACAGGAATCATCTTTTCAGCAGGGCTTGGCACAAGGTTCAAGCCTATTACAGATGTAATTCCAAAGCCACTTGTGGAGCTTAATCACAAGCCTTTAATAAGCTATAACATTTCCGTTTTTGAGAATGCTAATATAAAAAATATTTACGCAAATAGTTTTTACTTAGCAGAAAAACTAGAAAATTATATCTCTAAAAATCACCCACAAGTTCAAGTTTTTAGAGAGGCTGAACGCCTTGAAACTGGCGGTGGCCTTGTAAATATTTGTAACCATATCGGCTATAAAAATTTATTTACAATGAATAGTGATATTGTTTTTCCGCATTATATTGCAAATTGCCCTATTAAAAAATTACTTCAAAACTACCAAGAAAATATTTTTGATGTAATGCTTTTAATCACGCCTCGCAACAAGTTTTTAGGCTATGAGGGCGTTGGAGATTTCTCTTTAGATTCCTCAAATAAACCAATTAAACTTGGCTTTAATGATTACATTTTCACAGGCCTACAGATTATAAATGCCACAATTCTGCAAAATTTTCCAAAAAAGATTTTTTCTTTATCAGAAATTTTTAATCTATGCTTGGCAAACGGCAAGTTAGGTGTTACAATTCACGATGATTATGTTCTTCACATTGGTGATGTGGAAGGGCTAAAAACCGCAGAAAACTTCATAAAATCCTAACTTATTTAATGTTTGATAGATTAAACATTGTAATCAAAAAACTTGCTTTAACTAGCCTTTTAAGCCTTATTTTTATTTATCTTTCTTGGCATTTAGTGAATGGAAAAAACGGAATTTTTGCCTATTTTAAGGAAAAATCTCGCTTAGAAGCATTACACCAAAAAGCCAGCACCATTGAAAACAAAAGAGATGCTATAAAAAACAAAGTTGAAAGGCTTTACCCTAGAAGCCTTGATGCTGATTTGTTAGATGAGCAATTTCGGCGTGCTACGGGCAAAGTTAAGCCTAATGAATATATTTATTTTTACGATTAATTAAGCTGTATTTCTTAGCGTTAGCAAAAAATTTTAGATATTTCGCTATGCTCAAGTTGTGGTAAAGTGGTAAGTGAAAAATTTTATAATTATTGTCATTCAGACCCTAAAGCGAAGCGAAGGGGAAGAATTTTAGATCCTTCACTTCGCTCAGAATGACGCAAGTTTTATTAAAAAAGTTTTGCTAAACTTTTTTAATTGGATACCCCTATAATTTTTTCTTGCTGAAAAAATTCAGGGTATGACACCATCACTAACCACTTAACATTTGACACTTGCACTAATCAAAAACAACGGTTTTGTTGCCGTTGATTATAACACGATATTCTAAATGCCATTTTACCGCACGAAATAAAACTCTATTTTCAATATCTTGCCCTGCAAGTTTTAAGTCTTCTGCCTTAAAACTATGGTTCACCCTTGTTATTTCTTGCTCAATAATTGGCCCTTCATCAAGGTTTGCGGTGGCATAATGGGCGGTTGCACCAATTAACTTAACTCCCCTTTCAAATGCTTGATGATAAGGCTTTGCACCCTTAAAACTCGGCAGAAAAGAATGATGAATATTAATTATTTTACCATAAGATTTTGCACAAAAATCATCTGATAAAATTTGCATATATCTTGCCAAGATTAGTAAATCAGAATTAGTTTTTTTGAATAATTCAAACAGCTTTTTTTCTTGCGAAATTTTATCTTTACCTATTGGTAAATAATAAAATTTTTTGTTAAATCTTTTTGCCCAAATTTCCAAATCTTTATGGTTTGAAACTACGCCAACAATTTCAGCGTTTAAGTTACCAATTTCATTTTTGTGGAGTAAATCTACAAGGCAGTGGCTTGCTTTTGAAACTGCAATTAAAATTTTAGGCTTAGTTGATTTATCAGAAATTATAAAATCCATTGAGAAATTTTTTGCAACTTCTTGATGAAATTTTTTATTTAATTCAGTAATTTTTACAGGGCAGGTAAATTCTGCACGCAGGAAGAATTTACCAGTTGATTCATCACCAAATTGTGCGGATTCTAAAATAAAACCGTTATTTTTTAGCAAAAATCCTGAAACGGCAGCAACTATGCCCTTTTTATCGTTGCAAGATAATTTTAATATATAGCATTTTTCAGGGTTATTTTTCATAGTTTTTTGCATTTATTTTTTAACCAATCTTGCTCGCTTTTATTCAAAAATTTTGAAATATCTTTATAAACTTGCTGATGATAATTATTTAGCCATAAAATTTCTTCCTTATTTAATAGATTTTTATTTATTAATTTCAAATCTATTGGGGCTTTTGTTAATGTTTCAAAGCCTAAAAATTCTTGATTAATTTTTTTTACATAAATAAGGCTTTCAATTCTAATGCCATAGGCGTTTTTTTTATAAAAACCGGGCTCATTTGAAACTACCATATTTTCTACAAAAGCGGTTTTATAATGTTTTGAAATTCCGTGAGGCCCTTCGTGAACATTAAGGCAGAAGCCAACCCCGTGGCCTGTGCCGTGCTTATAATCTTTAAGGTTTTTCCATAAATTTATTCTGGCTAAAACATCAAGCTGAGAGCCATTAGTGCCAGTTGGAAAAACCGCACTTGCTAACGCAATATGCCCCTTTAGGACAAGTGTAAAATTATCTTTCTGCTCCTGACTTACTTTGCCAAGTGCGATGGTTCTTGTTACATCTGTTGTGCCTTCTAAATATTGCCCTCCTGAATCAATTAGCAAAATATTTTCCGCTTTTAATTTTTTGCAATTTTTCTCACTTGCTCTGTAATGAATTATTGCCCCGTTTTCTGCGTATCCTGCGATTGTATCAAAACTTGTGGAAATAAAATTTTCATTTTGCGAACGGAAATATTTTAACTTCTCACCTATAGAAAATTCTGTGAGATTTTTATCAATATTTTTTTCAAGCCAATATAAAAATTTTGTAAGGGCAACCCCATCTTTTATATGAGCTTTTTTAATATTTTTTACTTCAGTATCATTTTTAATTGCCCTTGCAAGCAGGCATAAATCTGGCTTATTTTCAAATTTTACCTTATGTTTTTTAAGTAAATTATAAAAATAAAATGAAGAGCTATTAAAATCTATTTGAAAATTTTTACTGGGAAATTTTTGAATATCATTTTCAATTTCAGAGATATTTTTTATTTCAATTTGAATATCTTTGAAATGTGATTTTTTAATATTTTTGTTCTGTGTATATAAAATTATTTTTCCGCTTTTGTTAAGCAGGGCATAGCTTAACAAAACAGGCGTGTTTGGCAGGTCAAAACTTCTAATATTTAGAAGCCAACAAACAGATTCCGCGCTGGTGATAATTAAAAAATCATTTTTTAATTCTTTACAAATTTTTGAGATTTTTTCTTGTGCGGTAAGGCCAGCAAATTTTTTATCAAGAAAGAAAGCTTCATTTGATTTATATTCAGGTTTATCATTCCAAATTATATCAATTAAATTTTCTGTTGCGGTGAATTCAAAAATTTCTTTAGGTAAATTGGCTTGATAATTTTTAATTTTCTCATAAGCAAAAATCTTTGCATCAAAGCCAATTTTTGCCTTTGTTTTGAAATTTTCTTGCAAAAAATCTATTTCATTTTTTTCTGATAATTCAAAAATTTTGAAATTTTTTTTATCAATTTCCTTTTCTGCTTGCAGAATATATCTTCCATCAGTGAAGAAAACCGCTTTCTTTTCTGTAATGATAATAAAGCCGTTTGAGCCAGAAAAATTGCTTAAAAATTTTATCCTCTCTGCTTGGGGTGGCAGATATTCGCTATTAAATTCATCTCGCATTGGAATAAGATAGGCATCAAGCCCATTCATTTTAAGAAGTTTTCTTAATTTTTTAATTTTTTCCATAGTTTTTTATAAACCAAATCTATTGCATAATTGCAATTAAATTGCTATCACCCCAGCATAAATCCTAAAAATTTTATGTTAAAGAATAAATCTATTCTACAAACCCCCTTTACATCAGTTTATGAAGAGTGTGGCGTTTTTGGAATTTGTGGTAGCTCAGATGCTTCAGCACACACAGCACTTGGCTTGCACGCACTGCAACATAGGGGGCAGGAAGCCGCAGGGATTGTATCTTGCGAAACCAACTCAGATAGATCACTTTCTAATTTTCATCATCATCACGCCAAGGGCAAGGTTGGTGATAATTTTGGCAGTGCCGATATTATAGAAAAGCTAAAAGGTTTTTCTGCTATAGGGCATAATCGTTATTCAACAACTGGTGGCTCAGTTAATGTGGCTAATATTCAGCCATTACTTGCGGAGCTCAGCTTTGGTGCATTAGCACTTGCCCATAATGGAAACCTAACAAATGCTGGTATTTTAAGAAAAAGGCTTATTTCAGAGGGCTCAATTTTCAGAACCACTATGGATACTGAAGTGGTAATTCACCTTATGGCTAAATCAGCAAAATCAAACACTAAAGACGCATTAATTGAAGCCCTAAAATATGTTGAAGGCGGTTATGCTTTTATTGTGCTTGATAAAGATTATTTAATAGGGGTTAGAGACCCAAACGGCATAAGGCCTTTAATGTTTGGTAAAGTTGGTGATTCTTATATGTTCGCCTCAGAAACTTGTGCTTTTGACATTATAGGTGGTGAGCATATTAGAGATGTTAAAGAAGGTGAAATGATTATTATTGATAAGAAAAAACTTCACCAAAACAAGCCATTTGCAGAATGTGTAACTTCAATTTTTCCATTTGAAAAAACCTCATCAAAATTTTGTATTTTTGAATTTGTTTATTTTTCAAGGCCAGATAGCCAAATTGAAAATAAAGATGTTTACGCGGTTAGAAAAAGAATGGGTGCAGAGCTTGCAAAAATTTCCCCAATAAAAGCTGATATTGTAATTCCTGTGCCAGATTCTGGCGTTGCCTCTGCAATTGGTTATGCGGAAGAATCAGGCTGTAAATTTGAGCTTGGTATTATTAGAAATCACTATGTTGGCAGAACTTTTATTGAGCCAACCGAAAGCATAAGGCATTTAGGCGTTAAGCTAAAACATAATGCAAATAGAGCAGTTATTGAAGGTAAATCAGTAATTTTAATTGATGATAGTATTGTGCGTGGCACAACTTCAAGAAAAATAGTTGATATGGTTCGCTCTGCGGGTGCAAAGGAAGTTCATATGCGTATTGCAAGCCCTGCGACAACTGATTCCTGCTTTTTTGGGATAGATACACCCTCAAAAGATAAACTTCTTGCATCGCAAATGAATAATGATGAAATTTGTAAATTTATCAATGCTGATAGCCTTGCTTATCTTTCACTAGATGCGCTATATAGGGCGGTTTCAGGTGCTAATCGTGATAATAATAATCCGCAATATTGCGATGCGTGTTTTAGTGGTAAATATCCAGTTGAGCTTAAAGATAAAAACGCTGGCTATTGTTAGATACAATTATTAGGTTCAATATTTACAAATATTAAAAAAACTTATAATAAAACTTCAAAATAATAATTATTATGAATCAAGCCTTAAAAAATAATCAATCTGAAAATAATTTTATGTCAAAATTCTTCACTGCATCTTACGCTGAAACTGATAGCGAGCTTAAAGCCACAATTGATGGAGAGCTTTCTCGCCAGCAAAATCAAATTGAGCTTATTGCCTCTGAAAATATCGCATCGCGTGCGGTGATGACGGCTCAAGGCTCAGTTTTTACAAATAAATATGCAGAAGGTTATCCGGGTAAAAGATATTATGGTGGTTGCGAATATGCTGATAAAGTTGAACAATTAGCCATTGATAGGGCTTGTGCTTTATTCGGTGCAAAATATGCAAATGTCCAGCCAAATTCAGGCTCTCAAGCAAACCAAGCGGTGTTCACTGCATTAATCAAACCGGGTGATACTATTCTTGGGCAATCATTGGCAGCAGGTGGGCATTTAACTCACGGTGCGGCTCCAAACCAATCTGGTAAATGGTTTAACTCTGTGCAATATGGCGTGCGTGAGGCTGATGGTTTACTTAATTATGAAGAGATTGAAGAGCTTGCACAAAAACATAAGCCAAAACTTTTAATTGGCGGTTTTTCTGCTTATCCTCGTGTAGTTGATTGGGCTAGACTTCGCAAAATTGCTGATTCTGTTGGTGCTTATTTCCTTGTGGATATGGCACATATTGCAGGCTTAGTGGCAGCGGGTGAATATCCTTCCCCTCTTCCATATGCAGATATTGTAACTTCAACCACTCACAAAACTTTAAGAGGCCCTAGAGGCGGAATAATCCTCTCTAATTTTCCTGATAAAGTAATTGGCAAAACGGCAAAAGGTAATGATATTCTACTTAGCAACGCTATTAATTCTGCAATCTTCCCCGGTATTCAAGGTGGGCCATTAGTTCATGTGATAGCAGCAAAAGCGGTTTGCTTTGCTGAAGATAACACGCCAGAATTTAAGGCTTACGCAAAACAAGTTATTGCAAATGCTAGAATTTTAGCCGCAACCCTTATTAAGCGTGGGTTAAATATCGTTTCTGGTGGCACGGATAACCACATAGTACTTTGCGATTTGCGTCCGAAAAGCCTAACTGGTAAGGCGGCAGAGGAATCTTTAGAAAGAGCAGGGCTTACTTGTAATAAAAACGCTATCCCGTTTGATCCGCAACCGCCTTTTGTTACATCTGGTGTTCGCTTAGGCACGCCCGCCGGAACAACTCGTGGCTTTGGTTTGAAAGAATTTGAAGAAATCGGCAATTTAATTGGTGATGTGTTTGATGGCTTGGCTAAAAACCCAGCTGATAACAGCGAAACTGAGAAAAATGTTAAGGCTAAAGTTAAAGCCCTATGTGCAAAATTCCCAATTTATAATAGCTGTTTTTAACTCATAACTAAATGCAAAATACATTAATTTGGTTTAGGCAAGATTTAAGAATTTCTGATAATCCAGCGTTGTTTGAAGCAATCAAAAATTCAAAATCCGTTACCGCAATATATATTTTAGATGATAAGAAAAATTCTAAAATACGCAAATTAGGCGGTGCTTCTAAATGGTGGTTGCATTACTCCCTTAAAGATTTAGCAGAAAACCTGAGTAAAAATTATAATATAAATTTAATTATAAGAAAGGGTAATGCTAAAGAAATTTTAGCTAAAATAACTCAAGAAAACCAAATAGAAAAAATCTATTTTAATCGTTTATATGAGCCCTACTATTTTCAAAGAGATAATGAGATAGAAAATTATTTTCAGCAAAAGAATATTGCAACAGAAAGTTTTAATGCCTCTCTTTTAGTTGAGCCTTGGGAAGTAAAAAATAATAATGGTGAATATTTTAAGGTTTATACACATTTTTATAAATCTTGCTTAAAAAATATTAACCCCAGAAGCCCTCTAAAAACCCCTGAAAAACAAGATAAATCTTACAATAAAAATATATTTTCAGAAAAATTAGATGATTTACATCTAACCCCTAAAAGCCCTAATTGGGCGGTCAGCTTTTATGATTATTGGCAAGTTTCTGAGCAATCTGCACAAAATCGTCTTTATAATTTCTTAGAAAATTTTGTTTTTGATTATGATGAAAAAAGAAATTTTCCTGATGTTGAATATACTTCTAAACTCTCGCCTTATCTTCATTTTGGACAGATTAGCCCTCATCAAATTCTAGAAGCCTGCGAGCTTTATAAAACTAAAAATCCAAATTCAATAAATGGTATAAATAAATTTATTAGTGAAATTTATTGGCGAGAATTTTCTTACAATTTATTATTTAATTTTCCAAAACTTCCTGATGAAAATTTCCGAGCGGAGTTCAATAATTTTCCTTGGAATGATGATAAAAATTTACTGCGAGCTTGGCAAAAGGGAAAAACTGGCTACCCGATAATTGATGCGGGAATGCGGGAATTATGGCATACTGGTTGGATGCATAATCGCGTTAGAATGATTGTAGGCTCTCTGCTAACAAAGCATTTATTAACACACTGGAAAAATGGTGAGGAATGGTTTTGGGATTGCTTAGTAGATGCGGATTTAGCAAATAATACAGCAAGCTGGCAATGGGTTTCAGGAAGCGGTGCAGATGCCGCCCCTTATTTTAGAATTTTTAACCCAATTATGCAGGGCGAAAAATTTGATCCAAAAGGCGTTTATGTTAGAAAATGGCTTCCAGAATTAAAGCATTTACCAAATGAATTTATTCATAAACCTTGGCAAGCAAGCCCGCTAATTCTAAAAGCCTCAGGCGTTGAGCTAGGAAAAGATTATCCAATGCCAATAGTGAATATGGAAGCAGGCAGAGCAAAAGCCCTAGAAGCATATCAAATTATGCGAGGAAAATAAAAATATCTTTCTTTAACTACACTTTATCAGAGCTAACCTTTTTTTGCTCTTCAAGATTAGGTTTGAGGGAGCCACCAACAATTCTTTCACAAGTGCCTTTTGGTAATAAAACCCATTCTTTACCATCGGAATCTTTTTTAGCATAACCTGCACAAGAGTGAGAGCCATCTGCCGCTGCACAATCATTTTTACCAGCCTTAACTATGCCATAGCATTTTTCTTTTTCAGCCATCGGCTTATTGTAAGCATCAGAACTTTGTGCTAAAGATGAGTTACTAGAAGCTAAAAACAATATACCGCTTAAATATATTAATTTCTTATTGCTCATTTCAACCTCATAAATTAGATTTAACAAATATTTACATATCAGATTTATGACAATTTCTCAAATTCTTAATTCTACTCTCGCACTTATATTTGTGCTTTCGCTAATTGGTATAATTTCAGTATTGCTAAGAAAATATCTTCTTAAAGAAAAATTTCTTAATAAGAATAATGAAAAAAGATTATCTGTTTCAGATAGTATTGCCCTAGACCAAAAAAGAAAATTAGTTTTAGTAAGGCGAGATGAGAAGGAGCACCTAATTCTTGTTTCCAGTGATGATAATATCGTAATTGAAAAAGATATTATAAAAGAAGATAAAGAGGAAAATAATAAATAATAATGAATAAAAAATCTAAAATATTTTATGCAATTATAATTTCTGTAATTAGCTTTATGGCTTTTGCATCTGAGGTTTTTGCACAAAATATTTCAGTTGATCTCGGTAACCCAAAGGGTGGAAGCTCAGCAGAAACTATCTTTCGTTTATTTGTTATTCTAACAATTTTAAGCCTTGCCCCCTCAATTTTGATGATGGTTACTAGCTTTACTAGAATTATTGTGGTTTTATCTTTACTAAGAAGTGCAATTGGTATTCAGCAAACCCCGCCAAATGTTGTGCTTATTAGTTTGGCGATGTTTTTAACTTTCTTCATAATGCAACCGGTTTTTAATAAATCTTACGATGAAGGCATTAAGCCACTTATTGAAAATAAAATTGAAGAAGTTGAAGCAATGAAAAAAATTGCAGAGCCTTTTAGAGAATTTATGTTGAAACATGTTAGAGAAGATGACCTTGCAATGTTCACTGAAATTGCCGAAGAAGCTGAAGGCAAAAATAATAATGAAGATAAAAAATCCGCAAAAAAATCTGAGGAGTTAGCCCCTTATAAAGCTCTAATTCCCGCTTTTATGATTAGTGAGCTTCGCAGAGCTTTTGAAATAGGCTTTTTAATGTTTATTCCATTTCTTATAATTGATATGGCAATCGCCTCAATTTTAATGAGTATGGGTATGATGATGTTGCCACCAGTGCTAATTTCTTTGCCGTTCAAAATTATATTTTTTGTGATTATTGATGGCTGGGCAATGCTAAGTGAAAGTTTAATTCGTGGTTTTCAATAATGAAATTTTATGAAAAAAAGCCAGATTAAAATTCCGACTAATTTAGAAGCTAATTATGAAATTTTATTTAGCAATAAATTAGCAGAATTTTCTAATGATTTTTGTGAGGCTTTTGAATGTAAAAATAAAAATTCTAAAGATATTAATGAAAAATATTACGCATTAATTTTTAATAAAGATTTTGCAGTAAATTTAGAGAATTTATCCCTACTTAAAGAAGTAAAAATCTCAAGCGTGCAGGAATTAGTTGAGTTTGGCAAGGTTAAAGCACAACTTGGCAAAGAGGTTCTTACAGCAATTTTTAGAAAGCCCAAAGGCATTAAATTACGCAAATATTTAACCGATAGAAAAGAAGTTAGTGATGTTATAGTTACTTCAAATTTGTTAAATCAATTAATATTAGCAATAAATATTTTGCACAAAAATAATATTGCTCATAACGCTATAAATTTAGATAATATTTATATTGATACTGAAAATCTGAATTTAACTTTAAGGGAATCAATTTCTCAATATTCAGGGTTTTATCAATCTGCAATTTATGAAACTTTTGAAAGAATAGTTTGTAATAAAGCAGGCAAAAAGCCTAATGATTTTTCCGCAGATTATTATGCACTTGGCGTAGTTTTATGTTGTCTGCTTTTAGGTGAAGAGGTTTTTGAAGGAATGCCAGATGACATAATTGCTAAGATTAAATTTGAAAACGGTTCATATGATAGTTTTATCGGTATTTTAACTAGCAAAAAACAAGTTAAAATCACCCCTAAAAATGAGGTTCTTCTTAAAGCACTTCTTCACGATAAAAGCCAAGAAAGATGGGGCATTGATGAAATAACTAAATGGCAAAAAAAGGAAGTTTCATCAATAAATCTCTCGCGGGTTCATAAATTATCTTCTAATGGTTTTATCTTTGATGATAGAGAATTTTTCAGCCCTAAATATTTAGCTTATGAAATACAAAGAAATTGGGCTTTAGCGAAAAAAAGTCTAAAAATTCCTGATTTATCTCGCTGGATTTCTTTTACATCTAAATTGCCAGATGTTGAAAAAAAATTCTTCCTAATGACAAGAGGCTGGCAGAGTGAAGTTATAATTCCTGATGATAAACTCTCAAGAATATTGAATTTACTTGATGATGAAGGCCCACTCAGAATGCGTGAAACTTGCTTTCACCCACTCGCAACTGGAAATATATTCGCCTATTTTTTTGCAAATAATAATAAAGAGGGGCTTGAAGATATTGCCTCAGTAATAGATTTAGGCTTGCTTGAAGCGTGGATTTCTCAGCAAGATGACCCTGAAAATTATAAGCCAATTAATTTAGGGTGGAACCCAAAAAAAATAAAACATTACCTCAGAAAAAAAGAAATAGGCTTTGGTTTTGAAAGATGTTGTTATGAGTTTAATAAATATCTGGCCTGCAAAAGCCCGCTTGTTGCAAATTATTTCTGCACCTCTCTTGAAGAAATTTTACAAGATATTGAGAAGGCAAAATTATCTGCAAATGATAATTTGGATAATAGCATTATGGCTTATCTTGCTTTTCAATGTGAGATTGAAGATAATATCAAGATAAAAAACCTATCACAATTTAGTGATATTGCAAACCTTGATGAGCTTAGGCTTTGTGCGTTGTTTTCGTTGGCACAAATTTTATCTGGTATAGAATCTTTGCCAAATTTAACAAGGTGGCTTCGTGAAAAATTGAATATTTTCCTTGATAAAATTCATTCAACTAAAATTAAAGAGCAATTTGAAGAAAATATTAATAAAACCGTTGCAACTGGCAATGTAACAAAACTTTTTGCTAGTATAACAGATGCTAAACTAATTAGAAAAGATAGAATTGGTTTTATAAATGCTAAAAAGAAATTTAAGATTTTAAGTTTTCAAATATTTAGGCTTAAATCTAAGGCAAATCTTGATCAAATATCATATAAGCTAGGCCTAAAAGCGGCGGTTATATTTTCTTATTTAATCTCTGCTGTTTCAATTTTAACAGTTATGCTATTAACAGTTAAGTAAAAATTATTTTAAATTATATAAAATTTTATGCTCAATAAATTTCTTGAAAAATTTTTTCGTATTGGTGCTAAAATTTTAGTTAGAATTTTATATTCCTGTGATTATAGGGGCTTTGAAAATATACCCTCTAAAGGCCCTGCAATTATAATTGCAAACCATATTTCATATATGGATGGCTTGATTTTGAATTGTGCCTCACCAAGAAAAATGCGATTTATAATTGATGAAGATATTTACAAAACCCCTATCGTAAATTATTTTATGAAAATGGATAGGGCTATCCCAGTAAAACCTAAGAAGGAATCAGTTAAGCAAATGATTGAAAATGTTTCTGAGGCCTTAAAGCAGGGTGATTTAGTCGCAATATTTCCAGAGGGGCAAATCACCTATTCAGGCTATTTAACAAGGTTTAAGTTTGGTATAGAATGGTTGCTTAAAGAAAACCCAGATGTAAATGTAATACCGATAGCAATTAACGGCTTATGGGGTAGTATTTTTAGTAGAAAATATCTTGACCCTAAATATAAATTAAAATTTTTACCAAGATATTTTAGAATGAAAATTACTGCTGTGTGTGGCAAGCCAATAGCTCATCAAAAAGCCACTATAAATTATCTACAAAGGGAGCTTATGAAATTAATCTCCGTCGCCAGCAACCGAGAATAATTTTTATCTCCCGAAGAATCTTTCTTCCCAATATTTAGGGAATATTTCTTCATTCCAGTTGATTATTGCGTTGCCAATTTTGCCATTAGTTTTTGCAACAAGCGCAAGATTTATACCATCTAAAGTTTGAACATCAAAGTTAGAAGATAAATCATTCTGCCAATCGCTCAAATTAAGGCTTCCATTGATGTTTCCTTTATTATTTGAGTTATATTGGCTAATTGGAATATTGTTAAATAAAATTTTTCCTTCACTCAAGCCTATTGAAGTTTTAAGAGCAGAAAAAATAGTTTCACCTTTGCTTAAATAATCAAGCCCAATTTCTCTAGTATCTTCAATTTTTTTAGCGGCAACTAGCCCAGATGATAAACCGCTTAAATCAAAACCAGTAACCTTAAAGCCGTTTGTGCTAATTTCTGCCCTGCCTTTAGCATCTTTAATTAATTGTTTTAAGGTATAGCCAGTTGAGGCAATAGTGGCAGAAACATTGAATTTACCATAGATTTGTGAGATGCCTAGAATATTTCTTAAAAATGATGAAGAATCTAAATTAGTAGTAACAAATGAAATAGCAAAAGAGGGATATTCCGTTGTAAGCCAGCCTGAGAAAGTAAATTGAGAGTTAAATAATTCAAATTTAGAATCTAAAATATCAACTTTACTACCTTTCATATCAAGCAATAGCCTAAAATTATCAAGGTTAAAATGCTCATATTTTAATTTATCTATTGCTAATTTTACCTTACCTTGAATATATCCTAAATCCGCGAAGCTGATTTGCTCATCTTTCCAATCGCCCTTGAAATTATAAAAATCATTTGAAGCATTTATGCTGCCATATTTAATATAATCATAATCTAGGCGTTGAATTCTAATGCTGGCATCAATAATTGGCTGAAAATCTTTAATATCAATATTGCCAAAAGCAATAACTTCACCCACCTTAAAACTTTTGAAATAAAGTTTTTTAAGCTCAGTAACGCCCGGTTTTATATTTGCGATAAGCTCAAAATCTCTAAGGTTTTCACCAGATTTAGTAAGGTTAGAAGATTTTACTGCAATCTTAAATTCATCAAAAACCGAATCTAAAAATCTAAGAAAATCTACTTTTTCAGAAAATGAACTTTGATAATTTTTTTCATTTTTTTTAATGATATATTTATCAAGCTCTAGCCTATCAAAATTAAAGGCAGATAAGGCTTGTAGGCTGTTATTATAATCAATTAACATTTGCCCAGCGAATTTATTATCATTTATTTTTGAAATAATTTCTCTGAAATGAATTTTTCTGCCGTCTAGATTTCCGCTAGTTTGAAGAAAAAATTCACCAAGTTGCGGACTGTTTTTTTGATCTTTTATAACACCAGTCGCAAGTGCTAAATTGCTAAGATTTTTACCATAAATAGCAAAACCTAACTTACCCAACATTGTTTTATCTTGCTTATTTACTTTAATATCTGAAAGAAATTTGAGTTGGGTTTCCCCCGGAAGATTTAATAGAAAATTATTAACCAAAAAATGATTATCAATATATGAAATTTGGCTAGAAAGATTGCCAATTTCTTCAGAAAAAAATTGAATTTTATTTATATTAAAATCTAGTGAAAAATTAAAATCATCACCAATAGAAAATAGGAAAAATTTTTCTAACCTTTTGTTAAAATCTTTTTCAAAGCTATCAATTTTTCTGATGGAAATTTGCTCCTGACGAGACTTAAAAAGTTTTCGCCAATCAAGATTTATAATATTAATTTTTGCATTACTATTAAACTTTTCAGAAATATCAGTTTTATTTTCAAAACTTAATTCTATTACATCACTTTTGGCAGAAAAATTTTTGAATAAAATCTCTTTTTTATTTATAGAAATATCGCCTTTGATTTCTGCGGTTTCATTAATTTGTATTGCATCTAAAATATCGTTTGAAAGCCCAAGAGTGCTGAAAAACTTAAATGAAAAAGCAGAAATTTTGCCAGCTAAAGAGCCATTTAATAAAAAACCATTTGAAATATCTGCCTCACCCAGAAAAGAAAGCTCAGTATCATTAGAATATAGCCTTGCAGATAAATCTGATTTTTCAGTTATTCCATCTCTAAAATTGATAGAAAAAATATAATCTTCACCAAATTTTTCTGAGTGCAATAAACCTTTTATAATAAATTCTTTTCTAGCAGGAACGATAGAAAGCTCAGAAAATCTAACATTTCTGACAATATGTTTTTGAGAATTTGCAACTGGGCTATCTTTTATAAAAATAATTTCTAAATCTCTAAAATTAATTTTTTTATTATTAAAAATCCCTTTGCTTGTGGCTATTTCTTTAAGCCCATCATATAAATTTTGATTTTTAGATTTATCTGCGTGAATATATAATTTTACATTTTTTAGGTTTATTTCTTCATAACTAATTTTACCAATTAACAATGATAGTAAATTAGGTTTAGTTGAAATTTCCCCAATTTCTGCGAAATTATTATGATAAGAATTATTGCTAGCAGTTATTTCTATATCTTTAATGGTAACATAAGGCTCTGGCTTTGTAACAAACTTAACTTCACCATTAATATTTGTTGGTTTATTAAGAGAATTAGTAAAAGCATTTATAAATTTATCTTTTACAGATTTTTCAGTAATTAGAAGGCTTGCGATATTATCAAAATTATACCAAGCTAAAAAAAATAGAAAAAGCCCAAGCAAAAAAATTTTATTAAAAACAGAATAACCAAGCATTAGCTTATATCTAAGCCTAGCTAAAGCACCGATAAAATTTGCAAAGGCTTGCGTTCTAAAAATACTCATTTTTCAGCTACCACTTTATTTTTACCAGTTGTTTTGGCTTTATAAAGCATTTCATCTGAGCGATTAATTAAATCTTCTGGTGTATCGCCATCTTGCCTTGTTGCAGAATCCCCAATGCTAACAGTGCAGTTTACAAAACCCGGTTCAGCCGAGATTTTAACTGGCTCATCTGAAATGGATTTTCTAATTCTTTCAGCAACTTTTTTACCAGTTTCAAAATTTGTATTGGTTAAAACAACAATAAATTCTTCGCCGCCATGCCTAACTGCAAGGTCAGTATCACGAACACAATTTTTAATTCTAACCGCAACTTCTCTTAAAACTTCATCACCGATAGAATGCCCCCAACCGGGTTTATCATTAATCTGCTTAAAATTATCAATATCTATGGTTAATAAAACTAGTTGATCTTTTTTCTCAATAGTTTCTTTGAAAATAGTGCCGAGGTGTTTTTCTAAATATCTTCTGTTATATAATTTCGTTAGCTGATCAATAACAGAGGCGGAAATACTATCTTCAATGCCAACCCTTAAATAATCTTGGCATTTTTTTCTTTTGAGTAAAGTTTTGGTTCTAGCAACTAATTCGTTGATATCAAGTGGCTCTAAGATATAGTCATCAATGCCAACTTGCAGACCTTTTATCATCATTTCTTTATTATCTTCATCAACCAAAATTATAACCGGAACACGCCTTTTATTTTCCATTCCTTTAATTTCTACTGAAATTCTTAAGCCATTTTTTTGATCAAGCATTGTGCTAACAATTACCAAATCAAAATCAAAATTATAGAGGTTTTCAACGGGCTGATCAGGGTTAAAGACAATTATTTTATGGCCTTCTTTTTCAAGCCTTTCTTTGATTTTTCTAATCTTGAAAACATCATCATCAATAACAACAATCGTGGAGGATAAATCTTCCGCACGCGAGGAAAAATATTTTGTAACGGCACCAAAATTTTCTGCGGTTTTATCTCTCAATCTTAACTCATCAAATAGCTCTTTAATTCTAATGAGTGATCTCACCCTTGCGAATAGGTGAAATTCATCAATAGGCTTGGTAATAAAATCATCAGCACCAGCTTCTAAGCCTTTTATTCTATCTTCTTGCTCAGTAAGTGCGGTTACCATAACCACTGGAATACCAGCGGTTTGATCATCTGCTTTTAGCCTTTTGCAAACTTCAAAGCCATCAATTTTAGGCATCATCACATCAAGCAGAATAATATCAGGCTCTTTTTGTTTGGCTAAAGCTATAGCATCAAAGCCATTATTAGCAGTAAAAACCGTATAATATTCCGCTTTAAGTTTGGCTTCTAGCAAGCGTAGGTTAGGCTCTAAATCATCAACAACTAAAATTTTACCCGTCATAGAGAATGTTTGTTTATTACTTCTAAAAATTTAGAAATAGAGATTGGTTTTGATAAATATTCCTCACAGCCAGAAGATAAAATATTTTGTTTATCTTCTTCCATTGCAAAGGCAGTAACAGCAACGATAGGAATGCTTTTGAAATTATCATCAATTTTAAGCCTTTGAATTAAATCAAGCCCAGAAATATTAGGCAGTTGAATATCCATAACGATTAAAGAGGGGTTACCTTGCTTGCATAAATCTTCAATATTTTTGCCATCTCTGCTTTGCATAACATCAAAGTTATTAGCTTCAAGCAAATCAGCAAATAGCTTGAGGTTAAGCTCATTATCTTCAACGATAAGTATTTTCTTCTTTGCAACCATTGATGATTATATTTCTAATAACTTTAACATAATAAAGTTTAGAAATTAAGCAATTCTTTTACAGATTCAAGCTGGTTAATGAATGATTCTACAACTTTAGGGTCAAATTTCTCTTTAGGTGATAAATTTACGCTCTCAGATTTTTCCGCAACTTCATTATTTTCAGGTGCTGATTGCAAATTTTGTTCATTTATGTTTGAAAAATTTGCCTTAACGATATTATTTGCCTCAGCTTTAAGGTTTGCCTGCATAATTTCAGAATTATCATCAAACAGGCTTTGTTGATTTTTTGAAAAATACATTTTTTTATTTTCTCTTAAATATTTTTTTGCCCCTTTTATAGTAAAACCCTCTTCATATAAAAGAGATTTAATTTGCTTAATTTTTTCAACTTCTTTAGGGCTGTAATATCTATGCCCGCCCTTTCTTTTATGGGGTTTTAGTATGAAAAATTTGCTTTCCCAAAATCTTAAAACATAAGGTGGAACACCAATTTCAGATGATACTTCCCCAATAGTTTTGAATTGATGGCTTGATATTTGAGGAAATTCTATCACAACAGCCTTTTCTTGAGTTTCTGTATATTTTAATGCTACTTGCATAATTTTTTTATTAATAAAATTATTTTTCATAGTATTGTAACAAAAAAATTATATCAATAATAAAAAAAACTTTTTTTATAAATTTTTTCTCTTCTCAAAATATGAAATATTTTTTCTGCATTTTATTTTTATTCTTTTCTTTTAATGTTAGCAGCCAGCAAGCCGTTGATAAAGAATTCGAAAAAAATCAAGACAAACCAATTAATATAAAATCTGAATCTCTATCTATTAACAACCAAGAAAATCTTGCGATATTTAAGCAAAATGTAGTTGTTGTGCAAGGCACATTAACTATGAAAGCTGATGAAATGAAGGTTTATTCTGATCTTGATAAAAAAACTCAAAAAAATAAATTCAAAAGAATTGAATCATTTGGCAGTGTTCACTTAACCTCTGAAGGTAGGGAGGCAAAAGCAGATACTGGCATTTATGATGTTTTTAATCAAAAAATTGAAATGTATGGGAATGTATTTTTAAGTGAAAACGGCAATACAATGCAAGGCAATAAATTTATTTATGATCTTAAAACTAATCAAACATCAATTTCAAATAGTGGTGATTTTTCTAGTAATGAGATTGAAAAACCTAGAGAGCCTGAAGTTAATAAAGAAGGCACTTCAATATTAAAAGATGCACTTGATGGTATTTCTATTCCACAAGAAATAGGCGTTGGTAGGGTTAAAGTAGAATTCACCCCCGGTGATAGTATGAAGCAATTTGATATACCAAAACCACCTATTCAAATTAAATCTTCAACTGAGCAAAGAAGAATAATAAATTAAGACAAAATCAACGAGCTATTAGCTAATTTTTGTGATGCGTTTTCAATTCTATTTTCAAGCTCTGCCATAAATTCTTCCTTAGAAAGCCCTTTTGGCATTGGCTCTAAATATTCAAAAAATATTGTTCCCTTTTTATTAAGAAATTTGCCTTTTGGCCAGAAATATCCTGAATTAACCGCAGCGGGAATAACATCTACACCCTCTTTATAAATAGAATAAATTGCAGGTTTATATTTCACTTTTTTATTAACTGGAACCCTCGTTCCTTCAGGGAATAAAACAATTCCACGCCCTTCTTTAGCCCTTGCTATGGCTTGCTCAGTAACAAGTTTTAGGGCTTTTGCACCAGCTTTTCTATCAACTGAAATATTATTCAAAAATACATTATACCAACCAAAAAATGGGATATAGCCAATTTCTTTTTTATACACATAAGATGTGTTTGGAACAAAGAGAAACGGAACGATAGTTTCCCATGCGGATTGGTGCTTGCAGGCAACTACAAAGCCCTTATCAGTTATTGGCTGTTGGTTATTAGTTTTTAGTTTTTTAACTTTATTACCAATAAAATCTAATTTGTAGCTAGTAAGTTTTTCTAAATTTTCTAGCCCGATAACTTTGCTTTCAATGCCTGCGATATGTTTTAGACCCCAAACCACACCAGCCGCCCAAGCCTGTGAAGCACGCATACAGAGCTTAAAATTGATATAGCTTGGTGAAAACAGAACCAATACTATACTCGTCCAGATGTAAAAAAATATGATGAACATTTTTAATATTATTTTTTAGCCATAAGCTATATGGGTTGTAATTCTGAGCGAAGCGAAGAATCTAGAATAAAATATTTTTAAGATCTTTCGCTTCGCTCAAGATGACATAAATTTAACAACAACATTAATTAAGATAATGTTGTTTTACTCCGTTTGGTATAACTGCCGCAATAGTAACTATAGGGTTGGCAGTTTGTGAAATAATATCATCAAATTCTTGAGTTGTTAAGCCTTGATATCCATCTTTTTGAGATAATTTTTCAATTTTTTCTCGCCTAATTTGATTAGCAAAATTTCTATATTTTGGGTTGCAATCTTTGGCTAGAACATCTGAAATTTGTATTAATTGTTCTAGTTTTGTTAGCTTTTTTTCTAACGCTTCAAAATTTGCTTGAGCATTTTCACCAGATATATAAAAACTCTTATCATGCAAGCCTAAAAATTCTTTATATCTTATATCTTTAGCAACAATTTTTTCTATCTCTTCAATAATTGCAGTTGTTTCTTTAGGGTTGAGTGAAACGCTTATATATTGCCTGTTTCCGCTTGATATTTCTGGCTTCATTCGCCTTCTTATATGATATAATTCATCACATAAATCTTTATTTTTGAGTTGGTTTTTTTCTACAAATTTTACTTCACAAATTCTTTGAACGCCTTCAACTTCAATGGGGATAGAAAGTTTAGCTGAGAGAAATAGAGAATCTTCACACATCCAATTTTCTGCATAATAGTTATTATTGTTGATTATTTTATTGCTATAGCAAATTTGAGAAATTTCATAGAAAGATTCATAATTATCAATATCAATGGTAATTCTTCCGAAATCCCCTAATTTTGAAGCATCACCTGCAAAACGAACTTGTGAAGCCTTTCTTAAAGCACTTGCGAAACTTTTTGCTCCGCTTGATTTTATACATAGCCTAAATTCTTTTGCCCATTCATTAAATTTTTTAATAAAAGGGTTTATTGGTGGCTCAATGGAAGGATATTCAATAGCGATAGTGTTTGGTAAAGAAGCGTTAGAGTCTGCTTCCTTTAATTTTTCTAATATCCTAGCCTTAGATTCATCTGAAAATCTATCTAAAGAAACCATTTCAGAGTTACCATCTAAAATATATCTAGTGAAAATATCAAAATCTTTTTTATCAAATTTTGCATTGCCAGCCCTAAATTTTTCAATCTTTTCAGAAAGATAAGAGCATCTTGAATAAGCAATGAATAAATCATTATATTCCTGATTTAATTTATTATAAGAATCAACTCCATTTTTCCTAATATAAGCCTGAATTGATTTTTCTGCATCGGCATTAGTAATTTTATTAAACAATGAAAATCTTGGATGATTAATTTCTTTTTCAAGCTCAATAATTTTTTCATTGAGGGTTTTTTCTATTTTATCCCAACCTAATACCCAAGAAATATTCCCATCTTCTCTATCTTTTATAAAACCTTTTCTATATGGCTTTATTGTTTCAACATATTTTTGATATTCTTCCTCATTATAAAAGTAACTTACATCTTTTAACGCACCAGAATTTTTTAGGTGTTCGTAAACTGCATTGATTGTTTTGTTATTTGGTTTTTTATTTTTTGCTAAATTAGCTTTTGCATTAATAAGAAATTCAGAATTATTTCCTAAAAGCTCACCAAAAATTTCTGGTGGATTATTTTGGTCTAATTTTTTACTTAAAAAATCTTTTATCAGTTTTTTATAAATTGCTTCTGAAATCACATCTGAAAAGGCTTTTTCTAATGCGAGTTGAAATGGCCTTGCTTTATCTCCATATTCATCACCTAAAAATAAATCTAAAGTAGTAAATTTTACATTAGCATTTGGATTTTGAATTCCTACATAAAAACCTAGTAAATCATCTTCCTGAACAGATAAATTGAATAAATATTGATAACTACCAGATGTCATATACTAATTAAAATCAGACTTATTAAATAAAAATATCTAAATTTGTCATCTTGACCCTAGAGCGAAGCGAAGGGGAAAGATCTAATTAGATTCTTCGCTATAGCTCAGAATGATTTTTTAGAAAATTCAAGCCCTTAACTGCCCGTTTCCTCTTACAATATACTTGAAACTGCATAATTGTTCAAGCCCAACTGGGCCTCTAGCGTGTAATTTTCCTGTTGCAATACCAATTTCTGCGCCCATTCCAAACTCCCCACCATCTGCAAATTGGGTTGAAGTATTATGCATAACAATAGCGGAATCTATGATTTTCAAGAAGATTTCTGCCATTTCTTTATCCTCAGTAATTATAGCATCAGTATGGCCAGAGGAATGTTGTTTAATAAATTTTATGGCATCTTCAAAGCCTGCTACCGATTTAACTGAGATTATAGAATCCAAATACTCGGTATCCCAATCTTGATTGCGTGCTGGAATTACCCTATAATCAAGGCTTGCTATAAGTTCATCGCCCCTGATTTCACAACCTGAATTGATAAGAATATCCGCGATTTTTGGGAAGAATGAATCAACAATTTCAGTATCAATTACGAGGGTTTCAGTGGCACCGCAAATGCCAGTTCTTCGCATTTTTGCGTTATGAAGCACTTTAACAGCCATATCCAAATTAGCGGATTTATGAATATAAGTGTGATTATTGCCATCTAAATGCTGAAATAATGGGATTTTACTCTCATCAATCACACGCTGAATTAGGCCTTTGCCACCCCTTGGCACTATCACATCAATAAAAGATGAGGCTTTTAGCATTGCACCCACTGCCTCACGCTCCTTAAAAGGGATGATTTGTATTGCATCTTGAGTAATATTACCAGCTTTTAAGCCATTTTTGAGGCATTCAACAATTGCCATTGAAGAATTAATGCTATCAGAGCCCCCCCTTAAAACACAGGAATTGCCTGATTTTAAGCATAAAGCACCTGCATCAGCGGTAACATTAGGGCGAGATTCATATATAATACCAATCACACCTATAGGTGTTGCAACCCTTGAGATTTCAAGCCCGTTGGGGCGTTTCCAGCTTGCTAAAATCTTTCCGATAGGGTCAGGGAGTTTTGCAATTTCTTTGATACCTTCTGCCATTGCTGAAATGCGTTTCTCATCAAGTTTTAACCTATCTATAAAGGCTTTAGTGGCATCAGAAGGCAGTGAATTTATATCTTTTTCATTCTCAGTAAGAATTTTCTTTGAAAAATCCATAATAGCTTGTGCGGCGAAGTTTAATGCTTTATTTTTTGCATCAGTGCTTTTGATAGAAATTTCCTGCGAGGCAATTTTTGCCCTCTCACAAATTTCATATGTTTTTTCAATAATGTTCATTGATATAAGTTAGATATTTCTACCAATAATATTCAAGTGTATACTCTATTGTGTTCTGCCCTTTTGCTGGGATTGGTAAATCAAACCAGATCTCAGAAGATGACTTTTTCTCATAAGGAATTGAAGAATTAATCATTTTCCAATTTGATGAATAATTTATAAATTCTTTTACACGCAAATTAACCGTCTCATTTTTAGCGTTTGAGGCAACTATTCTGAAAGAATTTCTGCCAATTTTACGATTATTATCAGAAGATTGATCAGTTTGTTCCCTTTCAACTGAAATATCAGAAACCTCACCAATATTGAGCTCTAAACTTTGCCCCTCTGCGATATGTTCTTGGGTTGTTTGCCCAGCTAACTCATATTTGCCATCACTATCTTTAATGTGAATATTATATCTGCCACCCGGTAACGAAAAACCAAGAGAGTTATTTGCATCATTCTTAATTTTTAGCTCAATAGAGGCTTTTTTCTTACCTTCATTGCCATTAAAACTATAAATTTTTTCACCTTTTATATTTAATTTATCTGCGAATAATTTAATTTTTTTGAATGAAAACGGCTTAATATCAACCTTTCTTTCAATGGTATAAGCATAATAATCAGAAAAACTATGTTGAGAAAAATTTTCATAACCACCAGATGAAGAGCCAACAAAAGCAGGGCTTGCCATCATATCAGCTGAGCCTCTCATCATAGCAACTTTTGGTGTAGAAATTTGATTGAGATTTCCTGCAATTAATTTTATCTCTGCTTTATTAATTTCAACATTAGTTGAGTTATTTATTTCCGCCCAAGCCTCAAGCCTAGCAAGGTTTTCAGCCTCCTCATAATATAAATCATAAGATGCCTGCCAATTAACGCCTGCAGATTTATAGCTATATGAAATTAATTCTTCAGATGAATCTTTACTTGCAATAATCCATTTTATTGAGTTGCCTGCTTTAATTTCTTCACTGCTTGGAAATAAAATTGAGGAATATTCATTAAGATAGCGGATTCTATTTTCATCTTGCAAAAATAATTGTGGGCTACCTTGTAATAATTTGCCCCTATGATAGATAGTTCTTTCCCCAGCGGTTTGCTCAACTTCAATTTGATTGCCAATATTTGCAGAAAATAATTCATCAGCAGATAGTGAAGATTTAGAAAATTCTTGCTCAATAACTAATTTTTTGCCTTCTAACTTGCCTAATTTAACGCTTGCAAACTCAACATTAGCAGGCAGATTTTCAATAATAAGTTCATTCATACCTTCTGAAAATGAAAAATTCTTTTCAAAATTAAAAATAGCAAAACCTTCAGAATTATTATTTTGATACCAATATGGTTGATTCCAATTATTTGGATTATTGCCATAAATTGTAAGGCTTGAAACCTTATCTTGCTCAGCAAAACTAGCATTTGAAGCCATTAAAAATGCAGTGCATAAAATAAATTTAGAAAAATTTTTCATAAGGTAAGTTATTTTTTAATTATTATAAAATAGTTATTTATTTTTATCTAGCACCAAAAATTGCAGAGCCAATTCTTAGCATTGTTGCACCTTCCTTAATGGCAATTTTGTAATCTCCGCTCATACCCATAGAAAGCTCTTTCATTGCAATATTAGGAAAATTTTGGCTTTTGATTTTTTCAAAAATTTCTTTAGTGAGCTTAAAGTTATCCCTAATTTCTGACTCATTTATTGAATTTTCTGCGATTGTCATCAACCCAATTATTTTAATATTTTGATATTCATTTGATATTACTTTTATAATTTCATTAGCTTCACTGGGCTTGCAACCGCTTTTAGAAACCTCACCTGAGCTATTAACTTGCAACAAACATTGCATAGTTTTATTTTCTAAGATTAGCCTTTTATTAAGCTCTTTAGCTAAACTTAGCCTATCTAGGCTGTGAAATAAATAACAAAATTTAGTTAGGTATTTAATTTTATTGCTCTGCAAATTACCGATAAAATGAAGGTTAAAATTTAGATTTTCATTTGATAGCTCATTATATTTTTGGATTGCTTCTTGAATATAATTTTCACCAAAATCTAATTGCCCTGCATTTATCGCAAGTTTAATATCTGCCACAGATTTAGTTTTTGAAACCGCAATAATTTTTATTTCAGCCGCGTTTCTATTAACATTATTGCAAATCTCAGAGATTTCATTTCTTATTTTTGTGAGGTTTTCTGAAATCATTATTTGATTATAAATTTATAAAGTTTATTTGAATTATTATCATTTTAAGAAAATTATGGAAATTAAAAAGCAAAAAATCTCTAATATTTGGCAAGCGATTATTTGGCTTAATATTTCTTGTTTGGCCTCAGGGGTTATGGTTAATATGGTTCGCCATGTTTCTGAAAATCTTACTTCACCTGAGATAATTTTCTTCAGAAATATTTTTGCATTTCTAATGTTTATCCCAATAATTTTTTATAAAGGCTTTGCTTACTTCAAAACAAATAGGGTTAAACTTCATATATTTCGCTCAACAACTGGGGTTATTTCAATGCTTGCGTTTTTTCACGCAATTTCAAAGATGAATTTATCAATCGTAACAGCACTTTCATTCACAGCCCCAATTTTTACTGGCATATTAGCTTATTTCATCTTCAATGAGAAAATGGGTGCACATAGAAAAATTGGTATGATTTTAGGCTTTATGGGAATGCTAATTGTTATTAGGCCGGGTTTTGAAGGCTATAACCCAATTAGTTTACTTGTTTTGTTTTCTGCGGTTTTCTGGGCAATTTCAGGTATTGTTATAAAAACTTTACTTTCAACTGAAAAGCCGATTGTTATAACTTTTTATATGACATTCTTTATGACATTTTTCAGTGCTCCCCTCGCTTTTATGAGCTGGATAGAGCCAAGTAATGAAGATTTATTATGGGTTTTTGGTATTGCACTTATATCAAATATTTTGCAATATACGCTTGCTAAAGGTTTATCAATGGTGGATATAACTTTTTCAATACCGATAGATTTTACAAGGCTAATTTATACCGCTATCATTGCCTATTTTGCCTTTGGTGAAAAGCTGGATATTCCAGCGGCAGTTGGCTCAATTATTATTATTTTTGGGGCGGTTTATTCTGGCTATAAAGAGAGAAAATCTCATAAATTAAATGAAATTGTAACCCAAAGAGAGCAAATATTATAAAAGTTTTTATAACATTATAATTTCAATCCCCCCTCTCTGGTAGAGGGTTAGGGTTAAATCAAATAAGAGAGGGCTTAGCGATTAGGGGTTAGTATTTCTTAGTGTCATCCTGAACGAAGTGAAGGATCTTAGATTCTTCACCTTCGCTTCGCTCTAGGTTCAGAATGACAGCTAGCTTGCTTTAGCCTTACAATAAATTTTTGAAGCACTACACTATAAAAACTTGAATTATTAAGAATTGTGCTTAATAAATTAATAAAAATTTTTTTATGAAAGAATTTATTGAAAATAATCTACAAAATTTATTCAGTAAAATTACTGAAAGCAATTCAGTTATAATCATTGAAACTTCTAGCAATAATATAATTAATTTATTACTAGAACTCAGAGATAACTCAAATACGCTGATGCAACAATTAGTTGATTTAACCGCTATTGATTATCCTAATAATCAACTTAGGTTTGAGGTGGTTTATCAGTTGCTTAGCTTAAAGCATAATAAGCGTTTGACGGTTAAACTTAAAATTGCAGAAGAAGAAATTTTATCCTCTATCACTTCAGTTTTTTCAAATGCAAATTGGTTTGAACGAGAAGTTTGGGATATGTATGGTATTCGCTTTGCAAATCACCCTGATTTACGCAGAATTCTTACAGATTATGGTTTTGAAGGACATCCGCAGAGAAAAGATTTTCCTTTAACTGGCTTTTTAGAAGTTAGATATGATGAGGCAAAAGGCAAAGTAGTTTATGAGCCTGTTCACTTGCATCAAGAATTTCGTAATTTTGATTATCTTTCCCCTTGGGAAGGCACAAATTATGTTTTGCCGGGTGATGAAAAAGCAAGCCAATAATTTGGGAATTTTTCTTGAGTTTTTTCTCTCGCTATACTTAAATTTTTTTCGCTATCAAATATTGCAAAACAAGTTGCACCACTGCCAGACATTCTAGCAATTAAAAAGCCTTTTAGCTTTGGCAAATATTCAAGAATTTCTCTAATCTCAGGGCAGATTTTTATAGCGTTTTTTTGTAAATCATTTTGGGTATTTTTAAGAAAATTTATCAGGCTATTTACATCTGTAAAATCAGAATTTTTATAATTAACTGGGTTAGAAAATTTTGTAAAACCCATCTTAAAAATTTCTTTTGTAGAAACTTGAATTAATGGGTTTATAAGCAAAATATTTAGCTTGGCAAAATTATTAATTAATGAAATTTTCTCACCAACACCCCTTGCAATTAGAGGTTTAGAATATAGGCAAGCTGGAACATCCGCACCGATTTTTAATGCAAGATTTTCTAAAATTTCATTAGCTATATTTAGCTGATAAAAATTATTTAACTCTCTAATAACACCAGCAGCATTGGAACTGCCTGCACCAATTCCAGAAGAAATTGGCAAATTTTTTGTGAGTGTAAATTTAAGATTTGGTAATTTATTTTGGCTAAATTCTTGTAAAATTTTATAGGCTTTAATGATGGAGTTTTCAGATAAATCAGAATTTTTTAACTCATCAGCAAACCTGCCTTTAAGCTCAATTTTAGAAGTTACTTCATTTGTTTTTACTTCAGAAAATGAAATTTCATCATAGCAATCAGTGAAATAAAAAATACTTTCAAGCTCGTGATAATTATCTTCTCTTCTGCCAAGAATATGCAGAAATAAATTTATTTTTGCAAAAGTTTTGAATGTATGATTGGCTTGCAAAGGCTATAAATCAAAATTATCAGGGTTTGCACCATTAACAGCTTCAACGGAAATAACTTCAGGAATATAATGTTTAAGCATATTCTCAATGCCGTTTTTAAGGGTAATTGTTGAGCTTGGGCAACCAGAGCAAGAGCCGTGAAGCTCAAGATATACAACGCCTTCATTAAAGCCTTGATAAACAATATCGCCACCATCTTCAGCAACAGCAGGGCGAACTTTGCTATCAATTAATTCTTTAATTTGCTTAACAATTTCAGAATCTTCTTCATTAATTGTGTTAGCAACATTCATATTTGCAGCTTTTTTGCTTTCTTGCCCAGCTAAAATTGGTTTGCCACTGATATAATGCTCCATAATAGTGGTTAGAACTTGGGCTTTTAGCATTGTCCAATCTGCTAAATCATTTTTTGTAACGGTGATAAAATCAGAGCCGAAAAAAACTTGCTCCACATCAGGGATTTCAAAAATAATTTGTGCAAGCGGTGATGCTTCACTTGCTTCTTGCTTATTTCTAAAGCTGGCAGAGCCAGATTCTAAAACAACTTCACCCGGATAAAACTTCATTGTATTGGGGTTTGGCGTTTTTTCAGTTTGTATAAACATATAATTTTAGTGAGTTACAATTTCATTATTAGCTATATCATTATTTTCTGAGTTATTGCCAGTTAATTTTTTCTCACCTTCTTTCATATCTTCTTGAATTTCTGCGTATGTTAGCGGAATTAAATCAGCGGTAAGTGCGTGAGATAATAATTCATCAACGGTGCTAACTGGGATTATTTCTAGCTTATCTTTGATTTCAGAAGGGATATCTTCTAAATCCTTAACATTTTTTTCAGGGATTAAAACTTTTTTGATGCCACCCCTGCCAGCCGCAAGAAGTTTTTCTTTCAAGCCACCAATTGGCATAACACGCCCACGGAGGGAGATTTCACCGGTCATTGCAACATCTTTATTAACAGGAATTCCAGTTAGAACTGAAACTATAGTTGTACACATTGCACCACCTGCAGAAGGGCCATCTTTAGGGGTTGCACCTTCAGGGCAGTGGATATGAATATCATTTTTCCAAAATTTATCTTTTTTAATTCCGAAATCATAAGCACGAGAGCGAATATAGCTCCAAGCGGTTTTGGCAGATTCCTGCATAACTTCCCCAAGTTGCCCAGTAATTGTTATGCTACCCTTACCACCCGGAATTAAAACAGCTTCAATCGCAAGTAAATCTCCGCCAACTTCATTATAAGCAAGCCCATTGGTGATGCCAACAAAATCATCTTTTTCAACTTTGTTATGGTCATATCTTCTAACCCCTAAGAATTTTTTGAGGTTTGAAGAAGTAACATTGATTTTCTTCGCCTGTTTTTTTACAATTTTTGTAGTAATTTTTCTGAATAATTTTGAAATTTCTCTCTCCAAATTTCTAACGCCAGATTCACGAGTGTAATATCTGATTAAATCATATAAAGCTGAATCAGAAATATGCCACTCAGAAGGCCTCAAGCCGTGTTTTTTAGAAAGTTTTGGAATTAGGTGATCTTTCGCAATGTGTATTTTTTCATTTTCAGTGTAGCCAGAAAGCCTTATAACCTCCATTCTATCAACTAAGGGGCGGGGCATATTCATACTATTTGCGGTAGTGATGAACATTACATCTGATAAATCAAAATCAACTTCTATATAGTGATCATTAAAATTTTTATTCTGCTCGGGATCAAGCACTTCAAGAAGTGCAGAAGCGGGATCACCCCTAAAATCACGCCCTAATTTATCAATTTCATCAAGTAATATAACCGGATTTTTTGTTTTTACTTTTTTGAGAGATTGAATAATTTTACCGGGCATTGAGCCGATATAAGTTCTTCTATGACCTCTAATTTCAGATTCATCGTGAACACCACCAAGTGAGATTTTTACAAATTCCCTGCCGGTTGCAGTTGCAATTGAACGGGCAAGCGAGGTTTTACCAACACCGGGGGGGCCAAATAAGCAGATAATCTGCCCTTTAAGCTCATCTGACCTTTGCTGCACCGCAAGATATTCAACAATTCTTTCCTTAACTTTTTCAAGACCATAATGATCTTTATCTAAAGTTTTTTGGGCTTTTTTGATGTTATTATTAGTTGCTGATTTTTCTTCCCAAGGTAAAGTTAATAGCCAATCAATATAGTTTCTGATAACGCCGGCTTCAGCCGCCATTGGGCTCATCAATTTTAATTTTTTATATTCAGATTTAGCTTTATCTAAAGCCTCTTTACTCATTTTTGAGTTTTTAATTCTCTCTTCCAAATCTTGTAATTCATTTTTATCTTCATCATCGCCAAGCTCTTTGCGAATTGCCTTCATTTGCTCATTGAGGTAATATTCTTTGTGGCTCTTTTCAATTTGCGTGCGAACACGAGTGCGAATTCTTCTATCAGTTGAGAGTAAATCAGTTTCCCTTTCAAGAAATTCTAATAGTTTTTCTAGCCTTTTATTGACATTAATAATCTCTAAAACTTGTTGTTTTTCTGAAATTTTAAGGGAAATATGAGTTGCAATAGTATCTGCAATGAGTGAGGGATCCGTAATTTTGTTAATATTTGAAAGTAAATCTAACGGAATTTTTTTATTCAGTTTAACATAATTTTCAAAACTTGAAAGCACCGCACGCAAGATTTTCTCAGATTCTGCAACATCGCCATATTCATCAGAAATGCTAAAAACTTCGGCTTGAAAATTTTGGGTATTTTCAAGGTAATAATTAATTTCTGCGCGTTTTATACCTTCAACTAAAACTTTTACTGTGCCATCTGGCAGTTTTAAGATTTGTAATATATTTGCAAGCACACCAAGCCTAAAAATATCTTCCGGCTTTGGCTCATCATTAACGGCTTCCTTCTGTGTTACAAGTAATAGCTTGGTTTTAGAGGCAACGCATTGTTCAAGCGCGTTAATAGATTTTTGTCTGCCGATAAATAACGGAACTATCATTCCCGGAAAAACCACAATATCACGAAGTGGTAAAACTGGGTGTAAAGATGAAGGCTGTTTTGGTTGCATTTTGTTAACCTTATTTTAATTTTATATCAGCAATGCTATTTGCAGTGCAAGTGGCAATTGGTAAGTATTTAGTTTCATTATCTAAATTTATGAATTAGGCAAAAACTTAGAGTAAATAAACTAACCTCTAACCCCCAACCGCTAAATCACTACCTATCCCTAGTATATAGGTATAAGGAACGCACTGTGTCAATAGCCCTACCTAATTGATAGTCAGTTTCATAAAGGCCTTTTTCACCATCTTTATCACCGAAAAGTGCTTGTTTTAGCTTATCTTCAGCGGAAAGTTTTTTATCTTTATTTTTCTCTGCCTTAATTTCTTTTAATAAATTTTTATCAATTTTTGCTTTGTCATCAGCAGTTGATTTGCCATTATCATTCTCCAGATGACCTTTAAGCTCTGCTTCCTTAGTTCTCTCAACTACATCATCAGGGGTGAGCTTACCTTGAGCAACTTCAATATCAGGTGTGATGCCTTCTGCTTGAATTGAACTGCCAGAAGGTGTGTAATATCTAGAGGTTGTAAGCCTAATTGCAGTATCCCCCGGAAGTGGCATAACCGTTTGCACTGAGCCTTTACCAAAAGATTTTTCACCTAAAATTACTGCCCTTCTTTGATCCTGCAATGCACCTGCAACAATTTCAGAAGCAGAGGCAGAGCCAGAATTAATAAGAACTACAATCGGCAAACCATTAGTTATATCACCAGCCGTTGCACTATATTTTTGAGCATCTTCTTTATGTCTTCCTTTAGTAGAAACTATTTCACCTTTGTTAAGGAAAGCATCAGAGATAGAAATTGCCTCAGTGAGCAAGCCCCCCGGATTATTACGAAAATCTAAAACTAAGCCTTTGATTTTACCTTTTCCAATTTCATTTTGGATTTTGGTAATTTCATCAATCATCATTTTAGAAGTATTTTCTGTAAAGCTAGTAATTCTTATATATCCAACATCACCATAAGTTTTACTTTTAACTGACTTAACTTTTATTATATCCCTTATAATTGCGAGTTCTAATGGCTTCTTCTCACCTTCTCTTACAATTTTGAGGTCAATATTAGTTTTTGGTTTGCCACGCATTTTTTTAACAGCCTCGCTGATTGTCATTCCATAAACCGCTTGGCCGTTAATATGGCTGATATAATCACCAGCTTTAATACCAGCTTTGAAAGCAGGTGTATCATCAATCGGGGCAACCACATAAACTAAGCCGTTTTTCATAGTAACTTCAATACCAAGCCCACCAAACTGGCCTTTGGTTTGCTCTTTCATTTCCTTGAAATCTTCCGCATTCATAAAGCTAGAATGAGGGTCAAGACTCGTTAGCATTCCGTTAATTGAGGCTTCAATTATTTTTCTATCTGATACTTCTTCAACATAATCTTTGCGAACTTTTTCAAATACATCTCCAAAAAGCTCAAGAAGTTTGAGTGTTTCTTCACGAGAGAGTTTTTCAACGGGCTCTTTTTCTTCTGATTTTACATCCTCATCTTCAGAATAGGCGAGGGGAGTGAAAGCAAGCAAATTTAGGTTAAGTAAAGATATTAAAAGGGCAATCGTAAGAAGTTTTTTCATATTTAAAAATAACAAATTTATTTCATCGGAAATATATAGAATAAATTTTAATTATCAAATTTATTAGAATTAATTTGTATATTGTTAATTGTTTATACTTGATTGTGTGATGATGGTGGGTGGTTAGTGGTTAGTAGTTAGTTGTTGGTAGTTAGTAGTTGATGTAAGTGTTATACTTGCCACCTGCACTTGCACTAACTACTAATACTTTGCGTCATTTCGAACAAAGTGAGAAATCTGGTTGTAGTATATTCCGCCTAGATTTCTCGCTTCGCTGGAAATGACTCTAGAGCCTCTCTTGCTAGCCCTCCCCCTCCCTCTACCTTACTAACTACCAACTACTAACTACCAATCACCACTAACTCAAGCAACAAGTTGTTCTGGAGCAGTTTCTGAGCAAGATGATTGTTTATATTCATTCACTTCTTCAGGCTGAAACCCAAGTTTAGCGAGAAGTTCAGCATCTTCATTCTTACTAGGGTTAGGCGTGGTGAGAAGTTTTTCACCATAAAAGAAAGAATTTGCACCAGCAAGCAAGCATAAAGTTTGCTTTTCTTCTGACATTTCCTCACGACCAGCAGAAAGCCTAACATATGAAGCTGGCATCATAATTCTAGCGATTGCAATAATTTTTACAAAATCAATGAAATCAACATCTTCATTTTTATCAAGTGGTGTGCCAGCAACTTTCACTAACATATTAATTGGCACTGAAGTTGGCTGTTCTGGAAGGTTAGCGAGTGTGATGAGCATTTTTAACCTATCATCAATGGTTTCACCCATTCCAATAATGCCACCGCAACAAGTTTTCATTCCCGCTTCACGAACATTTTCTAGGGTATCTAGCCTATCTTGAAAGGTGCGAGTGGTAATAATTTTAGAGTAAAATTCCTCAGAGGTATCAATATTGTGATTATAATAATCAAGCCCTGCTTCTGCTAGGGCGTTTGCTTGATTTTTAGTCAACATTCCGAGTGTCATACAGGTTTCAAGCCCAAGTGATTTAACATCTTTTATAATTTCTTGAATCTCTGGAATATGCCTATCTTTAGGGTTTCGCCAAGCTGCCCCCATACAAAATCTTGAAGCGCCGGCTTCTTTAGCTTTTTTAGCAGATGCTAAAATTTCATCTCTATCAATAAGTTTATTAGCACCAAGCCCAGTATTATATTTAGATGATTGCGGGCAATAAGCACAATCTTCAGGGCAACCACCAGTTTTTATGCTAAGAAGGGTTGAAAGCTGGATTTTCTGAGGGTTAAAATATTTTCTTAAAGCATTTTGTGCAAGAAAAATGAGATCATTAAATGGCAGATTATATAGGTTTTTAGCTTCTTCAAAATTCCAGTTATTTCTAATTTCAATGTTATTTAACATCATAATAATATTTTTATAAATTTTTTAATAATTGACAAAATAGTCGCTATTTGCTAACATCAATATAGTTATGTATCAAATTTTTTATACAAAAAAAGCAAGAAAGGATTTAGCCGTTTTACCCAAAAAAGTATACAAAAAATTTGTAGAAAATTTTGATATAATCGCCAAAAACCCTTATTTGCCAAATAATAATATTAAAGCCCTTAAGGGCTTGGATAATTTATATAGGCTTAGAGTTGGCGATTATCGTGCGGTTTATTCAATTTACAAAAAGGAATTAATTGTTGAAGTTATTAAAATTGCTCACAGAAAAGAGGTTTATAAATGAATTTAGAAATTACAGAAATCAAAAAAAATGGGCAAAAATATGTTTTAATGCCTTATATTGATTATGAAAAAATAATGGAAATCTTGGAAGATGCAGAAGATTTAGCAGATGCAAAAATCGCTAGGAATAACAATGAAGAAAAATTTCCTGCAAAATTAGTTTATGAAATTATAGAAGGCAAAAATCCGATATTAGCATTTAGAGAATATAGGGGCTTAACCCAAGCACAATTAGCAAAAAAAGCAAATTTCAGTAGAAATTATATAAATGAAATTGAAAACGGCAAAAAAAGAGGCTCTATTAAGGCTCTCAAAGCAATAGCTGATGCTCTAGAAGTTCAGCTTGATGATTTGATTTAGTTAAATTTAAGTATAAAGTAATACAAAAAAAATTTATGAAAAGAGAAATTCAAATCGCAAGAGAAGTTATTGAAAAAGAAATAGAAGGGCTTAAAGCCCTTGAAGATGCTTTAGGTGATAAATTTTCAGAGGCGGTAAATTTAATTCTAAATTGCCAAGGAAAAATAGTTTTAAGCGGTATGGGAAAAAGCGGTCATATAGCAACTAAAATTGCCGCAACTTTTGCCTCCACGGGAACGCCGGCTATTTTTGTTCACCCTGCAGAAGCCAGCCACGGAGATTTAGGGATGATTGGCAAAAATGATGTTGCAATTTTACTTTCAAATTCAGGTGAAACCGTTGAGCTTAGGGATATTATTTTTTATTGTAAAAGATTTTCAATTCCAATTATCGCAATCGTTAGAAGAAAAACATCTATGTTGGTGGAATCAGCCGATATTCCTTTTGTTCTGCCTGCTACGCCAGAAGCCTCGCCAGTGGCAGCACCAACAACTTCAACCACAATGATGCTTGCTTGGGGTGATGCACTTGCAATGGCAGTAATGGAATTAAAAGGTTTTAGTAAAGATGATTTTGGCATTTTCCACCCCGGTGGTAAATTAGGAAGCCAATTTATCAAAGTATCAAATGTAATGTCAAAGGAAGATAGATTACCAATAATAAAGCCCGAAGATAAAATGACAGAAGTTATTCTGCAAATTACTAAATATAATTTAGGCTGTGCTTTAACAATAGATGAAAATAAAAAATTACTTGGAATTATTACAGATGGCGATTTAAGAAGAAATATGAATGAAGATATAATTCATAAAAAAGCAAAAGATTTATTACATCACAATCCAAAAACTATAAAAGCAAATGCACTTGCGGTTGAAGCATTGGCAATTATGAATAAATATTCTATCACTTGTTTACCTGTGGTTAATGACGCTGAAAAATTAGTGGGCGTGGTTCATATACACCATCTACTTTCAAATGGCATAGGTTAAAATTAACATTTAACTCCTCTCCCCTTTTATAAGGGGAGAGGTAAGGGTGAGGGGATGGAAATTTATTGATTGCAAATGTTATTTTGCCCTCACCCCACCCTCTCCCATAGGGAGAGGGTTATATTAAGCTAGGCAATTTTCTAAATTTTGTTTAAGGATATATGATATCAGAAGTAAAAAAGAAAATAAATATTGGTTATGCCAGATATCTCAAAAAGAAAAGGCTAGATAGGTTTCTACAACCGGGAGAAATTACGCAAGCTGAAATTCACTCAAAAAGAGTTTCTAAGCTAAAGGGAATGATTATAAGGCTTATTTTTCTATGTTTAATTGGCGTTTTGATTTTTCCGCTTTTCTTAAAAAATATGCAAGGTGCAAAAATTAATTTTGAAAAAAACTCTGAAAATCAAGGCTCTGAAGAAGTGCCAACTGATATTATCCCAGTTATGTTATCACCAGATTTTTATGGGCAGGATAAAAATAATAAACCCTTCAACATCAAGGCAAAAAGTGCAGTAAATATTGATGAAGATAAAATAGTTCTAATTGATATTTTAGGAAATTTACAGCTTGAAGATAGCTCAAAAGTAAAATTAAAATCTAAAAAAGGTAATTATTTCCAAAAGAAGCAAGATTTAGTTTTAACTGAAGGTGTTGAAGTTGAAATTGATAAAGGCTATACGCTAACAACAAATTCCGCTTATGTTGATCTTAAAGAAAATATAATTACTGGTGGTGATAAGGTTGATGTTTTTGGCGTAATGGGCAAAATAAATTCAAAAGGTTTTATCATTAAAAATTCAGGAAATGAAATTCAGTTTTTTGGTGGCGTAAACCTTGATGCAGTTTTGAATAATAAGAAATAAATAAATTATAAAAACCTCTTTTCATATGAGGGGTTAAGATGAGGATAATATAATGAAAAATTTTAATTCTAAATTTTTAAGATTAATAGAAAAAAGGGGTTTTATTCAAGATTGCACAGATTTTGAAAATCTTGATAAATATCTTGCTGATAATGAAAAATCAGGAAGCCCAGCGATTGCCTATATTGGTTTTGATTGCACTGCAAAATCCCTTCACGCAGGCTCTTTAATGCAGATAATGGCTTTACGCTTTTTTCAAAAATGTGGGCATAAACCAATAATTTTGCTAGGTGGTGGCACAACTTTAATTGGTGATCCTAGTGGTAAAGATTCCGCCCGACAAATGCTAACCCTTGAGCAAATTGAAGAAAATAAAAATGGCATCAAAAAAGTTTTTACGAAATATGTAGAATTTGAAGAAGTTTTTAATCCAAATTCTAACAAAGCATTTTTAGTTGATAATGCAGAGTGGCTGAAAAATTGGAATTATTTAGAATTTCTTAGAAAAGTTGGAAAACATTTTTCTATCAATAGAATGTTAAGTTTTGACTCGGTAAAAACTAGATTGGAAAGAGAGCAAGATTTATCCTTTCTAGAGTTTAATTATATGATATTGCAGGCATATGATTTTGTTGAATTATTTTTAAGATACATGTGCAAAATTCAGATAGGTGGCTCTGACCAATGGGGCAATATAATTAATGGCGTGGAGCTTCAAAGAAGATTAAGTTTTTTAGATAAAGAAAAATATAAAAATGATATAATTCCAAGTCAAGATTTAAGGGATGATTTTGATAACGAGCTACATTTTGTTACAAAATTTTTAAAAAAATTTGGACGAACTCCAAGTGAAGAAGAGCATAGAAATTTTTGTAAGATTTTCGGCCTTACAACTCCCCTTCTAACAACATCATCAGGGGCGAAGATGGGGAAAACCGCAGATGGTGCAGTTTGGCTTGATGAAACATTGCTTTCAGCTTATGATTTTTGGCAATATTGGCGTAATATTTCAGATGCTGATTTAATTAAATTCGCAAAATTATTTCTAGACGCTGAGCCCAATGAAATTGAAAATAATCAGGAAAATAGCATCTTAAAAGATTTTGCAAATCTTGAAGGGGCTAAAATTAATAAGGCAAAAATTCGTTTAGCTACTGAAATTACTAAACTTTGCCACAATGAAGAATTGGCAAAAATGGCGGAGGAAACCGCTCGCAAAGTTTTTGAAGAAGGTGCAATTAGTGATAATTTACCAATTTTTGAAATAGAAAAAGAAAAATTATCCGAAGGGATTTCCGCTTTTGAATTGCTAAAAATTTCTGGCTTATGTGAATCTGGTGGTGAAGCTAGAAGGCTTATTAAAGGGGGTGGTGCTAGGGTTAATGATGAAAAAATCTCAGATGAAAATCTAAAAATTGATGCATCATTCCTAAAAAATGAAGTGATAAAACTCTCCTCAGGCAAAAAGAAACATATTTTAGTGAAACCTACCTAACCAATCTTTTATAAAAAATTACACTTGCGAGAAGGATTACAGAATTTATTTGGTGTAAAGATGCGGTGATAATTGGCACTTGATAAACTAATGTATAAACTCCAAGCACAATTTGCACAAAAACTATTATATGCATAATATTTGCTGTAATTCTAAGGCTTTTGGGTGCAAATTCACTTTTAACGGCTTTTTTACTTTTAATTAACAAAAATAAAATTGCTCCAAAAACTGCGAAAGCAAGCCATCTATGAATAAATTGTATTGCGGATAAATTTTCTAAAATAGAAATAAAACCTTTATCAAAAGCATATTCTGGCATAATTTCACCATTCATACTTGGCCAAGTATTATAAATTAAACCACCATCTAAGCCTGCAAGAAACGCCCCATAAATAATTTGTATAAATAATAAAACTAAAACCCAATTACAAATTTTGTTAAGTTTTATAATATGAATATTATGCTTAGCTTTTTGAATTCCTAGATAGGTTAAGCCATACCAAAGTAATAAACTGAAAATTAAAAGCGCCATTGTTAAATGGGTGGCTAGCCGAAAATGGCTAACACTTGGGTTATCAACTAACCCACTTTGCACCATATACCAGCCTATTGCTCCTTGCATTCCGCCTAATATAAAAATCGCAAAAAATTTTTTACTTTCTGCCAAAGAAATTTCTTTACGATATAGAAAATAAATTAATGGCAATAAAAAAATAATTCCAACAATTCTGCCAAGTAACCTATGGGTATATTCCCACCAGAAGATATACTTAAATTCACTTAAACTTATTGAATAATTTTTAATTTTATATTCTGGAGAAGATTTATAGAGTGAAAATTCTTCGTTCCAATCAGCGGTTGAAATTGGTGGAATAACGCCGTGAATTGGCTTCCAATAAACAATGGAAAGGCCAGATTCTGTAAGCCTTGTAAGCCCACCAACTATGACCATTAGCAATACTAAAAAAGCTGTAATTAAAAGCCAAATTGCAATTTTTTTATTTATGTTCATATTAATTTAGAAGAAGATTGTTATTTATATATATGAATAAAAATTTAAGTAAATATTGGTTGTTTTTAGGCTTTACCGCACTTGCATTATCTGGCTTATTTGCAATTATTTTGGTAGCTGGCAGATCGCCATTTTTAACAAAATTAATTCCACACATAGATTTTTTTAGAGCAACCCTTACAATCCATGTTAATTTATCAGTTTTAGTTTGGCTATTATGTTGCTTTGCGGCGATTGCATCTCTAACCTTAAAAAAATATTTTTTATTAGCAAAAACAAGTTTAGCCGTAGCTTTTTCAGCAGTTATTATAATTACCCTTAGTATTTTTGATGCTAATTCTAAAGCATTCATAAATAATTATATTCCATTTACTGAAAGTAAGATTTTACAATATGCAATTTACATATTTATTTTTGCGATATTAATAAAAGCTATATTAATTTTATTAAATTTTAATTTCTCTCATAATGCTTATATTACTGCATTTTCAGCGAGTATAATTTTGATTTTAAGCGTAATATCTTTAATTTATACTTACATAATTTTAACAGATGGTGAGTATAAAAATTTATATTTTGCCGCCGATTTTTATGAAAAATTATTCTGGCCGTTTGGTCATATTTTAATGTTTTTATATTCCGCAATTGCAATTTATGCATGGTTTACAATTGCATCTTTTATGGCTTCAAAGGCTTGGTATTATTCAACTTTAAGGCTAAAAAAAGGCTTAAAATATTCACAAATTATAAATTTATTTTGTGCGGTGATTGGTTTTCCAATATGCTTTATTTACAAGCCCAATGAATTTGAATTTACTGATTTATACACAAAACATATGATATATTTTGGCGGTATAGCTCCAAGTTTAGCAATTATTTTAGTGGCTAAAGAATTTTTTCACTCATTCAAATTTTCTGATAATCATCGTTTTATTTTTTACAATTTTTTTTGGTCTATAATTTTATTTTTATCAGGTGGTGTAATTGCTTTAATGATTGAAGGCTCTAACACGAAAATTCCGGCACATTATCACGGCTCTATAATTGGTATAAGCCTTGCTTTGCTTGGTTTGTCGTTTTATTTTTTAGAAATATATGGTTACAAAATTATTGAAAATCACTTTATAAAATATCAAGCACATTTATATGGCTTGGGGCAGTTAATTCATATAACTGGGCTTGCAATCTCTGGCGGATATGGTGCTTTAAGAAAAACCCCAGAAATTATGCAAAGTTTTGAAGGAAAATTCTATATGGGTCTAATGGGATTTGGCGGTTTACTTGCAATAATTGGTGGTTTATATTTTGTTGTTGCCGTTGTAAAAATTTTGCGTAATGAAGTAGTAGGTGAAAATCAAAATTAATATTTTAATCTTATGAAAAATATATTTTTAACATTTGCAATATTTTGTTTAATCTGCATTAGCTTTAATTCAGCTTTTGCACAAAATTCGCAAGGTGATAACCAAACAGAAACTCAGGAAAATAGCGATATGAAAAAATCTACAAAGTCAAAAAATACAGAAGTTGAAGCCACTCAAACTTCAGAAACAAAAGAGGAAACGCAAAATGTGGCTAATAACTCTGAGCTAGAAAATATTATTGTTCTTGAGTTAAAAGATGGTCCAGTTGTTATTGAATTAAAGCCTGAAGTTGCACCAAACCATGTTGAAAGAATTAAGCAACTTACTAGGCAAGGCTTTTATGATAATATAGTTTTCCATAGGGTTATTGATGGTTTTATGGCTCAAACTGGTGATCCTACCGGAACAGGCAGGGGTGGTAGTGGTCAAAACTTAAATTCAGAATTTTCTGATGAAAAACACATCAGGGGAACATTATCAATGGCAAGGGCTGCTGATCCAAATAGTGCTGATAGCCAGTTTTTTATTATGTTTAGTGATGCACCACATCTTGATGGTAATTACTCAGTTTTTGGTCAAGTAATTTCAGGAATGGATTTTGTTGATAAAATTAAAAGGGGAACAGGAGCAAATGGTATGGTTGCATCGCCTGATAAAATTGTAAGAATGAGAGTTGCAACTGATATTCCAGAGGCAGAACTGCCAGCATCATTGAAAGCTGAGGCGACGGAGGGTGTTGTTTCAGATGGTGAAAATACTTCTGAAAATAATTCAGCAACTGAAGCTACAACAAATGAAGCAACACCTGCAACAGAGCAGAAAACACCAGCTTCGCTAAAGCCTTTTAATGCTAAGAAAAAATAATATCAAACCTTCATTTGCTATATTGGGTGGCTCATTTAACCCACCCCATATAGGGCATATTTTTATCTCTCAAATAATTTATAAAAAATTTAATCTTAAAAAAGTTATTTGGTTGGTATCGCCAAAAAATCCCCTTAAAAATTCAGACTTTAATTTAGATAATTTTCAAGCAAGAATTCAGCAATGCAAGAAAATTTGTGAGAATAATAATTTTATTGAAGTTAGTGATTTGGAGTATAAATTTTTTCAGAATAAAAAAAATTACTTCACAATAGATTTTCTGAAAAGATATTCCTTATTTAATAAAAATATAAAATTTCAATTTATTATAGGTGCGGATAATTTAATCAATTTTCATCGCTGGAAAGACTATAAAAACATTGAAAAATATTGTGAGATAATAGTTGTTAATCGTGTGGATAATAATTTTAATCTAAAATATAAAGCCCAAAAATCTAAGTTTGGAATTTCAGGAAATTATAAATTCATAAATGCAAAAACAATTGATATTTCTTCAACCAAAATTAGAAATAAAAAATTATAAAAAATTTTTTATAATTTTTTTGTTTCTCACTTAAGTTTTTGAATTAAAATTTTTTTCTTGCTACACAAATTTTTAACAAAAAAAATATAAAATTTTTTATTAAGATTTTCCGCCGAAAATTTTGTCAATAGTAAAAATTTTACAAAATAATTTTATTTCTATTTACCAATAAAATAATTTCGCTAGATTAATTTTTATTGAATTAATGACCTCTTGAAAACGGCTTCTAAGGCGGTTTTCAAGATAAAGTTGTTAAGATACAATAAGTTAATTTTTTTTGCTTTGATGTTATGAATAATGCGTTGATTTATCCCAAAGAAATTTCAGCAAAAGGAGCATTTGAAATTCTAAAAAGTGAAAAAAATTCTTTTCTTATTGATGTTAGAACCCTTCCGGAGTGGAATTTTTCTGGTATACCTAATTTATCAGAAATTAATAAAGATGTAATTAGGCTATCTTGGTTGTTTTATCCTAAAATGGATTTTAACTCAGAGTTTGCAAATCAATTGCAAAATGAAATTCAAGATAATAATTCTAACTTGTTTTTCTTATGCAAAGTTGGTGGCAGATCATTTGATGCTGGAATTTTAGCCAAACAATTAGGCTTTCAAAATTGCTATAATATAAATTATGGTTTTGAAGGTGAAAAGGATGAAATGGGTAGAAGAGGTTTTATAAATGGTTGGAAAGCTGAGGGTTTACCTTGGTTTCAAAGTTAATTGGTTTTATTTTTATTAGTAAATGTTAGATATTAATAATAAATATTCAAATATTTCATCAGAGGAAAACTCATTGCAAAATATCTGGCAAGATTTTTGTAATAAATTTTCTGCAACTCAAGGTGAAGCAATTTTTAGTAGCTGGGTTAAGCCTCTTAAAATATTAGCTATTAATGCTGGTTTTGTTGAATTAATAAGCCCATCAAGATTTGTCAAAAACTGGGTTAATGCAAATTATATTAGCATTATTGAAAAATTATTTAGTGAAATAATCTGCGATTTCAAAAGGGTTGATATTATTGTTGTAAAGCAAGAAGCAACAACAGCAGCAACAATAATAGAAAAACAAAGCCATAATCAGAATATTTCTACAACAAATTCTATAACAGAAAATAAAACCCCGCAATTAAGCCTTCCGCTTGAAAAAAATAATATATTTGAAAATTTTCTTGCTAATAAGTTAGATGCAAAATTTACCTTTGAAAATTTTTGCTCTTTTGAGAATAACATTTTGGCTTTCAACGCTTGTTTTAATATTGCAATTAATGCGGATGGTTTTGAAAATATTAACCCCCTTTTTGTATGTGGTAAAGTTGGGCTAGGCAAAACGCATTTATTACAAGCTACTGCAAAAAAGGCGATTGAAACAAATTCATATAAAAAGATTTTATATCTCTCCGCAGAAAAATTTATGTTCTGCTATGTGCGTGCAATGAAAGAAAATAAGCTGATTGATTTCAAAGATTATGTGCGTGCTAGTGATTTACTTATAGTTGATGATATTCAATTTATTTGCGGTAAGGCAAATTTTCAGGAAGAATTATATCACACTGTTAATTCAGTAATTGATGCTGGCGGAAGAGTTATTTTATCCGCAGATAGATTTCCACACCAGCTTGATGGGCTTGAAGATAAGATAAAATCTCGCTTTGCAGGCGGTTTAATTGCTGATATTAAAAATTATAATTTTGAAAATAGATTTGAAATTCTTGCAAAAAAATCTGAAATTCAAGGGCAGAAAATTTCTGATAATGTATTAACTTTTGTTGCAAATAGCGTTGATACAAGCATTAGAGAAGCCGAAGGTGCAATTAATAAAATAATTCAAATTGCGAAACTTACTAATAAAGAAATTAGCCTTGAATTAGCAAAAGAGATTGTAAAATCCACTTATGAAAAGTCTAAAAAAGAAATTTCATTGGAAGATATTAAAAAAAATGTGTGTAAAAAATTTGGGCTTAGTTTTACAGAAATTGAATCTGCAACAAGGCTTAAAAAAATCTCTGATGCAAGACAAATTGCAATGTATTTAGCTAGAAAGCATACTACAAAATCTTACCCTGAAATTGGCAGATATTTTGGCGGTAAAGACCACGCAACAGTTGTTCACGCAGTAAAAAAGATAGAAAAACAAATTTTACAAGATGAAAATTTCAGTGGCTTAATTTCCTCTATTTCTGAGAATTTTTAATTTTGATTTTTTATAATAATTTTTTAAGGGCTTCTTCAATATTTTCTTGTTTCATAAGGCTTTCGCCGATAAGAAAGCTATAAAAACCATTTTGCATCATAATTTTTATATCATCTTTACTATAAATTCCACTTTCACAAACTTTAATATAATCATTTGGAATTAGCTTACCTAAATTAATGGAATTTTGCAGAGAAATTTCCATTGTTTTAAGGTTTCTATTGTTAACGCCTATGAGCTTTGATTTCATTTTTAGTGCTATTTCAAGCTCCTTTTCATCGTGAATTTCAATTAAAACATCAAGCCCTAAATCAAGGGCAATATTTTCTAAAAATTTTACTTGGGGCTCTTCTAAGCAAGCAATTATAAGTAAAATGCAATCGGCACCTAATTTTTTAGCTTCATAAATTTGATATTCATCTAAGATAAAATCTTTTCTGATAATTGGCAGATTAACTATCTTTCTAACCTGTTCTAAATATTCATTTTTTCCAGCAAAATATTTTTCATCAGTTAAAACAGATATACAAGTCGCACCTGATTTTTCATAAGATTTTGCAATTTCTATAGGGTTAAAATTTTCTCTAATAATACCTTTAGATGGGCTTTTTTTCTTTATTTCTGCGATTATTGCTGGCTGTGAAGAAATAATTTTTTTCTGTAGTGCTTTAGAAAAACCCTTGGGCTGATAATTTTCTTTTTCAACAATTTGTTTTAACTGATTAAGCGGTAATAAATTTTTACCAAGCTCAATCTCTTTTAATTTATTATCACAAATTTCTTGCAGAATATTCTTCATTCAATAAATCTACCCCAGTAATATTTACAAACTTTGAATTGATCTTACTTCAAAATCTTTCACTTCTCTAATTTCTTTAAGGGCGTTGACTAAAGCTCTAGCACCATTGATAGTTAAAGTATGAGGGATTTTCTTAATAATTGCAGTTCTTCTGATACTAAAACTATCCCTGATAGATTTTTCACCTTCAGTTGTGTTAATAACCAAATTAATTTTACCCTCTGAAAGTAAATCAACAGTATGTGGTGATCCTTCCATTACCTTATTCACCGCCTGCACATTAATATTATTTTCAGATAAAAATTTTGCAGTTCCCTTAGTTGCATAAATTTTATAACCAAGCTCTAACAGATTTTTTGCAATTGGCAGAACAGCTTGTTTATCATCATCTTTAACTGAGATAAAAACCCCGCCAATTATTGGAAGTGGCGAATTGCAGCCCATATGAGCTTTTGCAAATGCAAGCGGAAAGGTTTTATCAAGCCCCATTGCTTCACCGGTTGATTTCATCTCTGGGCCAAGAATTGAATCAGCAGATGAAAATTTATTAAATGGGAAAACAACTTCCTTAACTGAGTAATAGCCAAGATTAAAGAATTTCTCTTCTAACTCCTCAATATTTATAAGATTTTTTAATTTTTCACCAATCATCACAAGGCTTGCTATTTTTGCGACTTTTACCCCTGTTGCTTTTGCCACAAAAGGCACGGTTCTGCTGGCTCTTGGGTTTACTTCTAGAATATAAATTACATTATCTTTAACTGCAAATTGCACATTAATTAAGCCCTTAACATTAAGACCTTTAGCAATAATTCTTGCTTGTGATTTAAGCTCAGAAATAATATTTTTATTAAGTGAATAAGGCGGAATTGAACAAGCTGAATCACCTGAGTGAATTCCAGCTTCCTCAATATGCTCCATAATTCCAGCTATGAAAACATCTTCACCATCTGAAATTGCGTCAACATCAACCTCTGTGGCGTTTCTAAGGAAGCTATCTAGCAATATTGGGCCTGTTTCATAAACCGCTGGATTTTTTGCGATATAATTTTTTAGCTCTTCTTCATTATAAATAATTGCCATTGCCCTGCCACCAAGCACAAAACTTGGGCGAACAACTAGCGGATAACCAACAGATTTTGCCTTTGCGAATAAATCTTCACCCGGATTATTAATATCATTTTTCGGCTGAATTAATTTATGATTTTCAATAAATTCTTTGAATAATTGCCTATCTTCCGCAAGCTCTATTGAACGGTTAGAAGTGCCAAGCAGAGGAACATTAGCAAGCTCAAGAGATTTAGCTAATTTAAGTGGTGTTTGCCCACCAAATTGAACATTGACGCCAAGTAAATTTCCAGATTTTTGCTCTAGACGGATAATTTCAAGCACATCTTCAGTGGTAATTGGCTCAAAATATAGCCTATCAGATGTATCATAATCAGTGGAAACTGTTTCAGGGTTGCAATTCACCATTATTGATTCAATACCCCTTTCTTGCATAGCAAAGCAAGCGTGAACGCAAGTATAATCAAACTCTATCCCTTGCCCTATTCTATTAGGCCCTGAGCCAAGAATTATAACTTTATTTTTATCACTTGGTTTGCCTTCGCAGTTTGAGGAGCTAGTTCCCTCTCCCTCTGGGAGAGGGTTAATAAACCCATCTCTATAACTAGAATACATATAAGGGGTTTGAGCCTCAAACTCAGCGGCACAAGTATCAACCCTTTTGAAGGTTGGGTGAATATTATTATCATATCTAATTTTGCGAATTTCTTCTTCAGAAAAACCTGATAACTCAGCAATTCTTTTATCTGAAAAGCCGTGCTTTTTAAGATATAAAAGGCTTTCTGCATCATTAATATTGATAGTTTTATCTTTTATAGCAATTTCTAACTGAATGATTTTTTGAATTTGCTCTAAAAACCAATTATCCCACTCTGTAAGTTTAGCAATCTTTTCAAGGCTGTAACCTTCCCTGAAAGCCTGTGCAATAAGCATTATTCTTTTTGGCGTTCTAAGAGAAAGTTTATGCTCCAAATCTTCATCTGGTTTGTCATTAAAGCCAGCAAGCCCAGTTTCAAGTGAACGCAAGGCCTTCTGCAAGCTCTCACAGAAATTGCCACCAATCGCCATTGTTTCACCCACTGATTTCATTGCAGAGGTTAAAATTTGATCTTCATTAGCAAATTTTTCAAAGGTGAATCTTGGAATTTTTGTAACTACATAATCAATAGTTGGTTCAAAAGAAGCTGGCGTTACTTTAGTGCAGTCATTAATAATTTCATCAAGTGTATAGCCAACTGCAAGTTTAGTTGCAACTTTAGCTATCGGAAACCCAGTCGCTTTTGAAGCCAGTGCAGATGAGCGAGAAACACGAGGGTTCATCTCAATCACAACCATTCTGCCAGTTTTAGGATCTACCCCAAATTGAACATTGCTACCTCCTGTTTCAACCCCAATTTCACGAAGCACCGCACAAGAAGCATCACGCATTTTTTGATATTCTCTATCTGTGAGTGTTAAAGCTGGTGCAACTGTTATGGAATCCCCAGTGTGAACGCCCATTGGGTCAACATTTTCAATGGAACAAACTATAATGCAATTATCATTTTTATCTCGCACAACTTCCATTTCATATTCTTTCCAGCCGAGCAGAGATTCATCAACTAATACTTGACGCGTAGGGCTTTCATTAAGGCCATTTGTAACTATACGATAATATTCTTCTTCAGTGGTTGCAACACCGCCACCACTTCCGCCAAGTGTAAATGAGGGGCGTATAATTGCTGGCAACCCAATATTTTTTAGTGCGTCCATTGCCTCTTCAATAGAATTTACAATAGTATTTCTTGGCACTTCCAAGCCAATTTTTGCCATTGCCTCGTTGAATAATTTTCTATTTTCTGCTTTTTCTATGGCTTCCGGCTGTGCGCCGATTAGCTTAACATTATATTTATCTAAAATACCTTTTTTATGTAAAGTAAGGGTTGTGTTTAATGCAGTTTGCCCCCCCATTGTTGGAAGTAACGCATCTGGCTTTTCTTTGGCGATAATTTTCTCAATAATTTCTGGGTGAATTGGCTCAATATAAGTAGCATCTGCAATATTTGGATCTGTCATTATCGTTGCAGGGTTAGAATTTACCAAAATCACTCTATAGCCTTCTTCCCTTAGTGCTTTACAGGCTTGTGTTCCTGAATAATCAAACTCGCAGGCTTGCCCTATAACAATTGGCCCCGCACCAATAATCATTATAGATTTTATATCAGTTCTTTTTGGCATATTATTAAATTATAGATTTTTTAGGCAAAATTGTTAGATGTATAATCATCTTCCGCTAATATGCAATAATCTTTTTAAAGATACCATCTATTATGCATCCAGAACCATTGCTCTGGGTGCTGTCTAATCCAAGATTCGTAAATATTATAAATTTCTTGAGTAATTTCCTGTGCAGATTTGCTTTCAGGATAAATTGGTTTTTCAAATATTGAGGCAAAATTATTTTTACTTAACGAAATTGTTTTGCCCATAACTATTGGCAGATTAAACCTAATTGCAAGTTCCGCTGGGGTTGATGGTGCTTTAGTTTCTTGATTAAAAAAATTAACTATAACACCATCTCTGATTTTTTGATCAGCTATTATGGCGAGGTTTCCGCCTTTTTTAAGGTGGTTAAAGATATCTCTAAAGCCAGATTTATCACCTTTTCTAATAATAAAATTAGCATATTTACTACGATTTTTTGCAATAATTTTTTCAACAAACGGGTTGTTAGCGTGGCGATATATCATTGCAATATTAGGGATTGCCGCATTTAATATTGAAGTGCCAATTTCCCAATTTCCAATATGAGCACTAACAATAATTATACCTTTTGAAAAATTTTCAGAGGCATTAAGAATATTTTCTTTATTAATTACGGGTGCTAAATTTAATATTTCTTCTTTACTAAGTTTTGAAATTCCAACAAAACTGCCTGCTGTTCTGCCTAAGTTTTCCCAGCTATTTAGGGCGATTTTTTTAATTTCAGAAATATTTTTTTCAGGAAATGCAATTTGCAGATTTTTAATTGCGATTTTGTGAGAGGGGTGAAACCTTCCAAAAATTCTAACTATTTTACCAATTAAAAAACTGGCAGTTTTTATAGGTATTAAATGAAATGCAAAATAAATTGGCAGAACTAATAGAGTTTCTAATATATATCTGAGCTTTCTAAAAATTGATCTGCGAGGCATTATAAAAATTTTTGCTTATATCCATTTCGCTGCAACATCAAGCATTCTAACAGAAAAAGCCCATTCATTATCATACCAAGAAACAACTCTAATGAAGTTTTTGCCCAAAACATAAGTGCCTGTTGCATCAAAAACTGAGCTATGAGGATTTCTCATAAAATCAACAGATACAAGCTCATCTTCAGTATAGCCAAGCACGCCTTTCATAGGGCTTGTTTCTGAGGCTTGTTTCATAATTTGGTTGATTTCATCTTTAGTAGTTTCCTTGCTAATTTGAGCGGTAAAATCTATCATAGAAACATTGGGAACTGGAACTCTAACCGCACAGCCATCTAGCTTGCCTTTAAGCTCTGGCAAAACTTGCCCTATAGCCTTTGCTGCACCAGTGGTTGAAGGAATCATAGAAATTGCAGCCGCCCTTGCCCTTCTTAAATCATTATGGGCAGCATCTGTAAGGTTTTGATCACTTGTGTAAGCGTGAACAGTTGTTACAAAGCCTTTCTCAATGCCAAGTTTATCATTTAGAACTTTCGCAACTGGGGCTAAACAATTTGTTGTGCAAGAGCCGATTGAAATAACCTGATGTTCTTTTTTAAGCATTTGATTATTAACCCCCCAAACTATACAAGCATCTGCATCAGGGGAGGGGGCAGAAATCATAACTTTCACATCACCCATATTTCTATATGCACTTGCTTCATCTTTAGTTTTGAAATGGCCTGTGCATTCTAAAACAATATCCGCACCTGCTGATTTCCAATCAATTTTAGATGGATCACGATTATCAAACCTAACCATTTTATGATTGCCAACTTGAAAAGTCTTTTCATCGCCTTTTACTTCATATGGCAAAACACCGTGGGTTGAATCATATTTTAATAAATGAACATGCCTTTTTATATCGGTTGGGGCATTAACTGCTACAATTTCAACATCTTTTCTGCCAGATTCAACATAATGACGCAAAATACATCTTCCAATTCTACCCATTCCATTTAATGCTAATTTAACTGCCATAAAATTTAATATATTTTTGGTTATTTATAATGAATTGATATAAATTGTTTCAAAATAATCAAGATTATAGTTTGTTTTTAGAAAATTCAATCGATTAAATATAATTTTTAAGAACGAAACCTGCAAGATATAAAGAGCCACAGATTATAATTCTCTTATCGTTTTTACTAATAAAATTTGCAGATTTTACCGCATCAATTAAAGAATTTTTTGGCTCACTGATAAAATATTTTTCTGCTTTATTACTAAGATTTTCAGGGGTTTCAGAGTTTATTTCATCTGGAATATTTATAGTATAAATTTTCAAATTATTTTCTAAATTTGCTTCTTTTAATTTTCTAAAAAAGCCTTCTGAATCTTTATTTTTTAGCATTCCAATTATCATTAAAACTTCTTTTTTAATTACTAATTTTTTATCTTGTTTTGCTTTTGTGATAATGAATTCTGCTAGGGTTTCTGCACCTTGTGGGTTATGGCTGCCATCAAGATATAATTCATCATTGCTACCCAATAAATTACCTAATTTAGAATTTTTAATATCTTGCAATCTTGCTTGCCATTTTGCATTTTGCACGCCTTTTATTAGTGCATCTTCTGTAATTTTATAACCAAATTTAGTTATCTCTAATGCAGTTTTTATCGCAAGAGAAGCATTGTGATATTGGTGATTTCCAAATAAACTGGGGGGTGGTAAATTTATAATATTTTTATTATCATCTATAAAATTCCAATCATTATTTTCTAAAATCTCATAAGTAAAATTATCACCGCAAAACATTGGTTTTGAGCCAATTTCTTGAGCAGTTTTAATAAAAACTTCCTTTGCCTCATTAGTTTGATTTGCAATGATGCAAGTTGTATCTTTTTTCATTATACAGGCTTTTTCATAGGCAATTTTTGCGAGTGTATCACCCAAAAATTCCATATGATCAAATGAAATGGGCGTGATAATATTTAACAGGGGTTTATCAATAATATTAGTTGCATCTAACCTGCCACCCATTCCAGTTTCAAGTAGAACAAAATCGGCTTCAACCATAGAAAAAGCAAGGATTGCAGCTAATGTAGTGCCTTCAAAAAAAGTAAGTGATACACCTTCAGTTAATGCTTTAGTTTCATTAAGAATTTTGGTTAAAAATTCATCAGAAATTTTCTGACCTGCCACAATAATTCTTTCATTGAATTCAACTAAATGTGGGGAGGTATAAATATGGCATTTATAGCCAGCATTTTCTAATATCGCTCTTAAAAAAGCAAGCGTTGAGCCTTTGCCATTAGTGCCAGCAATATGAATTACAGGGGGCAATTTATGATGCGGATTACCCATTTTTTTTAGGGCAACTTGCACTCTCTCAAGCCCTAAATCTATGGGTTTTGAGCCAAGTGGAATAGGCCAAAAAGGTGTTTTCATAGTAAAACTTGAGATTTTAGCCGTTTATATTATGTATAATATCATTAAAATCAATCAGATTACATTAGATTAATGCCAAGTGAAGTTATAAATTTTGGTTGCAGGCTTAACACCTATGAAAGCGAGGTTATTAAGAATAACCTTGAAAAATCAGGGCTGGAAAATATTGCAGTTTTTAACACTTGTGCTGTTACTAAAGAAGCTGAAAGGCAAGCAAAGCAAGCAATACGCAAATATATCAGGGAAAACCCAAATCATAAAATTATCGTTACAGGCTGTGCTGCACAAATAAACCCTAAGCAATATGGGGATATTGAAGGCGTGCATAAAGTTATTGGTAATGATGAAAAACTTAATGAGAAAACTTATTCATCACTCAATTTTTTTGACACTGAAAAACTGCAAGTGAATGATATTTTTTCAGTAAAAGAAACTGCAAATCACATGATTTCTGGGCTTGAAGATAGGGCGAGAGCCTTTATTCAGGTGCAGAATGGTTGTGATCATCGTTGCACTTTTTGTATTATACCTTATGGGCGTGGCAATAGTCGCTCAGTTCCAGTAGGCGAGATTGTAAGCCAAGTTAAACAGCTTGTTAATAGCGGATATAATGAAATTGTTTTAACCGGTGTTGATATTACAGATTATGGCAAAGGCTTGCCAGCAAGCCCAAAATTAGGGCAGATGATGAAGCGAGTTCTAGCACTTGTGCCTGAGTTAAAAAGGCTAAGACTATCTTCAATAGATGTTGCAGAAGTTGATGATGATATTTATTGGTTGCTTGAGAATGAACCCCGCTTTATGCCTCATTTTCATTTATCTTTGCAGGCTGGTGATAATATGATCTTAAAGCGAATGAAGCGTCGTCATAGCAGAGAAGATGCAATTAAATTCTTTGGAAAAGTTAGAAAAATCCGCTCTGATATAGTTTTTGGCGCTGATATAATTGCTGGCTTTCCTACAGAGACTGATGAGATGTTTGAAAATACTCTCAAAATTATTGATGAATGTGAAATTATCTATGGACATATTTTCCCTTATTCTGAGCGTGAGGGAACGCCAGCCGCAAAGATTCCACAAAATAAACAAGTGCCAAAAAATATTAGAAAAGAGCGAGCAAAATTATTAAGAATTGCCTCAGAAAGTCAGTTGCAGAAATTCTTAAAATCTAGAATTGGCAAGGTTGAAAATATTATCGCAGAAAAAAATAATATCGGCAGAACTGAACATTTCGCTCAAGTTAAATTACCAGAAAATCAAGATATAAAAGTTGGTGATTTAATTTCTTTTCAGGTTAATAATCTGGAAAATAATTATTTGGTGTGATGATAAAATTATTTCGCAAAAAAAGTTTGAATAGATTAGCAAAAGAAAATCGCAAAAAAATTTCATATAAATATATTAAAGGGGAAGGCATTGAAATTGGCGCTTTGCATAATTCTATGCCAATTAGTAAAAATGCAAAAACCAAATTTGTTGATAGATTAAGCTATGAAGATTATCTTATTCAATATCCAGAGCTTAAAGGTAAAAAGCTCATTAAACCTGATATAGTTTCAGATGCCGAAACCTTAAATTCTATAGAAAATAATAGCTTTGATTACATTATTGCAAGCCATGTTTTAGAACATTTTGAAAACCCTATTCTTGCTATAAAAAACTTTTATAGAGTTCTAAAAAGTGGCGGAATAGCTTATATAATCGTGCCAGATAAAAATTTTTGTTTTGATAAAAATCGTGAACTTACAAAACTTGATGATATAATTTCAGACTATGAAAATGGTGGTAAAAATTCTAGAAAAGAGCATTATAAAGATTGGTTGATTAATGTAGAAAATATTTCTGATGAAGCTGAAATTTTAAGGAAAATTGATGAAATGGATAAGGCAAATTTTAATATTCATTTTCATGTTTGGGATAACAACTCATTTCTAAAATTTTTAGTAAGTATATTTGAAAAATACTCAATAAATTTTGAAATTTTACACTACGAATTCAACTACTCAGAAATAATAGTAATTCTTAAGAAATGATGCTAACCAATTATTTCCTTAACTTTCTCGGCAATTTGGTTGAGTGTATAAGGCTTTGGTAAGAAATTAAATTCTCTATTACTACCATATTTTTGATAAAAAGCATCTTCGCCATAGCCAGAAACAAAAATCACTTTTATATGTGGGTGGGTTTTTATAACCCTTTCAACCATTTCTGGGCCAGAGATTCCGGGCATTACAACATCAGAAATAATTAAATTAATCTCATTACCATTTTGGTTTATTACTTCAAGCGCGGCTTCACCGCTATTTGCTTCAAAAATTTTATAACCTTTATTTCTAAGCGCTCTTGTACTGAATAAGCGAACGGGATCTTCATCTTCAACAACAAGTATAGTGCCAGTTCCGGTAAGATCTTTCTGCTTTTCATTTTCTAAAATAATGGGGCTTGGCTTTTCAATATTTTTATCAAATTTCTTGAATAATATAACAAATTCAGTGCCAATATTTTCTTCACTAGAAGCAAAAATATACCCACCAGATTGCTCAACGATACCGGTAACAGTGGCAAGCCCAAGCCCTGTGCCTTGCCCAACGCCTTTAGTGGTAAAAAATGGCTCAAAAATTTTCTTTAAGTTTTTTTCGCTAATGCCACCGCCGGTATCTTCAATAGAAATTTTAACATATTTTCCGGGCTGAATATCTTCAAAATTGGAAGTAAAATCATATTTTAATTTTACATCTGAAATAGAATAAATATCTAAGTTATCTGTTGTAATGATAAGCTTTCCGCCGTTTGGCATTGCATCACGAGCGTTAACGGCAAGGTTAATTATAACTTGCTCCAGCTGAGATTTATCGGCTTTTATATCCCAAATTTCCCTAGCATTATTTAGTTCCAGCAAGATATTTTCACCAATTAACCTTCTAATTAAGTTTGAAACTTCTGAGATAGTTTCAGTTAAATTCAGCACTTGCATTTGCATTGTTTGTTTGCGAGAAAACGCAAGCAACTGCTTAACTAAGTTAGCGGCACGATTGGCATTTTGCTTAATTTGCATAAGATCAACAAAAGATTGATCCCCCGGTGGATGCCTTGTTAAAAGCAAATCACAAAAGCCAATAATTGCGGTTAGTAAATTGTTGAAATCGTGGGCGATACCGCCTGCTAACTGCCCAATTGCCTGCATTTTTTGCGCTTGAATAAATTTTTCTTTAAGTTCTAATTTTTCACTATTATCAATAAGCTGAATAAGAATTTTATTAGAATTTTTTTCAATTATCGGCACTGCGTAGATAGAAATCTCTTTATTATCTGCGATTTTACAATCAAAATTTTCATAGTTGTTTACATTTTTAGATTTTAGTAAAAGCTCAAAATCACTAACGCTGATATTAAGTAATTCTGAGATATTAAAAATGGGTTTTTGTAAAATTCTTTCCACAAATTTAATAAAGACACGATTAGAATAATTAATGTTCAGATTTTCATCACAAATGATAGTTGCAATCGGGTGGTTTTCAAGGAATGCCTTGTTTATAGCTTCAAAATCATTACGAGAAACTAATTCTAAATGTTTTTTATTTTTTTGCTTTTCAGAAAATTTCTTAAAAGATTTATATATATTTGGAATTAACACCAAAAAGATTGTTACACAAAAAAGCCAAAAGAAAAATTCAAAAGCATCATTAAAAATTTTCTCTTTAGTTTGATAATAAAAATATATGAAAACCGCTTGAATTATAAGCAATAAAACTAAAACAGAAATTTTTAAGAAATTGTTCACAAAGCAAAATTTATATTAAAATAAAAAAAATTAAAAAATTTTTTCTTAAATGTTGCAACTATGCAAAGTTATTTTATAAATAAATTATCAGATAAAATTTTCTAACCTTATCTTATAATGAATAAATTAGACGAAGCAAAAACAAACCTTAAAATGGTGCTGGAAAGGCTTGAAAAGTCTATTGACGATAATCTAAAAGGTAACAACCCTGCTTTATTTCAGGAAATTGAAAGCCTTAAAAAATCTAATCAATCTCTCTCTTTGGAAGTGCTTACGCTGAAAAGAGAAATTGATGATAAAATTTCTGAAATTATTCATCTCAGAGAAGAAAATTTTAATATTCAAGCAGAATTAGGGCAGGAGAGGGAAAAATCTTTCAAGCTGGAAGCCAAGAATAGTGAGGCTTCTAGAAGGGTTGATATGATAATTACAGAGTTTAAGAATTATATTTCTAATCACACATAAAATTAAAAGGGGGTTTATATGTCTGTTGTAGAGCTTAAAATTGGTGCAAGGAACTTTCAAATAGCTTGTGAAAATGGGCAGGAGGCACAGCTACATAAATTAGCTGAAATGATTTCTGAAAAATTTGAAAATCTTTCAAAACAAATGCGAACTAGCAATGATTCTCTGCTTTTTTTGATGACTTGCCTAATGTTGCAAGATGAGCTTAACGAAGCCAGAAAGAAAATTGATGAGCTAACGAATGAAATTTCTAATAATAAGAGAGATTTTTTTGCTAGACAAGAAGAAGAAATGTCTGGGGCAATAAATACAATTTCAAATTATCTTGAAACATTAGCTGATAAAATTGAATCACGAAAAGCAGCCTAAAAGCCAATGAAACTAGGGATTATCGGAACAGGTTTAATTGGTGGCTCTTTAGGTTTAGCCCTCAAAAATAATAAAGAATGGGCGGAAAATTCTAGCAATAAAATTTTATGTTTTAATCGCAGGCAAGAAGTTTCAAAAGAGGCTATTTCTCTAAATATTTCTGATGAAATTTGCAATTCTATTGATGAAATAACAGAGAAATCTGATGTTTTAATTATTGCTACAAATTTATCTTCTTATGATGAAATTTCTAAGCAAATTGCAAAAAATTTAACCAAAGAAAAAATTATTTCGGATGTTGGCTCGGTAAAATTTTTACCTAGCGAAATTATAAAAAATAATTTTTTTAATTTTTCAGAATGCTTTATTTCTGCTCATCCTATCGCAGGGAAGGAAATTTCAGGGGTTAATTCCGCTGATAAAAACCTCTATAAAAATAAGAAAATTATAATTTGTGATAATAAAAATTCTAACATTCAAAAAATTGAAACCATTAAGAAAATATGGCAGTTAGCAGGGGGTTTTATAGAATTTCTTGATGCAAAACTTCACGATAAAATCTATGCTAAAATTTCTCACTTCCCGCAATTATTAAGTTTTGCTTGTAAGAATTATATTTCTAATGATGGGGTTGAAGCCAATGAGTTTTGTCGCTTACAAAGCTCGCCAATTAATATGTGGCAGGAAATTTTTTACTACAACAAAGAAAATCTAGAAGCTGAAATAAAAAATTTTATTAATAATTTCACTGCAATAAAAAATGAATGTGAGTTTATAGAAATAAATGAGAATTCTATTCAAAATGAAAATTTTATTAGTGCGTTTTTAATCTCAAAAATTATATTTAATAACACCGAAGAAATTTATAAAAACTATGCAGGCAGTGGCTTTAGAAGCATTACAAATTTAGCCGAAAAATATAAAACTTCAAATTGCACAAGAAAAGTGCTAGAAAAATCTTTCAACCTAATTGAAAAAATTCAAAATGAGCTTGAGAATTGGAATTTATCCCGGAACTTTTGACCCAATAACCCTTGGGCATATTGATGTTATAAAACGCAGTTTTTCTGTGTGTGATAAGCTAATTATTGCAGTGGCACAAGATACGCCAAAAAACACACTTTTTAGCTTAAATGATAGGGTTTCTTTAATAAAAAGTGATATAAAAACCTTTTTACCTGACTATATAAATTCAGCGGAAATAATAGGTTTCAAGGGCTTATTAGTTGATTTTGCAGAGCAGAAAAAAGCCAATATTATAATAAGAGGTTTAAGGGCGGTTAGTGATTTTGAATATGAATTTCAGCTTGCTTCAATGAATAATAGAATTAAGCCAAGCGTGCAGACGGTTTTTATTCCAGCCTCAGAAACTAAGCAATTTATAGCTTCTAACTTGGTTAAGGAAGTGGCAAGGTTAAAGGGTGATGTATCACAATTTGTATCAAAAAATACTGAGAAAAAACTAAAAGAAATTTTCAAATCTCGTAAAAATTAAAGCCATAATGCTTTAACCATTTATAATCTGATTCAAAAAACTTTCTTAAATCTGGAATACCATATTTAAGCATAGCAAGCCTTTCAATGCCCATTCCAAAGGCAAAGCCTTGATATTCAGCGGGGTTAATACCGCAATTTTTAAGAACATTTGGATGAATCATTCCGCAGCCCAGAATTTCCAACCAATCATCACCTTCACCAATTTTAAGCTCACCATTCTTGCGAGAGCAACCAATATCAACCTCTGCACTTGGCTCAGTAAAAGGGAAAAAACTTGCACGAAAACGCATTTTTACATTTTTAATGCCGAAAAATTCTTCTACAAATTGAATTAAACAGCCCTTTAGCATTGCCATATCAACATTTTTATCCACCATAAAGCCTTCAACTTGATGGAACATTGGCGAGTGAGTTTGATCAGAATCACAGCGAAAAGTTCTGCCCGGTGCAATAAATTTTAGTGGTGGTTTGTTATTTTCCATCACTCTAATTTGCACTGGTGAGGTGTGAGTTCTTAATACAAATTTTTTATCAGTATTTTCAGATTTAATATAAAATGTATCGTGCATTTGGCGTGCTGGGTGGCTTTCAGGAATATTTAATGCAGTGAAATTATGAAAATCATCTTCAATTTCATTACCTTCTGCAACCTTAAAACCAAGCGAGCCGAAGATTTCAACAATCTCAGAAATCACTTTTGAAATTGGGTGAGCTGAGCCAATATAATTTTGATTAGAAGGAAGGGTTATATCAATCTGCTCAGATTGAAGTTTTTGCAGGATTTCCAGCTTTTGCAGCTTCTCTTTTTTGAAAGTAATTAAATCAGTAATAACTTCTTTAACTTTATTAACTTCTTGACCAAATGATTTTCTTTCCTCCGCAGGAAGTGCCCCTAGCGTTTTTAATTTCTCAGTAACTATGCCAGATTTTCCGAGATAATGCACACGCAGATTTTCAACTTCATTGCTATTAGAAGCCTGTTCTATCTTAGTTTTTGCTTCATCTATGATAATAGAGAGGGACATAATAGGTTCTAGGTTCTAGGTTTTAGGTTCTAGGGGTGATAATTAGAAGGTGAGAAATAAGCCCAAGCCCTAAACCCCATCCCCTAAAACCTAAAAATGCTATTTCGCAAGGGCTTGCTTTGCAACTTCAGCAATTTTTGTGAAGCCTTCTGGATTTTCAACAGCTAATTGTGCTAAAACTTTTCTATCAAGATCAATATTAGCTAATTTTAAGCCATTGATTAATTGGTTATATTTCAAGCCATTTAAGCGAGAAGCCGCATTGATACGAACTATCCAAAGTTTGCGGAAATCCCTTTTCTTATTTCTTCTATCGCGGTAAGCATATTGCAGGCCTTTTTCTACTTTTTCAATAGTAACGGTGAAGCAATTTTTTGCTCTGCCATAATAGCCTTTTGCTTGTGCGTAATATTTTTTGTGTTTTTTACGGGTAACAACACCACCTTTAACTCTCGCCATAAAAATAAATTTTTAATTGTTGGTAAATGAAAATAATTGAAAACTATGCGTAAGGAATAAATTTATTCACAAATTTTGCATCAGAAGGGTTCATAATTGTTGTGCCCCTTTGCCCCCTAATTTGTTTTTGAGAGCGTTTTCTCATATTGTGTCTTTTACCTGCTTGAGTGGCAACAATTTTGCCAGTGGCAGTTTTTTTGAAGCGCTTTTTAGCACCTGATTTGGTTTTTAACTTCGGCATTTTAATCTCCATTAAATAAATAATAATATGAACTATTTTAAGTAGGGTTAAAATAGAGGCCATTAGGCAGCCAAAAATTTATAGAAAATTTAGCCTAATTAGCACTTTGAGATGGCTTTTATAGATTTTTTAGCCTTTTGCAAGTGATAATTGTTGGTGGTTGATGGTTAATGGTTGGTGGTTAATGGTTGATAGTTGATAGTTGATAGTTGATGGTTGATGGGTGATGGATGGAGTATAAAAATTGTGGGCAATGCATATAAAATTTTCAGAAGAACAATTTTATAATTATTGTCATTCTGACCCTAGAGCGAAGCGAAGGGGAAGAATCTAAAAGCTATTTTAGATCTTTCGCTTTGCTCAAGATGACACAAAACTTTTTTTATTGGATACCCCTATAATTTTTTCTTGCTGAAAAAATTCGGGGTATGACATTCCAAGCCCCAAGCCCTAGCCCCTAAGCCCTTTCTTATTTGCCCTCACCCTCTGAAAGATAAATTCTTTCAGCTCTCCCAAAGGGAGAGGGAGGTAGTCATAATCACCATCACTAACCCCTATAACCCCTAACACCTAGCACCTAACACCTAGAACCTAGCTCGCCACTAAAAAACATCAAGCCAGTTTTTTGAATTTTTCTGCAAGATCAGTTGCTTCCCAGCTAAAATGCCCATCTTTTGTTGGGGTTCTGCCAAAATGCCCATAAGTTGCAGTTGGCAGATAAATTGGTTTATGAAGCCCTAAATGTTGCCTTAAGCCCCAAGGCGTTGCATCAATAGATTTTTCAATGATTTCTTGTAATTTATATTCGTTAATATTGCCCGTATTATGCATATTAACATAAAAAGAAAGTGGCTTTGCAACCCCAATTGCATAGGCAAGTTGCACCGTGCAAGCATTTGAAAACCCAGCAACTATAACATTTTTTGCGATATATCTTGCAAGATAAGCGGCACTTCTATCAACTTTTGAGGGGTCTTTACCAGAAAACGCACCACCACCATGAGGTGCATATCCGCCATAAGTATCAACAATAATTTTTCTGCCTGTTAAGCCAGTATCACCATCAGGGCCACCAATAATAAACTGCCCAGTTGGGTTGATGTAAAGCTCATCTTCAGGGATTTTCCACTCAGCCGGTAATGCTTTTCTGATATAGGGGTAAATAAGCTCTTTAACTTGTGCGAGCGATATATCTTTATGATGCTGAATTGAAACCACCACAGAATGCACGCCTACAGGGTCATTGCCCTTATATTTTACGGTAACTTGGCTTTTAGCATCAGGCCCAAGCCCTTTTAGTTTTCCAGCTTTAATATCTTCAAAAATTAGCTGTAAAATTTTATGAGAATAATAAATGGCAGAAGGCATTAAAACTTCAGTTTCCCTGCAAGCATAGCCAAACATCAGCCCTTGATCACCCGCCCCTTCAGATGCACCACCCTTGCCATCAACGCCTTTTGCAATATCAGGTGATTGCCCGTGAATTAAATTTTCAATTTGCAGATTTTGCCAATTAAAACCATCTTGCTCATAACCGATATTTTTAACGGTATTTCTAATAATCTCTTCAATACGAGCTTTAGAAATTTCTGGAGCTCTAACTTCGCCAGCAACTACAACTTTATTGGTTGTGCATAGAGTTTCAACTGCCACTCTAGAATAAGGGTCTTGCTTGAGATATTCATCAAGAATTGCATCTGAAATTTGATCAGCTACTTTATCTGGATGCCCCTCTGAAACTGATTCTGAGGTAAATAAATATTCACGAACATCATAAAATCTTGTTAAATTTGCCATTATTATTAGTCCTTAGTTGTTGGTTTTTAATTAATAGTTTTAGTGGGAAGATTATCTGCCTAGAACGCCGGCACTTCTTGGGCCACTTCCAGTTGCATCAAACTTGCCTAAATTGCCGAGTAATTGCTGGATTATAGTAACTTTACTGCCTCCAGTTGCGGTTTTATCCTCAGAAATTTCAATTTCTTTAAGAGAATTTTTGTCCCTCTTATCAATTTTTTCAACTATATCATCTGAATTAAATGTAATGATAAAAGCCTCATAATTTTTAACTTCAGGTTCAAAGAAAGTTTCTTTGGTAACCTCTGAGCCAAGATAAATCCATTGCTCTTTACCATATAATGAAGTGGTAGTTGGGGAGCCAAGCAAAGCCTGCACCTCATCTTTAGAAGAAACGCCAGCTTCTAACTTACTAAAATCAGAGAATTTTGTGATATATCCGCGATTATCAACATCATCACTACAGGCAGAAACCCCTAAAAATATTAGGGCTATTAGAAGAATATTAAAATTTTTTATCATTTTTTACTAGATTTTAGAAATTTTCTGAGCTAGAAGCTCTCAAAAATTAGTTTACCATAAAAATATTTAGTTGTTTTTATATAGGTAATTTTTCAAATTACAAAAAGAAATTAATAGAGGTTCAAAATGGCAGTTCCTAAGAAGAAAACCACCCCTTCAAGAAGAAATATGAGGAGGAGTCACGATGCTCTAAAAAAGCAAAATATCGTTGAAAATAAAACAACTGGTGAATTTGGTTTATCTCACCACATTACAGCTGATGGCTATTATAAAGGTAAACAAATTATCATTAGCAGGGCAACAAATCAAGATTCTCAAGATATTAAATCTGGCAATTAGTAAGTTTTTACTTGCCTTATTTTTTATTTTTTCCATTAAGTTAATTTCTTAACATAAATTTTTTTAATGTCTGAGCTGGCAAGAAATTCTAGTGCGGAAGCATCTAGCCCCACTGAAGTTACTATTGCGCTTGATGCAATGGGCGGTGATAAAGCACCAGATTTTGTTATAAGCGGTGCTTATATTGCGTCAAAAAATCTAAAAAATGTTCGTTATAAAATTTATGGCAATAAAAAGAAGATAATGCCAATAATGGCTAAATATCCAAGCCTTCAAGATATTTCAAAAATTATTCACACAGAAGAATTTATTACCGCTGATGAAAAACCTTCTAATGCACTTCGTAAAGGTAAAAATTCATCAATGTATATGGCGATAAATGCCTCAAAAACTAAAGAGGTGCAAGCAGTTGTCTCCGCTGGAAATACTGGGGCGTTAATGGCACTTTCTAAATTTGTTCTGCAAACTTTACCGGGGATAGATAGGCCAGCAATCGGCGGAATTTTGCCAACAATTAAAGGCTATTGTATAGTTTTAGATTTAGGTGCGAATATTCACTGTGATGCAGAAAATTTATTTGAATTTGCCGTTATGGGAAATGCATTTGCAAGGGCGGTTCTTGGGCTTTCAAAGCCTAGTATAGGCTTGCTTAATGTTGGCACTGAAAAAAATAAAGGTCACGAAACCCTAAGGCTTGCCTCAAATTTAATTGAAGAAAGCGAAATTGATTTTAACTATTATGGCTTTGTTGAAGGTAATGACATAAATTCTGGCACGGTTGATGTTGTTATTACTGATGGTTTTACAGGAAATGTCGCACTTAAAACCGCTGAGGGCACTTCAAAATATATTTCAAGTACGATTAAAAATATTATGAAGTCATCACCTTTTGGTTGGCTTGGAATGTTGGTTGCAATGCCAGCAATTTCCAAAATTAAGAAAAGAATGGATCCAAGAAGTTTTAATGGTGCAATGTTTTTAGGGTTAAATGGAATTGTAGTTAAAAGCCACGGCGGAACTGATGAAATCGGCTTTGCTAACGCCATAAAAGTTGCCTATAAACTCGCTGAAAATAATATTAATGAGCAAATAGTGAAAGAAATGGTATCATCTGGCCACGCACCTGAAATTGATGATGATAATGAAATAAATATTCTATAAAACCTAACTATATGTGGGGCTGATTTAGATTATACAAAATTCTTAAGCATTTAGAAATTTAATATGATTATCATATTCAAATAAATATAGCAGATTTCTTATGGCTTTACCGCGATTGGTTTTCAAATCTGGGTCAGTTTCTATAATAATTTTTGCGTCATCTCTGGCAGAAAATAATAAATCTTTTTGAGTAGGTAAATCTGCAAACTCAAACTCAGGGAAGCCACTTTGTTTTAAGCCCAAAATATCGCCGGTGCCTCTAAGTGCCATATCTTCTTCGGCAATCTTAAAACCATCATTAGTTTGCCTTAAAATATTTAATCTTTCCTTTGCAATTTTAGAAGTTTTTTTGCCATAAATTAGAATACAATTTGATTTTTTTTCACCCCTACCAACACGCCCCCTAAGCTGGTGAAGCTGTGCAAGCCCATATTTTTCAGCGTTTTCAATAACCATTATTGTAGCATTTGGAACATTAACACCAACTTCAATAACGGTGGTGGCAACTAAAATTTTTATGTTATTTTTTAGAAATTCTTGCAGAATTTTATTTTTTTCTTCTGCTTTTAATTTGCCGTGAACATAAGCGACTTTTTGACCAAAAATTTCTTGTAATTTTTCAAATCTTTCTTCAACAGAAATGATTTTTTCCGCCTCAGAATTTATTTCTAATTCTTCTTCACTTTTATTTACAAGCGGGCAAACCCAATAAATTTGTGCATCATTATTAACTGCTCTAATTATTGCTTGAATTACATCATCAATTTTTTCATTTGAAATTATTATAGTATCAATTTCCTGCCTGCCTGCTGGCTTTTCAGATAGGGTTGAAATTTCCATATCGCCATAAATTGTCATTGCTAATGTGCGGGGGATAGGTGTTGCAGATATAAGCAAAATATCAGTTTTTTCACCTTTTTCTGAGAGGCTAAGCCTTTGTTTAACCCCAAATCTATGTTGTTCATCAATTACAATAAAAGCTAAATTTTTGAAGTTTATTTTTTCTTGAAACAAAGCGTGAGTTCCAATTACAATATTAATTTCGCCGTTAGCAATTTTTGGCAATATATCCTTTCTTTCTGCCTCTTTGGTGCTTCCAGTTAAGTAAGAAATTTTTATAATTTCTTCTAAATTACTTTGCTTTATAGCTTCAATAAACCAATCATATTGTTGCTTTGCTAGAATTTCAGTTGGTGCCATAAAAGCAGCTTGAAAACCAGCTTCAATGGTTTGTAGCATAGCAAGTGCGGCAATAATAGTTTTACCACTGCCAACATCGCCTTGCACTAATCTAAACATTCTAAATTCACTCTCCATTTCAGAAAAAACCTCTTTTAGAATATTTTTCTGCCCATTTGTAAGGCTAAAAGGCAGAGATTTTGTAAAATTCTTTACCAATAAATTTTCAGATTTAATTGCTTGCCCTTTTTGTTTTTGAATTTTTTTTCTGGTGATAGTAATTGCAATTTGGCTGGCTAAAAGCTCATCATAAGCAAGCCTTTTTCGGTATATGCCATCAATTGAAATATCGCCTAAAGATTTCGGATTATGTATATTATACAATGAATTTTTGAAGCTATTCCAATTATTTTTCTTCAAAAAATTTTCATCAATCCATTCTGGTAAAGAAGGAAAATTTTCAAAATTACTATTAATAATTTTACCAATAATTTTAGAGCTAATGCCCTCACTTGCCATATAAACTGGCTCAATTAAAGGTATTTTATCAAACTCACTTTCATCAAAAACATATTTTGGGTGGGTGATTTGATATTTGTTATTATAATTTTCAATAAGCCCTGAAATAGCAAGGTTTCTGCCTTGTTTGTAAAGATTGCTCAGATATTTTTCGCTGCCATTGAAATAAATAATATCTAAAAATCTTTTTTCATATTCACAAATTATTTTATAAATTTTACGATTTCTTGCCCATACTTCTTTAGCTTCAACAACCTTAACTTTCATTATTACATTTTGATTGTGAATATCATCTCGCAAATTGGGGTTTTTAATGCGAGAAATAATTCTAAAAGGTAGGTGAAAAAATAAATCTTTTGTATAAACTTCTGAGGCTTTTTTTTGCAGTAAATTTTTAAGAACCTCTTTATATTTAGGCCCTATGCCTTTTATTTTTTCTAGCGGAACAAAGAAAAAATTTAAGATAGCATCACGCACAATAAAAATTTTTATATTTTATAATTTGCTTAGTAAAATGCTTAAATCAGTGTTGGATCTACCGCCGATATATTTTATAACTTCCGTTGCACACATTGAGCCTAACTTGCCAGATTTTTCAGCACCAAGACCATATAAATAGCCATATAAAAAGCCTGCCGCATATGCGTCGCCAGCCCCAGTAACATCATAAACATCATTAGTTTTAATGGCTTCAATATCATAAATTTTATTTTCTTGCACAATGTAAGAGCCATTTTCACCACGAGTTATGCAAGATGTGGCATTTAGAGAGATAAAATTATATAAATTTTTTCGTAAATCTTTTTCATCAAAAATGGCTTCTGCCTCATTCTCATTGGCAAAAATTACATCAGCGTAATGCTTGATAATTTCAAGAAAATCTTCCTTATGCCTTCTTATGCAATTAGGGTCTGAGGCGGTAAAGGCAATTTTTGTTCCAACTTTTTTAGCAATCTGCACTGCTTTTTGCACTGCCTTTTTTGATTTTGGATTATCAAATAAATAGCCTTCAAAAAATATCATCTCCGCAGAAGAAATAAGCTCTTCTGTAATATCATCTTCTGAAATTATAACATCACTATCAAGAAAAGTTGCCATTGTTCTTTCAACTTTTTTTCTGCCATTTGTAAGCTCTTCCTCAGTAACGAATATCACGCATTTAGAGGTTGATTGCCCTTCTTTTGTTGCAATTAACGGAAAGCTAACCCCAACTTTTTCAATATCTTTCTTAAAAACTCTGCCTAAATAATCGTCTTTAACTTTTCCTAAAAATGATACTGAGCCACCAAGAATTGCAAAGCCTGAGCAAGTATTTCCCGCTGAGCCACCTGAACATTCAGTTGCAACCCCTAGTTTTTGATAGAGCGAAATTGCAGTTTGATAATCAACTAATTTCATTGAGCCTTTATCAAGATTATTTTTTTCAATAAAATCTTCTTCCGTATATGCTAGAACATCAACAATCGCACTGCCCATTCCAAGTAATTTGAATTTTTTATTCATATAATTTCAAAAAATAAATTTATAAGTATTAAATAAAAATTAAGAAGTTAAATTATTCTTGAAGAAATTTGCAACTTCATCAGGTATCCTTGCGGAGCGAATTTTATTACCTTCATTAGTAACGCAAACAATTAATATTTTAACATCGGCAAGTTTTATTCCTTCTTGATTAAAGCAATTCTGCGACATTTCAACTGATGAAGCACCAACTTTAGTGATTATAGTTTCAACCTTAATTAAATCATCTAATCTGCCGGGTGCAAGATATTCAATTTCGGCTTTTTTAACTACATAAAAAACATTTTTTTCTTTAGCAAGCCTTTGGTGATCATAGCCACTTTCTCTTAAAAAATCTGTTCTGGCACGCTCAGCAAATTTGAGGAAATTCGCATAATACACTACGCCACCAGCATCAGTATCTTCATAATAAACGCGGAAATTTGCCATGTGTTTCATAAATTATTCTGCACTTTTTTTAGGCACTGTTAGTAAAGGTTTATAAAATTTGTTATGAGTCAAAAATAGTTATATACAAGACAGAGGTTAGTAGTTATTCATACTCACGAACTTTCTAACAAAGTAGATAACAATTTTTGCCATAACCTGAAAGGCCATTATTAATTTTGGCATATAACAGCGATAAATTTTTTGAAATATGAATAACTATTACTTCAAAATTTATCTTGCTCTATGCCAAAATTAATCAAATGGCAAATTTATAAACCTTTGTTAACAGTGCCTAGAGTATCAATCACGGTATCTTTATTTTCAATGGCTTTATCCATAAAATCAGTGTTGCCACTTTGAATAATATCTAAAACTTCTTGCTCAGAATAGCCTTGATCTTTTAGCTTGCGAGCCATTTCTTTGATTAAATTTACATCAAGCTCACTACCAGTTGCGTTTTTTACGCCTGCTTTTAATTTCTCGGTATGCTCATTAACTTTGCCTGAAAGCTCGCTTGCTCTATCACCAAAATCAAAGCCTAAATCTTTTGAAATATTAATTGTGCCATCTTTGAAATAGCCTTTTAGAATATCAGATCCAACCTTTGTAATTTCATATGATTGCCCCTCTTTTAGCCAATTTGGCTCTTCACCTTGATAAACTGAACTGACGATAAAATGAACGCTTGAAACAATTATATAACCAACCGCAACACCCATAAAAAGCCCCAGAGCTTTATCTATTAGCCCATCAACATTATCACCAAGGGCGGCAACAATTATAGCAGATAAAATTGAAAGAACTATCATAGCACCTATATAAACCGCCAAGATTGTGGCAATGCTTGCAGTTGCATCAGAAGTAAAAAACTCAGAAATTATTTTATGTGCGTCTGCGTAAAAAATTATTGAAAGTAAAAAAGCACCATACCATTTTACTAATGAAAGAACGCTTCTTATTCCACCTTTGAAAAACCCAATGAATAGGAACATTAAAAGGGTTACATAAACTGTTAAGTCAAAATTTGTCATAATTTTTAGCATTAAAGTTCAAAGTGCAGAGTGCAGAGTGTAATTTGATAAAGTAGATAGGCCAAGTAAACTTGCACTTGCACTAACATCTTGCATTATCACAAATCACCCAGCAACAGCGAAGGATATCTCTATTTTATCCTTTTCCATATCATAAACATTATTAAATCTATCATATTTTTTGCCTGATAAATCAAGGGAAACCGCCAAAGTTTGCTCCTGAATATAATTACTATTTGCAACAACTGCATTTTTGTAACTTTCTGGCAGGGTAAGTGATAAATTAATACGATTGGCAATATCCAAATCAGCCTCTTTACGGGCTTGCTGAATTAGGCGTATAATATCTCTTGCAACCCCTTCTTGTTTCAATTCTTCAGTGATTTCTAAATCAAGAATTACTAACGCATCATTAGTTGAAAGGCTTGCTGCACCTTTTTTATCTTTTGGTTCAAGCAGTAATTCACATTCATCTTTTTCAAGAATTTCACCTGCGATTTTTATTCTGCCATCTTCTAACTTTTCCCATTTACCTTGCTTGGAAGCTGGAATAATTTCCTTCACTTTATCAGGTAGCCTTTTACCAAGAACTGGGAAATTTATTTTGAGTTTAAGCTCGGCTTTGCCTTCTAGATCAGAAGAGAATTCAACCTTTTTAACGTTGAGTTCATCTTGAATAATATCCTTAAAGTCATTTACTAGATAATCAGAATTATAATTGTAATAAATGGTAACTTTAGACAAAGGCTGGCGGATTCTAATATTTTCTTTGCTTCTGATAGATAAACCTGCGTTACAGATATTTCTAATTTTATCCATTTTGTTGATTAAAGTTTCCATAATGAAACTTTGCGAAGAAATATTAACCTCTGGAAACTTCTCCAAATGCACAGATTCTCTTCTGGTTAGACCTTTATAAATTTCTTCAGTTAAGAATGGCAGAAGCGGGCTTGTCGCTTTACACATTGTTACAAGGCAGGTATAGAGCGTGTGATAAGCGGAGAGTTTGTTTTGAGAATAATATTGCTTATTGGAACTCAAAAGCTCCTCTCCCCTTTCAAGGGGAGAGGTAGGGAGAGGGGATAGTAAGTTAGCAAAATGAAGTATAGTATTTGCTACGGCTTCCTTATTATTAACTATCTCAGTATTCCAAAATCTTATTACATTATAGCCATTTTTATTTAAGAATTTTGTTCTTTCATTATCTTTTTCAATGTTATCAAGATGTTGTGAGCCATCTATTTCAACGATTAATTTTGCTTCATTACAGATAAAGTCAACTATGTATGGTTCAATAGAATATTGTCTTTTGAACTTGAAGCTATCAAGCCTTTTTGCTCTTAATAGTTCCCACATTATCTTCTCTGCATCGGTAGAATTTTTTCTCAAATCTTTTGCAAGATTTTGAAGATGCTCAACTCTTGAAGATGTGGTTTTATATCTAGTTATATTTGTATCTTTATTATTTTCTGCTGGAGAAAAATATGGATTGATTTTTTTTAATTCATCAATCCCCTCTCCTAACCTCTCCCCTTGAAAGGGGAGAGGAACCGAGTTGGTATTATTAGTTTCTATAGAGCTCTCCCAAAATCTTTCTCTTGAGCGACGGATATACCAATTATTTAGCACCTCAAAGAAATCTTCAACTGCTTTGCAAGCGGTGGCTGTATTATAGCTATTTAATGAAGCTCCTATTATTTCAACTGCGTTTTTGAGCTTTGCCAAAATATATTTATCTAGTAAATTTTCAGATTCAAAACTAAGCTGAGCCTCAACATTATCACTCTTAGCATAGAGGCAGAAGAAGTGATAGGCATTCCAGATTGGCTTCAACACAAGGCGAACAACCTCTTTAATATCATCACCAGATTTGGAAATTGTAAGCTCACCGCCATTCATAACTGGTGATGATATCATCATCCAACGCATTGCATCAGCACCGAGCGTGTTGAAAACTTCAACAGGATCAGGATAATTTTTTAAGCGTTTGGAAAGTTTTTGCTTTTCCATTGCGCCGGTTATTGGGTTCTTCATTGGCTCGCCAAGAATCACGCCGTGGCATATGCAGTTTTTGAAAGGTCTTTCATCAAAAAGAGCCGTTGAAAGAACCATCAAAGTATAAAACCAACCACGAGTTTGCGCTGAATACTCCACGATGAAATCTGCGGGTTGGAATTTATAATCTTTAATTCCTCCCCTGCTAGCGGGGGAGGATAAAGGAGGGGGTGTCATTGATTTATATTCCAACCCATCGTCACCCTCCCCTAACCCCTCCCGCAAGCAGGAGGGGGATATAGCGGAAAACCTACTACTCCCCTTCCACTTCTCTCCGTGAGGGAAGTGCATTTCTGCAAAAGGCATTGAGCCAGACTCAAACCAGCAATCTAAAACCTCTGTAACTCTTTTAATAGTATATTTTGGATTTTCTGGATCTGGCTTTGTTATTTCATCAATATAAGGGCGGTGTAAATCTTTCACTTCAACGCCAAAGAAATCTTGAATTTCTTTAATAGAGCCGAATACATAAAGTTTTTTATTTTCTGGGTTAGTGCTTTTCCAAACAGGAATTGGCGCACCCCAGAAACGATTGCGGGAAATTGCCCAATCATGAGCATTTTCAAGCCATTTGCCGAATTGACCATCTTTCACATGTTCTGGTATCCAGTTAATTTTCTGGTTGAGTTCCACCATTCTATCTTTGAAGGCTGTAACTTTCACATACCAGCTTGGAACAGCGCGGTAGATAAGTGGCGTATCAGTTCGCCAACAATGTGGGTAGTTATGAACATAATCTTCCTGCTTGATTAAAAGCCCACGATTTTTCAAATTATCAACGATACGCAAATTTGCCAAACCATATTTTTTTAGTTGATCTTCTTTATAAGGCTCATCTTCATTTTTGTTGGTAGTGGCGATTACATTTAGACCTTTAAGGGATAAGTGGTAAGTGGCAAGTGGCAAGTTGTTTTGGTTGCTATCTTGCTTGTCACTTGCAACTTGCAACTTGTCACTAATATCAAATATCTCACTCGTGAATTTTCCAGCTTCATCAACTGGGCAGATGATTCCGCCGTTTTCAGGTAAGCAGATTCCATTTGCTTGGCAAACTCTTTGGTCATCTTCACCAAATCCGGGTGCAAGGTGAACTATGCCTGTGCCATCTGCGTCAGAAACAAAATCACCCTCAAGAATTGTGAAGGCATTTTTGCCGAGTTGTTTTTCTAACTTTTCTTTTTTATCAGCATTTGCTGGGTGATTTGGATCAAAATACGGGAGGAGAGGTTTGTAACGGAGGCTTAGGAGTTGATTTCCTAAAAATGCATTTGTAACCTCTGCTAGATATACATCTTTATTTTTGTTATAAAAACTATCTATATATATGCTAGCCCTAGCTTTTTCAGAAACTATAAAAACTAACTCGTTAGTATAAATAGAATAATATTTTACATCTTTACCTACAGCTAGTGCAAGATTACTAGGCAAAGTCCAAGGGGTAGTTGTCCACGCCAAAACATAAGCCTTTTTTATTTCAGGAAAATTACCCTTAACAAACTCAGGCACTTCCTCCAACTCAAACGCTACTGTTATCGCCTTGCTAACTTTTTCTCTGTAGGCGTTATCTAACCTAGTTTCAAAGTTTGAAAGGGGGGTTTCGCACGCCCAAGAATAAGGCATAACTTTGTGGCCTTCGTAAACATAGCCCTTTTTATAAAGCTCAGAAAATGCCCACATAACAGATTCCATATAGCCTTTATCCATCGTTTTGTAGCCATTATCAAAATCTACCCAGCGACCAACACGATTTACATATTCCTTCCATTCATTTGTATATTTCATAACGGAAGTGCGACAAGTATTGTTGAATTTTTCTATGCCATATTCCTGAATTGCAATCTGCCCTTGAATTCCAAGTTCTTTCTCGGCCTCCATTTCGGCCGGTAGGCCGTGGCAATCCCAACCGAAAACACGCTCGGTACGCTCACCAAGCATTGTGTGATAGCGTGCATATAAATCTTTCACGCAGGAAGTTAGCAAATGCCCATAATGTGGCAAACCATTGGCAAAAGGCGGGCCATCAAAGAAGGAGAATTCTTTACCATTATTATTCGCACTAGGCAGAGCCTCAACCGATTTTTGAAAAATATTATTTTCAAGCCAGAATTTCTGAATTTTCTTTTCTATTTCAGGAAAATTTGGTGATGAATTTGTTTCAGGGTAGTGTTTAGTCATTCTATCTATTTGTTTTTACTTATTTTTATGTACCTTAAATAATATAATTCGCCAAAAATACAAGCGTTAACCTTTATTTAACGAATTTTGGTTATACTCCGACAAAAATCCACAAATTAGTTATGAAAACTGAGAATATAGATTTAGGCGAGTTTACTGATCTTCACTCAAGAATTTTAAGTGAGTTTGAAAAGGTGGTTCTAAGTAGAAATATAATTTTTCTTGTTTTGATTTCTGAATATGTGAATGGGAAGATTATTGACAAAGACATGTTAGGTGTTAGAAAAATAGATAATAATTTTGAATTTTTATACTCAAAAAATGGAGGGAAAAGTAACCAAGTAATATCACCAAATAATCCTGAGGAATTTTTGAAATTATTTAAAGATTATTTTGCATGTACTTATTTACAGGGCATACAGAATACAGTTTGCTACGAAAATAAACATGGAGGCAATGAAACTCAAAAACATTTTAATAATATTCGAGAATACTACAACCCAGATATTGATGATAAAAAATTAAGGGAGCTATTTGATACTAATTTTCAGAACATAAGCCCCCTCATAAGACACTCCACAAATGTTATAAATTCTCTTTTACAGGAGATAAAAGCAACAGAGGCAGGAAAACAAGCTCTTTCAGAAGCTCCTAATAGTGTGGTTCAGCAAACTAGTTGCTCATTTATAGGGCTTGTAAATAAGATTTCTAAACTTGCTATTGAAGGATTAAATAGTGCGATCCAAGCTATAAAATCTCTTTCACGCTATTAAACTGACAACTGATAACTGACTATCACCTTTTCCTTGTTTTCTATCAATTTGCTTCTAATTGAAATGAAGCTTGAAATGTTTTTTTATCTTAGAGATTTGAAAAAGTTTTTTAATAATTCTGAAGATTCTTCCGTCATAATTCCGCCAATAATTTCAGGTTTCCAGAGGTTATTTTTGTGATTTTGAAATAACCTAACGCCATTTTCAATCGCACCAAATTTTTCATCATATGCAGCAAAAACTAGCTTTGAAATTCTAGCATAAGAAATGGCTGTGGCACACATTAAGCAGGGTTCAAGCGTTACAAAAAGGGTTGTATTTTCAAGGTTTTTTGAGCCTAAAACTTGCGAGGCTGCCTTAATAACAAACATTTCAGCGTGGTTAGTGGCATCATTTTTAGCTTCAACTAAATTATGAGCTTTAGCGATAATTTGATTATCTTTCACAAGCACCGCACCAACTGGCACTTCACCTAATGATGAGGCTTTTTTTGCTTCATCAAGTGCAATTTTCATAAATTTTTGATAATCAAACATTATTAATAAATTCTAAGTTTTCTTTAACTTTATGAAGCCTTAAATAATCAATGTTTTTTTCTGCCAAGATTTTTGATATTTGACAAGTTGCCAAAAGCCTCTCCCCCGCTGGTTTATCAGTGATTTTTGAAAGAAAAGATTTTTCCGAATGACCAATTAAAACAGGGGTTTCTAAGGATAAAAATTCTTCCGCATTATTAACTATATCCCAATTTTGGCTAATTGTTTTACCAAAACCAATACCAACATCAAAAATTAAATTTTCAGTTTTAAGATTTTTACTTTTTAGAAAGTTAATCTTCTCTAACGCCCAGATTTTCAGATGCTCCACCACATTAATATTTTCTGGCAGGGTAATATTTTTATCAGCCGGAATAGTTAGGCTATGCATAAAAACGGCTTTTACAGAATATTTTAATGCTAAATTTATAATTTTTTCATTAGATAAACCGCTAACATCATTTATAATCTCCCCCCCTAAATCTAATGCTTTTTCAATGGTTTCTGGGTTTCTGCTATCAATGCTTATAGGTGTTTTGAAGTTGTTTTTATAGCAAAGTTCAAAAAAATCTTTAAGCCTACGCCATTCTTCATTTATAGTTAAAATCTCAGCGTTTGGCCTTGTAGATTCTGCACCAACATCAATTATATCCGCGCCTTCATCTGCAAGTATTTCCGCTTGCTCATAGGCTTTCATAGCATTTTGATATAACCCACCATCACTGAATGAATCAGGTGTAATATTCACAATTCCAAAGATTTTTGGTATTTTTAGCATTCTATCATCTAATTACAAAAAGTTAAATTTCAAACCTTGTCTTAAAGATTATACTATATAGAATTGCTTAAAAAATAATATTAAAATGTTTAACGAAATTGCACTCACTCAACTACTCAAATCACTTGAAAATATAAAGTTCGGTGTGCTAGAGGTTTTTACGCCGGAAGGCAAAAAATATGTGTTTGAAGGTAAAGAAGAAGGGCCAAGAGCAGATATAAAAATCAATGATTTATCAATTATTGCAAATGCTGTTGCAAAGGGTGATGTTGGCTTTGCGGAAGATTATCGTGATGGCAAGTGGGATTCAGATAATCTAAGTGCATTAATTTTTCTTATTATAAAAAATCAGGAAGCCTTTGATGAATATTTTTATGGCAATTCTGTTTACAAATTTTTAGCCAAAATTCTCTATTTTTTCAATTCCAATACTTTAAGGGGAAGTAAGAGGAACATTCACGCACACTATGATTTAGGAAATGAATTTTATTCCTTATGGCTTGACCCAACAATGACATATTCTTCAGCTATTTTTAACAGCAAACAGGAAGATTTAACCCAAGCACAATATAATAAATATGATAGAATTCTTGAATTAATTGGCAATAACCCTTCAGATGTTTTAGAAATTGGTTGTGGCTGGGGTGGCTTTGCAGAGCGTGCTATCACTCAAAAAGATCACCGCATTAAAGGCATCACAATTTCTAATCAACAATATAATTTTGCAAGGGAAAGAATTTCTAATATCTGCAATAATTCTGACATTGTAATTGAAGATTATCGCAAGCAGAAAGGCAAATTTGATAATATCGTTTCAATTGAAATGTTTGAAGCAGTTGGTGAAAAATATTGGCCAATTTATTTTAGCAAAATTTCTTCTCTATTAAAAGAAAAGGGTAAGGCAATTATTCAAACTATTACCATTAAAGATGAGTTATTTGAAGCCTATCGTAAAAGTGGCGATATGATTAGAAGTTTTATTTTTCCGGGCGGAATGTTGCCCTCTGAATCTCGCTTTGAATATGAGGCAAATAAGGCAGGCTTAAAAATTGCCGATAAATTCAATTTTGGAACTCATTACGCAATCACCCTTGATAAATGGCTTAAGAATTTTGATGCACAAGTTAGAAAAGTAAAAATGCTTGGTTTTGATGATAAATTTATTCGCATCTGGAGATTATATCTTGCAACTTGTATTGCGAGCTTTTCAAGCGAAAGAACAAATGTAATGCAAGTTGCATTAGTTAACAACTCATAGAAAAATTATGAATAAAATTTTTTACATTAGTTTATTTTTCCTAGTTTTTTTTGCAAATTCGTTGGCATTTTCAAATTCTAAAACAAACCATTTTACTGAAATTGGCTATCTAAAAAATTATATTTCTAATCCGCAAAAAGTTGGTGAAGGCTCATTTAGTTTTTTCTTTTGGGATATTTATGATGCGAAATTATATGCAGATAATGGCAGTTTTAATCAAGAAAACCCCTTCGCATTAAAACTTAGATATCAAATGTCTTTCAAGGGTTCAGATATTGTTAAAAGCACAATTGACGAGCTAAAAAAGCACGGCGTCAAAGATGAAAATTTGCTTTCAAAATGGCAAAATGATTTATTAAAAATTTTTCCAGATGTTAATGAAAATCAAATTTTAACTGGTATTTATACAAAGCAGAAAACAGCGGTTTTTCTAAATAATGGTAAAGTTATTGGTGAAATGAAAGATGAATATTTTGCTAAAAAATTCTTTGAAATATGGCTGAGTGAAAAAACCTCTGCCCCAAGCCTTAGAAAATCACTGCTTGCTAAAAAACAAAATTAAATGTGATAAAAAATTCTCAAATTTTTTTATATTCTTTAATGGCACTGCCCGTTGCAATGGCAGGCATTCCGCTATATATACTCGCCCCTGATTTTTATGCTAAAGAGCTTAATATAAGCCTTGCTCAGATAGGTTTTGCCTTACTTTTTTTACGATTTATTGATGCAATAACTGACCCACTAATTGGCGTTTTAAGTGATAAATATTTTCACAAGAAAAATCTTATTTTTGCATTGGGTGTTACACTTACTGCGATAGGTTTTTTTGCAATTTTCAACCCTCAATTTAATTATTTTTATTGGTTTTTATTTTCAATTTTCTTTGCTACGCTAGGGTTTAGCATAATAACCATAAATTTGAATGCTTATGGTGGCGTTTGGAGTGATGATTATAATCTTAAAACTAAAATCTCAACTTTTAGAGAATCACTTGGCTTAATAGGGCTTATTTTTGCGGTTACATTGCCTTCAATACTAAAAGAATTTTCTGTCAAAAGTCTATATTTTTCTTACTCGCTAATAATGATTTTTATTTTAGTTTTTTTTGCAATTATTTTTATAAATTTTTGGCTGAAAAAAACTAATCTTCCAAGCCCTAATAATAATTTTTCTTGGCGAGATTTTTTTAACTCAATTAAGCAAAAGAAAAAATTTTATTCTACATATTTTATTTCTATTTTTGCCTCTTCAATACCTGCGGTTTTAATTATCTTTTTTGTTAGAGATAAATTAAATTTAGAAAATTATCTGGGGCTTTTTTTGCTTGTATATTTTCTATCAGCTGGGCTTTCAATGCCATTTTGGAATTTTATTTCTAAAAAATTAAACAAAATTAATGCTTGGAGTTTGGCAATGTTTATTGCCATAATTATTTTTATTTGGGCAGCAAATTTAGAAAGCGGAGATTTAACACCATATCTGCTAATTTGCTTGATTTCAGGCTTTGCATTTGGTGGAGAATTAAGCCTGCCCCCTGCAATATTAGCTGATATGGTTAGTAAAAATTTCACCACAGATTATTCGGTTTTGGCTTTCCTCTCAAAAATTTCATTAGCGTTAGCATCTGGAATATCATTTATAGCTCTTAATGAAATAAATTTCTCAACAGGTAAAATTAATAATGATGATGCCTTAAATTTACTTTCAATATTATATGCGGTTATTCCGTGTTTAGTAAAATTACTGGCGATATTATTACTAATCATAACTCTAAAAGAGGTTAAAAATGAAAAAAATAATCACAATATTAATGGGGGCGATAATGCTTAGTTGCTGTGTAAATCATAATGTAGAACAATATAAAAACTCTAAACCAAAACTTGATGTTAAAGAGTTTTTTAATGGTGATGTTAAGGCTTGGGGAATAGTGCAAGATTGGGGCGGCAAAGTTGTTAATAAATTTGATGTTACAATGAAAGGCACTTGGGTTGGTGATGAAGGAACTCTAGAAGAAGATTTTGTTTTTTATAATGGTAAAACTCAAAAAAGAATTTGGAAACTTAAAAAAGTTTCTGAAGATTATATTGAAGGCAAAGCAGGTGATATAATCGGCATTGCGATTGGCAAAAACGCTGGGGATTCACTCAATTTTCATTATGTGATGGATATTGAAGTTGATGGAAAAATGGTGCGTGTTAAGCTAGATGATTGGATGTGGGCTATGAATGATAATGTTATTATTAATAGGTCATACATCAAAAAATTTGGTATAACCGTTGCAGAGCTTACAATTTTTATGAAAAAGGAAGATGAAAAATTATCAAAATAAAAAAGTTTGGATTATCGGTGCAAGCACTGGAATAGGTGCGGAGCTTGCAAAATGCTTAGCTGAAGAAGGTGCGGATATTATACTTTCTGCCAGAGATGAAATAAAACTTGAAGAAGTTAAAAACTCTCTAAAAGCAGGTAATCATAAAATATTTCCGTTAGATGTAAGGAATTCAGAAAAGGTTAAAGAAATTGCAGAAAAATTAATCAGAAATGATAATTTAGATTCAATAATATTTATGGCAGCAGGCTATCAACCTCACCAAAATGCGGGTTATAGCGATATTAACATTGCAAAAAATATCATAGAAGTAAATTTTACTGGGGCATTAAATGTAGTTCACGCAGTTTTGCCTCATTTTCAGAAATCTCAAAATCAAGAAAAACAAATTGCTTTATGTGCCAGTGTTGCTGGTTTTAGAGGGCTTCCTTCTGGGCAACCTTATTGTGCAACCAAAGCCGCACTTATAAATTATGCCGAAAGTTTAGCGATTGAAAATAAAAATGTTGATATAAAAATTATTAATCCCGGTTTTGTAAAAACTAGGCTCACAGATAAAAATGATTTTACAATGCCTTTTATTATTGATGCAGATGATGCTGCAAAACGCATTGTAAAAGGCTTAAAATCTTGCTGTTTTGAAATTCACTTTCCAAAAAGATTTACTTACATAATGAAATTTATCAGAATTATTCCAACTTGGATATATATTGATTTGATGAAAATTTTTGCCAAAAATTTTGTTAATGAAAAAAATTAGAAATCTTATTTTCATTCTTGGGGATCAATTATCTCATAAAATTTCATCACTAGAAAATTTTTCACAAGATGAAGATTTAATTTTAATGTGTGAAGTTCAGGAAGAGACAAATTATGTTCCTCATCATAAGAAAAAAATTGCCTTTATTTTTTCAGCAATGCGGCATTTTTGCGAAGAGCTTAAAGAGAAAAATTTTCAAATTGAATATATAAAATTTAATACTGATAAACCTACAAAATCATTTGAATCTGAACTTTCTGAAATATTAAAAAAATTTTCACCACAAAAAATTATTATCACTGAAGCCTCAGAATATCGGGTGCAGGAATATATAAAATCTTGGCAGGAAAAATTTTCAATAGAAGTTGAAATTAGGGAAGATAACAGATTTATTGCAACTCATAAAGATTTTCAAGAATTTGCTAAAGGTAAAAAAAGCCTAGTTATGGAGTTTTTTTATCGTAAAATGCGACAAAAAACTGGTTTATTAATGAAGTTTAATAAGCCAATTGGTGATAAATGGAATTATGATGCGGAAAATCGTGAGGCAATGCCAGATTCAATAAAACCGCCAAAGATTGCAGAAATAAAACCTGACAAAATAACAAAAGAAGTTTTAGAATTGGTTGAAAAATATTTTTCTAAAAATTTTGGCAGTCTAAATAATTTCATTTATGCAGTTACCTCAAAACAGGCTGAAATTTGCTTTGATGATTTCATTGAAAATCGCTTAAATAATTTTGGAAAATATCAAGATGCAATGCGGAATGATTTAGATTTTGGGTTTCATTCAGTAATTTCATTATATCTAAATGTTGGTTTGCTTGACCCTCTAGAATGTTGCAAAAAGGTTGAAAAAGCATATTTTGAGGGCAAATGTGATATAAATTCTGCGGAAGGTTTTATCCGTCAAATTATAGGTTGGCGAGAATATATAAGAGGTATTTATTGGCTATATATGCCTGAATATAAAAGTAAAAATTATTTTAATGCAAAAGAAAATCTACCCAATTTTTACTGGGATAGCACCAAAACCGAAATGAATTGCATTAAAAATGTTGTTCATCAAACTGAACAAAATGCATATTCGCATCATATTCAACGCTTGATGATTACTGGAAATTTTGCCCTAATTTCTGGCATAAATCCTGATGAAATTAATTTATGGTATATGGCAGTTTATGCAGATGCATTTGAATGGGTTGAACTGCCCAATACTCACGGAATGTCTATATATGCAGATGGTGGTATAGTTGGCTCAAAACCTTATGCTACCAGTGGAAAATATGTGAATAGAATGTCTAACTTTTGTAAGAATTGCAAATATGATGTGAATAAAACTACTGGAAAAGATGCCTGCCCATTTAATTTTTTATATTGGAATTTTATGATTAAAAATCAGACAAAACTTGCTTCAAACCTAAGGTTAAAATTTACTTATCAAAATCTAAAAAGAAAATCAGAAGAAGAAATTTTGCAGATAAAAAAACAATCAGAAGAATTTATTTTAGAAAGTTTTACTAAATCTGAATACTAACAACTGCATTGGTGGCAAGGCCTTCGCCTCTGCCTAGAAAGCCAAGCTTTTCAGTGGTGGTGGCTTTGATATTAACTCTATCTTCTGAAATTCCGAGTGCGTCTGCGGTATATTTTTGCATTAATTTTTTATAATTTTTTAGCTTAGGATTTTCACAGATAATTGTAATATCCGCATTAATAATTTTGCCACCCTTTTTTAGCAATAAATTATTAGCATATTGTAGAAATATTTTTGAATCTGCATTCTTCCACTCAGGGTTATTATCAGGAAAATGCTCACCAATATCACCTTCACTTATTGCACCTAAAATTGCATCAGTTAATGCGTGCCAAGCACAATCTGCATCAGAATGGCCTTTTAATTTTTTATGATAGGGAATTTTAATTCCGCATAAAATAACCTCATCACCTTCTTCAAATTGGTGAACATCAAAACCGCTACCAATTCTAGTTTCTGAGTTTTCCTTTCTTGCTCTTTCTAAATCTTCCATTGTGGTAATTTTATAATTAGATTTTTCGCCATCAATAACGCAAATTTTCTCTTGAGCTAACTCAACAAGCCAAGAATCATCTGAGAGATTTTTATCAGAATATTTATGGTGTAAATTATAGATTAATTCAAAATCAAAACCTTGCGGAGTTTGTGCGATTGCTAGGTTTTCCCTTAAAATATTTTTATGTATTAATTCATCTTTTAACTCTTTTACGCTATCAGTAATTTTTACAACTGGAATACAGGCTTTATAAACTTCTTGGTTAAGTTTATTTATAATATTCGTGATTAAATCTTGTGATAAAAAGGGGCGAACTGCATCATGAATTAAAACATTTTTTGGGTTAAGTTTTGAAATAGCAATTAAACCATTTTGAACAGAATTTTGCCTATTCTGCCCGCCAAAAATAACTGGTAATAATTTTTCATTATCAGAAATTTTAGATATAGCTTCATTATAAAAATTAAGATGATTTTCAGCTATTACAATTTGAATAAAATCTATCAAATAATTGCTAATGAAGGCAGAAATTGTTTTTTCTAAAATATATTTATCATTAATTTTGAGATATTGCTTTGGGGTTTCTAAGCCTATTCTTGTGCCACTCCCACCTGCAACAATTATTGCTATGTTAATATTTTTTACCATTTAATTTTATGAAGTTTTTTTATTGCTGGAAGCTCTTTTACAATTTCACTAACCTTTTTATTATAATATTTATCTTTGGCATAATATAGCCAATTTGGGAGTATTTCAGCAAGCGGATAAATTACAAAGCTTCTTTCACACATTCTAGGGTGCGGAATTTGCAAATTTATATCATTTATAATTTCTTGGTTATAAGCGATTATATCAATATCAAGCATTCTAGGCTCTGAAGTGCCTTTATTTCTTTTATTTGTGTTGATAATTTTTTCAACTTCCTGTGTTCTTTCTAGAAGCTCTAGAGGCTTTAAGGGAGTTTTTGCAGTAATTATGCAATTATAAAATGGTTTATTCCAATCTGCTGGGGAATTTTTAGGAATAAATGCCTCAGATTCATATAGGCTTGAAACATCAGATATATCAACAAATCCTGAGATTTTTTTGCAGGCGTTTTTGATGTTTTCTTCCCTATCAAATAAGTTAGAGCCAAGCGCTAATATAACAAAATTATCCATAGTTATGAAGAATTGCTATCAAGATAAAAATTCAATTGATGTGTGTTGATGCAAGTGCTAAAAAGAATTTTATAAACTGAATTTAATTTAATTGAAACGCTTTTTTTCTTACATATTTTTGAGTTTTTTATTATTTAATAGCGTTAATTCTAACGCAGAACCTCTTGGCCTGCCTTCGTTAGATGAGCCAAAGCCTGAAGATAAGCCAGAAATTGTTAATAATATTAGTGCTGATGTTCTAAAAGATGCGGTAGGTGATGTTTTCCACGAAAATGCAAATAAGCCTGAAGAGGCTAAACCATTAGCTGTTGCAAAAGAAGTTGAAAATAACTTACCGATTGAAAATCCGCCCGCAGAAGAACAGCCAATTATTAATGAGCCAAGTTACTCAGAAATTTCAGCCCCTAAGCCTAAAAATAATTATAGTGCGGATTTGCAAATCTTATCAAAGCCTGAATATACTGCCCCAGTTATAGCCCAAACCTCAAATAACAATGGAAATACTGAAGAAATAACCATTAGCGTTTCTGCTAGCCCAGAAGATGAAAACGAAAATAAAAACTCAGAAAACACCGCACCTGAAATCAAAAATGAAGAGCCGGTTAAAGAGGTTGAAATAAAAACATCTCAAGAAAAGCCTGCTAAAGAAATAGAAGAGGTAAAAGAAGTAATTGCAGAACCTATAAAGCCAATTAATGAAGAAGAGGCCGTTCAAGAAATTAAAATCGTAGAAATTGATGATGGTGCAAATAGCCCAGAAAACATTGCAAAACCAGAAATGCCAATTTTTAATGCACTTCCAAAATCTATGCAGAAAACTGCCAATCTTGTGGTTGCTGATAAAGTTTATAAAACAAATTTAATGAATCCAATTAACAATAGCCAAGTTGTTAAACTACCCCCAAGAGATGATATTGAAGCACTAAATGAGCTTATAAAATTATCTAATGAAACCCGCCCAGTAATTACTTCAAAAAATATTAGAATTAAAAAAGGTGATTTTAATGATCCATTTTATGATGAAGTTGAACCATACAAAGAAAAAAATCAAGAAAATCAAAAAATGGTTTATGGCAATAGAATTGCAAATATTCCGCCAGCGGAAGATACTTTGCAAATTAAGCCAGAAGAAAAGAAACCTAAAAAACCCCCACAAATTTTTTCAAAACCTGAATTTTATGATCAAGAAAAAACTTTAGCAGTTGAGGTTAAAAAGCAAACCAACGAAGAAATTATATCTTTTAGAAAAGATGCTTTTGATGCACTTTCAATGGGTATGTATGAAGTTGCAGTTACCTATTATAAAAAAATTATTGAAATTCAGCCGAGAGATAAAAACGCTCTATTTGGCTTGGCAACTGCGTATCACAAGGCAAAGCAATATTCAAACGCAAAAGAAATTTATAGAAAAATTATCTCTGAAGATGTTAATAATAATGATGCCATAAATAATTATGTAATTTTATTATCTGAAGAATATGGTGATGAGGCAATTCCAAAATTAGAAAAATTATGGCAAGATAATAAAGAAATTGCAGGCATTGCAGCACATATTGCAAATTTACATTACAAAAAAAATAATCTTAAAAAAGCAATTGAATATTATTTTCAGGCCGTTGCGGTTGAGCCAGAAAACATAGATTATAAATATAATTTAGCAGTTTTGTTAGAAAAATATGGTGCTAGTGATTTAGCTGTGAAATATTATCAAAACTTACTAGATGAGGCAGCAAAAGGTAAAATCCTCCCTGAAGACCCTCTTACAATTAGGGAGAGATATTTTTCATTGTTATCTATAAAAAATTAATTCTAACTAATATTAGTTTATGGAAATTATAGATTTATTAAATTATGCAAAACGCCAAAACGCTTCTGATTTACATCTAACACCTGATTATGTTCCCTGTATTCGTGTAAATGGTGATATAGAGCCATTTTTGACTAAAATCCTCAGTTCTGATGATATAAAATCAATGCTTTATTCTGTCATTACTGATTCTCAAAGAGCGGTTTTTGAAAAAGAATTAGAATTAGATTTCGCCCTTCAATATGGCCCTGAGATGAGGTTTCGCGTTAATGCTTTTACAACTCATAAAGGCCCTGCAATGGTTTTTAGAACTATCCCTACAAAAGTTCTATCGCTTGAGCAGTTAAATATGCCAAAAATTTTCTATAAATTATGTGATTTGCATAAAGGTTTAATTCTTGTTACTGGCCCTACGGGTTCCGGTAAATCAACAACTTTGGCAGCAATTATAAATGAAATTAACTTAAAACATAAAAAACATATTTTAACCATTGAAGATCCAATTGAGTTTATCTACAAGCCAGAAAAATCTCTTATAAACCAAAGGGAGCTTCATAATAATACTAAATCATTCGGAAGGGCTTTGAAAAGTGCACTTCGTGAAGATCCTGATATTATCTTAGTGGGTGAGATGCGAGATATGGAAACAATCTCACTAGCGCTAACCGCCGCAGAAACAGGCCACTTGGTTTTTGGCACATTACACACAACTTCAGCCGCAAAAACTATTGATAGGATTATTGATGTCTTCCCAGCTTCTGATAAAGAGCTTATTCGCTCAATGTTATCATCTTCAATTCAAGGCGTGATTGCACAAACATTAATGAAAACTAAAGATGAAAAAGGCAGGGTAGCAGGCCTAGAAATATTACTTGGCACCCCAGCTGTTAGAAATTTAATCAGGGAAAACCGCATTCCACAAATTAATTCTATGATGCAAGTTGGTTCAAAATTTGGAATGATTACAATGAAAGATTATGTTGAAAACCTTCTTAAAGATAATAAAATTTCTTTAGAAACGGCAAAATCAGTGCTTAATTCCCTGCAAGAATCCAGTGAATTTGATGATATTGCAAAAGATGCTAATAAACTTGAAAAAAACCCCAAATTATCTCAAGGAATTGCAAAATCAGTTTTTGAAAATAATGCAATTAATTCTGATGATGTATCGCCAAAAATAGGTGATAAAAATTCAAGCTCAGATTTTTAATTTTATAAAATTATGTCAGAAAAAAAGATAAATTATTACTTGCAAGAAATGATGTCTATAGAGGCATCAGATTTATATATCACCTCAGATTTACCTGCAACTTACAGGGTGCAATCTAATTTAGTGAGAAGTAAAGATAAGCCCTTTGAATCAAAAGAAATAGAAAAATTAATTAGGGAATTTTTAAGCGAAGATCAATTACAAGAATTTCTTTCAACGCTTGAACTCAATGTTGCATATTCAATTGCAGAAGAAAGATTTAGAATTAATGTTTTTTATCAGCAAAAAAATATTGGTTTAGTTGTTAGGCATATAAAATCAAAAATCCCCTCTTTTAAGGATTTGGGCTTACCTGAAAATTATAAAGATTTTATAATGGCTAAAAGGGGCTTGTTTTTAATTGCTGGTGCAACAGGCAGTGGTAAATCAACTTCAGTTGCAGCCAGCCTAGAACATAGGAATAATAAAGGGAGTGGGCATATTGTTACTATTGAAGATCCAATAGAATATGTTTTTAAGCATAAAAATTGTATTTTTACTCAAAGGGAAATTGGCATTGATACTTACTCTTATGGAATAGCTCTAAAAAACGCTTTTAGGCAAGCACCTGATGTAATTTTTATTGGTGAAATTAGAGATAGGGACTCAATGGAAAATGCAATAATGTTCAGTGAAACTGGGCATTTAGTGGTTGCAACAATCCACGCAAGCAATACAAATCAAACTTTTGAAAGAATGTTGAGTTTATTTCCTGAAGAAATTCACTCACAAATTCTTATCTCTCTTGCCCATAATTTAGTTGCTTTATGTGGTCAAAGATTGGTTAAAAATCTCTCTGGGCAGTTAGTTTTATGCTATGAGATACTTAAAAATGAAGGTTTAATTACTGAGCTTATCAGGGAGGGTAAATTCCACGAGATTAAAGAGGTAATTAATAAAAACCTAAGCAATGGAATGATGAGCTTTGATGAGTGCTTATTTAGGCTTTATAAAGAAAAAATTATCACTCGTGAAACTGCCCTTAAAGAAGCTGATAACCCGAATAATTTAAGGTTAAAATTATCACAATTTTCTGAAAGCAATTTATCTTCATCGCTTAAAGGCTTGGCACAAACCACCGTTGATGAAGAAGTTTTATATGGCAAAAACAATAAATCTGATTTTTAGGCAATGCAATATAGTTTAGATAATCTGCCAAAAATTAAGGGTGAATATCGCTTTGATTATCCGCTTGCAAAAGTTACTTGGTTTGGCGTTGGTGGAAATGCTAAAATTTTATTCAAGCCAAAAGATATTTCTGATTTAAGTTTTTTTCTAAAAAATAAGCCAAAAGAGCTGCCAGTAATTTGCTTTGGGGTTTTTTCAAATGTAATTATAAAAGATGAAGGTTTTAACGGCGTTATAATTAGGCTGGGCAGAGAATTTGCTAATATTGAAAAAATTTCTGATGATAAAATTTCTGCTGGTTGCGGCGCTTTAGATGCTAATATTGCAAGATTTTCTGCTGAAAATGAAATTTCTAATCTTGAATTTTTAATTGGCGTTCCGGGCAGTTTAGGCGGTGCTATTGCAATGAATGCCGGTGCTTATGGCAGGGAAATTAAAGATATTCTAATTGAAGCAACCGCAATTGATGAAGATGGTAATATCTTAAAATTAAAAAATGAAGATTTTAATTTTAAGTATCGTGGCAGTTTAATTGAGAAAAATTTATCTAAGAAATTAATTTACTGCTCGGCAATTTTACAGGGTGAAAAATCTAGCAAAGAAAAAATTTTAGAGAAGATGAATTTTATTTCATCATCAAGGGAAGCAACCCAACCTGTGAGAGCTAAAACAGGCGGTAGCACATTCAAAAACCCTTCTAATTCAGAAAAAAAGGCTTGGCAATTAATTGATGAAGCCGGCTGTAGGGGCTTAAAAATTGGCGGTGCGGTTGTTTCTGAAAAACATTGTAATTTTCTGATTAATGAGGGAAACGCAACCGCAAACGATATAATTAATTTAGGTGAGGAAGTTCGTAAAAGAGTTTATGAAAATTCAGGCATTATGCTAGAATGGGAAATTAAAATTATCTGATGGTTCACTCATAAAATTCTTCAAATTCTGGTATGCGATTGAAGGCAATTTTTGTGCCTGAAAATTGGCTTGAAATATTGGGTGTAAAGCCAATTACAATGGTGTCCCTGCCAAATTTAGCGTTTAGTTTATCCATTGCTTTTGATGCCTTTTCCTGCTTTTTTACTAATTTCATATCATTAGCTTCATCAAATAAATCTGAATAAATTTTATCTTCTTCAATTAAACCAAATAATGAAATAGAAATTTTTTTAATTTTATCATTTTTATTGGTTTTACTTATCAATTCTTGCCACATATCTTCCAATTTTTTAAGAAAAGTAAAATTATCTGAGGCTCTAAAAAATTCTCTATAAGTTTTTAATTTTTTATCTTTATCAGTTCTAATACTTAAAAACATAATGCTTGCGTAATAGCCAATTCTTCTAAGCCTGCTAACTGCTTTAAGCGTAAGGCGATGAGCAACAATTTTTGCCCTTGTCTTCTCTCTAAATTCTGGGGCAAGCACATGGCTATGACCAATTGTGCTTTTTTTAGTTTCAACATCAGGCAAATTGTAACCACGCAATAAATACCATAATCTTTCACCTTGAACGGAATGCCAGATTTTCCTCATATGTTTTGGTTCAAGAGAAAGTAAATCTTGCATTGTAAAAATCCCATCATTTTTTAAGCGAAATTCCATATTTTTTCCAATTCCCGGAATATTCCTTAAATTGAGGCTTAATAATCTTTCTTCTAAATTGTTAAAATCAAGATAAGTAAAGCCATCTGGCTTTTGCATATCGCTGGCAATTTTTGCTAAAAATTTATTAGGGGCAACGCCAATTGAGCATTTTATTGCCTCACCAACATTTTGCTGAATGCCCTTTTTAATCTTCTTAGATAATGCCATTGAGCCTTCTAAGGTTTTTTCTTCACCTTGTAATTCACAGGCCACTTCATCAATAGAAAGAACATTTTGAATTAGAATATGGTGATCAATTTCTTCAATAATCTTGTGATGAAATTCAACATAATTTTTATGATTCGCTGGAATAAAAATTATATCTTTGCATAATTTTTTAGCATCTATTGCCTTAGTATTAGTTTTTATGCCAAATTTTTTTGCTTCATAGCTTGCTGCAATTACTGAAGTATAAGGCGTTAGGCTAGGTAAAATTGCAACTGGTTTGCCCCTTAATTTAGGGTTAAGCTGTTGCTCTACGGAGGCAAAAAAGCTGTTGAGATCCAGCACCAAATATTTTGATGAATTTGCAATCACTTAATAAAAATTTATCCTCTAAAACCAGTTGCCACTATATACATTTCTGCTGATTCTTGACGGCTTGCTTTTGGCTTAAAATGCTTAATTTTTTCAAAATTTTTCTTAGCAATATCAAGCAGATTTTTTTCAGCCCCACCCTGCAAAACTTTTGCAACAAAACTTCCGCCTTGTTTTAGATTATTCACCGCAAAATCAATTGCAAGCTCAAGCAGATACATAATTTGAAGGTGATCTGTTCTTGAATGACCAGTTGAATTGGGTGCCATATCACTAAGCACAACATCAACTTTGCCGTTAGTTTGTTCAAGTAAATTTGCTAAGATTTCATCTTCAGTAAAATCACCCTTGATAAGTATGCAATTTGGGATTGCCTCAACTTGTTTTAGATCAACGCCTATTATTTTAGCTTTACTGCCAAGTTTTCTGGAGGCATATTGACACCAACTGCCCGGTGCACAGCCTAAATCAACAATAGATTTTTTGCCATTTAGAATGTTAAATTGCTCATCAATTTCTATTAATTTATAGGCAGCACGACTGCGATAGCCATCTTTTTTAGCTTGTTGAACGAATGGATCATTAATCTGCCTCTCAAGCCAATCTTGAGAAGATTTTTTAAGTTTTTTCTTATCTCGTAAACGAACATTTTCAGCGGCTCTGCCACCTTTTATTAATGAAGTTTTTTTAGATTTTTTATCAGTCATTTGGTATTTTAAATTTTATATTTTTAATAGCTTGCTTGAATTATATTCAATAATCTTTATAAACCATAATTATTAAAAAAATAAATATTTTATGATCAAAAAGGTTTTTGTTTTTCCGGGGCAGGGTTCTCAGATAGTGGGAATGGGTAAAGATTTTTACGAAAATTTTCTTGAAGCGAAAGAAGTTTTTCAAGAGGTGGATAACGCACTTAATCAAAAATTATCAGCTATAATATTTGAAGGCTCTCAGGAAGATTTAACCTTAACAGAAAACACTCAGCCCGCGTTAATGGCGGTTTCTATAGCAATTCTTAGGGTGTTACTAAAACAATCTGGCCAAAACTTAAGCCAACTTTGTAATTATGTAGCAGGCCATTCACTGGGTGAATATACTGCTCTTTGTGCTGCAAATTCTTTTAGTTTATCTGATTGTGCGAAGCTTCTTAAATTAAGGGGTAAATCAATGCAATTGGCAGTTCCAGCGGGCAAAGGGGCGATGGCAGCAGTAATTGGTTTAGATTTTGCAGGTGTGGAAACTCTAGTTAAGCAAGCAAATAATTCTGATGAGCCTTGCGAAATTGCTAATGATAATTCTGATGGGCAAGTGGTTATAAGTGGCTCAAAAGCTGGCATTGATAAAGCGGAGCAAATTGCTAAAGAAATGGGGGTAAAAAGATTCTTAAAACTTCCTGTTTCCGCCCCTTTTCACTCAAGCCTTATGAAGCCTGCTCAAGAAATTATGAGGCAAGCACTTGCAGAAACTAATATAAATGCACCTATAGTGCCTTTAGTTGCAAATGTTACAGCAAATATAACCTCTGATGTTAGCCAAATTAAAAACTTACTTACTGAGCAAGTTACTGGCAGAGTGCGTTGGAGGGAATCAGTAGAGTATATGGCAAAAGATTTACAAATCTCTAAAGCTACAGAAATTGGTGCAGGAAAAGTTTTAAGCGGATTAATTAAGAGGGGTGCAAAAGAAATTGAAACCTTCAATATTGAAAAAATCCAAGATTTAGAAAATTTTCTAAAAGTTGGGTAATAAGTTGTAACAAGAAAAGTCAAGTTTTATGGAAAAAGTGGAAAATGTAATTGCCTTTCAGGGTGTGTATGGTGCCAACTCAGATTTGGCTTGCAGGCTGGCTTACCCCTATATGAAAACCCTACCTTGTGAGAATTTTGAAGATGCTTTTATTGCCGTTGAAGAAGGCAAAGCCAAATATTGTATGATACCAATTGGTAATTCTTATGCTGGCAGAGTGGCGGAAATCCACAATCTTATTCCAAAAACGGCACTTAGTATTGTTGGGGAGTTCTTTCAAAAAATTGAACATCAATTATTAGGCGTAAAAGGTGCGAAAATTGAAGATATTAAAGAAGTTTATTCTCACCCGCAGGCTTTAATGCAATGTAATGCGAATATTACAAAATATGGGTTTAAGGCAATCCGCCATTCTAATACGGCAATTGCCGCGAAAGAAATTGCTGAGAAGGGTGATAAAACCAAAGCCGCACTTGCCTCAAGTTTAGCGGGGGAGCTTTATGGGCTTGAAGTTATAAAACCCCATTTTGAAGATGATGCAAATAACACAACGCTTTTCCTAGTTTTTTCAAAAGAGCCTATTGACCCAGATCCTGAGAAAGAAAAGCATATCATCACTAGTATGATGTTCACAACTCGTAATATACCAGCCGGCCTTTACAAAGCATTAGGTGGCTTTGCAACTAATAATGTTAATATTATTAAGCTAGAGAGCTATATTCCAGAGGTTGAATCTTCACAAGCACAGTTTTTTATTAGCTTTGAGGGAAGCCCAAGAGAGAAAAATGTTCAACGAGCAATAGAAGAGCTTGGCTTTTTTACCAAAAGAACAAAATTATTAGGGGTTTACCCCGCCCATAAATCAAGAAGGGTTGAAAATTAGTTTTTTTAAGGTAGCTTCAGCAAATATAAAATAAAAAACCCCTCTCCCCTTTTATTTTATAAGGGGGGGAGGCTGAAAGGTAAATTCTTTCAGGGTGAGGGGATCGTAATAATTATAATATATGGTAGATTGTCTTGAAGTCTGTCATGTTGAGCATAGCGAAACATCTTAAGATCCTTCGCTTTGCTCAGGATGACATATCATAACTAACATAAATTACTATAAACCCTCACCCAGCTTAATCTAACTTTCTTTGAAAGTAAGATTAAGCATCTCTCTCCCAAAAGGAGAGGGGATTTTTTTGTAATAGCTATGCCAATATATGCCGTAATATATTTGTTTTTGTTTTTCTTGTTTGCATTCAGCACAACCTATATGCATTTTGAGGAGGGTAGGGGGGTTTTATATATTATCGCAGAAACATTTTCATATATATTTCTACTTAGCTTTATTTTAATATTTTTTTATCAGGAAAAATTTAATCTAGGTAAGCCTATTATTTTATCAATGTTTTTATATTCAATGTTGTGGGATATTTATTCTTTTAAGCAAGATATATTCGTTGCTAAAACCCAATTCGGTATTAGAGGCAGGGAGCTTGCATTTTATTCAGGTATTGCAATTATCTTTTCTATCCCACCTTACATCGCAGGATTATCTATTGTTTTTTAATCCAGTTGCTAGTAACAATAAGTTTTCAAAAATTTAATGACGCTAAAATCCCCTCTACCCTTTTTTGAAGTGAAAGGATTAGCTGAAGCTGGGTGAGGTTTTTGTTATTCATTAGCCCTCACCCTAACCCTCTCCCAGAGGGAGAGGGGATTTTTATTGCTAATTTTTGTGAAATAAAATAGTAACAAGCTACCAATATTATGTCTAATCTAGTATTATCAGGCGTTCAGCCAACCGGAAATTTGCACTTAGGCAATTATCTTGGTGCGATTAAACAATGGGTTGAAATTCAGAATAAATATCGCTCCCTTTTCTGCATTGTTGATTTACATGCAATTACCATTGAGCAAAACCCAGAAGAGCTTCGCAAATCATCACTAGAAATGGTGGCGGCTTATATTGCCTGTGGTATTGATCCTAAAAAATCTTCTATATTTTTGCAATCTTCAGTAAGGCAACATTCAGAGCTTGCTTGGATATTTTCTTGCTTCACGCCGCTTGGTTGGCTTAAAAGAATGACGCAATTCAAAGATAAAGCCGGCAAACATCAAGATAATGCAATGCTTGGGCTTTTTTCATATCCAGTGCTGATGGCAGCGGATATTCTGCTTTATAAGGCAACTCATATTCCAGTTGGTGATGATCAAAAACAGCATTTGGAACTAACTAGAGATATTGCAAATTCTATTAATGTAAAAGCTGGCAGGCAGATTTTTCCAGAGCCAGAGCCACTTATTTTATCACAAGCAAAAAGAGTGATGAGTTTGCGTGATGGCACTAAAAAGATGAGTAAATCTGATGAATCTGATTTTTCTAGAATTAATTTATCTGATAATGCAGAGCAGATAATGGATAAATTCAAACGCGCAAAATCTGATGCTTTTAGCGGAATAAATCTGGGAGATGAGGCAAGCCCTCGCCCTGAAGCTGTAAATTTGCTAAATATTTATTCTTCTCTCGCAGAAATAAGTTTGGAAGATACTATAAAAATGTTTGAGAATTCTAATTGGTCAAATTTCAAAACTGCTTTAGGTGAAATTGCAGTTGATAAATTATCACCAATAAATAAAAAATTTAATGAGCTTAAAAATGATAAAACTTATTTGATGGGAATTTTGAAAGAAGGGCAAAATATTGCCTCAGAAATTGCAGAAAAAACTCTGCAAGAAATGCAAGAATTTGTTGGATTTTTAAGGGTTTAATATGGGGTATTATGTCAGAAAAAAAGAATGAAAAGTCAGGAGTACTATGGAATCATTATATAAATCCATCAAATACTGAAAGTGTAAAAAAGCACTTTGATAATTTAGAAGAAGAAAGAAAAAAGGGTAATGAATACCAATGGGGGGGGAGGATCCTGCTGTTGAGGGTTTTTTTGACCCTGCAGACAAAGCCTGTTTAAGCAAAAAGAAAAAAAATTAAATAATGCCAATACATCATATACATTTAATTTCGGATTCTACTGGGGAAACGGTCAACTCAATTATGCGATCAGCAATGAGCCAATTTGATAATATTGACTATGAAGAGCATACTTGGAGTTTAGTTCGCACGCCCGGTCAAATGCAAAGAGTTTGTGAGGAAATTTCAGAATCTCCCGGCCCTGTTCTTTACACCGTAATTGATAGAGATTTACAAGCAATGCTAATTAAACATTGCAGAAAACTCAGAATTCCTTGTATTCCAGTGTTAAATAAAGTTATCAAAGAGTTCTCAAGCTATTTTGGGGTGGAGGCAAAATATCAAACCGGCAAGCAATATGAACTTGATGAAGAATATTTTCAGAAAGTTGATGCTATTCATTACACGCTTGCCCATGATGATGGTGCAGAGACAGATACTCTGGAAGAGGCAGATATTGTGCTTGTTGGTGCTTCAAGAACTTCTAAAACGCCAACTTGTGTTTATCTTGCTTATCGTGGTCTAAACGCCGCTAATGTGCCGTTTGTAAATGGCGTGGATTTGCCAGAAACTTTATTTAAGTTAGAAAAACCATTAGTGGTTGGCTTATATATTCAGCCTGAAAGGCTTGGTCAGATTAGAAAATCAAGGCTTACATCTCTTAATGAGCAAGCAAATACTGATTATGTTGATTTAGATAAAATCAATGAAGAAATTCGCCAATCTCGCAGAATATTTACCTCTCAGGCTTGGCCAGTGCTTGATGTAACTAGAAGATCAGTTGAAGAAACATCAGCCCAAATAATGCAATTATATTCTGATCATTGTGAAAGGCTTGGAATTCCTAAAAAACATTATTAAAATATCTCAAAATTAAAAAAATATTTATATGAATATCAAAGCAAGATTAAAAGAAATTATATTAGAAAAATCTTTTAAGAGGGGTGATTTTACTTTGGCTTCAGGTGCTAAAAGTAATTATTTATTTGATCTCAAAACTACCTTGCTTGACCCAGAAGGTGCAAATTTATCTGCTAAATTAGTTTTAGATAAAATTGATAAAAATATTGATGCAATAGGCGGACTTGAACTTGGTGCTTGCCCTATAGTTTCTGCGGTTTGTGTGCTTAGTTTTCAAGAAAAACGCCCAGTAAAATCTTTCTATGTTCGCAAAGAAAAGAAAGATAGAGGCACAAACCAACTTATAGAAGGTGTTACACTTAAAAAAGGTGATAATATTATTATTCTTGAAGATGTTACAACAAAGGGTGGCTCTGCGATGAAGGCGGTTGAAATTGTTAGAAATCTTGGCTGTAATGTTAATAAAATTATCTCAATGGTTGATAGGCAAGAAGGTGCAAAGGAAAACCTAAAAAATGAAGGTATAACACTTGAAGCCATCTTTACCAGAGAAGAATTTGAGCTATAGTTTTTTGATTTTTTTTAGAAGTTTTATATTATATTCTAAATCTTTTTCTGAAATAATTATTTTTTATGTTTTTTATAGGTGTAGTAAAATTTAAAATAATTAATCTATTTATAAATAATTTCTACAAAGATATTCATTAAAATTTTTGATTACTAGATACATATAACTTGACAATATATAAGAATATTCTAATATAAGAATATTCTTACCTAATACTGGCTGTTTTATTAACTTAACTATCAATATATTATATGAAAAATTATCCTGAGATTTGTAAAGATATTTCCAGCAATCTAAAAACTTTGAGGGCTGATATTAAAGATACAATGACTGGTTTTTCAGCAATGGCACAATCTGCCACAAAAGATGGGGTTTTGAGCAAAAAAACTAAAGAATTTATTGCACTTGCAATAGGGGTTTCCGTTAGGTGTGATGGTTGCATTGGCTTCCACGCGGAAGCTCTGGTTAAATTGGGTGCAACTAAGGAAGAGGTTGAAGAAGTGCTGGGAATGGCAATTTATATGGGTGGTGGGCCTTCTTTGATGTATGCAGCAGATGCAATAAAGGCGTTTGAACAATTCCAAGCAACTTATTCTACTAGTAACACTTAACAAATTAAAATTTCTATGATATAATGATGGTGCGAAAGCTATGGCAATAAATTCTGTTTTAGAATAGGCAGATTGGACTCGGGGGCGGTGCCCGACGGCTCCACCATTAGTAGGGGCTAGGTTCTAGAGGCTAGGGGCTAGGGTGAAATAAACCATAACTCCTAGCACCTAACTCCTAGCACCTAATATTGATGGGGCCGAAATAGGATCGACAGATGCAGTAAAGATTATGGTTTTGCCCGGCGAGAAATAGCCGTAAAACAATTCAAATTCACAAATGCAAACGACAATTTTGCAGTAGCAGCAAATGACAATTTTGCTGTTGCAACACTTAAAGCTGCTTAAACCTTCCTCTATGAGGAAATAAAGCAATTTAAGTAAGGGGCTTGCGAAGAGCCTAGCAACAGAATCTTCGCGTTATAATAAGAAATTTTATTTGAAAATAACTAAGATTTTTTCTTAAATCTTCCTCTGCCAGTGCCTTTTGGTTTGTTCTTTTTTTCTTCAATTAATTGTAAGGCTTCATCAAGGGTAATTTCAAATAAATCACTCTTAACTGAGGCAAACACCTTGTTGCACGCAACATAAGGGCCAAACATTCCAATAGACGCGGTAACTTTATTTCCATCATTATCAGAGCCTAATTCACGAGGTAAACTCAGCAACATTTCTGCTTTTTCAAGATTTACTTCATCAGGCCTTATACCTTTTGGAATTGAAATTCTTTTTGGTTTAGGTGCAGAAGATTTTGCTTTTTTAGATTTAGATTTTTTACCTTTCCCCTCTTCTTTTTCTTCTGCTTTTGGAGCTTCAACAACACTTCCCTTTAACTCCAAATATAAGCCATAAGGGCCTTTTTTAAGATAAATTTCTGAGCCAGTTTTTTTATCAACGCCAATGAATTTATCTTCAAATTTTTCATATTTTGGTTTTTCGCCAGAATTATTTTCTGAATTTTCAGAGGAATTTTCCCCATCATTATTAGAATTATCCGCTTCAATTTTCTTAGTATAATTACAAGTTGGATAATTTGAGCAACCAATAAAAGGGCCAAATCTGCTGATTTTTAAGCCTAGAACGCCATCATTGCAAGATGGGCATTTTCTTGCATCTTCATTTTCACCGAATAAAAAGCCGAGTGATTTTTCAAGTTTATTTATTACATCTGTAATGGTAACTTCAGAGGTTGCATCAATAGTGCCTTTGAAATCCTGCCAGAAATTTCTTAAAAGTTGTTTCCAATCCAGTTTGCCATCAGAGACTAAATCAAGCTGATCTTCTAAATCAGAGGTAAAATCATATTGCACATATTTTGAGAAAAACTCTTGCAGGAAGCCCGTTACAACACGCCCACGAGGCTCAGGATAAAACCTTCTTTTATCAAGTTTGCAATAGCCCCTATCAATTAAAACAGAAATTATTGATGCATAAGTTGAAGGCCTGCCAATTCCAAGCTCTTCAAGTTTTTTAACCAAACTTGCTTCATTATATCTAGGTGGTGGCTGGGTGAAATGTTGCTCAGCTAAAGGGTTTTGCCCTTTCTCATTATCATTAACCGCTTTTTTACTGAACTTTAATTTATCATTCTGATTGAGATCCGGCAGAATATTTTCCTTATCCTCATCATCGCCATCATCAACATCTTCGTGATATAATTTTAAGAAGCCATCAAACTCAAGCACATTACCAACTGCACGGAATATATATTTTTTATCATCGCTTGAAATATCAGCTGCAACTTGGTTAAAGATTGCCGCTTCCATTTGGCTAGCAACCATTCTTTTCCAGATTAAATCATATAATTTAAGCTGATCTGCTTCTAAATAGCTTGCTACCATTTCTGGCCTTCTAGCAGAATCAGTTGGCCTAATACCTTCGTGAGCTTCTTGAGCATTTCTTTGTTTTGAGGCATAAAATTTTGGCTTTTCTGGCAGATATTTATCACCAAAATTCTTACCAATAACCTCACGAGTTCTAGTGATAGCCTCTGGTGCAACGGAAACGCCATCCGTTCTCATATATGTAATTAAACCGGTAATTTCTGAGCCAATTTTCACGCCTTCATATAATCTTTGAGCTAACATCATAGTTTTTGATGCAGAAAACCCTAGTTTGCGAGATGCTTCTTGTTGTAATGTTGAAGTTGTAAAAGGTGGTTTTGGATTTCTAAAAACTTTTTTCTTTTCAACTTCACCAACTGTGAAATTTCTTTTCTTAATTTCATCAAGATATTTATCAGAAGTGCCTTTATCTGAGATTGCTAATTTATCAAGTTTCTTGCCTTCTGCATAAGTTAGATTTGCAGGGATTAAACTAGAAGAAGCGTTTTCAAACAAGGCAGAAATGCTCCAATATTCTTGTGCCTTAAATTTTTCAATTTCAGTTTCTCTTTCACATATTAAACGAAGTGCAACTGATTGAACCCTACCCGCTGAGCGACTCCCGGGAAGTTTACGCCATAAAATTGGTGATAAGGTAAAGCCCACTAGATAATCTAAAGCACGCCTTGCTTGCTGAGAGTTAACTAAATCCATATCAATCTGGCGAGGATTTTTCATCGCCTGCGTAACCGCCTCTTTTGTAATGGAGTTAAAAGAAACCCTCTTTACTGGAAAATTTGCGTTAATAACTTTATCTCTTCTCAAAACATCATAAACATGCCAAGAGATAGATTCCCCCTCTCTATCCGGATCGGTTGCAAGAATGAGGGATTCCGCACCACGCACAGCATCTTCAATCGCCTTAACATTCTTTTTAGAATCAGCGGCAACTTGATATTTCATCTCAAAATCTTTATCTGGCAGCACTGAGCCATCTTTTGAAGGAAGATCCCTAATATGCCCATAAGAAGCCAAAACTTTATAATCTTTACCAAGATATTTATTTATGCTTTTGCACTTAGCTGGGGATTCTACAATTACAATATGCTTCATTATCTAGGAGTAAGGGGTTAGGTTTTAGGGGTTAGGGGGTAATTTTGGAGATTAGGAAGACTTTTCAAGTCAAAAAACCCTAGCCTCTAGAACCTAGCCCTAGAACCTCTATATAAAAACACTTAAAAGTCAAATATATATCAAATTTTGAGTAATATATTAAGTTATAAATTTGCTTTATAGAGGTAATTTTACGAAATAAACTGGAGCGGGTGAAGAGAATCGAACTCTCGACATCAACCTTGGCAAG
>CAYULD010000001.1:587533-687327 GCA_964445765.1 uncultured Rickettsiales bacterium | reverse complement strand
CTTGGCAAGGTTGCGCTCTACCCCTGAGCTACACCCGCTTATGAGTAGGAAATTGGAATGCTTTATAAAAGCAAAATATTAAATTTCAAGCAATATTTATAATTCATAGAATTTCTTCTTTTATAAAGCCCCTGCCAATTTGTTGAGAAATTTGATAAATTCTAACTTTTATATTAGTTTGCAGGGAAGAAAAATCTTCAATTTGCTCTGCCTCTGAATATAAAATTTCACTCTGATTTGAATTAATAATTCTTTTCACAATCTCACCCTGCATAATTTCAACCTCATATTTTTCAGCAAATTCTGCGAGTGGAATTTCAACCTGTGATGAAAAATTGCTTAACGAACGAGATCTTCTTAACCAAGAAATTTTAATATCATTTTCAATAAATTCTTTTTTAAGATGCACCACTGAAAAAGGCTTTAAGCTATTTGCTTGAAAATTTATTTCTATTGCTTCTGCATCTTCAATAGATTTGCCAAAAGAAACCGCCTTTAGCCATAATTTAGAGCCGATTAAATTTGCAGGTATTTCAATTTTGATAATATTATCATCAAGTAAAATAAAGCGTTCTGATGGGTTATGATTCATAAAATTTTCACTGCTGAAAAGCCCACGATAAAAACCACTTAACTGGTAATTATTTTCTGACAAAATTTCTGCACTTTGAAATTGCAAAATTTCATTTCCTATAATGCATAAATTGCTAAATTGTTGCATTAAATCAGTTGAAATTCCTTCTAACTCGCCATTAATGAGATTTATTTCTGCGGTAGAAATTTCATCAACTATAAGTTGATTTTTTTCAGAAAAACTATTGGTTAAATAACCAATTTTTGCAGATTTTGATGTTTCAGCAATTTTTTGAAAGCCAACTTCCGCTGAAATATTACTGATGTAAATTGATGCCCCCTGCCAATTATTTGAAAGCCCACAAACCGCAATTTTTAGATGCGGATTATCAATATTAAAATCTAAATTTAAGTTGGGAATATCTAAAATTTCTAGATGAGTATCTGAAATAATTTCCAAATTTTCTGAGCTTCCGCCTTGAAAATCTAAGAGATTAAAATTATAAAAATTATCCTCAAAAATTATAGCATTTACTCTAATTCTACCATCTTTTGCAATTATATTTGTAATGCGTAAATTATAAAAATTTTCATTAAAATTGAGTTTAATTATATCGCCATTTTCTAAATAAATATGCTTGTAAGAAAGAAAAAACTCAACCCTATTTGTTGCTATATTTTCCTCAAGTGAAATTATTTTTGCAATATTTTCAGCAACAGAATTATTAAAAATTATAGAAGAATTAACCTCAATTTTCGCTTGGGAATTAATATCTTCCGCGTTATTTGTAATAGTATTAATTTGATAATTATTATTTTGCGAATAATAATTAAAAACAACTTGCGAAGTAATTAATTTCTCTGAATATTTTTCAAATTGAATTGCAAAATTTCTTCTTTTTATCTTATCATCAAAAATTATCTCACTTGAATTAATTTCAATAATATTGCTGATTTTTTTAGGGATAAATTTTATTTTTTCACTTTCTACTATATCAAAAAAATAAACCTGAGAGAGATCTTTAATTGCATTGATTGCAGAATCATTATTTGCAATTTGAAAGCCGATTAAAATTTCTTTAAGCTCACTTACATCAATTTGATTTTCAGTTAAACCAGCATTTATACAAATTTCAGTTATAACATCTGCAAGGCTTGCATTACCTAGCTTTCCGCTTATCCAATGCCCTCGCGACCAAATTTCGCCATCACTCCAAACATTAAGCATATCCGGAAAATTAGGATAAGGCCTTGCATCAAAAGCCCAAAGAAATTTCTTTTCAACCATAGGTGAATTTTGCCATTTTAGAAGCGTGCCTTTAATGGCATTTCTTTGTGCAAAAAAATCAATATAACCCTTAGAAAATCTAGGTAGTGCAGAATCTTCAGATTCAGGATTATAAAAAACATTTGGCTGATTGCTAGCACCATCAACAGAAGGAAAACCATATTCCGCAAACCATATTTTTTTACTCTGCGGTTGCCAATCGGTTTGGTTATCGTCTGGGTTGATGTGAAAATTATTCCACCACCAAGCGAGATTTTTCCAAGCATATTCTTCACTTAAATTTTCTTTAATGGTGCGGTGTTCATCACTATAAAACCAATCATAGCCCTCACCACTTTCCCAGCCAGCAATGATTTCATCAACATCATAAACGCCATTTTGTGGCCTATCTGTAAGCGGAAAATAAGCATCAATAGCAATAAAATCTATATTTTCTGAAGCCCAGAGGGGATCAAGATGATACCAGCCATCTATTGAGTGATATTCACTCCAATCTGCTGCATAAGAAATTTTTGTAGTTACACCCATTATATTTTTTACTAGCTCCGCAAGGTTGATAAATTCATCAATTGCAGGGAAATTATTTCCATCTCTGATTGATGTAAGCCCCTTCATTTCAGTGCCAATAATAAATGCATCAACCTTATTTTTTACCAGATTTGCATAATGCAAAATAAACTCATTATAGCCTTTAGTTTTGGTGAAAAAATCCGTTACATCACTTGCATTTCCTGTGATTTTACCTCGCCAAGGTTTGGTTAAACTATCAACAAAAATCATTGGATAAAACTTAACTTTTAACCCACGATTTTTACATTCATCAATAAATCTTAAAATTGATGCATCACTAGGCGTGCCACCATAAATCGGGCGATTATTATTTTGCGTAACAAGCCTTGCACTTGCCCTATTTAAGCCAGCAACCACCCATTCTGTAGGAGTAGTTTTGGTAAGAGATTTATATTCAACCCGAGGTTCAATTTTGCAGTTTTGAATATCTAAATCATCAGCAAACCAACAGCAAATTATACTTACATATTCAAGATTGGGAAAATTATTTTGCAGATTATCAAGTGCAACAAGGCTATCTGCCTTACCAAAAGCATTATTTTGATTTATATTTTCAGCAAAACTTTTTTGATACCACTTGCCTGCAATTTCTAAGCCATCTAATTTTTGATGAGTGATTGTATCATAAACAAACTCGCCACAGCCGGGGATAATATTAACGCCTTCAATTAATTTTTCAGGTGAATTTTCTTCAGAAAAATTTAGATTTCTAGCCACCTCAAAAGCAAAATTTGGAATACGCCCACGAAATTCAGTAATCTCAAAATCTTCCATAACTATATAAGCAAGACCCCTGTAAGCTGGCGTTTTGCCTATACCTTCAAAGGATTCTATCAAACTATCTGGGTTTTGTGATTCAGTGCCTTTATGAATTCTAAAATTGCTGCAGTAATTAGCTAAATTTATAAGATTTGCATCTGCCCAAATGCGTTCAATATTATCAATTTCGCCTTCGCAAAGTGCGATTGCAAGATTAACAAAATATCTAAATCTAGTTTCAGTTTTTCTTTCAACCTTTGCACCACTGCCCTTTCCGCCTTGATTTACCGCTTGCTTTTCTTCTATGATTTTAATTTTATCAGCCCAAATTATATTGCCTGAAATTCTAACTCTACCATAAATTTTATTTATAACTTCACCATATGATGAGGTTTGAATTGAAAATTCTGATAATTTTCTACCTCTGATTAAATTTCTCTCATCATAGCCGAAAATTTGGCCATCAATTTCTTGCCCAAGAGAAGTTGAAATTTCACCCAAGCCCGCTTTTACATTGCGGTTTACATAACTGCCAACCACTGGAATTTCTGAGAATCCGAAGGAATCTACAAAACTAGAACTAGCATTTTTTAAGGTAATACTTGTCATAAAAAAAATTTTATAATCTATAAATATTGATAATTCGCTCCGCCCAAGTTTTATCAATTTGATGCTCAATAACTTTTCCAACTTGCTGATAACAATGGATTAGCTTGGTGTTTCCATTCTCTTGAAAATCAATAAAACCCAGATGTTGCGGGTTTTTACCAAAACGCATTAAGAATATGAAACCCCTTTCATCTGCAATTAAATTTTCATCTAATTTCTGCTTAAGATAATTACCATTGGGAATTCTTGCGTAATTTTTCTCATCAAGCTCAGATAAATTTCTGCCATTAATTTTGATGTTAAGCTCTTGCAAAACGCAGAAAATAAGCCCTATACAATCAACACCAAATTTTTTACTTCTGCCTTGATGCAAAAATTTTGTGCCAAGATATTGCCTTGCTTTTGATAATATTTCATTTTTTGAGTTCATATATTCGCAAAAATTTTGTTAATACCGGGCAGATGAGGCTCACCTCTAAAATTGAGGGCATTATTAAATTTACTAACGCAGGTTGAAAATTTTTTATCGCAACCAGCAAAAATTTTATATTCATCATTAATATTAAGCTGAAATGGTAGAGGGGTTTTTAGCTTGATAGTTTTATTTGAAAACTCTGATACTTCTTTAATAACGCCGATATTCTGCCCTGATAAAAACTCTAGCAAGCCATAATTAAAATAAAATTTTTCTTCATTTCTGCCTTCATCTCTAAAACTGATATTTGAGATTACTTCAGTAACTTCGCCAGTAAATGAGAAATTATTTTTATCAATTTTACATTTAGCATCGCCAAATTTTGCTCTGCAATTAGGTGAATAATTTTGCGTAATAAGATTTTCTAAATTCTTTGCAAAAGATGAAATTTCAAAAATAAATTTATTGTTATCAAAGATAATTTTAGAAATAAAACCCTTCTTAATAATTATTTTACCATCATCAAAATTATTATAATTCAGCAAAAAAATTTCTATTTCTGCATTATCAAAAAAGCCAGATTTTATAAGTGCTTCAGAGATTATATCAGTTTCAAATGCGCCTAAAAAATTATCCTTATTCTTGATGGAATTATTTGATGTAATAGAAAAATTTTCTGCATCAATTATTGGCAGATACTCAATATTTTCATAAGAAATTTTTTGAGAATTATTGGTAAAGCCAATCACAAAATCCGCTTTGGTAATTTTTATAAATTTTGCAAGCGAAGTTAAATTATCAGCAAGGTGATTTAACATATTTTCAGAAATATTTTTCATAAATCACCCCTCTAAAACTTCAATAAAACCAATTTTTTGTAGTGAGCCTTTAGCAAAAGATTCTTGCGAAAATTCTAAAAAATCTTGCTCAAAGCGAACAATGCAATCAAACTCAAAGCTCGCATTTATCGCGACACCAACTGCAGGAGCAGATGTAAAACTAACCACACCATTATTAGCTGATATATTAAATCCGCTTGACTGGATAACCCCGTCCAAAAAAATTTTTTCAGAGTTTTGAAAAATTTTTGTAATTTTTCTAGAAATGTAATTTTGATCATCGCCATATTTTTTTATAAGTTGAAAATTTTTTGTGATACCATCACCCACTGCAATTTCTTGATTTATTGCTTCAAAATCTTGCCAATCCTTAAAGCGAAAACTATAGGCAGAGCCTTGCCTTGCAATAAAAAATTCTCGCACCCTTTCAGCTTGCAGGTTAGAAATTTCTTTAAGATTAATTTCAAATTTTCTAAGGGGCGTTGCTTGAAAAGAATTGCGTTTTTCATTGCCACCAAGAAATGAAATTATTTCGGTTTGAAAATTTATTTTGCTAACCGCTTTTGCAGAAATATCAGCAGGGAAGCGAATATTGTGAAATGAATTCATAAAACCCCACTAAATTAAAACTCTGCGATAGAGGTTGAAAACATCCCTTGCGGAAGGCGTTAAATCAACTCTATTGCGGTTTTCATAAAGATAAGCTACTTGATTAAGCAATGCAGTTTTTATCTGAGCCGGTATGCTTTCTGCGGTTTCATCAAAGCCAGAAAAATAATCTATTGCGATAAATCTTCCGCTAGGAATTTTATCAAAAAACAGAAAATATTTTGCAGGTGAAAGTTGATAATTTGAAGAATCAAAAAGGGTTTCACTATTATCTCTAGCAATAATTTTAACCGCATCTATTGAGATAACTGGCCCCATTGGCAATTCAATTTCAGCATCTAAATTATTTCTATAAGTTAAACGCCATTTTTGTTTTAAGATTGAAGATTTCATAAATTTTTCAGCCTCTTGCCTTGCTGATTTTATTAAATCTTGAATTGTATTATTTTCATAATCACCAGAGATGCGAATAAACTTTTTTACCTCGTCAATAGAAATTGGCTCTATGGTTGGCTCTTCAAGTTTTACCAACTCTGGATTTTTGTTTCTTTTGAAAAAGGAAAACATAAAATTAGGGTTTGGGGGTTGGGGATTAGGTGCTAGGTTTTTCCTCTCCCATCGGGAGAGGCAAGATTTTCAAGCGAATTATAGAGCTTAGAAAATCTGGTGAGGGCTATAGAAGTTTTTAATGCCCTCAACCTAGCCCTCTCCCAAAGGGAGAGGGAAATTTTAATAACCTTTATTAAACTGCTAATTTCAGAAGTTTAATTGCTTCAAAATTCACCACCTCACCACCAACTCTTTTAGTTGTATAAAACTTCACGAATGGTTTTTCAGTGTATGGATCACGAAGAATTCTAACCCCAAATCTATCCACTATTTGATAAGCCCTTTTGAAATCACCCACTGCAACAGAAAGTGAATTTGCGGCCGCAACTGGCATATCTGAAGCCTGCATCACTGGAACGCCAAGTAATGTATCAGGCGTGCCTAAACTTAAACCGGGTTGCCATAAATATTGGTTTGTAGTTGCCTCTTTAAGTAAACGCATCGCTTGAATAGTTGCACGATTCATTAAAAAAGTTGCATTAATTGCATATTCATCTTTTAGGGCATAATATAAATTAATGAGTGAATCTGCGGTTACCACAGCAGAAGTGCCAGAGTTAATTTGCTGAATTTGCCCAGCCCCAGTGCCTGCTGGATAAGATAAAATTCCGGTTGGTTTTGCAGTGCCATTACCTGAAATAAAAGCAGTATTTTCTTTACGAGAAAACACATCAGCCAATTTTTCTGTAAGCCATTGTTCAATATCAATAGATGAATCATCAATTAATTTTTGCGTGGCTTTTGGTTGTGCTACAAGCTCGTGAACTTCAATGGATATTTTACCAATTTCTGGTGTTGTTGAATCCTCAACTTCTGCACTTTCAGTGGTTGCCCAATCTGCCCCTGCGGAAGTGTTATCTTCAATAATTTCTAATGTATCTGAAGAAATTTGCGTTACAGAAGCAATTTTTCTCATTGGTGATGTTTCAAAAATCGTGCGAGCTAAAACGCTACTCATTTGTGGTGTAACTAAATATCCGCCATCAGCATCAGAACCAACTGAGAGGGCTTTCTTTTCTAGATATGCAAGCTCCCCCTCTACACCTTTGCGGATATAATTTATGAATGCAGATTTATGCTCTGAAGCATCACGAGAACTTGCCTCAGATTTATATTCACCGCCTAAAGCCGGCCTGTTCATAACGGTTTCAAAGCCATCTAAGCGAGACTTAAAATTATCAATAACATTGTTAATTTTGAACAAATGCTCATTTGTTAAAGCATCAGCACTGCCTTTGCGTTCAATTTCATTAAGCCTTCTATCATTTACTTTTTTGAATTCTTCCCAAGCATTGCCTAGTTCATCAACTTTTCTATTTATTATATTCATAAAAATTTATTTTTGGTTGTTGGTTAAATTATTAATTTCCTCCCCTGCTAGCGGGAGAGGATTTTTAGCCTTGCAAAATATTGATTGCCCTATTAAGCGAGGATAGAAGCTCTGCTTCCGCAATATCATTAGATTTTATGGAAGTTATTTTTGCAGATTCGTTAGCTGGAAATGTAACAAGGCTAATTTCAAACAATTCAGCAGATTTTATAAATCTAATATTTTGATTATTAATCTCAGAATCAGTAACTCTAAAGCCAATACTTAACCCCCTTAATGCCCCAGATTTTAACAGAGAATAGGCCTCTTTCGCTCTAGCAATTTCTAACAGAAGATTGCCTTCAACAAATAAACCTCTTTCATCTTCTTCAAGATGGGTGATTATGCCAATTGGCTCATCAGCTCTATGTTGCCATAAAAGTTTGATGGAAGTTTCACCCCTCAAAGAATTTGAAAATGCATTAGGCAGAATTACATCATCGTGATTATCAATAATATTATAAACACTCGCATAACCGCTAAACGCACCAAGTTTGTTTAGAGATTTAATTTCAAGTGTGTAATCTTTAGAAAAATTATTCATTTTAAGATAAAATTAGTTTTGATGAATTGAAAAAATTTCCAACCCTGCAAAATAATTTTGGAACGAATAAATTTTCTATGGAAGGGGTGCTGATAAAATATTTTTTATTTTACTTGGAAGTGAGTTAAAAAGGTGCTAGAAAATAGAGAAATTAAAATCATACACAGGTTATTTATGGATAAGAAAAAAGCTCTTGAAACTGCACTTAGTCAAATTGAAAAATCTTTCGGTAAAGGCTCAATAATGAAGTTAGGCGATAAAGAAGCAGTTAGTGTGGAAGCTATTTCTACAGGCTCTTTAGGGCTTGATATGGCACTTGGAATTGGTGGCGTGCCTAGGGGTAGGGTTATTGAAATTTATGGCCCTGAAAGCTCTGGTAAAACTACACTTACACTTCATATTGTTGCGGAAGCTCAGAAGAAAAAAGGAGTTTGTGCCTTCATAGATGCGGAACACGCGCTTGACCCTGTTTACGCAGAAAAACTTGGGGTTAATATTAATGATTTAATTATCTCTCAACCTGATACTGGGGAGCAAGCACTTGAAATCTGTGATACGCTAGTTCGCTCTGGTGCGGTGGATGTTATCGTGGTTGATTCCGTTGCGGCTCTTGTTCCAAAATCTGAAATTGAAGGGGATATGGGTGATGCCCAAATGGGTGCACAAGCAAGGCTGATGAGCCAAGCCCTCAGAAAACTTACTGGCTCTATTTCAAAAACAAATTGTACAGTTATTTTCATTAATCAAATTCGCCAAAAAATTGGTGTAATGTTTGGTAATCCTGAAACTACAACCGGTGGAAATGCTCTAAAATTCTATGCATCAGTGCGTATTGATATTAGAAAAACCGGCACTATTAAAGATAAGGAAAATGTTGTTGGCAGCCAAACGCGTGCTAAAGTTGTTAAAAATAAAGTTGCCCCACCATTCAAGCAAGCTGATTTTGAAATTATTTATGGTGAAGGTATTTCTCGTTTAGGCGAAGTTATTGATATGGGCGTTGCCACTGAAATTATTGAGAAAGCTGGCTCTTGGTTTGCATATAATGGCACAAGAATTGGGCAAGGTAAAGAAAACGCAAAACAATACTTAAAAGATAATCCAAAACTTGCAGAAGAAATTGAGAAAAAAGTTCGTGCATCAAACTTATCTTTTAACACATCAAGCGAAGAAGATAAAGAGCTTGAAAAAGCCACAGCTTAGTTTATCTAGCTTTACTTTCCTAATGAATTTTTTTTGATATGTCGTTTGAAAGTAAGTTAGAAGCTATTGTTAATAAGCATAAAGAAGTTGGGCAGAAGCTCCTAAACCCTGAGGCTTTATCATCCAAAGATTTTGCAAATCTCTCTAAAGAATTTTCTGCAATGTCAGAAACTGTTTCTTTAATTGAAAAATATCTCAGCCTTTCACAATCAATTCCAGCACTTGAAGAAATGCTTAATGATAATGAGCTTAAAGAGCTTGCGGAAGAAGAATTACAAAATGCCAAAAAAAATCTTCCTCAGCTTGAAAAAGAGGTTAAAATTGCATTGCTTCCAAAAGATATTGCTGACGAGAAAAACGCTATTTTAGAAATTAGAGCCGGCACAGGCGGTGATGAAGCCGCAATTTTCGCAGGTGATTTGCTGAATATGTATATGCGATATGCACAAAAGCAAGGTTGGCGTTTTGAGGTTATGGATGCCTCAGAAAGTGATATGGGTGGCTATAAGGAAATTGTTTGCAGTGTTACAGGTGCAGGGGTTTTCGCAAAATTAAAGTTTGAATCTGGTGTGCATAGGGTGCAAAGAGTTCCTAAAACTGAAACTCAAGGCAGAATACACACTTCAGCGGCAACGGTGGCGGTGCTTCCAGAAGCGGAAGATGTTGATATTCAAATTGATGAAAAGGATTTAAGAATTGATGTATTCCGCGCCCAAGGTGCAGGTGGACAACATGTGAACAAAACGGAATCTGCGGTGCGTGTAACGCATATTCCAACTGGTATTGCGGTTGCACAACAAACTGAAAAATCTCAGCATAAAAATAAGGCTCAAGCAATGAAATTGCTTAAATCAAAACTTTATGAAATCCAACGCCAAAAACTTGATGAAGAGCGTGCCTCTTCAAGAAAAAGCCAAGTTGGTAGCGGTGATAGAAGTGAAAAAATCCGCACCTATAACTTCCCGCAAGATAGGGTTACAGATCACAGGGTGAATTTAAGCATTTTCAATATTGAAAAAATTATAGATGAAGGCGATATTGATAATATTGTAAATGCTTTAATTATCGCAGAGCAAGAAATAAAACTCTCAGAAATTAGCTAATTCTTTTATAAATATTGATTGTTAAATCATCATCAAAATTGGTTTTGCCAACATAATTTGAAAATCTTGAAAATAATAAATCAGTAATTTCTTGTGCAGGATTATTACAAATTTTTGATAAAGTTTTACTGATTTTATCTTCTGAGAAAAATTCCCCTTGTTGGTTTGTTGTTTCATTTAATGCATCACTAAACACAAGCAAAACATCGCCTTTTGAAAAGTTGGTAGATTTAACTTCATATTCAGCTTCACTGCTTGCACCAACTGGCAGTGCATTAATAACTAAGGTAGAAACATCACCATTTGCCTTACAAAGAATTGGATAAGGCACACCAGCATTTGTATAAGATAAAATATTTTTCTTAATATCAATCACGCCAAAAAACATTGTTGCATATTGCCCAAGCGGCATAATATCGCATAATACAGAATTTATTTTCTGCATAAACTCTTTGATGTTCACATCAGTTTTTAGGTTTTCTTCAATAAGGCTGTGAACTCTAAAAGTATTCATTGCAGAGGCAATGCCGTGACCGGTTAAATCAACGCAATAAATTGCAATTTTATCTTCCGCTAATAATTTAATTGACCAGAAATCCCCGCCTAATTCTGAGCTAGGTTGAAAAATAAAACCTGTTTCTATGCCAGTTTTTTCTTTAATTTGTATAAGTTTTTCAGAGTTAGGAATAATTGAAGCCTGTAAAAACTTTGCTTTTTCTAATTCCTCTTTAATTCTTTTGCGATAGGTTGAGTTTTCAAGATGCAAAGCACATCTTGAAAGAAATTCTTCTTTCTGCACTGGCTTCAAAATAACATCATTTGCACCTTTGATAAAAGCCTCATTAACATCTTTACTATTACTAGTGGCGGTGTGAACTAATATTGCAATATCTGCGGTTTTAGGGTTGCTTCTAATTTTGTTTATAAGCTCAAAACCTGTGAGTTTTGGCATAAAAATATCGCAAATTAAAATTCTTGGTTGATGTAAAGTAACAAGCTCAAGTGCTTCTTCACCATCTTTTGCGAAATAAATATTCCTAAAGCCGGCTTCCTGCAGATATTTTTCGCAAATTTTTCTGCTAATTTCACTATCATCAGCAACAATGATTGGCAAATCTAATAACCCAGATTGCTCTTTAAGAATTTTTCTATACATTTAATTTTCAATAAAATTATTTGCTGATATTTATTATCACACTATTTAATAAGCAAAAAAAAGCCAACTAAAAAGTTGGCTTAATAAAAAAACTTTAATAAAAAAAATTATTTGTATTTTTTCTCAACAAATTTAACATGTTTTCTAGCAACAGGATCAAACTTATTAAATTCAAGTTTACCTTGTTGTTTTTTAGGATTTTTCTTTGCAACTTTGTAATAGCCAGTGCCGGCTGTGCTTTCCATTCTAACTATAACTGTGTTTTTCTTAGCCATATTAAATTACCTTGCTTAATTTATAGGCTGTGAGATATATATTTATTGCAAAATAAATCAAGTTTTATTTACTAATAGTAATTTGTAGATTATCTAACCTATTGATGTATGAGGATTATTACTAACAATCCAGAGGCAAAATTAGTAGATTTTGCTAATACAAGTCGCCATTCGCAAGCGGATAATTACGCCGTTCACTTTAGGTTAAGCAGGCTTACAGAAACTTATAAAAATGAGTTTCATATCAAAATTGCGGTTAATATTCTAAATGATATTTTTCGTGAGGAAGTTGGCGAAATTGTTAGGCTTCCTAATCTTGATGTGTTTTTACTTTATCGTGGCACAGATAAATTATTGCTAAATAAGGCAATATTTCAGCTCAGATATTTATTTTTTGATGACCCACTTTCAAACCACCCAGATGGCAGAGAGAATAAAGAATTTTGTGAAACTTATGATCTCAATTTTCAATGGCAACAATTTTCAACACTTTCTGCAAGGTTGATGTCTGAGGTGATGCAGAGGGAGCTTGGCAAAGATTCAATTTCCCTGCAAGAAGAAAATTCTATCAAACAACCAGCAATTAAACTTTTGCCTGATGTTGAAAAAGAAATTTCAGAAACCAAGCTAGATGCAGCAATTAGAAGGCAGCCAGTTTGCTCTATTAAAGATTTGATAAACCCAATTCCAAAGCCATTATTTAATGAGATTTATATCAATATTCCATTTTTACAAAAAATGCTGGATACAAATTTCAGGCTTACTTCTGATAAATGGCTATTTTATTTTTTGACAGAAAAACTTGATGAAAAAGTGCTTGAAATTGTTAGCACTAATCCAGAGAATTTTCTTTATATGCCAATTAGCTTAAACTTAAATTTAAGCACGATTTTATCAAAAGATTTTTATGAATTCAGTGAAATTGCTAAAGATTTCAAAATTCAAATAGTTTTAGAGGTTACGGCAAGTGATGTGCTTTCTGATATTTATTCTTTTCAAAAAGTAAAAGATTTATCGCAAGCGAGAAATCAAAAGCTCTGTTTAGATGGGCTTAATAATGAAAGTTTTTTACATTTAAGCAGAAAAAAATTAGGTTTTGACCTTGTAAAACTTCAATGGAACGCCGATGTTAAGGGGGATTTATTCTCTAAAAAAGAAAATCAACCACTGAGAGATGCCATTGCGGAATCAGGTGCTAATAGGTTGATTTTATGTCGCTGTGATGATATTCACGCTATAGAATATGGCCACGCGTTAGGTATTAGCTTGTTTCAAGGCAGATATCCTGATAGGTTACTTAATCCACAGAGTATGGTGATAAATTAGGGGTTAGGGGTTTGGGTTTAGGGGTGAAGTATGTCATGTTGAGCGTAGCGAAACATCTAAGATCCTTCCCCTTCGCTTCGCTCTAGGGTCAGGATGACAAATCATACCTAAGCATAATACTAAATTAATTAATAAAAACATAAATTAATGTATCTAAGAAAGGGAAATCTTAAATTTGTTATTGAACAAAATAACCCTGAAAAATCTCTCAAAATTACGCAATTCAGGAAATCAGTTGATGAAAGAAGGGGCGGCGATTATTTTGGCTATGATGAAGATGCACTTATAGGTAAAGATTTTAGAACCCTTCTGCCAGATGATATAAAAGAAATTTTTGATGAAAATCTTGATTTCAACTTTGATGGTAATGACATTAAAGATATTTTAAGCCACATCATCACCTTCAAAATAAAAAATGTTAAAGGTGAAATTATTAATATGAACGCTTTTTCTGAGCGAGATATTTCCACCGAAGAAAAACAACATTTTAATGTAATTCTTGAGAAAAAATATTTCTTACGAGATAAAATCAAAAATATTTTACAAGATTTATCAAATAGTAAAATTGCTTATGATGAGCAAACTGGGCTTATCAGCAATGAAGTTTTCATTCACACCCTTGATGAAATTATGGATTATATGTTTGAAATAAGGGTGGAATCTGTGTTGTTAGTTTTATCAGTTGAGGGCTTCCCATCTATCAGAAAAAGTGAAGGTAAAGATAAATCTGATGAGATTATCACCAAAATTTCTGAAGTAATTCGCAATAATTTTAGAACTCGTGATATTGTGGCTTATCTTGGAATTGGCAAATTTGCCATTGCAATGCTTAGAACTTTTGAAGATGAAGTTGTTTATCCGCTTAAACGCTTAGAATCTAACCTGAAACTTGCAGATTTATTCAAATATGGTATATCTATTAATGCTCGCTATGAAAGAATTGATTTAGGGCTTAAAGCTAATGATGTTATTGAATATGTTAAAGCATCACCAGTGAAAATGACTATAAATAAAAATTAGTAATAAATGTTTTTTCGCAAAAAATCTCAAAAAAGCCAGCCACTTCCAGCAGATTATGCTCAAAAATTATTCAAAATAACCGCCTTTATTTTTCTAATTTTTGTATTGTATGAAACCTATTCCAATGACCTAAAAAACAGGCTGAATAGTGATGATAGTGCAGAAGAAACTCCAGAAGAAATATCGCAAGCAAGAATTAATCAAAAAGTGCAGGAAGCCTTTGATAAAATGTATGAAAACCCTGAATACAAAAAAATTCAGGATTTTGTTAATCACATTGAAAATAATATTGATAAAAAAAATGGCACTGCTCTAAAAACTCCATCTGGCTATTTACTCTATTTACCTTTTGATTCAGTATTTAAGGAAAATGCCGTTCCTGATAGTAAAATTATCATAAAATCTGAAGAAACTGAATTTTATATTGATTATAAAATTATTCATAAAGCAATAGATATGCCTTCACAAAATATTGTAAATCAAGCAAAAGATAGCAATATTAGTGAGTTAAAAACTAATATAGAAAAAGCTGAAAAAAATATATTACTTGAAGAAATTGCTAAGAAAAATGGCAAAGTTATAAACCTAATTGATAAAGATTTGCCAAAACCAGTAGCACAGAATAATAATATTTCAGAAAAGCCAAAATCAATGGCAAAGCCAGTTTTACAGGCTAATCAAAACCAGCCTAAATTAATTGCTAAACCTGAAATTAAAACTAATGAGGCAAAGCCAAGCATAAATAATAAAATTAAGGCTAAAACCCAAGCTAAGCCTATAGAAAATGTTGCCCCAAATAAATCATCTAATACCCTGAAACCTGTGGAAAAATTAAAAGAAAATTTGGATAAAAAACCGATAGATTTAACTCTGGATTAAATATCCCCAAATTAAAGCATATAAGGCCCACATTGAAGGCCTTAAAAACAAACCACGAATTATAAAATAACCGTAAATAGTTTTCATTTTATTTCTTAAAATCCAACTGCGAATTTTTATTGGAAGGCAAGCTAAAAATTTACTTAATAAATTTTTTATAAATAACGGCGTATGCTTATCTAAAAAAATTTCTAACTTTCTTTGTTTTGCCACCTGCATTTTTATAAAATATTATTAGATAATTCTCTTAAGCTATAATTATCATTACTGGCATTTCTAAATTTTATAGGGAATATGTTGGAATAATTTTTAGCCTTGCTATAAAAGCCTTTGATTTCTTCCATTCTATCCTCAGAGATATATTTTGCTGGCTCAAAGTGAAGTAATTTTGAAAACTCAAGCAATTCAACGATTTCATTTTTTGGATTAATAAAATATTGCATTAAAACCGATTTCGGAGCTTCAAGATAAGCAATATATAAATCACCCAACTCATTAGTGTAGGGAATGAATAAATAAGCATATAAATCATCATTATTAATTACAGATTTTCTAAAAATTTTTATAAGACAACATTTCTTAATATATAATTTTAATGGAGGATTCATAAATTAAATCTTATAGTTATTTCTTTTAATAATTACTAAACCTTGGAGATAATAATGATTATCATTATAAATAAACTCTTGCCTTGTCAATATATTTTGATAATAATTATTAATATCTTTATTTTGTTAACGATTTATTAATATATACTTGTTACATAAAGATTACATTTTTTATTAAATGTTATATTTAACAATAAATTAAAAAGGAGATTTATGAGTATTAAATTAAAAGAAGTTTTTAATAATAATCAATTTAATGAAGCGGTTGAAGGTTTTGTTGCAAATCAAAATGATTTCACAAATCAAAATTATCAAGAAAAACTTGGTGGAGCATTTGGTGGTTTAGTTTTAGCTGCAATCAAAACCGCTAATACAAAGGGTAAAGATATAAATTATGGTGAGCTTCCAATTCAATTCACAATTGGTGATAAAGATTATTATTATATTGCCTCAATAAAAAATGGCAGTTTAGAAGAAGGTTTTATTGATCTAAATGCCAAAAAAGTTACCAAAGAGGAATTTGAAAATTATTTTGTAAATGGAAGAAATCCAGAAGGAACAAAAACTCAAGCAAAAATTAAGTATGATGCAAACACCCATAAATTTAGCCTAGAAATTGTTGATGAAAATGGCGAATCACAAAATTTTACCCAAGAAAGTTTAGATGCAGGAACTTTAGATCATATTAAACAAGGCCTAGAAACATTTCTGGGTGGAACTTATGATATGAAAGGAAATGTAAAAGATGGAAATGGCATAAGCTGGAAGATTTCTTTTGGCACTGATTCTAACTATAATATAGAATATATGACAATCTGCAACCCGAATGCTGTTGATGCATCAGGTGATAAAGTTAATTGTGATCAAAAAATGCAAAGAAATTAATTTTTATTATTTCTCGTAAATTATTTTATGGCTGATGATAAGGATAATTGGGGCAATGTGGTTTTGCTAGGTTTGCTGGCACTTATCGCTTGGCTTGCAACTTTATTTAGTGCTAGTAAAAAAACTAAAAAGCAAGATGTTAAGCCTAGCCCCAAACCCCCTCAGCCTGAAATAATTGAAGATGATGAAGACTTAGAAACTAATACTAAGGAAACTTATACTGAGATTGAAAATTCACCAGAAGAGCCTCAAACAAATATGCTAAGTGAGGAATCCCCAGATAGTGAATCTGGAAATAAAGTAACAGAAGAAGCAAAAATAAAAGCAGAAATTGAAAATATTAAAAAGAAAAATATAAATTTAGCATTATTAGCAACAAGAGAATTAAAGCCTCTGCCCATTCCAAGCAAGCCATTGCAAAAATTTGCCCCAAGTAAAACTGCTGAGGTAGCAATGGAGGTTAAAAGGGATATTCCAAATTCACCGCCAAAGCCAGAAGATGAGAAAATAGAAGCCGTAGCAGGTGCATTAAATTATAATAAATCTGCACTTAATGGGGCGAATATTCAAGATTTAATTAATTCAGCTGCAATTAAAATCGCTTCAGAAAATAATTCTCTAAATAAAGAAAAAGTAAAAGCTGAATTATTGCAATTAAGTAGCCAAGCAATAACTTTTCTAAACTCTTATAATAATAATTTAGCTAAAAATAATAGTCAGGGAAGGCAACAATTTCCTCTAGATAAACTAATAACAGAAGATTTTTTAACTGAAGCATTTACATTAAAAGATGCAAATGCTGCATTTAATATCGCATTATATAATTTTAATTTGGGTGAAAATGTTAATCTAAAAGAAGTGGTTATTTCTGCTAATGCACAGGAGTTCAAAATTAATAGGGATATTTTGGGTGAATCTGGCTTAACTATTGAAGATGTTAAGGTTGGTCTAAAAGCTGAATTAGATGCAAAAAAGCCAAAAAATACTGATGAAGAACTTGAAATTACAAAGCAATATTTAGCGGATAAGGGCGTAAGGGGAGATATAACCCTAAGCACTTTTAACAAGCCAGTTTTTAAGTTTAAGCCTAATGAAAATATAACAATTCCTCAATTAAATCTATTCATAAACCCAATTATAAGAGCAACTTATTTAAGCAGGGCAACCAATATAGAAGGGGTTGAAATTTATCCCGCAAAATTACCTAATAAAGAGCCAGAAAAAGAATTTGCACTTGATTACAAAATTTTTATTGCAAGTTTTTTCTTAAGTAAGGGTAGTTTTGCGGATGAGCTTTTTATTGATAAAAATGATGGAAAAGGCTTCGTATTAAATGCCAACGAAAAAGGTGAGTTTGTTTTTAACCCGCAAAAATATAATTTAGATTTTTTACATATTTTAAGCCCTGATGAGCTTTCAGAATATAATAAAAGGCTTAATCAGGGTGGGCAGTTTTCAATAATATTAAAAGAAGGCTATTTTGATTATGAAAAGTTTTTAGCTTGGAAAGAACAAATAAAAAACCTTAACCTAGAAAATCTTGATTATAAATTTAATGATTTTGATATTAACTTAGATGCAGCAAACGCTAAATTTGCAGATGGAAATTTGCTAAGCATTCAATCAACGGGTAGAAATTTTAACTCCCTTAGTAATTTATTTAATTCAGAAGATAAGAAATCAGAAAGCGTTCAAAAATATAAAGAAGATTATACGAAATATCTTATAAATTCTCTTCAGCCAGAAATTCAACAATTAGAAGGCGAAAAGGGAGATAAAAAACTTAATGAATTTATTTCTGAAAGAATAAAAATTTTAGAAGAATCTATTGCGGAAATTCAAAAATTAAAACCAATCAGTGATGATAAAAGAGAGGTTAATCAAGCGGTTGAAATTATATCTCTTGCGACTAAGAAGCAAATCACAAGATATAATCTAATGCTGGATATTCTAAAAATTTCAGAAGAACATGAAAATAAAGCGAAGTTTGCACAAAGTGAGGAGGAAAAAAATAAAATCAGATATCAGAAAGATCAGGCAAAGCTAGCCCCAACCCTAGAATTTATTGAGCTAGATAATAAACTAGATATAAAATTATTTGATCTGCAATATTATCAATCGCAAGAAAAAATATCTAAGTTAGAAAACTTAATTTCTTCCAGAGCTAATGAAAATTTAAGTAATGCTTTTAGTAATTTATCTGAGATTTTAGATTTTTCTGTTTTTAATTCAAAACCTTGGGAAGCAGAAGAAATTTCTTTCAGAGATTATGTAAAAAGAGAAAATTTAACCGCAAACTTACCACCGCCTGATAAAGACCCAATAATGAGGCCAGCAAGCCATATTGGCATAAACGCCGGTGGTTTTAACTTTACAAACTTAGAAGGTGAAACCGCTATGGGCTTAACTTCTGCAATAACTGCTGATATTTCTGCGGTGGAATTTCCAATAAAAAACAATAGTGATTTTATCTTTACCGCAAATACAAAAGGCGCGGAGATAAGATATTTTAATAATGGCAAAAATTTTGGATATGATGAAGAAAATATTTTATTACTACCATTTCAATCTAATAGGTTAAACCCGCTTGCAAATCAAAGGGGGGAGTTTGATTTAACTTATAAATTTAATAGATTTAACCAACTAAATACTGAGTTTAATTTAACTTCAAATATCGCTCAAGAAAGGCAAAATGCTATAATTTCATATGATAGATTGGGGCTTTATGGCAACCAAACTTCCTATGGTGTTAAACTTCAAAATAATGAATTATTTAATAATAATTTTAGTGCTGTCGGTGCATCATTTAATCAAAATTGGAAAATTTTATCTAACGCAAAAAATTATAATTTATCAGCTGGCATAGATGGTTCATATGCAAATTTGCAAACAGCTTTCTCGCCTAATCCTATAAATAATATTCTTCTTCTTGAACCAAAATTTAGCTTTACTTCAGTGTCAGAAAGGGGTTCAAAAATTACCAATCTTGCAATTACAGGGCAGATGTTAGGTGGTTTAGATAACCCTTATAAATTGAATAATATTACCGTTAATTTTAATGGAAAATATCCGCATTGGAAAACCAATCAAAATTTAGTTATTGCTGATAATTTTCAGATGTTACAATCATCAATAGGTTTTGGTTATAATTTATTTGGCTTAAATTCAGAAATTGGTGGAAAAGCATTTTTTGTAAGGCTTAACAATAATAATGACAATATTGAAACGCAATTTGGTTTATATAATCAATTTAATATTGGAAAAAACCTTATAAATTTAGGCGTATTTATTCCAAACCCAAATAATCAATCCATCAAACCCCCTACAATTTTTGAGGCTGGCTTTTCAATTAAAAGAAATTTTTAATCTTACCAATATATTAGTTTCAACCTTGCAAATAAGGCACAATTAAAAATTTTTCTAAAATTTGAAATAAAATTGAAGCGAAAGATTTTGATAAGCACCCTAATTTAATGTATAAGGGTAATTGGGCATGTAGCCTATACCTTTTTTTTAACAACAATCCAAGTAGGAGGTTTCTATGGTAGGTATTAACTCAAATCTTGCTGCCGCGTCGGCATCAAGAAATCTAACTAGTGCGGGCAGTGTTGCTTCAAGTTCAATAGCTAAACTCTCAAGCGGTAACAGAATTATTAAAGCATCTGATGACGTAGCAGGTCTATCAATCGGTACTTCAATAAGCACAACTGTTAAAGCTCTTGAAATTGCGAAATTAAACACTGAACAAGCTAGAAGCGTTCTTCAGATTGCTGATGGTGCGCTTAAACAAATTGGCGACATTTTAGCTCGTCAAAAAGCCCTAGCGGTGCAATCAAACTCTGGTTCATTAGGTAATACTCAAAGGGCATTCCTTAACCAAGAGTTCTCTGCATTAAAATCAGAGATTGATCGTATCGTTACAACTACATCATTCAATGGAATTACCCTATTAAACGGCTCTATTGCTGGTGATGCTAGCGTTCAAGTTTCTGGCCCACTAAATGCTGGAATTATCCAAGATCAAGATGTTTCAGTTGCTGCAACTGTTTCTTCTTACAATGCTGTTGGAACACCGGGTTCAACTGTAACTGCGGTTCAATCTCTTGCTTCATTTGCGGATACTTCTATTCAGCAAACAGGTTTTGGAACATTCAGTTCAGTTTACTTCAACGAAAACGGCTCTGGTGCTGAATCAGTTGTAGTTCAAACTATAATTGGTGATAAAACTTATATTGGAACTATCACTGCTTCTGGTGATGGTGGTAACATTGGTGCGGCAACAGATGTGGTATTCACTGCAAATGATGGCTCTGGCTCTGCTTTTACATTAAGGTTGGCTGCTGGAACTGGTTCAATAAACACTTCAGGTGCAGCTGATACTTATTTAGGCACTTTAACAACTGATTTATCTCAAGTTCAGTTAATGCAAACTCGTGTTGTTTCTGGCTTAAATTCAGTTGCTGGAACTAGATTAGGTGGCTTAACTATTGCTTCAGATGTTACAATTCGTGGTAATAGTTTTGATACAACTAATAATGATTTTGGAACTATTGGTCAATTCACCGCAGTTGCTGGTGCAGGATCAGCGAACTACATCACGGTTGAATTAAATGGTAAAACATTTAGTGCATCTGATATTGGTGGTGCTAACGATACATTAGCTGCTGCTGATGGCACTATCACATTAATTGGTCGTGATGCAATTGGTGCTGATAATGGTGAAAGGTTAATCATAAGCGTTGCTAACATTGGCTCTAACACTGTTGATTTAACAGATGAAGAACAAGTTGCTGAGTTAGAAGCGGCTCTTAACCAATTATTTGGCGTTGGTAACACTGGTGATGCATATACAACAGTTGGAACAGCTGATTCAGATTACATTTCTGCGGTTTCAGTTTCTGAGTTCAATGATGCAAATGTTCAAGGTGTTGGTTTTGGCACTATTGAAGTTGTATCATTTGATGAAAACAGCTCATCTGCGGAAGATGTTGTTCTTAGAACTCAAATTGGTGATAAAGTATATGTTAGTGCTAACCTAGTTGCTTCTGGTGATGGTGGTAACATTGCGGCTCAAGATTTAGAATTTACAGCTACTGATGGCTCAGGCTCTAAATTTACTCTATCTCTTGCTGCTGAGACGGCTGCAATTAACACTTCAACAACGGCTGCAACTTATGCTGCTAACCTAACTACAGCACTTGCTAATGTGGAAATTTTCCAAATTAGAACTGTAAATAGCGTTGATGCAACTAAAATTGATAACACAGTTTTAGATGGTTTAACTGCATCTTCAGTTACTATTAGAGCTGATAATTTTGACATAACAAACACTGATTTCGGTGATATTGGAAACTTTGCTGGCGTTGCTGGTGAAGGTGTAAATAATTCACTTTCAGTAGTTGTTAATGGCACAACTTTCAGTGCAACTGATATTGGTGGTGCTAATGATACATTATCTTCAGCTGATCAAACAATTACTTTAATTGGTCGTGATGCTGCTGGTAATGATAACAACCAAAGAATCACTATTGATATCACTGGTTTAACTAACTCTATTAACCTTACTAATACTGACGAAGTTAAGGCATTAACTGATGCTTTAGATGCTTATTTCGGTGTTGGTGCTTCTGGTTCTGGTGGTTTATCATTCCAAGTTGGCTCTAGCTTAACTGATAAAATTGCAATCTCTATTAAAGATGTATCTACTAATAAAATATATCTTGATAATGATGGCGTTGCACAAACTTTATCAATTGATACTCAAGTTGGTGCTCAAACAGCAGTTGAAGCGTTAGATAATGCAATCTCTTCTGTTATCTCTCGTAGAGCGGATGTTGGAGCTGCAATTTCAAGATTTGAATTTGCTTCATCTAACATTGAAGTTTCTATCTCAAACCAAGATGCTGCTCGTGGTAGCTTCCTTGATGCAAATATAGCTGAAGAATCAACTAAATTTGCTACAAATCAGGTGAAATTACAGGCTTCTGTATCTGTTCTTGCTCAGGCAAACCAGATACCGCAGTTACTATTAAGATTAGTTCAGCAGTAATTAACTTTCTTACAGGGGTGGAAGGCAACTTCCCCCCTTTTTTTCTTCCTTAATTTAATATAATTTTTTATAAATTTATTGTTGGGTTTTGCCCTCACCCTCTGAAAGATGAATTCTTTCAGCTTTCCAAGAAGGAGAGGGGATATTATAATAAGTTTTTGAAATATTACATATTGTCATTCTGAGCAAAGCGAAGAATCTAAGATCCTTCACTTCGTTCAGGATGACAAAAAATACTTCCTTGTTTTTGGCATAAAATTAGCTTTCATTAAACTATAAAGCCTATATTTTAATAAAGGTTATTTCTTAAAAATATAATTTAGGAGGGCTTATGGAAATTAATGGCGTAACAAATATTCAATCTGTTCAGGTTTCTCAAAATACAGCACCGCAATCTGGTGCACCTGCAGTTCAAACGGTTGAACAAAGGCAAGATTTTACCGCTCAAAGAGTTGTTAGTGTGGGTGAAAAATCTGCCATTGAACAAAATGCGGCTCGCTCAGAAGAAAAGCGTTTTGAGGCACTTAAAGGCGTTGCAGTTCGCTTAGTTGGTGGCGATAACCCTTATTTTAATGATTATGTTTTTACCATCTATAAAGGTGCACAAAATAATAGTTTAGATAGATATTACATTCGCTTTACTGATATTTCTACCGGCAGAATTGAAACGAAATCTGAGGTGGAAGTTTTCCAGCTTGGTGGCAGTTCTGGCAATGTTGTTAGTGGCTCTTTATAAATTTAATCATTATTTCCAATGACAACTATAAACTTAGGAAATATTGTTGGAAATACCATCTCAGGCATAGCATCTGGCTTGCAAAGCTCAGCTTTGATTGATGATTTATCAGCCATTAGAAAAAGGCCAATTGACAATCTAAATTTACAAATCACCAAAAACCAAACTAAAATTACGGAATATGGTAAGTTAAATACAAACTTAAACAATCTAAAAAATTCGGTAAATTTTCTTAGAAATCCAACTGGTGTATTGAGTAATTTTTCTAACGCTTTTGAATATCGCAAGGCTAATATTTTTTCTACTACCCTTTCAAGCTCTAGCTATCTTTCTGTTACCGCTGATCCCGGTGCACAGATTGGTAATAGCACTATTCAAATAGGTTCAATTGCTAGAACTTTAGAGCAAAAATCAGCTAGTTTTAATTCTAGAAGTTTAACGGCAACAACTTCTGCAACTGGTGCATATTTTACCGCTGGAACAATTGAAATTGGCTCTGGGGTTGTAAAAGAGGTTACAGGCGCAACGCTTACAGGCTTTCAGCTTGCATCAGGTGATTATTCAGTGGAAGGCTCAGCAACTGGCATTTTAACTGCTGCTGGTATGCAAAACTTCAATGTAGTTGGCGGTAGTGGTGGCATAACTAGCTTGCAAGGTAGTATATCTGGTATAACGGCAAATTTTGATACTATTGCAAACACGGTTACTTTAAGTTTTACCAAAAATGGCGTGAATTATACCTCAAATGCTATCACCGCAGATGCATCAATTAACGCAGGGGCGAATACTGGTGTTGCATCTGGCACTGTAATTACCTTCACAGGTGGTGCTGGTGGTGCGAATGAAACTAGCTTCACTTTAACCCTTGATGAAGATGTTATAATTGATGATACCCAAGCTAATGCAAATACTTTCGCAACAAATCTTAATTCTGCATTATCAAGCCAGAAAATTTTTCAAAGTAGAAGAATTAATAATTTTACAAATGCTGATGTTAAAGCTCCATTAACAGGGCTTGCCTCAACAAATATTCGTTTTATTTCTGATAATTTTAATACAACAAATGGGCAATTTGGCACTATCAAAGATTTTCAAGTGCAATATAGTAATGGCTCAGATGGTATAATTTCTGTTCGTATCGGTGATGAAATCTTTAGAGCATCAGGGCTTGGCACAACTCTAAACACAAATTTAACCCTTGAAAGCACAACTAGCGATAAAAGAATTTTAATTAATCTTGCAGATGCCGGCGTAAGTGCAAATATTTCAACTAGAGAAAACGCATCTTCACTTGAAAAGGCTCTCGGTTATGCTTTCGGCACTAGGGAGTTGGTTGATTTTACTATTGCAGAAGGCGAATCACTAAATGATATAGTATTCAACTTAAATCAAATTAGATCCAGAACTGGTTTATCAGCCTCAGTAGTGCAAGTTGGGGAGTTTGATTTCAGATTATCCCTAAAATCTATTACAGAAGGTTTAGATAATTCTTATCAATTCTTTGATACAGGTGGGGTTTTAACTAATGCATCTATTGCAACCACGCAAACTGCTTCAAATGCCGTGTTTTCAATTGATGGCGTGGAAGTTGAAAGAAGTACAAACACCATCGCAGATGTTATAGAAAATGTTACTTTTCAATTGCTAAATGTAACACCAAACTATGATGAAATATCAGCTGAAAGTATAAATGTTTCTATCAATTTTGATATTGATTTAGTAACTGAAAGAATAGTTGCATTTCTTGATGCTTATAACGCTTTTAGAGTTTATGAAGCAGAACAAAATGAGAGAGACCCTGCCACTCAGAAATATTCTGAAACTGCAATTTTAGGCGGTGACACAATTCTTAAATCCCTTTCTGATTTATTATCTATTGAAATTAACAGCATTGTTGAAGGCACGAATGATAGCAATTTCAGATCCCTCGCAGATATTGGCATTACACTTAATGATTTCGCGGGAAGTGAAGAAACAATCGCCACTAATAATATTCTTAATTATGATGAATCTGAGTTAAAAAATGCAATCGCCAATAATTTTGAAAAGATAAGAGAAATTTTTGAGCTTAGATCTACCATTGATTCATCAAGCCTAGTTTTATCAAAATCTAGCAACAGCTTTACGATAAGTGACTTTAAGTTAGATATTGATACATCTCAAGATGTAGGTGAACAAGTAAAATTATTAAATGCAGATGGCACTGATTATTTAGTTAACGGGCAGAATGTTTATCTTTCGCTAAGTGCTGGTATTATTTCTGCACCAACTGGCTCACCACTTGCAGGTTTAGAGTTTATTTACACTGGAAGCGGTGATGAGGTTATCTCTGTATCATTAACGCAAGGCATTGCGGATAGAATTTATAACATCGCAGATGATTATCTTAAAGATGATGGCATTTTAGAAGTTTCTATTGATCAAATAGTTGAAGCAAATGAAGGTTTCTCTTCAGAGGTAATTAGCCTTGAAGATAGGCTTGAAGATTATGTTGAAAGGCTAAGAGATCAATTTGCAGCTCTTGAGCAGGCAATAAACAGTGCAAATTCTGTTTTATTACTGCTTGAAGCCCAAGATAATGTTCGTAATGCTAGAAATTAATTTTTAACAACACTCAAAATGTATTTGAGTAAGGGAGGAGGTCAAGATGACATACGCTATAAATAACTACAGAAACGCATTTCAAACGCTGGATAAATTCAGCAATCTTTTCTCACTTTATGAGGGGGCGATTATCAGCCTTATGCAAGCTAAAGAAGCAATAATAAATAAAGATGTTCAAACAAGATATAACAAAATTGAAAAGGCTTATCTTATTATTTCTGGGCTTCGTGATTGTTTAGATATTGAAAATGGTGGTAAAGTTGCCGAGACGCTTAAAGATTGGTATACTGGCGTTTGCTATAGAATTTTAAGCATAAATTCTTCAGAAGATTTAGCAATGTGTGATATGTGCATTAGGCACTTAAAGGAAATGAAAGATTCTTGGTTAGAAGCTAAAAAAACTTATGAAGAGGAAGAAAAATCAAAGCAAGAAGCTGGGGCGAATGACGATTTTTTGCCTGATATTTCAATTTATTTTAACCCTGCAAATTTAGCCGGCATCCAACCACAGCCAATGGCTTTAAGTGTATAATTTATTTTTTCCTAAGTTTAGCAATATAAAAGCCATCAAAGCTTTTATCTTGGGGCAGGATTTTTTGCTCTGCAATTAATTCAAATTTATCTTTGTTATTTGCTAAGAAATTTTGAATTTGTAATTCATTTTCAGAAGGTAAAATTGAGCAAGTTGAATATATTAACTGCCCATCTTTTTTAAGAATGTTATGATATTCTTGTAAAATTTTTTGCTGAATCTCTTTTACATTACTAATATTTTCTGGTGATAACTTCCATTTGCTATCTGGGTTTCTTTTTATAACACCAAGCCCACTACAAGGAACATCTAGAAGCAAAATATCGGCTGAATTTTCAAGCCTTTTGATAGTTTTTGTGCCTTCAATAAGTTTCATTTCTATATTACAAGCACCTGCCCTTCTAGCTCGCAATTTTAATTGTGTTAGCTTTCTTTCATCAACATCAAGTGCAATAATTTTGCCCTTATTATTCATTTTTGAAGCAAGGTGCAAAGTTTTACCACCTGCCCCAGCACAAGCATCAACAACTCTAATATTTGGCTTATAATCAATGAATTTAGCAACTTGCTGCGAAGAATAATCTTGCACTTCAAAATAACCTAACTTAAAGCAATTTGTTTTGAATAAATTAACCCTTTCTTGAATTAAAATTGCATCTTCATCTATAATTTTTGCAATTATATTTTCTTTTGTAAGCTCTTTAATTAAATCTTCTGGAGTAATTTTAATTCTATTTGCCCTAATCACCAAAGATGCAGTTTTGCTAAGCTCTATAGCGGTTTGATGCCAAACTTCACCAAGTTCTGCTTCACATAATTTATATAACCAATCAGGAAATGATGATGAAATTGCTGGAATTTTAGAGAGTTTAGTTAACCTGCTATTGATATAATCAACATCAATTTTTTGATATTCTGGAATATCAACTAATAAATTTTTGCTGATATAAATATGGGTTAAAACTAGTAAAATCCAAGTTTTTTTGGTGTTAGGAACGCCACCATAAATTTCATATATTAGGCGAAAATTTCTAACTATATCATAAACATTTTCTGCAATAAAAGCCCTATCACGAGAGCCAAATTGCTTGTTTAATTTGAATTTTCTTTCAATAACTTTATCAGCGTAAAAACCGCCTTCAAATATATCCTGCAGAGATTCAACAACTGCCTCAATCAAATTTTTATGAAATTTCATTTTTGAAATATTATTAGAATTTTCCATCAACCCAAAAATCTCTGAAGAATTTCTGCTGCGGCGAGTTTATCAATAAATTTTTTCTTCATTCCTTCAGTAAGACCAAGATTCTGCAAGCGATTATGTGATATTTGCGTGCTGAATCTTTCATCTTGAAAATAAAGATTTAATTTATCAAGCAGAATATTGGTTTTAGACTTATTAGCAATATAATCTTGATAAAATTTATCAAGGTTTCTGCCAAATTGCATTATTGATTGCTGTTTTTTAGAAATTGTGCCATCCGCATTATAAGGCAGGCCAATTACTATAAGGATAATTTCATTTTCAATAATTAGCTTACAAATTTCTTCTGCAATTACTGAAAATTTTTTATTATCAAGAACCTTCAAAGGGCTTGCTATCAGCCAAGTTGCATCAGATTTTGCAACGCCAATTTTCTTCTCGCCGAGATCTAAAGCTAGAATAGCATTGCGAGAATTTTTTAGCTGTAATGCAGAATTTTTATCTAAAATAGGCATTAAAATTTGGGCTTTTCTTGATTTTTATAAGAAGTTAAATACAATTAGCTCTATGAGTAGTCAAATGCAATCACTTGTTCTAAAGCAAGCTCAACAGCTTGTTTTAACCCCCCAAATGCAACAATCTCTGAAGATTTTGCAATTATCCTCGCTTGAGCTTGATGAATTTATTGAAGCGGAGCTTGAACAAAACCCCCTACTTGAAAAAGATGGCGAAGATGCAAGTAATCTTGAAGATACAACATCAGAAAATTCTGAAGAGGCAAAATCAGAAGAATATGATGAGTTAAATGAAAAAGATTCTTTTGAAAATCTCAATCAAGAAAATTTTAAGGAAGATAGCGGTTTAGATAGTGAAAATCAGGAATGGAATAGTGATGATTACACGATAGAAAATTATGGAAATCAAGGCAATTCACAAAGTGAAAATTATTCTGATGATATTGATACTACCGCAATTATTGAGAAAAATTTTTCATCTCAAAAATCTCTAAAAGATCATTTGCTAGAACAAATTAACCTTGATTTTTCTGATCCTGCTAAAAAAATTACCAGTGCATATTTAGTTGAGATGCTTGATAATAAAGGCTATTTAAGCTCTGAAAATCTGGAGGCTGAATTAAATTCCCTTGCGGAAAAATTAAATTGCGAAAGAAATTTCATTGAAAATCTAATTTTAGAATTGCAAAAACTTGATCCCATAGGCGTGTTTGCAAGAAGCCTTGCTGAATGTCTTAAAATCCAGCTAAAAGATGCAGATAGGCTAGACCCCGCAATGGAAAAGCTAGTTGATAATTTACCTTTGCTTGCAAAAGGTGAAATTATAAAACTCAAAAAAATTTGTGGTGTTGATGAAGAAGATTTGAAATTAATGATTGCAGAAATTAAAGCCCTCAACCCAAGGCCTGCTAGTGAGTTTTCTGAAAATAATGCTGAAACAAAAATCCCTGATTTATTTCTAATTAAAAACGCAGGAATTTGGAGTGTTGAACTAAATTATGATGTAATTCCTAAAATTAAAGTAAAAAAAGATTTTTATAAAAAGGCTAAAAATACCCAAATAAAAGAATCTGATAAGCAATTTCTTAATAAAAATATTAATTCTGCTAATTTTTTAATAAGATCTTTAAGCCAAAGATATGATTCAATTTTAAGAGTTAGTAAAGAAATTGTTGAGCTTCAAAAAGATTTTTTTGATAAAGGAATTAATTTTCTAAAACCTCTAACAATGAGGCAAATTGCTGAAAAGCTAGATTTACATGAAACTACAATCGGCAGGGTGGTTGCAAATAAATATATCGCAACGCCAAGAGGGGTTTTAGAGCTTAAATATTTTTTTACCAATTCACTAAATTCAAATTACTCTGAAAATGATATCTCCACTGAGAGCGTCAGAAGCCAAATTAAAGAGCTAATTGAGGCTGAAAATAAAATACTTTCAGATGACGATATTGCAAAAATCTTAAATGATAAAGGTATAAATATTGCAAGAAGAACAGTTGCAAAATATCGCGAGGCATTAAATATTCCAACCTCGGCTGAGAGAAAGAGATCAAGAAAACTAAAAGCAGTTTGACTAAAATTATCTAAAACAATGCGTTGCCCTGCATTTCTGAGGGTTGGGGGATATCCATTAATTTAAGAACGGTAGGGGCAATATCACATAAAGCACCATTTGAGAGGTTTTGGATTTTCTTTTTAGAATTAACTATCACAAACGGCACTGAGCCAACCGTATGTTGCGTGTGGGGTTGCCCGTTTTCATCAAGCATTTCTTCAACATTTCCGTGATCAGCAGTTATAATCATAGCCATATCGGCTTGTTTTGTTGCATCTTTTAATCTTCCAAGACATTCATCAAGCACTTCAACCGCCTTAATCGCCGCAGGTAAAACGCCTGTATGGCCAACCATATCACCATTAGCGAAATTACAAACTATTAAACTATATTCCTTAGATTTTACCGCATTAACTAGCTTATCACAAACTTCATAAGCAGACATTTCCGGCTTTAAGTCATAAGTTGCAACTTTTGGTGATGGCACTAAAATTCTTTCTTCACCCTTAAAAACTTCTTCCGCACCACCATTAAAGAAAAAGGTGATATGAGCATATTTTTCAGTTTCTGTAATACGAAGCTGTTTAAGATTTTGCTTTGAAATAACTTCACCTAAAGTATTTTTTACAATCTCTGAAGGGAATATAGTTTCTAGGCTTTTTGATAATTTTTCTGAATATTCAACCATACCAACAACAAAGCTATAATTGATATTTTGGCGGTTAAAATTATTAAATTCTTTATCAGTGATTGCGGTTAAAATTTCTCTAACTCTATCAGCTCTAAAATTGCACATTAAAAAGCCATCATTTTCAGAAAAACCTTTATAATTTATGTTAATTGCAGGTTTTATAAATTCATCAGTTACTTCATTTTGATAAGAAGATTTTATATATTCAACTGGGTTTGTGAAATTATTTTCCGACTTAGCATTGATGATTGCGTTATAAGCGGCCTCTACCCTATCCCAGCGGTTATCCCTATCCATTGCATAAAACCTGCCACTTATTGAGGCTATTTCAATATTGTTATGTGGTTTTAATTTTTCTAAAATTATTGAAATATATTTCTCCCCAGATTTTGGGCTAGTATCCCTGCCATCAGTAAATAAATGCAGGGCAACTGGAATATTTGCCATTGCGAAAGATTTCGCCATATAAATTATATGATCAATATGCGAATGCACGCCCCCATCAGAAGCAAGCCCCATAATGTGAATTTTAGATTTCTTTTGCTTTAAGATGTTAATAGACTTTTCAATAATTGGGTGATTTTTAAGAGTATCACTCGCAACGCCATTATCTATTTTCCCAAGGGAGCCAGCAATAATACGCCCACCACCAATATTCATATGGCCAACTTCTGAATTTCCCATTTGCCCTGTTGGTAAGCCCACAGCTTCACCATAAGTTTTAAGCGTAGAATTTGGATAATTTGCCAGAAACTCATCAAAAAAAGGGGTTTTAGCTTGGGTTATAGCATCATAAGCCCCACCTTTTTTAACGCCAAAGCCATCTAAGATACAAAGTAAAACAGGTTGCATAATTTTTTAATTATATATTAACAAATCAAAAATTTTCCTTTAATTACACTATCAGCAATCAACTATCAATCATAACTAAAAATATTATGAAAGGCATAAAATTACTTGCTGGAAATAGCAATCCAGAGCTTGCAAAACTTATTTCTGAAAATCTCGGTGTGCCACTTATGAAGGCAGATGTTAAGCGTTTTGCTGATAATGAAGTTTGGGTTGAAGTGCAGGAAAATGTTCGTGGGGAAGATGTTTTTTTAATTCAATCCACTTGCTATCCAACTAATGATAATGTGATGGAGCTTCTTATCTGCTTAGATGCTTTAAGAAGGGCTTCCGCAAAGAGAATTACGGCGGTTATACCATATTTTGGCTATGCTAGGCAAGATAGAAAACCGGGGCCAAGAACGCCAATTTCTGCAAAATTAATGGCAAATATTATTACCTCAGCAGGTGCAAATAGAGTTTTAACGATGGATTTACACGCCGCACAAATTCAAGGTTTTTTTGATATTCCGCTTGATAATTTATATTCCCTACCTGCTTTTGTTAAAGAAATAACTGATGAGCATAAAGATTTAAGTGATGTGATTGTTGTTTCCCCAGATGTTGGGGGGGTTGCTAGGGCAAGATCTCTCTCTAAAAAATTAAATGATGTTGATTTAGCAATCGTTGATAAACGCCGTGAAAAGGCTGGTGTTTCAGAGGTTATGAATATTATTGGTGATGTTGAAAACAAGCATTGCATTATATTTGATGATATTGTTGATAGTGCCGGCACATTATGCAACGCCGCTAAAGCTCTGAAAGATAAAGGTGCAAAATCTGTAAAAGCATATATCACACACGGCGTTTTATCAGGAAAGGCGATTGAAAGGGTTAAAAACTCATCATTAGAAGCATTATATATTACTGATTCAATTCCACTAAGTGAGGAAGGTAAAAAGGAAGCTAAAATCAAAACTATTTCAGTTGCACCGCTAATTGCAAAGGGTATACAAAGTATTTTCAATGAAACCTCAATCTCAGCCCTTTTTGATTAAAAGCAATGAATAAAATTACTAAAATATTTCAAGATATTAAAACGCCAGCCTATGTGCTTGATGAGGCAAAATTAATCAAAAATCTTGAAACCGCAAAAAAGCTAAAAGATGAAGCAAACTGCAAAATAGTTCTAGCACTTAAAGGCTTTTCAATGTTTTCGGCTTTTCCACTGATTAAAGAATATTTAGATGGCACAACCGCAAGCGGCTTTAATGAGGCAATGCTTGGCTATGAAAATTTTGGTAAAGAAGTTCACACCTACTCCCCCGCTTATTCTTTAGAAGATATTGAAAAACTAACTGCAATATCAAACCATATTTCTTTTAATACTATTTCTCAGCTAAATAGATTTTATGAAATTGTAAAAAACAAAAACCCGAATATTCATTTAGGGCTTAGAATAAACCCCCTAATTAGCTTGGTTAAAAATAGTGAAATGTATAATCCTTGCTCACCTTGTTCTAGGCTGGGTGAAAGGCCTGAAAATATTAATAATGAAATATTTTCAAAAATTTCTGGTTTGCATTTTCATATTTTATGCGAAAATTTAGCCGAAGATTCCATTCAAATGATTGATGAAATAGAAAATAAATTTAGCAAATATTTTTCAAAAATTTCTTGGATAAATTTTGGCGGTGGCCATTATATTAATCACCCTGATTATAATCTTGAAAAGCTAATTAATCGTGTAAAAAATTTCAAAAATAAATATCCGCATATTGAAGTTATTTTTGAGCCGGGCGGTGCGATTGCCTATGATGCAGGCTGGCTTGTAACAAGCGTTTTAGATGTGGTTAAAAATCAGAAAAATATATTAATTTTAGATACCTCCGCAACAGCACATATGCCAGATGTTATTGAAATGCCTTATCGCCCGAAAGTTATAAATTCTGGGCTTATTGATGAGAAAAAATATAATTATTTACTAGGCGGAAATACTTGCCTTTCAGGTGATGTAATTGGCGAATATTCCTTTGATAAGGAAGTTAAAATTGGTGATAAAATTATATTTGAAGATATGATGCAATATACAATGGTAAAAAACACCACTTTTAATGGAATTGCCCTGCCAGATATAGCAATCCTCAGAAAAAATGGTGATTATGAAATTGTAAAATCATTTGGTTATCAAGATTTCAAGATGAGATTAAGTTGAAATTTTTAGCTTATTTACTTATATGATAATTATAAAATTATCATAAAAAATAAAAATGCCAGCATTTACAAAAACATTTATTTTAATAGCCGGATTAACCGCCTTTTTTGGCTTTATTGGTGCCTTAATTGGTGGTCAGGGTGGAATGATGATTGCCCTTATAATCGCAGGTTTGATGAATTTTTATGCTTATTTCAACTCTGATAAAATTGTTTTAAGGCTTTATAAAGCACAGCCTATTGATAAATTTCAAGCACCAGAAATATATAATATGGTTGAAGCCCTCTCTTACAGGGCAGAAATTCCAATGCCAAAAATTTATATCATTGAAAACCCTCAGCCAAATGCCTTTGCAACTGGCAGAAACCCTGAAAATGGCGTGGTTGCAGTAACAACTGGTCTTCTAAATATTCTTAATCAAGATGAGATAGAAGGCGTGATTGCTCACGAAATAGCTCATATTAAAAATCGTGATACATTAATTATGACAATCACCGCAACAATAGCCGGTGCAATTTCTATGATATCAAATTTTGCAATGTTTTTTGGTGGCGGAAATAGTGATAATAATAGAAATCAAAATGGAATAATTTTGCTTATAGTTTCCATTCTAGCACCTATTGCGGCAATGCTTGTTCAAATGGCTATTTCTCGTGCAAGGGAATATCAAGCTGATGAAATTGGCGCAAAGATTTCTCAAAAACCACTCGCACTTGCATCAGCATTACAAAAAATTTCTGGCAAGGCAAAAATAATTGATAATCAAACCGCTGAAGAAAACCCCTCAACTGCACATATGTTTATAATTAACCCTCTGCACGCAAGGGCTGTTGATGGCTTGTTTTCAACCCATCCAAACCCTATTAATCGTATAGAAAAACTAAAAGAATTAGCTGGCGATATAAATAATTTTTCTCAAAATTCTTTCAAAGAAATTGATGATAATAAAATTACTAAAAAAGGTAGTTTTGATTGAATATTAGCTTAAATAATTTTCTTCAAAGTGAAATTGAAAAATCTCACAAGGAAGATAGATTTAGAGAATTAAAGCCTTCTGAGAGAATTTCTTCAACAAAAATTTTACGAAATAATAAAGAATATATCAGCTTTTCTTGCAATGATTATTTAGGGCTGTGCAATAATAAAGCGATTATAAAAGCTGGGGAGCAAGCCTTGCATAAATATGGTGCAGGTGCAGTTGCAAGCAGGCTTATAACTGGAAATAACCCTTTATATACAACTCTAGAAAAAAATTTATCTGAGCTAAATTTTGCAGAGAAAACCACAATTTTCGCAAGCGGATATATGGCAAATTATGGCGTTATCTCTACAATTTTTGATAAAAATGATTTACTGGTGATTGATAAACTCAGCCATTCTTGCATTATAGAAGGCAGTTTTGCAAGTAACGCAGAAATGATAAGATTTCAGCATAATAATTATAAAAATCTGGCAGAAATTTTAGAAAAAAATCGCAGTAAATATAAAAAATGCGGAATAATTTCTGAGGCAGTTTTCAGTATGGATGGCAATAGAGCTGATATTTCAGAGCTTCAAAAATTAGCTAAAAAATATGATGCTTTTTTGATAATAGATTTTGCCCATGATATAGAATTTTTTAATTATAAAAATTTTTCTAAAGATGATAATTTTATTAAAATAGGCACGCTTTCTAAGGCTTTTGCAGGGCTTGGTGGTTATGCAAGTGGCATAAAAAACTTGCAGAGTTTTTTGGTTAATAAATCTAAGCCTTTGATTTTTTCAACGGCACTTCCACCTTCAGTTTTAGCCAGTAATAATAAAGCGGTTGAGCTAGTTTTGGCAAATCGCAATATTGGTAAAAGGGCAATTCAAAATGCGAATTATTTTTATGATTTAATTAAAAATAAAAACCTAGATTTTCTTATCAAAAAGCCAGAATCTCAAATATTACCAATTATTATTGGTGAAGGAAAAAAAGCTCTTTTAATGAGTAAAAAATTAGAAGAAAACGGCTTTTTAATCCACGCTATTAGACCGCCTACAATCCCTAAAAATACCGCAAGGCTAAGGCTTTCCTTTTCCTCACTTCACGATGAAAAAGATATTGAAAAACTTGCAGAGTGTTTAGTGGTGATTGGTAGTGGCAAGTGATAAGTGGCAAGCTAAACTCTTTCTAATTTCTCCCCCTGTTTACGGGGGGAGATAAAGAGGGGGGTAAGTTAGGGGCTAGGTTTTAGGGTTTAGGGATTGGGGATTAGGGTTTAATTTGTCATACCCCGAATTTTTTCAGTAAGAAAAAATTATAGGGGTATCCAATTAAAAAAGTTTTGAGTCATTTCGAGCGGAGCGAGAAATCTGGCTGAAATGTATTCTTTCTAGATTTCTCATTTCGTGCGAAATGATGCTAATTGATTACCTGAATTTTTTGCCTAATGCAAAATTTAGGTAATGACACAAACACCATCACCAACAAATATCACTTAAAATATAAATGAAAAACTAAAGAAAGATTTTATATGAAAACTTATTGGGTTATACTTCTACACCCATATCTGCACCACCCATTTTATGCCCACCACTTGAAGGCGAAAAACCACCTAAATCTGCAAGGCTTACATCACCCTTAAACATTCCAACCCATTCTAAATTCATAAGATGCAATTTTATAGCACCCGGACCACCCTTTGCCATCTCAGATTGTAAATGTGAACTTGCACCACCGCCACTCATTGAGAATAAATTTTTTGTTTACTTAGGTATTATAACATAATTTTACTAAAATGTCACTTAAAAATATGTTGATATTGTTAAATTTGCCTTTATTAAAGGCTTTAGAATTGTGGTTGCTCAAAAAAATCGCAAGCCACAACATAACCTATTATTATATATAGTTTTTATCGGAGCGTAGCGCAGCCTGGTAGCGCACCAGTTTTGGGTACTGGGGGTCGTGGGTTCGAATCCCTCCGCTCCGACCATCTAATAATTCACCCAAGTTCATCAAAGTTCACAGAGTCTTGTAATTTACAATATTAGCTAACTATTTGTATAATCTAACAAATAAAAACGATAAATAAATATAGATAATGGCAAGGATTAAAAAAGCCTTATAAATCAATGGGTTAAGGTGGTGGAGGGAGAAGGATTGAAAAATGGCCTACTTGCCATTTTCCCTGCGGGCATTTCGCTATGCTTATGTCCAAAAATTCTTGCTGAATTTTTGTCAAAAAAGTTTAGTTCACCAATCATCACATCAACCATAAAAAAACCCGCTTTATAGCGGGCTATTTTATGGTGGAGGGAGAAGGATTCGAACCTTCGAACTCGTGAGAGGGCAGATTTACAGTCTGCTGCCATTGACCGCTCGGCCATCCCTCCAAATTATAGGAAATATCGCCCTATCTAATTTATATGTATTAGGCTGTCAATAAATATTAAATTTTTTGTTATTCTGCTGTTTAGAGTTTTAATGCAATTAGATCTTTCGCTTCGCTCAAGATGACGGAGAAAAAGTGCAAGTGGTAAGTGATTAGTGGCAAGTAATTAGTATTAGTGGATTTATATACTCTAAAATTCTCTCTTCCTTTGAAAAGAGCTAGGGTAGGGGGGAATCTAATTAAATTATAGTTAGTTGTGTTAAGTTTAGGAGCATTTGTTGCTAGTCAAAAATTAAAAAATAGCAGGCAAAAAGCGAGTGAGAGATACTTATTGATATCTCCGAGCCTTTTAACAAACTATTTTTTAATTTTTGCAGCAACCCAAAGGGCAACTGCTAATTTTGCTTTATTGCTACAGAAAAAATCTCGCAGATATGAGTAACTATCTCGCTCATTTTTCCTTTGCTCTAAAGCAAAATTATCTTGTTGCAAATACTCTTAAACTAAACGCAACTAACTATAAATAAAATTTAGAATATTTCATACCATCGCAAAACCCTTCCATAGCAAGAGGATATTTTAGGGCATCAATTAGTAACTAAACCCTGTTTTTTGCTTTATATCTGCAAGATAGATTGTTTTTAACTCATTAGTTTTTTTGTATCCCTTGCCATTTTTGAATAAATTTGGCTCAATAACTTCAACCGGAAATACGCCTAAAGTAACATTACTAATAAAAATTTCATCAGCGCCTGATAAATTTAGATAATTAAAATCACCTTCTATCACTTCAAAAGGGGAAATTTCTAGAATAATTCTTCTCGTAACACCTGCAACACAAGGGCTTTTAAGGCTTGGAGTATATAATTTATTGCCCTTAAACCAAAAAATATTTGCCGCCCCGCATTCGCAAACTTTATCATCAAGTGAAAGCATCAAACCATCAAAAAAGCCTTCTTTTCTGGCATTTTCTTTCACTAAGCTATAGCTTAAACCATTCATTAATTTTTGATCACTTGGCAAACATTCAAGCGGAATTTTGCGATATTTAGAAATTTTCAGATTAGCTTTTTCTTTATCCATTTTTGGCCTTTCTATAATTTCTATAACAAGTGAAGGCTCAGTTTCATAGGTTGGCATATAGCCTCTGCTGCCCTGCCCACGAGTAATTATTATTCTCACAAAACCATTTTGGATTTGATTTTCTTTGATTAAATTTTCAATCTGAGATTTAATTTCTAAAAATGAATAATAGATTCCAATAGAGTTAATCCCTGCTTTCAAACGCTCTAAATGATAATCTAAATGATAACAAATTTGATTGTAAAAGGGTATGGTTTCAAACACGCCATCACCAAAGCGAAAACCTCTATCTCGCACAGAAATTTTAGCTTCATCAGCCTCAAATATTTCATTATTTATCAAGATTTTAGAAGCCATATTCATTAACATTGTAATAATTTTCAAAACGCATAATATTTACTAAAAAATATTGATAAAGAAAATTATTAGATTTGATAAAAGACCATTTATTGACAATAGTTGGTAAAAATGTTATTATTTCAAGGAAAAATGGGGTTTTTATGAGTTATGCAGTTGGCGATTATTTTGAAAATTTTATTAAAAGCCAAGTAACATCTGGCAGATTTAACAATGCCAGTGAAGTGGTTCGTGAAGGCTTACGATTAGTTGAGGAGCGAGAAATAAAATTAGCTTCTCTTAAAAATCAAATTGAAAAAGCATTAGCAAATCCTGATAGATATTCAGAAGATGAAGTTTTGGAATATATTGAAAATAGGTTAAATAGCTTAGATAATTAAAATGAAAATATTTTATACCTCTGAAGCTCGAGAAAATCTTTATGATATTTCTAAGTTTATTGCAAATGAAAGCGGAAATAAAGAATTAGCAATTAGCTTCATAAAAAGGCTTAAGCAAAAATGTAAAGATTTAGCGAATAAACAATTTAAGTTAGGCATCTCTAGACCTGAATTAGGAGAGGGCATAAGAAGTTATATATTTGGTAATTACATTATATTTTTTCGTTATTTTGAAGCTGAAGCCTTAGAAATTATAATGATAACTGAAGGACATAGAGATATTGACAGGCTCTTTGATACTTAGATAATTCCTCCAAATTTTAGTTGATAAATATAGATTAATTAACTAACAATTCTCAGTAGTTAAATGAACATAACTTAAAATCCTTAAAATGTGTGGAATAATTGGCGTTACGGGCAGGGTTGATTCTGCTGAGATTGTAGTTGAAGGGCTTAGAAGACTTGAATATCGTGGCTATGATTCCGCAGGGGTGGCAGTTAGTGTAGATGGCAAAATCGCTCGTGCGAGATCAGAAGGCAAAATTAAAAATCTTGAAAAAGTTCTTGAAGTAACACCGCTTAAATCACAATTAGCTATTGGGCATACCAGATGGGCAACCCACGGCGCACCATCTGAAAGAAATGCCCATCCTCACGCAACCGATAAAGTTGCAGTTGTTCATAATGGTATTATTGAAAATTATTTGCATATCAGGGCGGAGCTTCAAAAATTAGGTGCAGAATTTCATAGTGAAACTGATACTGAAATTATTCCGCATCTGATTACCAAATATTTAGCAGATGGCGTATCTAAAAAAGAAGCGGTAATTAGAGCAATAAACCGCTTGGAAGGTGCTTACGCACTTGGTATAATTTTTGTAGATGATGATAAAACTATATTTGCTACAAGGCACGGTGCACCTCTAGTTTTAGGTTATGGAGCTTCTGAAAATTATATTGCCTCTGATGCTTTGGCACTTGCCCCCTTAACTTCAAAAATATGCTATTTAGAAGAAGGTGATATTGCAGAAATCACGCCTGAAAAAATTATTATTTACGATAAAAAAGGGCAGGAAATATCTAGGAAAATCCAACAATCTAACCTTTCTGCAATTAATATTGGCAAAGAAAATTATCGCCATTTTATGCAGAAAGAAATTTTTGAGCAACCAAGCGTTATCGGTGATAATTTTCACGCATATTTTAACGCAGTGCAGAATACAATTTCTATGCCAAATCTGCCGTTTGATTTATCTGAGATTTCGGCGGTTACTATAATTGGTTGTGGCACTTCATATTACGCTGGTAAAGTTGCAGCTTATTGGTTTGAAAAACTTGCCAAAATTCAAGCAAATGCAGATGTAGCCTCAGAATTTAGATATAGAGAGGCAATTTTACCTAAAAATGGAATGTGCATTTTTCTATCTCAATCAGGGGAAACGGCAGATACTTTAGCGGCTCTAAAATATGCAAAATCGCAAGGGCAAAAAACTATAGCGATTGTTAATGTTACACAAAGCTCTATCGCGCGTGAAGCGGATTATGTTTTGCCAATTTACAGTGGGCCTGAAATTGGGGTTGCTTCAACCAAAGCATTCACAACCCAGCTTTGCACGCTTGCTTTTTTAATGCTAAAAACAGGTAAGAAAAAGAACCCAAATAATCTTGAATTATATAATAATTCTGCTCGCATAATGCTTGAAATACCCTCGCTAATCTCCCAAATTTTAGAGCATGATAAGCATATAGAAAAAATTGCGAGTGAGCTTTCAAGCTATCGTGATATTTTATATGTTGGCAGGGGTGTTTCATACCCGATTGCAATGGAAGGTGCATTAAAACTTAAGGAAATCTCTTATATTCATAGTGAGGCAACCGCCGCTGGTGAGCTTAAACACGGGCCTATCGCCCTTATTGATGAAAATGTGCCGGTTGTTGCAATAGCACCAACTGATGAGTTATTTGATAAAACTGCCTCTAACATTAGGGAAATTGCGGCTCGCGGTGGCAAGATTATTTTAATTAGCGATAAATTAGGAATTGATAATCTAAAAGATGTTACTTACCACGCAATAGAAATGCCTATTATTGATTGTAGCAGAGTGGCTTTCATCTGCCAAATTATTGCACCTATTATTTATGCAATACCTGTGCAGTTACTTGCATATTATGTTGCCGTTGCTAAGGGAACAGATGTTGATCAACCTCGCAACCTCGCAAAAAGCGTAACTGTTGAATAAATCTACTTTTTCAATTTAACTGCAACTGCTCTTGCTTCATTGGTAATATTTACGCCTGAAATCATTCTTGCAAGCTCATCTGTGGTTTCTTTTTTATCCAGCGATTTTGCACAAATTTCAGTTTTATCTTTTGAAGTTTTTTTGAATACTAAAATATGATTTGTTGCTTTGCCTGCAATTTGTTGTTGGTGTGTAATGCATAAAACTTGCTGATTTTCTGAGAGTTTTTTTATTCGCTCACCCATTAAATCTGCCGTTGCACCGCCAATTCCTGTATCTATTTCATCAAAAATTAAACAAGCACTTGATTTAACGCCTGAAAGTGCAATTTTTAATGCAAGCATTACCCTTGAAATTTCGCCGCCAGAAGCAACTTTGCCAAGCTCTTGCGGTGCTTGACCGGGGTTAGTTGCAACCTTAAAAATAATTTCATCAATGCCTGTGGAAGAGATTTTTTCTTCATCAGAATTTATCTCAATCACAAATTTTGCCCCCTTCATATTAAGCACTGGAAATTCTTGATTCACAAGGTTTTCAAGGTTTTTAGCATTTGAATTTCTTAATTTAGAAATATTTTTTGCAAGTTCAAAATATTGTTTAGAAATTTTAACTTCCTCTTTTTTAAGATTATCAAAATTATTATCAGAATTATTAATTTGTGATAATTTTTCCCTATAAATATCTGCAAGATTTGGCAATTCATCACATAGAACATTATATTTTCTTGCAAGCTCCCTTAAAGAAAATAAACGCTCCTCAACTTCATCTAAATTATTTTCTTGTGAAGAAATTTTATCATTAATCTCTGAGATTAAATTAATTGCCTTATCAGAAAATATAATAGAATTTTCAAGGGTTTCAGAGATTATATTAATTTTTTCCTCATCTATTAAACCTATTAATTTTGAAATTGATTTTTGAATTTGTAGCAAATTTTTAGGGATATTTAATTCTTCTAATTGATTATTTGAACCACTTAAAATTTCTAGAATCTTCTTTTTATTTGAGAGAAATTTTCTTTTTTCAATCAATTCATCTTCTTCATTTTTTTGCGGAGAAAATTTTTCAATTTCATTAATGGAATATTGCAGAAAATCTTTTTCTTTCTCCCTTTCTTCTGCTGATTTTTCAAGGTTTTCAATTTCTTTTTTAATTTGCTTTAATTGTCTAAAAATATTTTCAAGCTCTGTTTTTTTGTGATTAAGATTTGCAAAATCATCTAAAATTTCAATATGGTTTTTAGAATTTAACAAGCCGGTAAAATCATTTTGGCGGTAAGATTCCACCAAGAATTCTGCTAAATTTCTTATAAAGCTTTGTGATATTGGGGTTTCATTAATAAAAATCTGAGATTTTTTGCCAATATTTCTTCTAATTAAAATTTCATTTTCAAAAGAAATTTCAGCATCTTCAAGCATTTTTTTAGCTTTTTGATTATCTGAAATATCAAAACTTAAACTTATAAAACCTTGATTATCTGAGGTTAAAATACGATTATTTTTAGTGCCAAGCGTGAAGGAGATGCAATCTAGCAAAACAGATTTACCAGAGCCAGTTTCACCGGTAATAATATTAAACGAATTTGAAAAATCTAAATCAATAGATTTTATTAGAGATAAATTGCTAATTTGAAGTGATTTTAGCATATTCTTCTATAATATTTTTTCTATAATTTCTTTGGCATTCCAAGTTATATGGCCACAATTTTCAAGCGGAATTAACTTTGCATCAAGCCCTTTTGATTTAGCAATATTATATAATTCCTCACTATGATAAAAGGGGGTTGTCTCATCATTAACGGGGTGAAAGAGTAAAATTTCTCCGCTAAAATTAGTATCAGAAATTATTTTTTTATTATCAAATTTATGCCTTAAAATTTTGCTTAAATCAAATTTTGAAAACTCTGGATATAAATCATTAGTTTTATCAAAAAGATTGGTAAAACTAGCAATTAAAGCCACTTTATTAACATTTTTATAGTTAAGATATTCGTTAAGTTTTAACGCGGTGTTATTCCCCAAAGATTCAGAAATTATAATTAATTTATCATAATTTTCTTTCGCTAAAAATTTTGCAATTGCTTTTGCATCTTCTTCAAAGCCTTGCTCAGAGGGCTTACCGGAAGATGCACCATAACCCCTTAAAGATACCGCAACAAAACCATTACCTGTTTTAGAAATTTCTTTTAGCAAATTTAGGCGATATTCTGGCTCAAAAATATCATCTTTTGTAGGTGTGCCAACATAGCCTAAATGCCCTGTATTTCCGTGAAAAAATACGAACATATAGCCATCTTTTTTATCAGGTTGCTTTACCCATAAAATAATTCTTTCGCCATCTGCTGTTTCTAGAGATATTTCATTAGTTTCAGGCAGGTTATATTCCAGCGGATGCTTGATTTTAGGCACATCAGAAGGGGTTGGCTTGAAGATAATATAATCTTGCACTAGAGATAAAATCAGTAGCTTTATGTAAGTTATGAAATACAAAAAAGGGTAATTTATGGTTAATAATCTATAATTAACCTATAAAAAAACTATAAAAATAAAAGGGAAATTACTTACCAGATGCTTTTTTAAGAGCAGAAGCTAACCTTTTAGTGATTCTAGCAGCGGTGTTCTTTTTAAGTAAGCCTTTTGAAACGCCTTTAGCTAAAACGCTTTGAGCTTCTTTAACTGCATTTTTAGAAGCGTTAACATCACCTTGTGCAATAGCTTGACGAGCAGTTTTTACAACTGTTCTAACTTTGCTTTCATTGGCGTTATTTCTAAGCCTTCTTTTTTCTGCTTGGCGAGCCGCTTTTTCTGCTGATTTATGAGTTGCCATATAAAAAATTTGTTATAATATTATGATTTAGAGCTTGTAATTAAGTAAAACTGATTATTTGTCAAGTTTTATTTGAATTTTACTCTATTTCTTCAATAATTCTCTAACTTTTGCAAGGCGGAGCATTTTGGCGTAAGCATAAATAATGCTCGCAAAATAGCCATCTATGCCATAAATAAAGTATCTTCTTAGTAAATATGACTTAAAAAAGGCAAAAATAGGCTCAAAAACCATTCTTAAAGTTGTGGGGGCTTTTCTTCCAGATTTAACCCAATCTTCAGCTTGTAAGCTAGAATAACTATTAATTTTATCAGCCCAATGCTTCATTGACTTAAAACAGCGATGATGAACAAATCCATTAAGAACACCTAAATTTTCCTGCGGATTTTTTAACAATACAGAATCGTGAACGGTGCTTGCACTAAAGCCGGCTTTTTCTTTGTTATATAGCCTTACAAAATTACTGCCAACTGCAAAAATTGGTGGCTTTTTTTGGGTTAGAAAAATCATCTTCCAGAACATTTTATAGGCGGGAAATTCCTCAATTTTATTATCCTGAAATAAATTTATAATATTATTTTTTAATTCAGTGGTAATTTCTTCATCAGCATCAAGATTAAGAATCCAATTATTTCTTGCTTGGTTTTCAGCGAAAATCTTTTGCTCGCCATAGCCATTCCAATCTTTATGAAAAATTTTGCAATTATATTCTTTAGCAATTTCAAGGGTTTTATCATTACTACCACTATCAACGATAATTATTTCATCAGCAACTTCAGCGATAGATTTAAGCGTGAAGGGAAGGCGTTCTTCCTCATTTTTTGTGATTATTGTAACAGAAAGCGGAAGTTTCATATTGCCAATTATAAACCATATTCACTAGCCATTCTAAGCATTCTTGCCCTGCGATTAACACTGCGAATAAGTTGCCTTAATAATATAAATACAAGCAATGCATTACACATATGCCATAAGAAATGCGAACCTGTTGGCATTACTGAACAAACCCCTTTATCAATAATGCGGAAGAAAAGCGAGCAAATTCCAACTACAGAAGCAAGTAAAAATTGCCGAGCTGAAGCCCTTCTTTTTGAATTTAGATAAATTGCGACGAAAACTAAAGTTCCCATAGAAGAAAGATAAGCAACAGAATCATTAAGCGCGTTAGGAAAATGGCTTATCATAATATGGGTTGAACCTATAAAAGCTAAGTAACATATAGTAATTTGAAACCAATTAAGCCCCACCAGCCTAATCATAACGCTAAAGAAGAAAACATTTATAAAAATAACGATGAATAAAATATCTAATAATTCTGTGTAATAATTGGGTATCATATGAAATAGAATACTCGCCACGCCAATGCAAAAAGTTAAAATTGTTAGAATGTGAATATCCCAAATTCTTTTTATAGAAATTTCAGGATTATAGTAATAATAGTGAAAATTTAAGAAGCCCGCCACGAAGAAACAAAAACTGCTTACAACATTAAGTGGTTCTTCCCAGATTCCGTGTCCAAGCCTTTCGCAAACGCCAAATGAGTGTGCAAGTGGTGTGGATAGTAAATCAGTGGGGGCGTTAACTAAAAGATATAATTTATCTGTCATTAGGTGATTTTAGCATTAGGTTTACATAGATTTTTATTTTCTATGTCATCTTGAGCGTAGCGAGAGATCCAAATTAGATTCTTCGCTTTGCTCAGAATGACAAAATTTATCTAAATAAATAAACCGCAAAATTCTAATTTATATAAAGCTTGCAATTTTGCTATGAAATTATTTTTACAAGTAAGGTTTAGCCATTATTTATTAAGGGTTTCAGATATTTTTATCACATCACCAATCACAATAATACTAGGGTTTGATATGTTATTTTCAGCAATTTTTTTTGCAATATTAGATATATTTGCGTAAATTATTTTTTCATTTTTTAAGCCCGCTGATTGAATTACCGCAACCATTTTATTTTTAGACATTCCTGCTTTAATAAAATTTTCACTAATAATTTTTATTTTACCAACTGCCATATATAAAACAATTGTTATATTGGCTTTGGCAAGGTTTTTATAATCAATTTTTGGTGGCTCTTCGTTATAAGAATGGCCGCTTAAATATATAACTCCTTCACAAATATTTCTAAAAGTTAAAGGAATATTATAAAGTGATGCACTTAAATTTGCTGCAGAGATACCTGAAATAACTTCAAACTTAATATTAGCCTTTTTTAGCTCAAGAATTTCTTCACCGCCACGCCCAAAGATGAAGGGATCACCACCTTTCAAGCGGATTACTTTTTTGCCAAGTTTTGCTTGTTTGATGATTTCATTATTAATTTCACCTTGCTTCATATGATGAAGTTTTGGCTCTTTTCCAGCGAATATTTTTTCTGCCTTTTTGGGAATTAATTTTATAATATCACTTGAAATTAACCTATCATAAATAACAACATCTGGGTATGAAGTTAGCAGATTATAGGCTTTTAGCGTTAGATAATCTTTATTGCCAGCCCCTGCACCGATAATATAAACTTTCTTAGTTTTCATTTAATTTATAGGGTTTTGGTATTCCATTAATAATTACAACCGCCTTACCATCTGAGCAACCGCAAGAACGAATATCTCTGGTTCTGCACTCAATAACAGCTTCAGGGTTTAGGCATTTCATATATTTTGATGGGTTGCCAGTTATTATAAATTCTGAAGGTATATCCCTTATCCATTCTTCTGGGCTTATACCTTTTGGCGGTGAGAGCTTTCCAACCGCAGCACCCGATAAAATAGGTTGCCTTTTTTTAACTTTAATTTTTTTCGCTTTGCCAGTTTTTTCATCTTGAATGATAATTTCTTTATCAGGCATTGGCTTTCTTTTTCTAAAATGTTCAGCAGGGCCTATACAAATTTTATGAACGCAACGCCAATATCTTCTTAAACCATCATTACAAAATCTTTTACTTTTTTCACATTCTTTAGCCTCGCCACAATTTAACTTAACACAAGATTGGTATTCATCAAGCTCCGGCTTACAGGCAAGATGCCCCTCTACGCAAGAAGCATTGGCAATTTTTAATTCAGGGTTTCTACAAGTTTCATCAAGACATTGCCAAAAAAATTCTGGCTCCTCACTTAAAATATCGCATCTTTTTTTACCATTTTCACAAATTTTTACTATTTTTTTTGCAGATTTATTTTTATTTTGATTAAAATTTTTAGTTTCATCTTCGTTCTTTTTCGGCTGATTTACAGGCTTTTCATCTTGAAAGCATATAATTCGCATACATCTATTAAATTTATCCGGATAATTTTTAAGAGGTTTACATCTCTCAATTCCTTTAGTGCAGATTTTTAGCTCTTGAGCATTTACCTCAAGATAAAAAAATGCTAGAATGAATAATAAAGTTGTAAAATATAATTTCATAAGTCTATTATAATTCAATAATGAAAAAAATATATTTATTTTGAATAGCAAATCTAAAAAAGCAATTTTACAAGTTCTGCCCGCTATGAATGATGGTGGCGTTGAGCGAGGCGTTTATGATATTTGTAGTTTTGCTATAAAAGAAAATTTTGAATATGAAATTCAAGTTGCTTCAAAAGGGGGCAAATTTGCAGAAAAACTTCGCCAGAAAAATATAAAACATCATAGCCTTAACTTAAAAACTAAAAACCCAATTAAAATTATAATTAATGGTTTTAGGCTTGCGAGAATCTGCAAAGAAAACAATATTGCGATAATCCACGCAAGGTCTCGTGCACCCGCTTGGAGTGCCTTTATAGCCTCAAAATTAGTTGATGTTACTTTTATCACAAGTTTTCACGGTTTTTATAAATTTCAAAATATTTTTAAGAAATTTTATAATTCTGTAATGGTTTATGGCAGCAAAATTATTGCGGTTTCAAATTTTGTGAAAAACCATATTCTTACATTTTATAATGTTAAAGAAGATAGGGTTATTACCATTCACAGGGGTATAGATTTAGATTTTTTTAATCCAGAAAAAATTAGTGATGAAGAAGTTTTTCATCTAAAAAATAAGCTCGGAATTAATAATCAAAAATTAATTTTATTAGTTGGCAGAATTACCCATTGGAAAGGGCAAGATATTGCAATTAATGCAATGAAATATGTTAAATCTAATGCTGTATTAGTTTTAGTTGGTAATGCAAAAGCCAGTGCCAGCAAATATTATGAGCATCTTAAACTTTTAGTTTCACAAAATCATTTAGAAAATAAAATCATTTTTGCTGGCTCAGTTGATAATCTGCCAGTTTATTACAAGGCTTGTGATGTTGCACTAAATACCTCAAGAGAGGCAGAAACATTTGGGCGTGTAACCGCTGAAGCTGGTGCATTCGGCAAGCCAGTTATTGCAACTGATATTGGTGGCTCTTTAGAAATTATTAAAGATGGCAAAACTGGCTATTTAGTGCCAATAGAAAATAAAGAAATTCTTGCCCAAAAAATTGATGAAGTATTAAATATTTTTGAGGATAAAAAATTTGCAGAAGATTTTGCAAAAGAAACAATCTCTCGCATTCATCGCAAATTTTCACTTAAGCAAATGTGCGAAAAAAACTTTGATCTCTATCGCCAAATTATAAATAGCAATTAGAAAGTGTCATCAAATTACTCTTCAACACTCGCTATTGCGGCGATGTTTAGAATGTCTGAAACACTAGCATTCATCGGCACGATCTGTGCAGGTTTATCAAAGCCGTGAAGCACAGGGCCAATTAGCGTTCCGCCACCTAACTCACGAAGCAATTTGCCAGAAATATTAGCCGCCTCAAGTGATGGCATAACTAGGCAATTAGCAGGCTTTTTAAGGTTAGTTGGATATAATTTCAGAAGTTCCTCATTAAGTGCAACATCTGGCGTTAAATCACCATCAAAACTAAACTTAACTTTTTTGCCTTCTAATATCTTAATGGCATCCTTAATAATTTTTGTTTTATCATGCGTTGGATTGCCAAAATTAGAGTAAGAAAGTAAGCCTACGCTAGGCTCTTCACCTAATTTTTTAGCTACATCTGCTGTCGCAATGGCAATTTGTGCAAGCTGTTCAGCATCTGGGTTAACATGAACCGCAGTATCAGAAATAAACACAGTTTTATTATTTCCACCCACTGCAATTGTTGTTCCAAATACTCTTTCGCCTTTTTTAGCACCGATAACTTGCATTAAAGTTTTCAGGCAAGAGCTATAACTTCTTGTTAAACCAGTTATTAGAATATCGCCTTCACCTTTTGCAAGCAGAACAGATGCGAAAACATTTCTATCATTTCTAATTTCACGATTGCAATCCCTTTTAAGATAACCTTTGCGAGCAAGTTTTTTGTATAAGAAATCAACATATTTATCGCTAACTTCATTTTTATATGCGTTAACAACTTTTATATCTTTAAGTTTCTTCGCACCAAGTTTTTTGGCTTGCTCTTCAATTTTTTCTTCACGACCAACAAGGATAACCTTACCATAACCGCTTTCAACCCATTGAATAGCAGTGCGGATGGTAACTTCTTCCTCACCTTCAGCAAATATAACGGTTTTAGGGTTATTGCGAAGTTTTTTGTATATCAAACTTAATGTATTAGCAGTTGGATTCAACCTTGCAGCAAGCTCACGCTTATAGCCTTCCCAATCAGTAATTTTTTTGCGAGCAACACCAGTTTCAATCGCAGCTTTAGCAACCGCAACCGGAATAGTTGAAATCAAACGAGGATCAAATGCAGATGGAATAATATAATTAGGGCCAAATTCCATATCACCACGATTTACTGCAGCGATAACCTCTTGCGGAACTGCCTCACGAGCAAGCTCTGCAAGTGCTTGTGCTGCCGCAACTTTCATTTCTTCATTAATAGTTGTTGCCTGAACATCTAACGCACCACGGAAAATATAAGGGAAGCCAAGCACATTATTAACTTGGTTTGGATAATCAGAACGGCCAGTTGCCATTATCGCATCATTTCGAACTTCCGCCACTTCAGCAGGGGTAATTTCAGGATCAGGGTTTGCCATTGCGAAAATGATAGGGTTTTTCGCCATTGATTTCACCATCTCTTTAGTAACCGCACCTTTACCAGCTAAACCATAGAAGGCATCAGCATTTCTCATAGCATCTTCAAGGGTTCTATCTGGGGTTTCTATGGCGTGCTTTTCCTTCCATTCATTCATTCCTTTTGTGCGGCCTTTATAAATAACGCCTTCTCTATCAACTAAAAGGGCTTGTTTTAGACCCATTCTTTTAACTAATTCAAGGCAAGCAATACCCGCAGAGCCAGCTCCAAGCACAACTAATTTCATATCCGCAAGCTTTCTACCAGTTAAGTGAGCCGCATTTATCAGAGCTGCCGCTGTAACAATTGCTGTGCCGTGTTGATCATCGTGAAATACTGGGATATCCATTAATTCTTTGAGCTTTTGCTCAATAATGAAGCAATCAGGTGCTTTTATATCTTCAAGATTGATACCGCCCCAGCTTGGCCCAAGATAGCGAACGCAATTTATAAATGTTTCAGGATCAGTGGTATCAACCTCAACATCAACTGAATCAATATCCGCGAAGCGTTTGAATAGAACAGCTTTACCTTCCATAACGGGCTTTGAAGCAAGTGCACCTAAATCACCAAGTCCAAGAATTGCCGTTCCGTTAGAAACCACAGCAACATAATTACCTTTTGCCGTATATTTATAAGCATTTGCAGGGTTATCCGCAATTTCGTGAACGGGTGCTGCAACGCCGGGGGAATATGCAAGGGCGAGATCCCTCTGTGTTAAAAGTGGCTTCGTAGGTGCAAGTGCAACCTTGCCCGGTTTGCCCTTTTCGTGGAATTTTAACGCCTCTGGATTGGTATATCTTTGTTCCGTCATAAATATTTATTTAAGTTTTTGTTCTTTATAATTTTTACCGCCTCTTCCAATGGGAGAGGGAATAGCATTGTAAATTCTCAATTCGCACAAAATATAAGGAAAAATATTTTTTTCAAGATATGTTATGTTAACGATTTGTTAATGTGATTCATCCCCACCTAAAATAAGCTGCAATGGAAGCATAAACCGCCCACATTGAGGGGCGTAAGAAAAGCCCTCGTAATGCATAAATTATACATACGCTTAAAAAACGATTATTTAATATCCAAGCGGAATATTTGCTAGGAAGTTTATTAATAATTCTTACTAAAAATTTTTTGAGCCACTCTGGCGTAATTTTTATAATAAAATCATCAATCTTTTTAGAAAAACTTTTTAGCATATTTGCTTATCCAACAACAAAAATTATAGATATTTATCAAAACTAAGCTATTAAATAGCTAGAAAATTCAACTTATAAATATTTTTATGTCTGAGCAAAATACAAAATTTGATATAGCTATAATTGGTGGTGGGCCGGGCGGATATGTAGCGGCTATCCGTGCCTCTCAGTTAGGTTATAAAGTTGCGTTGGTTGAAAAGGAGCATCTGGGTGGCATCTGCCTTAATTGGGGGTGCATTCCAACTAAAGCCTTGCTTAGAAGCTCAGAGATTTATCACCTAATGCATAATCTTTCAGAATTTGGCTTATCAGCGGAAAACATCAAATTTGATTTCAAAAAAATCATTGAAAGAAGCCGAAATGTTTCTGCAAAATTAACGCAGGGCATCAAACATTTGATGAAAAAGAATAAAGTTGAAGTGTTTAATGGTTATGGCAAACTTAACGGCAAAGGCAAGGTTTCTGTGCGTGAGAATGGTGATAGAGATAGCAAAAAAATTGCCGATATTGAAGCTCGTCATATAATTTTTGCAACTGGTGCAAGGGCAAAAACTTTCCCGGGGCTTGAGCACGATGAAAACCAAGTTTGGAGCTACAAAAAGGCAATGACACCTGATGAAATGCCAAAATCTCTGCTGGTTGTAGGTAGTGGTGCTATCGGTATTGAGTTTGCAAATTTCTATAATTTTATGGGTGCAGATGTTACTGTGGTTGAAGTTCAGGATAGAATTTTACCGGTGGAAGATAAGGAAATAAGCCAGTTAGCGCATAAAGCATTTGAAAAACAGGGTATCAAAATTAAAACTTCTACTTCCGTTGCGGAGCTTAAAAAAGGTAAAAATGAAGTAACGGCAATTCTCAAAAATAAGGAAGGCAAAGCAGAAGAAATCAAGTTTGAAAAAGTTATCGTTGCCGTTGGCGTGGTTGGAAATACTGAAAATCTTGGGCTTGAAGGCACTGCTGTTAAAGTTGAAAGAAACCAAATTCAAGTTGATGAATTTTTGCAAACTGATGAGGAAAATATTTACGCAATTGGTGATGTTGTTTCTGCCCCTTGGCTTGCTCACAAGGCATCACACGAAGGGGTAATTTGCGTTGAGAAAATTGCTGAAAAAGAAGGCAAATATAAAAAACATGTTCACCCAATGAAGCGTGAAAATATTCCGGGTTGCACTTATTGTCACCCTCAAATTGCCTCAGTTGGCTTAACTGAAGATAAAGCTAAGGAAGCTGGATATAACATCAAGATTGGCAGATTCCCTTATATTGGTAATGGTAAGGCGATAGCACTTGGTGATACTGAAGGGTTAATTAAAACTATTTTCAATGCTGAAACTGGCGAATTACTTGGTGCACATTTAATTGGTGCAGAAGTTACTGAGATGATTCAAGGCTATGTAATCGGCAAAACTGCAGAACTTACTGAGGAGGATTTCTTCCACACCATCTTCCCACACCCAACCCTTTCTGAGATGATGCACGAAGCATCTCTTGATGCTTGGAAACAAGCATTGCATTTTTAGGGGTTAGGGATTAGGGGTGAATTAATAAGTAAAAATTATTTATAGAAAAAAATAACAAATTTAATGCTACCTTCTAAAGAAAATTTATTAAATCAGGAAAATTCAAAAGATGAAAAACTTAGATTGGTTTTAGAGGTTTTGATTAATTTAATTAGGAATATTCAGTTAAATAGGGTTCTAGGCAAAAATAATCCCCAAATAAATTTTTGGAGAGTAATTTATGCAAATAGTATGGATATTTGTATAAATGAGTGGAACAAACTCTTCGGCTCAGAAAAAAATCATCAAACTCATTGGAAAAATGTTTTTGAAGAAAGTGCAGATAGATTTAAAGAAGAATTAATCAAATTTCTAGAAATTAAAGAAGATGAATTTGAAAATTATAGAAAGGAAATGATAACTCTCAGAGACAAACTAATAAATCACTTTGACTTAAGTTATATTTTAGAAAAGAAAATAATAAATTTTCCATATTTAGACTATTCGCTTAAATCTTCTTTCTTTTATTATAACAAATTATACGAAGTTATTGAAAATAAAAAAATTTATAATTTAGAAATTGATAAAATTTTAGTCTTACCAGAAGATGTAGAAGCTTATGCAGAAAAAATATATCTTGATTTTGAGGATAAATTTAATTCAGCCTTTGTAAATCATAAAAACCTAATAGAAAAAGTTTACTGATCTAAAAATGAAAACCCACCTCACCCCATTTCAAACATCGGTGTTGATGGAAATTGCCAAAATTCCATTTGGGGAGGTTCGCACTTATAAGCAAATTGCGGAAGCGATAGGCAAGCCAAAATCATCAAGAGCGGTTGGCTTGGCGTGTAATAAAAATCCGTTTCCATTTATTATTCCGTGTCATAGGGTGGTTGGCTCAAACAAAAATACTTCAAAGAAGCCTTCTAAAAATCAAAATAATCAAAACCCCAAAAATTATTTAGAAAATCTTAACCTTACAGGCTATGCGTTTGGCCTACCACTTAAAAAGCAACTCCTTCAATTTGAGGCTTTACTGAAAGAGAATTTAGCTTTTTAATATTTGACTTTTTTAGCCTTTTCCCTAAAAACAAGCCTTAGCCCTAACTCCTAACACCTAACCCCTAGAACCTAACTATGCCCCGCAAGCAAGATTTAACAAAAACCAATCAACAAACGCAATTAGTGCGTGGTGGCGCTGTGCGAACAGAATTTGGTGAAACTTCTGAGGCTCTATTCCTCAATTCCGGCTTTTGTTATGAAAATGCAGAAACCGCAGAAAGTCGCTTTAACGGCGTTGCACCCGGGTTTGTATATTCTCGTTATTCCAACCCATCTCTCAGAATGCTTGAGGAAAGGCTAACTTCCCTTGAAAGAGGTGCTGAGGAATGTTGCGTGGTCGCCAGCGGAATGGCGGCGGTTTTTGCCTCCATTATGTGTGATTTTAAGCCGGGTGATCATATTGTTGCAAATAAGGTTTTGTTTGGCTCTTGCCATTATATAATCAATAATATTTTAATTCGTTTAGGTGGCAAAGTTACCCTTGTAAATGGCGAAAATATTGACGAGTGGAAAGCGGCAATCAATGAAAAAACAACTCATATATTCGTTGAAACGCCTGCAAACCCTAACCTTGGGCTAACTGATATTGCGGAAGTTGCAAAACTTTCTAAAAAATTTGGTGCAAGATTTATTGTTGATAACATCTTTGCTGGCCCTTTAATTCAAAGCCCGCTTGAACTTGGTGCTGATGTTACAGTTTATTCCACTACTAAACATATGGATGGCCACGGCAGAACGCTTGGCGGTGCGGTGCTTGGCTCTCAAAAATTTATTACTGAAACTCTAGTGCCGTTCCATCGCCATACTGGCCCTGCGCTTAGCCCGTTTAATGCGTGGATTGTTCTGAAGGCTCTAGAAACTTATAAAATCCGCATTGAAAAACATTGTGAGAACGCCCAGAAAATTGCAGAATTTCTTGAAGGGCACAAAAATGTTGAACAAGTTTTCTATCCCGGATTAAAATCTCACCCACATTATGAAATTGCTAAAAAGCAGATGAAAAATGGCGGGCCAATGATTGCCCTAAAAATTAAGGGTGGCAAGGCGGAAGCCTTCAAATTCTTAAATAACCTTAAGGTTATAGATATTTCAAATAATTTGGGTGATGCGAAATCTTTGATAACTCACCCTGCAACAACCACGCATTCTAATATTGCTGAGGCTGAGAGAGATGCTATTGGCATCACCAGCAATTTACTCCGGCTATCAGTTGGCTTGGAAGATGCTGATGATTTGATAAAAGATTTAGATAAGGCATTAAGTTAGTTAATTATTATTCTTTCCAGATAGCTTAAAATTACAAAGATTCCTCACTTAAGGTTATGATTTTTGCTAATGACGCATTAACTCTTTATTAACGGTTATGTGTTATTATTGCAACATAATAAACTTAGAGTTTTTATGTCAATTATTAAGCCCGATAATGCAATACTTAGAAAATTAAAAGATGGAGATATAGAATCTTGGAATAATTGGGTTAAAAGTCAAAGAGAAAAAGGTAATACTATTCTAATTGAAGAATTAAATTTATCAGAAATTATTTTTTCAGAAAATGTGAAAAAATCCAAAAGTGAAGATTTAAAATCAGAAAACTTTCCACAAATCGACTTTTTTGGCTGTATATTAAAAAATTGCAAATTCTCAAAAAATATAATGAGTGTAAATTTTAATTACTCCACAATAGAAAATTGCACCTTTGAAAAAAATCATTTTGTATGCTCCACTTTTACAGAAATAAATTTTACTGAAGGAAAAAATTCAACTTTTACAGCAAATGAATATGTAGCAACAAATATTAACTTAGAAACAATTGCAAATTGTCCAAAATCACTATCAAATGATTACACTCGAAATATTATAAAAAATATAGATGATTGTAATAGCCTAGCAAGATATGGAAGCTATTTTTATAGAAAAAAAGAGGATATTAAAACAGGTCCTTTAGAAGAATTCTTTAAAGAAATAAATCTTCCAAAAATTAATCTTCCTGATTTCGGATTTAGAAGAGGGCAAATTAACGAATTCGAAGTTAATAGCCCAGTCAAGTATTTTCCTAGTGTAAAAGGTCTTACCTTTCCAACGGTAAGCTGGTACACACCAAGCCTTTCTTTAGGGCTTATAGAGTCAGGAGCAGGGTTTGGCCCAAAATTTCATGTGAATTTTATGACTGACTATTCACAACAACCTATTTATGGAGCTGAAAAAAATAATGGAGTAGCCTTTTCATTAATAGAAATAGGGTTTGGCTATATAAATAAAAATAGAAACATAGGATTTTACCTAGGGCCCGGACTTAGTCATTATAGCGATGAAACGGCTTTTGATTTTAATGGAGCAGCTGTTAATGCCAAGTATAGAGTCAACTTTTTAAACCCAACAATATCTGGTGGTTTTGATTTAGAAGCAGGCCCTTTAGTTTTAAGTGGAAAGTTTTCCTATGATCCTAAAAAAATAGAATATTCACACTCTATAGATAATAGTTCCCCCAACTCTTCACTAATTAATGTAGAATCTGAAGTACCTTTCCTAGCTAATTTAGGTGCGAATTTAACTTTTCATGAAGGGTTTAGAGATAAAAATAGCTCGCTTTTAAGTTTATTGATGCCTAGAGAGATTGGATTTGGTATAACTTTACAAGGTGAACACTCTGTTAAAATTGATATTCCTAACGCTGGTATAAAAACTCAACAAGAAATTACTACTTCAATTGCACCTAGTATAAGACTAAATTGGTCTATTGATGGAAAAGGTCCGGGCTGGAGAAAATAATCAACCTTATAAAATCTTATATCTAATCTATAAAAGGTTTATAAATAATACTTGATTCTTAACACTTAATAGTTAATTGATTGACAAAAAATTAGGTGAAATTTATGTCTAAAATTGCGAATGATATAAGGGTTGGAAATATTATAATTCACGAAAAAAAACTATGGAAAGTTCTAAAAACTGAACATGTAAAACCGGGTAAAGGTGGTGCATTTGTGCAGATGGAAATGAAAGAATTAAAACAAGGTACCAAGTTAAATCAGCGTTTTCGCTCTGAAGAATCAATTGATGTAGCACATTTTGAAACAAAAGATTATCAATATTTATTCAGAAGCGGTGATAACATAACCCTTATGGATACTGAAACTTTTGAGCAGATTGAAGTTAATAGTGAGCTTTTTAACGGCACAGATATTTATCTGCAAGATGGTATGAATATTGTGGTTGATATTGCTGAAGAACAAATGATTTCAGCTTCAGTTCCTTCAGAGGTTACTTTACTTGTAACTGAGGCTGAAGCGGTGGTAAAAGGGCAAACGGCAGCTGGTTCAAACAAGCCTGCCATCTTAGAAAATGGTGTTCGCGTTATGGTGCCACAATTTGTTGCAACTGGTGATAAAATTATCGTTAAAACTGAAAACTCTACCTATGTAAAAAGGGCTGAGTAGATGTTTTATGGTGTTCTAGAAGTTGTTGCATTATTTTTATTAAAAGACGGGTTGAATGAAATTCCATTTACACTAAATCCATAATTTTCTTCCAATTTAATATTACTTAAACCTAATTCGGTTTCTAGTTTACTAGTTAATCTTTCAATATTATTTTTTTCCCAAGGATCATAAATTTTATCAGCATTATATTCTTTAAATGTTTCAGCTAATCTTATATAAGCTACATAAGCAGATTTTGTTTGGTTAAATTCTTCAGTAAATCCTTTGCCTCCGGATTTATTAAGAATATTATCATCTATAAATTTTATAATTTCATTAAGGTTTTTAGTTTCTATAGTATTATTTGGTTTAACCGATAATTTTTCTCCGTTAAACTCAATTGAAAAATTTGCCAAAATAGAAGGGTTTTGATTTTCAATAAATTTATTAATAATTTCTAATTTATTTTCAGGTGATAATTGTGCGCTACTAATTCTTGAAAATACATTGTTTAATTTATTATTAGCAATAGCAAGTAATGATTCATCTAGAACTTGTTTAGTGGTTTTATCTTCTGAAGGCTCAGAGAAGCTAATTGAACCACTATTCCTTGCATCTTTTAATTTATCAGATTTGTTAAATGTTGAAATTACAAGTGTATTATTAAGTTTGCCTTGAAATTCATTTATTAATTTTCCTTTAATTTTGTCTTCAAAATCAGTTGCATCTATCTTTTTAGAAAATAGATCCAATAACTCATTTTTTATGTTTCCCTCTTTTTCTGCGATTATACTATTAAATTTATCCTCGCTATAACCCCCTCTTGTAGAAAGAGTAATCATTGCCAACTCAAAGTGATCTAAATTCGGATTTTCAGGGTTTATTTTTTTTATATATTCGTCTAATTTTTTAGACAAATTTTCTACTGTTTTTTTGTTTATATCGGTGTTTTCATCAATTTTTGATACTCCATATGTAACTTCTTTTCCTAGGTAAATCAAAGTTCTAACAGGAGTTGCCAAAAATTTATACATATTAAGCATTGCATTTGCAAATAAGCCGTATTTCGGATCATTCTGAATGCCAACCTCTTTTTGAAAGTCAGGCTCTCTCATATCTAGGCCTTTATAATTTAAGCTAACTCTTTTAAAGTTAGGATGATTAATTTCGCTTTCTTCTTTTACACTTGGCTTCCCTTCTTTTTTACTTGAAACATTATCTCTGGATCGTTTTGGTGTTGTTTTTTTTATTTCTTGTTGATTTTTAACTTCAGCTTTAGGATCGTTGATTTTATCATTATCTTTATTAGTGCTATTTTGAGCCCATTTATTAAATCCTGAAAATAAATCTTCTGCTTGCGATTTTGGTTTTAAAGTTTTAACCGCATCTGTAATTTCTTTAATTTCTGCAATAGATTTTTCTCTGTGATCTTTATAAATTCCTTTAGGGTCTTCAATTTTGCCACTAACTTTTAATCTTATACCAGCGAAGGAAATATTATTATTTAAACCAAAGGAAAACTCTTTATTTTCTCTTGTTATCGTAAATTCATTGGCGCTTGCAGAATCTCTAGTTTTAGAAGTATCATTGTTATAAGGTGCTAAAATAACTAGATTAGAAATCTTTAGCGTGCCATTTACCTCAGTAATATTATTGAAAATATTTTGACTTTTAGCATTCTTCCAAGTTTCTTGTTCACTTCTACCCAAAATTGAATTAATTTCGCTAACTTTATTACTATCCCCCAATAATTCCGCTACTTTTAGAGATCTTCTCAAAGCTAAATCAAAATTATAAATTAATGCATTTTCTTGATTCGTAAAATTTAAATTTTTATTTTTTGTGGAATCAATAAAACTTCTAAGATCTTGTATTTTTGATAAATTATATCCATCATTAGAATCTTTATCGGTAACATCAGCAAGTTGAGGAAAAAATGATATATTAGATTTATCCTTTATCTTTTTTAGAGCATCTTCAACGCCTTCTTCTAATTCGTATGTATCAAACTTAAATCTAAATTCAATTTTAGTTGAGGGGTTATAAGGCTTTACTTCGGTAATAAATTCAAAAATACTATTATCATAAAGAGAGTTTGAAGAATATATATCGCTATCCGATTTTGTTTGATTTGATGAGTTTTGAATTATCTGATTAAGAAGAATTTTGGCGGCATCATCACTTGCTTTTTCTTGGAGAGATTTTTTAATATAATCAAATGCAATCTCTTGAAAATCAGGTTTTACAACTAAGCAAAATTTATTTCCATTCCATTTTCCATTTTCTATGCAAGCAACTATAGCCTGATCTATAGCTTGATCTAATTGTATTTTATCATAATTAGTAAGGGTTTTATCCATATTTGACACAATTTTTTTAATTATATCAAATAAAAGTTAAGAAAAAGTTAATTTGTTGATGGTGTGGTTTTGATATGGCTTTAGTAAGATGATTAATCTGAGGTCTATAAAAGACATTTTGGCTTGTAATTCTTTTAACAATGCGTTACTAAGATTTTTTTATTATAGTTGCTACAACTAATAATTTCCATATTTTTCAATAAGATAGATGTCAACAAACCTCTCAAAGATAAGAAATTTCTCAATAATTGCCCATATTGATCACGGCAAAAGCACGCTTGCGGATAGAATTATTCAGTTCTGCGGTGCTATTGAAGATAGGGAGATGAAAGCCCAATTGCTTGATAATATGGATATTGAGAGAGAAAGGGGCATTACAATAAAATCCCAAACGGTTCGCCTGAATTATAAAGCTAAAAATGGTGAAACATATATTCTAAATTTGATGGATACACCCGGGCATGTGGATTTTTCTTATGAGGTTTCTCGCTGTTTAGCCGCTTGCGAGGGTTGTTTATTGGTGGTGGATGCATCACAAGGTGTTGAAGCACAAACTCTGGCAAATGTCTATAAAGCCATAGATAATAATTTGGAGATAATTCCAGTTCTTAATAAGGTTGATTTACCTTCTGCGGAGCCAGAAAGAATAAAAACTCAAATAGAAGAGGTTATTGGCATAGATGCAAGTGAGGCAATTCTTGCTTCTGCAAAAACAGGCATTGGCATTCAAGATATTTTAGAGGCGATAGTTCAAAAAATTCCAGCTCCAAAAGGTGAAGAAAATGCACCGCTTAAAGCATCTTTGGTTGATAGCTGGTATGATACTTATCTAGGGGTGATAACTTTAATTAGGGTTATTGATGGCAGAATTAAAAATGGAATGAATATCCGCTTTATGTCAAATAATGCGAAATATTCAGTTGATGATGTGGGGGCTTTTACCCCCAAGAAGAAATCTGTGGAATCTCTTGGCCCCGGTGAAGTTGGCTATATTATTGCAAATATGAAGCAAGTGGCAGATTGTAAAGTTGGTGATACTATAACTGATGATAAAAACCCGTGTGAAAAGCCACTAGATGGCTTTAAGCCTAGCTTACCTGTGGTTTTCTGTGGCTTATTCCCAATTGATGCGGCTGATTTTGATGATCTGAAAGATGCGATAACCAAGCTACATATTAATGATACAAGTTTTACTTATGAGCAAGAGACTTCCGCGGCATTAGGGCTTGGTTTTAGATGTGGTTTCTTAGGTTTACTTCATATGGAAGTTATTCAAGAAAGGCTGGAGCGTGAATATAACCTTGATTTAATCACCACCGCACCAAGCGTTGTTTATATTCTGCACGATACAAAAGGCAATGTTACAAAACTCCAAAACCCTGCTGATTATCCAGATCCAACGCAAATTGAAAAGCTAGAAGAGCCTTGGATTAAAGCAACCATTATGGTGCCTGATGATTATATTGGCTCAATTATGGAATTATGTATGAAAAAGCGGGGCGTTCAGCTTAATCATAGTTATGTTGGAAATCGTGCATTACTTGAATATAAATTACCGCTTAATGAAGTTGTATTTGATTTTTATGATAAGTTAAAATCTGTTTCTTCAGGCTATGCCTCATTTGATTGGGAGATGGCAGGCTATGAAGAAGGCGATTTAGTAAAAGTAAATATCTTAGTAAATGCTGAGCCAGTTGATGCAATGGCTATGATTTTACATCGCACCCAAGCTGAATATCGTGGCAGAGCCTTAATTACAAAATTAAAAGATTTAATCCCCCGCCAGCTTTTCAAAGTGGCTTTGCAAGCCGCTATTGGCGGAAAGGTGATTGCTCGTGAAACTATTTCATCAGTTGGTAAAGATGTAACTGCAAAATGTTACGGCGGTGATATTACCAGAAAACGCAAACTTCTTGAAAAGCAGAAGAAAGGTAAAAAACGAATGAAAGAAGTTGGCAATGTTGAAATTCCACAATCTGCCTTCCTCGCCGCCCTTAAAATCGATTAGGCAGAAGATGAAACTATTATTTCATCAAAAATTTTTTTAATAGAAATTTGATGTTGAAATTAATATTATTTCTATTTCAAATAATCTCTAATCAATACTTCAGCAATTTGCACAGAGTTTAATGCTGCACCCTTGCGAATATTATCTGAAACCACCCACATATTGATAGCTTTAGGGTTCGTAACATCTTTTCTAATTCTTGAAACGAAGGTTGCATCTTTGCCAGCGGCTTCATAAGGGGTAATATATCCACCATTTTCGTGGCTATCAATCACTTCAACGCCTTCAGCATTTTCTAAAACTTTACGAACATCAGCAACTGAAATTTCCTTATCAAATTCAACATTTATAGATTCACTATGGCTAATGAAAACCGGCACACGCACACAAGTTGCAGTAACTTGAATATCATCATCGCCCATAATTTTCTTGGTTTCAACGGTCATCTTCCATTCTTCTTTAGTATAACCTTCAAATTCACCTTCCATAAATTTATCAATATGAGGAATAACATTAAAAGCAATTCTTTTAGTGAATTTTTCAGGCTCTTTCAAATCACTAACATAAACGCCTTTAGTTTGGTGATAAAGCTCATCCATAGCTTCTTTGCCAGCACCAGAAACGGATTGATAAGTTGAAACAACAACCCTTTTAATTTTTCCAAGTTTTGTAAGTGGTTTAAGTGCAACCACCATTTGAATGGTGGAACAATTTGGGTTGGCAATAATGCCAGTTTCTTTATATTTTGCAATATCTTGAGGGTTCACTTCAGGCACAACTAGCGGAATGTTTTTATCCATTCTGAATTGTGAAGTATTATCAATCACAACACAGCCAGATTTTCCAGCCCTAGGAGCGTGAATTTTAGAAACAGAAGCACCGGGTGAAAATAATGCAATATCACATTTGCTGAAATCAAAATATTCTAAATCTTGCACTTTAAGGGTTGAGTTTTCACCAAATGAAATCTCTCTACCAACTGACCTTGAAGAAGCCACCGCATAAATATTATTGATGGGAAAATTTCTTTCAGCCAATACATCAAGCATTTCTCTGCCAACATTTCCAGTAGCACCAACAACCGCAACATTATATTTTTTTGACATTTCAACCTCAAAAGTTTAGAATTTTCTTGTTGCTTATATTTATTATTAACTAAGTTTCAATATAAAACCTATGCAAACATTTGAAGAATTAGGAGCAAATTATAAGCTATATATTTCTATTTTTGTTTCAATTTTCCCAATAATTTCTATGTTGGCACATATCTTTACCAAAGATGGCAGAGATGCCCTTAAAGATGGGGAATTTATAAAAGTTTATTTTGTAATAATGCCAATTTATTCATATTTCTATTGGCTAGACCCTGAGAAAATTGAGGCATTTCTTGGCTTAACTCAGCTTTGGCAATATTTTGTTTATATAGTTTTATGCTTGGGAATTATCATTGAAAAGCGGATACCTCAATAATCAAGAAAGCATTAGTTACACAATTTTTATAAAATAATGCTTGAAGATGAGATTATATTAGCTATAAACCACTGAAATTTTTCTTTCTTTATCTATGATCCCGTAGCTCAGTCGGTAGAGCAACTGACTTTTAATCAGTGGGTCAGAGGTTCAAATCCTCTCGGGATCACCATTTTCATCTAAACAAAATAGCCTATCTTAAATTTTGGTGTACCAAAGTGGATTTACCTTGAACCTTAAGCAAGAGTTTTTTGAATCAATTAAGAATTTAGTTATATGTTTCCACATTCCTGTTTTTGGTAATAAATGTTTAAGTGGCAGGCAATTTTGATGGTATAATCAAGAAATTTACTGCTATACTTCTATAGATTAAGCCTTTTGTTAAAATTAACGAATTGTTAATAATTTTATGATAAAATAAATAAAATTTGATAATAGAGTTATCTATGACAACTGAACCAATAAAGAATGTTTTAATAATCGCTGGACCTGGAGGTATGGCTAGTGATAAAAATGATATTGAACTGTTAAGAAAACAGCTAGAGGATAAAGGTGCAAAAGTCTTTTTGGTGGGTGATGGAGAGAGAGACATATCAATTGATGAAATTATTGCTGAAGTAAAGAATATTAATGGAGACTTTACTGTATTTTTCTCAGCGCATGGTGAGAATAAAGATGGTCATCATTCAACATTTTTATCTGATGCACCAACTAGAACAAGTGAAATTTTTACAAAGATTGAAGAAGTTTCTCCATATAGAAAGGATTATTTTTTAATACAATGCTATGGCGGAAGTGCGATACAAGATTGCAAAGATATTATAAAGTATGGCTCAAATATCGTTACTTTAACCACTGGTAGTGAGACGAACACATCTGCTTATATAAAAGATTTTTATAGAACTTTAAGTGAATCAAAAGTTTTAGGTAATGATTTTAGTGCATTTTCAATGCTTCAAGATTATCTAACTACAGACATGCAAGGAAGATTCGTTCCCAGTATAGCAAATTCTAATGGCATGAGTTTAAATCTAGATACTGAAATGAAATCTCTTCTTGGAAATAAATTTTCTGAAGAGCAATTGAAAATAATTCATAACAATATGGATAATACTCTTGGGGTTGATAGAGTAAATGAAGTAATTAATAAAATGGAGAATGCAAAAAATGAATGGAGTATATATGCTGTTGATTATGGTGAGGCTTGCACAGTAGCGCTTTTATTAGCAAAAGAAAAATTTAATTATTCTTTTGAAAAATTAGAACAGAACTTAAAATGCGATTTAGAAGGCCATTATTTAAAAAATAATTTAAAGTTTGATAAAGATTTGAACGATGTTGTTAAAATTCTTTCTGGCACTGATTATAGTATAGAAACTAAAAAAGAGGATTTGGTAAGAGAATTAAATGACCTTAAGCCAAAATTAGGTGATGCTTTCGTATTTGGCTTACAAGAAAAATATTTAGCTAAGTAGTTTTGTAAAAACTAAAAAAACAAAAGGGAGTTTAAGTACCCTTTTGTTGAGAAACCTAAAACTTAATCCAAACGAAAAATCTATAAAAATCAACACGCTATAAACTTGTTAAAAAATAAAAACCTGCAAACCTAGAAGATATAACAACTTGTATTTTTGGTGCGTCTGATAGGAGTTGAACCTACGGCCTCATCTTCCGGAGAGATGTGCTCTATCCACTGAGCTACAGACGCAATAGTAAAATGCATTTTACTATAGAAGTGCATAATTAAACCTCAACACGCCTTAGATTATCGTATTAAAATTACATCAAGCAAGGATTTATATCTTGCCAAATCGCCCTAATCATAATTTTAATTTGTTGTTTTGATAAAATTATATTCAAATTAAAACAATATTTATTTTAATTTCAAATAGATAGTTGTTTCTAACCGCAATAATTTTTGCTATAATGAAGTTACTTATTGTTGGGGGGTTCTGGGGGCAGTTTGCCTCAGTTACTTAGGAATGACTATCCCAAGTTCGCAATACTGAGATGCAAACACCCCTTAAATCTAATAACTTAAACCCAGCCCAAAAGAACGCAAGTTCTGCATCTTCAGCTAATTCTAACCTGCAAAGCCAGCAAATAAATAAAGTTAAGAAAGCTAAAATTAAGCTACCAGCTTTTATTGAAAAAACTAACGAATATCTCAAAAAGAATTTTTGTGATGAAACTGAAATTATTGGCCTTGATATTCAGCCAAGTTGCATAAAATTATGTCAGGCTAAGGAAAATAAAGGTTTATGGCAAATTACAAAACTTGCAGAGCAACAAGTGCTTAACACCTCCAGCCAAGATGCACTTGTGAAGAATAAAAAAGTTTATGTAAAATCCCTAAAAGATTTAATTACTAAAAATAAAATCACAAATAAAAATGTTGCAATCGCAATACCTGCTTCTATTGCGATTATTAAAACTATAACCCTCCCGCTGATGTCTAGGGAAAACCTTGATAGAGCAACAAGGATACCCTCTTTTTGGCAGAATTTAGTTCAGCTTTCTGAAAATATTTCAGAATATTTAATTTATTACCGCATCATTAAAGAAATCAGCGAAAAGAAAGAGATGGAAGTGCTTTTTGTCGCTTGTAAAAATGAAGATATTAAAATTTATCGCTCAATAATTGAGGAGGCAAACTTAAACTTAGTAGTTGTTGATGTTGGCTGTTTTTCTATCAATAACCTTTCTAAACTCAAAAGTAATAATGATGATAAGCAAAGGGCTTTTCTTAAAATTGGTAAAGATGAAAATTATTTGCAGGTTATAAAAGATGCGAAGCCAATTATTTACGATATTTTTGTGCCAGAAAATGAAAAAACTTACATCAATGAGTTTTTGCAAGATAACGCCTTTGTGCAGAAATTTTCTTCTCAGCTTAAACATATAATTTCTAAACACGAAGAGCAAAATAATAAAATTTCAGAGCTTGAAATTATCTCGGCGGAAGCAAATATTGAAAGTTTCTTAGATTTATTAAAACCTAAATTTGAAAATCTTAGCCTTAAAATTGCCGATTTATTTGAAAATATAGAATTTCCTGAAAAGAATTTTGCAAATAATAATCTCGCAAATAAATCTGGCTGGGCAATTTCTGCGGGTTTAGCAACCAGAAAGTTAGATATTTTTGTTAGTGAAGATAGCCAAAATGTTTCAGAGGCGATTAATTTATTGCCAGATTCCACTTCTTTAATAGAAAATCTTAGGGCGAAGTTTTACTCTAAAGTTTTAGTAACATTTGTTTTGCTGTTTAGCTTTGCTTTTCTGTTAATTTTCTCAGGTGTTTCTTACCTAAATTATCATTCTACTAAAATTGAAATTACTGAATTTAACAAGCTCAATAAGCTGTATCAAGAAAAGCAAAAGCAATTCAATGAAATCAGCCAAAAAAGTGGCACGCTTAATAAATTGGTAAAAATTAGGGATAGCCTAAACTTAAATCAAGAAGTTTTAGTAACGGCAGTTCAGGAAATCAGCACCAATATTCCAGAAGGCGTATGGCTTGAAGAGGTTGATTTTGTTGAGGCAGGAAAGATAGTTGTGCTTGGCAAAAGTTATGAGGAGCAACCAGTTATAAATTTTTCAAGAATATTGGATAATAGTTCAATTTTAATGGGTATGTATATTTCAAACATAAAGCTAATTAACCTTGATAATGGTGGTTATGTTAGAGAATTTTCTATTCAGGGTGAAATTAAAAAATAGTTATGGCAATAGACTTAAACGCAGATGTAGGCAAAATTATAAAGGATTTTTTCTCTGGCAAAAAGGCTGATCCCATTTCGCAGAGGGGCAAAAAGACTCTCAATGAAAATTATAAACAAGCGATATTAAAAACAATTTTAATATTATGTTTTTTAATTTCAATTTCATATGGCATTAATATTGTTTCTAGCAACCCTATAGCTCGTGATAATTCAGAATTTACCTCAGTTGAACAAATTAATGATGCCCTTGAAATGCTAGAAAATAATTTGGCTTCTGGCAATATAATGTTAAAGAAAAATAAGGAAATTGTATCAGAATTAATAAATTATTTTTCTGATATTGAAGGCTCAAAAAACCTCTTCAGAATTTTAAGTGTGCTGGCTGCTGAAAATAATTTAGCGGTTAAAAACATAACAAAAGGCAACAGTGAAGATATAACTTCACCTGCAAACTACCAAAAAAACTCAGTTCTGCTTGAAATTGATGGAATTTATGCAAACTATATAGCCTTTAAGATTGCTCTTTTAAGGCAAAAGCCAATTTTAACTATCAATAGTGAGAAAGTAAAAGTTATCACTACTAGCTATGGGGAGCGAAAATTATCAATTAAGTTAGAAATTACAGATTATTCAGTTGATAAGAAAATTTACCAAGATTTATTATAAAAAAATATTTTTATGAAGTTAATTATAAAAATTTTATTCATCGCAATTATTCTTTTTAATGGCTTTTCTGCGTTGGCAAATAACAGCTTTAAGCTGGCGGATGGCAAAGATATTAATAACATCAGAGATCCATTTTCGCCAACCTCTGGCAATGTCATCACAAGCAAATCAGCTAATGAAAGTGAGGCGGATTCATTCGCAAAATCATCTAACCCACTAACTTCTTCTAAGTTAAATACTTTTAAGGTGGTAGCGGTAATCATCTCTGAAAAGGGCAAAGTTGCAGGTGTTAAAGCGGTTAATGGCTTGGATTATTTAGTTTCCAGCGGTGATTATGTAGGCTCAGAAGGTGGTAAAGTTAGCGATATTACTGTTGAAGGCGTTACAATCACTTCTTCAGAAGGTAAAGTTTTTATTCCGGTAAGTAACAAATTAGAGGTAAAACTTGATAAAAAATCTGAGTAAATATTTAATTCTCGCGGTTACATTAATTGCGTTGAATAGCTGTAACAAAGGCTCTCAATTATCGCCTAATGAAAATGAGCTTATTGAAAAAAAGCAAACTTTTAACAAGGATAAATTTGTTGAGCAAAGCAAAGATAGATCCGTTACAGATTATAATCTAGGGCCAAAAGTTGATAATAATTATAGGCTTGAAAAGCGTGAGAATTATCGCAAGCTAATTAATCAAGAGGAAAATTTTGATTATGTTGATATTCCAGAGCTTGAAAAAAATAATTTTAAGATTTCAATTAATGCTGAAAACACAGATATTAGAACATTTGCACAAATGGTTTCTAAAATTTCTGGGATTAATATTTTAGTTTCTGATGAAGTTGCAGGTAATGTAAACGCTAAGTTAAATGATGTTCTTTGGACATCAATGCTAGATTCAATTCTTAAAACTAAAAAGCTAGAAAAATATGTTGATACAAAATCAAATATTATAAGAATTCACGATCAGTCAACTGTTGTTCAGCTTGAAGAATTTGATCAAAAAAGAAAGGAGAATGTTCAGCGTGCATTACTACTAAAAAAAGCCTCTCAGCCGTTAGTTACTGAAATTTTTAAGCTGTTTTATACTAAGCCTGCACAAGTAAAAACTACAATTGATCAAGTTCTTAAAACGCAGGGCTTAAAGCTAGATAGCGTTAGAAATATTGATCCTGAAATTACCATTGATGAAAGAAAAAACCTCTTGATTGTTAAATCTCGTAAGGAAGATATGAAAATTATTTCTGATTTAATTTCAGAGTTAGATACCAGAACTCAGCAAGTTTATATTGAGGCATTTATTGTAGAAATAAGTGATGATTTTGATAGAGTTTTCGGCTCTCGCTTTGGTGTTTCAGGCTCTAATCTATTCGGTAAGGAAGTTTCAACAACCGGTGTAACGGGTGCAACTGCACCAACAACTCAAACATTGGGTGCGATTGATGGCTCAGTTTCTAATCTTCCAGTTGCATCACCAACTGGTGCTTTGGGCGTTTTAACTGGCATAGGAAGTTCCGCTGATTTGAAAGTTGAGCTTAGTGCTTTGGAAAGGCAAGGCTTAACTAAAGTTGTTTCAAATCCTAAAATTTTTACCCTTGATAATCAAGAAGCAGTTATTTTTCAAGGAAATGAAGTGCCATTTGAAACTGTTTCACAAGATGGAACGCAAATTCAGTTTAAGGAAGCTGGGCTTAAACTTGCCGTTACCCCTTCTATAGTAGGTGATGGAAATTTGATGTTAAATCTGGCGGTTAATAAAGATTCTGCGGATTTAACTCTTGAAAACCCACCAATTTCTAAAAGTGAAATCAGAACAAACCTTGTTACTAAAGATGGCGAAATTGTTGTAATGGGCGGCATTTATACGGAATCTAAAATCACTGCTCGTGATAAAGTGCCGGGCTTAGGTGATGTTCCAGTTTTCGGTAGGGCATTTAGAAGAGATTTAAGAGATGACGGCAGAAAAGAATTAATCATATTCATTGCGCCAAAAATTCTATGAGCCTAAACCTTCCCAAAGATACAGATAAACTACTTCTAGAATTCCTTAAAAATTCTAATTTAGTTACAGAAGAACAAATTTCTGAAGCTGAAACATTTGCTAAAGCAATTTCTTCGGGCGTGGTTGATGCACTTATCCAAATAGCTGCAATTACAGAAGATGAAATTGCTGATAATTTTTGCTCTTCATATGGTTTAACTCGCTCAAAAGTTAAACTTTCAAACATTAAAGTTAGGCCTTTACAAGAAACAATTACTGATCAATTCATCATCAAAAAGCGTATCGTTCCAGTGGATAAAGTGGGCGATAAAGTTTATGTTACAGTTGCTGATCCCTCTGCGCTTGAATCATTCAATAATATGCAAGTTATATCAAATGCAAATTTGGTTGAGGCAAGCGTTGTTACCCTTTCAGAGATGCAGGAATATCTTGAGGGTCTAAAAAGTAGAATGGATGATGATTTTCTTAAATCTCTTGAAAATCAAACTGATGAAGAAGAGGCAAATATCCTAACTCAAACCTCTGCTGGTGCTAATAATAACAATATAATTCCAGATTATTTGCTTGGCGTTGATGAAGATAAAAAAGAGAAAAAATCTAGAATAATTGCTGGCACAGATGTTATTGATTTTGTTGAAAGCATTCTTTCAAACGCTATCGCAATGGGCGTAAGTGATATTCATATTGAGCAATTTAGAGAAACCTCTCAAGTGCGATATAGAAAAGATGGGGTTTTGCAAGTGATGGAAGAATTTTCTGACTTTCTAAATCTTAATTATTCTGCTGTTATTGCTCGCTTAAAAATACTGGCAAATCTTGATATATCTGAAAGAAGACTACCACAAGATGGTGCAATTACCTCTCAATTAGCTGAAAAATCAGTTGATGTTCGTGTTTCTATTTTACCCACAGTTAATGGCGAAAGGGTGGTGATGAGGATTTTAGATCCCGATGCTGCAAATTTTACCCTTAATGAGCTTGGTATTCCTGAAGAAAATCTCAAAAAACTTCGCAAAGCTATTCATTCTCCACAAGGTATGCTCTTAGTTACAGGGCCTACTGGCTCTGGTAAATCAACCACGCTTTATGCAGCTCTTAAAGAAATCAACAAACCGGGCGTTAATATTTTAACCGCTGAAGACCCTGTTGAATATGATCTCAAAGGCGTTGGGCAGGTGCAGGTGCGTGATAATATTGGGCTTAGTTTTGCGGCTGCTTTGCGTTCATTTTTAAGGCAAGATCCGGAAGTGATAATGGTGGGTGAAATTCGTGATAAAGAAACCAGCGATATTGCAATTAAGGCTGCACTCACTGGCCATATGGTGATGAGCACCTTGCACACAAATGATGCAGTTAGCACTATAACAAGATTGCTTAATATGGGCGTTCCAAGTTATCTTATAACTTCTGCATTGAATTTAGTTTTAGCACAAAGGTTGGCTCGTAAAAACTGCCCGCATTGTTTGGCAGATGATAATAACATTAAGCCTGCAACTCTTATAGAGCTTGGTTTTACTGAAGAGGAAGTTAAAAATTTCAAACCGCAAAAATCTAAGGGTTGTGATAGATGCAATGATACTGGAATTAAGGGCAGGGTAGGTATTCACGAGATTTTACCAGTTAATGCAAGGTTAAAAGAGGCGATATTAAATAACTCTACCGAAGCACAGATGATAGAAGTTGCTAAAAAAGATGGTTTTGAAACTCTGCAAGAAGTGGGGCGAAGATTTATCAAAGAAGGTAAAATTTCTGTTGAGGAATATAAAAGGGTTCTAGTGTTGGATTAGGGGCTAGGGTTTAGGGGCTAGGGTTTAGTTGTTAGGGCTTAGTGTCATACCCACAAGCGTCATTTCGAGCGAAGCGAGAAATCTAGAAGGAATATAAACTAACCAGATTTCTCACTTAGTGCGAAATGACACAAGATGCATTAGATTATCTTGAAGTCTGTCATGTTGAGCGTAGCGAAACATCTAAAGATCCTTCGCTTTGCTCAGGATGACATATAATACCAAAACATAAATTACTATTACTGCAAATGGTAAGATAAAAGTTATTACTAAACATAGGTTTTAACTATGAAAATATTTAATTGGGAAGGTTTTGAAGGGAATATTCTAAGAAATGGAATGCTTGAAGCTGAATCGCAAGATAAAGCAATTCAGATGATATCCAAACAAGGCATAATGGTTACTCAAATCTTTCAAGTGGAATCTGAAAGTGAAGAGAAGGCCGAAGAAAAACCTACAAAATACAAAGCCAAAGCAATAAAGAATAAAGATAAAATCATCTTCACTAAAAAATTAGTTACGATGGTAAAATCTGGCTTACCAATTCTTAAAACCCTCAAAATGCTTGAAGAGCAAGCCGAAAACAAACATTTAAGAATTGTTGCTAATAAAATTAGAACTGATGTTGAAGCTGGAACAACCCTCTCAGATGCATTTTCTGAGCATTATGAAGTTTTTGATCAAGTTTATATTAACCTCCTTAAAGCTGGGGAATCTAGCGGAAAGCTGACGGTGTTCTTAGAAAAATTAGTGCAACATCTAGAAAAAATTGAAAATATTCGTAAAAAAGTTCGTGGTGCTTTGATGTATCCAATCATTGTTTTTTGCGTTGCAATAATTGTAATTATTATAATGTTGTTAAAAGTTGTGCCGGTGTTTCAGGCAATGTTTAAGTCAATGGGTAATGAATTGCCGGGGCCAACCCAATTTATAGTTAATGTTAGTGAATTTGTTAGAGACCCTTCCGGAGGCGGTGTTTTGTTGCTAATGCTTATTGCGGTGGTGGTGGTTCTAAAAAATCTTCGTAAGAAAAATTTTGCATTTAGAAAGAAAACCGATAGGCTTTTTTTGAAAATCCCGCTTATTGGTGATGTGATAATAAAATCAACGCTTTCAAAAATTGCGATGATATCTGCTAATCTTTCTGCTGCTGGCGTTTCTGTTATTGAGACTTTTAATATAATATCAAAAAGCATATCAAATATAGTTTTTTTAGAAGCATTTGATGGAATTAAAAAAGGTGTGGCAGAGGGAAAAAGTTTATCACAGCTTTATTCTTCTTATGAAATTTTTCCACCAACTTTTTATCAGATGATTTCTATTGGTGAAGAAACTGGCCGTTTAGATGAAATGCTAACTGCTGTTGCTAACTATTATGAAGAAGAATTTGATATGCTAGTTGATAAGATGACTGAGCTTTTAGAGCCTATAATGATTGTTTTTATGGGCGTAACCGTTGGTTTTATTATCATTGCAATGTATATGCCAATCTTCCAAATTGGTAAAGCAGTGCAAGGCGGTTAATAAAAACTTTTTCATTTTGAAACAATTTTATACAAGTAGGTAATAATTGAATTTTATTTCAAATTTATTTCTGCTTTATTTGTATAAAAATTGAAATTATCCTTTAATTTCAATAATTTAGTTGACAATTTGTTTAACTTATAGTAATATTACTTTCTGAGCTTTTAACAAACCCTTGGAGGAAAAAATGACATCTCAAATTTCTAAAAATTACAATAAACAATCTGGTTTCACATTAATTGAGTTATTAATTGTGGTTGCCATTTTGGGTTTACTTGCTGCTATTGGTATTCCGCAATATCAAGGTTATCAAGCTCAGGCTAGGGTTAATGCAACAAAGGCACTTCATACTGAAATGGTGAAGCTAATCGGTGCAGAGCTTGCAAAATGCACAGCTGGTGCAACAAATATGCTTGAAGGCAGTGCAAGCACAGTTGCTTGTAATGGTGCAATAGGTGCAGTTGCAGATGCTTTCGTTGCTTATGGTAATGCTTCAAGTGATAACCCATATGATGCAACAGTTCAGCCTTATGCGAATGCTGCTTCAACTGTAAATGGTGTAACTTCAGTTGTTGGGGCTGGCACAACTTTAACGGTTACAACAACTTGGTTGGGTGGCTCAGCGTCTCAAGTAATTAACAGAGAATAATTTCTTAGTTTATTAATTACTAATAAATTTATCCCCTTGTTTAAGATAGTTACTTAGCAAGGGGATTTTTATTTGAAACAAATAAATTAAAAAAACATTAATGAATTTAGCAAAAATAAATAATCAAAATGGTTTTAGCTTAATAGAATTGCTTATAGTGGTGGCAATTTTGGGCGTGCTTGGAACAATCGGAATGAAGCAATATTCGGGCTATGTTGATAATGCAAATATAACAAATACTAAAAATAATTTACGCATAATTTTTATGCAACAACAAGAATATTATAGAAAGAATAATCAATTTTACGCAACGGGTGCAAGCTGTTCAAATGCTACAGCTGCAATAAATACTAATTTATTTAATGGTCAAAATTCTATTGTAGATACAAAATTTTATTACTGCATCACCCAAACTAATGCAGATAATTTTTTAGCCAGAGCCGTTGAAATTTCTGGTGCTAGAAATTTTACTATTAATAATCTAAATGTTACTAATTTTTGAATATGCAAAGGGGGGTTTTTGCAAAAAGAAAAAGTAAATATTTCTCATAAAAACAAGCAAGAAGCTGGTAATATTTTAGTTGCTTCTTTATTGTTAATGCTTGCTATGAATTTTCTTGCAATAGCACTTGTGCAAAGCAGTGTTAAAGAAAAAAATATGGCAAGTTTTTCTGAGGCAGAATCTTCAAGTTTTTACCTTGCTGAATCTTGCGTTGATGAGGCAATAGTTTGGTTTAAGAGTTTTACAAGGCCGCCAACTGCTTTGCCTTATATTATTAATAAAGCAAATATTTCACATCTATATAGCGGTGCGGAATCCCAATCATCACTGGGCAGGCTTGCTAAATATTCATATAATTGCACAGCAAACGCTTTAACAATTAAATCAACGGCAGCCGATAGAAGAAATGATGGGGAGGATATTTCAAGCTCTGATGCATATGGTTTATCAGGTGATTTAAGGCCAAAATATTTTTATCAAGTTTCTGCAACGGCAAATGGCCCAAATAATACTGAAAAAAAACTAAAAAATATAATTTCTGTTGAATATTAATTTTATAAAAATGAAGCAAATTATAAAAATATTTCTGATAATTATTTTGTTAGCATTTAATAATTCTGCAAATGCGTGTGAATTAAAATTTTTGCCTTTTGGTAAAGATTATAAAACCATTTTGGATAAATATAAAATCTCAACAGAAATTTATGATAAGAAAAATTTTGAATTAAATATTCGTGGGCAAAAAATTTGCAGAGATCTTAAAAACTATCAGATTGCTTTTATATTTATTGATGGCAAATTTTCTTCAATTAGAATTGAAAATTTTGAGCAAGCCAAATTCAAACTATATAATATCATCAAAGAAAACTTTGGGGAGCCAATCAATAAGCCAAATTTTGAGGCTTCGCAAAAAAATTATGCCAACTATATTGATAATGAAGATTATTATATAACCTATAAAAATTCTGAATCTGAAAACCAAGAAATAGCAATTATAAATTCTAAAAAATATTTGAAAAAACAAACAAATTTTTATCAAAAAATAAGTGATTTTAATGAGAGGAGTGAAAATTAACCAATAAAAATGAAGAATTTTTCTTACATATTTTTATTAATTATAATTTTTGCAGTGGCTTTGGTGCAAGCAAAATCCCCACCGCCCGGCTCAGGTGCTGCGGATGTGCCAGCTAATATATTATTAATGCTAGATACCTCAGGCAGTATGGCTGACCCTGCAACAGCAGGCACAACAAGATATCCAACAGATGTTGCCTTTGATAGTCAGGGTAATATTTATGTGTCTATTTATTATGACTATGTTGAAAAATATAGCCCAACAGGTGAATATATAACAAGGTGGGGTGGCACAACATTTTCTGGCGTAAATGGTAGGTTTGATTTTACTTATGCTATTGCCATTGATGCACAAGATAATGTTTATGTTTCAGATATGGGAAATGCTCGGGTGCAGAAATTTGATAGTGATGGAAATCATCTGCAAAATTTTAATTTATTATCAGGCAATGCCTTTGGTGTAACAGTTGATAATTCTGGCAATGTTTATGCAGTAAATGGCAACGGTAGAATTGAAAAATTCAGCCCTTCTGGCACAAGGCTTGCAACATCTTCAAGTAGCTTTAACAATATTAGACATATCACATTTGACCCTGTAACAAATTCAATATTTGCTGCTAGAAGTTCATCACAAAGAGTTTCTCGTTTTGATCTCAACCTTAATTATCAATCACAATTTTCCTTATCTTGGGATCCAATAGGCATTGAAGCAGATAAAGATGGTAATTTAATAATATCTCGTTCTTCTGGTCATAGGGTTTATAGATATACTAATAATGGAACATTGCTAAATACTTGGGGAAATAGCTCTTCTGGAAGTGCCGCTGATAGATATAATTCACCAAGGGGCATTGGTATTAGGGCTGATAACACGCCCTTTGTTGCAGATTATAATAATCACAGAATTAAAAATTCAACAGGCTCAATAATAATTGTAAGGCAAGGTAACGCCAAAACATTATTAAAAGTGATGCAAGATGTTATTAAAAATATTGTTTCTGATAGTAATTTAACTTCTGGTGCAAATTTTGGCTTAATGAGTTGGAGCACAAACGCACAAATGCTTGTGAATGTTAGTGGCACAGGGGCGCAGCAAATTTATAATACCGTTGATAGCTTAACACCTAACGGCTGGACATATCTTGATAACGCAATGAGTTTAGCGAAATCTTATTTTTTAGGCTCAAATTCTCCAATAAACCCAAATGCACCTTGCCAACAAAATATTTTAATTGTTATAAGTGATGGTTTTTGGGAAGATAATACGGCTTCAGATGATGCAAAATTTTTATATGATAATTATGGTATAAAAACTTTCACTATTGGTTTTGCAACCGCTGGAAATGAAAATTATATCACCTTATCACAGAAAGGTGGCACTTATCCTGATTCTCCGCTTTTTGCGGAAGATGAATCAAGCCTGCTTGATGTTCTGGCAAATTATATTAGGCAGATTATTTCAACGCAACTTACCTTCACCGTTCCAACTATAATCCCCGGTATTACAAATAATGATAATATTTTGCAATCTACCTTTATGTTTAAGAAAGATCATCAATGGAAGGGCAGGTTGCTTAAATATTCATTAAATACTGATGGCTCTATCGGAAGTTTAATTTGGGATGCAGGCGAAGTTCTAAATAATACCCCATCTAATAACAGAAATATTTGGAGTGTAGCAACTGGGCTAACACATTCTCTAAATAATTTTAACGCAACAAATTTAGATAGGTTAAGGCTTGGCTTGGAAGAAAATCTATCAACTTCTATGACAGATGAAAACCTTACAAAATTAATAGATTTTATTAGGGGTAAGGATAGTTATAATGAATATCCAACTGGAAAAGATGATGAAAACCAAACTTTAATTTCAGGTGAAAGATGGAAACTCGCTGATATTTATCACTCAAAAGCAGTAGCAGTTGGCAAGCCTTCTGCGTTTTTTTCAGATGTTGCAAATCAAAATTCTGAAACATATTATCGTTCAATTAATAATTACAAAGGTTTTAGAGATGGTGCAAGTTGTGGTGGTAATTGCTCTGCGCGTGAGGAAGTTATTTATGTCGGTTCAAATTCAGGAATGCTTCACGCTTTTAGCTCGCAAACTGGCCAAGAAAAATGGGCATTTGTTCCGCCCGGTTTATTACCAAATTTAAGAAATGTAATTTCATCACAGGCAGGTAAATCAGTTAGTATTTATGGTGTTGATGGCTCACCCGCGGTAAAAGATATTTTTATCAATGGGCAATGGAAAACCATATTATTAGCAGGCTTAAGGCAGGGTGGTGGCTCATATTTTGCACTTGATATTACAAATCCAGATAGCCCAAAACATTTATTTAGTTTCGCATATAATAAAATTACTAATAAAGTTAGTTACTTTGCAGAAAATGGAACTCGTTTAGATTACGATGCATCAGGCACAATCCCTGCGGAATATGACTATTCTAAAATTGGTGAAGCGTGGTCTGATCCTCTAATATTAAATATTAAAATTGGCTCTGTAAGAAAGTGGGTTGGTGTTTTTGGTGGCGGATATAACAATAATATAAACCCAAATTACGGCAATTATATTTATGTTATAGATTTAGAAGATGGCGGAAAAGTTATTGAGAAAATTTTAATTCCAGATTCTTCTTCTGATAACCAAATTGTAAATTCTATTCCACCACGCCTAAGTGCTGTAACCGCTGATACAACAACTAGTTTTCCATATTCAGGTGCATATATTTATTTTACTGATTTAGAAGGCTCAATGTGGAAAGTAAATTTAAGTGATAACGGCATTTTATATCAAACTCAACGCATCTTTAATAATGAGTCAAACTCTGATAATGATAGAATGTGTTATCATCAATTAACCCCTACAATTACTCCGGAAGGTAAATTTATCGCATATTTTGGCACTGCTGATATGGCAAGAATTGGCAGGGTATCAGCCTCCATCGCTAATCGTGCTTTTGGTATAATGGATAGCACCTATCCCAATTTTGCCGCTTCACCATTATTTAGTGCAAGCTCATTGCAAAATGTTACGGCTAATGGCTCAGCTTGCCCTATAGAATCTCAGAGAGGTTGGTTTATTAATCTTGATGCTAATGAAAAAATCACCGCTTCAGCTACATTAAGAAATAAAAGCGTTATATTCTCTCGTTATAAGCCAGATACGCTAAATTTATGCAGTGCTGGAACTTCTAAAATTTCAGAGCATGAATTTATTTGTGGCACTAAACAGCGTGAAGTTGATTTAGGGCAGGGTATGGCAACGGAGGCAATAGTTTATAAAGATAAATTATATATTGGTATAAGTAGTGATGCCGCGTTAACAACAGCACTACCCATAGGTTTTGTGAAGCAAGGCAACCTAATAATTGGAAAGCCAGTTGCAACCCCAGAAACTAAAGTTAATAAAGAATATTGGCGAGAGGAATATTAGGGGCTAGGTTCTAGGTGTTAGGTACTAGGGATTAGGGCTTGGGGATTAGTTTGTCATACCCCGAATTTTTTCAGGAAGAAAAAATTATAGGGGTATCCACTTAAAAAAGTTTAGTAAAACTTTTTTAATAAAAATTATTGTCATCCTGAACGAAGTGAAGGATCTTAGATTCTTCGCTTCGCTCAGAATGACAACAACCAACAACAAAATTTATGCTAAAGAAACTTGCAAATTACGCTAGAACTAGAAAACTTTCAGATCTTCATATCCATTCAAATAAGCCAGTTGCAATTAGAGTTCACGGAGATATTGAAAAAATATCTGATGATATAATTTCTGATGCAGATATTAATAATTTCCTGCAAGAAAATTTAGATAACGATCAAAAAATCTTTTTTGAAAAAAACAAACAAGTTGATTTCGCTGTTGCAAGTGATGATCTTCGCTTTCGTGTCAATGGCTATCTTACTGCAACAGGGCCAGCATTAGTTTTAAGGAAGATTGAAACTGAAATTCCACCCATTGAAAAACTCGGCCTTCCGCAAGCAATGCTTGATATTGTAAATGCAGATAACGGCTTAGTTCTAGTTACAGGGCCAACAGGTTCTGGTAAGTCAACTTCACTTGCTTCACTAATAAATGAAATTAATAAAACTAGAGCGGGAAATATTATCACCGTTGAAGACCCAATAGAATTCGTTCACACTAGTCAAAAATGTATTGTTTCTCAAAGGGAAATCGGCAGAGATGCAGTTAGTTTTGCCCACGCCTTAAAAGCTATGCTTCGTGAAGATCCAGATTTTATATTACTTGGTGAGATGAGGGATATGGAAACAATTTCACTTGCACTTACCGCCGCAGAAACAGGGCATTTGGTTTTTGGAACGCTTCACACAAATGGTGCAGCAAATTCAATCAACAGGATTATTGATGTATTCCCCTCAGAGCAACAAGCACAAATTCGCTCACAATTATCGCAATCATTAAGGTTAGTTGTTACTCAAACTCTTCTCAAGAGAGCTGATGGAATGGGCAGAACCGCAGCCTTTGAAGTTATGGTTAATACGCCTGCAATTTCAAATTTAATTCGTGAAAATAAAATATTCCAGATTGATCAAGCCCTTCAAACTGGCCGTGCTTATGGTATGATGACAATGGAAGATTCCCTCAAAAAACTAATCGCAATGGGTATTATTACAGAAGATGCGTTACAAAACTAAAAATGGTTTTACCCTTCTTGAGTTAATGGTGGTGCTTGCAATAATTGCAACCGCAACCATATTTGCAATTCCAAATTTTAAGCAATGGCAAGTTAGAGATTCTTTAGAAAATTCAATCAAAGAAATCTATTCAAATATAGTTGAGGCAAGGCTTTCAGCCTTCGCATTAAATACTACAACAAGGGTTAATATTTCAAAAACTAATAATATTTATACAATCTCAGTATATGAATTAGATGTGCCAACTATAACTTGCAACCCATCACTTGCTGGTTGGTCGCAATTAAAAACTTCACAATTAAAACTGAATGAAAATTTTGATATTTCTGGCAGTGGCATTGGTAATATCTGCTTTTATAGAGATGGCTCTTCATCAGGTGGTGTGCTTAATTTTGCTGAGGTCAACAATCCTGCAATTTATAATTTATCTGCTAATATAAATATAATTTTAGCAACAGGCTTTGTTGATTTGGTTAGGAATTAGTGCAAGTGGCAAGTGGTAAGTGGCAATTGTCATACCCCAAATTTTTTCAGTAAAAAAAATTATAGGGGTATCCAATTAAAAAAGTTTAGTAAAACTTTTTTAATAAAATTGTTCTTCTGAACAATTTTATATGGATTACCTTAGAATTTTTGCCTACTACAAAAATTCAGGTAATGACTCAAGAAGGGGAGTGTTCACTATGTATAGGTTGTCATCGCCCGAGTTGCGTAGCAACTATAGGGCGATCCATTAACCTATTGATTTAGATTACCCTATAATTTTTATAAAGATTGATATCTTTATAAAAATTCGGGTAATGACAGATCAATCTATGTATGGTGAACACTCCCTCAAGAAGGCTCAAGAAAAACATTAACTTAGAAAAAGAAAATAATTATACCAAAGTTAAATGATAAAATTGAATAAAAATAATCAAAAAGGTTTTTCATTGATTGAAGCATTAATTGCAACCGCCATCAGTGGAATAGCATTTGTCGGAGTATTTGGCTTAACGGGTTTTTCAGCAAATTCTATAAATTCATCAAGCAAGCAACAATCACTTCAAATGGTGGCAAATCAAATTTTAGAAATTGTGGAATCAGATAAAGCAAATATTCTAAATTATAATATGAATCTTGCAAATTGCACACCACCAACTGAAAGTGAAACGCAACAATATCATATTAATCGCTATAAATGGTGCAGAATGATTAACAATTTAGCAGGGCTTACAAAAGCTGGGGATATTCGCAATATCTCAGTGGTTTCGGGGGTTAATCAAGTTACTTTACATATTACATTACAGGCATCTGGCGGGTATCCAGAAATAGTTCTTAAAAAAATTTATGACAATTAAAAACAAAAATAAAAATAAAATTTCTGGCTATTCAATTTTAGAGTTAGTGCTTGCGGTATTCACAAGCTCAATAGTTTTGCTTGGTGCTTATTCTGCATATACAATAGTCGCAGAGCAATTTAAGCGCAACAATTTAGTTTCTGAAATTAAAGATTTCGCCCTTCCTACAATCCGCTTAATTTCAAGAGATTTACGCCTTGCAGGTTATAAAGAAGTTGATGCAAATATAGAATCTCTGCAAGGTAATATTGCAAACCCAATTACTATAAATGATTCAGGCACTGCAATTTGCTGTGATAATATTCAAATAATTTATGATAAATCTATAAGTGAAAGAGTTCGCATTTCATATTTTGTTGCAAACCGCACTAACCCTGAAAGAAAAGCCCTTTTTATGAATGTTGAAACATATAATGGTAGCACTTGGGATATGCAAACGCAGAATGCCATAGTTACTGATTATATTGAAGATTTTCAAGTTGAGGGCAAAAATTTTAATAGTTTAGGGCAACCTAAACTTGTGAGTTTCAGCCTTATTTTTAGAAGTAGAAATAAAGTAAACACTGCACAAAACTTTCAAAAGCCAGATTATCAAACCGGAAATTTTATTTTTACCGCTAACGATAATTATTTGCGAGAAGCATTTGAAACTTCCGTTAGATTGCGTAATATAGCAGAGTAAAAATCTGTTATAAAATGTTAGAAAAAATTCAAAACTTACTTACTAAAAAAATTGCGATTATTTATGGTGGGCCTTCCTCTGAGGCTGAGGTTTCCGCAAGAACTGCAAATGCTTTTTATGAAAGCCTAAAAAGGCAAGGTTTTAACCCAGTAAAAATAGAATTTTCAAAAAATATTTCCGCTGACTTAATTTCTAATAATATAAATTTGGTGGTTAATGCAATGCATGGTGCATTTGGTGAAGATGGCTCTTTGCAAGGCATTCTTGAGGTTCTTCGCATTCCTTACACTCATAGCGGCATTTTAGCTTCTGCGGTGTGTATGAATAAATCTCTTACCAAAGAAATTGTAAAAAATAACGCCGTAAATATTGCTGAAGATATAATTTTAGATTCATCTCAAGTTTTAACGCAAAATAAAATTACTTATCCATATGTTATAAAGCCTGTTGCAGATGGTTCAAGTGTTGGGGTTCATATTATATTTAGTAAAGAGGATTTAGAAAATTTATCACTAAAATCTAATCAAAAATATTTAGTGGAAAAATATGTAAAGGGCAGGGAATTAAGCGTTGCAGTTTTAGATGATAAAGCACTCGGAATTGTTGAAATCAAGCCAATTAGTGGTGTTTATGATTATAAAAGTAAATATACTAAAGGTGCAACCGAATATATTTGCCCTGCAATTCTTCCAAAAAAAATTGAAGATTTAGCCCTTAAATATGCAGAAATTGCTCACGCAAAAACTAATTGTAAAACAATCTCAAGAAGTGATATGATATATAGCGAGGCGGAAGATAAAATTTACTTCCTTGAAATTAATACTCACCCCGGAATGACAGAAACCTCGCTTGTTCCCAAAATTGCAAATTCAAAAAATATTACTTTTGATGAAATTGTATTAAGGCTTATTTTAACCGCTAGTTTAGAAGTAAATTTGTAAAAAATTTATATGAAGCAAAAGCCTAAAAAGAAGAAAAAAGTTATATTAAAACAGCCGGAAGATTTTATCCGTAAAAGAAAAATCCGCTTTGCAATTAATCGTTCTCTGAAAATTTTTCAAATTTTTTTATTAGTAAATTTAGGAATTTTTTTAATATGGTGTTTTTTGTTTGGTGGTGATGAAATTGTTATAAAAAACTTAAAAAATATCATTGCTAAACAAACTATAAAACTTGGCTTTGAGCTTGAACAACTTGAAATTTCAGGCAATAAAACTGTTAATCATAATGATATTGTAAATGCGGTTTATAACGCTTCAGATTATTCTGAAATTCCAATTTTAATGCTGGATTTAGAAGAGGTGCAGAAAAATATTTCAGAAGTTGGCTGGGTTGATAAAGCAAATTTGAGGATTAAACTTCCAAACACACTTGAAATTGAAATTGTTGAGAGAAAGCCCAGTTTTATATGGGTGCAAGATGGTAAATTTTCACTCGCAGATATTCGTGGTAATTTAATTTCATATAAAGTAACCATTGAAAATCAAAATCTGCCTATTGTAAAAGGTAAGGATAGTAAAAAAGAAATTTCTGAGCTTTATGATATTATTTCCGTATCGCCAGAGTTGAAAAATCTGGTTACTTCTGCTGTAAAAATAGGCAATCGCAGGTGGGATGTTGAGCTGAAAAAATCTATAAAAGTTAAACTTCCAGAGAATGATGCAATTAACGCTTGGCGAAAATTAGCGGAGCTTAATAAAAAAAATAATCTTCTTTCTAAAAAAATTTCTTATATTGATATGCGAATTGAAAACCAATTAGTAACTGGAAGTTGGTAGACATTGTAAGTGGTTAGTGGCAAGTGTCATACCCCGAATTTTTTCAGTAAGAAAAAATTATAGGGGTATCCAATTAAAAAAGTTTGGCGTCATTTCGAGCAAAGCGAGAAATCTAGAATGAATATACAGTAACCAGATTTCTCACTTCGTTCGAAATGACACTTATGGATTAGTTTGGAGCAGCAAACTATTCTATTTCTCCGCCTGTGGTGTCATCCTGAACGAAGTGAATGATCTTAGATTCTTCGCTTCGCTCAGAATGACAACAGCCAACTACCAAAAACCAACATCAAAATAAATGGATACAATATTTTCATTAGCTTCAGGTAAAGGAAAATCAGGCGTTGCAGTGGTTAGAATTTCTGGCAACAAGGCTTTGCAATGCCTAAAAAGGCTTGGTGTTGAAAAAAATATTAAGCCAAGATTTGCCCATCTGCTCAAATTAAAAGATGGTGAAGAAATTATTGATACCGCTTTATGCATTTATTTTGAAGCCCCCCACAGCTTTACTGGCGAAGATGTTTTGGAGCTTCATCTGCACGGCTCAGTTGCAGTGGTTAAAAAAATTTATGAGATATTAAATTCTATTAAAAATGTTCGCCCCTCTGAAGCTGGAGAGTTTTCTAAAAGAGCATTTGAAAACGGCAAGATGGATTTATTACAAGCTGAAGGACTTGCTGATTTAATTAACTCTGAAACCGAAGCACAAGCTCGCCAAGCAAATAAAATTATGGCGGGGGAAATTTCAAAAATTTATGATAATTGGCGTGAAAAAATTATTGAAATTCTTGCTTTTATTGAAGCATTTGTTGATTTTCCAGAAGAAGATATTCCGCAAGATTTAGATTTACAAGCACAAGAAAAAATCAAAAATTTAATTAATGAAATTTCTACATATCTAAAAGATGATAGGTCTGAACGCCTTAGAAATGGTGCGGTTGCAACCATTCTTGGTAATCCTAATGTTGGAAAATCAACATTACTAAATTTTCTAGGCAAGCGTGATATTGCAATTGTTTCTGAAATTGCTGGCACTACCAGAGATGCAATAGAATGCAACTTGGAAATTAAAGGCTTTCCGCTTACAATTATTGATACAGCTGGAATTAGAAATTCTGATGATGAAATTGAGCAAGAGGGTATAAGGCGTGCATTAGAAAAATCAAAAAATTCTGATTTCAAAATTATTATGCTCTCTGCGGAGGAATACCCAAATTTTGATAGTAAAATTACCGATTTAATTGATGAAAATTCAATTATAATAATCAATAAATCAGATGTTAAAAATATTGGTGCAAATTATCTTATCAAAGGCTTAAAGCCAATTATTTGCTCAATCAAAAACCGCTTAAATTGTGATGAGATAATCAATAATATTTTTAGTAAACTTGAAACGCTTCTCACCCTTGAAAGCCCCGTTGTTACAAGGGCTCGCCATAGAAATTCACTGGCTGAGTGTAAAAATAATCTCTCAGAGTTTTTAGAATCTCGTAAGAATTATAAGCCGATTGAATTATCAGCCGAAGCCCTAAGGCTTGCAACTTATAACCTTGCTAAAATTACTGGAAAGATTGATGTAGAAATGATATTAGATAAAATATTTTCTGAATTTTGTATTGGAAAATAAATAAACTAAAATACTAAGTGTATCCACTAGTGTCATTTCGAGCGAAGCAAGAAATCTAGAAAGAATATATTTCAACCAGATTTCTCACTTTGTACGAAATAAATATTACAACTAAAATCATAAAATTATGAAAGAGCTTAACGGAAAAAAGGTTTTTACGATATTTACAATTTTCTTTTTAATTATTTTTGCAGTAAATTTTTATATGCTTTATTTAGCGTTAGAAACTCAAAATAAAGTTAATGAAATTGCCGAGCAGAAAGAAAAAGTAAATGAGTAATGAAGTTAAAAAATGCCTGCATTGTAGCACAGAATTTTCAGGCGAAAGCTCATTTTGTTGCAGAGGTTGCGAAACCGCATATAAAATTATTCAAGATTTTGGCTTAAAAAAATTTTATGATTTTAGAAAATCTGAAACTAATCATCTGGAAACTAAAAATATCAACTCAGAATTAATAGATTTCACTCAATTCGCTAAGAAAATCAATGATAAAGAGTGGGAAATTGAACTTTCAATTCGTGGCATCAAATGTGGTTCTTGCGTTTGGTTGATAGAAAAAGCCCTGCAAAAATATTCTAATGTTAAAAATTCACGCGTTAATTTCTCTACTGCTAAGCTCTATATTAACTGGCAAGGCGATATTTCAGAGATTAATAATTTCTGCCAAATTATTAATCAAATGGGCTATGCAACTTCACCTTATGAGCATAAAAAAATTTATGATGAAATTGAATCTGAAAAAAATTCTTTATTAAAAAAACTTATAATTTCAGGCTTTGCGATAGTTGCGGTTATGATGTTTTCTGATGGGCTTTGGGAAGATTCTCGCAAAAATATTGGCTCTGCTACTCACGATTTTTTACACTGGATATTAATTTTAATTGGTGTTCCTGCGATAATTTATAGTGGCTCTTACTTTTTTTCATCTGCGATAAAATCCATCAAATCTCGTGCTATAAATATGGATGTTCCTATTGCTTCCAGCATTCTAGTAATATTATTACTGAGTTTTTATCAAGCAATTATTGGTGATGAAAATTTTTATTTAGACTCTGCAATAATGTTAATATTTTCATTATTAGTTGGCAGATATTTAGAGTTACAGGCACGCTGTAAAGCAAAAGCAAGTGCCTTAGAAATGGTTGATTTGCTTACTGGTTTTGCAACTAAATTAAATGAAGATGGCAGCAAGAAAGTTATTTCTTCTAAAGATTTACAAGAAGGTGATTTAGTGGTTATTTCAGCGGGTGAAAAAATCCCCTCAGATGGTGTTGTTAGTGAAGGTGAATCTGAGGTTGATAGCTCCGTAATTACTGGTGAAACCCTTCCAAAGCCTATAAAAATAGGGCAGGCTGTTTATGCTGGAATGATAAATTTAGCAAGCCCAATTAAAATAATAATCACCAAAAAAATTAATGATTCACAAGTTGCAAAAATCTTAAATTTGCTTGAGTCAGCGGAGAAATCAAAAACTGGTTATAGTTTGCTTGCGGAAAAGGCTACAAAATTTTATATTCCGCTCGTTTATGGCTCAGCGTTTTTTACTATTATATTATGGTATTTCTTTTTAGGTGCAACTTTTGAAAAAGCCTTAATTTGTGCTGCTTCTGTGCTTATTATAACTTGTCCTTGTGCTTTGGGGCTTGCAATACCGGTGGTTAATATATTAGCTTTTGGCAAATTATTCAAAAATGGCATTATGCTAAAAAATGGCGAGATTATTGAAAAAGCCCCTTTATGCAATAAAATCATTTTTGATAAAACCGGCACATTAACAGAGGGTAATTTCAAAATTTCTAATCTCTCAGATTTCAGTGAGGAGGAGCTTAAAATTGCTGCCTCGCTTGCTGTTCGCAGTAAGCATATGTTATCTCGTGCGATTTCAGAATCTTATAATGGCAGTTTATATGATTTTCAAGTTACAGAGCAACAAGGGCAGGGGCTTTTTGCATATTTTAACAATCAAGAAATAAAGTTAGGTAAGCCCATTTGGTGTGGCTATAATTACAATTTTGAAAATGAAAAATATTCAAATATCATTGCCTTAAAAATTGGTGATTTAACTAAAATTTTTAGGCTAGAAGATAAATTGCGTGAAGATGCACCACAAATTATAAAATACCTTAAAAAGCAGGGGTTAGAGGTTATGATTCTTTCAGGCGATATAAAATCAAATGTTGAAAATATTGCAAATAAACTTGCTATAGAAAAATATTTTTATGAAAAATTGCCAGAAGAAAAATATAATTATATTAAGTCATTAAAGGCAGAAAATCATAAAATAATTATGGTTGGTGATGGCTTGAATGATGCACCCTCAATTGCACTTGCTGATGTTTCAATTTCTCCCGGTAGTGCCGTTGATATTACCCAAAATTATGCCGATATAATATTTAAGGGGGCGTTATTAAACCCAGTTTTACAATTTGTTACTACTTCAAAAACTGCAAGAAATCTTATAAAGCAGAATATTTATCTTTCATTTATTTATAATTTTCTGGCAATACCTTACGCAATTTCTGGCTTTATGACGCCACTTTGGGCAGCAGTTGCAATGAGCTTATCTTCTTTAATCGTAATCCTAAATTCTTTAAGACTCTCAAGAAGTTAAATATTATTGAGTTTGTTTGAAGATATTTTTTCTTCTAAAATTGGTCATAGAAAAAATATTTATGATTAAATTCCCCAACCTCCAACCCCCCTTATAATACTTGCCTAAAAAACTTATCTAACTATAAGTGTGCAAAAATAGGCGATTAGTGATGGTTAATGAGCAAGTGAAAGATTATTACAGCCAAGAAGATTTAGTTCTTCCAATGCTTTCTGCCCTTAAAGATGATGATCTTGAGGCACTTCGTGCGATGCTTGCGGAAAACCATCCATCAGAAATTGCAGAGCTACTTAACCTCTCAGAAGCTGATGATAGAGAGAGAATTATTGCGGTTCTTGGTGAGCTTGATCCTGAAATTCTTACCTTTCTTGATGATGAAATTCGTGATGATGTTCTTAAAATAATCGGCACGCAATCAGTTGCGGAAGCTATTGAGGAGCTTGAAAGTGATGATGCGGTGCAACTTGTGCAAGATTTACCAGATGAGCAAATTGAAGAAATCTTGGAAGGTTTATCAATAGAAAAACGCCAAGAGGTGGTGGAATCCCTCAATTATCCTGAAGAATCCGCCGGAAGGCTTGCTAATAAACAATATGTTACAATTTCAGATTTCGCATCAGTTGGTGATGTTATAGATTTAATGCGTGTTAGTGAAAATCTTCCGCAGGATTTTTATACAATATTTGTGGTTGATGATGAAGGCAGGCCAACTCATTATATCCCTCTAAGCCGTATAATGCGTAATAAAAGAGAGGTTAAAGTTAGTGATTTAATGCAGGAGATTATTAAGGAAATACCCGTTGAAACTGACCAAGAAGAAGTTGCAAACATCTTCCAAAAATATGGTTTAATTTCTGCGCCAGTGGTTAATCATAATGGTAAAATGGTTGGTGTGATTACCGTTGATGATATTACTTACATCATCAAGCAAGAGGCGGAAGAAGATATTTTGGGAATGGTTGGTTTAACTTCTCAAAAAGATATGTTTGGCTCAGTGATTAAAAGATTTTCAAATAGAAGCCCTTGGCTTTTTATAAATCTTATTACAGCTTTTTCTGTATCTTTTATCATTAGCTTTTTTGAAAAATCTATTGCGGAGCTTGTTGCACTTGCAACGCTTATGCCAATTGTTGCCTCAATGAGCGGTAATTGTGGCACGCAAACCCTAACTATTACCGTTCGTGCAATTGCAACAAAAGATTTAAGCTCAAGTAATTTTTTGCGAATGTTAAAAAGGGAAATTTTCACCGCAATTTTAATCGCAATAGCTTTAGGAAGTGCAGTTTTTCTAGTTAGCTTTTTAATGTATAATAATTATTTATTAAGTGCGATAATATTTTCAGCGATAATACTAACTTTCTTTTTAGCCTCAATATCTGGTTGCACTATTCCCTTTATAATGCAAAAACTTGGTTTTGATCCTGCTGTTGCATCTTCTGTGTTATTAACTGCGATAACAGATATTTCTTCATTTTTTATTTTCCTTGCCCTTGCCACAAAAATTATTTTGCACTAGAATGTAAGTGCTAGTGCAAGTGCAAGTGATTAGTGATGTTGGTATTCTCATTAATCAGGAGTGTTCACCATATATAGATGGATTTGTCGTACCCCGAATTTTTTCAGTAAGAAAAAATTATAGGAGTATCCAGATAAAAAAGTTTAGTAAAACTTTTTTAATAAATGATGCGTCATCTTGAGCGAAGCGAAAGATCTAAATTGGCTTTTAGATTCTTCGCTATGCTTAGAATAACAAAAATTTTCAACTGCTACTTCCACTTGCACTTTGCACTCATTACCAACAAAAATAAATAAAATGGAATCAACGGAAGTAATAGAAATATGCAGGCAAGCAATTTTTGTTCTGCTTAAAATTTCTCTGCCATTAATGTTGGTTGCATTAGTGGTTGGTTTGTTGATTTCGTTATTTCAAGCATTAACACAAATTCAAGAGATGACGCTTTCTTTCGTTCCGAAAATTATTACAATTTTTTTAGCATTAATTTTAGCAATGCCGTTTATGATAAATTCACTTGGTGATTTTACAAATGACTTATTCAAGAAAATTGCCAATGATGAAAGTGAATAATTTTTTATAAGCTTATAAAAATATCTGCATTTTTGCAGATGTATTTGATTAATATATTGTTTTGTAATATAAAAAAGTTGGTATAAAATATCTGCAATTCTACAGATAGTAACAAATATTATACTAAAAATATACATAAAATCTGTTTCAAAATATGACACAAATTAAAAAAGCCTGCGTTATAGGTTATCCAATTTCTCACTCTCTCTCGCCTGTAATTCATAATTATTGGTTAAAAAAATATGGCATTGAAGGCAGTTATGAAGCAGTTGAAGTTAAGCCTGAAAACCTTGAAAATTTCCTTATAAATCTTGATAAAAACGGCTATCGTGGTTGCAATATAACCATTCCACATAAAGAAAAAGCCTATGAGATTATTCAATCTTCAGTCTTCAGTCCTCAGCCCTCAGCGGAGGAAGAAACCCTCCCAGCTCAAGTTGCTCGCCTAATGGGTGCGGTGAATACAATAGTTGTTGGTGAAAATAAAAATCTTATTGCAACTAACACGGATTTTCTAGGTTTTGCACGCAACTTAATTGAGAACGCTCCAGAATTTGATTATGATAAATCTACCGCCTTAATATTAGGTGCAGGGGGTGCTGGCAAGGCGATTGCCTTTGCACTCGCTTCAATGCAGGTTCCGGCATTAGTAATAACTAATCGCACTCGTGAAAAGGCAAAGGAAATTAGAAATATAATGATAAATAATTTCGCTTTTCCTAAAGAGAATATTGAAGTTATAGATTGGGAAATGCGAGAGGAAATTTTACCTCATATTAATATTGTTGTGAATACTACTTCACTTGGAATGGCTCATCGTTCATCGTCTATCGTTAATGGTAATGAGCAAGATTCTAAATCGATTAACGATAAGCGATTAACGATGAACCTAAAAAACCTTCCACCTAAATCACTTGTTACTGATATTGTCTATAACCCTCTGGAAACGGATTTACTCAAGCAAGCTAAACAGCTTGGGCATATTGCGGTTGATGGTTTAGGAATGTTACTTCACCAAGCCGCACCCGGCTTTGAGGCTTGGTTTGGCAAAAAACCGCTAGTTGATAAAGGCTTAAGAGATGCGGTTTTGTCGGCTATGTCATCTTGAGCGAAGCGAAAGATCTAGATTCTTCGCTACGCCCAGAATGACAAAACTTTAATTATATTATTACCTCTCTAATGGAGTCTTGACGGAAGATTTACCTTCTTGGAAGCAAGTATGGCGATAATATTCTATAGTTGGTTTACCTTGCTCATTATAATCAAGTTTTCTAATTTGATCAGATTGGTATAGCCTGTTTATCTCGCTTATTCTTTCATTTATTTGTTTTTGTTCGCTTGCATCTAAACTGCCCATTTGTTCAACCATTTCACAAAAACCTTGCCATTCTTCTTCTGATAAACAACCTTGTTTTTTAGGTTCTTTTTTAGGCTTGGTTGTGGTTGCAGAATTAGCAGGTTTAGACATTTTTCTATTGTCAATAATTTCTACTTTTGTAGTTTTTTCTTTTGGCTTTTCCTCTTTTACTGGTGCTGTTATTTCTGTTTGTGTTTCAGTTTTTAATCGCTCTGATGGTTGAGGTGTTAATACAGGCACTGCCTCCAATGTAGGCTCAGGCAATATCTCAACAACTCTCTTTTTTGGTTTCGCCGGAACTCTTACATCGTCAAAACGCTCTATGCACTTGAGTCTTGGGTCATCGGAGTAAATTAGGAAATCATAATCAATAAGATAACCAAAATGCGATTTTTCTATTCCATTTATATATGCCTGCTTCAACTGGCCATTTCCTCCCATTTCCCTGTTAGAAGTTTCAAATTTTATGCTTTTATTTGAGAGAATTTCTGGAATCCTTCTCTCATTGGCACCTGTGCCTGAGTAATTTGCTAATAAAAAAATTGAGTTTTTATTATTCGCTGCAAGCGTTCTTGATCTAGTTATTATCTCTCTGTTGCTCTCTTTTCCATTAACGATAGTATTTATATTACTCAAAGTTGAACTCGTTGTTGTAAGTTTTTGCTCTACCTCATTTAGAAATTTATTGAATCCATTATTATCTAAAATTTTTACACAATAGGGTTTTAAAGCTTTTTTTACTTTATATTCCTCCCTCGCCTGCTTTAATGCCTGTTTAGTTTCAGCTCCAAAATCTCCATCAACGGCTAGTGGTTCATTTTTTGAATTTTTATACCCAAGTTTATTTAGGTAATTTTGTAAGTCTTTTATGCTTTTCTCATCTGCTTCCGCAAAATTTGAATTTAAGTATTTTTCCATAGAGATATTCTAAATTTAACTCTTTAGCCTCAGTTATAATACCTCTAAAACCTTAATAAAAGATTAAGAAATCTATTGAATATCTTAATTTATTTCCTATATTCCTACTAAAAAAGTAGAGATTTGTTTTAGCTCTCGTTATACCCCTTCTGAATGAGGGAGTAAAGCCTACTAAGCATAAACTGTCATCGCCCGAGTTGCCAAGCAACTATAGGGCGATCCATAGCTAATTCGGATTACCCTATAATTTTTGAATTATAGAAATTCAAAAATTCGGGTAATGACAAGTGTTATCTATGATTGGTGAGTACTTAGGAAGGGTATGAAATGTAGGGCAAATCTTAAATATAAGGATAAATTTTGAGCGAAAGAGATAACATATCATATGATTCAATGGAGGGTTCAACAAACCCCAAATTTCTTGAGCTTCGTGAAAAATACTCCTCACTTGAGGCTGAGGAATTGATCGCGGCATTGTTTAATGAGTTAGAAGGTTATTCCAAATTTCCCCTCCTGCAAGTGGGGGAGGATAAAGGAGGGGGTGTCAATGATTTAAGCTCTAAGCATAAAACTTCATCACCCTCCCCTAACCCCTCCCGCAGGCAGGAGGGGGATAAAGTGGCTTCAAACCATCAACAATCAACAATCAACCATCAACTTAAAACTAATGAAGCCCCCCACCCAACCTCCCCCCGTAAACAGGGGGAGGGGAGCAGCGATAGTCTAGCTCCTAATCCCCAAACCCCAAACCCTAATCCCCGTTTATTCTCCTTTTCCTCATTCGGTTCGTGGTCTGCGTTGTTATTGCATATGATAGCTGAGGTTGATAAAAATATTCCGGTGTTATTTCTTGATACTGGCAAGCACTTCCCTGAAACAATAAAATATGCTAAGGATATAACTAAGCATCTTGGCCTTAAAAATTTGATAACCCTTACCCCTGATGAAAAAATCCTCTCTCACGCTGATGTGAATGGAAATTTATGGCAGAGTAATGTTAATCGCTGTTGCTGGATTCGTAAAGTTGAGCCACTAGATAGATTCATTGATGAAAATAAAAATCTAGAGGCAATAATTACAGGCAGGCGTGCTTACCAAACTAAAGAGCGTGAGGGGATGCAGAAAATTGAGCTTGATGATAAAGGTAAAATCCGTATAAATCCTATAGCTTTTTGGAGTAAAGATAAAATAAAAGAGGAATTCAAACGCCGTAATTTGTTTAACCACCCACTTGTGGAGCAAGGTTACCCTTCAATTGGTTGTGCACCTTGCACTCGTCAAGTTCGCCCCGGTGAAGATGAGAGGGCAGGGCGTTGGGCACATATTGCCGATATGTCTGCTGATGGTAACATCACCGCACAAAAGCAAGAATGTGGCATTCACTTAAGCAAAACTGAGGTTGCTGATTGGGTGATATAGCTAGGTGCTAGGTTCTAAGGATTAGGGTCTAGGAATTAGGAAGCATTTAATAAAATGTCATCCTGAGCGAAGCGAAGGATCACAGATATTTCGCTCCGCTCAATATGACAATAAGAGGAAAATTATGACAAAAACCATCAACCATCAACCATCAACCATCAACCAGTCAAACCACCTAGATCAACTAGAGGCACAATCTATGTTCATCTTCCGTGAGGCTTTTAATAAAATTAAAAACATCGCAATGTTATGGAGTTTCGGTAAAGATTCCAATGTGATGATACATTTAGCACGCAAGGCATTCTTTGGCAAAGTGCCATTTCCTTTAATTCACTGCGATACAGAGCTTGAATTTGATGAAGTTTATGCCTTCCGTGATAAATATAAAAAGGAATGGAACATTGATTTCATATCTGAAATTTGCCCGCCTTTAGAAAGCACAGATGAATCTTTGCCTCATTCAGCAAGGGTTGCCGCTCGTAAAACTGGTGGTTTGAAAAATGTTATTCGCAAGCACGGCTTTAATGGAATTGTCGCAGGAATCCGCCGTGATGAAGAGGGAACAAGGGCAAAAGAGCGATATTTTTCTCCTCGTGATAGTGAAGGTGCTTGGGATGTTAAAGATCAGCCACCTGAATTTTGGGATCAATTTATGACAGATTTCCCACCGCAAACCCATGTTCGTATTCACCCATTATTACATTGGACAGAGCTTGATGTATGGCTTTATATTCAACGAGAAGAAATTCCAATCGTGCCTTTATATTACGCAAAACCTTATCACAATTTAGAAGGCAGAGATTTTGGTGGTAAGCTAATGCGTTTCCGCTCCCTTGGTGAAAAGGGCATTACTTGGCCACTTGAATCTGATGCAGATACTATTGAAAAAATTATTGCAGAGCTTCGTGTTACCAAAGTTTCTGAGCGATCTGGCAGGCCAATGGGTGCTGATGAAGATGAAAGTAGCTTTGAAAGGCTAAGAGCTGCTGGATATATGTGACAAAAACATTAGCGGTTTTACCGCTTAGGTTTTTGTCATCCTGAGAAAAATTTCAGTAGAAATTTTTCGTGAGGATCCAAATAAAATTAGTCAGAAGACTAATTTTATAATTAAAAAAACTGAATAGGGCTTAAGAAAAATCCTTCTGAATTTTTCTTAATGGATTACCCTATAATTTTTGAATTATAGAAATTCAAAAATTCGGGTAATGACAATAAGATTTTATAAAAACTATTAGCCGAGCATTTATTGCGGGTTGACAGGAAGAGAATGTTTTATGGAACTAAAAGAATTTATAAAGATATCATTAGTTGAAATTGCTGATGCAGTAATTGATGCTAGAAAAGCTACTCAAGGTAAAGGTATAAAATTTGCGGTATTTAATTCTGATAAAAGCGAAGATAGTTATGCAGTTACTAAAGATTGCAATTTCGATATAGCAGTAACTGTAGCGGAAAACTCCACTAGTGGTGTTGGAGGGAGGATAAAAGTTTTTGGTCTTGATATAGGAGGAAAGCTCGCAGATACTCAAGATAAGCAATCAATAAGTAGATTATCATTTTCAATCCCTATTACATTTAGCGAATCTAGCAATCAAAGTGAGGTTAATATTACAAAATCTGAGGATTTTAATCAATTGATTTAGTTTTATTTATTATTAAAAAAATAAATTAAAGCCATTAACTATTAACCATTAAACTTACAAAACCTTACACCTAAATTCCTTTTGCAGCACTCGGCTTTGAGGCTTGGTTTGGCAAAAAACCTCTGGTTGATAAAGGCTTAAGAGATGCTGTATTATCGCATCTTGCTAATCACTAGATGCTATTATAAAATTATGAAAAATTAAAAATTATTATATGGTAAAAATTTATAAATTTTCAGAGCTTGGTAAGGCTGATTTTGGTTGGTTAAAAGCTAATTATCACTTCAGTTTTTCAAATTATTATAATCCAAATAGATTAGGTTTTGGAAAATTATTGGTTATAAATGATGATAAGGTTTCCGCAGGAAAAGGCTTTGCACCTCATTCTCATAAAGATATGGAGATTATAACCTATGTTAAAACTGGTGCAATTACCCATCAAGATAATCTTGGTAATAAAGGCAGAACCATTGCCGGTGATGTGCAGGTTATGAGTGCTGGCTCTGGCATTACTCATTCTGAATATAATTTTGAGGATGAAGATACAACTTTATATCAAATTTGGATTGAGCCTAATCAAAAAAATGTTGCACCCCGCTGGGATTCTAAAAAATTTCCTAAAGATTTATCAAGTAATTCTCTAACCTTGTTGGTATCAGGCAGGGCAGAAGATAAAGAAAAAGCCCCTCTGTTCATATATCAAGATGCAGCAATTTGGGCTGGCAATATAAAAGCAAACAGCCTTATAAATCAAAGTGTTAAATATAATTCTTACATTCTTGCTTCAAAAGGTGAGTTTGCAATTAATGGGCAAAAAATATCACAGGGTGATGGTGCTGAAATTAGTGAAACTAACAATTTAGAGATTAAAACTTTTACAGACTCAGAAATTATTGTTATTGATATTCCGAACTAAATTTTTTTAATTATGAAATGTAATGTTGGCAATAAAGATAAAAAAATTAGAATTGGTGCGGGTGTTGTGCTGTTGCTAATTGGCTTGCTTGTTAAACATTGGGTGTTTTTTGCTTTATCTGGGGTTGCGATAATTACTGGGTTTCTTAAATTCTGCCCTGCTTATGCGTTGTTGAAAAAATCCACCATTGAGAAAAACTAATCATTAAACTTGGTTAAAATTCCTTAAAAATAAATGATTTAAGGGGTTTTTTGTGTTATAATAAAAAGACAAATAAAATAATTATGATAAAAAAACTTTTTGTAAAATCTTTAATTTTTCTTGCTCTTAGCTCATATTCAGAGGCTAGTTTTGCAAGAACTGCAATTAATTCTGATCCCAATTTCTTTCCAGATAAATATGCAAGTTTAGTAGTTGATGCTAAAACTGGAAATATTCTTCACCAGCAAAATGCTGATGTTAAAAGATATCCAGCATCACTTACAAAGATGATGACGCTCTACCTCACTTTCCAAGCGTTACACGATAAAAGATTATCAATGAATGAGATGGTTAATGTGTCTCGCCACGCTTCAAATCAGCCGAGAATGAAATTGGGGCTTCGTGCAGGTGAAAAGATTTCTGTTAAGGATTTAGTTAATAGCGTAATAGTGCTTTCAGCTAATGATTCTGCGGTTGTGCTGGCGGAAAGAATTAGCGGCACTGAATCAGGCTTTGCCAAAACAATGACATCAATGGCAAAATATTTAGGTATGAAAAACACTAATTTTGCCAATGCTTCTGGGCTTCCAAACCCTAATCAATATACAAATGCAAAAGATATGGCAAAATTATTAGTATCATTAAGAAGGGATTTTCCACAATATTATAATTTGCTATCTCAAAAATCTTTTAACTATAAAAGGCAGGTTTTTGCAGGTCATAACAGATTGCTTAAAGATTATACAGGTGCAAAAGCTGGCAAAACTGGTTTTATAAATGCATCTGGTTTTAACCTTGCTCTAAACGCTGAAAGAGATGGAAATAGCCTTGTTGGCGTGGTTATGGGTGGCAGAACCGCAAGGGCTAGAGATAACCATATGAGGAAGATTTTAGATAATAATTTTGCTATGTTGAATAAAGGTAATTCTGCTAACAAATTTGCTTATAATAATGTTCAAAAAGGCGTTCAAAGGGGCAGTTTTCAAAAGCCTGTAACAACCTTTAGCAATATAAAAACGGCAAATGTTTCTGCTAATGTTACAAAGCCACTTACTATTGATAGATTCACCAATCAAAATGCGGGTTACAATGCTAAAACGCAATCTAGTTTGGCGATGAATGATAATAAATATTCTAATAGAAATTCAGCTCCTGCAAGCCTTTCAAATGGCTATCAACCTAAGTTTTTCTATTACGCACCAATGAAATAGTCTTTGGTTGTGAAGATGTTTCGCTTCGCTCAGCACCACAGACCAAAGTCTAAAATACTATAGCAAAAATAAAACTTATGAAGCAAAAATTAAACTTAAGCAGCTTTAGCAATTTGTGCTTCAAGGCTTGAAAACGCCCAATCTAGCCATTCTGTAAGTGCTTCAATGTCAGATGTTTCAACGGTTGCACCGCACCAGATGCGAATTCCTGCAGGGGCATCACGATAAGCCCCAATATCAAAGGCAACTTTTTCATCTTCAAGAATTTTCACAAGTTTTTTGGCAATTTCTGCCTGCTCTTCCGCAGATTTAGCTTTATACCAAGATGCAGTAATTTCAAGGCATACAGAAGTATTTGAGCGGATATTTTTATCTCTCGCAAGGAAATTAATCCAGTTGGATTTTGCCACCCAGTTTTCAAGAGCTTTTAGATTGTCATTTGAACGCTTAATAAGAGCTTGCAATCCGCCGATAGATTTCGCCCATTTTAAGCCATCTATGCAATCTTCAACGGCAATCATTGACGGTGTATTAATAGTTTCACCCTCAAAAATTCCTTTTATTAATTTACCGCCTGAAGTCATACGGAAGATTTTAGGTAATGGCCAGTTTGGCTTGTAGGTTTCCAGCCTTGCAACTGCCCTTGGGGAGAGGATTATTACGCCGTGAGCCGCCTCACCACCCATAACTTTTTGCCAAGAATATGTAACAACATCTAGCTTTTCCCAAGGCATATCCATTGCGAATACTGCTGAAGTTGCATCGCAGATTGTTAAGCCTTTTCTATCTGCCTTAATCCAATCGCCATTTGGGCATTTAACGCCAGAAGTTGTGCCATTCCAAGTGAAAACTACATCTCTATCGGTGTCAATCTTAGATAAATCAACAATTTCACCATAAGGGGCAGTAAAAGTGCGACAATCAGAGAGTTTTAGCTGTTTTACCGCATCAGTTATCCAGCCTTCTCCAAAACTTTCCCAAGCAACTACATCAACACCACGCTCACCAAGCAAGCTCCACATTGCCATTTCAACTGCACCTGTATCAGATGCAGGCACAATACCAAGTAGGTAATCTTGAGGTATAGCAAGGATTTCACGGGATAAATCAATCGCTTCTTTAAGTTTAGCTTTGCCAATTTTAGCCCTATGAGATCTGCCCGCTGGGAATGAATTAAGATTTTCAATTTTCCAACCCGGTCTTTTTGCAGTTGGCCCTGATGAAAAACAAGGGTTTTTAATATTTCTGTTCGGTTTTTGCATAAATTTAGATAAAATTTGAATTATCGCTGAAAGCAAGCTCTAAACTTGGTTGCAAAGAAAGTCAAGTGTAAAATATTTACTTGATTTAATCAGGTTTTAATATTATGTTGCAACATATACACAAAGTCGTTAATGATTTGTTAACCATTAGGGTTTATATTTGTTTTATTGGGGTTTCAAAAGTGTAATTTACTAAAAAACTAATTTATTAAAATTAACGCTTTATTAATAATTAACTTTACTAAAAATTAAAACTAAGTTAAAATAAGGCTTAGGGAATTTTATCAGGGGGATTTTATGCCAGCTTATTTCGAAGTGGAATCTAATACAATAGTAAATTTACTAGAACTACTGGGTAGCTCTAAGTCTATAACTTCATTTGAATTGCCCGGTAGCAATTTAGGATACGAATATAAAGGTTCAAGTTATGTACCTTCAGAGGGTGATGTAAGAAATGTTTTTGGATTAGTTACAACTCGAAAGAAATTACCAGATGGTAGTAGTTTGGAGATTGAATATATCAAAACCAGTGGAGTTGCTAATGTTTTTTCTACTTATGAAGTAACAAAAGTAGATCCTAACGGTAATACTTTATTCAATTTAAAACTTCATTTAAATGTTAATACAGGGCAAGTTCATTATTTTGGATCTCCTGAACAACTTTTAAATTTTTTAAATAGTGATGGATCGGGTTCTCTAATATTAAATTTTAATAAAAGTGAGCAATATTACAATGGCTTGGATTGGGAATCGAGAGGGGAAATATCTGGTGTTGTTACTATCAATTATAATGAGCCGGTTGTTGTTGATGATAGTGCTTTCAAGGATGTGGGTATTGCTGAAGAGGAGTCTAAAAATATTTTAATTGAACAAAATAATAATGAGCAAATTATGAAACAAGAACAAGCTGAAACTTCAATGGTATTGCCAGAAGAAGATCCAAATAATTTAGTATTATCTTTAGAGACTTTAGAGGCTGAAGTGGTGAGTCCGGGTATTATTGCAGAAGAAACAGATTTATATGAAACAGGTGGAATAAAACCGGTTAGGACTGAGGGTGATAACACAATAATTACAACTGGTGGGGAAGCTCCTACAACTGGTGGGGAAGCAACTGATGGAGAAGCTCCGGTTAAGACTGAGGGTGATACAACAATTACAACTGATGGAGAAGCTCCTACAACTGGTGGGGAAGCAACTGATGGAGAAGCTCCGGTTAAGACTGAGGGTGATAACACAATAATTACAACTGGTGGGGAAGCTCCTACAACTGGT
>CAYULD010000001.1:323119-587433 GCA_964445765.1 uncultured Rickettsiales bacterium | reverse complement strand
GGTGGGGAAGCTCCTACAACTGGTGGGGAAGCAACTGATGGAGAAGCTCCGGTTAGGACTGAGGGTGATACAACAATTACAACTGATGGAGAAGCTCCTACAACTGGTGGGGAAGCAACTGATGGAGAAGCTCCGGTTAGGACTGAGGGTGATAACACAATAATTACAACTGGTGGGGAAGCTCCTACAACTGGTGGGGAAGCAACTGATGGAGAAGCTCCGGTTAAGACTGAGGGTGATACAACAATTACAACTGATGGAGAAGCTCCTACAACTGGTGGGGAAGCAACTGATGGAGAAGCTCCGGTTAAGACTGAGGGTGATACAACAATTACAACTGATGGAGAAGGCGCTGCTGGTAAAGATGAGGATACTTCTACGAATAATGAGGTTATAAAATTCCCTAATCTTATAAAAGTTGAATTAGAGGACGATCAAAGGGTAATTGGTCAAGATGGCTTTTTTGGGTTTGCAGATAATATTGCTGATAATGCTGAATTGGTTGATGGTAAAATGATTTTCAAAATTAAGCTTGATGGTCCTATTCCTGCGAATGTTAATGCGGTAATTAGTTTAGCAAAGCATAGTTTTTATATAGTTAATAAGAATAGTGGCTCTAAAGAAGAGATTAGTGCACAATTAAAGATTACAACAGCAGAAACTATCAATGGAATTAAACATTATTCTCTAGAGGTAACAGGTTTACCTGAATTAAAGCCTTGGCAATATGCGGAGGTTTACTCGGAAACTGAGCAAGGATTAGTTAAAGGCTTTTCTGCAAGTATGACATATTATGGCCCGTTAGAAAGGGATATAAATGTTATGCCTAAAGTGGGATTTACAGCAAGGGTTGACAGTAACCCAGAGGAGTTTAGTTTAATTAACGCAGGTTTTAATGAAGATAAACATGTTATTGGGGAGGCTTTAGGTGCGGAATACGCTAATCAAAAAATCACAGAGATTACTTATGGTGATAATTATGAAAGTGATAATAATCAATCAGCTAAATACAATGAAGGGCTTCACGCAGTTCGTTTCAAATTATTAGATGTTAAAGGTAATGATGTTTCTATTCAAGAAAGATTTGGATTTAAAGTGGAGCAGGGTTCTGTTTATATAGGTGCAGAGCCAAAAGGAGCTGATGGCTTTATAGAGGGAAATCAAACTCACAAAATATCTTTTGACATTCAAAAATGGGTTGAAATAACTGATTTAAATTTAGAGGAAGCTGGTGTAATAGAAGTTTTAGAGGCATTATCTAAAGTGGAAGAGGTTCCTTATGGCTATAATGCTAGAATTACTGAGGGTAATCATACTCAAGACTCTTTTGTGTATAATTATAATATTGTTGGCGTTGATATAAACTTATTTGTGAGCGAAGTTGTAAAGGCGGTTGAAGGAGGTTCTTCAGCTGAAATGAATGAATTATTTAAAGGTTTAAATATAGATTTAGTTCAGAATGCTTTAGATAAGTTTTCAGAGTATTTTTCAAATGTAGTGGGAGTAAGTGAACTAAATGTGGGAAAAAAATTAGATTTAGTTCAAGAAAAAAATTCTAACTTTGAAGGTGCTAATGGTTTATATGGAAGCAACATTGTTGAAATAGTTGATACTGATAATATTATCGCTGGAATGGATGTTGATAAATTCCTTAAGTTTAATTTTAATGGAAGTTACGCTATTAGTTATAAGTTAGAAAATGGTAGTTCAGAATTTTATTACCCACCAGTTGGTGTAGAAGGATCTTCTGCGGTAATAGCATATACTGTTGTTGGAAGTACTCTTCCAGTTCAAGATCCGGAAATCATAGATCCAGATATAACGCCTAATGATCCTACGGACATAACGCCTAATGATCCTAAGGATCCTACTGATACTCCGGATAAGCCGGAAGATCCGTTGGCTGAGGTACAGGCTAGGGTAAAATCTATATTCTCAGAGGATGAAGATGATATAGATTCTAGTATCAATGTATCTGGCAATTTTGCTGGTAAATCTTATGGTGATGGGAATGGAAGTACAGCACCTGAGGGTAGTTTAGAGTTTGATTTGAAGAACAATATTGATGTTTCTGGTTTACCAATGGGTGCTAATTACAGCATTCAATTAGCTAACAAAGATGGTATTTCACTAGGTTTAAATAATGGTTTTGAATATACAGCAAATCAGGTTGGTAATTCTTATGTTGTAACTGCTACAGGTAATGGGGTTTCTGATATAAGAACATTTAAGATAGAACTTGATGCTAATGGTAAATTGAGATTTGTTGCAGATGAAATGCAATTTATGTCATCACTTAATAATATTGTTATAAAACAAGATTTATATGATATTAATAATGATCCTTGGGCAAATTTAACGGCACTTAAATTTTTAATTAATACAGATCTTAATATAAATTATGGTGAGACTGATAACAGGACTATAAGTGGCTTGGAGCACGAGATTGTAATAGTAGGAAGCAACCTTATTGCTAATGAGGATGAAGCTAAGCTTAGTGCGGGTGAGGAATATAATCTTCTTCCTAATGATGTAACTGAAGATGGGGGGCAAATATCATTGCGTGAGGTTGTTGATGCGGGTAATTATCAAATTAAATTTAATGGTCAAGTTGGCGTTGTAACATATGATAATGGTAACTTTAAGATAGGTGGTGTAACTATAGCAACGCTAGGATCAGATGGAAATTTTATAAATTTAGGGCTGGTTAGTGGTAATTTAGAGTTTTATTATGGTGCAAATGATAATTCTAATGAATTAATTGGTGAAACAGATTACGCTTTAGCTAAAATAGAGTTAGTTGGGCCAAAATTATGGAATAGAGATTTGAATGATGATGATTTGGGTGGCAATTCTGCGCAGGGTGAGGATAGTGAATTTTTATTTGATTCGCCTATTGAATATAAAGCCTCTTTTGGTGGTCCAAATAATGAGCAAGATTTAAATCAGTTTTCTGGCTTAGCTGGTAAGTTTAAGTTAACTATGGGTAATCAAGATGTTTCTAGTTTGCCTCAATATGCATTTGAAATTTTAGAGCGTTCTGTGGTAGTTAAGTCTACAGCTTCCTATAACCTATCTGAGTATCAATTTGATAATGCTGGTGGAAATCAGGGTTTAGGAATTGACTTAAATAACGCAAATTTATTAGATCCTATTCTGAGTTTAGCGGGTTGGTCTTCTCCATTAAAGCCTGAGCAACAAGCGGTTATTGATGCTGTTAAGTTAATTGAGGCAATTCCATATAGCCAAACAAATGAAGTTAAATTTGATAGGCAAGAAAATGGTAATAATATTTATAAATATATATATGGTAAATATGAAATAGCTGATTTCTCAGGTATATTAATGAATTGGGCTGAGAACAATCAAGCACCATCTGAGTATAGTGAGTTTAATGGTTTAGATTTAAATCTTCTTGGGCAGTTTTTAGATGCAATGCAAGGTTTTATTGAAAGTTCAGACTTTGCTTCTTTTGATGAAGTTGGAACGGAGGGTAAGTTTGTTGAAATTCATCACGAAATAAAAGATGGTTTTGATGATAGGCAAGGAACTGAAAACTTTAAAATTGTAAAAGGTGAAGGTGCGGATGCGCTGGATTTTGTAGGTGAAATTAATGCTGGTGAATTTTTAAGAATTGCAAATATTCCACATACATATGTTACAAAAGTAGGAAGTGCGATAATAGAAAGTGGTGAAGAAAGGGTTGCTCAAATTACATTAGTTGATGCTGCATCAGAACCAGTAAAAGATCCAGATGGTGGCGATGATACTACTCCGGATGTTGAAATTACAAGCTTGAATGAGTTTGATAATGTAGAGGATGAGGATGATATTAATGTTAGTGATGCTAACGGAAAGTGGGATGGTAATGGTGTTAGTGATGGGGATGGAAGTATTTCATCGACTCCATTAACATTTAAGATGCCAGAAGTTACACTCGCTAACTTGCAACTAGGTGCAAGCTTTGCTTACAGTTTAATAACTGGCCAAGATGAAGATCTTGGAATTGGTGCAAATACTATTTCTTATACCGGTAAGCTGTCAAATATGCCTATTGGTAATAATAACTATCTTTACACCGTTACAGCTAGTTCGGGAGAAACTAAAATATTCTCTTTGGTATTTGATCAAGCTAATAAAACATTCACTTTAAATCCAGCGGAATTCCAATTTTTATCATCTCAGGATAGTGATATTATTCAAAATAATATTGATGGTGCGGCAACAGATGTATGGGCTGGTTTAACAGCATTACAGATTAAATTGCCATTTAAGGTTGTTGTTACTAATCCAGATGAAACAACTTTAGAAATCAAGGAATATAATGGTGAATCACTAATTGCAAAAGCAACAATAGTTGGTAACAACCCGCTTGCTGAAGATGATGGCACTATGCAAGATCCTAAAGTTCTTGGTGCCGGTGCTTCTTGCGATTTACTAAAAAATGATTTAACTGAAGATGGATCTAGCTATAAGGCTGTTTATAATGTATTAAATGATGGCAATTTCATAGCAAAACTTAACAATAATATAGATTTGGTAGTTGAAGATTTGAATGGGGTTATAAGCTTTAAGTTGCCTAATTCAAATGTAGTAATTGCAACACTAGATAAATCTAGTGGTTTAGTTGTTAATAATGGTGTAGTTGATGGATTGCTTACATTTGATTATGGTTTTACTGATAATCCAGTTATTGACCCTACAAATATAGAAAATTTAGGAGAGGTTGATTACGCAAAAGCAGTTATTAAGTTAGAAACTCTAAAACTAGAGAGTTTCAAGGCTAATGAGGATGAGACTTATACTGACAATGCTATTTCAAGCAAGGGTGAGTTTTTATATGAAAATGATACTGCTAATAACGATGAAATGAATATTGCGTTTGGTGGTTATAATGATGAAGAAGATGAAGATGCGACATTAATTGATGGAACATATACTCTTGAGTTTAAGTTAGTTGATAGTCAGAATAATATTGTTTCAAGTGGTGCTAATTATGGCTTTAAAATTTTAGAGAAGGCTATAACCGTTTCAAATAATGCATTTTATGATTTAACTAGTGAATATAAGTTAAAAGATGCTGAGGGTAACCAAGGTATTAAGAACTTATTTTCTCCAGACGAGATTAAAATTTTTGTTGAACAAAATGCAGGAAATCTATCACCGCAGGATCAAGATGCACTTGCTAATGCAATAGCTAATTTGGATGCATTTGGTTATGAACAAACAAATACAATAAATTTTGATTCGCAAAAATCTTCTGCAACAAACTATGTTTATACTTATAATTTTGGTGAGTATAATTTTGAGAGCTTTAATTCAGTAGTAGCAAATTGGTTAAATTTAGCAAATCCAACAACTAGTAGTGATATAAACAATTTTATAAATCTTCCTAACACCATCACTTCAGCTGATGTATTAGCAGTTTTAGAAGCTATAACAAATGAAATAAAAAATAATCCATCAAAAGATAATGTAAATACAGCTGGTGGTTTTGTTGAAATACATCAAGGCATAAAAGGTAATGGAGAATTTGATGATAGATTTGGCAGTGAAAGATTTGAAATTAAAAATGGCGTGGGTGCTGATGGTCTGGATATTCAGAAGTTACTAGAGCTTGGCGAATTTATGAACATTTTAGTTCCTCATACTTGGGGGCAGTTAGTGGGTGGTGTGTTTGTATCGCAAGAGGGTATATCTGATAGAATAGTTGAGGCTACAATTGTAGAGGGTGAAAAACTTCCGGATATAACTTTAATAGATGGTGAAAACACTAAGTTACAAGATGATAATTATTTCAATGCTCAGATTGATGGGTTTGCTAACAATAATACACCAGATCCAAGTAATATTGGTGATAATGGCATAGTTAACCAATATGCATTTGAAATAATGAGTATATTAAAATTACCAAATGGTATTAATCCTGCTGATATTTCAATAGAAAATAATTCTGGCAATGTATTAAAATTCAAGGTTTTCCAAGATGGTAATGTAGATACTGGCACAGTTATTGATGCCGCAATTACATTTAGCAATGGTAGAATTACATTTAATGATCAAGATATATTCAAGGTTTTAAAAGCTGATGAATATGCGGTATTAGAAAATGAATTCAGCTTTAATGTAAAATATAAAGGTGTTGATGTTGGTTCATTTGATGTTCCAATTGAGATAGATGGCTCACCAAGAAAATTAAATCTTTTAGATGTAAAATTAACAGATGACGAAGTGTTAGGTGCTTTAGGGGTTGCTGATAATTCTTATATTTATGAAGATTTAGATTCGGCAATACAAGGAACTGATATCGTATTTAACCTAGATAACCCTGATAATGTTAAGTTAGAAGGTATGGTTGGTGCTGTAACTAAAGAATTTAAGGTTATACCTGATGCAGATTATAAAGAAGTTCCTAAAGATGCTAACAATCCTTCAGCACCACAATATTATTATAAAGTAACTGCGGGTGCGAATGCTGGTGAGTATGTATATACTATGTATCAAAAATTAGTCAGTAATACGGGCGGTATTACATATCAACCAATTTCACCAGTATTAAATGATAACGGTGTTTCAATTAATGTTAATGGAATTACAAATAATCTTCCATTATTTGGTGTTACTTTCAAAATTAATCCAGATGGTAAAGTTGATATTATTGAAAGTGCAATTGATATCACAAAGTTGAAAGCTACCGAGAATCTTGCGGTTCATTTTACATATGAGTTAACTGTTACTGATCAGAGTGGCCAACCGCCGTTAACTGCACAAGCAAATGCAACAACTGCACTTCTAGGTATTACAGGAAATGAAGGACCTCAAGATCCAACGGGTGGTGATCCAGTAGATCCATTTGATGGAATTGATAAGGTTGAATTTGTAGAAGATGAAGATGATATATTAAACGCTGGAAATGCAAACCCACCATCTGGTGTATATTATGGAAATGGTTTAACTTATGTTGATCAAGATGCTTCTCAGGTTAACCCAAATACTCTAATGTTCCAACTTGATAAGGGTAATGCTTCCATTCCGGTTCAGGGTTACACATTAGTTGCTGGAAATCCAACTTACTTTGTTGATGGAATTGAAGTAAGATTATATCAGCCTGTGGGCTCACCAGCTAATCAATTTAAGTATAAGCTTGAATCTGTTCCTCAAGGAAATCAGTTCAAGCCTCTTGAAGGAAAAGAATTCACAATTATTTTTGATGCACAAAATGCAACAATTACCCTTGTTGAATCTGAGCTACAAGCATTAAAAGCAGATGAAGTATTTAAGTTTGGCTTAAAATATGCAGCGATTTTACAAGGTGGTAAATTGAGTAAATCTGTTGACGCAAATATGTATATTGTTGGAACTTCAGTTACTGCTCTTGATGATAACCTTAATGCTATTGCAAATGGTCAAGCACAAATAGTTGGCAATATTCTTATAAATGACACTGATACAGACGGTGATGATGTAGATGTTAGGGAAGTTATTAACGCTGTATTCATTCCTCAAGTTAACAATAATGGAACCGTAGTAAGTGGTGCCCCAATTAATTTGACAGTTAATACTACTATTGTTAATGGTGTAAATATTTTTACACTAACAGGAAATGGTATGACAATAGAAATTAATGGTGAAACTGGCGTAGTTACTTATAATGGAGCAATACCGGGGCAAGTTAAATTTAGCTATATAAGTGATGGTTCAAAAGATATTAATAATAATCCTAATCAATTCTTGAATGGTTTGGCTGATAATGGTGAGCAAGATATTGCAGAAGTTACAATTAATTGTGGATTTGGTAATCCGCCGGTAATATTGAATGATAATATAGTGGTGGCGGATGATGAGGATGATATAGATACAGGAGGGATAGTTGGTGTAACGCCTGGAGGCACGCAATATGCAGATAAGAATGAGGATATAAATAATGATCTTACAGATTTAAGGTTTAAGTTTAGTGATGTAGTAACGAATAATATTCCTGTGGTATATAAGATAGTTACTGGTTCTTATATTGTTGATGGAATGGATGTTACGGTGTCGCCGACAGCGGTAGCTGGAGTTTATTCTTATGAGATAACTTCTGGAGCGTATGCTGGTAGGGTGTTTGAGTTAGTGCATAATGGAGGTCAGGAGTTTGCGTTTAGAACGGCAGATATGCAGTTTTTAAATGACAAAGAAGCGATAGAATTTGTATTGAAGTATAATGTGACAGATTCTAATGGTTTAACTAGTGCGGATGCGAAAGCAACAATAGGAATAGTTGGTAATAGCAATGATAAGGGTAATCCGCCGGTAATATTGAATGATAATATAGTGGTGGCGGATGATGAGGATGATATAGATACAGGAGGGATAGTTGGTGTAACGCCTGGAGGCACGCAATATGCAGATAAGAATGAGGATATAAATAATGATCTTACAGATTTAAGGTTTAAGTTTAGTGATGTAGTAACGAATAATATTCCTGTGGTATATAAGATAGTTACTGGTTCTTATATTGTTGATGGAATGGATGTTACGGTGTCGCCGACAGCGGTAGCTGGAGTTTATTCTTATGAGATAACTTCTGGAGCGTATGCTGGTAGGGTGTTTGAGTTAGTGCATAATGGAGGTCAGGAGTTTGCGTTTAGAACGGCAGATATGCAGTTTTTAAATGACAAAGAAGCGATAGAATTTGTATTGAAGTATAATGTGACAGATTCTAATGGTTTAACTAGTGCGGATGCGAAAGCAACAATAGGAATAGTTGGTAATAGCAATGATAACCCTAATGACCCACCTGAGGTGCCAGAGAAGGGAGTGACGAAGGTGAGGGATGATGAGGATGGAATAATAGGAGTATCGAATGATGATGGAGATAATCAGGGGGCAGGTAAGTTAGCATTCTTGTTGCCTGCGAGTGATCCTAATGGAGATCCGTTGATATATAGTGCGCCAGCATCAGTGTTAGTGGTGTTTCCTGATGGAACAACAAGGACGATAGGAATAAGTGTAGAGGTTATAAATGGTTTAGGTTATGCGGTATTTGACCCTGCTGAGTTCCAAGACTTGAAGGAGAATGAGAGTGTAACATTCAAGTTTGATTATCAGGTTGAGGATCCGAGTGGAGCAAGTGCGGAGAGTGATATCACAATAACAATTGATGGTGTATCGCCTGTGGCATTGTTTGATAATTGGACAAACGACATAATAGGTGCGGGTCAGACATCAATTAAGAGTGTGTTTGATAATGATAGTGATGCAGATGGAGATGCGGTTGACCAGTTGATCACGGTTACAAATGCATTTTTAGATGGAAATGCAGCACAAGTTGTTGCTAATCCTGATGGGACATTTTCATTCTTCTTTGATAATAAGGAGTTTGCGATATTGCAAGCGGATGGTAAGTTGAAGAATTTAGGTGTGTTTAATGCTAATGAATTTACATTTGCATATACAGCTGATTCATTGCCTGGTGTTGCGACGAGTTTAGGTGAGCAGGCGAGTGCGAATGTAGTTGTATGTTTACATGGAGGTAACAATCCACCTGAGGTGCCAGAGAAGGGAGTGACGAAGGTGAGGGATGATGAGGATGGAATAATAGGAGTATCGAATGATGATGGAGATAATCAGGGGGCAGGTAAGTTAGCATTCTTGTTGCCTGCGAGTGATCCTAATGGAGATCCGTTGATATATAGTGCGCCAGCATCAGTGTTAGTGGTGTTTCCTGATGGAACAACAAGGACGATAGGAATAAGTGTAGAGGTTATAAATGGTTTAGGTTATGCGGTATTTGACCCTGCTGAGTTCCAAGACTTGAAGGAGAATGAGAGTGTAACATTCAAGTTTGATTATCAGGTTGAGGATCCGAGTGGAGCAAGTGCGGAGAGTGATATCACAATAACAATTGATGGTGTGGGTGTTGTTGCTAATGATGATAATTTCACAAATAATGAATATTTAATTGGTCAATCTACCACAAGTATTCTAGCTAATGACAATGACCCAGATGGTGATTCTTTAGAAATTATCTCAGTTACAAACGCATCAATTGCTGGTCAGGCACTTGCAGTTGAATTGGTAAATGGTGCTTATCAATTAAAACTTGGCAATGATTTAGTTGCTACAGTTAATGCAGATGGCACGATAACTAGGAATGGTGGCCCGGGCGGTGATCTTAAATTAACTTATAAAGTTGATGGGTTGCCAAATAATTTAATTCCAAATCAGCCGAATAGCTCAGGCGAAGAAGATACTGCAGAGGTAATTGTTAAGTTCTATTCTGGTCCTGAAACCCCATTTGGTGTTACAAAATATGCTGATGATGAAGATGGCTTAAAAGCTGTTAATCCAAATGATTCAATAGGTGTTAATGGTGAATTAAAGTTTGTTCTTCCAGCATCTAGCAATAATGGCCCTCTTACTTATACTGTTCCTGCTACAGTTACAGTTAATGGTATGGTTTACTCCATAATTAACAATAATGATGGAACAATTAATTTAGTAACTGAAGAGTTGCAGTGGCTATCACAAGGTCAAATTGAAGCAATAAGTATTGACTACACTGTTACAGATGTAAATGGTGTTTCAGCTAACGGAACAGTCTTAATTTCAATTCATGGTGGTATTCCAAATGCTACTGATGACCTTTTAAATATCAAAACTACAAGCTTTGGTGTAATTGGCAATATTATTACTGGAGATAATGGAAATGGAGTTGATATTGATCCAGACGGAGATGCTCTAGAGGTAATTAAAGTTGAAAATGCTAAGTTTAATGGAAATATTGATCTTGTTTCTGTCAAAATTCCTAATGGCTCATTCAATTTATTAATGAATGGTGTTGTTATAGCAAATGTTGCTAAAGATGGTACGGTTTCATATAATGGTAGTGCTCAAGGAACAATCACATTCTCATACACCGTTGATGGAAAAGATAATGGGGATTTAGTTGGTGAGCAAGATAGTGCCAATGTTACTATTATTGTTGAGCCTTGTGGTCTTTGCACAGGTGGTAAAAAACCTCCAGTTTTCAGTGCAATGGATTATGTAGATGATGAAAATGCAAAAGATAATAGTGGTTTAGTTGGAGATAAAGATGACGGATTAAACCAAACTTTAGCATTTGAAATTAAAGTTACTGATCCTGATACTGCATTAACAGCATTAAAATATACTATTAATGGTGTTAACATTGCAAATAATAATATACCACAAACATTAACTTATAATGGAATTGCTGGTCATCCAATTGATTTAACATTCAGTTTCATTAATGGAAAACCGCATATCACAGTGGATAAAGCGGATGTTCAATATTTACTAAAAGATGAATTTGCAGATTTAACAATACCAGTATTAGTATCTGATGGCTCATCTTCTATTTCAACAAATATGAAGGTTAGAATATTAGGTGATAACCCTATGGCTAATGATGACAACATTGATGTGATTGTTGGAAATTCAGGCAATATTGGGAATATAGTTTCTAATGATGTTAATGATGATAATGATCACCCATTAGAGATAATTGAAGTTAGTAACCCTAAGCTTGGGGCGGTAGATCTAACAGTTGTTAATACAAATAACGGTTTTGAATTATATAATGGAGCAAGTTTAGTTGCAGTTGTAAAAACAAATGGTGATGTTGAATTACAACCTAACTTACCAGTAACAACTATCACTTTTGACTATAAAATTGATGGTGATAATCCAAATAATCTTGGTGAGCAAGATTCTGGTATGGTAACCATTAATATTAAAGAAGATACTAACAATAATAATAAACCAGTTGCTCAAGATACTACAAATGTAGAAGATGAAGATGCAATTACCAGTTCAATTGTGGGAACTTGGAATGGTAATTCGTTTACTGATGAGAATGATACGGCACAAGCAAATAGCTTAACATTCAAGTTACAAGCTACCGATGCTGATAATGATCCGCTAACTTACTCTATTGAAACTGGAATACACAGCTATGATGGTGTTGATGTAACTGTTGAATTAGTTGGTGGAGGTGGTGGAACAAATTCTACAAACGGTCAGCCTGTTAATGCGGTGGTTGCATTATATAAAGTTACATTTGGTGCAAATGCTGGTATTCACGCTGGTAAAGTGTTTGATGTTACATTGAATCAGAATACAGGTGAATATAGTTTTGATAAGTCTCAATTCCAATATTTACAAGCAGATCAAGCTATAAATATTCAGCTAAGATATAAAGCTTCAGATGGTAAAGATGTAAGTAATATTGCACTTGCTAATAATATTATAGTCGGCCGAGATATTAATGCGGTTGATGATAATATTCCAATTTTTGAAAATAAAATTACTACTATTCAAGTTCTTGCTAATGATAATGACCCAGATGGTGGTGAGTTATTTATTAAAAATGGCTCGATTACAAGCATTACAATTAAGGGGCCAAATGCTATTAACAGGCTTTCACCAAGTATTCATAATGCTACAGGCTTGACTGTTCAGCAAAATGGTGATGTGATGATAGCTGGAAATTTATTACCATTATTCTTGGTTGTAGCTGCAGATAATAAAACTATCTCATTTGATTCTGAATTCTTCAAACTAGAGCCAAACCAAACAGCAAATGTTGAATTTGATTATATAGCGACAGATTCACCAAATGGTGGTATGGGTGGTGAGGAAGATTCAGCAACTGTAACGCTAGTTGTTTCAGATAACCCAGATGATAACACTACAACAGTTGGTGATCCATCAGGTAACCCTAACAACCCTAATGATGATAGCATTACGCTTGTTACTGAAGATGAAACAGAAAATGATCCTGAGGAAGTTTCTAGTACATCAGAAACTGTTACGCCAAATAAAGATTATGAAGATGATATTGTTAATGGAAATGAAGATGATAATATCGTTTCTGGTGATGTTAAAGATCTAACATTATCAGTGAAATCTGGCAATGCTTATGCTAAAGCAAACCCTGTAACTTTTGGTGGCGATGAATTTGCGGAAGCAAATACAGATGCTATAATGTCTAATGGTGAAATTATTTTTGGTAATGACGAAGTTAATGCAGGTAATGGTGATGACTTAACACTTGGTGACGTTAATAAGCTTCTTATTAAAGGTCAGCAGGGTGATGCAACTGCAATCGTTGATGATGGATGTTCAGCTGGTATTGCAACTGCAAGTGCGAATGTTAAGTTTGAAAATAACATTCTAAACTTTGGTAATGATTTACTCCAAGGTGGTAAAGGTGATGACCACGTTATCGGTGATGCTAAAGAAATTGCTATTGAGTATAGTAACGGTACAAATGTTACTCAAGGAGATGGTGCATCTGTTAATGATGACGATATGTGGCTCAATAATAATGAGTTTAACTTTGGCAATGACATTATTGAAGGTGGCAAAGAGAATGATATGCTAACTGGTGATGTTTATAAGTTCACTGTTAATGGTCAAGAATATTTCATTACTGGTGATATAAATAGCGTTACTGCTCTTCAAGATGCACTTGATTCGCAAGGCGTTGGCAATATGGTAAATTTTGGTAATGATACTTTCAGATTTAACTTTGCTAATGGTGCAACTGGTGATGATATAATCACAGATTTTGGACAAGGTGATGATAAAATTGAGATTCAAAACTTGAACATTAATGGTCAAGCTATTGATACTCTTGCTAAATTGCAATCTAACTCAATTATATCACAAGACGCAAATGGTAATGCAGTTCTTGCAATAGACTTAAATGGAAATGGTGTTGTTGACGATCACTCATCAATGACCTTCCAAGGTGTAAGTGAAGCAGAGTTGATTGCTAAACTTGGAAACGATATACTAATTTTTAGCTAATCAAAAATTCACCTTTATTTACAAGGGCTTGCGATTAAATTCTCAAGCCCTTTTTTAATTTATAAATTTTCTTTTTTGCAAAAAATTATACTTCCTTATTGCATAAATTAACATTTTAATGTAATTGATAATTTGTAATCCGATTGTTACCGAAAGGAAAAATACATACAAAGTTAATTGCGTAAAAGCCTTATAAAATAATGTATAATGCATATCGGTTTGGTTATTTGGCACATTGCTAGCCTGTAAAATATAGGAATAATTTTCATCTTAGGGTTTTAGACTGCTTATAAATTAATAAGCCCATTAAATTACCCTCAGACTAAAATAAAATATTAAAAACTTATTACTGACTATTAAGTCTATATAATGAAAAGGAATTTCAAAAATGACAAAAAGATTATTAATAGATGCTGTGCATCCAGAGGAAATTCGCGTTGTTCTAGCGGATGAATCTAAACTTATTGAATTTGAATTTGAATCAGATCACAAAAAACAAATTAAAAGCAATATTTATCTTGGTAAAATAACAAGGGTTGAGCCTTCTCTACAAGCGGCTTTTGTTGAATATGGTGGCAATAAGCAGGGTTTTTTACCTTTCTCAGAAATTCATTATGATTACTTCCAAATCCCAACGGAAGATAAAATTAAAATCGCAAAAATTATTGAAGCAGAAAGCAATAAAGCTGATTTAGATGATGAAGATGATTTTATTCCAAATAATGTTGAAAATATAATAAATTCTGAGCCACAAAATAATTCAGATGTTCCACCTCAAAATGTTGCAGCTGAAATTATTGTAGATGTGCAACCTATTATTGAAGAGCCTAAAATTGAACCTCAAGAAAACGCAAAACCTGAACGCTCAGAAAATAATTTTAAGAAGGGTGGCAGATTTAAGCGTGATAGAGATAGAGGCGGCAGGGATAGAGATAGAAATAACAGAGGTGGCAAATTTAGAAGAGATAGACAATTTGATGAATCCAAATGGGCAAATTATGTTCCGCCATTCCCATTTACTGAAAAAGATATTCCAGATTTAATTCGTGCAGAAGAGCTTGCCCAAATTTTTGAAAAAGAAATTTATGGTGAAAATAAATTTTCAGAATCCGTAGGTGAAGTGCAAGCAGAAATTATTGAAAAAAATTATGAAATTATAAATGCAGAAGTTGAAAAATCAGAAGCAGAAAAAGAATTTAAGCCGCAGATTATTTCTGAAGTTGTTCCTCAAAATGAAATAGCTGAAATTGAGACTCAAATAATTTCTAATATTGAAGAAATTCCAAATCTTGATGATGCAGAATTGCCAAATATCGCCGTTGATGAAGAGGAGGGCAGGGAAAGCCAATCTCGCCATAGTTTTTATAGGCAATATAAAATTCAAGAAGTTATTAGAAGAAATCAAGTTGTTTTAGTGCAAGTTGTAAAAGAGGAAAGGGGCAATAAAGGTGCATCTTTAACAACATATCTAGCACTAGCTGGCAGATATTGCGTGTTTATGCCAAACACTGAAAATGGCGGTGGTGTTTCTAGAAGAATTGCAAGTTTTTCTGAAAGAAGAAGAATTAGAACTATTGTAAAATCTCTTGAGGTTGATAAAGGCTCAAGCCTTATAGTTAGAACGGCTGGAATGGATAAAGAAGAAGATGATATTAAAAGAGATTATTTTTACCTCAAAAATCTATGGGAAAATATCAAAAAGCAAACGCTTGAATCAACCGCCCCTGCTTTAATTTATGAAGAGAGTGATATTGTAAAACGCTCAATTAGAGATTTATTTAAGGGTGATGTTGAGGAGGTTTTAATAGAGGGTGATGCCTCATATAATTCAGCAATTAATTTTATAGAATTAACTTCGCCACATCAAAAAGATCAGGTGAAGAATTATAAAGGTCAAATTCCCCTCTTCCAAAAATTTAGAATTGAAGAAAGGCTTGATGAATTATTTGAAAGAGAAATAAAACTTGAATCGGGTGGCTCAATTGTAATTACGCCTACAGAAGCCCTTGTTTCTATTGATGTGAACTCCGGCAGGGCAACCAAAGAAAGAAGCGTTGAAGATACCGCATATAAAACCAACTTAGAAGCCGCAAGGGAAATAGCTCGCCAGTTAAGGCTTAGAGATTTAGCCGGTTTAGTGGTGATTGATTTTATTGATATGCGTGAAGTTAGAAATCGCAAAGCCATTGAAAGGGAGCTTAAAGACGCACTTCGCTCTGATAGGGCAAAAATTCAAATTGGTAGAATCAGCACTTTTGGCTTGCTTGAGATGTCTCGCCAAAGAATAAGCTCTAGCTTAATTGAAAATTCTTCAGAATGTTGCCCAATGTGTAATGGGCTTGGGGCGGTTCGATCAACTGAAAGTTTGGCATTAAAACTAATTAGAAAAATTGAGGGCGAATCTGGCAGAAAATCTATCAGAGAAATTTATGTTAGGCTCTCTTCTCACCTTTGCAGTTTCATTAAAGCAAATAGAATTGCAGATATTAAAAAAATTGAACAAACGGATAATGTTAAAATTTTCTTAGAAGAAGATTATCTTTTATTGCCTAACCAATTTGATGTTTCGCCTCAAAAATCAGGGCATAGAAAACCTCATCAGCAAAATTATAAAAATAATAATTATCAGGAAAACAATAAGCCTAACAAGCCTTCTGGGCTTACTTTGGAAGAGTTTGAGGCTAATAATCCTGATAATTTTTCAGCAGATTCATCTAATGAAAATCAAGCTCCTCAGGCAAGTGAATTTAGCGAAGTTGAAAGAAAACAATTTGATGATGAAAAAGATTATTCAAACCAACAGCCAAGAAATAATTTTAACAAAAATAGAAACCGCAGGCGTAATAGAAACCGCAGAAATGGTAGGTTTGATAATAGGCAAAATAATAATAACAATTATCAAAATATAGAATATTTGCCTAATAATAATTCTGAAAATTCTTCTAGCAATCAAAGAAATAACAGAAATAATAATGTTGAAAATTTTTCAAATGCTCAGGAAATAAAAGAAAATCAAAATTCTAACAGCGATAAACCAAAATCATCAAAATTATTGGGCTTATGGAAAAAAATAACCAGCTAAAACAGGTAATTTACAATGTAAATTATGCACCATATTTTTTATTTTTAGCTGGTTTTATTCCACTTTCTCTAGCTCTTATTTCTCAGCATTTTTTTGGAATGCAACCTTGCCCATTATGCATTTATCAAAGATACCCATTCATTGTGGTAATATTTTTTAGTGTTTTGGCATTATTTATAAAAAATAGAAAATTAAGGCTTTCTGTTGTTTTTATCTCAATTTTAGCTTTTCTGATAAATACTGGAATTTCCTTTTATCATTTCGGCGTTGAGCAAGATTGGTGGGATTTCGGAGATTGCACCGCAAACCTTGATGCAAGCTCTATTGAAGCGTTAAGGGCTTCAATTTTTAATGCACCAAATGTTAGATGTGATGAAGTTCAATTTGAATTATTCGGGCTTTCAATGGCAGGTTGGAATATTTTTTATAGCTTCTTCTCAGCAATATTTTTCTTGCATTATTTTAATCTGAAATATCTAAGATTATAAAATATGCAATTATTTATAATTACTTTTTAATGCTGGAAAACTTTAAAAAACTAATATAAAAAGCCCTAAAATTAAAATTCTAATAAATTATTAATCTGTGTTTAAGACTATTAAAGATTTATTATCACAAAATATTATTGGCAAAAAAATTCTATTAAGGGCTGATCTCAATGTGCCAATGAAGCAAGGCAAAGTTTCAGATTGCACTAGAATTAACGCGGTAATTCCAACTATATTAAAATTAAAAAAGGCGGGTGCAAAAATTCTTTTAATATCTCATTTTGGCAGGCCAGAGGGCAAATTTGATTCCTCTTTTTCTTTAAGCCCTATCGTTGATGAAATTTCTAGGCGTTTATCCGAAATTTCAGGTGAAAAGATTGAAATAAAATTCGCAGGCGATTGTAGGGGGATTATTGCTGAGCACGCCTCAAAAAATTTACAAAATGGTGATATTTTATTGCTTGAAAATTTAAGATTTCACGCAGAGGAAGAAAGTAATGATAAAAACTTCAGTAAAGAGCTTGCAAGCCTTGCTGATTTTTATGTTAATGATGCGTTTTCTTGCTCGCATCGTTCTCATTCTTCTATCACTGGTGTTACTGAGTTTTTGCCATCTTACGCAGGTTTATGTTTAGAAAAAGAAGTAACTTATATTTCACAAGCCCTAGAAAACCCAGAAAAACCATTAACAGCAATTGTTGGCGGTTCTAAAATTTCTACTAAAATTGATATTTTAACTTCACTAATAGAAAAAGCAGATAACCTTATTATTGGTGGCGGAATGGCTAATACATTCTTATATGCTAAGAATATGAAAATTGGTAAATCTTTATGTGAAAAAAATCTCAAAAATAAAGCTCTTGAAATATTAAATTTTGCAGAAAAGAAAAATTGTAAAATCCACTTGCCGATTGATTTTACTACCGCAAAAGAATTTAAGCAATTTGCTGAATGTGAAGTAAAATCTAAAGATATTGCTGATGATGATATGATTTTAGATGCAGGTGTAAAATCAATAATTAATTGGCAAAATATTATTTCTAATAGTAAAACATTAATTTGGAATGGCCCACTTGGTGCATTTGAAACCTCACCATTTGAAAATTCTAGTGTTACACTTGCAAAATTAGTTGCTATAAATACAAGGGAAAATGGTTTAAAATCTATCGCTGGTGGAGGTGATACGGTGGCACTTCTCTCAGTGGCAGGGGTTGTAAATAGCTTTACTTATGTTTCAACGGCTGGTGGTGCATTTTTAGAATGGCTTGAAGGTAAAGGTTTGCCCGGTATAATTGCCTTATCACAAAATGCAAAAAAGCAAAAAGTTGCATAAATATTTTTTATTAAACCAAAATAAAATACTATGAAAAAAATTTTTATAATTTCTTTTTTAACTTTAATTTTTATCGCTAATGCTGGCTTTGCGTGCGAATTTCACCGCAATAATATAAGGCATAAAAATGCTTTATGCTTTCAAGCTAGAAGTTCTGTAGAAAAAAGAAGATGTGAAATTTATCGCAAAAATAATGTAGGCTATATTTTTAACAAAACTAGAAAATATCCAGATATTGACTATAAATATAACGCAAAAACTGGCGTTTATGAAAGAAGGCCAATCTCTAGAGGCAGAATGAGATAAATATTGCTTTTTTGTCATTCTGAGCATAGCGAAGAATCTAAGATCCTTTCCCTTCGCTTCGCTCTGGGATCAGGATGACATTTCTTAATACAAGCAATAAACAAAAATTAGACCTATATAATTTTAATTAAATAATAATATTTATTAATAAATTACTCAGTTGATAAATTCTTATTAAGATATATTTTTAGGCTGAAAAAATATTAGTTTTTTAATGAGCCTTTTAAGCAAAGTAAATTTTCCATCTGATATAAAAAATTTCTCTGATGATGAATTGAAGCAATTAGCTGGTGAGCTTCGCCAAGCAACTATTGAGGCAGTTTCTAAAACTGGTGGGCATTTGGGGGCAGGGCTTGGCGTGGTTGAGCTTACGGTGGCTATTCATAATGTTTTTAATACCCCTGAAGATAGACTGATTTGGGATGTTGGGCATCAGGCTTATCCGCATAAAATTCTTACAGGCAGAAAAGATAGAATGCACACACTCCGTAAGGCTGGTGGGCTTTCTGGCTTTACAAAATCTAGCGAAAGTGAATATGACCCATTCGGTGCAGGGCATAGCTCCACTTCAATTTCTGCAGCACTTGGTATGGCAGTTGCTAGAGATAAAAATAATAAAGATAATGAAGTAATTGCCGTTATCGGTGATGGTGCAATGAGTGCCGGAATGGCTTATGAAGCCCTTAATAACGCAGGTGATAGTAATTCAAAATTAATCGTAATTTTGAATGATAATGATATGTCTATCGCACCGCCAACAGGGGCAATGCGTGCTTATTTAGCAAAATTAATTTCAGGGCGTGCTTATAATGCTTTTAGAAATTTTGCTTTGAAGGCAGTAAAACATCTGCCAAATTATTTTGAAAGAGCCGTTAAAAAAACTGAGCAAATTGCCAAAGATGTTGTAGTTGGTGGCAATTTTTTTGAAGAGATGGGCTTTGATTATATAGGCCCGCTTGATGGTCATAATTTGGATCATTTATTGCCAGTATTTCGTAATATTAAAAAATCAAAAGATAAAAGGCCATATTTAATTCATGTAGTTACAGAAAAGGGCTATGGGTTTGAATCGCCAGAGGCTTCATCAGAGAAATTTCACGCAGTTCATAAATTTGATGTTGAAACTAAAGTGCAATCTAAAGCAAGCGTTGCGGTTAAAACTTATACCGAAATTTTTGCTGATACACTTATAAAACTCGCAAAAAATGATGATAAAATTTTAGCAATAACCGCAGCAATGCCAAGTGGCACAGGCTTAAATAAATTTGGTAAGGAATTTCCTGAAAGAACTTTTGATGTTGGAATTGCGGAGCAACACGCTGTAACATTCGCAGCGGGCTTGGCTTTTGAGGGGTTTAAGCCATATTGTGCAATCTATTCAACATTTTTACAAAGGGCTTATGATCAAGTAATTCACGATGTTGCAATTCAAAATTTGCCAGTGAGATTTGCGATAGATAGGGCAGGGCTTGTGGGGGCTGATGGTGCAACTCACGCCGGCAGTTTTGATGTTGCTTATCTTGGTTGCTTGCCTAATTTTGTTTTAATGGCTTCTTCTGATGAAGTGGAGCTTGCAAGAATGATTGTAACTGCAAATAATCATAATTCATCACCTATTGCGTTTCGCTTTCCAAGAGGTGAGGGGTTGGGCATAGAAATTCCAGAAAATATTGAGCCACTTGAAATCGGCAAGGGCAGGATAATTAAGGACTCTTCTGTCATACTGAGCGAAGCGAAGTATCTAGATTCTTCGCCATATTCTTCGCCTTTGGCTCAGAATGACAAAGTGCTTGATGTAACAATAATTTCTTACGGAGCAAGACTTCAAGAAGTTAAGATAGCTTCAGAAAATTTAGAAAAGAAAAATCTCAAAACCGCAATTATTGATGCAAGATTTGCCAAACCACTTGATGAAAAATTAATCGCAGAATTCGCAAAAAAATCAAAATTGATTGTTACTATTGAGGAAGGCTCTATTGGCGGTTTTGGCTCATTCGTTGCAAAATTCCTAACTGATAATGATTTGATAAATGATAAAACAAAATTCCGCACAATGGTACTGCCTGATAAATTTTTAGATCACGATGAGCCTTACAATATGTATAACACGGCAAAATTGAATGCACAGAATATTGAAGAGTTGGTGAGCGGGGTTATTTAGTTATGAAATTATTATTAAAAATATTTTGTTTATTTATAATTTTTAATTTTGGCTATATTTCTGCCTCAGAAAATAAGCCTCAATCACAAACTCAAAGCTATAAAGATAAAGCACCTTTTGAGGTTGGTAAAACAGGGGTTGAAACAAAAATTATAAAGAAAATTAAACCTCAGAAAAACCCTCCAAAATCTCTGGTGAAAGAGGTTTTGCCAAAAAAGCAGGAAGTTTATAAGGCTCCAACTATAAATAGTGATGCGTTAAAAAAATTATCCTTGCCTGCTCCTACAAGTTTGCTTCCAATTTACAGACAAGTTGAAGAAAAAGCTCAAATTAGAGTTCAAAATTATGTCAAAAAAACTGAGGAAATTATTGATAGAGTAAAGCCAAAAACTAATATTCAAATTCAGCAAGAAAGCATAAGTAATAATTCAAATCCAGAAGGAAAAACCGTATTTGATATTATTAACAAACATAATGTTCCGCTTGAAAGTTTTTCAAATATTAAGCAAGCAAAGCCAGATATTATTCAGCAAAATATTACTGCAACTCCGCCTGCGAAAATTACACCACAAAAAATTATTACCCCTCAAATTGCAGATAGAATAACCCTTTCAGCACTTCCAACTAAGCCAGTAATTAAAAAAACTAGGAAGGCAGTGGTTGTGATTGATCCCGGTCATGGTGGTAAAGACCCCGGCGCCATTGGAAAGCTCGGAAATAAAGAAAAGAATATCGTATTAGCCTATAGCCGTGCATTAAGAGATGAGCTTAATAAAACCGGAAAGTTTATTGTAAAAATGACTAGAGATAATGATAATTTTGTGCCACTTCCTGACAGGGTAAAAATTGCTCGCAGAAGTGGTGGGGATATTCTTATCTCTATTCACGCAGATTCTAACCCTAATAAAGAAGTAAGGGGCTTTTCAATTTATACAATCTCAAAAGATAGGGCTGAAAGAGAAGCAAGAAAACTTCTAGAAAAATCTGAATATGAAGAAATTATAAGGGGTGTTCCACTGAAAGGAAAATCAAGGGATGTGAAAGAGGCGTTAATATTTATTTCACAAAACGAAACGAAAGATATTTCAGATGAGCTTTCAAAAATTCTAGCAAAAAATTTGGGTAAAAAAGCAAAACCTCTGCCAAAATCTAATAGGGAGGCAAGCCTTGCGGTGCTTACAGGTGCGGATATACCATCAGTATTACTGGAACTTGGTTATATGAGCAATATTTACGAAGAAAGGTTGCTTGCAACCGCTCAACATAAACAAAAAGTTGTTTCTTCAATAGTTTCTGCCATAGATGAATATTTTAGAACTTATAATTATCTTTTAGAATAAAGTATGTATAATTATATTGCAAAAAGTATGTAATTTTATATAATATAGCATTTATGTTTGAGTGGGATAAATCTAAAAATATAAATAACGATATTATAACTGTTCGTTTTACTTATAGGGGCAAAAAAATTAGAATTTTTGGTGCTGGTTTTTGGAGAGAGGGAAAGAAAATTTATGAAAAAGAAAATAAAATATACTAATGAAAAATTATTTCTTGGCAAAAGGGTTAAAGATTTTTTACCAAGCCCTGAAGAGCTTGCACTTATAGAAAAGAAAGAAAAGGTAACCCTTAATCTTGATAAAAAAACTTTAGAGTTTTTTAAGGAGCAAGCCCAAAAATATAATGTTTCATATCAAGCTATGATTAGAAATTTATTGCAATCTTTTGTTAGAAAAAATGAAGTATGAATAATTTTGCAATATCAATTTCAGATTTAAGAAAAACTTATACTTCTAAATTCTCTAAGGAGAGAAAGGAAGCCTTAAAAAATATTTCATTAAACATTGAAAAGGGGCAGATTTTTGGTCTGCTTGGCCCTAATGGTGCTGGCAAATCAACGCTAATAAATATTATTGCGGGTCTTGTTAATAAAACCTCTGGCAAGGTTTTTGTTAATAATATTGACCTTGATAAAGAGCCTGAAAAACTTCGTGCTAATTTAGGTATAGTGCCACAAGAAGTGGTTATTGACCCTTTTTTTAATGTTTATGATACGCTAGAATATTACGCTGGATATTATGGAATTCGCAAAGGAAATAGAAGAACTGATGAAATTCTAAAAGCATTATCACTTGAAGATAAAAAAGATTTCAACCCTCGCAGGCTTTCAGGCGGTATGAAAAGAAGGCTTTTAATTGCAAAAGCGTTAGTTCATAACCCACCAATAATTATTTTAGATGAGCCAACCGCCGGCGTTGATGTTGAACTTAGAAGCCAGCTTTGGGAATATGTTCGCAAACTAAACAAAGAAGGCACAACAATTTTATTAACCACGCATTATCTTGAAGAGGCAGAGCAACTCTGCGATAAAATTGCGGTGATTAATAAAGGTGAAATTATTGCAAATGACACAACCAAAAATCTAAAAGAAAAATTGGGTGTAAAAAAAATAATTTTTTATTTAGCTAATAAAGTTGAAAATTCTTCACTTCCAGAAGGTTTTGAGATTACAAATAATGGTAATGCAATTTCTATTACTTATCAAAAAAGTGAGTTGGAATTAGAAAAAATAATTAATCAAATTCATCAATTAGGTTTAGAAATAAAAGATATAAAAACTGAGGAATCTAACTTAGAAGATATTTTTAGAACATTGGTTAGGGGTTAGTGCCACTAACCACTTGCGTCATTTAATCCAAACCCCCAACCCCTAATAACTAACCCCTGACATATATGATAAGCTATAGAGATTGGAACCCAAAGCTAGATAATGGTGATAAAACACTTGAAGAAGTTAGAAAAACTCTGCCTGCAAATAGCCCAGAGGATATAAGTAAAATTGTTAAATTATTTGAAAATCCAAAATCACCACTGGCGTTAAAAGGTGCTGTAAATCTTGAGCGACATGATTGTATTCACATAGTTTTAGGCAGAGGTTTATTACCACAAGATGAAGCCTTTGTAATTGGCTTCACAATGGGAACTTCCAAAGATATTAAAAAATATGAGGAGTTTATTTTCAAAACCGCTTCAATGTATTTATATCCAAAAAAATATCGTTTTTCTCGTAGGCATATGAAGGCTTATGATTTAGGTTTGGAATATGGCAAAAAATCAAAAGTTGAAAAGATTTATGAATTTCCTTTTGAAAAATATAACAAAGCAAAATTATCTGAAATTAGAGATAAAATAGGAATAAATATTACAGAGCTAAAAAAAGTTTATCTGCGTGAGCAAGAAATTTTACCTAACACAAAATCAAGCCTAAGGCTTGATGTTTTATAATTATATAAAAGTCTATTTCAATAATTCTAAATTTCCGCCAATGGCAGCATTGTTTTCGGTGATGGTATATTCTTCCGCAAAGCGTTTTATGTAATTAACGCCGCCAGCCTTTGGCCCTGTGCCAGAAAGCCCAGAACCGCCAAAAGGGTGGGTTTCAACCACTGCACCAATCATACTTCTATTAATATAAATATTTCCCGCTTTAATTTTTGAACAAACATATTTTATATAATCTTGAATACGGCTTTGAATGCCGAATGTAAGGCCGTATCCAGTATTGTTTATCTCAGAAATAATTTTATCAGTATCTTCTTTTTTGAATTTTATAATATGTAATATTGCCCCAAAATTCTCTTTTTGAAGCTCGTTAATAGAATTTATTTCAATAATTTCAGGCCTTAAAAAACATTCATTTGGATAATTATCAATATAATTTTTCTTATGATTTTTGATGTGTTGCACTAAATTTTCTTTGGCTTTTTCATCAATAATCGGCGGAATTTCTGTGGAAAATTCTTGCGGATTATTAACTTCAAGCTCAATAATTGTTTCAGATAAAAGCCCTTTCATTTTATCATATATTTCTTCCTGAAGGTAACAAACACGAAGTGCGGAACATCTTTGCCCAGCAGAATGGAAGGCACTTTCAATAATATCATCAAGGGTTTTTTCAAGTAAGATTGTGCTATCAACTATCATTGCATTTTGCCCGCCTGTTTCTGCCACAAAAGTTGCAATTGATGAATTTCTAGCGGAAAGATTTTGATTAATAATTCTTGCAGTTTCAGTTGAGCCTGTAAATACCACACCAGAAATTTCAGTTAAGGAGGTAAGTTTTGAGCCAATTTCCCTGCCTTTACCCAAAATTAATTGTAATGCAAAATTTGGAATGCCAGCTTGCAAAGCTAGTTTGCAGATATAGTAAGCAATTTTTTCAGTTTGCTCCGCAGGTTTTGCAATAACTTGATTTCCAGCTACTAAACAAGCGGAAATCTGCCCTAAAAATATTGCCAAAGGGAAATTCCAAGGGCTGATACAAACAAAAATTCCTTTAGCACGATAATTTGTAATGGTAACCTCCCCAGTATATGATCTAGTTTTAGTTTCAATAAAATTGTTGCGGGCTTCACTAGCGTAAAACCTAAGAAAATCAACTGCTTCGCGAATTTCATTTATACTATCTTTTGCAGTTTTTTTCGCTTCAAAAACTAAAATATTAAATATTTCAGAAATATTTTCTTCAATAAGATTTGCAAGCCTTTCAATTAAATCGCATCTTTCATCAACGCTGAAATTTTGCCAAATATTTTTATTTTGAACTGCAAAATTAATGGCTTTATCAACATTATTTAATGTTTTTTCAGAAATTTCTTCATTAGCAATTAAAGATTTTGCCTGCAAAATATTTACGGCTTTTGCTTCAAGAAATGATTTTAATTTTTCAGTGTGAATAATATTACCAAAGCAATAGCCAGATGAGTTTTTTCTAGGGTTATAAAGTGTTTGTGGCAATGGAATAAATTTTCCTGTATATTTTTTTGTTTCAATTTTCTCAATCGGAGATTTAAGAATTTCATCAAGTGATTTTTCATTATTTGCAACTAGAGAAATGAAACTATTATTTGCCCCATTTTCTAAAATTCTTCTGATTAAATATGGTAATAAATCTTCATACGATCCAACCGGAGCGTAAATTCTGCATTGGTAGCTTGAAATAATTTGATTATATAATTCATCACCCATTCCAAATAATTTTTGAAATTCAAACCTTTCGGTTTTGTGATGTTTAACAAGCTCAATAATCGCTGAAACTGAATAAGCACTATGAGTTGCAAATTGCGGATAAATATTTTTTGATTTAATTAATTCTTCCGCACAAACTAAATAGGATAAATCTGTATGAGATTTTCTTGTAAATACGGGGTAATTTTCTAAGCCATTAACTTGGGAATATTTAATTTCACTATCCCAATAAGCACCTTTTACAAGCCTTATGGGGATTATTATATTTTTCTTTTCTGCAATATTATTTAAGAATTTTATAGTTTTTAAGGCGCGTTTTCCATAAGCCTGCACCACAAAACCAAGCCCGTTATAATTTGCAAGGGCAGGGTGGTTTATCAGCTCAAGATATAGTAAAAGTGAGACTTCTAAACGCCAAGATTCCTCAGCATCAATGGAAAGCCAGAGATTATTTTCTTTACATAAAACCGCAATTTGTAAAATTTTTTGAAGTAAATCTTCTTTTATTTTTTCAAATTTTAGTAATTCATATTTTGGGTGTAATGCAGAAATTTTTATAGAAATATTAGGGTTTTTGAAGATGTTTTCTGATAATTTGCCCTGCCATTTTGCTATCAAATTTTTAGTGCCATTTAGGTAATTATTAAAATATATTTCGGCTTGGCTTTTTGTTCTTGCACCTTCCCCCAGCATATCAAATGAAAAATTATAATTTTCTTTTGATAAATCTTCAGCTTTTTTGAGGGCTTTATCAATATTATTGCCAATAACAAATTTGCCGCCTAATAGCTCAACGGCTTTTTTAAGAGCCTCACGAATGATTGGCTCACTGGTTTTTTCTAAAAAATTATTTAGTTTTCTGACTAATTTATTTTCAACTTTACTTGGTGAAAGAACTTCCTCACTTAGTAAAAATGCGAAAGAGGAAATATTTAACATTAAGTCAGAATCTTTTTTAAGATGCTTCTTCCAATTACCTTTTAGAATTTTATCTTTGATTAATTCATCAGCATTTTTACTATCTGGAATTCTAAGCAGAGCCTCTGCCAAGCAGAGGATTGCAACCCCTTCATAAGTATCAAGTGAAAATTCTTTAAGGAAGTTTTCAATTGAGAAGCCATATAGATTTTCCCTAATATTTTCAACAAATATTTTCGCCCTTTCAAAAATATTAGACTGATTTATTTTATAAAATTTGGCGTGATTTAAGTAATTTGAAATTATTTCATCTTCATCTGCGAAGGCAAATTTTGAAATTTCAAGAATTTGTGGGTGCATAAAAACAATAATTAATTTTTTTGCAAAATTTTTATCTATTGGTATAAATCTATTGAAAATAAAATAAATTAAAAGCAAATGAAGCTAGATAAAGTTAGAAAATACCTAGAAACTAGAATAATAGGGCAAAAAAGCCTTATTGATAATATGTTGGTTTGCTTGCTTGCGGGCGGACATTTATTGATAGAAGGTATGCCGGGGCTTGCTAAAACAACCGCTTCAAAATATCTTGCGGAGGCGATAACTTCTAATTTTAAGAGGATACAATTCACCCCTGATTTATTACCTTCTGACATTACTGGCTCTGATATTTATATCAAAGAAAGAAATTCTTTTGAGTTTTGTGCAGGGCCAATTTTTAACAATATTATCTTAGCTGATGAAATCAATCGTGCACCTGCAAAAGTCCAATCTGCATTACTTGAGGCAATGGGGGAAGGGCAAATTACAGTTGGTTTAGAAACTAGAAAACTGCCTGATTTATTTATGGTCGTTGCCACACAAAACCCGATTGATCAAGAAGGAACATACAGCCTGCCAGAAGCCCAGCTTGATAGATTTTTAATGAAGGCAGTTATTACCTATCCAACAGCTTCTGAAGAGTTAGAAATCCTCCGCCTTGCAACCAACAGCAAAAATGCGGAAGTAAAATTTAGCAAAGCAAATGCAGTTACTACAATCCCTGAAATTCTTGAAGCTAGAGCCTTAGCAAATGAAATTTTCGTTGATGCTAAAATTGAAAAATATATCGTTGCATTAGTTTCTTGCACTAGAAACCCTGCGGATTTTTCAGCAGATTTAGCAAATCTCATTAGGTTTGGGGCTTCACCTCGTGCATCTATAGCGTTAATGAAATGTGCTAAAGCGTTTGCCTATATTGAAGGTAGTGAATTTGTTGCCCCCCATCATGTGCAAGCGGTTGCATATGAAGTTTTGAGACATAGAATTCTTCCAAGTTTTGAGGCTGAGGCCGATAATATCTCTAATGATGATATAATTGATAGAGTTTTACAAGTGGTTGCAGTTGCTTAAACCTAAATTTTTAAGATGTGTTATATCCAAATTTCAAACAGCTTATAAAACTTGAAGGGCTTGCAAAATTTATAAAATTTGGCTCAAAAAATAAGCCATATAATTTTTCAGGGGCTTATAATTCAAGTTTCAAAGGGCAGGGGATGGAATTTGAAGAGGTAAGAAATTATAATATTGGTGATGATATTCGCAAAATAGATTGGCGGGTTTCTGCTAAACTTGATGATTTATATCTAAAGTTATTCACTGAAGAAAAGCAAAGAAATGTAGTTATTGCGATTGATAAAAATGATTATATGAATTTCGGCACTAGGGGAACTTTTAAGAATATTGTTGCCGCTAGAGTTGCAGCTATTTTAAGTTTTGTTGCTAATAATAAAAAAGATAAAGTTGGTTTTTATATTTTTGGCAATCAGCAAAATAGATTTACTTATCTTAAGCCATCTTCTCATAAATTTAATATTTATCGCGCGTTAAAAATTTTATGTAGTAAAGATAATTTTGATCAAAGTTACTCCATTGAAGGTGCAGTTTTTAACCTTAGAAGAATGGGCATAAAACCAGATATTTTATTTTTAATATCTGACTTTAGAAATATCAGTGAAGTATTTGAAAAAAATATATTTTTACTTGGTGCTAAAACTCAAAAAGTTTTCATTAATATAATAGATGATAGTGATTTTTACATTCCTGATGTAGGTAAAATTGTTCTAAAATACGGTTTTAGAAGTTATATTCTCAACACAAGCGATAAAAAGGGTATGAAAAATTACCTCAAAAATTTCAATCACAAGCAAGAATTGCTTAAAAAAATTTCTTATAAATTTTCAACAAAACTGATAAATATCAATACGAAAGAAGATGAATTTAAGAACTTACTTTCAGGGTTAAAAAAATAATTTTTACGATGGAAGATTTACAGCAAATTTTACTTAATAGAATGAAAGATGTGGAGAGCATTACAGAAGTTTCTACTTTTCCACTAGCAATAGGTTGGTGGTTTTTAGGCTTTTTTATTATTCTAATTTTAGCAATAGTTTTTTTATCTGAATATAAGAAAGCTCAATATCGCAAAAGTTGGCGATTTTCTATTAAGCAAGAGGTTGAAAATCTGCTTAATAATTTTCAAGAAAATAATGCTAAAAAAATTATTGGTGAACTCAATGAGTTGATAAAAAGGGTTGGTATTCAAATTTATGGCAGAAATGAAGTTGCCTCTCTTGAGGGTGAAAATTGGCTAAAATGGCTAAGTGCGAGGGATCCCAAAAATTTTAACTGGGCAAAAAAGGGCAAAATTTTAATTTTATATCCTTATATGCCTGATGATAAAATTTCTTTACAAAAGAAAGATTTAGAAATTATTGCCAATGCCTTTATTGACTGGCTTAAATGATTGATAATATTAGCTTTTAGTTATTAGTTTATGTTTTTATATTATTGCTTAAGCTGAACTGACATGGTAATATTTGTTTTTTGCTACTTTTTTGTAATTCACTTTGGTTAGAATTGAATTTTCTTTTAATCTTAGCCAACAATTGCAATTATTTTATTCTTGATTAAGCAAATATTTGGTGTAATAAGCCTTACGATATATAAAAACATATTTTTAATTCTTAAAAATATTCTTAAATTACCTTATCGCGGGGTAGAGCAGCCCGGTAGCTCGTCAGGCTCATAACCTGAAGGTCGTTGGTTCGAATCCAGCCCCCGCAACCAACTAAACAGCCGCTTTTACCAATTTTGCATAAACTCGAACCTACAAAAAGGGACAATTTTGGGACATTCTTAGTTAGGCTGGGTGGTGAAGATAAATACTTCAGAAAACCAAAATATATGCGTTGGAGTAAATACAATAAGTTAATTGAAAAATAGATGAATATGATGAAAAGTTTGATAATGAGCTATTTAGTAGGTTTGGGCTTAGGGTATAAAGTAGGTTTAGAAATCAAATAAGAGACTTAATAAGACTGATAATTCTTTATTTTATGGGTTAAAAAAGCTATTACAAGTATAGTCTAAAGTTTAACTAATATATCAAAACCTATCAAAATTGTTTTAAGATTACAGTTTCAATGATGGCTCCTTGCCTTACAACATCTTGAACTCTGGGGGCGGGATAATTTTTTGTAATTATTTCTATCTCCCTATCTGATAAATTTTCACCACTCTTGAAAGATATTCTAACTGGTCTTGAGCCTATATTAGCTGAGGCAACTTGGGTTGCTCCTGCTTGAGGTTCACTCATTGATTCACGATTAACAAGATTATTTGCTGTAGCTGCAAAAAAAGCATCATGTCCTACAGTAACTACTTTATCAAAATTTCTTTTTATAACTTCAAAAGTTGTATCACCTATTCTTGCCACTTTTGTTCCGCCTGGAATAATTGAACCATCTTTATATAATAATGGCACAGGAGGTGTTTTAACAACTTCATCTTTGATAATTGATTCTGGTAAGCTTGGTGTTCCTTCTAGTGAAACAGCAATAAGCTCCGCCTTAGGGGCTAATTTTCTTATTACTAATGAAACACCAGCAGCAAGACCGCCACCACCTACTGGCAAGCTTAGAGATAAATCCTTTCCGCCTTCGCCATATAATTGGCTTATCTTATTTTTTACTACATCGTCCCAATCAAGTGGGTGTTTTTTCATAAGGTCATCAAGAGTAGTAAAATCTTCTTGCTTCTCATAATTTGGTGAATTATAGTTATACTGCAAAAGTTTCTCTATTATATTTAGACCCCATGTGCCAGCTGCGGCTATTACATATTTGCTATCAAATGGCGGAATAAATTCTTTATCTGGTGAAGATGCAAATTCTTTAGCTGCTGCTGAAGCTTCGTCAAAGTTTTTACCTGTAATTCTAACTTTAACATTTTTAAATTTATCAAAATTATCATTACAATATTGTTTTATTTTTTCTGCCGTTGCACCTTGGTCTTCTAGCTTTTCAAGCTCTGTTACATTTTCGCCGCCGTGTCTTAAAGTTCCTATTATTTTGATAATTGGTGTTGCTTCTGGCATAAATATAACACCTTGAAGCCCAAGTTTATTACAAGCAAGAGCAACACCTTGGGCGTGGTTTCCAGCACTAGCAGCAACGTTAATTTTTTGCTCTCCATTCTTTTTGTTTCGGTTTGCTTCACAAATTTTTACGAAAGCTCCAAATAATTTATAGCTTCCTATCTGACTAATACCTTGGAATTCATTCACTCCAATAGGAACTTGTTCGCCAGAATCAGAAGCATAGCTTACTGGCAGTAAATAACTAAAATAATTGTCCTTTGCTTCGCCAAAATGCTCTTTTATTTCTCTGTAAGCTCTTACAACAAGATTATATTCTGGCAAATAATCATTTTCTTTCATTTTTAGCACACTATTAGGTTTAGTAAATTTTACCTCATATTGAAAGTTAATATATACACATATGGTTAATAAAAGATTAAGAAATTAAAATTTTCTTGGGACACTTTTGGGACAATTGAGGTTAAAAAATGACAATAATTGAGAATAAGTAAAAACAATAAAAATCATATAACCAATTGAATTATAGCCTTATTATCTGTTGTGGTAAGTTGCTGGCTTTTAGCTTTTCAAGGCTCATAACCTGAAGGCTTTAGCTACAAAATAATTTTATTATTTTGTTTGGCTTCAGTGGTTTGAATCCAGCCCCCGCAACCAAGAAAATAACCTTAAAATTGATTGATAATAAAATTTTACCGCAAGACCATCAAAGGTTATATTTCTAATTTTGAGCCAGCAAAAACGCAAAAAATATTAGAGTGATTAAAATATTTTAACGCAATCCAATACAATTCATCAAGTGCCTTGTCGCAATATTTGAAGCTCATATTTATGCTTTTATAAATGTATCTCTTTTCAAAAATATTCTTGATAGTTCTAAAGTTTTACTAATATAGTCTAAAAAATATTTATAGCTTTTTGAAGTGCTATAAAAAATCCGTCAGTAATATTTTTAATTTTATATGTTTCAATTTGAGCATCCATTTGTGGCAATATTGCTGATATTACCAGCGGTGATTTATTTTTTATTTTCATCTGATGAGAAAAATGGCGGTAATTTGCCAACAATCAATAACCCCAATATAAAATGGTTTATAAAATCTTTTGGTAAAAAAGGCAGTTTTTCAGCTAATGCAGGTAAATTTAATATAGTATTATATATAATTTGGTGCTTGGCTGTAATTGCTTTAATGCACCCGCAATTTTCAACAAAAATCACTAAAACAAAAACAGAAGGTTATGATATTCTGCTTGCAATTGATATTTCCAAATCAATGTCAGCGAATGATATGGCTGAAAAATTTGGACAAAACCGCCTAGATATTGTTAAAAAAGTTGCCAAAGAATTTATAAAAAATCGTGCGGGTGATAGAATTGGTCTTATAATATTTGGGCAAAATGCCTATCTGCAAGCACCTTTAACTTTTGATTATGACGCCGTTTCAGAGATGATAGATTTAGTTAATATCGGTATTGCAGGTGATGCAACCGCTATTGGGGATACAATAGCCCTAGCGGTTAAAACTCTTTCCACAAGGCCAAGTAAATCAAGGGTTTTGATTTTAATAACTGATGGTGCAAACACAGCAGGCATCATAGACCCAATAGAAGCAAGCAATTTAGCAAAAAATTTTAATATCAAAATTCATACTATTGCAGTTGGAAAATCAGGTGTCGTGCCAATGAAAACCCCAGATGGTGATATAATTTATGCTAAAATGGAAGTTGATGAAGATTTACTAAATGAAATTTCTAGGCTTACAAATGGCACTGCAAGCAAGGCATCTGATAGGGTTGGGCTTGAAAAAATTTATAAGAAAATTAATGATATGGAAAAATCAAAATCTGAAAATCGTGAAATAATTATTCGTGATCAGCTATATATTTATCCATTAACTCTCGCTATGTTAATTATGTTAATTAGAATTTTATATAATTATAAATGGCGTAAGTTTTTTAGTGATTAGGCTTAGTTAAACAATGTTAGAAAAAATTTTTCATATTAATTTTCACTTTGAAAAGCCAGATTTTCTGTGGCTTATAGCACTATGTTTTCTATTTATATTATTTGAGTTCTTTCCGGGTAGAAGGCTTTCTTTTTCATTAATAAAACTCAAAAAATTTATTGATACAAAACTAATTAAGCATTTACTTTCAAAGGGTGATGCAAAATTTAAGCTGGTTCTAAACACTTTTTTTATATCGCTTGCTTGGCTTTTTTTGGTAATTGCTATCGCAAACCCAAGGTGGGATTATATTGATATTGAAGCCTTTCGCCCTGATGTGAATATTGTTTTTTTGGTTGATGTTTCTAGCTCAATGAATGCAAATGATGAAAGGCCTTCAAGGTTAAACAGAGTGAAGCAGGAAATTAATGACATTACTGAAAATATAAATTCTGTAAATTATGCAATTGTTGCGTTTGCTCATAATGCCTCAGTTATTGCACCACTTACTGATGATGCAAAAATTATAAATTATTATGCGGGCGTTCTTAATACGCAAATTATGCCTATTCAAGGCAGTAATATTAAAGCTGGGCTTGATGTTGCAAATAATATTTTAGCAAAATATAAAAATGGCGTTAATTATATTATTTTAATGTCTGATGGTGAATTTTCTGAAAAAATTGATAGCAAAAAACTTGAAGAAATTAAGCAAAACACAAATATAGTTTCTTATGGTTTTGGCACTATTGAAGGCTCCCCGATTAATGATGAAAAGGGCAATTTAATTAGAGAAAACGGCAAACTTATTATAAGTAAAATTAATCCAGAAAATTTATTTGAAATCTCAGGTGAAGAAAATTTTATCAAGGCAAATTATCTTGAAGATGATGTCAAAAAACTCAAATCTTTTATTGATAATGAAGTTATAAAACAAGAAGCAAAGTACAAATCTTTAAGGGTTTGGAATGATAGATTTTATATTCCGCTTGTAATTGCATTAATTATCTTAAGTTTTTATTTTAGAAAAGGGGCGAGTTTTCCAGTAATAATTTTATTTATTTTGCTGCCAAATTTTGCAGTTGCGGAAGATAAAAAATCTGATGAACCAATTTATGATGAGTTAAAATTTGAAAATATTTTCAGTTGGGATTTCTTCAAAAATCGTGATCAAATTGCTTATAATCGTTTCAAAACAGGCAAATATGCTGAGGCTAAGGAATTGTTTTCTGATGATTATAACAAGGGCGTTGCCGCTTATAAACAAAGAAGTTTTTTTGAAGCAGAAAATTATTTTAATAAAGCAAAAGATTTTAATAATAATGCTTATTATAATCTTGCAAATGCTCAGTTAAAACAACTTAAAGCAAGTGAAGCGATAGAAAATTATAAAAAATTTTTGCAGGTAAATCCAAACCATAAAAATGCTAAAGAAAACTTAGAAATTGCAGAAAAAATTTTGCAACAACAAGAAATTAATCAATCCAGAATTAAAAAAGCACAAGATTTAGAAAATCAACTATCTGGCAATACAAGTGTAGAAAAAAATGAAGAGCAAACAGAAACAGAGCAAGAAAGTGAAAAAAATAATTCAATTATTGATCAAGAGTTAGAAAAAATTTTTGGTGGTAAAGATAAAAATTTAGAGCAACAAAATACTTCTCAAAAAGTTAGTAATGCATTAAAGATGGAGGCAGAGAAATTATTTCAAAAAATATCGGGTGATCCATCTCAAATTCTAAAAAATAGAATTTATATGGAGCATAAAAATAATAAAACAAAACCACCAAAGCCTTGGTAATAGAATATGAAATATCTTAGTAAAATTTTTATTGCGATTTTAATTTTATTTTCATTTGTAAATGCAAATGCCTCACAAGCTATATTTTCTGCCTATCTTGATAGAAGCGATATTTCAGCAGGGCAAAATTTTCAAATGAAATTAGAGCTTATAAACGCTGAAGCATTCTCTCAACCTGATATTTCTGTTATTCCTGCGGAAATTGCAATCAAAGGAAAATCTCAAGAAAGCCTAATGGAAATTGTTAATAATGTATCAACAAAAGTTACCTCTTGGGTTTATGATTTAAGTGCTGTTAAGGAAGGTGGCTTTATAATTCCAGCTATTTCAATCAAAACGGATAAAGGCACAATCTCTTCCAAGCCTTTTAAGATACTAATTAAGCCATCTACTGAGCTTCCAGACAAAATAGAAAGCAATGATATTTCAGTTTCCGCAACGGTTGATAATAAATCACCTTTTCAAGAACAGCCGATATTATATCGCCTAAAAATAATGTATAACACCCCAGTTGAACAAGCTGATATTGTTAAGCCTACCTCGGAAAATGCAACCATAGAGCAGCTTTCACAGCCTCAACAAACTAAAGAAACAATAGAAAATATTACTTATGATGTTTTAACTATTGATTATGTAATAAACCCAATCACCGCTGGAAATGTTATCATAGAGCCAGCAGTATTAAATGGTTCTGCGGTAAAAGAATCTAAACAAGAAAGGCCAAGAACAGCTTTTGATAATTTCTTTGACCCCTTCTCAATGCTGGATTCAGGCATTTCAATAATTGAGAAAAAAATTCCGTTCAGTATTGCAAGTGATAAAATTATATTAGATGTAAAGCCTCCAATTTCTGGGGTTGAGCCTTGGCTTGCTTTATATGATCTTAAATTAAGCAGTGAAATTATTGATGATAAAAACGCACAAAATAATCAGCAATTAAAAGTAAAAATGGGTGAGCCTATAAACCTAAAAATAAGTATGGTTGCACAAGGCAAACCGGGAGATTTATTGCCTAATATTGAAAAATATATTCCAACTGATTCTTTCAAAGTATATTCTGATAAACCAGAAATTAAAACCGAAGCAATTACAGATGCAGAAAGTTATGCTGAAAGCATTAAGGGCATAAAAACCCAGCTTATAACGCTTATTCCTCAAAAGGCTGGCAATATTCAAATTCCAGAAGTGCGAGTTAATTATTGGGATATTAAAAATAATAAATTAAATTATACTATTATTCCAGCAAGAAACATTGAAGTTGAAGAAGCAAGCTCCTCAACAATTCTAGCAGGAAATAACTTAGTGAAAGAAAATGAAGATTTACAATCTGATAAAAATTCTAAAAAATCAGAGATTGCAAAAATATTTAGCTCACCAAATCACACTTCAATCATAATTTTGATATTAATTATTGTGATAATTATTTTATATAACAAGGTTTCAAAGTTAAGTAGTAAGCTAAATAGCAGGGGTTCGCAGGTTAAAATTTCAGAAAATCTAGAATCAAAAATTGCAGAAGCAACCCTCGCCAGTAGGAAAATTATTGATGAAGAATTTCAATCATACAAACCTGCTCATAGGCAATCAATTTTGAAAGCATCATTCAAAGATTTAATTTTATCCGCAAGTAATGTAAAAGAATTAAGGCAAAAAATTATTGAAATAAGCACCGCAATTTCTGATGTTACAGATAAAGCCACTGCAACTTTAATTGCTCAAAAATTGGCGAGAGAATTTAACCTAGATAAATCCCTCTTTTCAAGGTTAGCAAGTAAATTAGATAGTGCCATTTACTTAAAGGATGAAAATGATTTGCCCATATTAAAAGAAGAATTTGTTAAAATTTTCACAGAAATTGAAGAGAAAATTATTAATAAACAGCCAAGCGATGAGGGCAAACTAACCAAGCTAAACCCTATATAATCAGCATAAATGAAAGGGGTGGAAAATATCAAAGAAGCCTTAAAAACTATGCCAGAGGTTAGTGGCGTTTATAGAATGATTGGCGAAAATGATAAAATTTTATACATTGGCAAAGCTAAAAATCTAAAAAATAGAGTTACTAATTATACCAATATAAACCAGCTTACAACTCGTATCGCAAGAATGGTTTTTCAAGTGCAAAGGGTTGAGTTTACAATTACCACAACGGAATCTCAGGCGCTAATTTTAGAAGCACATTTAATAAAGCATAACAAGCCACCTTTTAATATTTTATTGCGTGATGATAAGAGTTTTCCTTATATCGCAATAGATAATTATAATAAATTTCCACGAATTTATAAATATCGTGGGCAGAAAAATAAGGGTGTTAATTATTTTGGCCCTTACCCGACAGTTTGGGCGGTTAATCAGGCAATTAAAGCATTGCAAAAAGTTTTTTTAGTTCGCCCTTGTGATGATAATTATTTTAAGAATCGTAAAAGGCCTTGCATTGAATATGAAATTAAAAGATGCTCCGCACCCTGCGTTGGCAAGATTTCTGAGCCAGAATATCAGCTTTCTATTAAGCAAGTGAAAGATTTTTTATCGGGAAAATCTGATGAGGTTAAAGCTGAAATTCAAACAAAAATGATGGAAGCTAGTGATAATCTAGAGTTTGAAAAAGCAATATTTTACCGCAATAGAATTAACGCACTATCTTCAATACAATCTAGGCAACCAATAAATTGCAAAACTATTGATGAGGCAGATATTATCGCAATTTTTGCGAAAGGAAATTATGCTGTTATTCAAGTTTTCTTTATTAGAAATAGCTATATTCTTGGCAATACGGAATATTTTCCTAAGAATGTTGAGGATTTATCGCCAGCAGAAATTTTAGAGTTTTTTATTACAAATTTTTATGATGCAAAGCCAGTTCCAAAGCAAATTATAATATCTGAAAACCTTGAAAATAAGGAGGTTTTAGAAACCGCATTAGAGGAATTAGGTAATGTTAAAACTGAAATAATCTCTCCGCAAAAAGGCGAGAAAAAAGCCCTATTAGATATGGCTCTTAAAAATGCAGAAATTGCACTTGATAAAAAGCTCGCAGAGGAAGAAAACGCAATTTCAGTTCTACAAAAAATTCAAAATATTTTCGGAATTAAAAATAATATTCGCAGAATTGATGTTTTTGATAATTCGCACCTATTTGGTAAAAGCCCAGTTGGTGCAATAATTTCAGCGGGTTTTGATGAAGAAAACAAGTGGGGCTTTCTTAAAAAATTCTATCGCAGATATAATGTTGATGCGGGTGAAAAAAAAAGCGGTGGTGATGATTTTTATATGATGAAACAAGCCATTTATAAAAGATATAGCAAGGTTGAAATTAACTCAGAAGATGCAATTTCAGAAATGCCTGATTTAATTTTAATTGATGGCGGTGCTGGGCAGCTTTCAGTTGTAATTGATGCAATGAAAGAGCTTAATTTGCTTGATAAAACAACCATCGTTGGAATTGCAAAAGGTGAAGATAGAAACGCTGGAAATGAAGAATTTTTTATGCAAAATCGTGAAAGTTTTCGCCTTGAAAAAAATTCTGCTGAATTATATTTTTTACAAAATCTTCGTGATGAAGCTCATAGATTTGCAATAACTTCACATCGCAATAAACGAAAAAAATCTCTGGTTTCCTCAAAACTTGATGAAATTGAAGATATTGGCTCAAAACGCAAAAAAGCTTTATTACAATATTTTGGCTCAGTAAAATCTATTGAAAATGCAGATATAGAAGAATTAAAAAAAGTTGAAGGAATAAGCCATAGCCTAGCGGAAAAAATTTATAATTTCTTTCGCTAAATTTTATTTAATATGCTAAAGAAGTAAAATTATTTAGTGATAAAAAAATATAAAATAATTATTTATGAAGTTTAGTAATTTTTTCTTAATTTTAGGGTTCTTATTGCTTGGTGTTATCTGTTACAAAGTTTTTGTAATGTATCAGATGATGAATTTTACACCGCCTAAAATGCCACCAATGCCAGTGCAGGTTTATCAGGCAAAGCAAATTAAAATTCGTAATTATAAAGATTTTTCTGGCAAGCTAGAAGCCGTTAGAAAGGCGGAAATTCGCCCGCAAATTTCTGGAAAAGTTGAAAAAATCCTTTTCAAAGAAGGTGATTTTGTAAAAAAGGGAGAAAAATTATTTGTAATAAATTCTCGTTTTTATTCTTCACAATTAGGGCAAGCACAATCAGCCTATAATCAAGCCTATAATGAATTTTTAAGGGCGGAAAAGTTACTCAAAATTGGTGGTGTTTCTAAAAGGGAATATGAAGAAAAACTCTCAGCAAAAAATCTTGCATTTGCAAATTTAACTAATGCAAAATTAAATAAGGAATATTCAGATGTTTTAGCACCAATTTCAGGCAAAATTGGAAGAGCAGAAATAGTGATTGGTAATTTAGTTGATCCATCAGCAAACCAAGTTTTAACAACAATTATTTCAGCTAAAAAACTTTATGCGGAATTTGATATTGATGAGAAAAATTATCTTGAATTCATAGCTAAAAATAAAAGAAATAAAAAAGTTAAAGTTAGAGTTTTTTCTGAAGGCTCGCCTAAAATTTATAAAGGTTTTATCACCTCTTTTGATAATCAAGTTAATGATTTATCTGGCACAATTAGGGCAAGGGCAATTATTAAAAATAACGGCGTTTTACTATCTGGGCAATATGTAAAAGTTAGGCTTTTAAGCCCAAAGAAAGAAAAGGTAATTGTTATTCCAGAAGGGGCAGTTGGCACTGACCAAAATAAGAAATTTGTTTATATTGTTAATAAAGAAAACAAAGTTGAATATAGGCCTATTGAAGTTGGGCAAGCCCTTGAAAACGGCTTAAAAATTATAATTTCAGGCTTAAAGAAAGGTGAAAAAATTATCACATCTTCAACGCTTATGCTTCGCCCCGGTGCTGAAGTTAGCATTGTTAACGGCAAAAATAATAGCAAAAATTAAACTTCAAAATGAATATTTCAAAATTTTTTATAGATAGGCCAATTTTTGCAAGCGTAATCTCGCTTCTGATATTTATATTAGGTGCTATTTCAATTCCGCAATTACCGGTTTCTGAATATCCTGAAGTTGTTCCGCCTTCTATAGTTGTGAATGCGTTTTATCCGGGGGCAAGCCCTAAAGTTATTTCTGAAACTGTTGCAACCCCTCTTGAAGAGCAGATAAACGGCGTTGAAAATATGCTTTATATGAACTCACAAGCAACCAGTGATGGCAGGCTTACGGTTACAGTTACTTTCAAACTCGGCACTGATGCTGATCTTGCACAACAATTAGTGCAAAATCGTGTTACGCAAGCAATGCCTAGACTGCCAGAAGATGTGAAAAGGCTTGGTATAACAACGGTTAAATCTTCACCTGATTTAACAATGGTGGTGCATTTGTTTTCCCCTAATGATAGGTATGACACCTTATATTTAAGAAATTACGCCATTTTGAATGTAAAAGATAGGCTCAAAAAAATTTCTGGAATTGGGCAAGTTGAGATTTTTGGCGGTGGTGATTATGCAATGAGAATTTGGCTTAATCCAAAGAAAATTTCCGCTAGAAATTTATCTGTGCAAGAAGTTGTGCAAGCTATTCAAGAACAAAATATTCAGGCAGCAGCTGGTATAATTGGGGCTGCCCCCTCTGAAAATCTTGAGTTACAGCTTACTATAAATGCACAAGGCAGGCTTCAAAATGTTGAAGATTTTGAGGAAATTATTATCAAATCTGATGAAAATGGAACGCTTACAAAACTAAAAGATGTTGCTAGAATTGAGCTTGGGGCTTCTGATTATTCGCTTCGTTCGCTCTTAAATAATAAGCCTGCAATCGGTATTGGTATTTTTCAAATGCCCGGCTCTAACTCTATTGAAATTTCTGATAATGTTCGTGCGGAGATGAAAAAACTCCAAAAATCTATGCCAGAAGGGGTTTCTTATGATATAGTTTATGACCCCACTACTTTTGTAAGAGATTCAATAAAAGCAGTAATTTCAACGCTGTTAGAAGCTGTAATTTTAGTAGTAATAGTTGTTATAGTTTTCTTACAAACTTGGCGAGCCTCAGTAATTCCATTGCTTGCAGTTCCAGTTTCAATTATTGGAACATTTGCATTACTTCACTTTTTTGGCTTTTCAATCAACGCATTATCTCTATTTGGTTTAGTTTTGGCAATAGGAATAGTGGTTGATGATGCAATCGTTGTGGTTGAAAATGTTGAAAGAAATATTGAAAATGGCCTCTCACCAAAAGAGGCTACATATAAGGCAATGCAAGAAGTTAGTGAGCCTATAATCGCAATTTCATTAACGCTTTGTGCGGTCTTTATTCCAATTGCTTTCATAACAGGTTTAACTGGGCAGTTTTATAAACAATTTGCCTTAACTATCGCAATTTCAACCATAATTTCTGCTATTAATTCACTAACTTTAAGCCCTGCTTTATGTGCAATTTTGCTAAAAGGACATAATGATTCAAAAGATGGATTAACCAAATTTATGGAAAAATATTTTGGTAGATTTTTTAATTGGTTTAATGGTTTTTTCAAAAATGCATCTGATAGTTATTCAAATTCTGTAACTTATGTTATAGGCAGAAAATCAGTATTCTTAGGCATATACTTAGTATTGATTTTCGTAACTTATATTGGCTTTAAGATTGTTCCAGCTGGGTTTGTGCCGGCACAAGATAAGCAATATTTAGTTGGGTTTGCTCAACTTCCTGATGGTTCAACCCTAGACAAAACTGAAGCAATAATCAAAAAAATGTCTGATATAGCCTTGAAGGAAGAAGGTGTTGAAAGTGCTATTGCATTTCCGGGTTTATCAATCAATGGTTTTACAGTTAGCTCAAGTGCGGGGATAGTTTTCGTTTCTCTTAAACCTTTCAATGAGAGGAAAAGAGCAGATTTATCAGGCTTTGCAATCTCGCAAAAATTGCAACAAAAATTCTTTGGAATTCCAGAAGCCTTTATCGCAATATTCCCGCCGCCGCCAGTTATGGGGCTTGGCACCATTGGTGGCTTTAAGTTACAAATTGAAGATAAAGCTGATAAAGGCTATGAAGAGCTTGATAAAATTGTAAAAGAAGTTATCGGTAAAGCCTATCAAACGCCTGAATTAGCTGGCGTATTTTCAAGTTATAAAATTAATGTTCCGCAGTTAAAAGTTGATGTTGATAGAGATAAAGCCAAGCAACTTGGGCTTTCTATCGCAGATATTTATAATACAATGCAATTTTATTTAGGCTCAATTTATGTGAATGATTTCAATAAATTTGGTCGCACCTATCAAGTGATTGCTCAAGCGGATTCTGAATATCGTTCTCGTAAGGAAGATATTATGCACCTTAAAGTTAAGAGTAACAAGGGGGAGATGGTGCCTTTGAGTTCAGTGGTTAAAATTTCAGAGAGTTACGGGCCAGAGAGCTCCTCAAAATATAATGGTTATAGAGCGGCTGATATAAATGGTGGGCCAAATTTTGGCTTCTCATCTGGGCAGGCGGAGGAAGCCATCACAAAAATTCTAAATGATACCCTGCCAAAAGGAATGGAATTTGAGTGGACAGAGCTAACCTATCAACAGATATTGGCAGGCAATACAGCAATTTTAGTTTTTCCGCTTTGCGTATTATTTGTATTTATGGTGTTGGCAGCACAATATGAAAGCCTAAAACTTCCGTTTGCAATCATTTTAATTGTGCCAATGTGCTTGCTTTCAGCTATTCTTGGCATTTGGATTTGGGGCGGTGATAATAATATTTTTACACAAATTAGCCTATTTGTATTAGTCGGCCTTGCTTGCAAAAACGCCATTCTTATCGTTGAATTTGCTAATGAATTAGAACATCAAGGCAGAAGCACCGTTGAGGCAATTTTAGAGGCTTGCAAACTTCGTTTAAGACCAATTTTAATGACATCATTTGCATTTATTATGGGTGTGTTGCCTTTAGTTTTATCAAGTGGTGCTGGTGCGGAAATGAGGCAAGCTATGGGCGTTGCAGTATTTTCGGGAATGTTAGGCGTTACATTTTTTGGGTTATTTTTAACCCCAATTTTTTATGTAGTTTTAAGACAAATTGGCAAAAAATTTAATAATTGAAAAATGTTGAAGAAATCTAAAATAATATTTTTATTTTCGCTAATTTTAGCTGGCTGTGATTTATCGCCAGAATATAAAATTCCAGAAACGGAAATACCTAATAAATTTAAGTCTGAGGAGGAAGTTGCACCTTTTACAGAAGCACAAAAAAGCTCTTGGAAGCAAGCTGAACCAAGTGATAAACACCCAAGAGGGCAATGGTGGAAAATTTTTGAAGATGAAAATCTTAATAAGATTCATAAAGATTTTTTATCAAATAATTTAGATCTAAAAATTATAGATGCGAAATTAAAGCAAGCAAGAAGCTCTATAAGGGTTGTTAGCTCTGAGTTTTTTCCAGATTTTTCAGTTGATGCAGGCGTGATAAGGCAAAAATTAAATAGCCAAACTTTTGGTTTTCCAGCACCTGCGATAAAGCCATTTTCTGTTTATTCTGCTGGCTTTGGGCTTGATTATGAAATTGATTTATTCGGTAAGGTTTTTACCAAAATGCGTTCTATTGAAGCGGAATATAAAGCGCTTGAAAATAATAAAGAATCAATAAAACTAGCTTTGCAGGCTGATGTTACGCAATATTACATCACATTAAAATCTCTAGATGAAGAATTAAAATTAATAACTGAAAATGTAAAATTGCGAGAGGAAAATCTCAATATTTCTAACAAAAAACTTGAGCTTGGCTCAATCAATAAATTAGATTTAGCTAGAGATGTAATGAGCTTAAACAATGAAATTGCAAGGCTTTCACAGCTTAAACAAGCTAGAAATGAAGTTGAAAACGCACTGCTAGTAATGCTTGGTAAAAACCCCTCTAATTATCAAATTGAAAAGCCTAATAGTGAAATTAATATTCCTCAGATTCCCTCATTTTTGCCTTCAAAACTGCTTGAAAGAAGGCCTGATGTTGCAAGTGCAGAGAGAAAATTATATTCCGCAAATGAGATGATTGGCTTTGCAAGAGCAGCGTTTTTCCCAAGTATTAGCCTAACCACAAGGGGTGGGGCACAATCAACTTCACTTAATGATGTAGCTCAATGGTCTAATAGGGTTTGGAGCTTTGCACCAATGGTAAATTTTCCAATTTTTGAGGGGGGCAGAACCCTTGCAAATCTTGAAGTTAATAAAGCAATTTTTGAGGAAGCAAACGCAAATTATCGCAAGCAAGTTTTAATTGCTTTTAGAGATGTTGAAGATAGTTTATCGCTTGTTTCAACTTCAGAAAAACAAATGCAATCAAGCCAAAATTCTCTTAAAATTGCCTTTGAATCTCTTAATATTATGAAAAATAAATTAACACTTGGCGATATTAGTAAGTTTGAATTTAATGACGCAAAAATTGCCTATAACAATGTTAAAATCATTGAAAATCAAGCCAAGCGAGGCAGATTAAATGCATCAGTGCAGTTAATTCGTGCCTTAGGCGGTGGTTTTGAAGAAATTGAAAAATAACTTCGCGATTATAAATAGCTTAATATAATTTCTGCGGCTTTTTTACTCGCATTAATTTTATTTTCTGAGCCTAGTTTTTTTAGCTCTTGCCTTGTGTTTTCTAGCTGGTGTAAAATCTTTTCTTTATCAGATAAAAAATCTATAACTACATCAGATATATTTTTTGCGGTGCATTTTTTCTGAATTAACTCTGGAATAATTTCTCTATTAGCTGAAATATTAATCAGATTTGCAAATTTAATTTTTATCATTCGCATAATTAAAAAATGCGATAAATTATTTATTTTATAATAAATAATTTGTGGGCAATTTAACGCCGCAACCTCAAGGCTAACTGTGCCAGATTTAACTATTGCAAAATCACTTATTTGAATAATTTTCTGCTTTATTGAATTATCTGAAAGAACTAAAATATTATCTCTTTTTTCCAAATTATTTTCTATAAAATTTTGCAAATGTGGAACGGTTAAAATTGCAAAATTACAGTCTTGCTTGCCTGAAATTTCTGATATTGCTTGCTTAATAATTGGTAAATGTTTTTTAACTTCACCAAGCCTACTGCCTAAAAAAATTGAGATTAACTTTTTATTTTTCTCAAAATTATTTTCATTAAAAAATAAACTCTTAAAATTAATTTTTTCTTCTTCGCTCATAATTTGTAAATCTTCAAACAAACTATGACCCACAAAAAAAGTTTTAAGATTATATTTTTCAAAATAGGGAGGCTCCCAAGGTAAAATACATAGCAATGCATCAAAAAGTTTTGCAGTTTTTTCGGCGCGTTTTTCTTTATAAGCCCATACGGAAGGGGCTACATAATGAATAATCTTCCCCTTAAAATTTGCTTTTCTTAGCCTTTTAACGACACGATTATTAAAACCGGGTGAATCAATAGTAATAACAATTTCGGGCTGTTCTTGAAGAATTTTATTTGCAGTAAATTCAATTTTTTTTAGCAATTTTGGAATATGCGGAAGAATTTCCGCAAAGCCCATTAAATTAATTTCTTTCATTGGAAATAAACTCTGAAAGCCTTGCTTTTCCATCTCTTCACCACCTATGCCCAAAATTTCTAGAGGTGCATTATTTGAATTTTCTTTAAGTGCTTTTATTAATTTTGCACCTAAATTATCACCAGATTTTTCACCGGCTATAATAAAAATTTTCTTTTTATTATTTTCTTTCATCGGCTTTTTCTAAGCGGTAATAATGTATGGCACTAACAGGCAAAAGTGCATAATAAACAAGACCTGTAAAAACTATCATTAGCCAAGGCTGAATTAATGCAGAGGTTATAAAGCCAGCAATAAAAATAAAAAATAGTGAAAGAAATTTTTTCTTAATTAAGATTTTTTTGAGTGAATAGCTTGGCACCCTGCTTGCCATTAAAACTGCGATAAATACTAAATAAAATATCAAGAAATATGGGTTTTCTAAAAACTCAAAACTATCATATTTTTGAATGAATTTATCTTCTACTGCAAAAATTACCATCATAGGTGCTAAAGCCGCCAAAGCACCTGCAGGTGAGGGAACGCCTTTGAAAAACCGGATTTTCCATTCTGCTGGTTTTTCATCAACTGAATCAATATCGCTGTTAAATCTTGCGAGCCTAATTGCACAACATACCACAAAAAATAACACAGATGCCCAGCCAAATTTTGGCACTTGAAAAGAACTCCATAAAAAAATCACAAGTGGCGGAACAAAGCCAAAATTTATAAAATCAGAGAGGGAATCTAAATTGCTACCAAATTTACTGGTTGCTTTTAAGGCTCGGGCGAATTTACCATCAACTGCATCAAGCAATGTTGCAACAACAACGCAAGAAACCGCCATTTGCCATTTTTCATCAAGGGCAAACCTAATGGCTGAAACCCCTGCACAAATACCAAGTAAAGTAACAAGGCTCGGAAAAATTTTTGCTAATCTTAAGGTGTTTTTATCACGCTTTGACATAATTTTTATTTGCTAAAGTTGAAATCTAATAAAAAACTTGTGTTAATATTTTTTAATAATATTACTTACACATAAATTTATCAACAATTCAAATAATTACTATTATGAAAAACAAACTAATTTATGTTATTGCTGCGGTTGCAATAATTGCTGCTGTTGCTACAAATGGCTTCAAAGGCGGTGAAAAAGCTGGCAATGCTGAAAAGGCAGAAGCTAAAAAAACTGAAGTTTCAAAAGAAGCAGAAACAAAATCATTAACTGATGCTGTTAAATCTGCAACTGAAGAAGTTAAGAAAACTGCTGAAAAAGCTGGTGATGAAGTTAAAAAAGCTGCTGAAGATGTAAAAGCTGAAGCTGATAAAACTGTTGAAAAAGCTGCTGAAGCTTCGAAAGAAGCTGCTGAAGAAACTAAAAAAGCAGTAACTGATGCAGTTAAGAAAGAAGAAGCCCCAAAAGCTAACTAATTCTTATCTCATATAAATATTTTGTATTTATAGCATAACCCCCTTTTTAGGGGGTTTTTTGTTTTAGAAATTACTTTTTCAATTACTAAATTATTTGACTTTAACTCATATCTTGCTACAAGCCAGCGAAACTCAACATATTATTACAAAATGACGGAACTTCGCAATATCGCAATCATCGCACACGTTGATCACGGCAAAACAACAATGATTGATAATATTCTTAAACAATCAGGCACCTTTAGGGAGAATCAGCAGGTTGATGAAAGGGTGATGGATTCTAATGCACTTGAGAAGGAAAGGGGCATTACAATTCTTGCAAAATGCACTTCAATTGCTTGGAAAGATACTCGTATAAATATAGTTGATACACCCGGCCACGCTGATTTTGGAGGTGAAGTTGAAAGGGTGCTTTCAATGGTAAATTCAGTTATTTTGCTTGTAGATTCTGCAGAAGGGCCAATGCCGCAAACAAAATTCGTTCTTTCAAAAGCATTAAAACAAGGCTTAAGGCCAATAGTTGTAATAAATAAAGCTGATAGGCCAGATGCAAGATGTAACGAAGTTATTGATGAAGTTTTTGATTTATTCGTTTCTTTAGATGCAAGCCCTGAACAGCTTGATTTCCCAATACTTTACGCTTCTGGCAGGGAAGGTTGGTGTGCTAAAGAATTAACTGATCCGCGTGAGAATTTGAATCCTTTGCTTGATTTAATAATGCAACATGTTCCAGCACAAACTCTGCCAAAAGATGAGCCATTTAAGATGCTTGCTACACTCCTTAAGCATGATTCATTTATGGGTAGAATCTTAATTGGTAAAATTTATTCTGGAAAAATTAAAGCTAATACAAATATAAAATCTATAAATCTTAAAGGTGAGTTAGTTGAAAATGCTCGTATAACCAAACTTTTTGGCTTCCGTGGCATTGATATGGTGCCCATTGAAGAAGGTGAAGCAGGTGATATAGTTTGCGTTGCGGGCTTAGTTAAAACTTCAGTTGCTGATACAATTTGTGATGCTCAAGTTACAGAAGCAGTGCCATCAACTCCGATTGACCCGCCAACTATTGCAATCACACTTTCTGTTAATGATTCCCCATATTGTGGGCAGGAAGGCACAAAAGTTACATCAAATATGATTCGTGAAAGATTATATTCTGAGGCGGAGCAAAATATCGCAATCACTGTTAAAGAATCTGATAATAAAGATGCCTTTGAAGTAGGCGGAAGGGGTGAATTACAGCTTGGCGTTCTTATTGAAAATATGCGTCGTGAGGGTTTTGAGCTTTCAGTTGCAAGACCAAAAGTTCTTATGAAAAAAGATGAAAATGGCCAATTACTTGAGCCTATTGAAGAAGTTATTGCAGATGTTGATGATGAATTTTCTGGCGTTGTAATTGAAAAATTAAGCCTTCGTAAGGCAGAAATGAAAGATATGCGTTCAACTGGTGGCGGAAAAACTCGTATTTTATTTCACGCACCGTCTCGTGGTTTAATTGGTTATCAAAGCCAATTCTTAACTGATACTCGTGGAACAGGTGTTCTGAATAGGGTTTTCCACTCATACGCACCGCATAAAGGTGAAATTCCAGCTAAAAGAAATGGTGCATTGATTTCAACTGATACTGGTGAAGCAGTTGCATATGCAATATTTAACCTACAAGAGCGTGGCACAATGTTTATTGGCCATCAAGATAAAGTTTATAAAGGTATGATTGTTGGTGAAAATAGCCGTGATAATGATTTAGAAGTAAATGTTCTTCGTGGCAAACAGCTTACAAATGTTAGGGCTTCTGGTGCTGATGAGATGATTCGCTTAACCCCACCTCGCAAGATGACACTTGAGATGATGATTTCTTACATTGATGATGATGAGCTTGTTGAGGTAACGCCAAAATCACTTCGTTTGCGTAAAAAATTACTTGATGCCAATGATAGAAAAAGGGCGGAAAGAGCTTCTAAAGATGCAGTTGCTTAGTTACCTAAGATAACATTACAAAAAATTCACAAAAATACCTTATCTTTTTAGTAGGTTATTATTGATTTAATAATTATTATAGTTATATAATGAAACTAATTATGGTGGGACCGAGACGATTCGAACGTCCGACCCTCAGATTAGGAATCTGATGCTCTATCCTGCTGAGCTACGGCCCCAATGCAAAAGGCTTTTAACATAATTAGTGGCAAGTGCAAGTGGCAAGTATTAGTGATAGTGATTAGAAATAGTGTCATACCCCGAATTTTTTCAGTAAGAAAAAATTATAGGAGTATCCACTAGTGTCATTTTGAGCGAAGCGAGAAATCTAGAAAGAATATATTTCAACCAGATTTCTCACTTCGTGCGAAATGGCAAGAATAATATACAATTAACAAGTAAAAATATATGGCTTACGGCGAAAAAGTAATTGATCACTACGAAAACCCAAGAAATGTTGGGCGTATGGATGAAAATAGCAAAAATGTTGGCACTGGCTTAGTTGGTGCACCAGCTTGTGGTGATGTGATGAAACTTCAAATTGAAGTTGATGATAGCGGCGTAATTAGAGATGCTAAATTCAAAACCTTTGGATGTGGCTCTGCGATAGCTTCTTCATCACTTGCAACTGAATGGATAAAAGGTAAAAGCCTTGATGATGCTTACACCATCAAAAATACACAAATTGCTCAAGAATTATCTTTGCCACCAGTTAAAATTCACTGCTCAATGCTTGCTGAAGATGCAATAAAAAGTGCCATTGAGGATTATAAAAAGAAACAGGAGAATTAATTAAGGTTCTAGGTTCTAGGAGCTAGGTTCTAGGAAGGTTTAGTAATTTTTTTCTATTTTTCTTTAATTCTTAGCACCTAACACCTAACACCTAACCCCTAAAACCTAATATGAAAGCACCTATTACAATTACAGAAAATGCTGCAAATAGAATCAAGAACTTGCTTGAGGCTAGGGGCAAGCAATCTGAAGGTATTCGTGTTGGTGTTCGTAAAGGTGGTTGCTCAGGGCTTGCATATGTTGTTGAATATGCTGATGATGTTAAGAAATTTGAAGATGTTGTTGAAGATAAAGGCGTTAAAGTTATTATTGATCCAAAAGCGGTTTTATATTTAATCGGCACGCAAATGGATTATGTTGAAGAAAAAATGAAATCAGGGTTTGTATTCATCAACCCTAACGAAAAGGGCAAATGCGGTTGCGGTGAAAGTTTCCATGTTTAGCAATCACTTTCATAATCCTCAAATAAAATAATGGTTTTATCTTACAGATATCATTATAATAGGCTCTGAAAAATTATAATTAATATTCTTAATCAAACCATATGAAAATTTTATCATTATTTTTTACATTAATTTTCTTTGCGGGGTTTGCGAATGCACAGGGCATTGTAGCGAATGAAAATTTTAAGGGTAATAATTTTAACTTCAATGATGCAGAAATCAGAAATGAAAATAACTGCAATATTTTGTTTGAAAAACTCAATAATTATGGCTGTCAAAGTTTTTTAGATAGGCCTTTTATTTATATAAACTCTAGCGAAGCACAAAATTTAATGTGTATGCGAATTTTTGAGATTTATCTGGTTAATAATTGTGATAGAAACGCTAGAAGAATTATCAAAAAGCAAAAAAATAATCCGCAAGAAAAAATTACTCAAAAAGTTATTACCGAAGAAAATAATCAAAAAATAGAAGAATCAACGCCAGATGGCACAATTTGCGGTAAAGAAAAATATGCAGATTTAATTGGCAAAAATCAAAAAGAAATTCAATTAAATAAAATTGAAGAGCCATTTAGAATTATCTGTAATGATTGCCCTTATACTATGGATTTTTCTCCAGCTAGAATAAATTTTCACCTTGATGAAAAGGAAAATGTAAAATCAATTAGCTGCGGCTAGTGTAAATATGTCTGTCATCGCCCGAGTTTCCAAGGGAAACTATAGGGCGATCCAAATTTCTAGATTACCCTATAATTTTTGAAGTCTAGAACTTCAAAAATTCGGGTAATGACAATAAGTGTTATTTAAAATTTAAGTATGCTCAACTACTTTCAAATATTTTCTCTGAATGAAAATTATAACCTTGATAAAAAATCTCTTTATAAAAAATATTTGGAGCTTCAGGCAAAATTTCACCCAGATAAATTTATAAATTCTTCTGAAGATGAAAAAATTAAATCTGTAAAAATTAGTGCTGATATTAATGAGGCTTATAAAGTGCTTAATGATGATTTATTAAGGGCAGAACATCTGCTTGAATTAAAAGGTTTTAGAGTTAATAAAGAGGTTAATAATAGCTTTAAGCCCTCTCAAAATTTGCTTTTAGAACAAATAGAAATTAGGGAAAAACTTTTTGATGCGGATGAAAAAGAGAAAGAGAAAATCTTTCAAGAGGTTGAAAATAAAATTGAAGAAAGTAAGAAATCTTTTGTAGAGTTTTTTGAAAAATCAGACTATGAGAACGCTTCAATGCAAGTTACTAGATTGAGGTATTTAACCAAGGTAGTATTTAGTGGTTAGTAGTTAGCCATTTGCAATTTGCTTTGTTGTCATTCTGAGCAAAGCGAAGAATCTAGATCTTTCGCTTTGCTCAAGATGACAAAATTATTACAAAAAAATGTTAATACAAATACATGAACCGGGTCAAACGCCGTTACCTCACGAAAATGAAATGGGGATTGCAATCGGGATTGATCTGGGAACTACAAATTCTCTAGCTGCCATTTCATCTGATGAAAAGCCAAGTGTTATATGCGATAAATATGGCAGTTTTATTATACCTTCGGTTATAAATATAAATGAAAGAAATATTATAAATATTGGTGAAAAAACTTCTTCAACCATAAAATCTGTTTCTTCTATTAAAAGGCTGATTGGAAAATCTATTCAAGATGTGGCAGATGAAAATCTTAGTGCTTATGGAATTGAAATTGTTCAAGAAACCTCAGATAAAATTATAAATTTTAGGCTTGGTGATAAAATATTTAACCCAATTTCTGCTTCGTCTGAAATTCTAAAAGCGGTTAAAAATCACGCTGATGAAGTGCTTGGCAGGCATATTCATAAAGCAGTTATAACAGTTCCCGCATATTTTAATGATGCACAAAGGCAGGCAACTAAAGATGCTGCAAAGCTCGCAGGGCTTGAAGTTTTGAGGCTTATTAATGAGCCAACCGCCGCCGCTCTTGCTTACGGTTTAGATAAACAATCTGAGGGGCTTTATGCGGTTTATGATTTTGGTGGTGGCACTTTTGATGTCTCAATTTTGCAAATGCAAATGGGTGTTTTTAGAGTTATCGCAACTGGTGGTGATACTCATTTAGGTGGTGATGATATTGATTTAGCTTTAGTTGAAATGGTTAAGAATAATTCTAAAAATATTACAATTAATAATCAACAATTAAAAAATATTCTCAAAAAAGCTAAGGAAGATTTATCACTAAGCGATAAAACAATTTTAGAAATTGATAATAATAAAATTGAAATAACTCGCACTAAATTTGAAGAAATAATTAAGCCAATTATTGATAAAACCATCTCTATTTTTTCATCAGTGCTTAAAGATGCTAGAATTAAACCTGCTGAGTTAGATGGCGTTATTATGGTTGGTGGCTCTACAAGAATTCCACTTGTCCAGAAAGAGGTTGAAAAGCTCTCTGGTAAAAAACCATTAACTGATATTAACCCTGATCAAGTAGTGGCACTTGGGGCGGCAATTCAAGCTGAAGCATTAACTAAAGGTTCAAATTCTTTATTGCTTGATGTAACGCCACTTTCACTAGGGCTTGAAACTTATGGCGGTTTAATGGAGGTTTTAATTTCAAGAAATACGCCAATTCCAGCAAGGGTAAAGCAGAAATTTACCACTTATGAAGATGGTCAAACCGCAATGAAAATTCATATTCTGCAAGGTGAAAGGGAGCTTGCTAAAAATTGCAGAAGCCTTGCTTGTTTTGATCTTAAAAATATTCCACCACAACCAGCTGGCACTGCCGTTATTGAGGTAACTTTTGCATTAGATGCAGATGGTATTCTTAGCGTTTCAGCGATTGAAGAAAAAACCGGCACCAAAGCTGAAATTGAAGTTCGCCCATCTTACGGCTTAAATTATGAGGAAATGGAAAAGATGCTCCTCGCAAGTATTATGGATGCTGAGAGGGATATATTTGAAAGGCTGCTTCTAGAAGCAAAGATTGAAGCGGATATAGTTATAAAAACAATTAAATCTGCGTTAAGTGAAGATGAAAATTTAATTGAAAAAAATTACAAAATCACTATTGAAAATTGTATTAAGGAATTGCAACTTGCTTGTGATGGTGAAGATAGAGAATTAATTCACTCCTTAATTGCTAAGCTAGATAAAACCGCAACTGATTTTGCTGATGCTAGGGTTAGTAAGGCTTTACAAGGTTATCTAGGTGGTAAAAAAGTTGGTGAAGTGGGTTAGAAGGTAGTTAGTAGTTAGTATGGTAGTTTTTATTTATTCTAACTTCTTACAATTAGCTGCTTTAGTATTTCAAAAATTTATTGATATTCCCCCTCTCCCTCTGGGAGAGGGCTGGGGTGAGGGCTTAATAAACCCGATCCCCTCACCCTGAAAGAATTTATCTTTCAGCCTCTCCCCTTATAAAACTGGAGTGGTGATTTTGGAGACATTATATTTTTGAAATACTATAACTATTAAAAACAAAATTATGGCAAAAATTACTTTTAAGTTTCAAGGCGGTGAAAAAACGGTTGATGCACCTAATGGAATTTCAATTCTTGAGGTTGCTCATAAAAATGATATCCCTTTAGAAGGGGCTTGTGAAGGCTCTTTGGCTTGTTCCACTTGCCATATTATTATTGAAGATCAATCCAGATATGAAGCCCTGCCAGAAGCTAAGGAAGAAGAAGAAGATATGCTAGATTTAGCCTTTGGCTTAACTCACACTTCTCGCTTGGGTTGCCAGATTATGGTTAATGATTCTCTTGATGGTTTAGTTGTTAGGCTTCCAGAAGCTACTAGAAATATGGTTAGTGGTAAGCACTAAATGAAGGCAGTTTTACTGGTGGGTGGCAGGGGTTCAAGGCTTGCAAATTACCTTCCCCAAAATACGCCAAAACCAATGGCGGAAATAAACGGCAAGCCATTTCTTGAATATTTAATTAAATATTTAGTAGGGCAAAAATTTTCTGAAATTATCCTCTCAGTTGGTTTCTTAAAAGAGCAAATCATAAACTATTTTGGCAATAATTTTAATGGTGTAAAAATCTCTTATGCAGAAGAATCAGAAATGCTCGGCACTGGCGGTGCAATTAAAAATGCATTTAAGAATTTTAATTCTGAAAAATTTATAGTTTTGAATGGTGATTCATTTCAAGAAATTAACTTTGAAAAATTCATAAAAAAATCACAAAAATCAAATATTTCTCTAGTAATTAGAGAGGTTGAAAACTCTGCGAGATATGGCAGTTTAGAATTTAATGAAAATAAAATTACTAATTTTATAGAAAAGGGTAAGCAGGGCAGGGGCTATATTAATTCTGGTTGCTATTATATTGCAAGAGAGTGGTTTTTAGGGCTAGATTTGCCAGAAAAATTTTCTTTTGAAGCAGATTTTTTAATGAAATTTTGTAATAAAATAGAAATTAATTATTATTCAGAAAAAGGCTATTTTGTAGATATTGGAGTTATTGAAGATTATCAAAAGGCAAAAATTGATATTCCTAAATTGATAAATCTATAATTTTAGTAGTGCTGTTGCAATAATACAATTAATATTTAACCAATTATTAACCTTTAAGTGTTAAAATTTAATTATATAACTTAGGGGGAGTTATTTTTATGAAAAAATTTACCATACCTTGCGACTTTGGCGGAAAGAAAGCACCTTTTGATGTTTATATCGGAATGCCCAAAGCTGGCAATCATCCACTGCAAAATCAAGCACATTGGCTTGCCTCTGAAAGGGGTGGCACTATTCCTGCGGAAGTAATGGAAAGTTTTGCAAAACTTCTTGCTCTTTCAGAAAAAAATGGCGTTTCTTTTGAAGATTTATGCGTTTATGCTCTAGAAGCCGCCAATGAAGAAAAAAAGAAAAACCAAGCAAGTTAATTACTCATAGTGATTTTTGCATTATATTATTCATGGTTCAAATTTTATATTAAAAAAATTTCTATTTTCAATAAAATCTAAAATATAATCTCATTTTACTTGATAATACAAAATAAAATTAAAACTCTCTATTGCATCATAAAAATGATTGTGATAATGAAGCCAAAAATTAATTTTAGAAAATGGCTTCTAATATCACAGAAAATTCAACTCTTGCGAAAAGATACGCTCAGGCTTTTTTTGAAATTTGCCTAGCAAATGGCAGTTCTGAAAATGCTTTTAATGAATTGAAAAAATTTAATGATGCAGTTGCATCTTCTTGTGAATTATCTGATTTTATCACTAATCAAGCTATATCTAAAAAAACTATTGCTAAGACAATAGCTGAAATTTGTGTTAGCCTTAATATTTCTAAAAATCTTGCGGATTTTTTATCTTTAGTTATTGCAAGTAGAAGGGGTAATTTGTTGAGTGAAATTACTAAAAGTTTTGAAGATTTAATCAACAAATCTTCTGGTAAATCTAAGGCGATTATTACAAGTGCAAAAAGGCTTGATGAAAAATTATTAAATAATATTACAAATATTCTCTCGCAAAAATTAAATAAAACTATTATAGCGGAAAATATTTGTGATAAAAATATTTTAGGTGGTCTAAAAATTCAAATTGGCTCAACTTTAATTGATGATTCAATCAGCGAAAAGCTAAATGGGCTAAAAAAAGTTTTAAGTAATTAATTTTTTTATAATTAAGAGGTGTTATGGCTATAAAAGCAGCGGAAATTTCTTCTATAATAAAGCAGAATATTGTTAATTTTTCTAAGGAAGCTGAAGTTAAAGAAGTTGGGCAAGTTATTAAAATTGGTGATGGTGTAGCTATCGTTCACGGGCTTGATCAAGTTAAAGCGGGTGAGCTTGTAGAGTTTTCAAACGGCATTTTAGGAATGGCTCTAAACCTTGAGGAAAACTCAGTAGGTATCGTTATTTTTGGTGATGATAGAGATATTAAAGAAGGTGATTCGGTTAAAAGAACTGGCAAAATTGTTGATGTTCCAGTGGGTAAAGAATTGCTTGGCAGGGTAGTTGATGCTTTAGGTAACCCAATTGATGGCAAAGGGCCAATTAACACTTCAGAAAGATATAGAGTTGAAAGAAAGGCACCCGGTATTATTGCTCGTAAATCAGTTCATGAGCCAGTTCAAACTGGTATTAAATCTATTGATGGCTTAATCCCAATCGGTAGAGGGCAGAGGGAGCTTATAATTGGCGATAGACAAACAGGTAAAACAGCTATTGCGATTGATACAATCTTAAACCAAAAGCCAATTAATGCTGGTAGTGATGAGAAGAAGAAATTATACTGCATTTATGTTTGTATTGGTCAAAAGCGTTCAACAGTTGCTCAAATTGTAAAAAAACTTCAAGAAGAAGGTGCATTGGAATATTCAATAATTGTGGCGGCAACAGCCTCTGATCCAGCGCCACTGCAATTCTTGGCGGCATATACTGGTTGTGCAATGGGTGAATATTTCCGTGATAATGGAATGCACGCACTTATTGTTTATGATGATTTATCTAAGCAAGCGGTTGCTTATAGGCAGATGTCATTATTACTTCGTCGTCCACCGGGGCGTGAGGCTTATCCGGGTGATGTGTTTTATATTCACTCTCGCTTACTAGAGCGTGCCGCAAAAATGAGTGATGAGATGGGTGCTGGCTCTCTTACAGCTCTTCCTATTATTGAAACACAGGCGGGTGATGTATCAGCTTATATTCCTACCAATGTGATTTCAATTACTGATGGTCAAATATTCTTAGAAACCGGCTTGTTCTTCAAGGGTGTTCGCCCTGCGGTGAATGTTGGTTTATCTGTATCTCGTGTTGGTTCTGCGGCACAAATTAAGGCGATGAAACAAGTTGCAGGAACTGCAAAATTAGAGTTGGCGCAATTCCGTGAGATGGAGGCTTTTGCTCAGTTTGGTTCAGATTTAGATGCAACTACACAAAAATTAATTGCTAGAGGTCAAAGATTAACAGAATTGTTAAAGCAACCTCAATATTCCCCACTTCAAGTTGAAGAGCAGATTATCTCTATATTCTCAGGTGTTAAGGGTTATTTGGATAAAGTTGCGATTAAAGATGTTACTAGATTTGAGAGAGAGCTATTAAGCCACTTCCACACAAAACACGCTGATGTTCTTAGGGCAATTAGAACAGAAGAAAAAATCTCTGATGAAACTGATAAAAAATTACATCAAATAATTGGTGATTTTGTTAAGGTTTTTGTTGGGTAATCAGTGATAGCAGATTACTAGATGATTGGATAACTGGATGACTGGAATTTAGTTATGGGGTATTTGTAAAAGAGGCACAGGACTTAGAAATTTACAAACTTTCTTATTCCTCTGCTTTAGAATTACACAAAATAACTCAAAAATTCCCTAAAGCTGAGCAGTATGAGATTGCTTCTCAGTTAAGAAGGTCTTCAAAGGGTATTTGTGCTAATATTGTGGAGGGTTTTGCAAAGCAAAGATTTTCCAAAGCTGAATTTAGAAGATATTTTACAATATCTATAGCTTCTGCAAAGGAAACGGAACTTTGGTTAGATTTCTGTTTTGATCTTGGTTATTTAAATCAAGGTGAACATGTTAAATTTAAAAATGATTATTTAAAAATATCAAAAATGATGAGTAGGCTAATTGAAAACTTAAATTCTAGTAATCCAGTTATCAAGTAATCTAGTTATCTTAATATAATTTTTATGCCTAGTTTAAAAGCCTTAAAAAATCGTATCGGTTCAGTTAAAAATACTCGCAAGATTACTAAAGCGATGAAAATGGTTGCGGCTTCAAAACTCCGCAGAATGCAAGAGCGTGCGGAAGATACAAGGCCTTATGCAAGAAAAATTCAACAAATAATATCTAACCTTGCAGGCTCAATGCAAGAAAATGAATTGCCAGAAATTCTAAAAGGAATAATTGATAAAGAAGGTAATGTTATAAATGAGAAAATCTTGCTTATAGTTACAAGCTCAGATAGGGGCTTATGTGGCAATTTTAACGGCTCCTTAATTAAGGCAAGTAAAGCAAAAATTGAGAAATTAAAATCACAAGGTAAGCAAGTTAAAATTATTACTATTGGCAAAAAGGCTAGGGATGTTCTTAAATCTCTTTACAGCAGGGATATAATTTTTTCTGTTAATGCAATGAAAGGCAAGCAAACTGAATTTTCTGAAGCAGATGAAATTGGCAAAATTGTTATAGATTTATTTGAAAAGGGTGAAATTGACTCAGCGGAAATTATTTATTCAAAATTTGTTAATCCTTTGGTGCAAATTGTAACGCCAAAGTCACTTATACCGTCGCAACTTTCTGAAGTAGAAGCCAATGATAATAATAAAGATAATTCTAAATCAGTTTATGAATATGAGCCTGATGAAGAATCTATCTTGAAAACGCTTTTACCTAAAAATATTTCAGTTCAAATATTTACTTCTCTTCTTGAAAATTCGGCTTCTGAGCAAGGTGCAAGAATGACTGCTATGGACAACGCCACTAAAAACGCTGGTGAGATGATTAATAAATTAAGTTTGCAATATAACCGCACCCGCCAAGCGAATATTACTAAAGAGCTGATTGAAATTATTTCAGGGGCGGAAGCACTTTAGGTGCTAGGTGCTAGGTTCTAGGATTTAGGGTGTTTTTATTTTTATAAAAGCAAACCCCTAACACCTAGAACCTAGCACCTAGAACCTAAAAAGTAAAAACTATGAACAAAGGAAAAATAACACAAGTAATATCTGCGGTGGTGGATGTCCAATTTGAAAGTGGAAATTTGCCACAAATTCTTAATGCGCTTGAAACACAGAATGATGGCAAAACTCTGGTAATGGAAGTTGCTCAACATTTGGGTGAAAACTCAGTTCGTTGTATTGCAATGGATTCAACTGATGGTTTGGTTCGTGGTGCGGAAGTTGTGGATACTGGTAAGCCAATTTCAGTGCCAGTTGGCCCTGAAACTTTGGGCAGAATTTTTGATGTAGTGGGCAACACTATTGATGGTAAAGGTGCTTGCAGTGCAACCCAAAAAGCATCAATTCACCAAAAAGCGCCTAGCTTTGCTGAGCAATCAACTGAAACAGAAATTTTGGTAACAGGTATTAAAGTTATTGATTTGCTAGCACCTTATTCAAAAGGTGGTAAGGTTGGTTTATTTGGCGGTGCAGGGGTTGGTAAAACCGTTCTTATTATGGAATTAATTAACAATATCGCAAAAGCACATGGCGGATATTCAGTTTTTGCGGGTGTTGGTGAAAGAACGCGTGAAGGTAATGATTTATATCACGAAATGATGGAATCTGGCGTTATTGATCCAAATGATTACAAAAAATCTAAGGCAGCACTTGTTTATGGTCAGATGAATGAGCCACCGGGGGCGCGTGCTAGGGTTGCTTTAACAGGCTTAACAATGGCAGAATATTTCCGTGATCAAGAAGGGCAAGATGTTCTTTTCTTTATGGATAATGTATTCCGTTTTACTCAAGCAGGCTCTGAGGTTTCTGCATTACTTGGTCGTATTCCATCAGCGGTTGGCTATCAACCAACTTTATCAACTGAAATGGGTGCTTTGCAAGAAAGAATTACTTCAACTAACAAAGGCTCAATTACATCAGTGCAAGCGATTTATGTTCCTGCGGATGACTTGACTGATCCAGCACCTGCAACTTCATTCTCTCACTTAGATGCAACAACAGTTCTTTCTCGTCAAATTGCAGAGCTTGGAATTTACCCTGCGGTTGACCCATTAGATTCAACTTCAAGGATTGTTGACCCAAAAATAATCGGTGAGGAGCATTACACGGTAGCTCGTGAAGTGCAAAGAATTCTTCAAAAATATAAAGATTTACAAGATATTATAGCAATTCTTGGTATGGATGAGCTTTCTGAGGAAGATAAACTTACAGTTGCTCGTGCTAGAAAAATTCAGCGTTTCTTATCTCAGCCTTTCCATGTTGCGGAAGTTTTCACTGGGGCGCCGGGCAAGTTAGTTTCACTTGCTGATACTATAAAGGGCTTCAAAGAAATTATTGAAGGCAAGCATGATGACCTGCCAGAATCAGCTTTTTATATGGTTGGTAATATTGATGAGGCAATCGCAAAAGCTAAGAAATTAGCAGCTGAAGCAGCTTAATTTAAGGGGTTAGGGTCTAGGGATTAGGTGTTAGGGGAGTATCTCTGACTAAAATCTCTTATCCTACCCCCCCAGAAACCTAAACCCTAGAACCTATTATGAAACTAGAAATTACTACCCCCGGAAAGTTAATATATACAGGTGAGGTTGCACAGGCAACTTTGCCGGGTGAAGCTGGCGAATTTGGCGTTTTAGCTGATCACGCACCGCTTATTTCAACCTTAAAAAACGGCGTTGTTGGTATTATTGAGGGTAATAATTCAGTAAAAAAATTTTTTGTAGCCGGTGGCTTTGCAGAAGTTAATCAAGCAGAATGCTCAGTTCTTGCTAGTGAGGCTTTTGATCTTTCTAATACAACAAAAGAATTTGCAGTTGATAAGTTAGAGCACGCAAAAATACGCTTAAAACACTCTCAAAATGATTTAGAGAAATTACTTGCTGAAGAAGAAATTGAACTCTATTCTTCTCTTGCAGAAGCCATATAATAAATATGTTTGAAAATTCAATAAAAGCCCTTGAAATTCAAAAAGAATTTGGTGCTGGTTGGGTTTTTTCAAGTACAAAAAATATTATTTCAGATTTTGCTGAAGAATTAAAAGCTAATAACAAAATTTCAGAAATGCCAAAATCTGCAAAGAAAAATTCAGAAGATAAAAAAATTGTTACAAATCAAATTCAAAAACTAGCTCCTACAGCAAGCGATGCATTAAATAAATCAACATTAGAATGGATAAATAAAGCAAAAGAGCTTGCGAATAAAGCTAAAAATTTAGAAGAATTAAAACAAATTGTATCTGATTTTGATGGGCTATCAATTAAAAAATCAGCTACAAATTGTGTTTTTGCAGAAGGCAACCCAAAAGCAAAAATTATGTTTATTGGTGAAGCCCCAGGCGAAAATGAAGATATTCAAGCTCGCCCATTTTGTGGTGTTTCAGGCAGGCTTTTAGATGAGATGATTAAACATATTGGTTTTACTAGGGCAGGGGATAGTGAGCATAATAGCTTTTATATCACAAATTCAATTTTTTGGCGACCACCCGGCAATCGCAAGCCAACCCCTGAAGAAATATCAATTTGCAGGCCATTTGTTGAAAAACATATTGCTCTAATTCAGCCAAAAATAATAGTGCTAGTTGGTGCAACTGCAACAAGCTCAGTAATAAATAGTAAAGAATCAATTTCTATTTTAAGAAAGCAAATTTTAGAGTATAATGACAACTATAATAATAAAATTATAGATTGTTTTGCAATTTTTCACCCTTCATATTTGCTAAGACAACCTAGTCAGAAAAAAAATGTATGGTTTGACCTGCTAAAAATAAAAAATCATTTGGAAAGCAAATCTTAGTGGTTTATCTTGAACAAGAAAAATTAAATTAAAGGTTTTTATGTCAGTTAATGAAAATGTTACAAACAAAAAGGAAAAGCAAATATTGCCTAAGAGATTTATTGATAGAAAAGATTGGCAGGAAATTATAAAAACCTCTGGTAGCTTTTATAAAAGGGGGCATGAGCTTGTTCCTAATTGGATGATTACGATATTTTTCATCACTCAAATTTTGTTTATCACCCTGATGATATATTTCAGCACTATGGTTATCTTGAGTATGCAAGAAAAATCTGAGGTGCTAAATGTTATTCAATATATGCTAGTGGTTTTCGTTATAGTTACGGCATATTCGCTTTATATAGTTAAGAAGCTCAAATTATCACTCACTGCAACTGAGTTTATGAGTTTATTCTTATCTAAATCTTTGGAATCTTACTCAAGTTGTTTTGCACTGGTTAATAAAAAAGGCAAAATAATATTCTTTAATGAAAATTTTGCTAAAGAATATATGTCTGATGATGCAGTTGAAACTAAAACTTATGAAGAAATTCTTAACAAAGAATTTTTTAATGAAAAATATTTAGAAAAGATAAAAGATTCAATTGATAATAAAAGGGATAATTCTTTCTCTATAGTTACTTCTACAAATAATTCTCAAACAATGAGAAATATTAAAATTATTCCATTACCTCGCCCAGATGGAATATATGTTATTAAAGTAATTACCGTTAAAATTATCAAAGGTGCAAGGCCAGATGTTGCTTAGTTTTGAGTGGTGATGGATGGTTAATTATTTCTTAGTTTTTCTAAAACTTCCTGTCTGCAGGGGGCGTTGTTTCCCCAGCCAGAGATTATAATTCTACCAAATTTTGCAATATCAATATTATCACCTTTTTGAACTTTTTTTGCAAGTGGTAGCATTGTTTCTTTAACCTCTACCCAATGCCAACAGGGCAGGTTATTAACTTCTAGTTCAAATTTTATAATATTTTCAGATTTTGTAATATTCATTATTTTACTCCCTTCGTTTGTTGGGGGCAGGAATTTCTGGGGCTGAGGCGGATTCCCCCTTTGCAGGCACTTCAATAACGCTCATCGCCGCATCAAAAACTTTTGTATCCTCTATTTGTGCTCCAAAATGTTGTATAACCTCAGATGCAACATTTGTTGCCCCCTTTAATATAGCTATTTTTTCTTCATTTTTTAGCCTAAAAATTCCATTCTCATAATTAATTAATTTTCCTTTATGTTCATTCTCTCTTCTGTTAACCCAAAAATAATTTCGTAATGCAAATGCAGTTGCAGCGAAGGAATCCCCAGCTCCTGTAACATCAACAATATTTTCAACTTTTTGAGGCTCGCAAAATATATGATCTTTTGAATCAACTAAGAAAGAGCCTTTATCTCCGAAGGTTATAATGCAAATTGGCTCTACAAAAAGTGCATTGCTATTATTATTCTCCTCTATCATTTTCTGCTCTTTTTCTGCCATAATTTTTGAAACCTCACCAAGCATTTTTTGAAATTTAGGGTTATCAAAACCTTCCTTAGAAATCTTTTTTATTTCATCTGAGGTAATGCCTTCATCTATTTTATCGCTGAATAAAGCTAATGCTTCGCTTTCATTCATTGCAATAAATTCACAATTTGTTTTAGATAAGGCCTCAAGCTCAGTTTTTCTAAAATTTTCTTCGGTTAATAAAGCATTTACATCAGTGGGCGGAGAATAAACATTGTGAGAAGTATCTGAATTTTCATTTGTCTTTTTTCCTATTGAATTGTGAACTTCTTTGTAATTTTCTTTGCCAATTTTTAAGCCAAAATTCCCTTCTAAAAAGAAATATCTGCATTCAGAAACTGCTTTCAATAAGGGTTGCTTAAATTTTTCAAACCATTTTTTATCTACGGCAGCTATTTTAACATTTGGATTGGAAAATTCGCCACTTTTGAGAATAAATTTATCTTTTGAATAATTATCTTCTTTTTCAAAAAAATCTTTGCCAAAAACAAAATTATGAGCAGTTACGGTGTTATTAGTATCCTCAGATAATTCTATAAAATTTATTCCATTTTTTTTATAATAATTTTTACAGATTTCACTAAATTTAGGCAAGCCTTGGTTCTCTTCAATATCAGGGTTACCTATCGGGCCAATTATAACGGCGTTAATATTTTTCTCTTTTCTGATGCTTAATAAATTCCACAATTTATTAGGGCCAGTGCCACCAATTTTATAAATTTCATATTTTGCAGGTTTATTCTGAGAATTTGAGCTTTGTAACGCTCTGTTTATAACATCAAAATGCTTGCTTAGCTCTTTTGTTTTTTCTATTAAAAAAGCGTGAGTATTTGCATTAGCATCAGCTTTATCTTTTGCCATTCCTGAAATATCTAAGCCGGATTTCTCTTTATCTACAATAAATTCTCTACTTTCTGAAATAATTTCTTTTATCTTATTTAACGCTTCACTAACCCCTTCATTATTTGCATTCTCAAAGAAATTTTCGTAAATTTTAAGTTTTTTATTATCAGGAAAATATATATCAACAACCGGTGCATATATTGCAAGATAGGCTTGCTTGCCAATTTGTAGGCTATGTTTACTCATTAATTCAATCCAAAAAATACTAATATTAATACATATTAATCATAAAAAGTTAAAAAACAATTAACGAGGTTTTTTGTAAATAAAATGTAAAAAATATTATTTTTTCTTTGGCTTTGTAATTGGCTTTCAAGGGTTTTTTGTAAAAAATAATAAAATTGTAATTTTAGCTGTTGACATATCTAAAACTTGATATTATACACCTCACTCCCAACGCAATGAAGTTAATTTATCTGCTTGGATGTTTTTTAAAATTGTAAATAACAGCATTAGATTGTTGTCTGGTAAAGATAATAATATCAATATAAATTATAGATGAGCGATGTTAAGACAGCGCACTTAAAAGTGCGAATTGTTTTGAGCTAAAAAGTTTAGTTCTGCATTAGGTCATCGTAATCTCAAATAGAATCGGCAAAAATTTAGAATAATTCTTCATGTATCAAACATGAAAAGGGTATTCGGTGGATGCCTTGGCATTTACAGGCTATGAAGGACGCGACAGGCTGCGATAAGCTTCGGGGAGTTGCCAATATACTTTGATCCGAAGATTTCCGAATGGGGAAACCCACTCTTTTGTTCGTTTTCGTTAATCGCTTGCGATTAACAAATAACGAACAAAGTATAGAGTATCTTAAACTGAATACATAGGTTTAAGAAGCGAACGCAGAGAACTGAAATATCTAAGTATCTGTAGGAAAAGAAATCAATTGAGACTCCGCTAGTAGTGACGAGCGAACGCGGATCAGCCCAGTAATCTATGAAACATAATTAGAAGCTGTTGGAAACCAGCGCCATAGCGGGTGATAGCCCCGTATAAGTAAACCATCATAGATTCTTGAGTAAGGCGGGACACGTGAAATCCTGTCTGAATATGGGGGGGCCACCCTCCAAGGCTAAGTACTCGTAAATGACCGATAGTGCACAAGTACCGTGAGGGAAAGGTGAAAAGAACCCTGATAAAGGGAGTGAAATAGTACCTGAAACCGAATACTTACAAGCAGTCAGAGGGGGTTTATCCCCTGATGGCGTACCTCTTGTATAATGGGTCAGCGACTTATTGTTAGTGGCAAGCTTAAGCCGTTAGGCGTAGGCGTAGCGAAAGCGAGTGTTAAAAGCGCGTTTTAGTCTCTGGCAATAGACCCGAAACCTCAGTGATCTAGCCATGGCCAGGCTGAAAGTAGGGTAACACCTACTGGAGGGCCGAACTCATATCTGTTGAAAAAGATTGGGATGAGCTGTGGCTAGGGGTGAAAGGCCAATCAAACTGGGAGATAGCTGGTTCTCCGCGAAATCTATTTAGGTAGAGCGTTAGGTATAATATACTGTTGGGGGTAGAGCACTGAATCGGCTAGGGGGGCCCAAAGCCTTACCAAACCGAATCAAACTCCGAATACCAACAAGTATTTTCCTAGCTAGGCAGACTGTGGGTGATAAAGTCCATGGTCGAGAGGGAAATAGCCCAGACCGTCAATTAAGGTCCCAAAGTTGTAGTTAAGTGTTTAAGGATGTTAAATCGCCAATACAGTCAGGAGGTTGGCTTAGAAGCAGCCATCCTTTAAAGAAAGCGTAATAGCTCACTGATCTAATTAAGCGATTCAGCGCCGAAGATGTAACGGGGCTAAAACTACACACCGAAATTGCGGGTTCATACTTTTAGTATGAGCGGTAGCGGAGCGTTCTGTAAGTCTGTGAAGGTAAATCGTAAGGTTTGCTGGAGATATCAGAAGTGAGAATGCTGACATGAGTAACGATCAGGAGAGCGAGAAACTCTCCCGCCGAAATTCTAAGGGTTCCTGCTTAAAGCTAATCTGAGCAGGGTTAGCCGGTCCCTAAGGCGAGGCCGATAGGCGTAGTCGATGGGAATCACGTTAATATTCGTGAGCCAGTGGAGTGTGACGCATCTGGTAAATTGTGCAAGGTTATTGGATTCTTTGTGCAGTGAACAGGTGCCAGGAAATAGCACCACATTAGTCCGTACCCTAAACCGACCCAGGTGGAAAGGTAGAGTATACCAAGGTGTTTGAGATAACGATGTTGAAGGAACTAGGCAATTTACACCCGTAACTTCGGAAGAAGGGTGGCCAATTATTGCGCAAGCATTAATAGGCGGCACAAAGCAGGGGGTGGCGACTGTTTACTAAAAACACAGGGCTATGCTAAGCTGAGAAAGCGATGTATATGGTCTGACGCCTGCCCGGTGCTGGAAGGTTAAGTGATGGGGTGTATGCTCCGGATCGAAGCCCCAGTGAACGGCGGCCGTAACTATGACGGTCCTAAGGTAGCGAAATTCCTTGTCGGGTAAGTTCCGACCTGCACGAATGGCGTAACGACTTCCCCACTGTCTCCAACATCGGCTCAGTGAAATTGGATTCTCCGTGACGATACGGAGTTCCCGCGGTTAGACGGAAAGACCCCGTGAACCTTTACTATAACTTTGCATTGACACCGGGAATCTGCTGTGCAGGATAGGTAGGAGACTTTGAAGGAAGGGCGCTAGCTCTTCTGGAGTCGTCGTTGAGATACTACCCTGCAGGTTTCTTGTGTCTAACAGCGAGCCGTTTAACCGGCTCCTGGACACTGCATGGTGGGTAGTTTAGCTGGGGCGGCTACCTCCCAAAGAGTAACGGAGGCGTGCGAAGGTAGGCTCAGGATGGTCGGATATCATCCTTTAGAGTGCAATGGCAAAAGCCTGCCTGACTGCAAGACTTACAAGTCGAGCAGATACGAAAGTAGGTCATAGTGATCCGGTGGTTCCATGTGGTGGGGCCATCGCTCAACGGATAAAAGGTACTCCGGGGATAACAGGCTGATAGCGCCCAAGAGCTCATATCGACGGCGCTGTTTGGCACCTCGATGTCGGCTCATCTCATCCTGGGGCTGGAGAAGGTCCCAAGGGTATGGCTGTTCGCCATTTAAAGAGGTACGTGAGCTGGGTTTAGAACGTCGTGAGACAGTTCGGTCCCTATCTGCCGTGGGTGTAGGAATATTGAGAGGATTTGCCCTTAGTACGAGAGGACCGGGGTGAACATACCTCTGGTGTACCAGTTGTCGTGCCAACGGCACAGCTGGGTAGCTATGTATGGAACGGATAAACGCTGAAAGCATCTAAGCGTGAAACCAGCCTCAAAACCAGTATTCCCCATTAGAGCCGTAGAAGACCACTACGTTGATAGGAAGGATGTGCAAGTAGAGCAATCTACTCAGCTAACCTTTACTAATAGCTCAATTGGTTTGATACACTTAACGATTTTATAAGAGTTGCGATGACACTAAAGCAGTGCTAAGCTTTCGTTTAGAACATTGTTTTAATATTGCTTACTATATTTTTTTGAGTTATTATTCTTTACCTTTTTACAATATAAACCTTTTCTTTGTCTGGTGGTTATAGCTGAGGGGACACACCTGATCCCATCCCGAACTCAGAAGTTAAGACCTCACACGCTGATGATACTATGTCTTAAGTCATGGGAAAGTAAGTCGCTGCCAGACTAAAAAAAGGTTTATAATAATGCTGTTTTTTACAATTTTACCCTTACTTTCTTTTTTTGCCTCACAAATTATTTCATCTCAAGTTTTATATCTAGAATTTAACTTTATATATTGAAAAATTATATTTTTCTTGTTTAGCTATTTTTAGAAATTGAATTAATTTTACCATAGAATGATAAAAATTTATAACTCCGCAACTTCTAGGCAAGCTGATGAAGAATCAGAAAGATTTGGCATTTCATCATTTACCTTGATGTGTAATGCGGCAGAAAAAACTGCTAATTATGTTGATGAAATTCTTGATAATAAAAAGAATGGTGATGCGATATATATTCTATGTGGCACTGGAAATAATGGCGGTGATGGCTATATAACTGCAAGGCTTTTAAGTGAAAGGGGTTATGATATTAGAATTTCAACAATAGGTAATTTAAGAAAGGTTTCTCAGCTTAATATTCAAGCTATGGAATTTGCAATTTCATATGGTATAGATATTGAAGAATTTGATGAAGATTATCTTGAACAAGCAGATTTAATTATTGATGCAGTTTTTGGAACTGGCTTAAAAAGGGATATAACAGGCGATATCGCTGAAATATTTGAAAAAATTAATTTAGCAAAAAATTCTCATCAAAATAAATTTAAGATTTTAAGCCTTGATGTTCCAAGTGGGGTTTCTGCTGATAATGGTGAAATTAAAAATATTGCTATAAAAGCAGATTACACAATTTGTTATCAGCAAGCTAAGATTGGCTGTTTTATTTTGCCAGCAAAATCTTATGTCGGCAAAATAAAGGTTGTTGATATTGGGATTCCAGATGAAGTTAATAAAGAAATTTATAATCCATATTTCTTAAACACAAAAGATTTATGGATTAATAAAATGCCAATTCATAGCCTAAATATTCATAAATATAATAAAGGCCATATTGTAATTGATGGCGGTGCAGAAGATTTTACAGGTGCTTCAAGAATGGCTGCAACCGCATCAATGAGGGTAGGGGCAGGGCTTGCAACTATATGTGCTGATGAGAATTCTCTGCCAATTTATGCCTCATCACTGCTTTCAGTGATGGTAAAGAAATTAAAAGAAGCAGAAGATTTAGAAAAATATATCAAGCTCAAAAAAATTAATGCCGCAATTCTTGGCTGTGGCTCTGGGTTTGATATATCTGCACCTTTAAGGGTTTATCAATGTTTGGAAGAGGGTTTATCTTGCGTTATAGATGCTGATATTTTTAGCTTATTTCAAAATAAGCCAAAGGAATTTATTAAGGCACTTAAAAAGAATAAAAAATCAGTATTAACCCCTCACGAAGGCGAGTTTAAGAGGGTTTTTGAGGTTGATGGCAGTAAGTTGGAAAGAGCTTCAAAAGCCGCAAAATTATGCGAAAATATTATAGTTCTTAAAGGTAATGATACAATTATTGCAAGCCCAGATGGCAGAATTGCAGTAAATTATAACGCCCCAACTTGGCTTGCTACAGCCGGAAGTGGTGATGTTTTAGCGGGAATTATCGGCGGTTTGCTTGCTCAAAATATGCCAGCTTTTGAAGCCGCTTGTGCAGGAGTTTGGATTCACTCAGAATGTGCAAATTTGTTAGGGCTTGGTATGATTGCAGAGGATTTAATAAATGCTATACCTTCGGTTTTACAGGGTTTATAGCTATAAAAATTGGAGCTTAATTAAAAATCTCTTCTTGAATTTAGGGCGGTTATTAATGTCCCTTCGTCAAGATATTCAATTTCACCACCGAGCGGAACGCCTTGTGCAAGCCTAGTAATCTTAATATTATATTCTTGAAGCCTTTGGCTTAAATAATGGGCGGTTGTTTGCCCTTCCATAGTTGCGTTTGTAGCAAGAATAATTTCTTTAACCTCACCAGTGCTAACTTTTGAAAGAAGGCTTGCGATATTTAGTTTGTCTGGCCCCACGCCATCCATAGCAGAAAGTGCCCCACCTAAAATATGAAAAACCCCATTATAAATTCTGCCACGATTTATTGCCCATAAATCTGAAACATCTTCTAAAACCATTATGATTGATTTATCCCGCTTTTCATCAATGCAAATAGAGCAGGGGGAGATTATATCAAAATTTCCGCAAATTTCGCAAGTTTTTATAGATTTTTCAGCTTCTAGAATTGCATTTGCTAAGGGTTGCATTAATTTTTCTCCATTCTTAAGTAAGTGCAGAGTTATTCTAGTGGCGGATCTCTTGCCTAAACTTGGCAATTTAGAGATAAGATTAATTAAATTTTCTAGGGGTGAAGTCATTTTTTTACAGATTATTTCAGCCAAGATATTTTTGGAAGGCAAAATTTAGAATATCTCTAGCAATAGGTGCGGCAGTTTTAGAGCCACCTCCGCCAAATTCAACAATTACACCAACCGCAAATCTTGGCCTATTTACAGGGCCATAGCCCATAAATAAGGAGTGTGTATCAATATCCCTTTTTATTTTAATATTTCTATCAATAGCTTTATATTGTGCTGAGCCAGTTTTGCCAGCGAAGCTATATATGCTATCAAGAATTTTTGATGCTCTTGCAGTTCCAGCGCTACCATTAATAACCATATTCATTCCACTTTGAACAATCGCTAATTTTTGTGATGAAAGCCCTTGTATATTGCTAAAAACCCTTCTGGTTGGTTTGCCATCTGGTAGGGAAATTCTTGCTTCAACATTCTTTCCAGTTGCTATTCTTGCGGCTGCTAAAGCAAGTTGTAACGGCGTAACTTCAACATAGCCTTGCCCTATACCGGTATTTAGGGTTTCACCTTCATACCAAGGTTGTTTTAATGTTTTTCTTTTCCAAGCAGGGTCAGGTATAATGCCTGCTTCTTCATATGGAAGTTCAATTCCAGTAAGGTTACCAAGCCCGAGTTTTCTAGCGTAATCTGCAATTTTTTGTATGCCAAGTAATCTGGCAACTTCATAGAAAAACACATTGCAAGATTGTTCAAGTGCGCCTTCAACGCTTAAAGAGCCGTGCCCTTCTTCCTTCCAGCAGTGAAATCTTCTGCCACCAAAATATAAATGCCCTTGGCAATAAATACTGGTGTTTCTATCAATAACCCCTTCATTTAAGGCGGCAGTTGCAACAATTGTTTTGAAAGTTGAACCAGCCGGATAAGTTTTTGAAATTGCTTTATTTATAAAAGGTTTATCAGGGTTTGAGTATAGGTTTTTTAAGTCATTAGGGTTAATGCCCTTGATGAAAGAATTTGCATTATAATCAGGCACTGAACAAATTGCCATTATGTCGCCTGATTCAACATCAATTAAAACCGCAGAAGCCCCTTCACCAGCCAAGCCACCTTTACCTTTTAATATGGAGTGCAAATAAGTTTGCAAATCCATATCAATGGTTAGTTTTAGGTCATTTCCTCGCTCATCTTGTTTATAAGAAATCTCTCTAATGGCTCGCCCTCTTGAATCAACTTCAACTTCGGTAACACCAGCTTTGCCAGCCAGTTTATCTTGCATTGAGAGTTCTATACCAGTTTTACCAATACGAAAATTTTGCTCTTTTAGAAGCTCACCATATTTTTCAATATTAGATTTATTTTCTTGCTCTATCTTGCTTACAATTCCAACATATCCAGTTAAGTGAGAAGTAATATTTTGATAGGGGTAATATCTTGATTCAATAAAATTGACCTTAAATTCTGGAAGATCTCTCTCCCTAACTTTTACACGAGCAATATTTTCCCAAGATAAAAAATTCTCAATAACTAAAGGAAACCTAGTATTTTTGCTTTCTAAAGCATTAAGTAATTCATCTAATTTATCTTTTGGTAAATCAATTAATTTTGCAATTTTTAATAAATTATCTTTAGGGTTCTTACCCCTCTGCGGGCTATAAACAAGCTGATAACGAGAGATACCTTCAGCAATTATTTGATCATTTCTATCTTTAATTAACCCCCTTCTAGGAATTACTGGAACAAGTTTAATTCTATTGCCTTCGGCTAGATTTCTATATTTTGCACCTTCAACAATTTGCAAGTGATACATTCTAGCACCAAGTAAAGATAGTGCGGCAAGCTTTCCCGCAGAGAGAATTAGAGACCTTCTTGATATTAATTTTGATTTCTCTGCTGTTGGGTTAAACATTTTATTTATATTCTAATAAAAGTTATTTTCTTAAGTTTGAAAAAGCTAAATATATAGTGAATTATTGGATATAGAAAAAAAGTAAATAAATATTGAGATAAAATAATATTATTAAAATTTAATGAGCTAAAGAAAATCGCCATTAAAATTGCTTTGAAAGTAAAGAATATTAGTAAAAAATATCCAAAAAATATCCAAAAAGCTAAAAAGCCATATTTTGTGCAAAGTTCTTTTTGCCCTCTTGTAATATAATATGCAACCAATAAGCTAAATGATTCAATTCCAAGTGGGCTTAAATACATAGCGTCAGAATATATTCCAATAATAAATATTGTTAAAGTTCCCATTAATCCAATATTTGCAAAAAACCAGTAGAATACGAATATTGCACTAATTGCTGGCCTAAATGAGTGATGAAAAATACCACCATCAGATATAGCAAATAATGTTATAAAAAATATGCTTGATGCAAAAGGTATAAGCTCAAGTAATCTATTTAAGTATGAAAACATAGTCTAGGCTTTCCATATCAGCGTAAGTTGCAACATAAACTCTATCATTCTCAATTTTCTCAATATATCCAACTGGAATATCTGAGGGAAATATTCCGCCATCGCCAGAGGTTAAAATCTCCTCACCAATAGAAAGATTTTTAGTAGAAACCAAATAGCCAAGCTCAGTAATATTTGTTCCATTACCTTCTAAAATTGCCCTTTTACCTGAGTTTTTTGCTTTAACTGGAATGTTAGATCTTCTATCTGTAATAAGAATAACGCTTGCTATATCCCCTGAAACTGATTCAATCTGCCCAACAAGGCCATCATCATTCATAACAACATTATCTTTTTCAAGGTTAGAAACTGCCGAAGATTTTATAAAGGCAGATTTAACAAAAGGCCCCGGTGCTTTAGAAATAATTTTAGCGGTAAAAATTTCTCTTTTATAATCTGGAATAAATTTTAATAAATTCTTTAGCTTAGTGTTTTCTTCTTGCATTAAATTATATTGAAGTTTTATTCTAAAATTTTCATTTTTAACTTCTCTTAATTGCTTTGAGTATGTATTGGCGTGGATAACATTATCTATCTGCTCAAATACTAATGAAACATTATCAGCAATTCTCTCAAAATACATTGAAATAGGGTTAACAGCTTTTGAAATATCAACTCTAAAATCTTCAAGGGATTTGGGGTTAAAACGATTAACTAAAAATAAAATTAATGCTATTAAGAGTAATAAAAATAAAGAAATTTTAGAAATCAGCAAAGCAACCTGCTTTATTAATAAAAGCCGGTTAGAATATGATCTTTTAACCTGATAAAACACAAATTATAAATTCCTTCTAGTAGTCTGAAGTTCTTTGCAAGCTTTTTCCAGCGCCTTCTATATCTTGTCCAATGCCCTTGATGGTGTTGCAAGCACCAGCTAAACTTCCAAGAATAATTACTAAACTTAAAATAAAAATTTTTTTCATAAGTAAAATTTTTTTATTAACAAAGTTAATCTAATAGCCTATAAAATTTTTTTAGTAAATTAACTTAAACCTAAATCTTATGAAATTCTTTGTTGATACCGCAGATGTTGCAGAAATAAAAGCCTTAAAAAGTTATGGTATGCTTGATGGGGTAACAACTAACCCAAGTTTAATTCTTAAATCTGGGCGTGATTTTTTAGAAGTTATTAAAGAAATATGCACGCTTTTGCCTAACCTTCCAGTTAGTGCTGAAGTAGTTTCAACTGGATATAATGGAATGGTTGAAGAAGGCAGAAAACTTGCAAAAATAGCTGATAATGTTGTTGTAAAGCTCCCGCTTACTGAAGAAGGCCTAAAGGCTTGCAAAACATTTTCTAGTGAGAATATAAAAACTAATGTTACGCTTTGTTTTTCAGCAGTTCAAGCATTGCTTGCGGCTAAGGCTGGTGCAACTTATATATCACCTTTTGTTGGTAGGCACGATGATGTAGGTTTTGATGGTATGCAATTAATTGAAGATATTAGAATAATTTATGATAATTATGGCTATGAAACTCAAATTTTAGTTGCATCTGTTCGCCACCCAGTTCATATTTTAGATGCGGCAAGAATAGGTGCGGATGTTTGCACAGTTCCGCCTGCAACTATCAAGCAATTATTCAAGCACCCATTAACTGATGCAGGGCTTCAAAAATTTCTTGAAGATTGGCAAAAAACTGGGCAAAAAATTTAGATTTTAATTAAATAATCAAAAGAGTTTTTATGAATAAAATTTTAGCATCAACCATAATTGGTTTAATTGCAACTTCATCTAGTAATAATTCATTTGCAATGGATATGAAAGGCTTTGAAGGCAAAGTTAAATGTTACGGCATTGCAAAAGCTGGTAAAAATGATTGTGCTTCTGCAGATGGTTCTCATTCTTGTGCGGGGGTTGCAAAAATTGATAATGACCCTAATGAGTGGAAATTTGCAAATAATGCTGAAGAATGCACCAAAGAAGGTGGCAAAACCGAAGCCCCTAAAGCTATTAATAAAATATAAAGTAGGTGTGGTTTTTAATGTTCCACACCTCTGATAAAATTTAAACCAAAAGCCCTGCTGGGTTTTCAATATATTTCTTGAAGGCTTGTAGGAATTCTGCGCCAACTGAACCATCAACCGAGCGGTGATCTACGGAAAGAGTAACGCTCATAATATTTGCAGTTTTTATCTGGCCATTTTTTACAACTGGCTTTTCCTCACTTGTGCCAACCGCTAAAATACAAGATTGCGGTGGGTTTATGATTGCTGAGAAAGTTTTAATGCCATACATGCCAAGATTCGAAATTGAAAATCCACCACCTTGGAATTCCTCAGGCTTCAACTTGTTTTCACGAGCTTTTTTCGCCAAAACTTTCATTTCATTTGAAATTGCGATTACAGATTTTTGATCTGCATTGAAGATAATTGGCGTTATCAAACCGCCATCAGTTGCTACCGCAACAGAAATATCCACATTATTATATTGTACAATCGCATCATCATACCAGCTTGCGTTGGAAGCTGGAACATCACGCATTGCAAGGGCAGAAGCCTTGATAACAAGGTCATTTACGGAAATTTTATAAAGCGGTTTGCCATCTTCTGAAACAGGGGCGAGGTCATTAATCTGGCGACGAGTTTCAAGCAGATTATCAACATCGCAATCAATAGTTAGATAAAAATGCGGAACTTGCTGTTTGGATTCAAGTAATCTGCGAGCTATCACTTGGCGGATATTTGAATTTGGAAAACTTTCAAATGGAACCGGATTTCTGCGAATAACATTTGAGCCTGAGCCAGTTGCTAAAAACTCCTCAATATCAGCTTTTACAACCCTACCTTTAGGGCCAGTGCCTTTAACTGTAGAAAGATCAACACCGCTATTTTGTGCCACTTTTTTAGCAAGTGGGCTAGCTTTTGTGTTGGCTGATAGTTGATGGTTAATAGTTGATGGTGTTATTTGTGGGGCAATTCTGGGGGCAGATGTAACTTGCGGAGCAATACTCGGAACTTTACTGCCACTGGCACTGCCACTAGAATTCTGGTTAGCAACTTCTTCTTTTTTCGCAGCTTCAGGTTGCTTGATTTGATAGCTATCAAGGGCTTTTTTATCTTCGCCATCTTCCAAAATAAGTGCGATAACTTGATTTACTTTCACTTGGTTAGTGCCTTGTGGAATGATTATTTTGCCAAGCGTGCCTTCATCAACGGCTTCAACCTCCATAGTTGCTTTATCGGTTTCAATTTCAGCTATAACATCACCAGCCTTGATTTTATCCCCCTCTTTCTTCGTCCATTTGGCAAGATTTCCTTCTGTCATAGTTGGGGAAAGTGCTGGCATTAAAATTTCTTTAGGCATAATTTCAGTTTTTAGAGTTCAGTTATTAGAACTCTGTTAAACAAGATTTTTATAAAAAAAACAAGAATGTAATTTTTCCAAGAAAAACTAGCTTTTTTCTTTCAAAACACTAGAATAGTAGTCTAAAAATAAGCCTTATCACTTGTATTATGGGAAATTTAATAACTTCTCCACCGATTTTAGAGAAAACTAAAAAATCTATGTTAGAAGGAAATCAAATTGATTTTTTCAAAAGAAATATTAACTCAAAAATTGCGAGTTACTTTAATTTAGATAGCCAAGTTAAATTGAGAAAAATTTGCAAAGAAATTTCTAAAAAAATAGAATTAATTGAAAATAACAATTTTTCAAAAGCTAGCATTACAGATGTTATAAACTCACATTTTTCAGATAATATAAATAATTATTCAGTAGGAATTTCTGAGGAAAATATAAATCTAATAAAAAATTTTTATTCCTTTAATTTTGATTTAGCATTAGAAAGGGCTAAAACTAATAATATAGATAGTAAACAACTATGACCAAACAAAACTTAAAAATAGCAACTATTAACAATCAACCATCAACAATGGAAAGTAAAGAGCAGCTAAAAATCGTTATTGTCGGCCATGTGGATCACGGCAAATCTACACTTATTGGGCGTTTATTTTATGATACGGATTCCCTTCCAGAAGGAAAGGTGGAGCAAATAAAAGCATCTTGCGTTCGCAGGGGTATGCCCTTTGAATATAGCTTCTTGCTTGATGCATTACAGGCAGAGAGGGATCAAGGTATAACCATTGATACAACGCAATTATGGTTTAAGACTGAAAAAAGAAATTATGTAATTATTGATGCACCCGGTCATAAGGAATTCTTAAAAAATATGGTTTCAGGTGCGGCAAATTCTGAAGCGGCAATTCTTGTAATTGATGCAAAAGAAGGCGTGAAGGAACAATCTCGCAGGCACGGCTATTTGCTCTCTCTGCTAGGTGTTTCGCAGATTGCAGTTGCAGTAAATAAAATGGATTTAGTTGGATATTCTGAAGAAAAATTCCGTGAAATTGAAAAGCAATATACTGAATATTTGGCAGAAATTGGGGTTACGCCAACTTTCATAATTCCAATTTCAGGCCGTGAGGGGGATAACATAACAAGCAATTCTAAAAATATGGCTTGGTATAAAGGTCCTTCAATTCTTAAGGCGTTAGATGGTTTTGCACCAAAGCCAAACCTTGAAAACCTGCCACTTCGCTTGCCTGTGCAAGATGTTTATAAATTTGATGAGAGGCGTATAATTGCTGGCAGAATTGAGGCTGGATCTCTAAAAGTGGGTGATGATATTGTGTTTTCACCTTCAAATCGCAAAGTTAAAATTAACTCTATAGAAACTTGGCCACCGACCAAAACGCCTGCTACTCAGGCTTTTGCAGGGCAATCAGTGGGCATAACTTTATCTGAGCAAATTTTTACAGAGCGAGGGCAAGTGGTTAGCCACCTTGAAAACGCCCCAGTTCTAACCAATATTTTTAGAGGCAAGATTTTTTGGCTTGGTGATGAGCCAATTAAAGAAGGCAAAAAATATCTTATCAAAATTAATACCTCTGAATATCAGGCGGAAGTTAAGACTATTGAAAGAGTTGTTGATACTGAAGATTTAAGTTTTACTGGCAAAAAAGATGAAGTGCAAAAAAATTCAGTTGCTGAAATTGTTTTTAGAATTCGTGGGCTTGCTTGTGTTGATGAATTTGCAAGTAATGCGAAAACTGGCAGATTTGTTATCGTTGAAAATTACCGCACAGTTGGCGGTGGAATAATTGACTTAAAAGGCTTTGCTGATCAACGCTCAAAATCTCAACCAAAATCAGATAATCTTTACCCAGTTGAATCCCGTATTGATCCAGTTCGTAGAGCGATTGCTAATGGTCATAAAGGTGGCGTGATGTGGTTTAGTGGGCTTTCAGGCTCAGGCAAAACAACTATTGCACTTGCATTACAACAAAAACTTTTTGAAAAAGGTTATCAAGTTTTCGTGCTTGATGGCGATAATATTCGTGGTGGCTTAAGCGCTGATTTAGACTTTTCAAAAGAAGGCAGAAGTGAGAATATCCGTAGGGTTGGTGAAGTTGCCGCCCTTTTTGCTCAAGCTGGCGTTATTGTTATAACCGCTTTTATTTCTCCATATAAAGAAGATAGGGATAAAGCAAGGGTTGCAGCAGGTGATGCTTATCATTCAATATACATAAAAGCAGATGTTGAAACTTGCAAAAAGAGAGATCCCAAAGGTTTATACAAAAAGGCAATCGCTGGGGAAATCAAAAATTTCACAGGTATAAATGATAAATTTGATGAGCCACTAAATGCTGATTTAATTATAGATACTTCTAAAAATTCTATTGATGAATCAGTTGCAAAATTAATGGAATATATAGAATCTAACCTTGTAAAACCAGTTGATGAAGAATATTCCAGATCCAAAATTGGTGAAGGGATTTAGCCAATAAAGTATTTTTTGAAATAAATAAACAAAAGATAAGCAATAGACATTGAAGTGCAAGATAAAAATAATGATAAATAGAAACTTAAGCCCTGCCTTAGTAAAAGGGGAAATACTAAAAAGAAAATCAGTGATGGTAGGACGAGATAAAAAATTGAGTAACTTAAGTCTATAATTTTAGCATTATCTTTTGTTTCATAATAAAGCCATATAAATGCTAATATTGAAGTTAATGGTAATGAGGCAAAAATAGCTGCGAATAAATTATATTTTTTTGCTAATTCTGAAACTATAGCAATAACAAACGCACTAATTAAAACTTTCAGAAAAAAATACATAGTAAAATAATTAAATTAAAGTCTAAAATCCTAAATCAAATTGCTTTTGAAGCTCGGCATTTTCAATATCAATAGGCTTAATTTTTAGGATTGGTGCCATTGATTCAATCACTCTGGAAACAACTGGGGCGGCAACCCAACCGCCTGTTGCATAGCCATAAGTATCTTTTGTCGGTTTAGGCTCATCAAATATTGCAAGTACTAAATATTTTGGCTTGTTGATTGGAAACATCCCCACAAAAGATGCAATAACCACGCCAGACACATATTTTCCTTCCACTACTTTTTCAGAAGTTCCAGTTTTACCGCCAACAAAATAGCCTTTGGCTTCCGCACTTTTGCCAGAGCCACCAGTAACAACTAAGCGATAAAGTTTTCTCATAATTTCAGAAGTTTTATCGCTAAAAATTCTTTTTCTAACGATATTTTTTGAAGTTTTTAATATGGTTGGTTTTACTAAAAAACCGCCATTAACAAGCGTTGCATTTGCTATAGCAACATGAAGCGGGGTAACAGAAACACCATGCCCAAATGATGCGGTTAAAGTGGTTGATAAATTCCAATTTCTTGGCATTACGGGAATGGATTTTTCGTTAATTTCAATTCCAACTTTTTCAAAAAAACCAAGTTTTTTGTAATATTCCTGCATTTTTGAAGCACCAATAATTTCAGCAATTTTTGCAGTGCCAATATTTGAGGAATACATCATAATTTCAGGCAGATAAAGTGGCCTAAACTTTCCTTTATAATCAGAAATCTTAAATCTGCCAATTTTTATTGGCTCGCTTGCATCAATAACAGTTTTTAGATTAATAAGATTTTCTTCTAAGCCGATTGCAAAAGTTATTGGCTTAAAAGTTGAGCCCATTTCATAATTGCCAAGTGTTATGCTATTAAATTGATTTGAAATATTAAGAGATTGCGGAGTGTTTGGGTCATAATCTGGCAGATTAACAAGTGCAAGAATTTCGCCATTATTAACATCCATCACAAGCCCACTTGCAAATTTAGCCTCATGCTTTTGCATTTGGCTTAAAAGCTCTGCGTGTAAAATGCCCTGAATTCTTGTATCTAGGCTGGTATCAATTCTGTTATTATTTGAATAATTTTCAAATTCTGAATCTTCAAGATTATCAATAAATTTTTCAAAGCCCGTAAGGCCTTGAGAATCAACACCAACCATACCTAAAGCGTGAGAAAACAAATTCAAATGTGGATAAGTTCTTTTAATTTCAGTATCAAAATTTAAGTAAGGAATGCCCAAATCGTTTATTTTCTTCATCTCTGTAGGGTGCAGATTTCTTTTAATCCACACGAAAGCCTTTTTTGAAGAAAGTTTTGTGATTAAATCTTTCTCATTTAATTCTGGAAAAACTTTTCTGATTTGCTTTGCAACTGAGGGTGCATCCTTCAAATTTCTAGCATCTGCATATAAAGAATTTGTTTTTAAGTTAGTTGCAATTAAAATTCCGTTTCTGTCGTATATAGGCAGCCTGCCTGTGGTTTCAAAATTTTTGGTAATGAATTTTTGCCCATTATATTCTTGCTCAAGAAAAAATGTAAGCTTAACTAATTTATAAGCAATCGCTGAATAAATTAAAAAGGCAAAGATGAAATATAAAATTATGCGGTTTTTGCTTTTATCAATTACACTGCTAATTGAGCCATCAAGAGATAAGTTTATTTTTGCAGGTTTTCTCATTACATAAACTAATTTGAATAAAAAATATTACCTCAAATTAGTAGAATCAGAATTTTTTGAAAAGTAAATTTCGTTTTCAGGTAAGTTTTTTAGATCAGTAAATTGTGGATATTTAGGCGAATGCATCACAATTTCTGTATTAATTTTTGTTATCAAATTAGTCAATCTTTCAGGGTTATTTTGGTAACTCCACTCAGCTTCTAAAATTTGAATTTCATCTTCATAGCTAGATAATTGCGTATTTAATTTTTTAATTTCTTTGCGAACGGAATCAACTTGGTTTTCAGTAAAATATACAGAAAACACCAATCCCAAGAAAAGTAAAATATAAAAAAATGTTCTAAAATTAATCATCTATTTAGGCACTGTTAGCAAAGTTTTATAAAATTTGTTATGTGTCAAAAATTGTTATATACAAGGCAGAAAGTGAGGGTAATAGTTATTCATATTACCGAGCTTTCTAACGAAGTAGATAACAATTTTTGCCATAACCTGAAAGGCTACTATTAATTTTGGCATATAGTTCAGAAAAATTTTCGCAGATATGATTAACTATCTGTCTCAATTTTTCTCTGCTCTATGCCAAAATTAATAAAGTAGCAAATTTATAAAATTTTGCTAACAGTGCCTAATGAATTAAACCCTTTTTCTTTTTTTGTAAAACTCTTAATTTAGCGGATCTTGCACGAATATTATTTTTTATTTCAAAATCATTCGGCAAAATTGGCTTTTTTGTTAAAAGCTCAAAATCAGAAAATTGATGGTTTGCCTGCATTTCAAGGCTTGGCAAATATCTTGAAACGCCTTGATTATAGCCAGAGATTTCTCTAAAAAAATCTTTAACAATAACATCTTCACCTGAATGAAATGTTATTACACAAACCCTTCCTTCATCTTTTATTATCTTGGTTGCTTTTTGCAAGGCAATTTTTAATTCATTTAACTCATCATTTATATAAATACGAATTGCTTGAAATGTGCGGGTTGCAGGGTGAATTCCATCTCTGCTTCTGCCTAAAACAGATAAAATAATATTTGCTAATTGCGAAGTTCTTGTAATTCTTTTTTTGGTTCTTTCACGAATAATTGCTGATGCTATTTGGCGAGATTTTCTTTCATCGCCATAGCGAAAAATAACGCCAGCAATTTCTTCTTCTTTAGCTTCATTTATAAAATCTTCTGCGGAAATTCCTTCGTCGCTCATTCGCATATCAAGTGGCCCATCTTCTTGAAAAGAAAAACCCCTTCTTGGAGTATCAATCTGCATTGAAGAAACACCAATATCAAATAAAACGCCATCAACCTCATTAATTCCTGCTGTTTGCAAGGCTTCATCTAAATCAGAAAATTTTGAATTTATATAAATAAATCTTTCACCAAATTCTTCTTTTAATAAATCTGCAAATTGTTTTGTATGAGAATCTCTATCTAGTGCAATTACTTTGCAATTTGCTTTTTCTAAAATTGCTCTTGAATGGCCACCCGCACCAAATGTGCAATCCAGATAAACCTTGCCATCCTGCGGGTTTAGTTGCTCAATGCTTTCATTTAGTAAAACGGAAATATGAGATTCTTCATTCAACATATAAGTTATTTTTCTGCTAAAATTTTGTTCAAAGATATATGAAAAATCTTCAAATTTATAGCTATATATTTGTAAATTTTGCAGATTCATATTTAGTTTATTTTATAAATTAAAACCTTACCCTAGCTTCAATTTCCCTCTATTTACTTTTGCGATTTCACGAGAGTTGTTATAATATTTCTCAAATTTTTCTGGGTTCCAAATTTCAAAAGTGAACCCTTTGCCAACAAAAATTGCCTTATCTTTAAGTGCGGCAAATTTTACAAGCTCCTCAGGTAAAATAATTCTGCCATCAACATCTAGCGGTAATTGTTTGCTTCCGCCTAGAATGCTGGTTGCAAAGGCATCTCGCTCATCACCATAAGGGTCAAGATTATCTATTGAGTTGGCAATTTTCTCAATTCTACTAATTCCAGAAGCCTCAATGCAGGGGTTGATAAAAGATTGATATGCAATAATTCCGTTGAAATCTTCATCTTTTAACGCTTCACGAAACATTGCCGGCACAGAGATTCTGCCCTTTGCATCAAGCTTATTCTCATAATTTGAAATGAATATCCCCACACTTACTAAACTGGAATTAAATGGAATAATTTGGTATTAAATGGGATTATATGGTTTTTTATTAAATTTTGCAATAAAAATTTTAGGGAAGTTTTTTAGATGATAGAAAAATACTTGGCGTGCCTTATTGAGCGTAGCGAAACATCTAAAGATCCTTCGCTTTGCTCAGGATGACACCACATCTAAGTTTGTTGAGAGGTAGGCTTGGCTTGTGTTTTAGTGAATTGTTTTTGAAACTATATAGTGCCAATCCATAGAAGAATGAACAACCGCAATTATCTCAATAATTTCGTTTTTTAATCTATAAACTAATATATATTTTGTTTTTGGTATAATTAGCTCTCTTGTATTCTTTATTAAACCTGCCCTGCCTGAATAAGGGGAAAATAATAGATTGTTTATGGATAACTCTATTATTTGAGAAATAGTATATGCAACCCTTTTATTATGTTGTTTGCTATAATCAAAAATCTCTTCAAGATTTTTGATAGAATTTTTAGTATATTTTATCTTCATTATTAAGCTTTATTATCAAGTTTATATTTATCAAACATTCTTCTCACTTCTTGCTCGGAAGCAAAATTACCTTTATCTGCATCTGCAACCCCTTTTTTGATTTTTTCAATCTGGTAATTATAAAAGGAAATGTAATCATTAATTACAGTGTTAAGCATTTTACTTCTATCAAATTGAAAATGTGCTGCGATTTTATCAAACTCCTTAATTTTCTTTTTTTCCGCTCTAAATGAAATAGTTTCTTTTGGCATAATATGAAATATTGCGTTGTAATACGCTGTATTATATCATAATGCATTTGTATAATCAAATATTTTACTGCTTCTACAATAGCTTGCAAATTATACAAAAAACCTTATAAAAACACTAAACTATTCATTAAAAATTTAATCTTATTTTATGTCTCCAGCTAAAACTTCTACGAGTAAAAAAATTGATCCAATTTTAGATCCAAATTTTGCCATAACATCTAAGCCATTTCAATCTTCTAAAAAAATATATGTTGAGGGGCAAATTTATAAAGATATTCGTGTTGCAATGCGTGAGATTGAGCTATCGCCAAAATCAATGGAATTGCCAGTTAGGGTTTATGATACATCTGGAATTTATACTGATGAAAATGCTAGTTTTGATATTCGCAAAGGCTTGCCAAAAATTCGTGATAAATGGATTAGGGCAAGGGGAGATGTTGAGGAATATGAAGGCAGACAAATTAAGCCTGAAGATAATGGCTATAAAACCAATCAACCATCAACCATTAACAATCAACAATTATTTCAATTTCCAAATAAAAAACCTCTGCGTGCCAAGGCTGGTGCAAATGTTAGCCAGATGCATTATGCAAAAAAAGGTATAATAACGCCTGAGATGGAATATATTGCGATTCGTGAGAATATGGGCTTGCAAAAACTTAAGGAAAACTCAAAAGGTGGTTATTCTTGGGGTGCTAATATCCCAAAAGAAATCACCCCTGAATTTGTGCGAAGCGAAGTTGCGCGTGGGCGTGCTATTATCCCTTCAAATATAAACCACCCTGAAACTGAGCCAATGATTATTGGGCGTAATTTTTTAGTGAAAATTAACTCTAATATTGGAAATTCTGCGGTTACTTCATCTATTGGGGAGGAGGTAGAAAAGATGGTTTGGTCTTGCCGATGGGGTGGGGATACTCTGATGGATTTATCAACTGGTAAAAATATTCATACTACTCGTGAATGGGTAATCCGTAATTGCCCAGTGCCAGTTGGAACTGTGCCGATTTATCAAGCACTAGAAAAAGTAGGTGGCATTGCGGAGGATTTAACTTGGGAAATTTATCGTGATACCTTAATTGAGCAAGCCGAGCAAGGCGTTGATTACTTCACAATCCACGCGGGTGTTCGCCTTCCATTTGTTCCACTTACGGCAAATCGTGTAACGGGTATTGTTTCTCGTGGTGGCTCTATACACGCAAAATGGTGTATTGCACATCATAAAGAAAACTTCCTCTACACTCACTTTGAGGAAATCTGCGAGATTATGAAAGCCTATGATGTTTCTTTCTCTCTAGGTGATGGCCTTCGCCCCGGTTCAATTGCAGATGCGAATGATGCTGCACAATTTGCGGAGCTTAAAACCCTTGGGGAACTTACGCAAATCGCTTGGAAGCACGATGTTCAAACAATGATAGAAGGCCCCGGCCATGTGCCAATGCATCTTATTAAAGAAAATATGGATAAACAACTTGAAGCCTGCCACGAAGCACCTTTCTATACGCTTGGGCCACTCACAACTGATGTTGCACCGGGTTATGATCACATAACTTCAGGCATTGGTGCAGCAATGATTGGCTGGTTTGGCACAGCTATGCTTTGCTATGTTACGCCAAAAGAACATCTTGGCTTGCCGAATAAAGAAGATGTAAAAACTGGCGTTATCACTTATAAAATTGCAGCACACGCAGCGGATTTAGCCAAAGGCCACCCCGGTGCACAGATGCGAGATGATGCTCTATCAAAAGCAAGGTTTGAATTTAGATGGGAAGATCAATTTAATCTATCGCTTGATCCTGAAACTGCAAAAGCATTTCACGATGAAACCCTTCCAAAAGATTCCGCCAAAGTTGCTCATTTTTGCTCTATGTGTGGGCCAAAATTCTGCTCAATGAAAATCACGCAGGAAGTTAGGGAGTTTGCGAAGGTTACTAATCAGGATTTTAGTGGCAAGTTGCAAGTGACAAGTGACAAGGGGAAACAGGAAAATGACGGTGATACGCAAAATAATTTTGCCACTAATAACTTGCCACTTGCAACTGCTAGTGTGCCACTTGCCACTTCAGAAACCGAAATAGAAAAATCCTTCAACGAAATGTCCCAAAAATTCAAGGAAATGGGCAGCGAAGTCTATGTGAAGGTGGAAAATGCTTAACAATTAATGTATATTATAGTAATATACAAGAGGTGCTATGCTTGACGATATTTTAGAGGGTGTTGAAAGTTTTGATTGGGATGATTGGAATTCTAAAAAAAATTTCAATAAACACAATGTTTCTACAACTTAAGCGGAGGAAATTTTTGTAAATGAACCGGTGTTTTTCTTTAGAGATGAAAAACATTCTATGAGTGAGTTGAGATATGGTGCTTTTGGAATTACAAATAAAGGTAGAAAATTATCCTGTGTATTTACTATAAGGGGTAATAAAATTAGAGTTATTACTTGCAGAAATATGAGTAAAAAAGAGAGGGTTTGGTATGAAAAACAAAATAAAACAAAATAAAAAACCTAAGAAGATTCCTAAATTTAAATCTGAGGCGGAAGAATCTGATTTTTGGGATAAGGCAGATTTAACTGACTATTTTGATCTAAGCAAAGCTAAAAAAGTTAAATTTCCTAATCTGAAACCTTCTACGGAAACTATTTCTTTGCGTCTTCCTTTGTGGCTTCTAAACGATATCAAAATTAGTGCAAATAAATTGGATATTCCATATTAATCATATATCAAAACCCTGCTTGCTGAGGGTTTGGAGTCTCGCTAATTATGGAAAAATTCAAGGAAATGGGCAGTGAATTTTATGTGAAGGTGGAGGGGTAGTACTATGGAAAGTGAAAAAGTAAATAACGAAAAAATTAAAAAGCTTGATGAAATTATTTCTCAATTAAAAGGAATTTTAAATGATGAAAGAAATAATATTTCTAATAATTTATTACCAAATGATAATTTTAAGCCTTCTTCTCATACAATAAATAATATCCGTTTACATTATGCAAACCAAGAAAAGATTTTTAATCTTCAGGCTATTTTTTTAGATTTGATAACAGATTTATATTTAAAGAATCCAAAAGAAATTTTTAACCTTCTTGAAAAAAATTTATCTAATGCAAAAGAGGCTAAAGGTCTTGCAGCTGAAGCTTTAAGAATAGCTCAGGATGCTTCAGGGGTTTCTCCTGCTGCGGCTCAACAAGAGTTTTTTAATAAAGAATATAAAGATCTAAAAATTCCTTTATGTAGTTGGCTTACTATATCGGTATATTTGTTCATTGCCACTATAACAGCACCACTTTATATTGTAGATTTTGGTTTTAAATTCATAACTATTGCTGAAGATTTGAAGCCATTCTTACTCATTTCAACTAAGGTAGTTTCTACTTTCTTATTTGCATCTATAACATTTTGGGCAAGTAGAATGTATAGATATTATTTGAATTTAAGAAGGATATATAAAGATAAGGTAATTTTAATAAAAACATATACGGCTTATCTAAATTCAACCAATGATGAAGCCACAAAAAATCTAATAAAGCAAAAAGTAGTTGATGTAGTTTTTAGCCCTATAAGTGTTAGTGCCCCTGGTATTTCTAACTCAGATATTTCAAAAATTTTGGAAATACATAAAAAATAATTTTCCTCATAATGTCACCCCGCTTCAAGCGGTAATATCCGCTTTCAGTGTTGCGGGGTGGGTTGTTATCAGGAGCTCTTAAGAAAAATGTTTTTTAAGAAAGCAAATTAGATTTAGTTTTTTATATAATTCAACCATCTACCCCGCAAAAAGTGCTCTTAAAAATATAAGTTAAGGTTTTGTTATCCTTAACTTTATCATTAAATATTATGGCGTTTTCATTCGCTGTAACTTGTTTGCCAAGCCTTAAGTTTAGAAAATAATCTTGAACCTCTAATTCAACTCTTGGTAAAATTTTGAATAAGTTAGATTTGCTTTTAACTTTAAGGGATTTTATAATTTCTTGTTTGCCAATTTTTGAAACTAAATCTTTAGGAACTCTCTTTCTATAATAGAAAACCCCATTTGCTCTTTGAATAACAGAATAGCTCATTTTGTGTAGCAATTTGTGTATCAAATTTTGCGTCAACCTAACTAAGCTATTGAATTGTAATTGGAAATTTATATTGGTGACCCCGACGGGACTCGAACCCGTGTTACCGCCGTGAAAGGGCGATGTCCTAACCGCTAGACGACGGGGCCAATTTAGCTGTCTGTGCAGTAAGAGAATGAACAAATATCCAAAATTTACTATATTTCAAGAAAAATTTATAATTATTTTGCATATCACGCGAAAACTCTTATTAAGCAATAAATTTCGCTAAAAGTTATGCATTTTACTATAATCTTAATAAATTAAGTTTGTGGCTACGATTTTTGAACCTTGGATAATTCTAACCCTGCTTGCGGCGATATTTCAATCTATAAGAACTTGCTTACAGAAAGATTTATCTAAAAAATTATCACCAATTTTTATAACTTGGGGAAGGTTTCTTTTCGGCCTGCCTTTCGCATTAATATATTTAAGTTTTTTAATTATCTCTTTTTTTGAGCTACCAAGCATAAATATAAAATTCTTATTTTATTGTTTTCTAGCAGGGGTTTCGCAGATTATAGGCTCTATAATGCAAACCTCACTTTTAAGGGATAGAAATTTTGCCGTTGGGATTGCTTATAGCAAAACCGAAACAATTTTGGCAGCAATTTTTGCATATATAATTTTTTCAGAAAAAATTAGTTTATATGAAATAATTGCGATTATCATTGGCTCTTGCGGGGTGATGATTTTATCTTTAATGGGAAATTCTAAAAAATTTAGTTTAGAAAACTTAAAAACTAAAACCTCACTAATTGGCTTAACACTTGGAATATTTCACGCTTTTACAGCAATTTTTATCAGGGAGGCCTCTCTTACGCTAAACACTAAATATTTAATTTCAGCGGGTTTTACGCTATTTTGTGTTATGTTTATTCAAGCCTCAGTGCTAACTATTTATTTAATATATAAAAAGCTTGTTGATTTTAGTGATATAAAAAATATTTCTGCATATAAAGAATTATTTTTGCTAGGTTTTATTGGCGTTGTTACTTCAGTTTTTTGGTATAGCGCATATTCAATTCAAACAGCTGCACTGGTAAATGCGGTGGGGCAGGTTGAGTTAATTCTTTCAATAATTGCCACGCGTTTAGTTTTTAAGGAGAAAATTAAAAAATATGAAAAATTAGGAATTGCCCTTATAATAATAGCCGTTTTAGCATTAGTTTGGTAATGAAATTATGAATTCAAAAATCTCATCAAAAAAAATTTTAATTGCAAGCAATAACAAAGGTAAAGTTAGAGAAATTGAGGATTTATTAAAGCCTTTTAACCTTGAAGTTCTTTCTACTTCTTACTTGGGTAATTTGCCTGAGCCAGAGGAAACAGGCTCTAGCTTTACTGAAAACGCACTCATAAAAGCAAAATATTACGCAGAAAAATCAGGGGAAATTTGCCTCTCTGATGATTCTGGAATTGAAGTTCATTCGCTTGATAATATGCCGGGCATATATTCTGCAAGATGGGGTGGAGAAAATAAAGATTTTAATCTTGCAATGCAGAGGGTTGAAGAGGCACTCAATGAAAAAGGCATTAATACAAGATATGAAAATCAAGATATTTCTGATTATAATAAAAAATTACTTTCTGCTAATTTTACCTGTGCTTTGTGTTTATATTTTCCGAATAATGAATACAAAATTTTTGAAGGTAAAGTTTTTGGAGCATTAACCTTTCCGCCAAGGGGTGAGGCTGGCTTTGGTTATGACCCAATATTTATTGCAGAGGGGCATAACAAAACTTTTGCTGAAATTGAAGCTAATTTTAAGCATCAAATTTCACATCGTGCGAAAGCATTTGAAAAATTAGTAAATTACATAAAATTATGAATTTTTTCAAAAAAATAAAAGATGGTTTGAGTAAATCGGCTAAGGTAATTGGTGATGGCATTTCCAGCGTTTTTACCAAAAGAAAACTTGATGATGAAGCACTTAATGAACTTGAGGAAATTCTTATAAAAGCTGATATGGGGGTTAAAACTTCTGCAAAAATTATTGCAGGAATAAGAAAGAAAAAATTTGATAAAGAAGTTACCGATGAAGAAATAAAGCAAAGCTTAGCTGAAGAAATCTTAGAAATCTTTACAAGTAACATCGCACCAATAAGTGAAGATTTTTCAAAAAAACCTCTATGCTTGATGTTTGTGGGCGTAAACGGCACTGGCAAAACCACTTCTATTGGTAAAATAGCTACGCAATTTATTAATGAGGGTAAAAAAGTTTTAATAGTTGCTTGTGATACATTTAGAGCAGCAGCTGTTGAGCAACTCTCAAAATGGGCAGAAAGAAGCAAAGCGGATTTTTTTAATGGCCTTCAAAATCAAGACCCAGCCTCAGTTGCGTTTCAAGGCTATGAAAAAGCTAAAAATGAAAATTATGATGTAATTTTAATTGATACCGCTGGAAGATTGCAAAATAAAAAGGGTTTAATGGAAGAGCTTGCAAAAATTTCAAGAGTTCTAAAAAAGCATAATGAAGAATTGCCTCATAACACAATTTTAGTACTTGATGCAACAACCGGACAAAATGCAGTTTCTCAAGCAGAAATTTTTAGCGATATAGCCAAAATTAATTCTATTATAATTACAAAGTTAGATGGCTCTGCGAAAGGTGGGGTGGTGGTTGGTATTATAGATAAATTCAAAATTCCTATCTATAAAATTGGCATTGGCGAAGGTATTGAAGATATTCAAAATTTTAACGCTGAAGATTTTTCAAAATCTCTGGTAGGGTTATAAAGTTTTTATACTATTTCAAAATTTTAATAAGATTTCCCCTCACCCTAAACCCTCTCCCCTTATAAAAGGGGAGAGGGAATTTAGTGTTATTATTTTTTTTGAAATATTAAAAATAAACCTTTTAGATTCTTCGCTTTGCTCAGAATGACAACTCTATGTAAACTTGCCTAAAATAGCAGGGTTAGCTTAAATTTCCTCTTGAGATATTAAAAAAACTCTGAAATAAAAGTTGAAATAAAAATTTATTGAATTTGGTTTCCATAATTAAAATGACTAGCAAAAACATAGATTACGCAAAACTAATTGATAAAGCAATGCACGATGTTGTTAAATCAGTTTTGCGACAAGTTAATAAAGATGGCCTACCGGGTAATCACCATTTTTTTATCACTTTCAAAACTGATGCACAGGGCGTTATGATGTCTGATGAGCTTCGTAAAAGATACCCTAAAGAAATGACAATAGTTCTACAGCATCAATTTTATGATTTAGAAGTTGAAGATCAATATTTTTCTATAGTTTTGAGCTTTGATCATGTAAAACAGAATATTACAATTCCATTTTCATCTTTAATTTCATTTGTTGATCCCAGCGTTAAATTTGGCTTACAATTTAATTCTATAATTATTGAAGAAAATATTCCAGACATTGAAATATCTGGTGAAAGCAAGCCCAAAACAAATAATAAAAAATCAAATAACAAACAAGGTAAGCAGAGAGATTCTGAAAAATCAGGCTCTAATGTTGTAACATTAGATTCTTTTAGAAAAAAAGATTAGATAACATTTTATTTTATAAACTTTTTGGAGGTTAAAATGGTAGATTCAATAAAAGATACTATAGATTCTCTGCCTAAAACTAAGGGCAAAGGTGAATCCGTTGAGTTTATGAAAGACGAAATGTATATTGATTCTTGCCAAGAAATTATAAAAGAAGCCTTACAAAAAGGCTATGATGTAATCCATATGGAAAATGGCGATATAATAACAACTGGTACAAAAGTTATTGTTACGCAATATCGTTGGGATTCTGACAAACAAAAAATGGTAAAAGTTTTAAGTAAACAAAAAGGTGAGTAAAAACTAAATCTTAATTTCCTCAACTATTTCTAGGTCATAGCCTTCCATTGCAACAGGGGTTATGCTTGCACCTGAGGTTAAAATTTTTATTTTTCTAACACCTAAATCTAGCAGAATTTGTGCACCAATTCCATAATCTCTTAGCTGATTGTTAGGTTGATTAGCATTTGAAATATTATTCTGGCTTCCCAATGCTTCTAGAGATTTTGAAAGGCTCTGCTTATCTGGAGAGCGCAAAATAACCAACACACCACTTCCATTTTTGTTAATTATATCAAGCGATTTATATAAAATATCTCGCTTCTTAGAATTTTTTACCCTTAAAACATCAGAGATTATATCTAGTTTATGCATTCTAGTTAGCGTGGCATCATTTTTAGAAATATCGCCTTTCACAAGGGCAAGGTGCTCCCCATATTCAATCACAGACTTAAATAAATGCAGGCTAAATTTTCCAAAATTTTCAATTTCAATTTCTTGTGAAAATGATCTCTCAACTAATTTTTCTTTTTTTCTACGATATTCAATTAAATCTGCAATAGTTGCGATATTAAGATTATGAATTTTTGCAAATTCTATTAAATCTGGAAGCCTTGCCATTGTGCCATCATCTTTCATAATTTCACAAATAACGCCACTTGGGTTAAGCCCAGCTAAGCGTGCTATATCAACGGCGGCTTCAGTATGCCCTGCACGCACTAAAACACCGCCTTCTCTGGCAACTAGGGGGAATATATGCCCCGGAGAAACTATATCATATTTATTTTTGTTCTTATCAATCGCAACTTCTATTGTTTTGGCTCTATCAGCAGCGGAAATCCCAGTTGTAACGCCTTCTCTGGCTTCAATAGAAACTGTAAAAGCGGTGTGATGGCGTGATTTATTACTCTGTGCCATTAAGGGCAAATCAAGCTCTAAAACCCTTTTTTTATCAAGGGATAGGCAAATAAGCCCTCTGGCGTGTTTTGCCATAAAATTTATCACCTCTGCATTGGCAAATTGTGCAGGGATAACAATATCGCCTTCATTTTCTCTATCTTCATCATCCACTAAAATGAACATTTTACCATTCTTCGCATCATCAATAATCTGCCGAATACTAGATAATTTAGTCATAAAATTTATTGCTTTGAAAATTTTAATTATTCAATATATAGAAAATAACTTTAATAGTGCAACTTAATAAGATTCAAGGTTTTACTTGAAGTAATAATTTCAAAAATATGAAAAAATATAATTTTAATTTTGTAAAATACAGCCCGCTTGTTGCCTTTGCTTCATTGGTGTTGGTTGTGGCTTCTATATATTTAAGTTTTACAAAAGGTTTTAATTTTGGCGTAGATTTTAAGGGCGGTATAGTTTTTGAAGTTCGCCCTGAAAAAGAAATTTCAGTATCGCAAGTTAGAAAAATCTTTGAAAAAGAAACTAAAAACCTTCCTATTAGTGAGATTAATATTCAAGAGATTGTTGGCTCAAATGATATAATGTTTAGAATTGGTGATAAATCTAAAAATGATAAGCAAAGAATCAAGTTAGTTGAAAATCTAAAAGTTAAAATTACTGAAAATTTAGGTGAAAAAACCGAATTCAGAAAAGTGGATTATGTTGGCCCGCAAGTTGGTAAAGAGCTGGTTAGAGATGGTGCAATAGCAATCATTTTATCTTTTATCGGTATTATGATTTATGTTTGGTTTCGCTTTGAATGGCAATATGGTTTAGGTGCAATCATCGCCCTTATTCACGATGCTATAATGGTTTTGGGTGTGTTTTCATTGCTAGGTTTGGAATTTAATTTAGCCTCAGTTGCTGCAATTTTAACTGTGGTTGGCTATTCTATCAATGATTCAGTTGTGATATATGATAGAATTAGGGAAAACCTTAGAAAATATAGAAAATTAGAACTTTCTGAAATTATTAATAATAGTTTGAATGAAACTTTAGCACGCACAATTTTAACCGTTTCAACCGTTTTAGTTGCACTACTTGCATTGATTTTACTAGGTGGTGAGGCTTTATTTAGTTTTAGTTTTGCTATATTTTTTGGCGTTTTAGTTGGCACATATTCCTCAATATATGTTAGTGCGCCGGTTCTATTATTGCTGAATCTAAAAAGATCAGGTGAATAATTTGAAAATGCAAATTTCATCACTTGAAAATTTTGATAATAACTCGCCAAAAATTATTATAATTGGCAATTTTGATGGCGTTCATAAAGGTCATCAAGAGCTTATAAAATTCTCACAAAAAATTGCTAAAGAAAGAAATTATAAACTCGGAATTTTAACTTTTGAGCCTCACCCAATCTCATTTTTTTCAAGCAATATTAAAAATTATAGAATTACAAATAAATCTCTTAAAGCTGAAATTTTAGCAGGTTTTGCAATAGATTTTTTAATTAATGCAGAGTTTAATCAAGAATTTGCAAATATCAGTGCGGAAGATTTTATTGAAAAAATTTTAGTGCGAAAATTAAACTCAAAAATTGTAATTACTGGGGAAGATTTTATTTTTGGAAAAAACCGCAGGGGAAATAAAAATTTACTCTCAGAATATTCTAAAAATCTAGGTTTTGAATATATTAGTTGTTCATTAAAAAATGATGATAATAATATTAAATATTCCTCAAGAAATATCAGAAAAGAAATTGAACAAGCCAATCTTGAAGCCGTAAATAAGATGTTAGGGCGAAATTATATTATTGAAGGCGAAGTTAGAAAGGGCAGGGCAGAGGGCAGAAAACTTGGCTTTCCAACCGCTAATTTAGAATTTGAAGATTTTATAATCCCAAAATTTGGCGTTTATTTTTGTAATATAAATATTGAAAACAAAACCTATAAGGCACTTGCTAATATTGGTATAAGGCCAAGTTTTAACTTGTCTGAGCCTTTAATTGAGGTTCATATCCCAAATTTTTCACAAGATATTTATGGTAAAAAAATTAAAGTTGAGTTAGTTAAGTTTATCAGAGATGAAAAAAAATTTAATTCTATTGATGAGTTAAAAGCCCAAATTTCTGATGATATAAAATATTTTCATAATAATTTTGATGTTAATTAAAGGCTTAATAATTGCGTTATTCTGTATTTTTTTAGATCAAGCACATAAATATTATATGCTTGAAATTTATGATATGCCTGAAAAAAAACTAGTGGCAATCACAAGTTTTTATAACAATGTAATGGTTTGGAATAAAGGCATTAGCTTTGGTTTATTTCAAGAATTTTCAAAAAGTAATTATTTTTTTCTTATCACTTCAACTTTAATAATTTTGCTATTATGCTATTTTTTGAGAAAGGCAAAAAGTAATTATGAGGTGATTGGTTATTCTGCAATTATTGGCGGTGCAGTTGGAAATATTATAGATAGGCTTCGCTTTGGTGCAGTGGCAGATTTCTTTGATTTTCATTATGCTGGCTTTCATTGGCCTGCATTTAATATTGCGGATTCTTGCATATTTTGCGGTGCAATGTTGCTGATAATTTATTCAATTTTTTTTGAAAATAAAAATGAAGTTAAACTATAAAATCTTTATATTATTAGTAATATTTTGCATTACGCAAACTTCTTGCTCAAGGGCTATAATCCGCAAAAATCTTGGTGTTAAGCAAGATGCACCAGATGAATTTATGGTAGAGCCAAAAACTAAATTAATTATCCCTGATGAAATCCCTTCTGATTTACCAATTCCACAAGCTAGAGAAAAAAGGGAGCTTGCAAAATACAATCCTGAAGAAACTATAAAAACCCTATTTGGTGAAAGGGAGACACCACTTAAAACATCTAAAAAATCTAGTTTAGAAAAGCAAATTTTAGCAAATGCGAATGCTAATAAATCTAAGCAAAATATAAGAAAATTAATTGAAGAAGATTATAAAAATAAAAGCTCAGTTTTAGGCACAGAACCGGGAGGAATTATGGAATCTATAATTGATCCATTCGGATATAATAGGGCAAAGCCTGAAATTATAGATGGTGAAAAAGAAAATGCTCGCATCAAAAAAGCAATCGCAAGGGGGCAGATGTAGAGTTAAGAACGACCAATAATTTATAAAATGCTAGTTGAAATTACAGAAAATAATGGGTTTTTAATTGATATAAAATATGCAAGTAAAGATAATTTTACTGGAGAAAAAGTTTATCAAAAACCAAAATGTTTCTTGCATCAAGATGCGTTTGAAAAGTTAAAACTCGCTCAAAGTTTTGCAGAAAAACTTGGATATAAAATCAAAATCTTTGATGCATTTCGCCCCGCAGAAGCCCAATATATATTGTGGAATCACACGCCAGATCCTAATTTTTTAGCACATCCTGAAAGGGGTTCCGCACATTCTAGGGGCGTTGCGATTGATCTAACTTTGGTTGATGCAAAAAATAATAAAGAGCTTGATATGGGAACGGAATTTGATGCTTTCACCCCACTTTCATATCTTACTGAAAATCAAAATATTAGTTCGGAAGCAATTAGAAATCGTATGGTTTTACTTGGCGTAATGAGTGCATCTGGCTGGGATTTTTATAAAAATGAATGGTGGCATTTTCAACTATTTGATGCAAAAAAATATCCATTGATTTGGGATAAAGATGCAAAAACTGATATGATGTAAATTATTTGTTGATAGCAAATTTAATAATCGTTAGTCTTTGGTAATTAGTCGTTGGTAGTTGGTCTTCACTGAGAGTTTAATGATTCTGAGCCTAGCGAATAATCTAATAATTTTAGCTAACACTACAAACGACCAGCAACCAACTACTAACGACTAACTACCAACCTCAAATTATGCCGAAGAATAGCGGAAATATCATCAAAAAAGTTTATAAGATTGAAGGCGGTGGCCATCATGGTGGTGCTTGGAAAGTTGCTTATGCCGATTTTGTAACGGCAATGATGGCTTTCTTCTTGCTTATGTGGCTTCTGAATGCCACAGAAGCTGAGAATCTTGCAGGTTTAGCTGATTATTTCGCCCCAACCGTTGGTGTTAAAGATGAAATGGGTATTGGTTTTCGTGGTGGTAAATCAGCGTTATCTGATGGAATTGGTGCGGATAAAAACACTAATAAAGGCGTGGTTTTTGGAGGTGTGCCATCAGGGCCAATAACAAAAGTTACTAAAAAATTGGAAGAAAGAACTGATGAAGTTGATAGCGAACAAATTCAAATAATTGTTAATCAAATCTCAACTGATCAAAAAGGGCAGGGCAGTGAAACCAGCCCCCCAAGTTCAATCACCAGTGAAGATAACAAGAAAACCTCAAGCGATGATGAATTTGATGAGCAACAAAAAGCAATATCCGCCACCGTTCAAGATATGATTCAAAATAGAAGAATTGAAAATGGCGCAGTTGAAATTAAGAGAACACCAGAAGGTCTACTTATTGAAATTAAAGATATTAATGGCGATTCAATGTTTTTTGATAATAGTGCAGAAATGCGTGAAAGCCTTAAAATTGCTTTAACTGAGCTTTCTAAAATCTTAAAAAATGTGCCAAATAATATTGCGTTTATTGGTCATACAAGCTCACAGCCACTCACAGGTGTTGATGCGAATTATACTAAGTGGGAGCTTTCTGCTGATAGAGCGAACGCTACCAGAAATTATCTTGAGAAAAACGGTCTTCAGCCGGAGCAAGTTTCAAGAGTGGAAGGCAGAGCAGATAATATTCCTTATGATAGAAGAAGGCCGGAATCAGCTATTAATAATAGAATGGATATAATTTTACTTAAGAAAAGTGATACACCGGGTCATAAAAAGCCAGTGCCAGATTCAATTTTTATGGATATGCAGAAAAATATTTTCAATAAAAAAGATTCTGAAGAAAAGAAAAATGAATCAGATAGTAAAGAGTTAAAGCCAAATAAAGAGGTTTTAGAGCTTCTTAAAAAATCTGAAGAAATTAAAAATATGCCTACAACGGAATAATTTCCTTATATTTTATTATATCAAAATTCCAATTGAAAGGCCGTCATCTGTTGGAAGAATAATTGAATCAAATTTTTTGCTATCTGAAAATCTTTTATTAAATTCTAGCATTGCAGAAAGTATTTTTTGATTATGATTTTTTGCTTCCTCACTTTCAAAAACTGCATTAAATAAAAATGTATTATCCGCTATTATCAGTCCATTTCTCTTAATATTCGCCTCGCACCAATCAAGATAAGCTGGGTATCCTTGCTTTTCAGCGTCTATAAAGGCCATATCAAATTTTCTATCAAAAAAATCTGTGGGAAGATTTTTATTTACTAAATTTTCGTGAGCATCACCAATAATTATTGAAATTTTATTTTCAAAACCTGCCTCTTTAATATTTTGTAAAGCAATATTTGCAGTTTTTTTATCTTTTTCAAAAGTAAAAATCTTTCCATCATTTGGCAATGCTTCTGCCATTGCTATGGCGGAATAGCCAGCCAGAGTTCCAAATTCAATAATATGCCTAACACTGTGCATTTTTATTAAAATTTGAATAATTTTTGCCTCATTAAAATTAAGGTTGATAACTGGCAAATTATTATCAATAATACTTTGCCTAACCTTTTGTAAGGCTTGGGATTCCTCATTTTGATATAGGTTATAGATATATTTATTTCTTTGTTGGTTATGGGTATTTCTAAGCGACATAAAGTAATTTTTCTTGAGGTTTATAGGCTTTTGTGATATATTTCAATTGTTTAATCTAAAGCTAGGGGAATGGCTTTTGAAACTTCACAAATAAACCCATACGCAAATAACGGTGGGATAAAAAATATTAATGGCTTTAATAATGTTAATCAAATTAACAAGAAGCCCAGCCTGCTTGAGCAAATTACCAGTGAAGATAACGATAAAAAATCTGAAGAAAAAGAGCGTGCGAATAAATCTCAAAGAAGGGATAATATTTCCCTTTCTGAATCTGCAATTGAAAGATTTTCAAAACAAGAAATTGCAAGAGTTGAGGAAAATAATTCTCAAAATAATATCTCTCAGGAAGAAAATAGGCTTATTGATCGTGCGATAGAATTTAAGGGCTTTAATGAAATTTCTAAACTTAGGAATCTAACCCCTGCGGAAGATAATATTTTCAATTTCATTAGAAATGAAGTTTCAGAAATTCTTGGAAATAACAATTTAAGCACAGAAGATATTATTGCTATTGCAGATGAAGCTATAAATAATTTTGCTTCAGAAGCCCCAAATTTACTAGAGAATCTAAATAATAGAAATATTACTGGTAGCCAATTTAGCAGGCTTGATAGAATTAATATTTCCCTAAATAAAGCTAATGGTTTTGGGCTTAATAATTTTGAAAATCAGGAAGTATCTGAAATTCGTGAAATTTTTTCTAATAGCTTAAATGAAATTGGTGATAGAAAACTTAGAGCAGACGAAATTTCTTTATTAACGCAAATTCAAAAGGAAATTTCTGATATTGAAGATTATAAAATTAATATCAGGGATTCAATAGGCCCAAATGGCGTGGTAGTGTGATGATTGAAATAATTGGCTTAATTGCAGGCACTTTAACCACTATCAGTTTTATTCCTCAGGTAATAAAAATTTTGAAAAGTAACGATACAAAATCAATTTCTTTGTTAATGTATTCTATCTTTTCAACGGGGGTTTTGCTATGGCTTATTTATGGCTTGATGGTAAATAGCATTTCTATAATAATTTCTAACTCAATAACTTTACCTTTAACGCTAGTTATTTTATATAAAAAAATAATTAACTCAAAAAATTCTCAACAATAAAATTTCTGCCGTCGGGGTTGATTTTTTTGAGTTTTTCAACTGCCTTTTGCCTTAAATTATAGGTTTTTGTATCATTTTTATCTTGAAATAAATTGATATAAGCCTTTGCAAGTGCTTCACTTGGCTTGTTAAGCCATAATTTTTCTATCTTGGATTTTGCAATATTATTTTTGCCATTCAAAATAGAAATTTCAGCGAGCATCAAAATTGCCTCCTCATTTTCAGGGTTATAAGAAATTGATTTCAATAAATTCTTAAAACAAATATCAATATTTACATCACTTAAAAATCTAGTTTCTTTTACATCTTTAGAGATTTGAAAATAAATATTTGAAAGTTCAAAATCAGCAGAAAAGCTGTTATTTTTATCAGAAAAAAAGAAATATTTTCTCTTGTATTTTTTAAGAAATTCTTCAGCTTTTTGCCAATTTTTTGCTTTTTTATATAGCTCAAGAAGGCTTGCAGCACCATTTTTAATATTAGGCTTAAGCCTATAGGCATCTTCAGCATATTCTATGGCGGCGTTGATATCCCCTTTAATAAAACTTGAATTTAGTAAGCCTTGCGTTGCAAAAAACTTGGTGGAATTTTCTTCTAAAAGTTTTTGATAATTTTTTTCTGCAAGTTTGTAATTTCCTTCATTTTGGGCAACTGAGCTTTCAATAATATCTTTAATAATGCCAATATGTTTATTGGTTTTTTGGTTCACTTGGAGTTTGCTTGAATATTTTGCTGCAGTTTCATTATCACCGCTAAGAAGGGCAGAAACACTATATTGTATGTTCTCAAGGTTTTTATTAAGAAGGTTCTTTTCAAGCCGTTTAGAAAAGAAAGAAGGAAAACCTAATATAAAAGAAGAAAAATTATAAGCTAAATACAAAATTAAAAATAAAATAAAAAATATCAGAAATATAAAGAAAACTGAAGTTTCTATTTGATAGCCAAACCATAAAATTTTAACTTTGCCATCAAATAATGCAAACCAATTGGCAAGTAATATAATTACTAAGACTGAAATAAATGTAGTTAAAATCTTTGACACAATTTATTTGTAAATTAATTTTTAGCCATTAACGCCAAGTTTTTTCTGCAAATCAGAGGAAGAAGTTGTATATTGAAACTTAGCCTTCTTGCCCGGATTTACATATTCATAGGCTTTAACCGCCATAAGAGCTGCCTCGTGAAATCCAGATAAAATTAATTTTAATTTACCGGGATAATAATTAATATCGCCAATTGCAAAAATCGCTTTTTCACTGGTTTCAAATTTTTCCGTATCAACGGAAATTAAATTTTTCTCAAGATTTAATCCCCAATTTGCAATAGGCCCTAACTTCATTGTAAGCCCAAAGAATGGAAGCATCATATCACAAGGATAATTAAATTTATTGCCATCATTTTCTGTGATTTCAATTTCATTTAGCAATCCATTTTCACCAATTAAATTGGTAACTTGCCCAAAAATTAGTTTAATTTTGTTTTCACTTGCTAGGCTTTTTACTTTATCAACTGATGCAACTGCCCCTCTAAAATCATCTCTACGATGAATAAGCGTTATTGATTTTGCAAGTGGTTGTAGATTGATTGTCCAATCCAATGCGGAATCACCGCCACCAACAATAACAAGGTTTTTATCACGAAAATTTTCCATTTTACGCACTGCATAAAACACAGATTTATTTTCATATTGCTCTATGTTTGCAAGTGGAGGTTTCTTTGGCATAAAACTGCCGCCGCCCCCCGCAATAACTATTACAGGTGCTATAAAAATATTACCAATATCAGTTGTAACCTTAAAATTACCATCTGGCTGTTTTTCAATGCTTTCAACCATTTGTGATAAATTTATATTATAATTAAAAGGTTTTATTTGCTCTAAAAGATAATTTACTAATTCCTGCCCTGTGCATTTTGGAATTGCTGGAATATCATAAATTGGCTTTTCTGGATAGAGCTCCGCACATTGCCCGCCCGGTTTATCAAGAATATCAATAAGCTCCGCAGACATACCATGAAGCCCAAGCTCAAACACTGCAAATAAGCCAACAGGCCCTGCACCGATAATTATAACATTTGTTTCTTTAACACTCATAATAAAAATTTTTATGAATAGTTTTTAGTTTATTTTTTCTAAGCAGGCAATCAAGAAAGTAATTGATATATAGCTAAATCGGCATAATATTAAATGCTATGGATATATTAATTTTAATCATACCAATTACTTTAGCCATCTGCATATTTGCGGTGATAGGAGTTTTTTGGTGCTTAAAATCTAAGCAATTTGAAGATTTAGAAGGAAGTGCCGCAAGAATAATTTTTGATGATGAATAATTCTTATAATCAAATTCCATATGAAACTTCATATCTTGCAGAAACTGATCCGCAATTACTTCAAGCAAGAGCCTTTTTATTTGGTCTAAATGCAAAAGATAAAAATGAAGCAAAAATTCTTGAAATCGCCTGTGGCTCAGGTGAAAATCTAATAGAGCTCGCCAAAAAATATCCCCAAAGCAAATTTTTAGGTTTTGATGAAGCTGAAAAACCAATTTCAAAAGCAATTGAAACAGCAAAATATTTTGGCTTAAAAAACATTCAATTTCAGCAAAAAACAATATCAGATTTTTCAAGCTCAGAAAATTTTGATTATATAATCGCTCACGGCGTTTTTTCTTGGGTGAATGAAAATAATAGGAATAAAATTCTTGAAATTGTCAAAAATAACTTATCAGAAAATGGTGTTTTTTATATTAGCTATAACATAATGCCAGGCTTTAGTTTCTCTGAGGTTTTACGCAATATGCTTTATTTTCATAGTGCTGAAATTGAAGATAATGAAGAAAAGCTAAAACATTCACATAATTTATTAAATTTTATATCTGAAACTCTAAAATTTTATCCAGAAAATAATTATACAAAGCAATTTAATGATGAATATCAGAAATTAAAATCACAGCCAGATTGGTATATTTTTCACGAATTTTTGGAAAAAAATAATAAGGCTTTTTATTTTTATGAATTTGTAAATTTAATCAAAAATTTTGATTTACAATATCTTTCAGAGGTTTCTATAGCTTCTATGAACATTGAAAATCTGCCGAAATTTGCCTATGATGTTTTATCTAATGTTGATGATATTTTGCGAGTTGAACAATATATTGATTTTATTCTAAATAGAAAATTTAGAGCAAGTTTATTATGTAAAAGTAAAATTCAATTAAATAGAAATTTACAAAATATAAATATTACAGATAAAAAATTCTATGCAAAATTCACTCTTCCAGATGCTTTACAAAATGATAAATATAAGCCAGATGATAAAATAATTTTTGAATTTCCTAATGGAATTAAAACTGAAATAAATAATTTTTATTTAATCTTTGCCTTTGAGTATTTAGCAAAATTTTCTTCCCCTAAAAACCCAGCTAAACTTAATGAAATATCTGATTATCTAAGTAAAAAACTTACAGATTATAAAATTAATTTTACTGAAAATACTCTAGACGAAGTAAAAAAAATGCTCGCTAATAATTTTCTTATCACTCATTTCAGAGGCGGAATTGAAATAGTTTTATAAATTAAAAGATAACTTTGTTTGCATATCAAGGTTAATACATTGATTTTTTTAAGGAATAATATTTTTAGCTTTCTTTTTATACCATTAAAATTTTTTATAAGTAATATAAGAAGCCTTAGTTTAAGAAAGTTTCTCTTCCTTATTATTAAATTACATTATGGTATTATAAACTTTTTATAGTCGCAATATTTTCTTCTTTTTGCCATTGTTAATTTTTTTTAATGAATTGATGATAAGATAATAAGCATGTTGAATAAGCTCAAATATGTGAAGCAGGAGGATCTAAGGGATATTGATGACTATTCCCTAGCAATCGCTATGCTGGAAAAAGAAAAAGTAATTATTGATGCATTTTATCTTCCCATTATGGAAGTTACCGAACGAGGAAATTTGTTGGTATTATGTGATATATAGGAAGCCTTTTCTGATGGAATTAAAGGCGTTCCGTTCAACTATAATTTGGCTAGACGCTACACTGATATGATTTTCTCGATTAACCGAGATTACAGTAAAGGCGATATTGCAACTTACCTCAATAGTGCAATGCTTGAAGACCGAGTTGGAAATAGAGACCGCACAATTGCAGATCTTGTCGAAGCTGTAAAACTCACCGTTAACAATCTACCAGTTGACCAGTGGAGAACACATATTCTAATCTCTCTTGTAAATGTCCTCGAAGGCGTTGAGGAAGAAGACGAGGAGTATAATTAAAATACCGGTATCCTTTGTGATGTAACAAAGGTATGGGTGTGGCAACAGCACAACTCAGATACGCATTCGCGGATCAGGTTCAAGACCTAAGATAGTAATATGTTCCAATCAAAGACCTAAATGAAGTTTTGAAACTGCCTTAGTTCTTATTTTTCCAAAGAGCTAAACTGGTTGTTGAACAAATTTACTTTTAATTTTATTGTCTGCCCTTATATTCGTCCAAATTTTTATTAAACTTAATTTTAGGATTGATAGGGGGGGAATAAGTTTCTCTATATTGAGAAAGTATTTCTTCCTTATCCATCTCCTCCTCTGAAGAGTTTTTTTTGGAGCCTTTGTTGCCATTTTGAGATAATAAAATATCAGGTATTTCCTTCGCAAAATCTAAAGCGAGTCTTTTAATGTCCTCATTCATATATTTATCGGCTGTCACTTTTTCTTCAAATTCTGGTGGCACTTGCTGTAATTGCTGACTCATCCCAATTTGTTGTAGTATATGTATTTTCATAAAATAAAGTTTTTTGTTGTTAGAAAAGACAAGCATATCTTTTTTAGGTAAGAATAACATATAAAAGTTAACAAAAGGTTAATAAAAATCTTTTTTTATCAGCAAATCAAAATAACCTATTGAATTCTAATCGTGAAAAAAGTTTGTTGAAGTAAATAACTTAAAATTCGAAATATTTTAGAGGTGCTTCGCCCCCGTTCGTGTTAAGCTGTAACATAATGTGGCGAGCAATCAATGGTATTTTATGAGAAAGGCAAAAAATTAAACAATTGGGAAGTAAAAGGCTATTGGTAGAGGAAAAAATCCAAAAATATAGCAAAGTTGGCAAGAACCCAGATGAGATAAATAGAACCGCTTTAGATTTTATCCAAAACCCATACAAATACTGGGCTTGCGGAGGTTTATCCGGTAAAGGAAGCTTTTTACTTCAATTTTATATTTTGGGGGTATCGGTGCGTTATCCCTATTTTGTTACCCCCAATAATACCCCCAAAAATCTGAATATCAACGAACTAGAGTGAACATTAGAGAATTATAAATTGCTTAAAGGGTCTGTTTTTCTGCAGTTTTTTGAACTTATGCGAACTAAGGTGAATTTAAGAGTGGTGCTTGTGGCCGGAGTCGAACCGGCACGGGAGGTGAATCCCGAGGGATTTTAAGTCCCTTGCGTCTACCAATTCCGCCACACAAGCAAAAAGAAAATTGGTATAGATTTTAATATATAATAATTACCTATAATCAAGAGTTTTTAAGTGTATATTGTAAAATAGACATTTAATATTTTTCTTTGAGTAAGTTAGATTAAATAATTTTCTGTTGTGAATAGTTTTTTATACCTCTAAATTAGGCTCGTACATTAGCTCAGAGACATATCTGCGGCCGCCGGGGCCTCGTTTAAGTTGCACCACAACTTCAACAACTTGCTTAACATAGCTTTTAATTTCGGATTTGCTCATAGAAACGCCAGATTGCAAAACCATCAAGCAAAGCTGCTCTATTGCAAGGCGTGGCGTATCCGCGTGGAGTGTTGCAATAGAACCGGGGTGGCCAGTATTTACCGCTCGCAAATAGCTGAAGGCCTCCGCACCGCGTAACTCACCCACTATCAAACGGCTAGGTGCTAAACGAAGGCAGGCTTCAATTAAATCTTGCGTGGTAACTTTTGCCAAGCCTTGCCCACCTTTTGAAGCCACTAAATGCAGGCGGTTAGGTTGCTCTAGTTTGATTTCCCTAGCATCTTCAATGGTTATAAGCCTTTCTTCGTGCGGTATATGCTTATATAAAGCATTAGCAAAAGTGGTTTTACCAGTTGAAGTGCCACCGCTTATAATAAGGTTTTTCCTAGCTTTTACGGCAGTTGTTAAAAAGTTTTTTATATCTTTCTTTTGATAATATTCATTAAGTTGAATATCTGTTGGGCTAATGATTTTTTCTGAAGAGGCCTCCTTAAAAGCACCCATTTTTTCATAATCATCAACGGATAAATTAAGCACGCTTGGCTTACGAATTGAAAAGGCGGCGGTGCCTTGCTCAACAGCTGGCGGAAACACCACCTGAACACGATAGCCATTTGGCAGGGTTGCAGATAAAATTGGTGTTTCAAAGCTAATGCTTTGATTGGTAGATTGAGCAATCAACCTGCCCATTGAAAGCAGGTGATTGATAGTAAAATTTGGAAGCTCTTTACGAAAATGCTCGCCGCGCTTTTCTACCCAGCAGTAAAGTGGCTCATTGATGGAAACCTCGTTAATATCTTCTTCTTTTAAGATATCGTAAATTGGGTCTAAATATGTATTTAACGCTGCTACACTCATAATCTAGGGGTTAGGTTTTAGGGGTTAGGGGTTAGTAATAGGGGAGTGTTCAGTATCCATAGGTATATCTGTCATTACCCGAATTTTTATAAAGATATTAATCTTTAGAAAAATTATAGGGTAATCCAAATCAATAGGTTAATGGATCGCCCTATAGTTGCTTCGCAACTCGGGCGATGACAATCTATACATATTGAACACTCCACTATTACCAATCCCTAAAACCTAATCTCTATCTTAATATCATCACTTCATTACTATCTTGATCCTTAAAATTTGTTGCAAAATTTGGTGGAAAGCGAAGGTCTTTATTAACAAATACTTTAATTCTAGTGCCTTGATCAATAGTGATTCTTGGTCTTGTATCTATTGCATCTCGTGCAACCCTTTGTAGATTATTTGCAAGATCAGTAACACCTTGCCTTGCCGCGATTGAAATATTAGGGCCTGATTCTATAACATTGCCATTTTCTGAAACTGTAGTTGTAATATCCCTTGCGGAATCTGTAACTTTATCAGCCGCATAGGCAAAAGCTATTGTTAATGTGCTTAGTAAAATTGAGCTACCAAAAATTTCACCAAATCTATTATCAAGCTCACCTGCAACGCCTGTTCGCCCAAGTAAGTCAACGGCTATCATATCTTCTCTACTATCAAGCACAACATCAATGCCATCAGGCCTTATAACTCTTGTCCACACTATATAAACCCTAGCTTGTCCAAACCTAATTTGCGTATCATATGCCCCAATTAATCTTGAGCCTTTAGGTATAAGAATTTTCTTACCATTTTCAGCGTAAACATCTCTAGCAACTACGCCTCTTAGCCTTCCGGGAAGATCCGTATTAATTGCAGTTTCAATTATCGCATCTAAAACTTTACCTTGCAGAATTATATTATTCATATCTCTAACTAGCTGAACATCTCTGCGGTTATTTGTTGAATCCCTTAATTGATAAGGTTGTTGCCTATCAGTAACCACTGCAATACCTTGGTTAAGATTCATTGGCTCGGAATCTAAAGCACCTTCCTGATTTGCATTTCTTAATTCTTCTGGAAGTTCATCAGGGTTTGATGATACAAACATCTGTGCCGAGAGTTGCTGTTGAATATCTTGAGCAACAGGGTTTGTGCCATTTGCTGTATTTGGATTTCTAGAAACGCCAGTAGCAGAATTAAGTGTTGGTAGATTTGAGCTAGAATTATTTCCACCTTTTTCTCTGTCAGCTCTTGCAGAATTAACTAGATAATTAACTGCCGGTGGCGCTTTTTCAGTTTTAGCATCGCTCTCAAAATCTTCTTCCAATTCTAAATCATCAATATCACTGAAATCATCACCAAAATCATCTTCAAAGACATTATCTAAATTACTATCTGCTGATGTACCATTTGCAGATTCAGGTTTAATTTCATTATCTTTTGTAAAAATTTCACCCGGGTCATATGTAGATGGTGGAGGTGGAGGGGGGGCTGAAACAACATCTATAGCTGCAAGTGGGTCATTAGCTTTACTTTGAATTTCAGCAATTTTTTGTTCATCTATTCTTGCTTGATCTTTTTTTATTGCGGCTTCACTCGGAATTTTAGCTTCATCCCTAAACTCCTGCTTCATTTCTTGAACTTCTGTGAGTGTTCTTCTATCAACTCTTTTGTTAGGTTTTTCTTTTGTGATTGCGTGAATGAAATAAATTATAATTAAGAAAATTACTACAATAACAACAAGGTTTTTCTTGGTTGCCATTGAAACTTTTGGGGTTTCATCAAGCAAATCATCGCCATTTAGATTTTCAGAATTATCTTCGCCATCTTCTATTTTTTTTATTGGGTTTGCTTTATTTTTTTTGCCAAAAATTTTACCGAGTAAATTACCCTTTTTTTCTTCGTCTAGTGGGTCAAGTGATTCATCACCTTTCTTGCTTTTTTTATTGTTAGATACAAGTGGATCACCCAGATCATCAAGCAAATCTTCATCTAGGTCATCATCAAGATTATCTATATTTTTGTTGTCTTTATCTACCATAATTTTCGTTATAAATAGAGATTTTTTCAGAGCCAAAATAAATATTCATCTGCTTGGCAACGGCTTCAACAACATAATAGCCGTTGTTAAATTGATAATTTGCAGGCGTTTCAATGTTTCTTCCGTCTAATATTCTAAATAAAGGAACATTTTGATTATTGAATTTTACATAAGTTCTAATGCCATCATCAAAAACTTCTGATGGGGAGAGGGCTTCCGCACCAGTTAAAGTATAGTTATAATTAAAATTTGAAGGGGTTTGCTTTGCAAAGCCGTTATTTATACCGGGTGCCATAGGCTGTTGCATTGGCGGTTGCATAGGTGGTATGCTCATTTGAGGCGGTGAAGAGAAATTATTTGGGTTTGGTATATTAGCCCCTAATTTTACTTCTGGCACAGTAACTGAATTTATTGGCTGAGATGGTGAGGGTGTAGAGGAAAAGGGCAGGGGGGTTGATATATCCCCAGCGTTTTCAGGGTAATAGAATCTAACAACATACATTATATCATCAATAGAGCTTGTAATTGATGAAAACTCAAACTGATAAGTTCTTTTATTAGTTATTACCGTTACATTTGTTAGTAAGTTAGATTGCAACGCCCTTAATATTATTTTATTTCTAAGGGGTGTAACCCTAAAATATCCTGAATTTCCAAGTGAAATTGTTCTAATCTTTTCATCTTCTTCAAACTCAATAGTAGTTTGGTAGCCAAATGTTGTAGTAACTCTAAAAACATCGTTCACGCCATAAACAAATGTTCTAATGCGAGAATCAGTGCCAACTGAATTAACCGCAAGCGATGGCTGGCTAATTGAAAGCAATAGAAAAAATATTATTATTAAGATATTAAATCCTTCTCGCACTTTGTTCCTCTGAGATATTATATTTTGTAATCTGAATACCAAGTGGGTTAATAAAACGCTCCGTTTCTGAAAGCTCTAGATTTCTATATTGATATTCTAGGGTAACTATATAATTTTCCTCTTTAACATCTCTTTCATTTAATATACCAACGGTTGGCATTTTAGTTTTGCTGAGCCTTATTTGAATAAGATTTGTTTTTTCATCTAACTCAATCAGCGATTTAACTTTTGCTTCAATCTTATGCTGAAATCCTAGAGAAATTGGGCTTCCCTTACGGTTTGGATCAATAAAAGCTCTAAATTGTCCATAAACATCTTCACTAGACATTAACCTAACTACTTGATAGTAATTGAAGTTAAACTCTGCAATATTATAGCTTTCTCTGGCTAACACATACCTAACAATTGAAGAGTTCCTAACCGCTTTTTCAGCTGGTAATTGCCTAACTTGGTTGTTATCAACTTTAGTAATTATGCCTGTGTTTTCTTCAATTTGAACAATAAATGGCTCATAAACTTTTTCAGAGTTTAGCTTTATCACATTTATAATAGTTACACCTAGTATAACCATCATTATTACTAGTAATGTAAACAGAACATTTCTTTGAATAAGAACGGTTTCGTATCTATCCTGATACCAATTTTTTATTTGGCGAATGGTTTTATTTTTACTTAAAAAGCTCATATTAAATCAGAATAAATAATTAATATTATATTAATTTTTATTAAAATTGCAAGGTTGTATAATTATAGATAAATACTAACAAAACTAAATTAGCTTTCCATCTTTTAGCAAATAAGTTGTTTCAGTGAGGGAAGAAATTTCCTTGTTGTGTGTTACTATTATCAATGATGAAGATGTTTCTTTGATGGTTTTGAAGAATAAATCAGCAACTATTCTAGTGTTTTCTGGGTCTAAATTTCCAGTTGGCTCATCAGCTAATATTAATTTTGGTTTATTAGCTAAAGCCCTTGCGATAGCAACCCTCTGTTGTTGCCCGCCTGAAAGCTCTGATGGTCTAAAATTCATTCTATCTTTAAGCCCAAGTTTTTCCAGTAAATCTTTAGCATAATTTGTTGCCTCAATAGAATTAACCCCAAGCAATGTTTGCGGTAAAATTATATTTTCAAGTGCTGTAAAATCAGAGAGTAAGTGATGATATTGAAATATAAAACCTAGATATTTAAGTCTAATTTCAGATAAAAAATTATCATTTTCACTATTTATTTTTTTGCCACAAATTTCAATTTCGCCACTATCAGCTTGAAGAAGTAAGCCTATAATTTGCAATAAAGTAGATTTGCCAGAGCCACTTTCACCAATAATAGCAATTGATTTTGCTTCTGGAATTTCAAGACTTAAATTATTCAGAATGTTAATTTTCTCTTTACCTTGCTCAAATGTTTTTGAGATATTATTTAGTTTTAGGATTGTCATTTTTATTCATATTTTAATGCTAGGGCTGGCTCAATTTTCGTGGCTTTATAAGCCGGATAAATAGTTGAAGCTAAAGATAAAATTAATGATAATACTGAAATTTTGATTACATCTGAAATTCTAACATCAGCTGGTAATTGTGATAAGAAATAAATTTCCTCAGCAAATAAATTTGTGCTGGTGATAGATTCTAAAAATCTTCTGATTTCTTCAATATTTGCAGCAAAACTTAAACCGAGTAAAACCCCAAGCAAAGTACCAGTTATACCAATTGCAGAGCCACAAATTACAAATATTTTTATAATGGATATTTTTTTCATTCCGATAGTTCTTAAAATGGCAATTTCTTTATTTTTATCACTAACCAACATTACCATTCCAGAGATTATATTAAAAACTGCCACCAAAATAATTAAAGAAAGAATTAAAAATAAAACATTTGATTGCACATCAATAGCACCTAAAAAACTTTGATTTGCTTTTCGCCAGTCTGAAATAAAAGTGCCTTTTGGAATGATTTTTACTAACTTAGTTTTTATTTCATCAAGTTTCATTGGGTCATTAGCAAAAATTTCTATTTGATTAACATTATCACCTAAGCCAAAGAATTTTTGAGCTGCCTCTAGAGAGATAAATAAAACTGAAGAATCATATTCATACATACCAACATTAAAAACGCCACTTACTTGAAAATCTTTAATTTTTGGAATTGCACCAAAAAAGCTAGAGTTAAAATTAGGTGAAAGTAATTTAATATCAGAATTTATGCTTAAATTTGTCTGTCTTGCAAAATAAGCACCAGCAATAATTTCAAAGCTGTTGTCATTATAAACTTCACCAGCTACTAAAGAATTTGCTAAAACTTTTTTATTTAACAAATCATCTTTTCTAAGCCCTCTAACCATAAGGCCTATATTTTCATCACCAACTATAGCAAGTGCTTGTCCATAAATTGCTGGGTTAGAATATTTTACCCCTGATATTGTTAGAATTTTTTGATTTAACTCATCAAAATTTTTTATATTACCTTCAAATGATGAAACGGAAATATGGGCATTTATTCCAATAATTCTTTTTATAAGCTCAGTTTTTACGCCATTCATAACCGCCATTGTAACTATAAGTGTTGCAACGCCCAGCATAATTCCTAAGAAAGATAAAATTGCTACAACTGAGGCAAAGCCTTCCTTTTTTTTCGCCCTTAAATATCTTCCTGCAATTTTTAGTTCTAATTTGAAATTCATTAGATATATGTAAAATAAGTAAAATTATTACTTTTTATACAAGCCAATGACTATAACGCAAAATAAATTATCTTTAGAAGAACTCAGAAAAGAAATTGATGCAATAGATAGTGAGATTTTTAACCTTCTCACCAAAAGGCTTGCTGTGGTTAAAAAAGTTGGTGAGCTTAAAAAACAGAATAACAAAAATAAATCAATCATTAGGCCAGCCAGAGAAGCCACAATGGTTAGAAATATTTATGCAAAGGCAAAAAATTTTGGTTTGTCTGAAAATATTGCAAAAGGTTTTGCTTATATTTGGCGTCAGATAATTTCAGTTTCAGTAAATTATGAAGAAAAAACCAATATTTGTTTTAATAAAAATTATAAATGTGGGCTTAATAAAGCTAAGGAATATCTTGGCATTTTCAGTGATTATCAAGAATGCACCTCCGATGAACAAATTTTTAATAGGCTTGAAAATTTAGATTCTAATATCGCAATATTTCCTTTGAAAAAATTTTCAGAAAATGAAAAACCTTGGTGGCTTTTAATGTCTGAAAAATATTATAATATTTCAATATTTGCAGGTTTTCCATTTTTCAAAGAAATTTCCGATGATATAGATTTAGAAAAAATCTATCAAAATATCAGCTTGGTTGCGGTTTCAAACATAACGCCTGAGCCTAGCGGTAAAGATGTTTTTGTATATGTTCTAAAAGGTAAAACTAATAATATTATTGAAGGTAATTTCAAAATTGTTAATGAGTTTAATGATTATAAATTACTCCTCAGCACTGAGAATTATTCAAGCGAGCATTCAGAAAACTCTAAGAATTATAATCTAAAATATCTCGGTTGCTTTGCTGTGATATGAAAATATTATCTAGCCATTTACAGCGATTTTTTCTTCATATTCTTTAAGTTTATTATGAAGCGTGCGGATTGAAATTCCTAGAATATTAGCGGCTTTACTTCTGTTGCCAGAAACGCTGCTTAGAGTTTTTAATATCATTTCTTTCTCAACTTCGCTAATGGTTTTGCCAACTAAACTATCAATATTGCCATCAGAATTTTTATTATTTGATGAGGTGTTTTCCTTAGAATTAGAATTAATTTCTTCACTTAATTTTTGCTCATTCAAGAAGTTAAGAAGGCTTGCTGAGTTTGAAAAATCCATACCCTCAATTAGTAATGAAGTTTTATCAATACGATTATTATTACTCAGTAAAACCGCACGATGCATAGTGTTTTCAAGCTCTCTAACATTGCCAGACCAATTATAATTTATCAAGGCTTCCATTGCTTCATCTGTAATTATTTGTTTTGGCAGGCCGTTTGATTTTGCGTATTTTTCAGCGAAAAATTCTGCGAATTGTTTTATATCTGATTTTCTCTCTCTCAAAGGTGGTAATTGCAGATGTATTACATTAAGCCTGAATAATAAATCTTCTCTAAATTTTCCTTCCTGAACTTCTTTTTTAAGATCGCGATTACTTGTTGCAATAATTCTAAGATTTATTTTTATTGGAGTATTTCCGCCAATTCTAGTGATTTCTTTTTCTTGAATTGCTCTGAGTAATTTTGCTTGAAGGCGAATATCCATTTCTGAGATTTCATCAAGCAATAATGTGCCATTGTGGGATTCTTCAAATTTACCTATTCTGCGATTTAACGCCCCAGTAAAAGCCCCTTTTTCGTGACCAAAAAGCTCAGATTCTAGCAAGTTTTCTGGAATTGCTGCACAATTTAGAGAAACCAAATTCTCATTTTTTCTATTACTTTTTTCGTGAATATATTTTGCAAAAACTTCTTTACCAGTGCCAGATTCCCCCGTGATTAAAACATTTGCATCACTTGGGGCAATTCTATCCACTAATGCCACTATTGATTTCATTTGTGGTGATTGAGAAATAATTTTACTCTCTTCATTGCCCGTTACTTGCTCTAATATTGCAACTATAAGCTCCTCTTCAGGGGGGAGGGGTAAATATTCTTCAGCACCGGCAATTATAGCATTTTTTGCTTTTTCAGAATCAGCATTAATGCCATATGCAATTACTGGAATTGAAATTCTTTCACGCGTTAAATTATCGCAGAAATTTTTAATATCCTCGCTAACTTCAATCAAAACTGCTTCGGCACTCGCACCTGAAAGAAGTTTTTCAAAAGCCTGATTGGGGTTTTCAGCACTAATAATTTTTCCGCCCCTATTAATTACAATTTTACAAGCGGAAGAAACTTCAGATTCTATTTTGCCGATTACAAGAATTCTCATAAAAAATAAAAAAATTTATTGTGTATATTTTTTTAGTTTTTTATCTGGTGGTAGTAAAGCATTTAATTTCATTTCAAGCATATAAGGGCCTTCATTGCGAGCTATGCTCATTATAGCTTCTGCGAATAAGGCTAATAAATCAGATTCAGTGGAGGAATTTCTTTCAAGTTTTGTCGCAAGTGGTTGTAAAATCATATAAGAAGTAACCGCACCATAAAGCGTTGTTAGCAAGGCAACTGCCATTGCAGGGCCAATGTTTGAGGGGTCATCTAATGCACCTAACATCTGCACTAAGCCAATTAAAGTGCCAACTAAGCCCATAGCTGGGGCAATTTCCGCCCCTTTTTTAAGAATTTCAATGGTTTTAGAATGTCTTGAAGCGATTGAAGAAATTTCTTCAATCATAATTTTTTCAGCTTGCTCTGGCTTAACACCATCAATAACTAAGTTAATATTTTTTATAAAAAAATTATCTTCTGGAAATAATTTGCTTTGTCTTTGAAGTGATAAAATGCCTTCTTTTCTAGAAATTTCAGCTAGGTTTGTGCATTTTGTAGCAACTGATTTAACATCACTTGGGGTAAAAAATAAAGTGCTTCCAACAACGCCAAATGCCTTGAAAATATCAGAAAATGTAAAGCTGGCAGAAGTTATAAACAAAGTGCCACCAAAAACAATTATGATAGAAGGTATATCCAGAAAAGAACTTGGTTTGCTAGTGCCAATAAAAACAGCGACTAGAACCAAGACTAAGCCAAGAAAAATACCAAGAAGGGTTGAAAATTCTGCTTTACCACTCATTTTGATTGAATTTTAAGAAGATTATTCTTTATCATTTTTAATAATTTCTGTCATAGTAATGCCAACTTTATCATCAACAACTACAATTTCACCACGAGCAATACATCTTTCATTAACAAAAAGCTCAACTGGCTCACCAATTTTTCTTTGAAGTTGAATTATTGCACCTTTACCCATTTTAAGAAGCTCCTCAACGGTAATTTCCGTTTCACCTAAAACAACGGTAACCTCCACAGGAACATCTTGCACTGCTTCCAAGTCAAGGTCATCACCCGGCACAAAATTATTTATTTGTTCTTCGCTCACAAAATTTTATCAGAAATTATTTTCTAAGATTTTAATTTACAAAGTTTTTATATATTCAGCAAATATTTCATCAATAGCATTTAATCTTTCGTTTAAATTTATTGTAATGCCACTTTTTTCCCACTCAATGCAAATTTCTGATGCGTTAGCATTTTGAATTTTTTCAAATTTAGGGATAATATTCGGCAAGTTTTTAGAAAAAAAATCTTCAATGCTTGATTGCAATTTTAATATTAAATCTTCAGATGCCTTAATAATTATACTCGGCTCTTTTTCAATAATTCCAGAAATTTTTTCAAGAGCGTTAATAAAGATTTGCTCAGAATTTTCAGCGATTTTACTTGCACAAACTTTTTTAGTAAATTGATGTGCTAAGTTTGTGATATTAATTTTATAATCTTTTTGTTCTTGCTTAAATTTATTCAGATTATCTAAAAACCTTGCAAGCATTGATGAAACTTGCTCTTTAAGTTTTATATCATCATTTTTTAGATAATTATCAAACTCAGCTTTAGCTTTGCTATAGCCTTCTTCAAACGCTTGTTTTTTTGCTTTAGCAATTTCATTTTCAAAAAAACTTTTAGTATATTCTTTTTCCTCTTCTTCAGTTTTGGTGCTGAAAAACTTAAATTGAGAAATTGTAATTGCCTTTTCTTGTTGTTTAGAAATTTCTAAAACTTCTCCACTTGCAAAATTGGTTAAATTTAGAGTTTTTATATTCATTCAAATTTATTTTAGAAAATCATTTGTTCTTGCTCTTCATCACCTTCTGGAATTTTAATTTCACCAGAATCAGCTAATTGTCTAGCGGTTTGAACGATGCTCATTTGTGCCTCATCAACCTCACTAACCCTAACTGGCCCCATTGCCGCCATATCATCTTTTAGTATTTTTGAAGCCCTTTCAGACATATTACTAAAAAACATATTTTTAATTTCCTCAGGTGCACCTTTAAGGGCGATTGGTAATTTTGCTTTGTCTGCTGTTCTTAAAATTGCTTGAATTGCAGTGTTATCAAGTTTTTTAAGATCTTCAAAGGTGAACATTAGGTCTCTTATCTTCTGTGCCATCTCTGCGTTTTTCTTTTCAAGCATTTCAAAGAATTTACCTTCGGTTGATCTATCAAAATTATTGAAAATCTCCGCCACCATTTCATAAGTATCTGATTTTTTGCCGGTTGATAAACTTGACATAAACTCAGATTGTAAAATCTTTTCAATGTCGCTTACAACCTCTCTTTTTACAGGCTCCATCTCTATCATTCTGCGGATGGTTTCTAGGGCGAAATCTTCAGTGAAAAGTGAAAGAACTTTTGCCGCCATTGAACTTTTTAATTTTGTTAAAATGAAAGAAACAGTTTGTGGATGTTCATTTTTTAGGAAGGCAGCAAGCAATTCTTCATCAACATTATTTAACCTATCCCAAGTGTCTCTTCCCATTGGTCCTGCAATATCGCCTAAGATAGATTCAACTTTATCTGCCCCCAATGCTTTAGAAAGAAGTTTTTTTGCGCTATTTATATCACCAACAATAGTTTTGCCAGAGCTTAACTCATCATTAAATTCACTAAGCAGAGATTCAACTTTGTTAGGGTCAACTTTTCCAAGTGATGACATTGTTTGAGAAATTTGCCTTATCTCATCTTCCGTCATCATTGAGAAGATTTTTGTGGCAACTTCTTCATCAAGGCTCATCATTAATATTGATGCCTTTTCTATGCCAATATTTAGATTTTCAACGGGTTGTTTGTTAGCCATAAATTATTTATTTTGTGCCAGCCAAGATCTTATAACCGCAAGTGTTTCTTCAGGGTTGTTTTCAATAATTTCATTCACCCTTTGTGCGGCACTAAACGCCATTTTACTTTGAATATTATCAGCAACATTAATTGGGTTTATATTCTCATTACTTTCAGCGGTTTGCATTAGCTTCATTAATCTTTCTTGCTCCGCTTGTGATCTTGCCTCTTCGGCTTCTATATCGGCTGATGATACATCAAATGCTTTATTAACCAAAGGCCTAATAACAAGAAGTATAATTAATATAGCAACAACACCAAGCACAACAGTTTTTATTATGCTATCTATATCTCTCATTATCCAATCCCAAGCACCCTCACTTGCCATTAGGTGAGATGACTCCCTAGAAAATGGCATATTAACAATTTCTACTTTATCCCCTCTTTTTTCATCATAGCCGATTGCAGAGCGAACTAAAGTTCTGATTTGGTCAATTTCTTCATCACTTCTTGGAATGTAAGTATCATTATTTTGAGCATCTTTCGTATATTTTCCATCAACTAAAACTGCTACAGATATTTTATTTATCTGCCCACCATCATTTATTTTGTTGGTAATTGTTTTGGATATTTCAAAATTAGTAACTTCATTAAGTTGCTGATTATTTTCTGAGCTTCCGCCACCTTGAGGGTTTTCGCCAGTTAATTCATTTGCAACTGTTACTTGCCCCGCTGATGAGTTAGAGCTTCTGCCATTTTGCTCACTAGTTTGGCTTGATCTTACCACTTGTCCATCAGGGTTATATTCTTCTGATACTGAGGTTATTTTTTCAACTGAAACATCTACTGAAACTTGTGTTTCAACTTTACCAGCACCCACCGCTTGCTCAAGAAGGGAATTTATAACATTTTTAAGGCGTTCTTCCATCTTAAACTTAAAATCTGATGCATCACCCGCAGAGCCAAATCCATCATCACTAGCCCCTTTTGCCCTTGCTAATATTCTACCGGTGCTATCAACGATAGTTACTTTTGAAGGCTTTAAGCCCGGCACTGATGAGCTAACCAAATGCTTAACCGCTTGTGTTTCACCTTCCAGAACATTAAGCCTATTATTGAGTGTTAATACAACAGAGGCAGAAGGCTCAAAATCATTACGCTTAAAAACATCTTTTCTAGGAACAACCAAGTGAACTCTCGCGGATTTTATAGAGTTTAATGAGCCTATTGTTCTTGCAAGCTCCCCTTCTAAAGCCCTTACTAAATTTACATTCATTACAAAATTTGAGGTGCCGAGCATCTTCTCTTTATCAAAAATTTCATAACCAACAATGCTTGCTTGGTTAGGAAGCCCCTTTTCTGCAAGTAACATCCTTACCCTTAAAACATCACTGCTTTCAACCTGAATTTCTGAGCCACCTGCCGCAACATCAAACTTAACACCAATTCTGCCAAGCTCTGTAACCAATGCGGAGCTATCATCAGCACTTAAATTGCTGTAAAGTGTTGTCATCACCGGTGAAGTTAGCCTCATTGAAAGGAAGGAAAATATTATCAACAAGGCAACGCCAACCGTTCCAAGAATTATTTGCTTGGGTGAGGCAACCGCTTTTAGTGATTGTAAAACATTATCCATATTCTAAAATATTTTAGGCATATTAGCTTATCAAAAAATATTGAAAATTAGCTATTTTTAGCTGAATAAGAACTTGAAATTTAATAGAAAATTAATCCTGTGATGCTTTTTTGTTTCACCTGCTATTTAGTAGCAAAAAATTTTTGTAGTGAATTTGCAATAATGGAGCGGGTGAAGGGAATCGAACCCTCACGGCCAGCTTGGAAGGCTGGAGTTCTACCATTGAACTACACCCGCAATGAAAAATGATGAGCCTTTATAAAAATCTAATCTCAAAATTGCAAGAGAAGAATTAACTTGTGAAATAATTATAATTAAGTTGACGGATATTTTAATTAATCTTAAAAAATATTTTCTAAAATATTTCAAATTATTTATGCGTTATTTACCACTCACAGATGCTGATAAAACCCAAATGTTATCTGAAATTGGCGTTAAATCGGTTGATGATTTATATGTTAATATTCCAGCTTCAGTAAAAGCAAAAACCAAAATCAATTTACCTAATCATTTAGGTGAAATTGAGGTTGAAAGAAAAATGCATAATTATGCAAATCAAAATCTTTCTGCTTCTGATTCCGCATTTTTCCTAGGTGCTGGTTGTTATAACCACCATATTCCAGCTTCTGTTGATTACATAATTCAACGCTCTGAATTCCTTACTTCATATACTCCTTATCAGCCAGAAATTGCTCAAGGAACAGTTCAATATATTTTTGAATTTCAAACAATTATAGCAAATCTTACTGGTCAAGAAGTTGCAAATGCTTCAATGTATGATGGGGCAACCTCTATGGCGGAAGCCGCTTTAATGGCTTTTCGTATTAAAAAAGATAGGAAGAAAATAAAATTAGCACCTCATATTCACCCTCATTACATTGAGGTTTTGCGAACTTATTTTTCAAATTATCCTGAAATTTCTATTGAAGAAGGCAAGCCTTGTGAGCAAACCGCTTGTTACATAGTTCAATCACCAAATTTTTTTGGGGAGCCGCAAAACTACGAAAATATTAGAAAGGAATGCGATGCAAAAGGTGCATTGATGGTTGTAGTTATCAATGAAATTTTATCTTTAGGGGTTCTTAACCCGCCAAAAGATGCTGATATTGTATGCGGTGAGGCTCAATCCATTGGGGTTGGTATGAATTATGGTGGGCCTCATCTTGGTTTTTTTGCTTGTAAAAAAGAATTTGTTCGCACTATGCCGGGGCGTTTATGCGGTGAAACAATAGATGCTGATGGCAAGCGTTCCTTCGTTTTAACTCTAAGCACTCGTGAACAGCATATCAGGCGTGAAAAAGCAACTTCAAATATCTGCACTAATCAAGGCTTAATGGCTCTTGCATTTACAGTGCACGCAGAATTGCTTGGGGAAATTGGCTTTAAGCAGCTTGCTAAAATTAATCATAAAAAAGCCTGCCAATTATTTGATGCAATTACAAAAATCAAAGGGGTTAAACCAGTTAATAAAAATTTCTTTAATGAATTTGCAGTTGAGCTTCCAGCTAATATAAACGCTTTTGAGTTGGTAGAAAAACTTTCTAAAAATGCAATTATTGCTGGCTACCCAGCGGATAATAAAACCCTTATATTATGTGCTACAGAATTAACTAAAGATGAAGATATTGAAAAATTAGTTACTGCAATAAAAGATAAGGTATTATAAAAATTCTAATTTCTTCCGTTTTCTTTTTTCTCTTTAGAGAACATATTTTTACTTTTATCAAAATAATATTCTGAGGTGGAGTTACCGATGTTAATTCCTAAATTTTTCATATCTTGAGGTGTTACTGCACCTGAAAAAATTATATCTTGAAAAATTTCATCTGCATATTTTGTGCTTTCTTTTAGCATAAAATTATATGCCTGAGTGGTTAAATCTAAATCAGATATTGAATCATAGAGATTGAATTTATTTATATCTAATTGTTTTGTGGGTTGAAATATGTCATTAAAATTATATCCTAATAAATCATGCGTAAGTTCGTGAATTGCAAAAGCTCCTAACTCATATGTTTTATCTAAATACTGCAAATTTTCATCATAGTAATAAGCAATTAAGCATAAGTTGGCATATTTATACTCTGCAGAATCTTTATTCAATTTATTCTTTTTTAATTCTTGCATTAAATACTCTTGATATAAATGCTCCATTTCATGAAACAAAACAGGCGTGGTGTTTATAAAAGTTCTATCTGTTAATTCCATAGTTGAGGGATATTTACTATCTTCAGTAAAAGAATAACAATAGCTAAGATACTGAATTTCTGCTTGTTTTCTTTTTTGGAAATATGGTTTAAAAGATGGGGTGAAGACCCCACGCTCTTTATGTTCTGCTAAGTTATTATTATGTTGAATTTTAACTTCAAATTCATTAGGTATACCAGAGACTTCTTTGAAAGTTCTAAGAATTATTTCAGCAAAGATATTAGCATCTATCTCTGTATAATTATCAAAATTTCTTAATTCTTCCAGAATATTAACTTTTCCACTTTGAAAATTAACATTAGAATTAGCAGTAAGAATAGTTCTTTCGCTATCTGTGAGTTTATTAATATCATAATTCATTAATTTATTTAGTGTATTAACTACTCTTTCTTTTTGTTTCTCTAAAATTTCCTTTGGGTAATAAGTGTTAGAAATAACTTTTTGGTGATTTATTCCAGAAAAAGATAGCGTTTTAATGTTAAAATCATAACCAAAATCAGAAAACTCTCTATCACTAAATATTCTTGTTATAGTCGCGACATCATTATTAAAATTGTGAGTGAAAGGGGTTATAGCATTTGTCTTTTCCAAAAGATTATTTTTTACATTTTCTATAAAATTTTTATCAATCTCTTGAAATAATGATGCTTCTAAAGTAGAGTCCTCTATGAGTTGTTCCTTCATTAAATTTTTTGGTAAAATATTTTCATAAATAAAATACTCTTTGCCGTAAAATACTAGTTTTTCTTGGCTTAAAGAGTCTAATATACTTAGATCTGATTTACTTATTCTTTCTAAAAAATTAGAAACATTCTTTTGGTAATTTTCGTTTCTATTATATCCAGCCGGCTGATAATGGTTTCCACAAGCTATCATATACCCTAAAAAAATTCCTTTTTGTGTTGCATCAAGTTTATTGTATGCAATTTTCTGCTCTTCCTTGAAACAAGAAAAAACATAAGTAATTCCAATAGGATTGTTTTGTTCGTTTAAAATTTTATTTTCATTTAAAAATGCTATGGCATCATCATTTTTAATTACATCTAACAGTTGTGATGGAAATAAAAAATTGCAATCTATACTTAGATCTCCAATAAAAGGGCTGGTTAAAAAATTATATTTTTGCTCATTAATTATGAGCTGTTGAGAATTAAAAAAGCCCTTATTTTCGCAATAATTTATAAGATCAGTTTTTTCTGATTCGTTAACATTCTTACCATTCGCAATTTTCTGTAAAATTTCTAAATAATTCTCCATGCTTGTAGTGTAACATAAAAATGTTAATAAAAGTTTAAGAAAAGCAGTTTTATTTGCTCTAAATTAAATATTGTTGTAAGTGATTACTAAAAAATATTTTGTATTGTTATGTTAGTTCAAAAAATTATAACCAAAAATTCAGAAAATATGAATGAAATCAGTGCGTTGGACGAAATAATTGGTGATTCTCGTGCCTTGAAATATGAGGAAAAACTTATATTTGAGCAATCTTCAAAAGGTGCTTGTGGGGTTGATTTGCCTGAACTTCCAAATTTTGAAAATAGAACAGGGCAAAATGTGCGTGAAAATATTGGCTTAGCTGAAGTTTCTGAGCCTCAAGTTTTAAGGCATTTTGTGCGTCTTTCAACGCAAAATTATTCTATTGATAGTGGCATATTTCCACTTGGCTCTTGCACAATGAAGCATAACCCTCGCTTAAATGAAAAAACTGCTCGTATAAAAGGGCTTTCAAATATTCACCCGCTTCAGCCAGAATCAACAGTTCAAGGTGCTTTAGCCTTAATGTATGAATTGCAAAATTGGTTAAAAGCAGTTTCTGGTTTAGATGGCGTTTGCTTAACCCCAGCCGCTGGTGCTCACGGGGAGCTTGCTGGAATTATGACAATCCGTAAAAAATTTGAAGTTGAAGGGAAACAAAGAAAAATTGTTATAGTGCCAGATTCTGCACACGGCACAAACCCTGCAACAGCTGCAATGTGCGGTTATGAAATACGCCAAATTCCAACTGCAAAAAATGGTTTAGTAGATTTTGAGGCTTTCAAAAATGCTCTCTCAGAAGATGTTGCCGCAATAATGCTAACAAACCCTAACACTTGCGGTTTATATGAATCTCAGGCTCACGAAATTGCTGAGGCAATTCATAAAATTGGTGCATATTTTTATTGTGATGGTGCAAATTTCAATGCAATCGTTGGCAAGGTTCAGCCTGCCGCCTTTGGTGTTGATGTTATGCATTTCAATCTTCATAAAACTTTTTCAACACCGCATGGTGGCGGTGGGCCGGGTTCAGGACCCATTGCAGTTTGTAAAGAGCTTGCACCATATCTTCCGCAGCCGATTGTTGAAAAGGAAGGCGATATTTATAAATTAAATTCTAATAACCCTACTTCGCTTGGTCGTTTGCGTGGCTTCCAAGGGCAGTTTGGAATGTTTGTGCGTGCGCTTACCTATATGCTTTCTCATGGTGGTGATGGCCTTAAAAGAGTGGCGGAGGAAGCCGTTCTTAACGCAAATTATGTTCGTGCGTCGCTAAAAGATTATTATAATATTCCTTTTGATGATTTTTGTATGCACGAATTTTTGATGAATGATAAATTTCAAAAAGAAAACGGCATTACAACAATGGATATTGCAAAATCTATGGTAGAATATGGTATTCACCCGATGACAGTTTACTTCCCGTTAGTTGTGCAAGCCGCAATGTTGGTTGAGCCAACCGAAACAGAAAGCAAACAATCACTTGATAGGCTAATTGCAGTTCTTAAAAAGATTGCGTTGTTTGCAAAACAAGGTGGTAAAGTTGCAGAAGATTTACACGCAAACCCAATTTCCTCCCCTCGCAAACGCCTAGATGAAGTAAAAGCCGCCAAAGAGCTTAAATTAAAATGGGTTGGGTAAAGATTTCTATAGCTAGTTTTTGTAAAATAAAAAACAATTAAACCCTTAACTCTTTCGGCTTTGTATGTTTTGCCCAGAGGTAAACTTGCATTCTAGTTAGCATTATTGCAGAAAACATTGAGCATAAAATGCCGATTGTTAATGTTACCGCAAAGCCTTTTATAACCCCAGAGCCATAGATAAACAAAATAATGGTTGAGATTATCGTGGTTAAGTTTGAATCTACAATTGTTCCAAGTGCCATCTTAAAGCCGGAATCTATAGCGGCAAAGGGTGATTTGCCAATCTTTAATTCTTCTTTTATGCGTTCATAAATTAAAATATTCGCATCAACTGCCATTCCAAGCCCTAATGCAATGCCTGCAATACCCGGCAATGTTAGGGTTGCACCAAATAAAGATAAAATCGCGATAGTTAAAACTAAATTTATAAATAAAGCTATGTTTGCGAATAAGCCAAATCTTTTATAAACTAAAAACATTATAAGCATTATCAAAACTGCCCCAACTAGAGATGCTTTTGAGCCTGATTCTATAGAATCTTTACCAAGTGATGGGCCAACGCTTCTTTCTTCTAAAATTGAAAGTGGTGCAGGCAAAGCACCAGAGCGAAGCAACAGGGCAAGCTCATTTGCTTCTTCCACTGTAAAACTGCCAGAGATAATACCTGATCCACCAAGAATCGCCTCATTAATTCTAGGTGCTGTTATAACTTTACCATCTAAAACAATCGCAAATGGCTTACCAACATTATCTGCGGTAACTTTCGCAAATTTCTTTGCACCCTGATTATTGAATTTGAAACTAACAACTGGCTGGCCTTCGTTATAAGTTGCTTGGGCATCAATTAAATTTTCGCCACTAATTTCAATTTCTTTTTTGACTAAAAAATTTCCCTTTTCCGAAGAAATTGCACTTGATAATAATAAATATGAAGGTTTAGCCCTTGTAACACCAACCGCATAAGGGTTGGAATTATCCATTAAATGGAATGTCATTTTTGCGGTTTTACCAAGTAATTTTTTTAGAGATTCAGGATTATCTAAACCCGGAACTTGAAGTAGGATTCTATTTTCACCCTGCATTTGAATTATTGGCTCTCTAGTTCCTGTTTCATCAACTCTTCTGCGAACAATCTCTATTGATTTTCCAAGAACATCTCTCTTAAGGCTTTTAAGAACATCAGAATTATAAAATATTTTTACATTACTGCCATTTATATCAAAACTAAAATCTTCTGAAACATCTCTGGCTTGCTTTTTTAACTCATCAAAAGTTTTTTCATTTATTAAAATAAGGCTAATATTATAAAGGTTTTCTTTATCCTTTTTAACTGAGAGGTTTTTATAACCAATTTTACCTTTTCTAAAATTTCTTCTTAAATCATCTGTTAAAACTTCTAGCTGATTTTTAAGAAAATTTTCAAAATCAACTTCCAGTAATAATTGTGATCCACCCTGCAAATCAAGCCCTAGCTTGATTGTATCTTGAGGTAAAAAACCATATTTATTGCGAGTATTTTCAGGTATAAAATTACCGCTAGCATAGTAAATACCAAATATACAAATGATTACTGAAAATATAATTTTCCATTTAGGGAAGTTAAACATATTTATAAAAAAATTATTATTTAGTTTTTTTCTTATCAGATTTTTCTTTAGAATCCTTTGAGGTAACTTCTTTCTTTTCTTCTGAAAGGCTTGGAATTTCTTGCACGGCACTTCTCAAAATAGTGATGCTGACATTTTCTGCAATTTCAATCTCAACTGATTTTTCACCTTCTTTTGCTTTAGTTACTGTTCCAAAAATTCCGCCACTTGTAATTACTTTATCACCTTTTTTAAGTGATGAAACAAGTACTTGATGCATTTTAGCCTTCTTAGCTTGAGGTTTAATTAGAAGAAAATAAAATATAATAAAAATTATAAAAAGCTGGAACAAAAGAGATTCTATACCCGGCCCTTTTGGTGCTTCTGAGGAAGTTGCATCAGCATCTAAAATTTCTTGAGCAAACGAAATTGCAGGGGCTAAAAAAGTAATTAAAGTAAAAAATATTTTTTTCATATTTACATTTATTCATTAAAAAATTAAACCTATTTACACATCAAAATAGATAATTGCACTAAAAAATTTTTTATATAATATTCAATTTGTTTAATAACTATAAAATTTATCTGAAATGAAAAATATATTTATTTTTACTTTAGTTTTACTTCTTTCATTACCAGCTTTTTCTCAAGATTTTGTTGGGGAGTTCAAATATTGGGGGGTTTTCAAAACCACTCAAGATGGTAAGCAAGTTTGTTATGCAACAAGTGTGCCTTATAACAAAACTGGTAATTATAGAAAAAGGGGGGAGCCATATATTCTAGTTACACTTAGAGATAAAAACCTTGCAGAAGTTAGCGTTAATTCTGGTTTTCCATACAAAGAAAATAGTGAAGTTGAAATTTCTATTGATAGAAAACATAATTTTAGATTTTTTACTTCAGCACAAACGCCACAAATGGCTTGGGCTAAGGATAGTAGCACTGATAACCAAATGGTTCAGAGGATGAAAAATGGCAATACTCTAACAGTTAAAGGCACTTCTAAAATTGGAACATATGCTACTGATTCATACAGGCTTGGGGGTTTTACAGCCGCAGTTAATAAGATGAAAGAAGTTTGCAAATAGTTTCTAAAAATTTGCTTTATGAATTTACTTTGCACAGATACCGCATTTGGTAGTGCCTCAGTTTGTATTAAATCTTATGGAAAAACCCTTTCATTTATTGCAGATTATGAGCGTGAAAAACAAGCAGAAAAACTTATAAACCATATTCAAACAGCAAATTTACAATCAAAAATTTCTTTATCTGAGTTAGATTTTTTATCTGCAAATATTGGGCCGGGAAGTTTTACTGGAATTAGAATTTCACTAAGTGCAATAAAAGCAATTTGTTATGCTCTAAATAAGCCGTTTATTGGCGTTACTTCATTTGAAGGCTTATTTCAAAGTTTTAAGAAAAAATTTTCAAATTTTTCTGATTATGAAAATATTTTTACACTAATAAATGCAAATCGTGATGAGGTTTATCTTGCAGAGTTTTCAAAAGAGAATAACTATAAAATTAATTTCTCTGCTGTAGTTTTAAAAAATATTTCTGAGCTTGAAAAATATCGTAAAAATAATGCAATATTTATATGCGATAACGAAAAAATTCAATCTTATCTCAACTCTAAAAATCTTAAAACTGCAGAATCACATTTTAATTTTACCTCAGAAGATTTAGCTGATTTTATTTCTGAAAATTTTGATTTTCTATTGGCAAACAAATTAGCTAGAAATTCCGCTTTATATATTCGTAAGCCAGATGCTAAAATTTCTAACAAAAAATTTGTTTATGCCTCATAAAACTGCATCAAAATGATGCAGTTAGTTTTTTCTTGCCGACCAACTTATTGATTTATAATATTTTATTTTTGGCATCATATTAGCTTTATAATATTAAAAAAGTAATTTTTTTATGAAGCTAATATCAGAAAATAGTGAAAGGATAATACTTAACAATTTAGAATTATTATCAAAAGAGCCATTTGGTTGGCGTGCGGTTCATATAAAAAACAACTCTCACTCTGAAAATCAAAGAGATAACTCAAGAAAAATAATAGAGCATTTAGTAAAATTATTTTCTGATTTTGAAGCTGAAATATATGTATTTAGTGATTATGATATAATTTGTTTTTATCGTGGAATGATAATTTCAAAAATCTCAGATAATATAATTTCAATCATCAGAAATACTAACCCAGAAATTTCTATAAATGATACTGCGAAGCTTTGTAATTTTTACGATATTGAAAAAAACAGCACAATTATAAAATCAATAGTTAATCGTAAAATTCAGATTAATGAGCTTGAGAAGAAATCTAAAGAACTTAACTCAAAAGATTTAGAAAATAATGAAGTTTTATTACCAAATGAGTTTGATGAGAATTTATTAAAAACTCTGCAAGAAAGAAGAAAAAAATCGCAACAACTAAAAATTTTATTAGTAGAAGATGATGCATTTTCTCGTAGGTTAGTAAAAAATATTCTTCAAAAAGAATATGAAGTAATTGAAGCAGAAAACGCTAAAGATGCCTATTTCAAATATATCAATTACGCACCACACATAGTTTTTATGGATATTAACCTGCCAGATTGCTCAGGTATGAATTTATTGGATAATTTTAATGCCATTGATGAAAACTCTTTCATAGTAATGCTTAGTGGCAATGCCTTCAAAGAAAACATAGTTAATTCAGTTCAAAAAGGGGCTAAAGGCTTCGTTGCCAAGCCATTTCCGAAGGATAAAATATTTGGCTATTTAGCAAAATATAAAGAAGCAAAAGCATTATAAAAATTTAACAAAAAGGTTTATATGTTTGATTTACTAGATAATAATTCAAGATCATCAATATTCTATAATCTGGTTTTGAATAAAATATTAAACGGAATTATTATTCTTGATAATAAGGGAAATATCTCAAATTATAATGATTTTGCTGAGAGAATTTTCGGTTATAGTAAAGAAGATGTTCTCGGAAGCTCTGCAAATATTTTATTCACGAAAGAAAGTGCCTCTCTTTTAGAAACTTATCTCAATCTTTATCTAAATTTTGGTAACTCTGAAGAAGAAGGGGATATTGGCTTTGAAACAGAGTTAAACGGCCTAACTAATGTTGGAAAAATTATAAAAGTTAAAGTTGGTATAAATAAAATTGAATTAGAAGGCGTTAGAAAATTAGTTTGTATTATAGAAGATGTAACAGAAAACCGGAAAGAGCAGCAAGAACTTCTAAAAGCTAAGCAAGAGGCGGAGGCTGCCAATAAAGCAAAATCAGATTTCTTGGCTAATATGAGTCACGAATTAAGAACCCCAATGAATGGAATAATGGGTTTAACAGAATTATTGCTAGATACTGATTTAACCGATGAGCAAAAAGAATTTGTAAAACTAATATATAGCTCAAGTGATAATTTGCTTAATATTCTTAATGATATTTTAGATTTATCCAAAATTGAAGCCGGTATGATGGAGGTTGAAGAAGTATCATTTGATGTCTCAAAAGCATTAGAAGATTTATGCAAATTATATACACCAGTTGCAAAAGAAAAAGGGTTAGGTGAAGTTAAAGTTCAATTTTTTTCAGATATTCCAAATTGTATAAAGGGTGATTACTCAAAATTTACTCAGATTGTTAGAAATTTATTATCAAACTCTATAAAATTCACAGAAAAAGGTGGTGTTGAAATTGTTGCAGAAGTAAAAGCTGACAAATTAAAAATCTCAGTTTTTGATACAGGCATTGGCATTCCAATTGAAAGGCAAGAGAGAATTTTTGATAAATTTACGCAGGCTGATAACTCCACTACCAGAAAATACGGTGGCACTGGGCTTGGGCTTGCTATTGTAAAGGAATATGTAAATATGCTTGGTGGTAATATTGGCGTTAATAGCCAAGTTAATTTTGGCTCAGAATTTTGGTTTGAAATACCTCTAAAAATTGCAGATGAAAAACCTATAAACTCCAAGAAAATCAATAATGATAATCTCAATAATTTTGATAAAAAGTCAAAAATTTTAGTTGTTGATGATCACCCAGTTAATAGGCTTTTTGCTAAAAAGCTACTTCATAAAATGGGCTTTACAGATATTGATATGGCGGAAGATGGCTTGCAAGCTATAGAAAAAGTTAATGAAAATGAATATTATTTTGTTTTTATGGATTGCCAAATGCCAAACCTAGATGGCTATCAATCAACAAAATTAATAAGAGAGATGGAAAAAAATAAAAATTCCCATCTAAATATTATAGCTATGACAGCCAATGCAATGAACGGTGATAGAGAAAAATGCTTAAAAGCTGGAATGGATGAATATATTTCAAAACCAATTAAAAGTAATAAATTATTTGAAGTTCTCAGCAAATTTGTTGATATTGATATTGAAAAGAAAATTTCTGAATCTTCTAATATTGCTAACAATAACGACCCTGTTGATTTGGCTCATTTAAGCTTATTTACAGATGGCGATAAAAAGGAAGAAAGAGAGCTAACAGCTCTTTTCTTTGAGCAAGCAAAATTATCTATAATCTCTTTAGCCGAAGCCTTAGCCTATGATAATCTTGATGAATGGCGTGCTGCTTCTCACAAATTAAAGGGTGCATCTGCCAATTTTGGTGCAAATATTTTAAGCAATTATGCAATGGAGGCAGAAAAGAATTTTTCAGAATCACCTATCAAGAAAAGAGAAATGTATAGTTCAATAATTTCTGAAATTGAAAAAATTTCAAAATTTATGGATTACTCAATAGATTTTTCTGAAGCAAAACTTGCTGGTTAAAATTTTAATGTTTAATTATTGCCTTTTATATTGAGTGAAGCGAAAAATACTATTCTTTGCCATCAAAATACCCAATATTTATAAAACTTTATGCTTTATTTCCTGCCTTAGCTTTAGTATTAAGCATTTATAAATATTATTTTTATAAAAGTGTTTGATAAGTTAACGGAAAATATTTCTTCAATATTTGGAAAATTAAAAGGCAAAGGCCTTCTGCGTGAGGAAGATATAAACTCTGCAATGCGAGAAATTAGAATCGCTTTGCTAGAAGCAGATGTCGCCCTGCCAGTGGTTAAAGATTTTATAGAAAAGGTAAAAACAAAAGCAATCGGTGAAGAGGTCATAAAATCAGTTTCACCAGCACAAATGGTGGTAAAAATTGTTAATGATGTATTAATTGAAACTCTTGGAAAATCTGAAGAAAGTGAGCTTAATCTCTCAACCACACCACCGGCAATAATATTATTTGCTGGCTTACAAGGCTCAGGAAAAACAACATCAAGTGCAAAAATTGCGGCATTTCTTAAGAAGAAATTAGGTAAAAAAATTCTTTTAGCTTCGCTTGATATTTATCGACCAGCGGCTCAAAAACAGCTTGAAATTTTAGCTAATCAAATTGAGGTTAAATCTCTTGAGATTATAGAAGGGCAAAAACCTTTAGAAATTACTAAAAGAGCCATTGAAGAAGCAAAAATTGGGGCATATGATATATTAATTTTAGATAGTGCCGGCAGAAGCCACATTGATGAAGAATTGATGAAAGAGCTTGCCCAAGTCAAATCTCTCGCAAACCCAGTTGAAACTCTGCTTGCAGTTGATGCAATGACAGGTCAAGATGCGGTAAATATTGCCAAAGAATTTAATGAAAAAATTGGTATTACGGGCGTTGTTATTACCCGTATGGATGGTGATGCTAGGGGTGGTGTTGCTCTTTCAATGCGTTTTATAACCGGTAAGCCAATAAAATTTATTGGCGTTGGTGAAAAAATTTCTGAGATTGATTATTTTAATGCTGAGCGTATCGCTGGCAGAATTCTTGGGATGGGTGATATTGTTGCACTTGTTGAAAAAGCAAAAGAGCAAATTAATGTTGAAGATGCAGAAAAATTTGCCCAAAAAATTCAAAAAGGCATTTTTGATTTGAATGATTATTATCGTCAAATTAAACAAATTCAAAAAATGGGTGGCTTTTCATCAATGATGAGCTTAATGCCGGGGTTATCTCAATTTAAGGATAAAGTTGAAGAGGCTGGCGTTGATAATAAAATTTTCAAAAAGCAACTTGCTATTATTGATTCAATGACCAAGCAAGAAAGAAAATTCCCTAAATTGTTAAACGCCTCAAGAAAAAGGCGAATTGCTAAAGGCTCTGGCACTAATGTTCAAGATATAAACCAGTTGTTAAAGCAATTTGAGCAGATGCAAAAAGCTATGAAGCAATTTAAGGGTGGCGGGCTTCTAAAAAAAATGGGTATGATGAAAAATCTTACTAAAATGGGTGGTGGAATGCCTGATTTATCATCTATGCCAAATCTTCCAGCTGGTATGAATATAAATGATATAATGAAAAATTTTAAGCCATAATCTTGAAAAGATTTTTTATATTTATTAAATTTTTCTTATAATCAAAAATGGGGTTTTTATGATAAAAAAATTTTCCAAAATATTTTTTGTTTCATTAACAATATTACTTTGCAATTCCAGCTACGCTTCAAATAATAGAGATGTTCCGTTTTCTTTTAGAGGTGATGAAAATAACCAAGATAATAGCAATCCAGTGGTTCAAATGCATCGTCAAATTACCTCATCTTTTGATGAAATGTTTAGAAATTTTTTTAATAATGGCGGTTTTACCTCTGCTGAAAATGGTGAAAACAAGCTATTAAGTGCTGATAAATTACTTCCTTTCTCAGAAAATTTTGGCGGTTTTCCAAAAACAGATATTGTTAAATCAAAAGATAAAATTGATATTTCCATTGAGTTACCGGGGGTTGATAAAGATAAAATTGAGCTTGATATTGCCCCAAGTTTTTTAACCGTTAGCTATAATGAACAGCAAGAAAAAGAACAAAAAGATAAAAATTATTATCTCTCTGAAAGGCGTTCTGGCTCTATTAGAAGGGTTATTCCCCTGCCTTATGGTGCAAAAATTGAAGATGCAGAAGCAAAATATAAAAACGGCATAGTTTATGTAACTATTCCAACAGAAGATGAAGAAAAATTTAAGCCTAGAAGGTTGAAAATAAAATAAATTGAATAAAATATAAAAATAATAATAATCTGCTAAGAAAAAAAATTTTATTAGTAATGGAAATTAAAAAACTATTTAATATCACCTTATTTTTTGCCTTAATTGCTATAATTTCAGCTTGTTCTAGTGATGAAGATATAGTTCAAAAAGAGCTTGATAGCGTTGAAACTTCAGTTCCTGCGGAAGATATTTTTGCTGAAGCTAGAAAAGAGATGCAAGTTGCAAATTATGCTCGTGCTATTGAGCTTTTTGGCGAGGTTGAGAGGCTATATCCATTTTCTGAGCTTGCACCTAAATCTCGTGTGATGATTGCATATTCTCATTTTAAGGATGAAGAATATGACAAAGCCATTGATGTAATTAATAGTTTTATTGACTTAAACCCCGGTAGTAAAGAAATTCAATTTATGTATTACCTAAAAGCAATTTCTTATTATGATAGAATAAAAGATGTTCGCCGGGATCAAGATGTTACTGAAAAAGCTAAAACCTCTTTTGAAGAAATTCTCCGCAGGTTTCCAGATAGCACTTATGCTAAAGAGGCAAAATACAAACTAACCCTTATTAGAAGCCATTTAGCTGGTAAGGAAATGGAAGTTGGTAGGTTTTATGCTAAACGCAAAAATTACATTGCCGCACTAAATAGATATAAAGAAGTTCTTAATCAATATGATGATACCGAACAAGCTGAAGAAGCTCTTTACAGGCTTGTAGAAACTAATCTAATTTTAGGCATTGATTCTGAGGCAGTTAAATATGCCGGAATTTTAGGCTATAATTATCCTTCAAGTAAATGGTATAAACGCGCATACAAACTTGTTAAGGGTGATTTGAAAACTGAGAAATCTGAAGATGATGAAGGCTTTTTCTCTTTCCTATCTTTTGGTGATGATGAAAATGATGAAGCCCCAGAGCTAAAAACTGAAGGTGATAATATTAAAATTGATGATTTATTTAATAAGGAAATTAGGGAATAGATGTTAGGGGCTAGGTTTTAGGGCTTAGGTTTTAGTATGTCATACCCAAACATAATTTACTGTAGTAAAAATTTGTTCAATTTATATGGATCAAAAATATAAAAATTTTGGAATAGTTGCAGATAAAACTGATCACGCCCAGCAAACTAAAAAAGATCTTATTGCAAAATATAATCTTATAGATTTATCAGGAAATGCTAAATCTAAAGATATTGATGTTATAATTGCAGTTGGTGGTGATGGCTTTATGCTTGAAACCCTTCATATGCATATTGAAGATGGCATTCCAGTTTATGGCTTAAATCGTGGTTCAATTGGCTTTTTACTTAATGAATATTCTGATAAAAACCTTCTTGAAAGAATTAACAATGCAGTTGATAGCCATATTCACCCGCTTGAAATGAAATGTACCACCATTGATGGCCAAGTTATTTACGCACTTGCAATTAATGAAGTTTCAATTCTTAGAACAACAGGGCAGGCGGCTAAAACAAAAATAAAAGTTGATGGCATAACCCACCTTGATGAGCTTATTTCTGATGGAATTTTAGTTGCAACCCCAGCAGGCTCTAGTGCTTATAATTATTCAAATGGTGGTATGATTTTGCCGATTGGCTCAAATCTTCTTTCTATAACTCCAATAAGCCCTTTCCGCCCAAGGCGTTGGCGTGGCGGTTTATTGCCTAATACTGCAAGAATTGAATTTGAAGTTCTAAAATTTTTGCGTCGCCCAGTTAAAGCTATGGCTGATAATTATGAAGTGGAAGATGTTACAAATGTTGTTATCCGTCTTGATACCACAAGAACAATCCATTTGTTATTTGATAAGGGGCACAGCCTTGAAGAACGCATTATTAAAGAGATTTTTGAAGTCTGTTGAAAAATTATATTTTTTGTTCTATAATAAAGTATGAAATTTTTAACGCTTACATTAATCATTGCATTTATTTTAATGCCTTTGTCTGCTTTATCTTCCAACTGTTGTTGTGAAGATGAGCATTCTTCCAATGATTGTTCAACTTGTTTAGTTCATATTTGCAAATGCACTTCTTTCAAGCTAGGCTTGGGTAATTTTTATTCAATTTATAATTATGATAATCTCGTCTTGTATCCGCAGTTTAACTCTATTGATAAAATAAGTTTATTTTCTCCTGCATCTTTAGAAAGACCGCCCAAAATTATCCTTTAATCTTTAATAGGAAGGTAGAAAAGTAATTATAATTTAATTACCTTCAAGAGTCCTATATTTCTAAAAAAATCAAAATAATTAAAGGAGTTTTATGTTTAAGAAAATTTTACCACTTTTTATTGCTTTATTCTTGGTTGCTTGTGCACCTTGCGATAAGTCAAAATGCCCTTGTTACAAAAAAGTAGAGCAATGCAAATGTGCAGATTGTTCTTGTGATGCCTGTAAATGCGGTGATTGTGCAAGCAAAAACTGCAAATGTGAGCAGTGTAAATGCGATAAATGCTCAGATTGCAGTGATTGCAAAGGCAAATGCACTAAATGTGAGGCGGAGCATAAAAAACATTCTTCAGGGTTAATTAAAAAAGTTGGCAGTGAAGATGGTAAAAAATGCAATAAATGCCCTTCATCTAAATAAGTTGCTGGTTAGCTGGCTTAGTTATATTATTTAATCTTTGTTTTTGATAAATTGCAGAGAATTAAAATATAGCTAATGCCAGCTAAATTTATTTAACAATTTTCATTAGAAAATATTTTTTGTTATACTAGCAATTTATATGCATTTTTGCAGATTATATCTGTTAACCTCTTGATATATAATATTAAATAGGGTTATAAAATATCTGCATTTTTGCAGATGAGGATTTTACAAAATTCAATATTCACCCCAAAAATCCCATAATGATACAACTTAATTAAAATTAATACCCCTTCCAGATTGATAAATTTTGTAATAGAATGCTATTAGTGATATAGTGGCGTTGTGAATATTTCATATTAAAATCTAAAAATGACCAAAGATAATAATAGCAATAATAACGATGATAATTTTAGAGGCAAGAAAAGCCCGGAAATTGAAGTTGACCCTATAACGGGTAAAATTACTATTAAAGAAGCAAATCAAGCCACATCTAACAATATAGAAAGCCAATCTCTTGCTGATGATGAAAAGCAAAGCAATTCGGAGCAATCTCGTAAAAAGATGATTGAACCTCATCATTCGCCAGATGATAAAGCCATTGAAGCGGAAAAGGAAAAAGATAAAAGGTTGCAATTTCTGCACGCAATGTCGCAAAGGTTAAATAATTCTCGCCCTAATAATAAAGATGTATATGTAACTAAAAATATTGGTGATAAATTGCAAAAAATTGGCGTAAAATTTTTAGGTCATATTGCCGCTTCTCGTTTAAGTAATGTAACGCCTTCAGTGCAGGTTAATAATAAACAAAATGATAAAGATATTGAATTAGATAGATAAATTAAAATAATTTATGAATTTGCAAAAAGAAAATATAGTTCAAGAATTTTTCGGAAATTTATTTAAGTCTGTTTCTGATTTTGCCACAAGCATCTTTAATTTTGAAGTTGAAGATAAGCTAATTTTAAGTGCTGATGAAGTTCAGGAAATTCTTTTCAAAACCAAACAAAATATCATTAATATTACTAAAGATAATATTGTTAAATCTAACACTAAGGCTGAGTTTTTAGAGAATACTAAAAAATCTTTTAATGCGATTCAAATAACTATTCCACAAGCAAATAAAGAATTTAATTTGCTTGAATCCTGCTTGAAAAATGAAGAGATATTTAACAAATATCTTATGATTTTTGAAATTCCAGAGGCAAATTTCAAAGATGTTAAAGATGCAATTATTGTAGCCGAGCAAGAAAAGCAACTCGCCAATAAAGCGAAAGATATCAAGCTAGAAACTAAGAAAGAGCCTTTAACCGAAGAAGATATAAAAAAGCAAAAACGCACTGCAAAGATTATGGAGCGTGTAGAGGCTCTGCTTAAAAAATTTGGTGAGGCATTTGCTAGAATTTTTCGCTCAGAGGGGCAAGTTTTATCTGATTTTGGCGTGCAATATAAAGGCAAGGTAGAAGTTGAAAGAACAGGGCAACTTTCACCCACAGTTGGCATCGCACCTACAAGATCAGCCGAGAAAGATAAGGCTTATCAATAGGTTAGGCAATCCCTTTATGTTCTTTATTATTTAATTTTATAAAATTGGATTTGTTGCATAAGCTTTCATCTCCAAGATTTATTGAGGATAAACAATTAAATGTTCTGCTAAAAACTTCTTTTACTTTATCTAAATCAGATTTTTTTAGTTTTTTAGTTTCTATAAGATCTTCATTAATTGTATCTTCCACTATTATTGGTTCTATTTTTAGGCTATCTAAATGATTGATTTCTGTCTTAATGGGTCTCATTTGGGTGGGTTTTTGTTTGTCATTTTTGTATAAATCACTTTTTGACATAGTTAACTTATGAGGCTTCTGAGGTGTCAAATCTGGATAATCAAACTCATTTTTTTTATTTAGTTCTTCTATTGCCATTCCTAAGGCTGATCTCAAAAGACATATTTGATAAGCCCTATCTCTTGATACACCTTTATCTTTTTCTTTATTTAAATCTATATCTTTAGATTGAAGTAAATTTATTATGTTTTCCTTACTTGGATCTTCTAGTTCTTCTAGTTCTTCAAAAATCTTATCAAGCTCCACCTGAACAGGATTTTGTGGAACCTGCTGTAATGAAATTTGGACGTTAATTTGATATAACATAAAAAATCTCCCACTCGGAAACTAGCATAAAATTAACAAAAAGTAAATAAATCTTAAAATTATCATTAAAAATAATCTAATTTACCATTTCATAAAATAGGTTAAATAGCCTTTATGACCTTCAAACTCTCAACAAAATTTAAGCCCTCTGGTGATCAGCCGAAAGCCATTGAAGCCCTTACAAAAGGCTTGCAACAAGGTTTGAGTGATCAAGTTTTGCTTGGCGTTACAGGTAGTGGCAAAACCTTTACAATGGCTAATATTATTCAGAATATTGGCAAGCCAGCTTTAATAATGGCACATAATAAAACCCTTGCTGCCCAATTATATGCGGAGTTTAAGGAGTTCTTTCCGAATAATGCGGTGGAATATTTTGTATCTTACTATGATTACTATCAGCCCGAGGCTTATATAGCAAAAACAGATACTTACATAGAAAAAGATTCCGCCATTAATGAGCAAATTGATAGAATGCGACATTCTGCAACTCGTGCCTTGCTTGAACGCAAAGATGTAATTGTGGTATCTTCCGTTTCGTGTATTTATGGTTTAGGCTCGCCTGAGCTTTATTTGCAAATGTCTTTTAAGATTAAGAAATCTGAACGCTATTCTATGCGTGATATTGCCAATCGCCTTGTTGAAATTCAATATTCTCGTAATGATAATAATTTTATTCGTGGCACATTTCGCATTAAGGGTGATGTGCTGGATATATTCCCCTCCCACTATGAAGATGTAGCTTGGCGTATCAGTTTTTGGGGTGATGATATTGAAGAAATCTATGAATTTGATTCCCTAACTGGCAAACGCATTCAAAACCTTGATGAAATAACCATATTCGCAAATTCTCACCATGTAACACCACGCCCAACTTTATTGCAAGCGATTGAATTAATTAAAGCGGAGCTTCAAGAACGCATAAAATATTTTGAGAAACACAATAAATTAGTGGAAGCCCAACGCATAAAGCAACGCACTGAATTTGATATAGAAATGATTCTTGAAACTGGCACTTGCAAAGGTATTGAGAACTATTCTAGATATTTAAGTGGCAGAAGTGAAGGGCAAGCACCACCAACTTTATTTGAATATTTGCCTCAAAATTCATTATTATTCATTGATGAAAGCCATGTTACAACCCCACAAATTGGCGGAATGTATAATGGTGATAGAGCAAGAAAAACTAACCTTGTAGAGCACGGTTTTCGCCTGCCTTCTGCACTTGATAATCGCCCACTTAAATTTGAAGAGTGGAACACGATGAGACCACAAACTATCTATGTATCCGCCACCCCTGCGAAATATGAGCTTGAACTTACTGGTGGTAAATTTGTTGAGCAAATTATCCGCCCTACAGGCCTAATTGATCCTGAAATAATAATCAAGCCCTGCACTAATCAAGTTGATGATATAATCTCTGAAAGTAAGGAAGTTATAGCTAGAGGTTTCAGGGTTCTTATTACAACTCTAACCAAGAAAATGGCGGAAGATTTAAGCGAGTATATGCAAGAAATCGGTATGAAAGTTACTTATCTGCATTCTGATATTGATACAATAGAAAGGGTAGAAATTATCAGAAATCTTAGGCTTGGTGAAACAGATGTTTTAGTTGGCATAAACCTTCTTCGTGAAGGTTTAGATATTCCAGAATGCGGTTTAGTTGGCATTTTAGATGGTGATAAAGCTGGCTTTTTGCGTTCTGAAACCTCACTAATTCAAACTATTGGGCGTGCTGCTAGAAACTCTGAAAGTAAAGTTATGCTTTACGCTGATGTTATGACAGACGCTATAAAAAAAGCCGTTAGTGAAACTGAAAGAAGAAGAAAAATCCAGCAGGAACATAACAAGAAAAATAATATAACGCCCACAACTGTTATAAAATCTATTTCAACTGCAATTCAAGATGAGAAGAAAATAAAAGAGAAGGAAGATAAAGAAAAAGCCAAGAAATCCGCTAAAATTATCTCGCTTGATGAGCTTCGCAAGAAAATGAAAGAAGCCGCCTCTAACCTTGATTTTGAGAAAGCAGCTGAAATCAGAGATATAATTAAAGAGCGTGAAAAACTTGAAATTTTTGATGGGGCAAATATTCCTAAAAATGACTTATAAAAAAGAATTAGTAATCATAAATTGGTTTTTGTGATTCAAATTCTAAACTATTAAATTTTGCTACTTCTATTATGTTATTATATTTTTGAAATATTTTTCTTTGCCTATCTGCACTATTTCCTTTTTCACAAATATTTTTTATAATTTCAAAATGCTGTAAATAATTATATTTATTTGCAATAGGGTTTAATTTTTCAAGCCATTCATATATGTCATCTTTAATAAATTTTGTTAGGCCCATTAAATTCGTTATAACTTCTGCTTGAAGGCCATGCCTCATAGCTCGCCATTTATTTTCTCTTAAAATCCACCTCTCAGGTTGAGGGATTGAATATAGCCAATCAGAATTCTCTGAAAACCATATTGCTAAGCTGTGAATAAAAGCAACTAGAGCTGATGTTTCAGCTAAGGTTGCACAGCCGTCACAAGCTCTTATTTCTATAGTTCCAAATTTAGGGCTTGGCCGAATATCCCACCATAAATCATTAATACAAAAAACTGATTTGCTTCTTTTTAGAGAGTTATATAAATGCTCAAATTCAGCCCAGCTATTAAACCAATATGGAAGCCCAGCAGTTGGAAGCGCCTCATAGGTAGTTGGTCTGCATGATGCAAGCCCTGTATCTTCACCTTGCCAAAAGGGTGAACTTGCAGAAAGTGCTAAAAAATGAGGAATAAACCTTAAAAAGAAATTCATAAATTGTATAGCTTGGTTGCCATTACTCATACCTATATGAGTGTGCAAGCCATAAACTGTCATTCTTTTTGTTAGCCACTGGTTTCTATCAATCATATCGTTATATCTTGTAGAAGGCGAAATAACACAGTCAGAATATTTTGAAAATGGGTGGCAACCAGTGGTAGATAGTTTTATATTAAAACTCTCTGAAATATTTTTTAGTGTAGTAATTTCTTTTTGAAGATCCCTCTCAATTTCAAGTGCATTATTGCATTTAGAGGTGTTAATTTCTAGTGTGCTAAGATAAAACTCTTTTTTAATTTTTACAGATTTATTCGTCTTTTCTAAAATTTCTAATGCTTTTGGTATTAAAGATAAGTTTTTACTATCTTGAAGTTGAATTTCCACCTCTGCACCAATTGTTAAAAAACCACCACTAACAAAATTAAGTTCATCTAACTTATTAGATTTTAACTTTTCTTTATATCTGTATAATAAAAATTTTTTAACATCTGAAATTATATTCATGAGACATAAATTTGATTTATAAAATTTGCTAATAGTTTTTAGGCTATTGCTCTGGCTTTTTGATCAATAATTGCTTTTATTGCATCAGTTACTTCATCAATAGATTTTGTGCCATTTACAGCAAAATGTAATCCCTTAGATTTATAATATGGCAGAACTGGTGCGGTTTGCTCCCAATATGTTTTTAGCCTTTTAGAAAAAACTTCTGGGTTATCATCTGCCCTTGGTTGCTCACCTTTTGATAGTGCTTCTTTTTTGCGGTTTTCACTTCTTTTTAGAAGTTCAGAATCTGGCACTTGAATTTCAATTACGAAATCAATTTGTTTGCCTGAATTTGCAAGCATAACATCTAACGCTTCAGCCTGTGTAACGGTTCTTGGGAAGCCATCTAGCATAAAACCATTTCTGCAATCAGGGTAAGTGATTCTGTTTTCAATCATTGCGATAATGATTTTGTCAGAAACCAAACCGCCTTCTTTCATTATTTTATCTGCAAGAATTCCTAAATCACTTTTAGAGGCAACTTCTGCACGAAGCATATCACCAGTTGAAAGTTGCGGAATATTAAAAATATTCGTAAGAATTGCAGCTTGCGTTCCTTTTCCTGCACCCGGTGGGCCAAATAAAATAAGATTTTTAGACATATGAAATATTTTATGATTTTAGTTCAAGTTTTATTTCCTTCTTCTGCCACCTTTTAGATTTGTTTTTTTGAGCAAACCTTCATATTGATGTGCAATTAAATGAGAATGAATTTGTGCGATTGTATCCATCGTAACATTCACCACAATTAAAAGAGAAGTTCCGCCAAGATAGAATGGCACTGCAAATTCAGCAACTAATAATTCTGGAATAACGCAAATTAAACTTAAATATGCCGCCCCTATAACGGTTATTCTATTAAGAATATGCTCTAAATAATCACCAGTATTTTTACCCGGCCTAATACCCGGAATAAATCCGCCGTTTTTCTTCAAGTTTTCGGCGGTTTCTGTGGGGTTAAAAACATTGTTCATATAAAAGAAACAGAAAAACGCAATCAAGGCAACATATAACGCGATATAAAGTGGTTTGCCGTGTCCTAGATATAGTAAAATTGTTTGAATAATCTCATTTTGATCACTACCACTGCCACCAATTCCGAAGCCAGAAAGGGTTGCAGGAAATAATAATAATGAGCTTGCAAAAATTGGCGGAAGCACCCCAGCCGTATTAATTTTTAGCGGTAAATATGTGCTTTCACCCTGATATTGCTTATTGCCAACCATTCTTTTTGGATATTGCACAATTAGCCTTCTTTGAGCCCTTTCCATAAATACTATAAAGGCAATCATCGCAACAATTAGAACAACAATTAATATAATAAAACCTGTTGAAATTGCACCTGTTCGCCCAAGTTCAAAAGTCTTAGAAATCGCACTCGGAAGATTTGCCACAATCCCTGCAAAAATTATAAGTGAAACGCCGTTTCCAATACCTCTTGAAGTAATTTGTTCACCTAGCCACATCAAGAAAAGTGTGCCACCAATTAATGTTGTGATAGTGGTGATGGTGAAAAATAAACCGGGGTTAATTACTGCGGTTTGCCCACTAATATTGATAGATTGCAGATAAGTTGCAATTCCATAACCTTGAATTGCTGTCATAAAAACAGTGCCAATTCTAGTATATTGCTGGATTTTCCTTCTGCCAGCCTCACCGCCCTCTTTTCTAAGTTGGTTTAGTGCTGGATAAATAACAGTAACAAGCTGAACCACTATTGAGACCGTAATGTAAGGCATAACATTTAGGGCAAATATTGTCATACGGCTTAAAGCACCGCCAGAAAACATATCAAATATTCCAAGAATGCCTTGAGAATGCATAGAAAACATTTTATCTAACACCCTAGAATCAACGCCCGGTAGAGGAATATAAGTTCCTAAACGATAAATTATCAAAGCACCTAATACAAATAAAAGCCTTTTCTTAAGCTCCTCCGCCTTACCAATAACAGAAAGGTTGATGTTAGAAGCCATCTTTTCAAAACTTGAAGCCATTTTAATAATCAATTAATTTTAATTTAAGAACTCTATTAAACTATGAATTAAAAACAATAAATAAAAATTTTTAGATTTGCAGAATATTAACCAATTCAAGGCTGTTTTTAATTGTGCCTTCTATGGTGGAAGGCAGATTATTTTCAATAAAATCTCCGCAGATATAAAAATTTTTATAATTAGTAGTAAAATCTTTAGGGCGAATATCTAAGTTTGCTTTTTCGCAATTAATAGTTGCACGCTTTTCATTCAATATAAGAAAATTTTCTATTTCAATATCTTCAGAAATAACTTTTTTAAGAAAATCGCTTAATATATTTGAGAAGTTTTTATCATTATAAATTTCATTTGAAATTTCTGATGGAGCACTTTTTGTAATAGAAATAATATTGTTATGACAAAAAAGCCAATCTGCGAAATCACTATAAACTGCAATGATTTTATTGGGTAAAATATTTTTTGTTTTAATATGAATATTAATTATTGGGTTATATTCTAAATTAATATTAAGCGAAGTTATTTTGCTTAGTGAATAAGCTGGTATTGTAGAAATTATAACATCATTATTGCAATCTAAAATTTCACCATCTGAAAAGATAATTTTTGAGGCAATATTATTTTCAAAATCAATTTTACTTACAGATTTTGAGAAAAAAATTTCCCCAGATTTCTCAAGAAAATTTTTTACCAAAGGGTTTATAAAATCCGCCTGCCAGTTATTTTTAGGCTGAATAAACTGAAAGCCAGAAATACCAGATTTTAAGATTTGTAAAATTACATTCCTTAAAATCGTAAAATCTAAAATATTAACATTTGTATTGGTAATGCTTTCAGAAATTAATTTATAAAATTTATCATTAGAAATTTTATTTTGTAAAACTTGAAAAATAAAATTTATTATTTTTAGAATAACAAAATTTTTAGATGTTTTTTTGTTGGTGAAATTATCGTAAACTTCAAATAATCCGCTGGTTATAGTAAAATTACCCCTCAAGTTAAAAATTTTTAATATTTCTAAAAAATTTTTATTAGCACCTAAAACTAAATGGTTTCCGTTGTTTATATAACAATCAAGAAATTTATTATTAAAACTTCTACATCTTCCGCCAGCAATAGGGCTTGCTTCATAAATTTTAACTTTTATATCTTTTGCGATAAGTTGGTTAGCTATTATTAGCCCTGAAATGCCAGCTCCAATTATGTGATAATTTTTTTGCAATGCCACTAACTAAAGTTAAATTTTTTGATTACGATAATTATATATGTGCACTTTTAGCACCAAAGAATTTATGGAATGATATAGCCACAATTTTAGAGTTCAATATAGAAATTGCCTCAATTAAAAATAAAGTTAATGAGCCAACGCTTGGCCTTGTTAGAATTGCTTGGTGGGTTGAAGCGATTGAAGAATTTTATTCCAAAGGAAAAATAAAACGACAAGAAAATTTAACGCAATTATCAGAAATTATTAAAAAATATTCTTTGCCAAAAGAATTATTTATTAATTTATTAAACTCTAGAATTAAAGATTTTGAAGAAACCCCTTTTTCTAGTTTATCTGAGCTTCTATTTTATTGTAATAACACCGCGGGAAATATCTCTGAGTTAATATTTCTAATTAATAGCACGCAAGTTAATTGTAGTATTAAAGAATATCACAACATTAGAGAAGCCATAGAATGTTTTTCAAGTGCTTGGGCAATTACGGCAGTTATTAGGGCATATAAAAATAATGCAAAAAATGGCAGGTTTATAATCCCTGAGAATGTTAAATTAACTGAATTACTTGATAAAGCAGAAGGGCTAATTGCACAGGGCAGGGGGCTTATTTCTGGTATTAATAAAAAGATTCTTCGCAAATATTCTAATTTATTGATTAAAGCACGCCTTGCGGAATTTTATATTAATCAGATGAAAAAGAAAAATTATGATTTCAGAAAAACTGATAGATTTAGATATGTAAAAGGTGAGGCAGTTAAAAATTATAATATAAAATCCATTGAAGGCTTTGGCGCTGCAAAATTAACTTTTTATAACCTTCTTGGATGGTTTTAATTTTTTGAATGGCTCAACTCAAAAGCTACCAACCTAATTTATAATTAAAAAACAATGCCTTAAGGTAAAAGGCTAATTCTAATAAAAATTTTCTAAAATCTTCATTTTCTTTACACTTTATTAAACATTTTTTGTTATAATATATTGAGATTATTATAATTTTTAGTTTTTAATTGGTTTTAATGCCAGATCCAAACCTAAATAAAATTGAGATTCAGCTTAATAAACAGCAAGCCCAGTTTTTGCTATGGAATACTTTGCTTGGAGCAAATGGTATTATTCCTAGAAATCTTGAGGCGGATATCAATTATTATGAACAACTTACAAAGGAGGAAAATCCTTTAGGATCTGCAATATATACTTCAGTTTTTTCAACAGACGCTGAGAAAAAACAAGCCTACAATAATGGCTTTGATGCTTTTAAGGGGGCATATAATAGATATATTGCATCTTATGGTGATGGCACAAAATCAGTGCAGGAAATAGAAAATTATGTAAAATCAATAGCTAGCAATCCAATTCAGTTTTTAAGAGATAATGGTGCAAGCCAAGAAGCTATTGAAAATTTTCAAAAAATTCAAGGCAATTCTAAAGTTTTATCTGCATTTCAAAATTATGATATTGAGAAGAAAGATTTAATAAATGCTGGATATAAATTTCCTGATGAAGTAAAACAGCAACCAACAACTACTTCAGCTAAGCCAGCCGTTACAAAGCAATCGCCACCGCCACCCACATCTCCTGCAAATGCTTCAAAAGGCTCAGAATTTAAGGTGGAAAACCCAGAAAATAGACCAGTTATAGTTATTGATGTGGGACACGGTTGGAATGGAATTAGGAATCACCCCGGAGCCGAGCCTGAAGACAAAAGTGGAAGAAGGGTTAAAGATAAAGATGGAAATTTAATAACGGAATATCAATTAAATCTAAAAAATTCAGCAATTCTTAAAGAAAAATTAGAGGAAAAAGGTTTTTTTGTCGTTCTTACAAGTGATGTTAGAAGCCCAGAAAAGGTAAAAAAAGGTGAAGATTTTTCCTCTCGCTATCAAGTGGCAGCTCAAAATGATGCGGCTTTATATATTTCAATGCACGCTGATGCGAATGAATCAAGACAGCCATTTGGTATAATAGCTTATTATGATAAAGATGAGCCTCTAAAAAATGGAAAAAATTTATCTCAACAAATTGCTGGCTCTATAGCACCAAAAGCTTTGAAAAAAGATGATGAAAGAAGAGCCCCGACAGCAAAAAAGGATAATAATGGTAATAAAACGGCTATTTATAATATCCCTGCAGTATTGTTAGAGATGGGCAATACACTTAATGAAACTGATTTAGCTAATTTGCAAAATGAAGATTGGTTGAATACCACATTTTCTGCAATGGCGGATAATATAGCGGAGAGTTATACAAATATCTTAGGTGCAAATAAGGGGGCTTTAACACCACCTCAACCTACAGAAGTTGCAGCTGAAAATCAGCCAGATAAACCAACTCAGACTGAAGCACCCCAAGCAACAGAAAATGGACCCAAATTTGATGAGGAATATAGACCAGCATTTGAAAACAAATCAGGTAGTAGTGGTGGCATATTTGATGGGGTTGATAAAGGGGATTTTGGAAGGCAGGTTCTTAATTTTATCACTGAGCCAAATGGCACGCCAGTTATGAATCTATTCTTAATGATATTCAAAGCAATTGGTGCAATAGTTGGCATTTTTGTTGGTAAAAATCAAGGTGATGCAGTTGCTAATATGGGTTATGAGTTTAAGAATGAAATTATAACTCAAATTGCCGTTTCAATTAGAAGTTCAGCGGAATCTTTGGGGCTTGATGTTGCAAATAAAAGATATTCAATGACTGAAGAATCATTCAAAAAAATGACAGAATTTAGAGATAATTTAATTGATGAAGGGGCAAATTTCTTAAAATCAAAATTAACCGCTACAACTTCTGAAGAAGATAGAAAAAAGATTTTTGAAGAATTCAAAAATTTTATGGCGGATAAAATCAAAGAAAAATCTCCTAAATTTGAGGTTAGTGATTTTGTAGAAATTCTATTAGAAAAAGATGGCAAAACCGCTTATTTTTTTGAAGAAGGCAACAAAACAAAAATTGTATATTTAGACCCAAATGAGCTTGCTAAGTATGGTGCGGAGTTATCTAAAATGCCTGAAGAAGTTAAAAAATATGATGGAATATATTGGCCAGTTGAAATATCCAAAGATGGTTTAGGAAGAGGTTAGAATTATAACCATCAAAACACTAAATTCTTCTCAAGTTAAATTCTGAAAAATTATTTTGGTAGTTAAAAAATTGGCTGGTTGAATCTATTTGATCATCATTTAAGCAATTAGGGAAGCCAAAAAGCTCAAGCTCATAATCAGCTAATTTAGGGTGATTTTTTGGAAGAAAAATTTTTCCAGCCTCAAATAAAGGTGTGATTTTTGCAAATCTAAAAATTTTATCGCCCTTAACTTTTATTGGAATTATTGGCAGTTTTGTATCTCTTAAAACCTCTTGAATAAGGCTTTGTCCGCTAGATTTATCTTCAATTAAAATTTTTTCTGCGTTCCATTTTTCTGCATAATTTTTAACGAATTTTTTAAGATCTGGAAAATCCAACTTATCCCTAAAAATATCAAGCAAATAATAATTATTTTTATAAATTGCCCAAGTGGTGCAAGCTGAATAATCATTATTCTTACCAGTTTTTATGGCGGTATCCCAGCTTTGAGTAATTTTTCTTAAATCTGTAAATTTAACAAAATTTTCTGAATTATTTAATTGTGTATCATCATCATTATAAATTAGCTTATAATATTTAAGCCAGTTTGGCTTAATCATTGAATCTTCTGCGTTAAGGGGTTTCTGCAAATATTGTGCTGAAAAGGCAAAGCTACCCATTTCTTGTTTGGTTTGTTCTAAAATTTTAATATCTTGATGTTTATTATGAAGGGCAATTTCTTTCCCTCTCTCAATTTTTTTTATCAAACTAGAATTGATAATTTTCTTAATAATATTTTTTTCATCAAAAATTTTTGGTTTAATGATATTATTATCAAAATATTTTTTTGTGTTTGCATCTATAATCGCTGGGATTTTAAGAATTTCCCAGTTTTTGTCGGGTTTATCAGTTAAAAGCCCTGTTAAATCCTCCCTATGAAGGCGTTGCATAATGATTATAATTACGCCCTGATTTCTATCATCTAAGCGAGAAGAAAAAACTTGCTCATACCATCTTAAAACATTGTTGCGATAATTTTTACTCTCAATAAGAGCGGGGTTGTTTGGATCATCAATTATAAGAAAATTGCCCCCTTCGCCTGTTACAGAAGCACCAATAGAGGTTGCCATTCTGAAACCCATTTTAGTAGTCATAAATTTTTCTTTCTGGTTTTGCTCTTTACTAAGAATGGTATGCGGAAAGTTTTTCTTATACCAATCTTGCTGGATAATATTTCTGCAATCTAATGAATGTTTTTCAGCGATATTACTTGCGTAACTTGCAGATATAATTTTGCAAGATGGGTTAACCCCCAAAAGCCAAGCAGGCCAAGCAACATTGACAATTATAGATTTCATATATCTTGGCGGAATATTGATAATTAGGCGTTTAATATCTGATTTTTCGCAGGCTTTTAGATAATCACAGATTAAATCTATATGCCAATTACTCAGAAATTTTTTGCTTGGGTTTATCGTGCAAAAAGAGTTTTTTAGAAATTTATTAAAATTTATTCTGCCTATATTTGAAAAGAGTTTCATAATTGTTAAATCTATAGTTATAATATATTATGGAACGAATTTTTGATGAATGGCAGGGGGGTTAAATAATTTTTAATGCAACAAGAAATTCTAAAATTTAATTACTCGCAAGATTACAAAGAGATAGATTTTATCTTAAGTGATTGTAATAAAAAGGCTTATGAGGTTTTGCTTTCTGAAAATTCGCCTGCAAATTTATTTTTGTATGGTGAAAAATCTTCAGGCAAAACCCATTTAGCGAATATCTGGGCAAAGAAAAATAATGCAATAATTCTTAGCCAAAATGATTTAGAAATAATCTCAGAATATAATAATTTAGATATTAAAAACTCTGAGAATATAGTTTTTGAAAATATAAATTTATATAACTCTAAGCATCAAGAAGCTCTATTTTTATTGTTAAATAAATATTTATCTGAGGGTAAAAAAATTTTATTAACTAGTGAATTAGAAATATCATCGCTCAATTTTCAATTTGAAGATCTGACTTCAAGAATAAAAACTTTTTACACTGTAAAATTAGAAAACCCTGATTATAATCTAGTAATTTCGCTTATTATTAAGTTGTTTTCTGATGAGCAATATTCAATTTCTGTTGATGTTGCAGAATTTATAAGCAAAAGAATTAGCCGAGATTTTAACTCAATTAAAAATATTGTTGAGGAAATTATCAAAAAAGCAATGCAAAGTAAGAAGAAAATTACCCTTCCATTTGTTAAATCTGTAATTGAAAATCTATGAAATTAAATAGCCAAAAAACTGAAGATCAAGCAAGAATTATTAACCCTGTAACATTGCGTGCTTATGATATTAGAGGCGAGGTTGGAAGCCAGCTTCAAACGGAAGATGCTTATTTTATAGGTAAGGCTTTTGCCACTAAAATTATTAGAAAAACTGGAAATAAAAACCCTAGTATAGCAGTTGGTTATGATGGCAGAATTTCCTCACCTGAAATTAGAAAATATTTACTTGATGGTATAATTTCAACTGGTGCTAAAATTATTGCAATACCAATGGGGCCAAGCCCAATGCTTTATTTTAGCGTAAGAAAATATAATTTTGATGCGGGCATTATGATTACTGGTTCTCACAACCCTAAAAATCATAATGGTTTTAAGATGATGTATAATAAAGCTCCACTTTTTGGGGATGAGATTCAAGAAATTGGTGTGATTTGTAAAAATGCAGATTATGAAAATGGCACTGGATCTATTGAAGAGCTTGATGTTCGCGTGGAATATCAAAAACAATTAATTAATTCAATAACGCAAATTAACTCAAATTTTATAAAGAATTTTAGAATAGCTTGGGATACTGGAAATGGTGCAAGTGGTGAAATTATTTCAGAAATCGTAAAGAAAATTCCTGCTCAACATTTCTTAATAAATGAAAAAATTGATGGCAATTTTCCTGCACATCACCCTGATCCAACAGTTGCTGAAAACTTACAACAATTAATTGAATTGGTAAAAGAAAATAATTGTGCTTTAGGCATCGCCTTTGATGGTGATGGTGATAGAATTGGTGCAGTAGATGGCAAAGGCAGAATTATTTGGGGTGATAAATTACTAACCTTTTATGCCATTGATATTCTATCTGAAAATGCAGGTGCAACAATTATTGCAGATGTAAAAGCCAGCCAAACTTTTTTTGATAAAATTTCAGAATTAGGCGGCAAGCCAATTATGTGGAAAACCGGTCATTCTTTTATTAAACAAAAACTTGCCGAAACAGGTGCATTATTGGCTGGCGAAATGAGTGGTCATATATTCTTTGCTGATAAAAATTATGGTTATGATGATGCAATTTATGCAGCAACCCGCTTGATTGATTATTTTGCAAAGAATAATCTAAAACCTTCTGATGCTTATGATGAATTGCCGGAATCTTTTAGTAGTGAAGAATATAGAATTGCGGTTAGTGAAGAAAATAAATTAAAAATTGTTTCTGAAATAAAATCTCAAATTCTAGCGGAAAAATCTCCGCAAGATGTAAATGAAATTGATGGTATAAGAGTTAAAGAAACAAACCTTAATGGCTGGTGGTTGCTTAGGTCATCTAACACGCAAAACGCAATTTCAATTAGGGCAGAGGCAACAAATAATGAAGATTTAATAAAAATTAAAAATAAATTAGAAAATTTTCTTAAACCATACGGTGTAAAATTAGAAAACAGCCACTAATTCAGGTTTATTTTCCTAAAATTTTATCAAGTTCGCCACTTTTATCTTTAGCAACGGTATCATCATAACCACCAATATGAATGCCATTTATAAAAATTTGTGGAACGGTTTTTCTTCCACCTGATTTTTTAAGCATTTCTTCCCTAAGTTCATCTGAATTTGTAACATCTATTTCCTTAGTGATTTTATAACCTTTCCTCTCAAGAAAATCCTTCGCCCTAGAGCAATATGGGCAATAGGTGGTTTTATACATTATAATTTCTGTCATAAATTTTAATTTGTTAATTATTTTATGATAATATATGTAATAAAATAAGTTTGAAACAAAATTATATTTAATGAAAAAGGGTTTTTCAGTTGTTGAGCTTGCAGTTGTTGTTGTTGTAATTGGGGTTTTAATCTCAATGTTTTTCTTTGCTTCTGGAATTTTAGATAGTGCGAAAGTTAATGGTATAATTACTGAAATTAATTATTTTAGAGCTGCACATGATAAATTTCGTGAAAAATATGGTTTTAGGGCAGGCGATGTGCCAGCTTCATTTTTAAGCCAAAATGGCTTTTCAGGCTATGCTGATGATACTTGTTCAATAACTTCATTGGGCAATGGCAAATGGGATAATGCCATTGAGGAAGATTTAATTTGGCTTCAATTATCAATGCAGAAATTTATTCGTCAGAATATATATTTTGATCCTTGCTCCGCACCAACATATAGGGATGTTGGAACGCACAGACCAGCCTCAGAGGCGGTTAATGGAGTGGGTTGGACATTCGTAAATAATGATTCAGTGATTATTTCTTCAGGGCCAACTACTAGAAGGTTTTTATATGTTCTAAAAGTTGGGCAAAAAGCTGATAGTAGTGATAGATTTCTTAGTAAAGGTAAAATTAAAGTTGCAATTCATATGGATATAGACGCTAAAATTGATGCACCTTTTACGCCAACTTCTGGAAAATATTTTGTATCTGCTGAATGTATAGATTCAGCTGGTGCTTATCTTGGTGAGAAAAACACAAGTGAATGTGTTGGTGCTTATGCAGAAATTCCAAGTGAGGTGGTTGATAGTGCTTATACGCCTTAAATTGATTAAAATATTTAACAATTTTTTCTTATGACAAATTATAAAAATCTAAAACAGCTTGGTAAAAATTCTAACTACCCAACAAATCCAAGTGATGCAAAGCTAGAGGCGGTAAAAAACCCGCATAATGATAGAGATTATCTTATAAGGTTCACTTGCCCTGAATTTACCTCACTTTGCCCTGTAACTGGGCAACCAGATTTTGCACATATTATGATAGATTATGTGCCGAATAAATTTATTTTGGAAAGTAAATCTCTAAAATTATTTTTGTTTTCCTTCAGAAATCACGCTGGTTTTCACGAGGAATGCACAATAAATATTGCAAAGAGAATTGAAAAAGAAATTGCCCCAAAATGGCTTAGAATTGGCGGTTATTGGTATCCAAGGGGGGGTATTCCAATAGATATATTTTATCAAAATGGTAAGTTGCCAAGTGGTGTTTGGCTTCCAAATCAAGAGGTTCCAAATTATAAGGGCAGGGGATAAAAATAGGAATTCCTCACTTAGTATAGATTATGCGTCATTTCGAGCGAAGTGAAAAATCTCATTTAGTTATAAAATAGCTAGATATCTCACTTCGCTTGATATGACTCTGTTAGAAATCTATGCTTAGTTAGGAGCACCTAAAAATATATCTTTTTAATATTACAAAAATTTGCTATAAGAATTTATAACTTAAATAAATTAACAGATTATGAAAAATATTTTCTTTGTTTTAATCTGCTCTGTTTTCTTGGTTTCTTGTCATAGAAATATGGATAGCTCAGTTTATACACAACAAAACACTATTGGTGTTGTTGTTGAAGGTGTTGTTGTTTCGGCAAGGCAAGTTAAAGTTAAAGAAGCCGAAAGGCTTCAAGATAACGCACTTGGTGGCTTAGCAGGTGGTGCTGGCGGTGCAGTAGCAGGCAGTGGCATTGGCAAAGGCAGGGGTAGCACCCTAGCTGGAATTGGCGGTGCAGTAGCAGGTGCAGTGGCAGGTGCTATGATTCAAGATGCCCTTTCAACTACTACAGCTATGGAATATATTGTTAAAATTACTTCTGAAGATGATAGTGCTAATAGCAGAAGAAATGATCTAAGGCTTGCTAGAAATAGTGTTTCTCAGAATGTGAAAAATAGCATTGATACTGGTAACACCAAAACTAAATTAATTTCTGTAGTTCAGGGAATGGATGTTGTTTTTGGGGTTGGCCAGCCAGTTTATGTTGCTTACAGCGACGATAACAGAGCAAGACTAATTGCTAGATAATGTTTCTAAAGTGCCAAGAATCAATTTTGGGCATAATTAGTTTATAGAAACTAAACAAATTATTCCAATTAATCTTACTCCCATAAATCTAGTCATCTTGGTTTTTGGAGGAAATGCTTGATTTTCTTCCACTGGTTGAAATTCCGCCGTTAATTTTTTCAACAACAGGCCCTGAATTCATTGAGGAAAAGAAATCATCATTAGATTTTGAACCTTTAATTTTATCCATTAAGAATTCCATCGCATCAATCGCACCCATTGGTGATATAATCTTACGAAGAATCCAAATTTTCTGCATTTCGCCTTCATCATATAAAAGCTCTTCGTGGCGAGTGCCAGATTTTAGAATATCTATCGCAGGGAAGATTCTCTTATCCGCTAATTTTCTATCTAAAACAATTTCAGAGTTGCCAGTGCCTTTGAATTCTTCAAAGATAACCTCATCCATTCTTGAGCCAGTATCAATAAGTGCGGTTGCAATAATAGTTAAACTTCCGCCGTTTTCAGTGTTTCTAGCAGCACCAAAAAACCTTTTAGGGCGTTGTAAGGCATTTGCATCAACACCACCTGTTAACACCTTACCAGATGAAGGAACAACAGTGTTATAAGCCCTTGCAAGCCTTGTTATAGAATCAAGTAGTATAACAACATCTTTGCCGTGCTCAACCATTCTGCGAGCTTTTTCAATGATAATTTCTGCAAGTTGCACATGCCTTGTTGCTGGCTCATCAAATGTAGAGCTAACAACTTCACCTTTAACAGTGCGGCTCATATCTGTAACTTCCTCTGGTCGCTCGTCAATAAGAAGAACCATAAGCTCAACTTCAGGGTGGTTAGTTTCAATAGATTTTGCAATAGTTTGTAATAAAACCGTTTTACCAGAGCGAGGCGGTGCAACAATTAAAGCCCTTTGCCCTTTACCTAATGGACAAATTAAATCAATCACCCTTGCAGAGCTGTTATTTTTATCTGATTTTGGAAGCTCCATCTTAAGTTTTTTATCAGGATAAAGTGGCGTTAAATTATCAAAATTTGTTTTTCTGCCAAGTCTGCCGTTGAGGTCAATATTATTAACTTTGATAATTTTAGTTAATGCAAAATATCTTTCACGCATTTTAGGCGGACGCACTTCCCCTTCAACAAAATCACCAGTTCTAAGAGAGAACCTTTTAATTTGATTGGGTGAAACATAAACATCATCAGGCCCTGCACGATAATTATATTCGGTTGAACGCAAGAAGCCAAAGCCATCTGGCATAACCTCCAGAACGCCTTCAAAAACAACAATTCCATCTTGTTGTTCCATCATTACACGAAGTAAGTGGAAAATAATTTCCTGTTTGAGCATAAAATTTGCCCCTTCAATTCCAGCTTCTTTAGCAAGCTCTATAAGCTCTTCAGGAGATTTTCTTTTCAAATCTTTTACATAAAGTGTTGGCTTATTTTCATTTTCAAGCCTTTTTGATGCTTCATAATCTTCATCATCGCTAGGCAGATAATCAGCTTTAACAAGTGTTGCTGCACTAGCACCTGCAACATAGTCATAGGCGTTTAACTCATCAGTTGGGATAGTTTTTGTGATGTAATCATATTCACCTGAAACACCTGCAACTTGATTTGTTTGAGGTTTTTCAGCATTTTCATTGTTATTTTCTGAATCATTATGAAAATTATTTCTATCAGAGTAATTTCTTTCATATCTATCTTGTCTTTCTGATCTCTCATATCTATCAGAATTTCTGGGGTTTCTATCACCTCTATCATTTCTCTCGCTTCTTTCGCCTCTATCACCTCTTTCATATCTGTTTTCTTGCCTGTCATTTCTTCTTCTAGGGAAGTTATTTCTTCTAGGCTCATAGTTTGAACCGCCACCTCTTTTCTCATAGATGCTAACTTCTTCAGAGTTTTCTTGTTTTACTTCCGGTGCAGTGTTTATTTCATTTTTTTGTGTGGAATTATCAATTTGTAACTCCGCATTATTTCTATTTTCAGATTGAACACGAGGCTTTATAGTCAATTTTTCTTCAGTCATTTTTTGTAAAATAATTAAATTATTTAGATTTTTTTTGATTAGTTAAATGCAATGTAAATGCGATTTAGGCTGTTAAACAAAGTTATAAAATTTATGTATAATTTTGCTTAAAAGGAATTCTAAAAGATAGTTTTAGAAGATAATCACAAAGATTTGTGAAACTTGTAATGTTTATAAGCTAGATTTAGAGAGCTGTCAAAGGCTAAATGAAAATAATTTATTATTTTTTACAAATTTATAAGTTTTATTTTTCTAAAAAAACATTAAAACCTATAAGCATTTGAAAGTTAGCATTTTTGAATAACTACATAACCTATTGAATTTAATGGATTTATCTCAAGTAACAGATTTTTTGCTTAATTTAGTTGAGCATCTTGGCTATATCGGCATTTTCTTTATGACGCTTATTGAAAGCTCATTTGTACCTATTCCAGCTGAGGTTACGATGATTCCAGCTGGTTATTTAGTTCATCAAGGCAAGATGAATTTTATATTAGTATATTTTGCCTCAGTTGCAGGCTCAGTTGCAGGCGGTTATGTTAATTATTGGATAGCCTATCATTACGGCAGAAATCTATTTCTTAAATATCCTAAAATTTTTATGATGTCGCCTGATAAATTTGATAAAGTTGAAGAATATTTTAGAGATCACGGTGCAATTTCTGTATTTACTGGCAGGTTACTTCCAGCGGTTAAGCATTATATTGGGTTTCCGGCGGGTTTAGCTAGAATGGAGCTAAAAACTTATTTATTTTATTGCCTTCTTAGTGGCTTGCTGTGGATGGGTTTATTGCTTGGTGTTGGCTATTTAGTTGGTGAGCATAAAGAGCTTATTCAGCAATATATATTCTGGGTAAAAATTGGCTTAATTAGCTTTGTGTTAATTCTTGGCTCTGTTTATACTTTTCGCTATTACAGAAACAGGAAGAAATAATTATAAATTTATTGATAAAATGACTATTAAAACAGATATTTGTATTATAGGGGCAGGGCCAGTTGGCCTATTTGTAGCATTTCAAGCTGGAATGCTTGGTATGAAATCTCATATTATTGACGCCTTAGATTTTATAGGTGGTCAATGTAATGCACTTTATCCTGAAAAGCCGATTTATGATATTCCGGCTTATCCTGAAATATCTGCGGAAGATTTAATTAAAAATCTTGAAAAGCAAGCAAGCCCATTTTCTCCTACTTATCATTTAGGGCAACAGGTGGTAGAAGTTAAAGAAATTTCTGATGATAATTCTTTTCAAGTTACAACATCTAAAAACACAAATATTCAAGCTAAAGTTATAATTATAGCGGCGGGTTGTGGGGCTTTTGGCCCAAATAAACCGCCAATTTCTGGCTTAGATGATTATGAAAATTCTGGCAAAGTTGCCTATATGGTTCGCAGTAAAAATGATTTTATAGGTAAAAATGTTGTTATTGCTGGCGGCGGAGATTCCGCAGTGGACTGGGCAAATATTTTATCTTCAGTTGCTAATAAAGTTTATGTTATTCACCGCAGGGATAAATTTCGTGCCATTCCTGAATCTGTTTCGCAAATGAAAGATTGGGAGAAAAAAGGTAAATTAGAATTCGTAATACCTTATCAATTAGCTAGTTTAGAAGGTGAGGGCGGTATATTAAAAAATGTTATTGTTGAAGATTTAGACAAAAACAAAAAAGCTATTTCTGCTGATAATTTATTATGTTTCTTTGGGCTTGCGATGGAATTAGGGCCAATTGCAAATTGGGGCTTAAATTTACATCACAGCCATATATTAGTAGAGCCTCACAATATGCAAACTAATATTTCTGGCATTTATGCGGTTGGTGACATTTGTAATTATAAAGGAAAGCTCAAACTGATTTCCTGTGGCTTTGCAGAAGTCGCAATGGCTTGCCATAGTGCATATGAGAGGGTTTTTGGTAAACCACTTCACTTTGAATATTCAACTTCTAAAGGCGTTCCCAAAAATTAAGATTTACAGCTTTATTACCTCTGATAAACCAAGTGTTTGTGAAATTGCTGAGGCTTTTGTTAATGTTTCTTGCCATTCAAGTTCGGGGTTAGAATCATAAACTATGCCACCGCCAACTTGAAATTCAAACTTATTACCTTGAATTATTATTGTTCTAATAACAACTGAAAATTGACAATCTATTTTTTTAGATGATCTGTTATTACCATCAAAATAGCCAAGAATTCCGCTATAAATGCCCCTTTTTATATTTTCTAAATTAGAACAAATTTCCATTGCAGAAATTTTGGGGGCACCTGTCATAGAACCCGGTGGAAAGGTAGCTTTAATAATATCTAGGGTAGATTTTTCATCTTTTAATAACCCAGATATAGTTGAATACATATGAGAAATTGTAGAAAACTCAGAAATTTCAAAAAGGTTTTCAACCTTTATACTGCCTGATTTGCAAACTCTTGCTAAATCATTTCTCATTAAATCTGTAATCATTAAGTTTTCAGAAATATCTTTTTTACTTTTAGATAATTCTTTTGCTTGATTAGGCTTTGCTGAGCCTTTAATGGGGCAAGTAATAATTTTATTATCAGAATTTTTATAACTTAAAAATAATTCTGGGCTTGCAGATAAAATATAAGTTTCACCGGCCTTATAAAATGCACTAAATGGTGCAGGGGATATACTTACTAATTTAGCAAAAATTTCTAGTGGGTTTATTTTTTCTGCAAATTCGCCATAAAATTTTCTAGTAAGATTTGCTTGATAAATAACGCCTTCCTCAATTAATTTTTTAATTTCTGAAACTTTTTTGAGATATGAGTGTTTACTCATATTTGATTGAAAATTTTTGATTTTTGGCGGGGTATAATTTTTAGAAATCTCTAAAAAATACTTTTGAAAATCTGTAGAATTAAAAAAAGATTTATCAGAAAAATTAGAAAAATATAAATCTTCGCAATTTATAAAAGAATTTGTTTCTTTAAATAAATTTTCTAATTTATTTTTTAATTCATAGCCAAACCAACCGAAAAGATTTTTAACTTGGTTATTGTTAAAAAAAAATTCTAAAGCCTCAAAATTATCGGCTTTAATAATTGCATTTTCTGAATGCAAAATAAACGAATTATCCTCACTATAAGGGACTTTTTTGCCAGTATAAACTATGGCGTAATTTTCATTATTTTTCTCACAATTTGAAATTATATTATCCATTGGCTTTTCTTACAGATAGAATTTGTCTAATGCGATTCATTTCGCCTCTATATCTTGCTAATTCCCTGCCATAGAGTTTTCTGCCAGAAGGTAAATCAGCCCTAACTGGGTCAACGGCTTTGCCATATTTTAGAGTTTCTAAGTGAAGATGAGGGCCAGTTGATCTGCCGGTGCTGCCAACATAACCAATAATTTCACCTTTGCTAACTTTACGCCAAACTCTCATACCACTAGCAAATCTGCTCATATGCCCATAAGCGGTTTGCCAAACGCCATCGTGTTTTATTCTAATATAATTTCCATAACCACCATATCTGCCCATTTTAACAATTACGCCATCGCCTGCAGCTGGAATTGGCGTGCCAGTTGGTGCACCATAATCAACGCCAGCGTGGAACATTCTTCTGCCTAAAACTGGGTGTCTTCTATAGCCATAGCCAGAAGTTAAGCGATATCTGCCATTAAGCGGGTTATTAGTAATAGATTTTTTGAAGGCTTGCGAATTAGAATCAAAAAACTCAAAACTTTTACCATTTCCCAAAACATCAAATGAAAAGGCTTCAGTTTTAATAACTCTGCCTTTAACGCTAATATAAATTAGTTTACCTGAATCTATAATTTTGCCATTTTTATCAAGAATTTTTTCAAATAAAATTTCTATTAAGTCATTTGCACTTAGCTGGCTTGATAGATCATATTTCTGAGCTAGAACCCTTGAAATTTGAGCAATTACTTTGTTTGGAACTGCCGCAGATGAAGCAGAGCCAATTAAATTGCCTCTAATATTAAATTTTTTATATTCAAATTTTGAGGTAACTTCTCGCTTACCTTGTAATACTTGAATTTTACCAGATTTATCTCTCTGAACTTTTATAATATTAAGCCCACTTGGAATTTGAAGAGAGATAAGGGTTCTGGAATCCTTAGAAATCTTTTCAGTAAAAATAAATTTTTGACCAAATTGAATTTTGGAAGGGTTAAAGTTTGCATCAACAATCAAAATTTTAGATAGATTTAAGATAAAACCTGCATCATAGCCCATTTTGGTGAAGATAGCACTAAAACTATCACCCCTTTTAACAACATATTCACGATTCGCCACCCCTTCTATAATTATTGGTTTTTGAGGGGCTTGGGGTTTTTTAATTAAGTTAATTGCAGAAATTTTTGTTGGTTTTAATTTATCTTCAGGTTCTTTTTCTGCATCTGGAATTTGAATTTTATGTTGAATAGCTGCTAAAAATAATTTGGCTATTGGGCTAGAATCAGAGCTAAAACTAAGTTTTCCCAAATCTTCATTACTAGTGGCTAGAACCAATTCTTCTTTATTGAGATTAATATAATTGTTATTTGCATTAATTTTTTTATTTTCTTGATAGGAGATTTCTTCATTTTTCTTAACTGAGTTTTTTAATAGAACTATTAGCTTCTCTTTATTTTCTTTTTCTTCAATTTCTTCGGCTTCTTTAATTATTTCTTCCGCTTCTTTTTTTGCTTTTATAACTTCTTTTTTATCAAGTTTTTCATTTATTTCTGAAACTTCATTTGGTTTGATAGAAATTTCCTCCTCTTCTGTAATTTTTTCTTCTTCATTATTATTTTGGTTAGGCTTAGTGAAGATTATTTCTTTATGATTAATATTTTTATATTTTCCAAAAGCGATTTTTTTTATTGAGTTAGGCTTGCCGTTAACAGCACCTCTAAATATTTCAGATCTTAATTTTACACTATATTTTGCAGGTGGCGTTAGTGCTTTGGCATTTCTATAACTAGAAAAGCAGCCAAGCATAATTAAGATTACAAAAAAGATTTTCAAAATTCTTATCAAAAAACTAAACTATGAGAGTATAAAATTGCAAATATTTATAATCAATCATAGCAAAATTTACCAACATTAAATTTGTTAAAATCTAACAAAATTATTCTGTTGAAAAACCTTTAAGTTTTTTAGCTCTAGATGGGTGTTTGAGCTTTCTTAATGCTTTTGCTTCAATCTGTCTGATTCGTTCACGAGTAACTGAAAATTGTTGGCCAACTTCTTCCAAGGTGTGATCAGTATTCATACCAATTCCAAAACGCATTCTAAGAACTCTCTCTTCACGAGGGGTTAAAGATGCAAGAATTTCAGTTGTTGCTTCCCTTAAATTTTCTTGAGTTGCCGCATCAATAGGAAGAACCGCATTACTATCTTCAATGAAATCACCTAAGAAGCTGCCATCATCATCACCAACTGGGGTTTCCATACTAACTGGCTCTTTAGCGATTCTCATTACCTTTTTAATTTTATCAATTGGCATTGAGAGTTTTTTTGCAATTTCTTCAGGTGTTGGCTCTCTGCCAATATCTGCAAGCATTTGACGAGATGTACGAACAATTTTGTTGATAGTTTCAATCATATGCACTGGAATGCGGATTGTTCTTGCCTGATCCGCAATAGAGCGGGTTATAGCTTGCCTAATCCACCAAGTTGCATAGGTTGAAAATTTATAACCCCTGCGATATTCAAATTTATCAACGGCTTTCATCAAGCCAATGTTACCCTCTTGAATTAAATCTAAGAATTGCAAACCTCTATTAGTATATTTTTTTGCGATAGAAATAACTAGGCGAAGATTTGCTTCAATCATTTCTTTTTTCGCCTTTTTGGTGTCAGTTTCGCTTTTTTGAACTTGCTGAACAATAGTTTTGAATTCTGAAATTTCAGTTCCCATCTTTTCAGCAATAGAAATTATTTCTTTTCTAATTCTGATTATTTTATCAGAGTAAATATTAGCAAAATCTTGCCATTTTTTATCTTTTAATTCTCTTAAATCATCAAGCCATTCTGGGTTTGTTTCATTGCCTTTATATTTTTCAAGAAAATCAGAGAATGATATTTTACATTTATCTGCAACTTCTTTAATTGAGCCTTCTAAGCGAAGTAAATTTTGATTTTCTTTATAAAGTTCTTGAATAATTTTTACTTGGCTAGTTTCGCTGAGGAATAATTTTTTGATTAAATCTGCAAGGCTTTCAATTTGTTTTTTGTAAGTAACTTTATCTTTTGGATTAGGCTTTTTGCAATCAAGAGCTAGTTTTAGTAAATTTTCGTGATATTTTAAGCCTTTGCTACAAATATTTACTGCATTTTCAAGTAGCTCAATAATTTTTGGTTTAAGGGTATCTTCCATTGCAAGCAGGGAAACACTAGCACCTAGATCATCAAAATCATCAGCTTGAGCGGCGGAATTTGCACCTTCACCGCCATCACCCTCGTTAGCTTCAGTATAAACTTCTTCAGGCTCTTCATTTGAAATGTTAAAGCCTTCGCTATCGTCTTCCCCAAGCACAATCCCCATTTCTCTGGCGTATGCAGTTTCAACATCAATTATATCTCTCAGTAAAATTTTACCACCTGTTAAATCATTATACCAAGAAATAAAAGCACGCATAGCAAGTGGGCTTTCGCATAAAACGCTAATAAGGCTGTGCTTTCCTTCTTCAATTCTTTTAGCAATTTCAACTTCATCTTCACGAGAAAGTAAATCTACACTTCCCATTTCTCTGAGATACATTCTAACTGGATCATCAGTACGAGAGCCAGATGCAGGCTTTTGCCCTTCTGTTGAAACTTCAGCAGTTTCAGGGTTATTTTCATCAGAGTAAATAACTTCCTCTTCAACTTCATCAGTTTCAAGAGCAATTTCAATATCATCTTCAATGGCAGGTTTTTCAACAATTTTAACGCTTTTCTTAGCCATTTCTTCAATGATTTTTTCAATGAAGTTTGGGTCAATAAAATCTTTTGGGATATGCTTATTGACTTCATCAATAGTTATAGCTTTTCTGCCTTTTGCAACGGAATATAGTTTCTTCAAGGTTTCATCTAAAACTTTTTTGAGATCTGCTTTGCGTTTCTTTTCCGCTTGAGAATCACCTTTAAGGGGCGTCGTATCCATATTGTCAAATTTACTTGAGGCTTTTTTAACTTCAGGCAAATTTTGTTTTTTACTTTGAGTTTGTTTTTCAGCATTTACATCTTCTTTCAATTTCTTAGGTTTTTCAATGATTTCTTTAGATTTAGGGATAGGCTTTTTAGCTTTAACCTCTTTAATTTTTACTTTATTTTTAACTGATTTTTTGACATCTTTTGCAACAATTTTAAGTTTTGGCTTTGTTTTTGCCTTAGTTACAGCTTTTGCTTGTGGTTTAGATTTTTTATTATTTTTCAATTTATTCTTTGCCATAGATTTATTATATTTTATTCTCTGTTGGTTAATTCTTCAAATTTAGAAGAATGGTAATTTCTTTCTTGTTTAAGTTTTTCTATATTTTCTTGAAGCCTCAAAAATTTTTCTTCACTTGTTTCTTGTTCATTGAAAGCATTTTCAAATTCTTCCTCAGCAATACTTAAATAATATTCTGAAATTAATTTATTCCAGCATAAAGAAAATTCTTCATAGCTTTCAAGGTTTTTGAATTCTCTTTTTAGGGGGCTTTTTTCCAAGTAATCTATGGTGCTAAAAAATTGTTTTTCAGCTAAATGTGCAATAAAAGCATTATTGGATGCCCCTTCAAATGTAAAATTCAAGCGAAAATCTATAAGCTCATCTAGTAAATTTTCAAGTAAATTATTGCTAAAGCTGAGATTTGTTAAGAATTCCTCTTCGGCGTTGTTATATAACAATTTTGGGTTTTTAGAGGCAAGAAATAAAAGCATTTCCTTAAACTTGTTAACCTTTTGATTATTAAGTGTATTTTCTTTAAGGTGGGAGTTTTTAGCTGTATTTAATGTAACAATATTTTTGCTCTTTTCGCCGTAAATAAGTTTATTAACTCTATTTTTGAATTCATTAAGATAAAATTGTTTAACAATTGGGTTTTCAATAGATTTAGCAATTTTATACATTTTATCGGCAAATTCTGCCTTTTTTTCAGGGGTTTTGGGGTTGAATTCTTGCAAGTTTTGTTGCCATAGAAAATCACTTAAATTTAGTGCGTTGTTTATATTATTTTGCATTGCATTAACGCCAAAATTTTTGATGATTTCATCAGGGTCTTTGCCATCTTTAAGGAAGGCAAATTTCATAGAGTAACCCGGCTCTAATTTGCTTATAAAATTTTCAGCAGTTTTTTTACTTGCCCTTAAACCAGCACTATCTCCATCAAGGCAGAAAACTGGCTCTTTACAGATTTTCCACATATGCTCTAAGTGAAATTCAGTAACGGCTGTGCCAAGTGGGGCAACGGTGTTTTCAAAGCCAGCTTGATGCATTGCGATAACATCCATATAGCCTTCAACGATAATAATTTGTTCTTTTTTGTAGGCTTTATCACGAGCAAAATTATAGCCATAAAGCACATAAGATTTCTTAAAAAGCTCAGTTTCTGGAGAGTTTAAGTATTTCGCAACATTATCATTTTTATCAATAATTCTGCCACCAAAGGCGATAACTTTATTTTGTGAATCAAAAATTGGGAAGATAATCCGCCCTCTAAATCTATCATAAGTTTGGCTTTTATCTTCACTTTCACCCAATAAGCCATTTTCAATTAAGATAGAATTTTCTGCACCTAAATTATTCAGATGTTTTTTTAAGCTATCTTTTGCATCTGGTGCATAGCCAATACGAAATTTTTTAATTGTATTTTCAGTTAAGCCCCTATCTTTGAGGTATTTTCTAGCCTGTATAGCGTTTGTGTTTTGTAAATTATCTTGAAACCACTTAGTTGCAAGCTCTAACACTTCATAAGAATCTTCAATTTTTTTCTGTTTAATTTTATCTTGCTCAGAATACTTGGGAAGCTCCATACCAACTTCTAAAGCAAGCTCTTTTATGGCTTCAGGGTAGCTATAGCCTTTGTGATCCATAAGAAATTTTATAGCATCACCATGCACACCACAGCCGAAGCAATGATAAAAACCTCTGCTATCACTAACCGAAAAAGAGGGGGTTTTTTCATTATGAAAAGGGCAAAGACCCTTAAACTCTCCCTTTCCTTTGGTTTTTAGAGAGACATATTTTGATACAACATCAACAACACTAACCCTGTTTTTAAGATTATTTATGTATGTTTTATCAAAGAACATTTAATTTTATTCTTGAATTAGCTATTTTCTAAACCTATTTTAATATTATTAATGTAAATTTTTATTATATCAATGTCCTTCTCAGTTACAGAAAATGCAATAAAAAGAATTGAATATCTTTTGCAAGATGAGCCTCAAAATTCATTTTTAAGAATTCAAGTTGATGGTGGCGGTTGCAATGGCTTTCGATATAAATTTGATTTTGATACAAATCTCAATTCAGAAGATAAAATATTTGGTAATGATAAGGTTAAAGTTGTGCTTGATGAAACTTCGCTTTCAATGCTTGAAGGATCTCAATTTGATTTTGTAGAAACTTTAACTGCCTCAAATTTTGAAATTAAAAATCCAAATGCAACTTCTTCTTGTGGTTGTGGTAATAGTTTTTCAGTTTAGTTTTCTTGCAATATTTACAAAACGCAAATTAGAGAAGAAGGTTTTTGATAATTTGTAATTTCTTTGCCATTCTCATCAGTTATTTTTGCATTAACGCCCCATAAAATAGGTAGCAAAGGTAAGTAATCATAGGGTTTTAAGACTTGCTCATAAATTGCTTTAATATAACCATTTGCAAGCAAACCATAATTATAACAATCACCACCATATATTTTTTTTGCGGAAAATTTTTTAGTCAAATCATCAAATAAAAACCTACCTTTTTTATCTAATAAATCAGGTGAAGTTGTAGCGATAATATTGGTTTGATTAGAGTTTTTGTTATCTTTTTTTACTGAAATCATTTTATTATTATAATATGATTTATAATTTTTCTGCCCTTTTATGCCAAGCCATAAATCTTCGGTGAACGGGTTATAAATTGCACCAATAACAGGCTTGCCTTTATGCATTAATGCAAGCATTATACCCCACATCGGCCTGCCACTTGCGAAGCTAGAAGTGCCATCAATAGGGTCAATCACCCAGCAAAATTCATCTTGTAATTTACTATTATCAGAAGAAAATTCTTCACCATAAATTGAATGCTCAGGAAAAAACTTACTTATTTGAATGGTAATAAATTTTTCAATATTTTCATCAGCGATAGTAACTATTGAACCATCTAGCTTTGAAGAGCTTTTGGGTTTATTTCTAAAGTATCTCAAGGCAATTTTGCCAGCATTTATAAGTGTTACTTCAACAAAATTTTTATAGTTAATATAGTTCATTTTTAATTAAATGAGTGATTTTATTTATTATTTTATTATTTTCAGTAATGTCAAATATTATTTTCAGTAATGTCAAATTTTACAATATTAACCGCTTAATGAAAAATATATTTAGAAAAATATTTTCTCTAAAATCTCTTGTTACAATAGTAGTTTTAATTTTGATTTCCGCATCAATATTAATGTATAATTTGTTTTCAGAGAGTTTTAGTAAATATGAATATAATTTTAAGCTCACGCAATTAATTATTGCGGTTAATGCATCTATTGCAATAATTCTGATTGTTCTAATTGCCAAAAAAGTTCAGCAAATTAGAAGGCGTGCGATTGAAAACGGCACAGGCTCTAGAATGCAGAAGCGTGTAGTAGTTCTCTTTACGCTTTTAACAATTATTCCATCTTTAATTACTGCAAGTTTTGCGGTTTCATTCTTTTTATTCGGTATGCGGGGTTGGTTTGATGAAAAAATTAGTGAAACCCTTAATAACTCAGTTAAAGTTGCGGAAGCATATTTGAAAGAACATTCTGAAAATATTAAAGCAGATGCCTATTCAATGTCGCGTGATATAACAAGATTTGCTAGTGAGTTAGTTGAAAATAAAAAAGATTTTCAAATTTACTTAACCGCACAAGCTAGCTGGCGTAATCTTTCAGATGCAATAGTTTTTAGAAAAGAAGATATTTTGGCTCATTCTGATGGAACAATTCCATATTTAATTGATTTTGATGCTATAAATTCTGAATCTTTAGCAAGGGCTGATAATGGTGAGATTGTGCTTACCACTGAAGATGAAAATAAAGTTAAGGTTCTTATAAAACTTAAAGGTTTTAATGATACTTATTTGCTAGTCAGCAGAAAAATTGATCCGAAAGTTCTTGAATATACTAAACAAACTAAAGATTCTGCATTTGAATATAATTCTGTTCGGCAAAATGCTGATAATCTTCAGTTGCAATTTATTCTGGCTTTTATTGGTGTTTCAACAATTTTAGTGCTTTCGGCAATCTGGATAGGCTTAATTTTTGCATATAAATTAGTTTCGCCAATTCATAAATTAATTAAAGCAACAGAGCGTGTGCAATCTGGTGATTTAACAGTTCGCTTAGAAGATAGGGCTAATAATGATGAGGTAACAACTTTATTTAAGGCATTTAATAGAATGACTGGAAATTTACAAAAAAATCAGTTGCAATTAGTTGAGGTAAACCGCCAAATTGACCAAAGAAGAAGGCTTATTGAGGCAGTTTTCTCAGGCGTAAATTCTGGAATAATTGCCCTAGATGAGCATAAAAGAATTAGAATTTTTAATAAATCAGTTGCAGATATTCTTAAAGTTGATGAGCATTCAGTTAGTGGCAGATATATTGCAGATATATTTCCGGAGATTACTTTATATTTTTCAAAATTGCGTGAGGTTGAAGAAAAGATTTTTCAACAGCAAATTGATATTAAAAGAGATGGCGTAATACAAAATCTTCTAATTAGAATTGTTACTGAAGAAAATTCTCGCCAAGTTGAGGGGTATATTATTACTATAGATAATATTTCTAAACTCGTTAACGCTCAAAGAATGGCAGCTTGGAGTGATGTTGCTAGAAGAATTGCCCACGAAATAAAAAATCCTCTAACGCCAATAAATCTCTCTGCGGAACGCATAAGGAATAAATTTGGCAAACTTATTGCTGAGGAAGATAAAGAAAATTTCAATCGTTATATTGATACAATTATCAGGCATTCTGAAAATATTGAAAGAATTGTTAAGGAGTTTTCAGATTTTGCCCGAATGCCAGAGCCTATAATGCTTAAAAATAATATTTGTGAGGTTATTAAAGAAGCGGTTTTCTCAGAAAAATTAGTTAATTCTGAGATTGAATATATCCTTAATATTCCTGAGCGAGATATAATTTTTGATTTTGATAAAGAGCAAATTTCTAGAGTTTTACTTAATACTCTAAAAAATGCAGGTGAATCTCTTAAAGAAAGTGGCGTTAGTAGGGCAGGGGATTTACCCAAAATCTCTATATTTTTGCAGGCTGGCAAAAATGTTGAAATTGAAATTACTGATAACGGAAAAGGCTTTAATCCTGAGCTTCTAAATAGAATTACTGAGCCTTATGTTACCACTCGTGAAAAGGGAACTGGGCTTGGGCTTGCTATAGTTAAAAAAATTATTGATGATCACTCAGGCTCATTAGAGCTTTCAAACATTACCTCAGAGGAAGGCGAAACCTTAGGTGCTAAAGTAAAAATAGTTATGCCTATTTGATTCTAAGATGGAATTATTATTAACGCCATTTTAACTGGCAACCAACCCATAAAACTTACCGTATCATCACTCCTCCAACCATTCCCAAAATCTTGGCAATTACAGAGGGAGTTGTTTTTGCAAAATTAGTTTTATTGTAATTTCCTCTACACAACTTATGATAGGGTAAAAGTTATTATTTCTTAAGTGTGAATAAATAAACTTAAAAAGCTTTTGTATGGATTATAAAGACCCTAATTTTTGGATGTCATTGACTGGTGCTATTACAGGTATTATTGTCACTATCACGGGTATTATAAGTTATAAAAAAACAACCTCTATCAAGAGAATAGATTTAAATCTTGAAAAGGGTAAGCTTGAAAATTTTTTAACCAATAAAATAAAACAAATTCCAGAGTTAATATTAGAAGCTGATAGTTCAAAGAAAGGGGTTTTAAACCTAACAGGCCGTTTTCATTCTGGTTTAATGGAGCGGTGGAAAATTGAATTGGAAGAAAAAAACTCAGACTTCAAAAAAATTAAAAAAGACTTCGAGGAAGGAAACGAAAAATCTAGTAAAAATAATAACTTAAAGAATATTCAATCCTTGATTATAAATTATCATGAATTTGAAACTAAACTAGATTCAATAATCGACTTTTTAAATAAAAGCCTTGATTCAGATAAATCAGAAAGGGAGCGTGTTCTAGCGGAAAGAAATTCTTTGAGAAAATAAATGCAGTTAAATCTTTTAAACTCTAAGGTAGGGAAACAAATTGAACTAGCTGGGCTTCAATATTTTTCTAATTTCATTTCTGAAGATGAAGAAAAGAATTTAATTAAAACTATTGATAATCAACCTTGGTTAAATGACTTAAAACGCCGTGTTCAGCATTATGGTTGGAAATATGATTATAAAGCCAGAGCCGTAACTCACGATTTATATCTTGGCAAACTGCCTGATTGGCTGCAGATTTTCGCTGATAATTTACATCACAAAAACATTTTTGAGAAAATTCCAGACCAAGTTATCATAAATGAATATCAGGTGGGGCAAGGTATTTCAGCACATATTGATTGCGTGCCTTGTTTTGGTGATAGAATCGCTTCGCTAAGCTTAGGTAGTGATGCCGTGATGGAGTTTATAAATCCTAACACAAATCAAAAAATTCCAGTTTTGTTGGAGAAAAGAAGCATGGTTCTACTAACGGGCGATGCACGCTATAAATGGCAACACGCAATCCCCGCTCGCAAAACTGATAAGATAAATGGTGAAATAGTTACCAGAAAAAGAAGACTTTCCCTTACTTTTAGAGGGGTGATATTACAACATAAAGCAAGGTGAGAATTTTCTTAGTTCCCTTTGCTCTAGGTTTTATGTTGACCTAACTGCTAAAGATAAAAACGCTTTGAAAGCATTGTAAAACCTAATAAAAAATCTGGAGAATGATTTTAGAATAACTCCACAGCCTATTTAGAAGATTAGAGGTTTTTATAAGAAATTAGGCAATAATAGCAATTTAGAGCAAAATTTGAGAAACTCTCAAACGCCACAAGCAAGGCTAAACTAGCCACTCACACGGCACAAAAACAAACTGAGATTTACTAGAAAGATATATAAATGGTGGAGCTGATCGGGATCGAACCGACTACCTCTTGCATGCCATGCAAGCGCTCTCCCAATTGAGCTACAGCCCCAAAATTTATCTTAAAACATCAGTGAAAAGTTCATTAGCATCAGGCTCTGGGCTGTTTTTAGAAAACTCAACCGCATCTTCAATGATTTTTTTAACATTTTTATCAATCTCGTTAAAATCAGCCTCGCTTGCAATGTTATTTTCAAGCATATATCTTTGCAGATTTATAATAGGGTCTTTTTTCTCCTTAAATTCTGCAACTTCTTCCTTGGTTCTATATTTTGCAGGGTCAGACATTGAATGGCCACGATAACGATATGTTTTCATCTCAATTAAAAGGGGGCCTTTACCACTTCTAACATAGTCAACCGCCTCTTTAGCGGCTTCATAAACCTCTAAAACATCCATACCATTTACAAGCCTGCCTTTAACGCCAAAGCCCTCACCACGCTTGTGATATTCAGTATTAGCAGCGGATCTTTTAGTGGAAGTTCCCATTGCATATTCATTGTTTTCAACAATGAAAATTGCTGGCAAATTCCACAAAGCCGCCATATTTAGCGTTTCATAAACTTGCCCCTGATTTGCTGCGCCATCCCCAAAATATGTAACTGAGATATTATCATTACCGCGATATTTATTAGCAAAAGCAAGCCCTGCACCAAGCGGAACATTCGCCCCAACTATGCCATGCCCACCATAAAAGCCGTTTTCCAAATCAAACATATGCATTGAGCCACCTTTACCACGAGAACAGCCTGATTCCCTGCCCATAAGCTCCGCAAAGATAACTTTGGGATCAGTGCCTGCCGCAACCATATGGCCGTGATCTCTATATGTTGTAATGGTTTGATCACCCTTCTTGAGGTTAGCTTGAACGCCCGTAACAACCGCTTCTTGCCCAATATATAAATGGCAAAAACCACCAATTAAGCCCATACCATACAATGCCCCCGCACGCTCTTCAAAACGGCGTATTTTAAGCATTGTATCATAAAATTTTAATAATAAATCTTTAGAATATTTAGAAGAAACTTTATCGCCTTTTATAGGCTTCACATTGGATTCAATTTTAGACATTACACCGCCTGATTTCATAAATTTTCAAGGTTTATTATACCATATTTTTGCAAAAGAAAATAGAATAAAAATTAATAGATTCAAGATTATAATTACATAAATATTAACGCAGAAACCTCTCTGCCTTCAGATAGTAAAACATTGTAAGTTCGGCAGGTAGCACCATTATTCATATATTCTATTGGGGTTTTGCTTTGCTTGAAAAGGTTTTCAACCTCTTTATTAAAAAAATTTGAGGAATTGCCATACCCAACAAGTAAAATCTCAGTTTTTTCAATATTTGGTATGTGCGAAAAATCACTTACAGAAATTTCATTAATATTTGCAAATTTTTTGTTGAAATTATAAATATTTTCAGTTCCTACAAATATTGTTTCATAAAATTTCTGCCCTGAAATTGTAACAACTTTTTCTCCATAAGATTCAATTTGCTTTTTATTAGCTGGAATAATTGGGGTTATATCTTGCATAAAAATATTTTATAAATTCATTTTATAAATTTTCTAATCTTTTGATAATTTCCGATTTTCCAAGTGCAGAAATAACTTGCTTCAAATCAGGTGATTCCATTGTGCCACAAATTGCAGCCCTCAAACTTGGTAAAAATTCACCCGCTTTAATATTATTTTCTTTTGCATAATTTTCAAAAATTAGACTGATATTATTAATTGAAAAATCATCAGTTTTTGCAAAGATATTTTTAAGCGGTGCAATATGAGAAACCCCTTTATCTAGAGCCTGCTTAGCTTTTTCTGTATAATTAACTCTAGAAAAAATAAAATCACATAAATCTGCAATTTTTTGAAAATTGCTTGCTCGTTCTTTTAGGGCAGGAATTAGCTTTTTTATTCTCTCTGAAATTTCTTGATTTAGATTACCGAATTTATTTTCTATAAATATTTTTGCTTGCGAAAAAATTTCATCATCTGATAATTTTTTGAGATAAAGTGAATTTATATTTTCTAGTTTTGCAAAATCAAATCTTGAGGGGGATTTACCGATTTTTTTAATATCAAACCTAGAAATTGCCTCAGCTTGAGGGATAATTTCTTCATCGCCCCAATGCCAGCCAAGCCCCATAATATAATTGCAAATTGCCTCAGGCAAATAGCCCATTTTTTGATATTCCTCAACGCCAAGTGCACCGTGCCTTTTAGAGAGTTTTGCCCCATCTGCCCCATGAATTAGGGGGATGTGAGCAAAGTTTGGCAAAGGCCAATTCATTGCATTAAAAATTACGATTTGCCTGAATGTATTGGTTAGGTGATCATCACCACGAATTACATCAGTTATTTTCATATCAAAATCATCAACCACCACTGCAAGCATATAAGTTGGCGTGCCATCTGCCCGCAGAATAACCATATCATCAAGCTCAGAAGCCGGATAGCTAACTTCACCTTGCACTAAATCATTTATAGTAATTTCACCATTAAGAGGTGCTTTAATACGAATTGCGAAGGGCTTATTGGGGTGTTTTTCTGGCGGAATATCTCGCCAAATTTTGGGATATTTGAAGGCTTTGCCTTCACTTTCTGCTTGTTTGCGAAGCTCATCTAATTCCTCAGGGGTGCAGAAGCATTTATAAGCCGCACCAATTTCTAATAATTTATAGGCAATTTCTTTATGTCTGGCTTCTCTTTGAGATTGAAAAATGGGCTCATCATCATAATTAATTCCAAGCCAATTTAGCCCTGAGATTATTGCATCTATTGCTTCTTGCGTAGAGCGTTTTTTATCAGTATCTTCAATGCGAAGTAAAAATTTTCCGCCTATTTTTTTAGTGTAAAGATAATTAAATAAAGCCGTTCTTGCACCGCCAATATGTAAAAAACCAGTTGGAGATGGTGCAAATCTTGTGATAATTGACATAGTATGTAATTTTTTTTTAGAATTTATAAGTCAATAAATTCAAAAAAACCAACTAAAAAAAAGGGGGGCTTCCAATTAAAAATTCTTCGTTCTAACATCAACCTGCGGTTAAATTTATCAACCTATTGGGGTTTTTATGCCTAGATTAGATGAGAGTTTGATTACTGATTTATTATCAAGCAAACTTACGAAAGATGAATTTATAAAAATCACCCCTAGAAAAAACCATAATGAAAAACCTAACCCCTACAGGCATTTATGGCGTGGCGTTATTATGCAGGCTTTAATTGATGCTTCCAGCAATTCAAATCAGCTTGATAATAAAAAGATAAGAGCAAAAGCGATAGCTTGGCTAAATTCTGAAAGTGATGATCTTAAATTTGTTTCTGAAATGGCTGGAATTGAATTTTGTTACTTAAAAAAATGTATAAGAAAAATTTTGCAAGTAAGCCCGCAGCAAAAAAGGATAAATAAACTCAGAAAAAAACTTGAAAAAACCAAAAAAGTAAAATCAAATCGTGGCAGGAAAAGAAAACCTATCAAGGAATCTCTGCTCAGCGGAAATGTTGTTGTTAGCTATAGAAATATCAGCTAATTTATAATTATTTTTTATTAATTGTTTGCCCCTAAAATTGCTTGCTTCAAAGCCTATTAAAATATTTATGATTAAACTTAAAAATCTGCATAAAAAAGCAGATTCCGGTGATTTATAAATTAAGTAAAAAAATAAAATATCTATTGTAATTAAACCAAAAAATAATGGCCAAATTCTGTGATATAAAGCCCAAAAACTTGAGAAAATAAACGCATAAAAATTAAAACCAGTTTTTACAGATTCCACATCAACTGGCAACCCATCTGCATTTTCTTTGATATATATTTCAAATGTTTTCATTTTTAATTACAAGCTCCCTTTAGTTGAGGGTAAAATATTACTAGCACGAGGGTCAATTTCAATAGCTTGTCTAAGAGCTTTTGCAAGGCCTTTATAGCAACTTTCAATTATGTGATGGCTATTTGTGCCATATAAATTTTCAATGTGAAGTGTTATGCCAGCGGCTTGTGCAAAGGCTCCAAACCATTCCTTAAAAAGCTCAGTATCCATTTCACCAATTTTATCACGAGTGAAATTTACATTCCAAATTAAATAAGGGCGATTAGAAATATCAAGTGCAACTCTGCTTAGAGTTTCATCCATTGGTATGTAACTATGAGCATATCTGCGAATGCCAATTTTATCGCCGATAGCTTGTGCGAATGCCTGCCCAATTGTAATGCCAGAATCTTCAGTGGTGTGATGATAATCAATGTGCAAATCACCTTTGGCCTGCAGTTTAATATCAATTAAACTATGGCGAGAGAGTTGCTCTAGCATATGGTCAAGAAAACCAATGCCAGTTGAAATTTCATATTTACCTGTGCCATCAAGATTAATTTCACAGGTGATAATTGTTTCTTTTGTTTTTCTTTCAATACTTGCTTTACGCATTTTTATTCCTATATGTTTATCAACATATTAATAAGTGCAACTGCAAAGTGCAAGTGTAAGTTATTATTTTCAATAGAATTTTATGCAAAATAATCATACCCCAGTAATTGATTTTAATTGGCACGCTACCACTATTTTATGCGTTAGAAAGAATAATAAAACCGTTATAATTGGTGATGGGCAAGTTTCACTTGGCTCAACGGTTATAAAATCAACCGCTCGCAAGTTAAGAACCCTGAAAGATGGATCTATCGTTACAGGTTTTGCAGGCTCAACCGCTGATGCACTAACATTATTTGAAAGGCTAGAAGGCAAGCTAGAAACTTATCCAAATCAGCTCAGAAGGGCTTGTGTAGAGCTTGCGAAAGATTGGCGAACTGATAAATATCTTCGCCGTTTAGAAGCTATGATGATAGTTGCGGATAAAGAAACTATGCTAGTTTTAACAGGTAATGGTGATGTTTTAGAGCCAGAACACGGCATTGCAGCCATTGGAAGTGGAGGAAATTTCGCCCTTTCAGCCGCTCGCGCTTTAGCTGATTATGAAAATGATGCTGAAATTATTGCCGAAAAAGCTATGAAAATCGCCGCCGAAATCTGCGTTTACACTAATGAGAATGTTAGTAAGGAAGTTATTGCTTAGTATTTAGTAGTTAGTTGCTTGTAGCTAGTGAATTTATGAAAAATTTAAATAAAGGTTTTGAAGGTTTGAATGTTTGGAGGCTATCTGTTGAGCTAACTAAAGAAGTTTATTTTTTAACAAAAAATTTTCCAAAGGAGGAATTATTTGGATTAACTAACCAGATGAGAAGATCGTCAATTTCTATCAACTCTAATATTGCTGAGGGTTCTGTAAAAACTTCAAAAATTGATTTTGCACGGTTTATTTCTATGGCCTTAGGATCTTCAGCAGAGCTAAAAGCACAAATAATTATTTCAAATGAAATCGGATTAATTGATGATGAAACAAAGAGTAAATTTGTAGATAAAATAAATGTAATTAGCAGAATGCTTAAAAGTCTGGAAAATTCTCTAAGAAAAAAGCCAACTACTAACTTCCAACAACCAACTACAAACGAATAAGAACCTAGAACCTAAAAAATGTCTTACAACCTTTACCAAAACTTAAAGCAAGCAAGAACAGAGGAAGATGTTAAGGATATTTACATTAAGGCATTGGGCTTAAAAAAATATTCCAAAGGTTTAATAGATATTCAAACAGATGAAATTTGGTTTGAAGCTAAAGATAAAAGCGGAAATTCAAACTATGCAATGTTCACCCAGCTTTTATTTTATGTGCAAGATGCCCTAAAAAAAGGGGAAAAGATACCCCCATTTTTAGCGGTGATAGATACAGAAAAAGCGGCGATATTAAAAACCGCAGATGTTCTGCCATTATTAAAAAATAAAACTATTAAATGGGGTAAATCAGCAAGTAAATATACCCAAGAAGCGTTAGAAGAAGTTTCTTCTTTTATTGGCACAAGGTTTGTTTCTTTCAAAATTGCCACGCATGAAGAAGAATTTATAAACACAGTAAAAAACGCAATTAAAAGCGGTGATATTATCCGCACGCAAATAACACCAGATAACCTAAAGCAAGTTTTTGATAAATGGGTAGAAATGGTGGGTAGAGAAATTGGTAATGTAGATGAAGAAAAATATAATTTACTTTTCTTTGCCGATATTATGACAGATGGCAAAATTTCCACTCATAAAAATTTACCTGCAGAATTATTATGGAAAAATGATGAGCCAGTTTTTAGCCTAGATGGCAAAATTTATGAACTGGGTAGCAAAGAAGGCTATCGCCAGTTTTGGGCAATTTATCACCGCCCACCTGAGCCTGAATATCGCAACTACCTGCTTGAAAGGCGTGATAGCTTAATTCCGCTTGATGAGCGGAGTTTTAAGGGGGCATATTACACACCACTAAAAGTTGTGGATAAAGCCTATGATAAACTAGCAGATGCTCTAGGCAAAAACTGGCAAAAAGAATATATAGTGTGGGATATGTGTTGTGGTGTGGGCAACCTTGAGGTCAAGCACAGCAACCACCGCAATATATTTATGAGCACGCTAGACGAAGCCGATGTTGATGTAATGAAAGCAACTAAAACCTGCGTTGCAGCAACTAAATTTCAATATGATTATCTTAATGATGATATAACAGATGAAGGCGAAATAGATTACACACTAACCAATAAAATTCCAGAAGCATTAAGAGCAGCAATTAAAGAGGGTAAAAAAATTTTAGTGCTGATAAATCCACCTTATGCGGAATCTGGTGAGGGAATGACTTTAGGTAATAAAAAGGGAGTTGCCAAAACTAAATTTGCACAAACTGCAATGGCGAAATATGGCAAAGCAAGTAATGAATTATTCACCCAATTTGTTGCCAGAATTGCAAAGGAAATTCCAAATGCAACGCTTGCAATGTTTAGCACACTAAAATATGTTAATGCACCAAATTTTGAAAAATTTAGGCAAAATTGGAACGCAAAATTTTTAGATGGTTTTATTGTGCACAGCAAAGCCTTTGATGGGTTAAAAGGCAATTTCCCAATTGGTTTTTTAATTTGGAAAACTAATCAATTAACAGAAAATAAAACCCCAATAACAGAAATTGAATTAGAAATTTTGGACAAAAAAGCCAACCCAATAGGCAGTAAAAGATTTTACAATTTACCAAATGACAAATTTTTAACATTTTGGGCTAAAAGACCAAGTGCTAATAAACAAGAAGTAATTCCTCTTAAAAATGCAATAACTCCTGCAAAAGCAAAAGGACTTTGGGCAGATAATGCTATTGCTCATATGCTTTGTGATAGCAATGATTTTCAAAACGCAGGACAAACCGCTCTATTTTCTTCGGTTCAAAAAATAGGCCATAAAGGTGGCTTCTACATCACCCCACAAAATCTATGGCAGGCGGCAATTGTTTTTTCAGTCCGCAGGCTAATTAAACCCACTTGGATAAATGATAGAGACCAATTTTTGCAACCATCAAAACCACTTTCTGAAGAATTCAAAACTGATTGCTTAATCTGGATGTTATTTAACGGCAGTAACTTAACCGCCAGTGCCAATGACCTTGAATGGAATGGTAAAAAATGGAGTATTGTTAATCATTTTATTCCATTTACTGAGGCAGAGGTAAACGCCCCAGATAGGTTTGAATCTGATTTTATGGTGCAGTATTTATCTGATAAAATTCTATCACCTGAAGCCCAAGCAGTTTTAGAAGAGGGCAAAAAATTATGGCAGGAATATTTTTTTATAACAGATAGTTATAAAATCAGAGAAGAACTAAAACTTAACCGCCCTGATGTTGGTTGGTATCAAATTCGTAATGCTCTAAAAAGAAGAAATGAAGAGGGAAATAATAAAATAATTAACTTTAATAATTTTGAAATTATGTATAAAAAACTCACTGAAAAATTAACCCCTCAAGTTTATGAATTAGGATTCTTAAAACCCTAACCCCCAACCCCCAACCCCAATACCCAAAAAAATGAAACATAATCTAACCCCACAAGAAATAGTAAATGAGCTTGATAAGCATATTATTGGGCAATCTGAAGCTAAGAAATCCGTTGCGATTGCACTTCGTAATCGTTATCGCAGAATGCAGGTTGAAAAACCTTTGCGTGATGAAATTATGCCAAAAAATATTCTGATGATTGGCCCCACTGGTTGCGGTAAAACTGAAATTGCACGCAGGCTGGCAAAGCTCGCAGATGCACCTTTTGTTAAAGTGGAAGCCACAAAATTCACAGAAGTTGGCTATGTTGGGCGTGATGTTGATTCAATCATTAGGGATTTAGCGGATCAAGCTGTTAATATCGCTAAGAAAAAAGCTCGTGAAGAAGTTAAAATCAAGGCAGAAATCAACTCTGAAGAAAGGGTTCTCAATGCATTAATCGGTAAAGAGGCCTCAGTTGAAACTCGTGAAAAATTTAGGGCAATGCTTCGCAATGGGGAGCTTGATAATAGAGAAATTGAAATAGAAGTTGAAGATGCACCCTCTAACGCTTTTTCAAATATAGATATTCCGGGCTTGCCGGGTAATATTGGAATGATAAGTATTACAGAAGTTATAGGCAAAACGCTTGGCACAAAAACTAAACGCAAAAAAATGAGCGTTCTTGAGGCTTATGACATTTTAATGGCGGAAGAAAGCGAAAAATTAATTGATGAAGAAAAAACTATTAAAGAGGCAATTCAAGCCGTTGAAAATGATGGTATAGTTTTCTTAGATGAAATTGATAAAATTTCTAGCAGAAATGATGGCAGGGGCGATGTTAGCCGTGAAGGCGTTCAGCGAGATTTACTGCCACTTATAGAAGGAACAGTTGTTTCAACTAAATATGGCTTAGTTAAAACGGATCATATTTTATTTATCGGCAGTGGGGCGTTTCATATGTCAAAACCCGCTGATTTACTGCCTGAATTGCAAGGCAGGCTTCCAATTCGTGTGCAGTTAGAAGGGCTAAAAGAGGAAGATTTATATCGCATTCTTTCTGAGCCAGAAGCCAGCCTAACCAAGCAATATAAAGCCCTAATGGCAGTTGATAAAACTAATATTGAGTTTTCTGATGAAGGTATAAAAGAAATCGCCAAAATTGCCGCTGAAGTAAATAAAAATGTTGAAAATATCGGTGCAAGAAGGCTTCATACCATAGTTGAAAAACTGCTTGAAGAAATTAGCTTTTCTGCGGAAGGTAAAGAAGATAAAACTATTAATATTGATGCAAAATATGTTAAGGATAAATTAGAATCCCTAACCACAAAAACAGATTTAAGTAAGTTTATTTTGTAGATTTAGAAAATTTCTTTAGTATCTATTTATCAAATTTGGTAGAAAATTATATGAGTAAAAATAAAGCACTTATTTATTCACCCGTTAAAACTGCAATGCAGTCTGGGAAGGCGAAAACTGGCAAATGGCTTCTTGAATATGTGCCAGCAAATAAGAAAATTGTTGATAATCTTATGGGGTGGCAGGGCTCTAGTGATATGCTTTCAGGTGAAGTTAAAATCTTTTTTGATAATAAAGATGATGCAATTTCTTATGCTAATAAGCATAATATTGAATTTGAATTGGTTGAGCCTAAAAAGCCTAAAATAAAAATTCAAACTTACGCTGAAAACTTTACTAGCTGATGCAAAAATAATCAATCTATGATTGAGGAAATAGCAAATGATGCATTATTTGGTTATGGCTTGATTTTCTGCCGTTTTGGCTCGGCACTTTTATTTTTACCCGGTCTTGGTGAATCATATGTTTCTGCAAGGGCAAGGCTTGGTTTTGCAATAATATTATCAATATTATTTTATCCAATTCTTGCGAGTGTTTTACCCAAAATGCCAAGTGATAGCATTGAAATGACGCTAATTATTGCCTCTGAAATTATTATTGGTTTGTTTTTTGGCTTGTTAATTAGAATTTTACAATCTGTTATGCATATCGCTGGTATGAAAATTGCATTTATGAGCAGCTTATCATCTGCAACTTTGTTTGATACAAACCAAAGCACGCAAGGCTCAGTGATTGGTGGCTTTTTATCAGTGGCAGCAATTACGCTAATTTTTACCTCAGGTTTGCATCAAGTTCTAATAAAAGCCTTGTTTGATACTTATAGAATAATCAAGGTGAATCAATTTAACTATTTTCAAGATTTTGCAGAAATTTCAATAGATTATGTCTCTGAGACTTTTCTAATAGCCTTCAAAGTTGCCGCCCCAACCATATTAATAGGCTTAGTGCTATATTTATCAGCAGGTTTGATGAGCAGGCTTATGCCAACAATGCAGGTTTTCTTTGTTTTGATACCGCTTCAAGTTGCATCAGTAATTTTTATTATGGGGCTTAGTATTTCTGCAATATTAATGGTTTACCTAAATTTTATTGAAGAAAAAATTGAAATTTTTTTACAATAAATTACTAGCAAAAAGGCAATTATAATGTTAATAAACCTCTGCGATAAAATTTAACTAATTACCAGCAAGCAATTATGGCTGAAGCTCTCAAAAAAAATGATGGAAAAACAGAATTTGTAATCAACGAAGAAGTTCTTAAAAATCACAAAATTTCTCAAGATGAATATAAATCTATTCTTGAAATAATGGGCAGAAAGCCCAATCTAGTTGAGCTTGGCATATTCTCTGTTATGTGGAGTGAGCATTGTTCATATAAATCTACTCGTAAGCATATAAAAAAGCTCCCAACTAAAGGTGAGCAAGTAATTTGTGGCCCCGGTGAAAATGCTGGCGTGGTTGATATAGGTGATAATCAAGCGGTTATATTCAAAATGGAAAGCCATAATCACCCTTCTTTTATTGAGCCTTATCAAGGCTCTGCAACTGGGGTTGGCGGTATTTTGAGAGATGTATTTACAATGGGTGCACGCCCCGTTGCATTACTTAACGCTCTTAGATTCGGTGAGCCTAAAAACCCTAAAACTAAATTTTTACTTAATGGCGTAGTTGCTGGAATTGGTGGTTATGGTAATTGTGTTGGCGTGCCAAATATTGGCGGTGAGTGTAATTTTGATGCGAGTTATAATGGCAATATTTTAGTTAATGCAATGGCGATTGGCATTGCGGAGCAAGATAAAATTTTCTATTCTGCAGCTTCTAAAGTAGGTGCGAAACTTCTTTATGCTGGCTCAAAAACTGGCAGAGATGGAATTCACGGTGCAACTATGGCATCAGCTGAGTTTGATGAAAAATCTGAAGAAAAACGCCCAACTGTTCAAGTGGGTGATCCATTTGCTGAGAAAAAACTGATTGAGGCTTGCCTTGAGCTTATGCAATCTGATGCAGTAGTTGCAATTCAAGATATGGGGGCGGCTGGCTTAACTTGCTCTTCACTTGAAATGGCGGCGAAAGGTGGCACTGGTGTTGAATTATGGCTTGAAAATGTTCCCCAAAGGGAAGATGGAATGAACGCCTATGAAATTATGCTCTCTGAAAGCCAAGAAAGAATGTTAATGGTTATCAAAGAAGGCAAGGAAAAATTCGCCCAAGATATTTTTGATAAATGGGATATTGACTCCGCAATAGTGGGTGAAATCACAACAACTGGCAAACTTGTTATTAAGCATAATGGGGTTATTGAAGGGGAGCTTCCAATATTACCACTTTCTGAAAATGCTCCAGTTTATGATAGGCCTTGGAAGCCAACCGAAGAAAAGGCGGAGCTATTTTATGAAAAGCCTGCTACTGAAAAAGATTTATTTTCTGCACTAAAAAAACTTTTAGCATCACCTAATATTTGCTCAAAAAGCTGGATATGGCAACAATATGATACAAGAGTTATGAATGATACAGTGCAAATTCCGGGTGGTTCAGCTGGTGTGGTTAGAGTTCACGGCACTAAAAAAGGAATTGCCGCAACAACTGATTGTACGCCTAGATATGTATATGCTGACCCTCAAGAAGGCGGAAAACAAGCCGTTGTAGAAAGCTATAGAAATTTAGTTTCAGTTGGTGCCAAGCCTCTTGCAATAACTAACTGCCTAAATTTTGGTAACCCTGAGAAGCCAGAAATTATGGGGCAGATTGTTGGCTCTCTAGCTGGTATGGCGGAAGCCTGCACTGCACTTTCTTACCCTGTTGTTTCAGGCAATGCCTCACTTTATAATGAAACGCTAGGTAATTCTATCAAGCCAACCCCTGCCATTGGTGGTGTTGGGCTTATTGAAGATGTATCAAAAACCGTTACCACTTCATTCAAAAAAGATGGGCAAGTTATTATCAGAATCGGTGATATGCAAGGCCATTTAGGTGCAAGCATATTTGCTGAAGAAATTCTTGGTATAAAAGAAGGTTATGCCCCACCTAAAGTTGATTTAGAAATTGAAAAGAAAAACGCTGAATTTATCTTATTCTGTATTGATCAAGGCTGGATTTCTGCTTGCTCAGATGTTTCAGATGGCGGGCAATTAGTTACAATCGCTGAAATGGCAATCGCTGGAAATATCGGTGCAACCCTTGATATAGCTTTGTCTTACGCTCGTGCATTTGGTGAAGATCAAGGCAGATATATTATCACAGCAAGCCAAGAAAATGCAGAGAGAATTCTCACCAAAGCCCCAGAAATGGGCGTTGAAGCAATTGCTATTGGTGATACTGGTGGAATGTCGCTTAAACTTGGTAATGAAGAAATCTCCCTTATGGAGCTTCGTGAAGCATTCAAAAACACTATTGAAAAAATTGCAGGATAGATATTTGTTGGTAGTTAATTTTATCTATTAGAAATATATTTTAGTAATTTATTGTTTGGAAAAGATTAAATCAAGTGTCATTCTGAGCAAAGCGAAGAATCTAATATTTTAATTTAGATCTTTCACTTCGTTCAAGATGACTATGAGCTATTGTAATTATTTTATAAGAATTGCTAATCTAGAGTGATACATTATAGTAAATAAGCTATTTAAGTAGTTATAAACACACTACTCCTCCCCTGCTAGCGGTGGAGGATAAAGGAGGGGGTGTCGTAAGATTGGCTCTTAAAAAGGGTTCACCTCTTATCACCCCCCCTCTAACTCCCCCCGCAAGCAGGGGGAGAACTAAAGCGTAAAATCAACTTGTTAGCATCTATAATGTATCACCCTATTGCTAATCATACCTAAATATAATTTATTAAAACAAAAAAGTCATATGCAACAAATAATAATATATGGTGGCGGATTTACAGGCATTACAGCTTGCCTTGCCCTATCTAAATTTGTTAATAAAATTACTTTCATTGAACCATTTAGCCTAACTGAAAGAGAAAGAAAGGGCAGGGATGATAGAACAACCGCACTTTCAGCAGGCAGCGTTCAATTTCTTAAAGATTATGAAATTTGGAATGAAATTTCAAATATTGCAGGCATTATTCAAGATATAAAAATTGTTGATAATGATTTATATTCAGGTGATTCATCTCTAAAACTAGATTTTAACTCAAGTGATGTCTCAAATGAGCCAATGGGCTATATAGTTGAAAATAACTTATTTAGAAAAATTTTAATTAACAAAATAAAAACCCTTACAAATGTAAATATAATTGAAGGTGAAAAAATAGAATCTTTCAGCCAAGATAATTCTTCGCTATCAATTAAGCTCTCAAATAACACTGAAATTTCAACAAAAATTTTATTGGCGGTTGATGGTAAAAACTCACCAATTCGTGAAAAATTAGGCATCAAAACTTTTGATAAAGATTATAATCAAAACGCAATTACCTTCTGCATTAGACATCAAAAACAACATTTTAACACCGCCGTTGAACGCTTTACACCAACAGGGCCTTTTGCGTTGCTTCCACTTAAGGAATCAAATTGTAGTGCAGTTGTGTGGACAGTGCCAAGAAATCTCTCAGATATATATATGAATATGGAAGAGAATCGTTTTAAGCAAGAAATTCTAAAAAGAATGGCGGATTATGGTGATTTTGAAATTATAGGTGAAAAAAATTCTTATCCATTAAAATTAAAATACTCAAAAAAATATTATGAAGGCAGAATAATTTTTGCTGGGGATTCTGCACATTCTATACACCCAATTGCAGGGCAGGGGTTTAATCAAGGGGTTAGAGATTTAGTTTGCTTAACAAAATTATTGCAAGAAAGAAATTCTCTTGGGCTTGATTTATATGATGAAGATACCCTCAAAAACTATGAAAAAACAAGGTTTGCAGATAATATGCAAATGATTTTTGCCACTGATAAAATCAATTCGCTTTTTTCAAATGAAAGTAAAATTCTAAAATTTGCCAGAAGAATTGGTATTGCAGGCGTTGATAAACTCCCCCCCCTTAAAAAATTCTTCATAAAAAGAGCCAGCGGAGTTTAGGTTTTAACTTTTACCCCTTAACTCTTAACCTTATCACCCCATTCGGAGATAAGTTCTTCCTGCATTTTTTCCATTTTGCCTATCATAATTTTTGATCTAAACTCAACAATAATGGCGGTTATTCTGGGTATAATATAAACCACGCCCCAGCCAAAGCCTGAAAAACCATAAATTAACAGCCAAGCAAGCGGATCATGAAGAGAATTTATTGCGGTGTTATCAGGGCTTCCACTTAAAAAAATTGAGAGTAAATAGGGAAACCCGCCTGTAAAATTAAATGCACTAACGGATTTTGAGGCAAATCTGCCGGGCTTTCTATCCCACATTATTGAAAGCATACTTGGTAAAAAGCATAATATAACAAAAAAGAAAACATTCCTCATATCAAGCCAAGTGAATAAAACAGCAAGGCTTGTGCATATAAAAGCAAGCAAAATTAGGCTTTTGATAAAGCCTTTTAGCCTTTCTTGCTTAATTTTCTTATATCTTTCTTGTAGCGAATTTGCAGATTCCATAAAGTTTTTGCATCGTTAAATTAAGTTATATATGGTTTTTTCAAAAATTTATACTATTTGATTATCAAACTTAAAAATTTTGGTTGTGAGAATTATATTTTATACAATTTTATCATTTATATTTATTTGCAATTCTGCATTTGCAAAGCCGGTTAGTGAAAATTTAATATATGAAAATAATATTGTTGGGCCCTTCCCGCTAAATGTTAATGCAGAAGAGATTGAAAATCTAAAACCTGATTCACCAAAATCTAAAACAGAAAATGTGTCTCAAGATAAAATTGAAGAAACTCCTCAAGAAAAGGTAACCTCAGAGCAAGAAGTTCAAGATAATTATATTAAAAATATTCTTAAAAATTCAGGTGATTATAAAGTTAGTAATATTGTTTTAGATAAAAAATCTCTCAAGAAAATTTATAAAAATTACGGCTATAAAACTATTTGGTTTGAAAATGGCGTTGTTAAAGCAATTACTAAAAAGGCTATAAAATTTTTATCATTAGCTGAAGAAAACGGGCTTTCTAAACTTGAAATAAATGCAAACCTAATTCAAGAAAGAATTAATAATGATAAGCCTGAAATTATTAAGAATACTGATTTATTAATTACACATCTAATTTGTAAAATGCTATTTCAAATTGGTAACGGTAGAAGCCAACCAGATGATTTAGGTATGGAATCTTACAATATCTCTCCAAATAGAATTAAGGATATAAAAGAAGCCTTTGATGAGGTTTATCAAGCTGAAGATATTGAAGAGGTAATTGCTAAATATTCGCCTAAAAAACAAGAATATAAAAATCTCAAAATCGCTATTAAAAAATTGATTGAAGAGAGAGATTCTAGAGAAAATGTTTATCCTAAAATCAATGAAGGGCCAGATGTTCTGCCGGGTGGCAGAGATTATAGAATGGTTGAGATAGCAAAAAGATTTGGCAACCCATCAACCATTAATCAGCGTGCGAAAGATGATAAATTTATCTATTATAAAGAGCTTCAAAAGCATATTATAGAATTTCAGAAAAAATTTGGCATTAAACCAAATGGCATAATTAATAATAAAACAATTCAAGCCCTTAATATATCTGAAGATGATTTAATTGAAAAAATTTCTGCTAATATGGATAGGCTTCGCTGGATACCTGATGAGCTTGAATCTAAAAGGCTTGAAATTAATATAGCTAATCAAACTTTAACCGCTTATGAAGATGGTAAGCAGGTGTTCACTCAAGCCCTCGTAATTGGCAGAAGTGAGAAGAAAACAGCTATAATGAATACTTATTTTAAGACGATAATTTTTAACCCATATTGGCACGCTCCAAGGGGTTATACGGTTAATTATTTATTGCCAATTCTTAGGGAAAACAAAAATTATCTTAACAATGAAGAGTTTGAGCTTATCCAGCTTGCACCAGATGGTTGGTGGAAGCCAATAGATTCAAAAACTATTAATTTCAAAAAAATAAGTGAGAAAAATATTAATTTTGTAATTAGACAAAAACCGGGTAGAAAAAATGCGTTAGGGCCTATGCGATTTAGTTTGATAAATAATTTTGATATTTATATGCACGGCACCGCTGAGCCTTGGTTGTTTAGCTCAGATTATCGTGCACAAAGCTCTGGCTGTATTAGGGTTGAAGACCCTCTAAAACTTGCCCTTTTTGCGTTAGAAGACAATACTGATACCCCAAAAGAAAAATATATGAGCTATTATGAGGCCTTTAATGATAATAAATTGCCTAGTGATAAACTGCCAAAACATATAAAAGTTGATCTCAAACAATCAATGCCAACCTATATAAATTACTTCACAGTTTTTGCTGATGAGCAAGGCAACCTCAAATTCTCAGATGATATATATAGCTGGGATAAAACTATGATAGAATTTTTTGAAAGATAGAATTTATTAAATCATTTTAATTTAGATATCTTCAACAATACTTGCAAAATTATAATATAAAACTATTTTGCTTTTTAGAAACAACTATAGTATTTCAGACTGGTGTCTGTCATGTTGAGCGTAGCGAAACATCTTAGATCCTTCCCCTTCGCTTCGCTAGGGTCAGGATGAAATATTATACCTAACATTAATTACTATACAACTTAAATAGAGGTTTATTATGACTTTTACCCTTCCAGAACTTCCATATGCAGCAAATGCACTAGAGCCTCATATTACCGCGAATACAATTTCATTTCATCACGGCAAACATCATAATGCCTATGTAACAAATTTGAACAATCTTATTAAAGGCTCTGAGTTTGAAGGCAAAACACTTGAAGAAATTTGCATTGCTTCAGAAGGCAAGAATGCGGGCATTTTTAATAATGCGGCACAAGTTTGGAATCACACTTTCTATTGGCATTCTATGAAGCCCAATGGCGGTGGCAAAGCAACTGGTGATGTTGCTAAAAAGATTGAGGAAGATTTTGGCTCATATGAAAAATTTGTTGAGGAATTCAAAGCTGCTGCAACTACTCAATTTGGCTCAGGCTGGGCTTGGTTGGTGCTTGATAAAGATGGTAAATTAAAAGTTACTAAAACTGGTAACGCAGAAACCCCATTTACAAAGGGTCAAACGCCACTTTTAACAATAGATGTTTGGGAGCACGCTTATTATTTAGATTTCCAAAATCTTCGCCCTAAATATATTGAAACCTTCTTAAATAGCCTTGTAAACTGGGATTTTGCGAATGAAAATCTTAAAGCTGGCAAAGTTAAGGCAGCAGCTTAAAGTTTGATAGGTTTTAGGGGCTAGGTCTTAGATAGTCATAAAAAATATAGCAAAAAAACTAGCCCTAATCTCTGGAGCCTATGCCCTATATTTCAAAAATTTAATGATGAAATATTCCCTCTCCCTGTATATCAGGGAGAGGGATAGGGTGAGGGTGTAAATTCAAATAATATCCAAAAACTTTCACCCCTTTAAGAAAGAGCGAGGGGAAAATTTATTAAATTTTTGAAATACACTAAACCTATGAAAGTTAAAATTTGCGGAATTAAAGATGCTGAAACTGCAATATTTGCAGCCGAAAAAGGTGCGGATTTTATAGGCTTAGTTTTCTTTGAAAAATCGCCAAGAAATATCTCTATTCAACAGGCGGTTATAATAAAGGAAAGCCTGAAAAATTATAATAGTAAAATTGTTGCGGTAACTGTTGATGCATCTGATGAATTTTTGCAGAATATAAAAATTTTGAACCCTGATTTTATCCAGCTTCATGGCAAAGAAACGCCAGAAAGAGTATCTGAAATTTCAAAAAAATTTGGTTATAAAATTATTAAAGCAATTTCTATTTCATCAGCAGAAGATTTGAAAATTGCAGATAATTATTCCAAAATTTCTGATTATATTTTATTAGATGCAAAAGCCCCCAAAGGCTCTGATTTACCGGGGGGGAATGCTATTTCATTTGATTGGAAAATATTAAAAAACTTTACTCCAAACTATAAATATTTTTTATCTGGTGGCTTAAATTGTGAAAATGTAAGCCTTGCAAAGTCAGTTGCAAAGCCATTTGCGTTAGATGTCTCATCTGGTGTTGAAAAATCCTTTGGTGAAAAAGATTTAACAAAAATTGAAAAATTTTTAAGCCTAGCTAAATAATTTATCAATTACCTTATAACTTATTGATTTACCACTTATTAACCTTTTCATTTTTTCTACAAAATCCGTTAAGAATGGCTTTCCGCTTTGCTTTTACTAATAATAAAAAAAATTAGTTATGTTAACTCTTTATTAATCATTTTGTTATATAATCAGCATATGGGATTAATTAATTGGGGAATTAATTAGTATAAAACTAAGGTTAATAAGGAGAATAAAATGCTAACCCCTGAAAAAGTTTTTAATGATTTATACGAATATGTTGATTTGTGGGCGGGTGGTTATGTTAAAGCTCACTTAAACGGCATTGATGTTGAAACCTTTATGAGGGTTAAACATCGCCTTGTAGAAAGCGTTATTGATAGAATTGGCGTTGTTAATCGCCTGCGTAAAGCTATTGGTTTGAAGGAAATGTCTATTGATGAATCATATGATTATTACATCAATAATATGCCAGATTTTGATGATATTTCTTATTCAATTGATTTAAGAAAATATGATGCTGAAACCTCAAAACTAGCAGTAAATGAAGAAAATTTCACTCGCAAAGATAAGCCTTGTGTAAAATCAATGTTGCTTATTATGGGTGCACCAGAAGTATATATTGAAAATTCTTTCATAATTCAAGAAAGGGTTGACCACATTAATAGATTGTTAAATGAAGGTGGCTATCCAGTTATGGATGCCAAGAAAACTGAAGAAGTTGTGATTCAGTTATTAGTTGAAAACGCGTAATTATTTTAGAGGATTTATGGCAGGAACATTAGCAAGTTTGAAATCAAAAGGTTTTGATAATCTAGTGCGGATTGCCGATGGCAATAAGGTTCTAGAAGGGGTTGATGCTTCTAAGGTAGGTGAGGCATTATCTGGCATTAAAAAAATTAATGATTTTTTTGGTGAAAAATTTGGAAGTAGTTACCAAGATTTTGTGAGTGGATTAATTAATGACCCTAAACTTACAATGAAAGTTTCAAACGCACTTGCGGTAATGGATGAGGCAAAAAAATTAGGTCTAGATGAAAAAACTACCGGTAATGCAATATCACTAGCTATGTCAGGCGTTGAGCCACCTAAGCAAGCTATTGGTGAGGCAATCAATGCAGAATTAGAAGGTATAAAAATTGGTGGAGTTGGCAATCTTACTGGCTTAGGTCAATCTCTTAATAAAGGTCAAGGAATCGGCGGAATTAGTTAGATATTTGTTATTTATACTATTTATTTTCTTGCTTCTTTTCACTAAAGCACAACTCTCTAGAAACATTTTTGCAACTTTATTTATTGAAAAAATATGATATTATAATTGCAAATCTTTGGGAGAAGTATGACATCAATAAACACTGCGTCGCAATCATATTCATATGCGAATTATCAATCGGGCTTGCAATCTCAAAATGCATCTAAAAACCCTGCAAATGTTCAGCTTCAGGCACAAATTGCTGGTATAACAGGCGTTGAAGAGGCACTTCCTGAGGCTTCCTCAGTTGTTTCAGGCGTTGGGCAGATTATAGATATATTGGTATAGATTTTCTCAAATTTTCTTACAATTTCCTCGCTAAAATCATATAATTAACAGATAAATCATCAGAGAGTTCAAACTTATCTTTAAGTGGTTTGTAAATTACACCTTTTGCTTCAATTTGCTTACATTTATTGGCTTCCAGCAATTTATTTATTTCAGAAGGCTTGAGAAATTTATTCCAATCGTGAGTGCCTTTTGGTAACCAATTTAGAATATATTCCGCACCAATTTTTGCAAATGCGAGGGATTTTAAGTTTCTATTAATAGTAGCAATTAAAATTAGCCCCCCGCTTTTAACCAAGTCGCAACTGGCTTGCATAAAAGATTCAACATCTGCAACATGCTCAATCACTTCCATATTTAGCACAATATCAAATTTGCGATTTTGTGCGGCGATTTCCTCCGCAGAACTGCATATATATTCAATCTCAAGCCCTTCTTTTTCGGCGTATAGGCTTGCAACTTTTATATTCTTTTCTGAGGCATCAATTCCAGTAACCCTTGCCCCAAGCCTTGTAAGTGGCACTGAAAGAAGCCCACCACCACAGCCAATATCTAAAATAGTTACTGGTTGATGGTTGATGGTTGATGGTGTTAGAAGATTTTTGATAATATAATCTAGCCTAACAGGGTTAAATTTGTGTAGGGGTTTGAATTTGCCTTTGGGATCCCACCATTCATCGGCGATGCGAGAAAATTTTTCTATTTCATCTGGGTTGATGGATTTCATATAATCATTAAGCAATAGATGGGCATAAAAAGGCCACAGACGACCCAAAAGAATTCCGTTACGGGTGCTTTTTTTCAAATCTAACCGGGTTACCGGCACTTCTGCCCGCCTGTGACCAAATTAATAATTAGAGCTTATATTTAATAATTCAATATAAATTGTTTTAATGAAGTATTTATGATTTTTGAATTAAGGAATTTAGTTATATTCAAAAAAAGCTATTGCCCAGCTGATAAAAATAACTATTAGAAGTGGTGCGGATTTATATTTCAAATGGCCATACCAAGCAAATGTCATAAACAGATTTGAAACTATAAGTAGTAAAATTGGAAATATCATTGGTGATATTATCATTTTCCCCCATTAATTATATATTTGTTAAGTTTTAGATTCTATTAAAAATAATAGTTTTTTCTATGATTTTTTGCAATGGCTGCTCAAAAACAGGAACGCATATTTTAACTAGCTTTGCTAAAAATTTAGGTTTTCATCAAGTTGGAGGAACTTTGATTAAAAGAACTCCTAAATCACCTCTAATTATTAAAGGTAAAACAAAAATTAAGGATGTATTTACATTTGATAATAATAATTTTGTTCATTGTCATTTTTCATATACAGGTAATTTGAGAGATAGAATTGCTGAGGGTAATCATAAGCATATGCATATTTACAGACACCCTAGAAATGTTGCTGTTAGCTGGATGAAGCATAGGGTTAAAGAAAGAAAATTAAAAAATGAAATTATTGAGCCAAGCAAGGAATATTTGAAAGAAATTATTTCTTCCCAAATGTTTAATATGAGTGTTGTTAAATATTACTCTGGCTTTTCTAATTGGATAAGCGATCAAAATTCTCTAAATGTTCGGTTTGAAGATTTTTTTCAAGATTTTGATAGGGTTTCTAGTGAAATTTTATTATTTCTTAATATTCAAAATAAAAAGCCATTAAAGGAGAAGGTTTTAGGAAATAGTATAACATATTCAGGCCAAATAAGTGATTGGAGAGATTGGTGGGATGAAGAGATAAATTTGTTATGGATTGAAACTGGTGGGCTGAGCCTTGAAAAGAAATTAGGTTATTAGTTTTATGTTAGTCAACCAAGTTACATCTGCTGAAATTGATAGTAAGATTTTTAATGATCTTTTTGAAAGAATGCATAATTCTTGCCCAAATGATATTCAGTTGGTTAATTCAATTAAGCCACAATTAAACTCTGATATATTTCACTATCACAGACCACATCTAGAAACTAATTTGCAAAAAAATTCTTTATGCACTGTTCATCATGACTTAAATGATAATGATATATGGCATGATTTTTCAAAATTTGAACCAAGATATAAAGAGGCAAAAACCATAATTTGCCTAAACTCTCAGCAAAAAGAATTTTTATTTAATAAAGGTATTAAAAATACCGTTGTTATTCCGCATGGTGTAGATAAAAAAATTTTTAACGATAATTCTCAAGAAAAAACCACTTCAAAAAAAATTAGGATTGGTATTTTTTCTAAAAATTATGGCAGAAAAGTAAAGGGTGAGGCTTACTTAAAAGATTTATCCAAAAGAATATACAAAGAAAATTTTTCTTTTTTGTTAGTTGGTGAAAATAGGCAAGAAACAGCTTTTGAACTAATTAATCTAGGCTTTGAAGTAAATTTTTATGAAAGATTGCCCTATAGATTATTTTCAGAGTTATATAAAAATATAGATATACTTCTCATTACAAGTCAATTTGAAGGAGGGCCTGCAAATCTACCTGAAGCGATTGCTTCAGCCACGCCAATAATTTCTTCTAAAGTTGGAATGTGTATGGACTTTGTAGAAGATGGCTTTAATGGCTTTTTTTTAACTGGTGATTTTTACAAAGATATTAAAATTTTTAATAGAATAATAAATCTTAAAGAGCTTGAAACAATTAAAAAAGGTGCAAAATTAGCCTCATCCAGAGCTTTAAGCTGGGAGCAAGTAAATAGCCTAATATTTTCTGAATACAGAAAAATAGTGAATAAAAAGTAAAATAATAATGCTAGATAAATTACATTTCTTTTTTCCAGATAATTTGCACTTTCACGAGAGAGGCTTTGCAAGTCTATTGATATTTATAAAAAATGAAAAGATTAAAACTTATACTAATACAGAAAGATTGAATTTAATGACTAGTTTTGGAAATTACCAAAATAAAAAATCATTTTTTCAGAAAGAATATGATTCCTTAAAATCTCTTGATAAAAAATCTCTATTTAATGAATCTTATAAAGGGGTTAATTTATTTGAAGTTTGTAATGCAGAGCTTCTATCATTTTTAATGACCAAAGAACATTGGTATTCAAGAGTTGTTACAAGCGATAAAGTAAAACTTTTTGATGAAATGTATAAAAATGATAAGGAAGATTTGTTACTAAATTTAGCAGTTGCACTTAATTGGTTGATGTTTTGGTTTGAATTACTTTCTAAATTACCATTATTTACGCACGCCTTTGTGTTTTCTGGAAGCAATATTTATTGCAGATCATTATTAGAAGTTCTTAAATTTAGAAAGACTAAACCTTTAGTAGTTGAGCATTTTTTTACAGGTAATAACTATTATTGTGAAGAGAGGTATTTGCCAATAGCTAACAATTCAGATTTAAGATATAAAACATATTATGAAAGCATAATTTCACAATTTCCAAAAGATGTGTGGGAAAGAAATAGATTAAGAATGAAGGCAATTAATAAAGTTCTTATGATGAAAAATAAGAATGTTAAACAGCCTGAAATTTCTGCAGAAGATAGAATTATCCTAAAAAAATCACAAAAGAAAATATTAATAATTGGTCAAGTTATAAACGATTATTCAATTATAGAAACTAAGCTAGATAGCAGAAATTCTATGCTTATGTATCTTGAATTAATTGATAAGCTAATTAAGCAAACTGATTATGATATAATTTTTAAGGCACATCCTTGGGAAAGAAAGAAAATTGGCAAAGCAATTACTGCAGATAATATTTTTGAATATAAAAATAATCTTCATAATGAAAATTATAATAGGCTAATAATAGTTGAAGATTTTAACCTATATTCACTTTTTGAATCAGTTGATCATGTAATTGTTCTTAACTCGCAAAGTGCTATTGAGGCGGCTTTTTATGGCATTAAGCCAATAACACTTGCTAAACCTTTTTATGGCAATAAAGGCTTTACTTATGATGTTAAGAAAGTGGATGATGTAATAAGTTATGTAAAAAGAGTTAGTAAATCTAATTTATCTTTAGATGAATATAATAAACTAGAAGAATTTTTAACAGTTGCACTTGAAAAGCATTTAATTTCGGTTTTCAAGTCTGGCGTTTTACAACTAAAAGAAAAATTCGTTTCTCCTCAATTTATTCCTTTATACAAGCCAATTAAAGATTCCAATGTGGATTCAAAAAATGCAAACACAGTAATAGCAAATCAAATTATTGAAAAGGATAGAAATTCTAAAACTGAAGAGCAGATTGTAAATAAAATTAACAAGAAGAAAGTAATTAGTAAAAAAACTAAAAAATTAATTTCTAATCCAAAATCTTTTTTTAAGGATTCAAAAAAGAAGCATGTAAGGTGGCTTCATGTTCTTTTCAAAGATAAAAAATCTAAACATTAAATATCTTACCTAACTAAATATTCGCCTTCTTTTAGCCTATCTGAAATGCCTTGTTTGGTTTGGATTTTAATCGGCAGGGATTGCATCTTGCCGTTTTTCTTCACTTTCACCACCGCAAAATGTAAATGCGGAGAGCCACTATAACCCGTATTGCCTGAAAACCCTATCATCTGCCCCTTCTGCACATAATCACCCACCGCAACACTCGCACCGCCCCTTGCTAAATGAGCGTAAATTCCAATCGTGCCATCTTCGTGTTCAATGTGAATATAATTTGAACGCCTCTTTAATCTAATATCAAGCCCGCCATCTGCATAAACCTCTTTAATTTTAACCACCACCCCTTCACGAGCTGAGAAAACGGGCGTTCCAGTTGGCATTCTAAAATCATAGGAAAAATAATTCTCCTCATCAATATGTGAAAACTTGCCACCATAACCTTGTATCATCTTAAAAGTTTTGCCCGGCTCAAACGGCAAAGAATATATATAAGAATTATCGTGAATTGCTTCTACAAAGCCATCAATCGCCTTGAAATTGAAGTTAAAGCTCGCTTCCTCACCATTTTGATTTACATAAATTTCAGCAATTTTAATATTCTGCTTGCCACGCAAAATTATTCTCTCTGGTGAGCGAACAAAATATTTCAACACCGAATTACTATTCCATATCATCATTGAAATTGTTTTAGTAAATGCAGAATTGTTAGTTGCCTCAAAGATAATAATCTCAGGCGAAATAAAATATTTTATACAAATTTCTTGCCTATCATCGCAAGATTCTTTCACCTCTTCAAACTCGTAATTACTGGGGGTTGCCTCAACAAAATTGGGGTTTTTGGCGCGTTGATATAACTCACTCTGCGGGTTATTATAATTATCAGTGCCATAATTATTCTGAGGCGTTTTGGGGGCTTCAAGGCTTTCCTTCACAAATTCATAATTATCAAAGGGCTTAAAATTTCCATCATTCGCATTATTTTTATTATCTTTAGATTGGCTATTTAACTGAATATCAAAGGGGTTATTTGATTGGATAATCTGAACTTTTTGATCTTCTGAATTTTGGTTTTCCTCAACATTTATAATTTTGCTATTATCTTCTGCCTTTTCATTGGGGTTATTGCTTGGCCTTCTTCTATCTTCATAATTGGGGGTTTGCCCGCCTAAACCTGATGGGTTGAAATTGCCATCTACCTTAATATTCTGAATAATAGGATTGCTTGATGTTTGAGAATAAACATCAAATGAAAAGAAAATTAAAAATAATACATAAAGTTTTTTCATATCCATTTAGCTATATTAAATAATTTGTGATATATTTTATAGCAAATATAAGTGCATATAATGAAATTTATAAACACATATTCAAAACTAGGTAAGGATTTTTTTAGCAAAACAGAAATTGAGGCGTTTGAAAACCCATTTCTGATTGATTATAACACTGAGCTTGCGGAGGAATTAGGCATTAATTTATCTGAAAAAGAAGCGGTTGAATATTTTAGCGGTCAGAAAATATTTAATGGCAGTGAAATTATCTCAACAGTTTATTCTGGTCATCAATTTGGCTCATATGTTCCGCAATTAGGGGATGGCAGAGCCCATTTACTTGGGGAAATTGAAGCAAAAAATCACTCTTGCTATGAAATCCAGCTTAAAGGAAGTGGCAAAACGCCTTATTCAAGATTTGGTGATGGCAAGGCGGTTCTTCGTTCATCAATTAGGGAATATCTTGCAAGTGAGGCTTTGCACTATCTTGGTATTCCTACCACTCGTGCGTTATGCTTAATTGGTAGTGATGAAAATGTTATGCGTGAAGGCGTTGAAAAAGGTGCAATGGTAACAAGAATTAGCCCTAGTTTTGTAAGATTTGGTCATTTTGAGTTTTTTACCCACAGCAAAAAACCTGAAAATACGCAAATTCTGGCGGATTATATTATAGAAAAATTTTACCCAGATGCTTTATCATTTCAAAATAAATATGAAAAATTTTTCTATTTAGTGATGAATAAAACTGCAAAATTAATGGCAAAATGGCAGGCTTTTGGCTTTACTCACGGCGTTATGAATACAGATAATATGAGTATTCTTGGGCTTACCATTGATTATGGCCCTTATGGTTTTGTTGATAATTTTGATTATGGTTATGTTCCAAATCACTCTGATCACACAGGGCGATATAGCTATATGAACCAACCACAAATTGCACATTGGAATTTATTTGCTTTATCATACGCCTTAGAGCCTCTTTTGCCGTTAAACCTCGCAAAAGAAGTTCTGAGCTTATATTCGGATATTTTTACTAGAGAATATATTGATATAATCCGTCAAAAATTGGGGTTAAAACAGAAAAAGCCTGAAGATGTAAAATTAATTCAAAATTTGATGCAGTTACTAAATGATTTTGAAGTTGATTATACTATATTTTTTAGAAATTTATGTGAGCTAAAAATTAATGAAGTTAATTCTAATTTTCATAAAATGTTTAAGAAGCCAGAATATTTTATGGAGTGGGAAGAGAAATATAAAAAGCGTATTATGCTTGAAAACTGGGCAGATTATAACAAAAACCCTAGCAAGCTTGAGAAGGAAAGAGAATCGGAAATGAAAAAAATTAATCCCAAATATATTTTGAGAAATTATCTTGCAGAAATTGCGATTAAACAAGCTACCTTCGCAGAAGATTATTCTGAAGTTAAAAAACTTAGGCAAATTCTTAAAAAACCATTTGATGAGCAGCTTGAATTTGAAGTTTATGCCGCACCACCGCCTGATTGGTCAAAGGATATTTGTATTTCTTGTAGTAGTTAGTAGTTGGTAGTTAGTAGTTAGTAGCTAGTGCAAAGTATTATTCTCTCTAATTTCTCCCCCTGCTTGCGTTGGGAGATAAAGAGGGGGGGAAGTTGGGGGCTAGGTTCTTGGGGTTAGGGATTAGAGAATATGTCATACCCCGAATTTTTTCACTTTGAACTTTATTTGGGGTTAATAGTTAAAATATTTATATTTTATAATATGGCTGGAACTATTGATTTATATAGATATTTGGATTTAGAAAACCCCTACCATTTTAAAGAGTTAGAAAATCTTTTGAAGGAAGAAGTTATAACTCTTAAGAGGGCAGAATTTGTTAATGACTATTTTGATTTTCATCCTAGTTATGATTATACAAAAGATAAGTCTAATAAAAACGAGGAGATATATCAAAGCGTAAAGAGAGTATATCCTAACATAAAGAAAAATATGCTTAAAAATAATGTAAATTTAAAAAAAGCATATGAATCGTATAATAATGATTTAAGAAAATTATGTTACTATTGCTCGTTTTCAAAAAATTTTGACCAAACAGAAGCTACACATTTATTGATGTGGTCTCATTATGCAAATAATCACAAAGGTCTATGCTTAAAGATAAAATTTAATTTGGATGATTTAAATACTAAAGTTATGGTGTTTGATAAAATAAAATATGAAGATAACAGAGCTAATATTAAAAAAGATGATAAGGGAGAAGAAAAAATAATAAAAACCTTTTTTTATAAATCAAAGTGCTGGAAGTATGAAGATGAGTACAGGCTTGTGGAAACCTCATACCTTTTTGAAGAAAATTCTCAAGAAAATCAAGGTGTTGAGATAAAAAAGGTAAAAATAGGAAAATTGGAAGATATCTATTTTGGTCTTAACTGCTATCAAGAAAATATTGATAAAATTAGAATGTTAAACAAGAAAAAAGTAAATTTATTCAAAGCAAAAGAAGTTCCAAAAAAATTTCAAATAGATTTTAAGCGTATTACATGATGAGTTAGCAATTTGTAACCAAAAAATTCAGTTAATATCAATTACGCCAACTATCAACGACTAAAGACTAACAACTAACAACAATAATAATATGCAAGGTGAAAAGATTTCAGAATTAAAAAAATTTATTCAGGAAGAAAATCTTAGCTTAAAAATAATTTGGCCGGAAGAAAACGCTATTCAAAAATATATAAATATTGAGCGAGGGGAAGATGCAAAGCCTCTATTTGCAATAATTCCAAGTAATAAAGATGAATTACAAATTGCAATAAAGTTGCTCAATAAATTTCAAATTAAAGCAGTTATTTTTGCAGGCAACACTGGCTTGGTTTCATCTCAGAGAGCCTTAAATGAAGCCGTTATTGATATGAATTTGCTTGATAATTTAATCTCTATAAATCTTCAAAATGGAAAATTTTTCAATTTTTCTAAATTAAACCATATTAAATTATCGCAAGAAAAAGCAGAAATCTGGCGAGAAGAATTTCAAAAATTTATTACTGAAAATAATTTTACCCAAAAAGATTTTGAAAATGCATCGCTTGAATGTGAGGCTGGGCTTCCATTCGGCACTATAAATTATGTTATATCAATAGCTGGTATTGAAATTCCAGTTGATACAGGTGCAGTTTGGGTGGGAGGTGGAATGAGTGCAGGCGGTGCGGTTGCGAATGCCTCTCACGGAACATATGGCTTGCTATATGGCAAGGCTTCAGATTTAGTGTTAAATTGTAAATCTATAACAGGAAATGGAAATTTGCTTGATGAAATTAGAGAGGTAAAACCTAAAAATAATAATGAAAATGAAGCAATAATAAACTCTGCCAAAGCACAATATGGTGAAAGTGCAATCGGCACACAAGGCACATTTGCGGTTATTTATCAGCTAAAATTTACTACCAAAAAATTGCCAAAATTTAGACATTATTTTCTTATAAAATTAAATGATTTAGCAAAAATTTATTCCATAAAACAAGTGATTCGCAATAATTTTTCTAGAAATCTTTTACAATTTGAGTTGATGGACAAAAAATCTCTCAAAATTATAAAAGATTATGAAAAGGAAAATTTTGTAAATCCTTTTTTTAATGATGAAGGAAAGCCATTTACAAGCGATGATGAAATTGATGCAAAATATTTATTAATGCTGCAAATTATCGGTGATGAAAATGATGATTATATTGGCTTTGCAGCTTATGAAATCTTAAATAAAAATCTTGTGATTAATGAAAGTGAAATTGCTTATTCTGGCTCTGATTCAAATTCATCAGGTGAGGAGTTTTTGAAAATGCGACACGCAATATCAGGTGCAAGCACTAAATATGCAAATTCTTTTGGAAAAGCAGTTTACAACAGGGTTTCGCTTGATTTATCAATCCCCATAAAGCATCTTGAGACATATATTTATGAGCTAGAAAATTTAATCAAAGAAAAAAAATTAGATTCTATATTTTTTGGACATATCGGTATTGGTGCAATCCATTTGCATATTTATAATAAGCAAAATTCTTTAGAAAAGAATTGGAAGCAAGAAATTACTGAGCAAGTTTTTTCTATTACCAAAAAATTTAATGGAAGCTGTTGGAGTGAGCACGGCATAGGCACCGCAAACGCAAACCTATATAAAAAATTCACCCAATCTGAATATTATAATCAATGGCTTTCTTATAAGAAAAAATATGATGAAAATAATATCCTATCCCCTAGAAATAATGGCTTTGATAAGGAGTATAGTAAATAATGTTTAGCTATGATAAGTCATCCTGACCCTAAAGCGAAGCGAAGGGGAAGGATCTCAGATGTTTCGCTACGCTCAACATGACAGACCTCAATCTAAAATACTAAATTAATCTGCAATATTATAATATTTACCACTTTTAGTTTTCAAAAACTCTTTTAGTGAAATTTCTTCTTGTTTTATAAAGCCTTTTTGTGGAAGTTTTTTTGTAGAAACCATTTCTATTACAGAAGCTATGGAGCAAGCGGTTGTCCAAGAAATAGCCCGCCACTCTTTACCAGCAATTTTTTGTGGGTAGTAAGATTTTACAAATTCATCTCTAAATAATTCTTTTTTGCCAGATTTATTTTTATAACCCTCAACTGCGGCGTGAACATAAACAACATCATCATTAACAGGTGGTTTGGCATTTACTAAAATTTCACCAGCAAGTTTGCGATTTTCTTTCATCATTAATTCGTGAAAATAGAATTTCATTAACTTTAGATGTCCGCTGTAACGCATTGTTTTATAATTCAATTTCTTAACTTTTCCTTTGTAAGTTTCGCACATAGTGCCAAGCCCGCCAGAAGTTGTGAAGGCCTCAAGCGTTTTGCCATTAATTACTATTTTTTCTAAATCCTGCATTGCTGGAACGGTTTTTATTTCGCCATCTTCAATCGCAATACAATCATTTAGATATTCATTAACCACCCCTTCCGCTGACCAATTAAACGCATATCCCAAATCACCTTTAGGTGATTGAGGCAATGCCCCAACCCTTAACTCTATTGAGCGAATCTCAGAAAAATTATCAGCTAAAGAAGCCCCAACTATTCCAATAAAACCGGGGGCAAGCCCACATTGAGGGGCAACAACAGAATTTGCCTTTTTCGCTAATTTTAATGCGTGGTTAGTAGTTGGAACATCTTCTGTTAAATCAAAATAATGGATTTTATTTGCAACTGAAAAATCAATAATTTTCTTATTTAAGTTGTATGGTAGGCAAGAAACCACCGCATCAAAATTTTTCAAATTTTTTGTTAATTGGCCATCATTACTAACATCAATTGCTTTAGTATTAAATTTAAGATCATAGCGTTTTGATCTATCAAAGCCAGTAACTTCAAAACCTGCTTCCTCAAGTAAAACCGCAACTAAACTGCCAACTTTACCTAATCCTAAAACTGCTATTTTTTTCATATAATTGACTCCATTTTATAAATATCATCACTTTCAAAAATTTCTTTTTGCATTAATTCTTCAAGGAGTTTTTTGGAATAGGTGGGTTTATTTTGCCCCTCAGATTTAGTGCCATATTGATTTAAGTTTGAAGCAAAAATTGCTGCCGCACTCACTGGCAGAAAATCTTCATATCTAACTGGGCTGCCATTTTTACGATAATAAGCAAGCCCTAAATTTTGCAATTCTTGATGATTATCTGGTATTTTTGCAAAGCATTTTGCATATTCTTTAATATATTCTGCATAATTTTCTTTAGCTAATTTGCTTGGAATTTTTTCAGCTTCCGCTAAGCAATCATCATATAATTTTCTACCCTTTGGGGTAACGGCAACGCCCCTTTGTTCAATTTCACCAAATCTAGCGGTATGAGTTGCTTGAATTTTCGCCCCATCTAAATTTGAAAACTCAACTTTTTCATCAAGTGCTTTATAGGAAGTTTGCCTGAGCAATATAAGTGCTTTACGAGCAGGCGGGCCTTCAATAACATCTTTCATACCCTTATGATTAAGCCCACTATATTCATCACCAAGCCGTTTTATCATTTCTGCCTGAAGGGCATCAATATCAAGTGTGTTGGGCGTTAAATGATTTAGATGAGGGTTTGGAAAGCAAGCAATATCAGCGGCAATATTAACTTTTTTAGAAATTAAATGTTTATACAAATCATAATTTTTAGCTTTACCTTGCCAGCTAAATAATTTTATACCTTCGGAATAAAATTCATTTGCTTGGGCTTCTGATAGCTCATTTTCCTTTTCTGAAATTTCTATTAGAGAAATTAGCTTATCAGAAAATATTTTTCTTTCTTTAAGATTTTCTTCAACAGCCTTTTGGGTTTCAGAATCAAAATAATTTGTCATCAGTAGAGAGCAGAAAATTCTGTGATCTGCATTTTTTAGGGGGCGAAACGCAGTTGAAATAACCGGCTGGCTTTTTGCACCTGCATCTGCAAGATTATAAAAATTAACTGGTTGCATATCAAGGCAATTAAAAAACCTTGCCATTAATTGCATTTCTTCTGGCTTGCCAAGCCTAATTGCGCCGTGCCTTTCTGCACTTAAATTTTCAAGCTCCTCATCAGAGATTTTAAGATTATTTTGAAGGGCGATTTTTTTATTAACATCACGAACAGTTTCTAATAGCTTATCATAAAGTGGAACTTCTTTGGCATACATTTCAGAGAGTTTTCTGAACAAATTTTTGCGAAGAACATCTTTAGAAATTTTTTTCACTTTATTAATTTTATAAGATTGTTAAACTTAATTATCTCTAGTTAATACTAGTTTATTAAAAACTAAAATGTAAGTGCTATGAAAAAATTATTTTTGTTATTATTTTGCCTTTTCTGTGTTGTAACTTCCGCTTATTCGCAAGATGAAACGGAAATTAAGCCAATCCCTGATAAAGTAGTTTATAATAAGGATAAAGCCGAGCTTGGTAAGAAATTATATCACGATACTATGCTTTCTGCAGATGGCACAATTTCTTGTGCAAGTTGTCATATGCTTCATAAAGGCGGGGTTGATGGTGCGAAGGTTTCAACTGGTATAAAAGGTCAGAAAGGTGGCGTTAATTCTCCAACGGTTTATAATTCTGCAAATAATTTTGTGCAATTTTGGGATGGTAGAGCCAAAGATTTGAAAGCACAAGCTCTTGGCCCAGTTGAAAACCCTATTGAAATGGGCGATAAGTGGGAAAATGTAGTTAAAAAAGTTTCAGCTAATGAAGAATATAAAAAAGCATTTGATAAAATTTATGCGGGAAAAGTTACCAAAGAAAATATTGCAGATGCAATAGCTGAATTTGAAACAACATTAATCACGCCTGATTCTAGATTTGATAAATTCTTAAAAGGCAATAAAAATGCCCTTACTTTTCAAGAGAAAAAAGGTTATCAACTCTTCCAAGATTATGGTTGCACAACTTGCCATAACGGCACTTATCTTGGCGGAAATTCATATCAAACTATGAATGAGGAATATTTTAAGGCAAGGGGTAATATTAATCAAAATGATTATGGCAGATTTAATGTTACTAAAGATGAGGCGGATAAATATTCTTTCAAAGTTCCATCTCTCAGAAATGTTGCCTTAACTGCACCTTATTTTCACGATGGTAATGTTAAAACTTTAGATGAAGCAGTTAAACTAATGGGAAAATATCAACTTGGTGTTGATTTGAAACCTGATGAAATCAAAGCAATTTCCGCATTCTTAAACAGTTTAACTGGAAAATATCAAGGCGTTGATTTAGATAAGGTTAAGCCTTAAAACATGGGAGTGTTCACTATACATAGATATATATGTCATTACCCGAATTTTTATAAAGATATCAATCTTTAGAAAAATTATAGGGTAATCCAAATCAATAGTTTAATGGATCGCCCTATAGTTGCTTCGCAACTCGGGCGATGACAATCTATACATAGTGAATACTCCCTAAAACATTCTATTATTTGAGTTTTTTTCCCTCGCCCTTTGTAAAAAGGGATGGGGATAATTTAATAAAATTTACCAATTATCTTGTGATAAAACCTAGAAGGCTTAGAAGCTCTGAAAATATTAGAAATCTTGTGCAAGAAACTAGAGTTTCTGTTGATGATTTAATATTGCCAATTTTTGTTTGTAATAAAAAATCCGCTCAAGAAACTATCAAATCATTGCCAGATATTTATAGATTTGGGCTTAAAGAGCTTAAAGAACAATTACGCCAAGTAAGTAATTTTGGTGTTAATGCTGTAGCTCTTTTTCCTTATGTAGAACAAAACCTTAAAAGCAATAATGCATCTTATGCATTAAGTAAAAATAACTATCTATTTAACTATATTGCTGAGTGCAAAAAAGCTTTTCCTAAAATTTTAATAATTGCAGATGTTGCACTTGATCCATATACAATATCTGGCCACGATGGAATATTAAATTCAAAAGGTGAAATTGATAATAATTTAACTTGTGAAATACTTGCTAATCAGGCTTTGATGCTTGCAAAAGCCGGTGCGGATATAATTGCACCCTCAGATATGATGGATGGAAGAGTTGTGGTAATTCGTAAAAAATTAGATGAAAATAGTTTTAGTAAAATACCTATTTTATCATATACTGCAAAATATGCTTCTAACTTATATGCTCCATTTAGAGAAGCAATAGGCAGTGATAAAAACCTCAAAAAAGCGGATAAAAAAACATACCAAATGAACCCCGCAAACATATCTGAAGCTATTTTAGAAGCTAAACTTGATGTTAGCGAAGGTGCAGATATTCTAATGGTTAAGCCAGCAAGTTTTTATCTTGATGTAATAAAAGAGTTAAAAAATAATTTTAATCTTCCAATTTTTGCTTATCAAGTTAGCGGAGAATATGCGATGCTAAAAAATTTTGCGAATGGCAATAAAGAATTATTTGATAATATTCTTTTAGAATCTATTTTATGCATTAAAAGGGCAGGGGCTTCTGCAATTATAACTTATGGTGCATTAGAAATTGCAAGGATATTAAACAAATGAAAATTCATCAGAAAAAGATTTTATTATTATTATTTATATTCTGTTTTCAGATAGAAAATTCTTATGCACAAATTAGAATTTCTAAGCCTGAACAAAAAATTTCTGGGCCACAATTCGCAGAATCATCTGAGGTGCAGGAATTCAACAAAAATTTAATGATTGATGAATATGCGGAACTCCCAGCAATTTCAAAATCTAGCCTTGAAAATAAGAAAACCGAAGCAATTCAAAATGATGATGCGGTTTTAATGTTCACTATAGGGCAAATGTATTTGCAGGCTATTAATGTTGAACAAGATTATAAACAAGCACAGGAATGGTTTTTACTTTCTGCTAAACTTGGGAATTCTGATGCGATGCTTCAGCTTTCAAGGTTGTTGATTTTAGATAGCTCTATTACAGGCATTGCTAATGATGCAGACCAATCAAAAAAATGGCTTGAGCAATCAGTTCGGTTAAGAAATTCTAAAGCCTATATGGAAATTGGTAGGCTCTATGAAATTGGCTATATATATAATCACAACCCTCAAAAAGCGATTAAATTTTATCAACTTGCTGCCCAAGCTGGCAATGTTAATGCTTATGCAAAGCTCGCCTCAGTTTATCTTTATGGCAGGGGTGTTGAAAGAGATTTAAGAATAGCAGTTAATTACTTAAGGCTTCTTAAAAAATTTTCAAATGATGAAAATGTTAAAAAACAAGCTGATGAAGAATTGGCTAAAATTTATTTTGATATTGCAATAGGTTTACCAAATGGAAATAGTAAATTGCAGTTCTTTCTTTTAGCGTGGGATCACGGCAATAAAAAAGCCGCTGATGCTGTTGGTGAAATATATTATAAAGGTGCTGGTGTAGGTAGGGATTACTTAAGGGCAAAAGAATGGTTTGAAAAATCTGCTAAGTTAGAAAGCTCTTTTGCTTATGAAAAGCTAGGGATGATGTATGTTGAAGCCCCCGGGGATATTGAGAGAGATTATAAAAAAGCAATGGATAATTTTCAAAAAGCGGCAAGGCTTGGCAGCTCTAGGGGTGCTTATATGACAGGCTATTTATATGAAAATGGCTTGGGCGTTCCAAAAGATGAAGCCCAAGCAACAACTTGGCGAACTCGCTCAGAAACTTTAAGAAAGAGAGCCCCAGACGACTACAACAGAAAAATAGAAAACACTAAAGCTAGGTTTTAGAGATAAGCAATTTATTTTAACCAGCTGGGTTCACAACATTGTTAATACCAATTAAAGGCTTAGTTATCATTGTTGTAATTGCTTCAAAACCTGGGATTGGAAGTAATTCAGCTATTCTTTGTGTTCCCTGTAGAGATGCACCAACTAACTGGAATGGTAACGCAGTTGCAGTGGCAAGCCTTTCTTTAGTACTCATCTGTGCATAACTACTTACATAGTTAGGGCTAAATAAAGCTTGCCTCTCAGTGAGTCTTATATCTTTACTTTCACCTTCGGCAAGTTCATTTCCAGTGTTATTAAATTCAATATCTGTCAATGCAGTTGTGAATTCACGAGTCATCGGTGATCCCATTGCTTGTGCACAACCTTCTTGCTCAGGGTTAGTTTCACAATCTATTGCCCCTGTAACCACTAAATTAGGGTTGTTATTCGCTTTATCTTTATAATAAACTCTATATGGATCTTGAGGATTACTTCCGTTTTGGAAAAATGTATTCCATTGTTCAGTTGAAGAATTAGCGTATTCTAAACCCGGCGTAAATGCTTGACCAGAAATAGTTCCCTCAATAGAATTTTGCCCTTGTTTAGCAGTATAAATACCAACTTTGCCACCTGAAATTTCTGAATCAGCACTTAAAGTTAAGCCACCTGCACCAACTGCGAGCGGTGTGTTTTCATCAACCACTAAAACATTCTCATTTCCAGCTTTAACTTTTGAGCCATTTATGATGTTCATATCATTATTAGCAATAGCTGTTAAATTATTGCCAGCCTCAAGAGTTTCACCGCTTACATTAATATCATTATAAGCATAAAGGCTTATATTATTTGAAGCATTAATTGAGTTATTAGCGAATAAATTTGAGCCTAAACTTATATCTCTAAAACCTTCAATTGTTAAATTTTTGTAAGTGTTTAGATTATCACCATAAGCAAATTGAACTAGAGCTTCAGTAATATCTGGCCTATTACCATTTGCATCAGCACCGCTTATTAAGCTAACACTTCCATCTTTATTGGTTTGGATTTTAAGAGCCGAGCCTTTTAATGATGTATCAAATGAAGTTGTGCCTGTGCCAACCCTAGAAAGTGAATTCTTATAAGCACCATCAGCTAAATCAAACTTACCACCAGTAATTGTTATATCAGAATTAACTAGCTCAGAAGGCAATGATTTACCAGTTGGAATTGGTGCACCAGCTATAACATCATATTTAATGTTGTTATTTATATTCTCAATTTTTACAATTGAGCTTGAAACTAGCTCATCATTTTCTACATCAACATCAAAATTATTAAATCCTTCAGCTCTGAAAGATAAATAGCTATTTGAAGCCGATGAATCTTCATAAGCAAGGTTTACATTATCGCTTGTAAGATTTGTTCTTATGATATTTCCATTGCTATCAATATTGAATGAGGAAGATAATTTTACGTTACAACATCCATCAATAACAACTGGTGCACCATTAAATGCTTTTATATCCAAAACCCCCATTGCTCCGTTTTCACCCTTCCAGCCTGAGCCTTCAAGAATTCTAGTAAAATTATTAGTTCCTTCGGTTACAAAATTTCCGTTACCATCAAATGCACCCGCTGATAAAATTAAATCAGATTTTTTTGATTGCAGAAGAGATTTATCATCAATTGTAATATTTTTAGCTATTACGGATAATGTTCCTCCATCATTAACTATTTTATCGCCCTTAACTGCATTCATATTAACATCTCCAAAGCCGTGCAGGTTTAGAGATCTAAACTCGCCATTACTATCAGATGAAGTAATTTCAACATTAGATGAATTTAAGTTTGCTCTATTGCCGTTTGCATCAGTTTTTCCAGACCACATCTGAACTGATTTACCTGAAACTTTTGCACCATCAGCAATTATAGCACCTTGATTTGTTTCCCAGTTTTGAAGGTTTGTGCCACTATTTGCCGCAAAGAATTGAACTGTGCCCGTTCCGTTGACATTGCCTCTTAAATTAATGTCTCTCTCAGCTGCAATTCTAATATTGCCCGACTTATTACCACCATTAGCGTTAATATTTGATGTTGAAGCTAAATCTACATTGCCAGATTGTGCGGTAATTCTAATATTTCCACCTGTTGCAGTCGTAGAATTAGCTGTTATCTCACCAGCATTTCTAATATTGCCACCCGCACTTAAAATAACTCTTCCATTAGTAGTTGTTAAACCAGTTGCACGAAGTGTGCCTTCATTATTAATTGCAAAGGCATTTGCATTGCCTGTTAAAGATGTAACTTCTGTATTTGAATTTAAATTAACCGCACCATTATTTCCAGCAGCTGCAAGTGTAAGGGTTCTACCAGCTTCAATGGTTCCTCGGTTCAGAATGTTTGAGCTAATAAAAGCTACATCTCTGCCAGCTTTAACTATTGCACCATCTTTTATCTCAACGCTACCAGCATTTGAGCCGTTAAAATTTCTTTGATTATTTAAGAAATTTGCATCATTTAAGCCATAAGTTGAAGCGATAAAATCATTGCCAACATTAACCTTACCAGTTGAATCAACGATAATTCCATTAGGGTTGATTAAGAAAACTGATCCTGTTCCGTTAAGAGTTCCAGCGATATTTGTAATTGCAGTTCCAGTAACCCTATTTAGAGTTGCACCTGCACCATTTGCAAAATTAACCGTTTCATTGAGGGCATTTCCAATAGAAAAACTATCCCAATTAACTATTGCAGTTGGTGATGTTTGATTTATGGTCATTGTATTGCCTACTGTATTTATTGAGGCATTTCCGGAAGCTATATTACCACCAGTTGGTAAAACCTGAGCATTTGCAATAGATGCAGTAGCAAATAAAATTGCAAGTGATAAAGAATTAACAATTGTTTTCTTCTTTTTGAAGATTCTCCAACCGCTTTTCATAATAGGGCTAATTTTAGTTAAGTAATTTTGTGATTTCATAAACACCCCCCAGTGTCTAAATATTTATATTTTATTATAGCCTAAAAGCAACATTAAATGTTGAATAAAATAATATTAGTGATAATTCTAAATTTCATACTAACACAAAAAGGTTAATAAATCGTTAACTTTTTTAACTTATTATTAACTATTTTTCAAAATTAAGCTAACCACTTGTTTTCTATAGTAAAAAGAGATTTTAAGATAGTTTTTAGGCATTTTTCTGAATTAACTAGCATATTAATTTTTTACTTTTTGATATGTTTTGTAATTGCATTTTCTGCCCCAGATTTGCTTAAAGAAAATTTTATAGTCTCCTATTCAATTATAATAATTTCAATGATTTTAGCTTGCTCGCTTAATCAAGATATAATTTTTGAAAGAGATATTAGAATTGGCTTTTTAACTCAATTTTTTCTGAATATCCCAACTTATAAAATTATTTTAGCAAAAATAATTTCTAATTTTTTATTATTTTGTTTTCCGATAGCTTTACTTTCACCAATTTCCTCACTTTTTTTTGGTATAAGGGAAGAAAATTTTATGTTTATAATCATTGGTGCAAGCCTTTCTGCAATGGTCATAAGTGCAATAAATATTATGTTTGCGAGTTTGGTTAGCGGAATGAGGAATGGTGCTGTTGCCTCAGTAATTTTATCTTTACCAATTTACATAAGTTTAATTGTGGCGAATTTTGCTTATGCTGAAAGCCTTGAAAACTCTAAATATTTTGAGGCAATAATAAATTTATCCTCAGCTTCTTTTGGCTTTTTACTTATAATCATTCCAATCGCAATTTTATCAGGAAAAATTACCCTTTCAAAGGCCTAAAATTCACTTCAAAAATAAATAAAATGCTCCGTTGCCTCCATCTTTTTTTTGGGCGGGGGAGATAAATTTTATATAATCTGAAATATCTTTTTGCATTATCCAAGAATTTATTTCTTGCTTAATAGTTTTTTGCATAAAATCCCCCTCGTTTTCAGCCTTTTCAAAGGTTGATTTGCCAGTTACAACCAGCAGAAATTTATAATTTCTAGAATTAGCAATTTTAATATTATCACAAAAATATTTGTGAGCTTGGTTTATATTCATTCCGTGTAAATCAATTTTATAATCAGGCTTTAATTTGCCAGATTTTATTGCGGAAGAATAATGTGAATTGAGAGAAATTTCTTTACTGTTAGAATTTTTATTTTCAAACACAGAAAGATTTTTATTAAATAATTTATCACTATTAATTTTAAGGAATTTTTGAGGCTTATTTTCTTTTTTATTTTCAGCGGATTGGAAGGAAAATTCTAAAATATTTTTGTTAATTTTATTGCAATCAATTTTACTAACTGATTTTAGAAATTCATTCCAATCTTGGCTGTTTTCTTCATACATTTTAAGATGAAGTTAGTTATTAAAAATCAAATAATGCTGTTGAAATATATCTTTCAGCACAAGAAGCACAAATAACAACAATCTTTTTGCCAGCATTTTCAGGGCGTTTTGCAACTTCAAGTGCTGCATAAACCGTTGCACCTGATGAAATACCTGCTGGAATACCATCATTTTTTGAGAGATTTCTTGCGGTTTCAAATGCTTTTTCATTTGACACTTTAACAATTTCATCAATCAAGCCGGTGTTTAGAACCATTGGCACAAAACCAGCACCAATGCCTTGTATTTTGTGAGGGCCAGCTTGCCCGCCTGATAAAACCGGTGAATCTTCAGGCTCAACCGCAATAACTTTAATTGAAGGTTTTTTGCTTTTCAAAACCTCGGCTGTTCCAGTTAAAGTGCCACCTGTGCCAACCCCTGTAATGAAAATATCAACCGCACCATTTGTGTCATTCCAAATTTCATTTGCTGTAGTATTCCTGTGAATTAGAGGGTTTGAAGGGTTTTCAAATTGTTGAAGCATTACCGCATTTTTATTGCCAGCAACAATTTCTTGAGCTTTAGAAATTGCACCTTTCATACCTTTTGCTGCTTCTGTTAATTCAAGCTCTGCACCTAAAATTTTAAGCATTTTTCTGCGTTCAATACTCATTGATTCCGGCATTGTAAGAATTAATTTATAACCCTTTGCCGCAGCTATGAATGCTAGGGCTATTCCGGTATTTCCGGAAGTTGGCTCAACTAAAATTGAATTTTTATTTATTCTACCTTCTTTTTCAGCCTCTTCTATCATTGAAAGTGCAAGCCTATCTTTAACCGAAGATAGTGGATTAAAAAATTCTAACTTAGCATAAATTTCAGCTTTAGCCCCTGCAATTTCAGCGGTTTTGTTAAGTTTTACTAGAGGTGTATCCCCAATAGTTTCAATAATATTGTTATAAGTTTTGCCTCTCCCTTTTGTAGTAAAATGATTATCTTTATTTGAAATTTTTGCAGATGCTTGAGTCATATTTATAAATATATTTAGTTAAACTTAGTGCTTTATAGCATAGATCTTTCAAAAATAAAGAATATTGAATTATCTAAAAATTTTATAGCATAAATATTATTTTTTGTATATTTTGAGGTTGCCAATTTTGGCTTAACCAAAAATAAAATTTATGAAAAAACTCCTTTCAATTACTGCGATAATTGCTTCTATTATTGTGTCTAACAATTCTATAGCTCAAGATGTAACAACAAATTCTGCTAACCCAAATGCGGCGGCGGCTCAAGCAATCAGGCAGGAATTTAGAAACACAATGCAACTAAATAGAGAGCAAACTAAGGGTGCTATCCAAAATATTAATTCTCAAATCAAAGAAACTAATCAAAATTTTAGAGCAAATATTCAAAACGCAGAAACCCCTGAAGCTAAAAGAGCTTTAATTCAAGAAAGAAAAGATGCTGTTAGAGGTTTCAAAAGAGAAAAAGCAGATATTAGACAAGAGTTTATACGAGGCAAAAGAGATGCTAAAATTCAAAGAAATAGAGCTTTAAAAGATTTAGGAAGAAACTAATTTGCCTTTATTAAATTATGAAAAATAAATTCTTAAATTTTAATTTATTTTTATTTGTAATTTTAATTACAACTCCGGCTATTGCTCAGCTTGGCTCAAGCTCAGGTGATGATAGCTGGAGGCAAGATTTCACAATTCAAGATGAAAACAGGGAAAATCTGCAACAATATCAAAATAGAGTTCGTAGCCAAAGCGTTGTTAATAAAGCAATTAGAAATTCTTCTAGTCAGAATAATAACTTAAATATTATGCCTGCAAATTCCTCAAATAATGTTGGGCAAAATATGCCAAATAATTTTATGCCAAGTAATAATCAGAATAATAGTCAGAAGGTTGAGGAAATAAAAAAAGATTTACAGGAAGGTGCATCTGAATTAAAAAATTTTACTGATGAAGGCGTTCAAAAATTAAAAAATTTTATTGGTAATTAATTTTATAACTTAAGTCTAATCCTTAATTTCCAAGCCCTAATCCCAAACCCCCAATACATAATTTCAAATATGAAACTCTCTAGATTTTTACTGCCCATCTTGAAAGAAGATCCTCGTGAAGCGCAAATTGTTTCGCATCGTTTAATGCTTCGCAGTGGAATGATTCGCCAGCTTGCAAGTGGCATTTATAACTGGCTTCCGCTTGGGCTTCGTGTGCTAAATAATATCTCAAACATAGTGCGTGAGGAAATGAACAGGGCAGGGGCTTTAGAAGTTTTAATGCCCACAATGCAACCCGCAGAACTCTGGGAAGAATCAGGGCGTGGCAGTTATGGTGCTGAAACTTTAATTGCTATTGATAGGCACGAAAAAAAGCTGATTTACGGCCCAACTAATGAAGAAGTTATAACTGATTTATTCCGCAATAATGTTAAATCTTACAAAGATTTGCCAATAAATATGTATCACATTCAGTGGAAATTCCGTGATGAAATCCGCCCAAGATTTGGCATTATGCGAGGAAGAGAATTTCTTATGAAAGATTCTTACAGCTTTGATATTGATGAGGAATCCGCAATAAAATCTTATAATTTAATGTTTGAAACTTACTTAAGAATTTTCAAACGCTTGGGGCTAAAAGCCATTCCATTTCGTGCGGAAACTGGGCAAATCGGCGGAGATTTAAGCCACGAATTCCAAATAATTGCTGAAACTGGTGAAAGCCAAATTTATTATGATGCGGATTATGAAAAATCTTTTGAAGGTGAAAATATAGACATTGAGAAAATAAAATCCCTTTATGCAAGGGCTGATGAAATGCATGACGCTGCAAACTGCCCAATTTCTGCAGAAAAACTCAAAACTGCAAGGGGTATTGAAGTTGGTCATATTTTCTATTTAGGGGAGAAATATTCCGCCGCACTTGGTGCAAAAGTTCAAGATAAAAACGGGCAAAATATAACTGTGAAAATGGGTTGCTATGGCATTGGCGTTTCTCGTCTAATTGGTGCTATAATTGAAGCTCATCACGATGAAAAGGGCATTATATGGCCTGATTCAGTTGCACCATTCAAAATTATTTTGATAAATCTTCGCCCTTCAGATACAGAATGTAACAATGCTTGTGAAAAAATTTACAGCGAGCTTCAATCTCAAAAAATTGAAGTTTTATATGATGATACGGATAATTCCGCAGGGGCAAAATTTAATACCGCAGAGCTTATCGGCATTCCTTATCACATTGTAATTGGCCCCAAAGGGCTGAAAGAAGGCAATGCCGAAATTACAATCCGCAGAACTGGTGAGAAGAAAACTATTCCAATTTCTTCTGTAGGCACTGTTAGCAAAGTTTTATAAAATTTGTTATGAGTCAAAAATTGTTATATACAAGGCAGAAAGCGAGGGTAATAGTTATTCATATTACCGAGCTTTCTAACGATGTAGATAGCAATTTTTGCTATAACCTGAAAGGCTACTATTAATTTTGGCATATAGTTCAGAAAAATTTTTGCAGATATGATTAACTATCTGTCTCAATTTTTCTCTGCTCTATGCAAAAATTAATCAAGTAGCAAATTTATAAAACTTTGCTAACAGTGCCTAAATGACTTTGTAAAAAATATTTAATTTTTACATTTTAATAATTTATATAAACTATTCTTAAATTTCAAAACCATCGCTTATGAAAAACTCTACAAAACTGATTATAATCTTTATAACGCTTAGTTTAATCGGTGTTAATTATTATTATAATGAGGAGCAAAAGCACAAAGAAATTATTCTAAAAAAAGCTAAATCTATTGAAAATTTCAAAGATTTTGATGAGGAAAATTCTTATGCGGGCTTAACTCAAAAAGTTGCAGAAACTAAAGATGGTGAGGTTAGCGGGGAGGCTTTAATTGGTGGCAGTTTTTCATTAACTAATCAAGATGGTAAAAAATTTACTGATAAAGATTTGCTAGGTAAATATTCCCTTATTTATTTTGGTTTCACTCACTGCCCAATGATTTGCCCAACCGCACTAAACAGCCTTAGTTTAGCTATGGAAAAATTAGGTGATGACGCTAAAAAATTTCAAGCAATTCTTATAACTACTGATCCAGAAAGGGATAGTCAATCTCGTTTGAAGGAATATTTGGCAAATTTTAACACCGAAATTATTGGCTTAACCGGCACTGAAAAAGAACTTGAGGTTGCTTATAAGGCTTACAAAGTTTACGCTGAAAAGGCAGGTTTAACCAAAGATGGTGGTTATGATATGAATCACTCCTCAATTATTTATATTATGAATAAAGATGGAAAATTTATCTCTCACTTCACCCACGCCTCACCAGTTGAAGAAATAATTGCTAAATTAAAGCAAATATAAGTTAAGAATTATAATTTACAAAATCGTTGGGTTTGGCACATCACCATAAACTTGCAGAGGGTCAAAGGTTTTTGCATCTTCACGATAAATTAATTCTTCCCCTTTTTTTCTATCTTCAGCAATCGGCACTGAGCGATAAAAGCAAGAGCGATATCCCACATGGCAACTCGCTTCTTTGCCAATAAGTTCAACTTTAAGCCAAACGGCATCTTGGTCATCATCAATTCTTAAATCAACCACTTTTTGAATAAAGCCTGAATTTGCACCTTTATGCCAAAGGATTTTTCTGCTTCTACTCCAATAATGGGCTTCACCTGTGGCAATGGTTTTTTCTAACGCTTCGGCGTTCATATAGCCAAGCATAAGCACTTCGCCAGTTTTAGCGGAAGTTGTAACGCAAGGCATTAAACCATTTTCATCAAATTTTGGGGCAAGTTCATTTCCTTCTTCAACTTGCTCAACAGAAATTCTTTTTTTGAATAAAGTTTCACTCATAAAAAATAGGCGATATATTGATATTAAAAATCAGTTTTTCATTTGCTGAGATTTTAATATAGTATAATCTTTAACAGTCAATATTTTAAGATTTTTAATGGCAGAAGATAAGGATATAGAATTTGAAAATCAGGGTATTATTTCACGATACTTAAATCTTGGAAAATATACTGATATTATATTCGCACTAGGGATTTTCAGTGTTCTTTTGGTGATGCTATTTCCAGTGTCAGTTATCTTGCTTGATTTTCTTCTTTCTGTCTCAGTAATTTTTTCAATTTTGATTTTGTTAAATGTTTTATTCATTCAAAAACCGCTGGAATTTAGCACATTTCCAACCATACTTTTAATTTCGGCACTTCTTAGGCTTGCACTGAATATTGCAACCACAAGAACTATTCTTTCAGAGGGGCATATGGGGCCAGAGGCGGCCGGCAATGTAATTCACGCCTTCGGCACTTTAGTAACGGGTAATAACATAGTTATTGGTGCGATAGTATTTATCATTTTAACCATAATAAATTTCGTGGTTATAACTAAAGGCTCTGGCAGAATTGCTGAGGTTTCTGCTAGGTTTAGCCTTGATGCGATGCCGGGTAAGCAAATGGCAATAGATGCAGATTTATCTGCAGGTTTAATTGATGAGGCAACCGCTAGAAAAAGGCGAAAGGAAATTCAAGATGAATCCACTTTTTACGGTGCTATGGATGGTGCTAGTAAATTTGTTCGTGGTGATGCAATCGCTGGAATTTTAATTACTTTCATCAATTTTCTAGGTGGCATTATTATTGGGGTGGTTCAAAAAGATTTGGATTTTGCAACCAGTGCAAAAACCTATACAACCCTTACTATTGGTGATGGTTTAGTGTCGCAAATTCCAGCTCTAATTGTTTCAACAGGGGCAGGTTTGTTGGTTACTAAATCTGGCGTTGTAGGCTCAGCCGATAAGGCTTTTTTTGGGCAGTTAGGCAGGTTTCCTCGTGTGATGTGGGTGGTTAGTGGTATTTCATTTGTGCTTGCAATTATCCCCGGTTTGCCTGCTTTTCCATTTCTTATTCTTTCAGCTATGACAGGTTTAATGGGCTATCAACTCTCCAAAAACCCTATGCAAGATGAAGACTCTAAAAATTTAGAAAAAGAGCAAAAAGAACTAGAGGAAAAAAAGAAAAAAGAGGAAGAGGCATCCAAGCCAGAGCGAGATTTAGAAAGAGCCTTGAAGATAGATTTAATCACCCTTGAACTTGGTTATGGTTTGCTTTCACTAATTAATTACAGCAAGGGGCAAAAATTAACTGATCAAGTTAAAGCCCTTAGAACTCAAATCGCTAGGGAGCTTGGTTTTGTAATGCCTTCTGTTCGTATTCAAGATAATATGCAATTACCAGCTAATGATTATGCCATAAAAGTTAAAGAGTTGGAATGCGGAAAGGGTAGTTTAATGCCAGATATGCTTCTTGTTATGAACCCAAGCGGTGGCAGAATTGATGTGATTGGAATTGATACTAAAGAGCCAACTTTTGGCTTGCCAGCTAAGTGGATTGAAGATTCCAAGCGTGAAGAAGCGAGCTTCAAAGGTTATACCATTGTTCAGCCCCCTACAATTATAACCACTCATTTAACTGAAGTGATAAAAGATAATATTGCGGAATTATTATCTTTTGCCGAAACTAAAAAGCTAATTGATGGCGTTGATGAGGAGCATAAAAAATTAGTTGATGATGTAATTCCTAGCAAAATTTCTATTGGTATTCTGCAGAAAGTTTTGCAAAGATTGCTTTCTGAAGGTATCTCCATCAGAGATTTACCTACAATTTTAGAAGCACTTTCTGAAGGTGCGAGGATTTCCCAAAGCCCGCTTATTTTAACGGAACTTGCAAGGGCAAGGCTTGCAAGGCAGATTTCAAATCATTATCTCAATAATAAATCAGAATTGCTGGTTTTAACTTTATCCCCAGCCTTTGAGCAACAATTCGCAGAAAGCCTTATTGGAAGCGGTGAAGAAAAGCAACTCGCAATGGCACCTACAAAACTGCAAGATTTTATAACTAAAGTTAAAACACAATTAGATAATTTATCGCTGAAAGGTCAAAATGCTTGCTTGCTTGTAACACCAGCAATAAGGCCATATGTTAGGGCAGTGATTGAGCGTTTTCGCCCTCAAACCCCTGTAATTTCTCAGAATGAAATATTTTCTAAAGTTAAAATCGTATCACTCGGGCAGGTTGGGTGAATAAATTTCTTTTGTCATCTTGAGCAAAGCGAAAGATCTAAAATCAAGAACTTAGATTCTTCCCTTTCGCTTCGCTCTAGGGTCAGAATGATAATGCATAGTCATCTTGAGCAAAGCGAAAGATCTAAAATAACTTCATAAATAAAACTATGAAAACCTTTTCAGTTTATATTCTTACTAATTCAAAAAATTCTACTCTTTATATTGGCTTTACTAATAACTTAATGAGAAGAATAAGTGAGCATAAATCTCTGAAAATTATTGGTTTTTCTAAAAAATATAAACTGACTAAATTAGTTTATTATGAAAATTATGATGAACCAATACCAGCAATAGCCAGAGAGAAACAGCTAAAAGGTTGGCTAAGAAAAAAGAAGGATGAGCTTATTAATTCTTCAAACCCTAATTGGAATGATTTAAGTATTGAATGGTATAATTAGATTCTTCCCCTTCGCTTCGCTCTAGGGTCAGAATGACAATATAGCTTTGGGTAAAATATAAATTTCTTTAATATCTTTTAACTTGGATATATTTACAAAACGCCTATTTTGCTCTAAAATTAAATAAAAAAATTATGCCGATAGAAAAAGCCCATCAAGAAAAGAAGGTTAAGAACTATTTAACCTTTGGTATTTTAATTTTTTTAGTGGTTATTATTTTTGCAGTTACATTGGTAAAACTGCAGATAACTTATTAGTGATAGTGTTATACCCCGAATTTTTTAGTAAGAAAAAATTATAGGGGTATCTATATAAAAAAGTTTAGTAAAACTTTTTTAATAAAATTGCTCTTCTGAACAATTTTATATGGATTACTCTATAATTTTGCCTTGCTGGCAAAATTCAGGTAATGACACAATATCAGCATATGGTTACTAAAAATTAACCTAAATTTAATTATTGTAGTAAAAAATTATTTTTTATAACTTGTTCTATTTATCTGCATTTTTGCAGATAGCTTTATTTAACCAGCTATTCTATATAATAAAACTAGGTTATAAAATATCTGCATTTTTGCAGATGAATTACAAAATAACTTAACTACCTCATTTTTTATGTGTGATAATAATGACGAAAAGAATGATAAAAATGGAAGTGATAACTTAAAAGAATTAGTAGATAAGGCTCACTTAAAAGTCACAAGGCAAGCTGAAAAAGATGCGAGAGAAGAGCAGCCAGAGGGTGGCTATATTAATCAAGATGAGTACTTAAAAGCTATTAGAGAAAATAAGAAAAGAATAATATCAAACACCTAAACCAAAATGAATAAAAATATTACAACTGCGATAAATATATTTGGGGTTGCGGTTGCTATGTTTGCACTTGCTTATGCATCAGTGCCTTTGTATGATTTATTCTGCAAGGTTACTGGTTTTGGTGGCACTACGCAAATTGCTAAAAAAGCCCCTGAAAAAATTTATGATAGAAAATTCAAAGTTCTTCTAAATGCTGATGTAAAGCCAGAGTTAGATTGGAGTTTTTATCCAGTTAATAATAAAGTTGAAGTTAAACTCGGTGAAAATAAATTAGTTTTTTTTGAGGCGATTAATAATAGCGATAAACCCATAGAGGGTATGGCAACTTATAATGTTTTACCTGAAAAAATAGGCGGATATTTCAATAAAATTCAATGTTTTTGCTTTGAAAGGCAACTTATAAAACCTAAAGAAAAAATTATTTTTCCTGTGTCATTTTTTATAGATCCGGAAATCCTTAAAAATAAAGAGCTTGATAATATCACTGACCTAACTTTATCATATACATTCTTTCCATATAAAAATTAGTATTTCCATTTTTTAACTAAATTGTTAAATGTAATCAAAAAAAGTTTTTAGAGTGAAAATATTCGCATTAGTAAATCAAAAAGGTGGGGTGGGTAAAACCACTACAGCAGTTAATATAGCTACAGCAATTGCGGTTGCTGGCAAAAAATGTTTGCTTATTGATCTTGATTCTCAGGGTAATGCAACCACTGCTTTTGGTATTCCGCCTGAAAATCGTGAGCCAAGTGCCTATGATTTATTAATTGATGAAAATATTAATGTTCAAGATTCTATTCAGAAAACTGAAATTCCTAATCTATCCATTATCCCGGCGGTTATTGATTTATCAGCTTGTGATTTACAACTTGCCGCAAAAATTGGGAGAGATATTATTCTTAAAAAGAAATTACAAAATTTTACTGGTGATTTTGATTATGTGTTCATTGATTGCCCGCCATCTCTGGGTCTTTTAACTATTAATGCATTATCCGCTGCTGATTACGCATTAATTCCACTTCAATGTGAGTTTTATTCTTTAGAAGGCTTATCTTATTTACTTAACACTATAAAGTTAGTTCAAGATAATCTTAATGAAAATCTTGATATTGGCGGTATAATTTTAACAATGTATGATAAGAGAAATAAATTAACGCAAGATGTTGAGGCAGAAATTTTAACTCATTTTAGAGATAAATTATTTCGATCTTACATTCCAAGAAATGTTAAACTGTCAGAGGCACCAAGCCATGGCAAACCCGGTATAATTTATGATCATCGCTCATCAGGTGCGCAAGCCTATATGCTTCTTGCGAGAGAAATTCTAAAAAAATTTGGCTAGATTAATTATATTAGGGGCTAGGTTCTAGGTATTAGGGGTTAGGGCTTAGGGATTGGGGCTTGGATTTTAGCTTGTCATACCCCGAATTTTTTTTTAGCAAAAAAAATTATAGGGGTATCCACTAGCGTCATCTTGAGCGAAGCGAAAGATCTAGAAAGAATATACTCTCCAGATTTCTCACTTCGTGCGAAATGATACAAATTAACCCTAAGCTCTAATCTCCAACCCCTAGAGCCTAGTCTCTAGTTAGTGCATAAAATATTATGAGAAGCCAAAGATAATATTTCAAAAAAAATTATATTTTTTCTTGCAATAGAAAAATCTTAATATATATGCACTATTCCACTATAAGTTTTGTGGGTTGAGGTTATTGGTGCTTTTTTCTTGGCTTAAATTGTTGAAGTAAAAAGCAATTTACCCTTTTCTACTAACTTAAACGCTCTATAAAATAGGGGTATAGCTCAGTTGGTAGAGCATCGGTCTCCAAAACCGAGGGTCGGGGGTTCGAGTCCCTCTGCCCCTGCCATTTATAGTTTTCTATCGCTTTATAAGCTCATTTTTTGGGTTTTCAAAGCTCTGGAGTAATGGGTATATGAATTTGTTAAAGTTTTTGAAAGAAGTTAAGCAGGAAGGCTCAAAAGTTACTTGGGCTTCTAAGCAAGAAACCACCTCAGTAACCCTTATGGTTTTTATAATGGTTGCAGTTTCTGCGGCGTTTTTCTTGCTAGTAGATTGGCTGATGTTTAATGGTGTTCAATATTTGTTAAAATTTTAATCTATAATTTTTATTGGGGCTACCCCTTCTAAAAATTAGAAAAGTGTTTTATAATTATGTCTAACGCTAAATGGTATATAGTTCACGCAACTTCTGGCTCTGAAAAGAAAGTTGCTGAAAATATTAAAGAAAGGGCTGAGAAGAAGGGTTTTTCTAATCTTTTTGAAGAAATTGTTGTTCCTGTTGAGCCTTTTATAGAGGTTCGCAAAGGCAAAAAAATTCAATCTGAAAGAAAGTTTTTTCCGGGATATGTGCTTGTGAAGATGATTCTTAATGATGAAACTTGGCAGATTGTTAAAAATACTCCAAAAGTATCTGGCTTTTTAGGTGGCGGTGGCTCAAAGCCTCAGCCTATAACGGAAAGGGAAGCACAAAATATTTTGAAGCAAGTTGAAGAGGGTAAAACTTCAGCTCCAAAAAGTAAAGTATCATTTATGGTTGGTGATACGGTTAAAATTATTGAGGGTGCTTTTGAATCTTTCATCGGCTCTGTTGAGGAAGTTCACGAAGAAACTAATAAGCTAAGAGTTGGTGTTTCAATTTTCGGTAGGTCAACCCCTGTTGAGCTTGAATTTACGCAGGTTGAAAAGGCTTAATTGTAAGATTAAAAAAATTAACGACAAACGGTAATATTTATGAGTAAAGAAGTTGTAAAAGTAATTAAATTGCAGATTGAAGCTGGAAAAGCTAATCCTGCACCTCCAGTTGGGCCAGCACTTGGTCAAGCGGGTGTTAATATTATGGAATTTTGTAAACAGTTCAATGATAGAACTAAAGATAAACAAGGGCCAACCCCTGTTATCATTAGCGTTTACAAAGATAAAAAATTTGATTTCGTAACAAAATTAGCGGCAACTTCTTATCTTATTAAGAAAGAAATTGGCGTTGAGAAAGGCTCTACAGCTCCCGGTTTAACAATCGTTAAAAAGATGACTGTTGAGCAAGTTAAGAAAGTTGCTAAATTCAAAATGCCTGATTTCAATACTGATGATTTATTTGCGGCAATGCAAACTGTTGCTGGTCAAGCTAGATCAATGGGTATTGATGTTGAGAAATTTGATGAATCTGTTGCTGCTTAATTTTTTTATTAATGATACAAAAATATTTTCTTAAAATTTATGGCTAAAGCTAAAAAAAGAGAAAATACTGGCGAGAAGGTGGAAAAGGGAAGTTCTACCGTTAGACTTGCTAAGACTAAAGCCGGTAAAGATTTTTCCAAAATTTATAGTTTAACTGATGCGTTAAACTTAGTTAAACAATGCTCAACTGCTAAATTTGATGAATCAATTGATATAGCGGTTAATTTAGGTATTGATGTTAAGCAAACTGATCAAAATGTTCGTGGTGTTATAACTTTACCTAACGGAACTGGTAAAAAAGTTAGGGTAGCGGTTATTGCTCGTGATAAAAAAGCTGAAGAAGCTAAACAAGCCGGTGCTGATATTGTTGGTGCTGAGGAATTTATTGATGAGATTGCAAAAGGCAAAATTGAATTTGATAGGTTAATTGCAACACCTGATATAATGAAAGAGCTTGGTAAAGTTGCTAAAGTTTTAGGGCCAAAGGGCTTGATGCCAAACCCAAAACTAGGCAGTGTTACTGATAATGTCGCAAAAGCTGTTAAAGAAGCAAAAGCAGGGCAGGTTGAATATCGTGCTGATAAAGGTGGCGTAATTCACGCAATTATTGGTAAGGCAAGTTTTGATTCTGAAAAACTAGCTGAGAATGCAAAAGTTTTAATTGAAGCGCTTAATAAGGCAAAACCCCAGAATTCTAAAGGTATATATTTTAAGGCTATTCACCTTAAATCAACAATGGGGCCCTCTGTAAAGGTTGAAACTAAAATTGCATAATAAATTTTTAACATCAAAAATTATTTCAAATGGTTGATAAAACTAAAAAAATAAAGCAGGTTGAAGAGTTGAAAACTGCATTCGGTGAATCAGCAACTGTTGTGGTTGCTAGTTTTACTGCTCTTACAATTAAAGATACTGATGAGCTTCGTAAATCTGCTAAAAAGAATGGTGCAAAAGTTAGGATAGCTAAAAACACGCTTGCATCTATTGCGTCAAAAGATACTAAGCATAGCGGAATTTCAGCTTATTTGAATGGTCAAACTTTAGTTGCATATTCTAAAGATCCAGTTGCGGCGGCTAAAACTATCGTTGATTTCTCTAAGAAAAACGAAAAGTTAAAAGTTGCTGGTGGCTCTTTTGATGGTGCAGACTTAAACAGCAATTCTGTTATTGATTTAGCAAATACACCTTCGCTAGATCAATCAAGAGGAAAAATCGTTGGTTTACTTGTTGCTTCTGCTGGTCAGATTGCTCGTATCGCTAATGAGCCTGCAAGTCAACTTGCAAGAGTTTTTGCCGCTTATGGCAGAAAGGAATGATGCTTTGATTTATCAATTTTTTCGCTTTATATTTTTTTCTAAAATATTTGTTGCAAAATAAAATATTGTGGTTAAGAAAGCGTCAAAATAAAGATTTATCTAAGAATCTAATTTATTATTAATATTAAATATAATGAGGGTCAAAATGGCTGCAAATCTAGAAAAAATCGTTGAAGATTTATCTGCGTTAACTGTATTAGAAGCATCTCAGCTTTCTAAATTACTTGAAGAGAAATGGGGCGTTACTGCTGCTGCACCGGTTGCGGTTGCTGCGGTTGCTGCTGCTAATGATTCAGCACCTGCTGCTGAAAAAACTGAGTTTGATTTACACTTAGTTGATGGCGGTGCTAATAAAATCAATGTTATTAAAGAAGTTCGTGTTATCACTGGTCTTGGCTTAAAAGAAGCTAAAGATTTAGTTGAAGGTGCACCAAAATTAGTTAAAGAAGCTCTTAAAAAAGAAGATGCAGACAAATTCAAGAAATTACTTGAAGCTGCTGGTGCTAAAGTTGAGCTTAAATAATTATTGTTATTCTTTCTAGCCTTAGGTTAGCTTTATGCTTACCTAAGGTTTTCTGCTTGTAAAGTTTTTAATGCAAGCAAATATTTCTACTAGATTAGGTTGTGTGTTCTTAAATATTCTCTGTTTGACAATCTAACTTCACTACATTTCTTGTTATTTATTTTTAGGTTATAAACCAATTTCATCGTTTGTTAATTATGTATTCATTCACTCAGCGTAAAAGAATTAGAAATTCTTTTGGTAAATATGAAACTCAGGCAAAAATGCCTAACTTGATTGAGATTCAAAAAAATTCATACGAACAATTTTTGCAGGCTAATGTAAAGCCAGAGCAAAGAAAAAACAGGGGCTTGCAAGCTGTTTTCAAATCTGTATTTCCAGTTGAAGATATTGCACAGACTGCAACAGTTGAATTTGTTAAATATGATTTCGGCAAACCAAAATATAGCGTTGAAGAATGTAATGCGCGTGGTTTAACTTATGGTTGCCCGCTAAAATCAACTTTCAGGCTAATTGTTTGGGAGGTTGATGAAGATGCTGGAACGCGTGAAGTAGTTGGCATTAAAGAGCAAGAAGTTTATCTGTGTGATATTCCATTAATGACAAATAACGGAACATTCATAATTAATGGCGTTGAGAGGGTTATCGTTTCTCAAATGCACCGCTCACCGGGTGTATTTTTTGAGCATGATAATGGCGAATCTCACGCATCTGGAAAAATATTATTTTCAGCAAGGGTTATACCTTATCGTGGCTCTTGGTTGGATTTTGAATTTGATGCAAAAGATTTATTATATTTCCGTATTGATAGAAAGAAGAAATTATACATCTCTAGCTTATTAATGGCTCTAGGGCTTGATAATTCTGAGATAGTTAAAAATTATTTTAACTATGTTGATGTTGAAAAAACCAATAAAGGTTGGGCGGTTGATTTTATCCCAGAAAATTATAGCGGTGAGCTAGATTTTGATTTAATTGATGCAAAATCTGGTGAAGTTATTCTTTCTAAAGGTAAAAAAATTACGCCTAGAAAAGCTAAACAACTAAAAGAGGAGGGTCTATCACAAGTTATTCTTTCTGATGAAGTTCTTGTGAGGAAATATACTTATGAAGATATTATTAATCAAAAAACTGGTGAAGTTATTTTGCAGGCAGGTAAGCAAATAACTTCTGAAACTATTTCAAAATTTACAAAAGCAGGCGGAAGTTCTTTCAAGATTGTGGATATTTCTCTTATGTCTCGCCCATATATCTTGGAGTCTATGTCGGCTGATAAAAATAATAACAGGGAAGATGCTTTATTTGATATTTATAGAGTTATCAGACCGGGTGAGCCACCAACCATAGAATCAGCGGAAACATTGTTCCATAATTTATTCTTCAATTCTGAAAGATATGATTTATCTGATGTTGGTAGAATGAAGATGAACACTAGGCTTTCTATAAAAATTCCTGAAGAAGTTAGCGTTTTAACTAAGGAAGATATTTTAGAAATCGTTCGTAAAATTGTTGAAATTAAAGATGGTAGAGGTGAAGTTGATGATATTGATCACCTTGGAAATAGAAGGGTTCGCTCAGTAGGTGAATTAGCTGAAAACCAATTAAGGCTTGGACTTTTAAGGGTTCAAAAGGCAATCTTAGAGAGAATAGCTTCAGTTGAAATTGATACTGTTATGCCAAATGACATCATCAATGCAAAGCCATTAGCTTCTTCAATAAAAGAATTTTTTGGATTATCTCAGCTTTCTCAGTTTATGGATCAAACAAATCCATTATCTGAAATTACTCATAAGAGAAGGCTTTCTGCGTTAGGGCCGGGTGGTTTAACTCGTGAAAGAGCAGGCTTTGAAGTGCGAGATGTTCACCCAACTCACTATGGAAGAATTTGTCCAATTGAAACGCCGGAAGGGCCGAATATTGGTTTAATCAACTCTCTTGCAACTTATGCTAGGGTTAATAAATATGGCTTTATTGAAACGCCTTATGTTAAAGTTGAAAACGGCAAATTAACTAATAAAATTGATTATCTTTCTGCGATTGAAGAGGGCAAATTTGTAATTGCTCAATCTGATGCAAATATTGATGAAGATGGTAATATCGTTGGAAAATTTATTTCTTGCAGAAAAACAGGTGATTTCATCTTGGCTAAACCTGAAGAAATTCAATATGCTGATGTTGCACCTAAACAATTAGTTTCTGTTGCTTCTGCATTAATTCCATTCTTAGAAAATGACGATGCTAACCGTGCATTGATGGGTTCAAACATGATGAGGCAAGCTGTGCCTTTAGTTCGCTCAGATGCTCCGCTAGTTGGAACTGGTATGGAAGCCCCAGTTGCATATGATTCAGGTGCAGTTATTGTTGCTAAGAGAGATGGTGTTGTAGATAAGGTAGATGCAACCCGTATCGTTGTTAAAGTTACTGATGAAAAAGGCGAATCTCACGCGGTTGATATTTACAATCTTCGCAAATTCCAAAGAACAAACCAAAATACTGCAATTAACCAAAAGCCAATAGTTAATACTGGTGATAAGGTTAAAGCTGGAGATGTTATCGCTGATGGCCCAAGCACAGAGCTTGGTGAATTAGCACTTGGCAGAAATGTGATTGTAGCTTTTATGCCTTGGAATGGTTACAATTATGAAGATTCAATTTTAATTTCTGAAAGAATTGTTAAGGAAGATGTTTTCACTTCAATCCACATTGAAGAATTTGAATGTGTTGCTCGTGATACTAAACTTGGTGCTGAGGAAATCACTAGAGATATTCCAAATGTATCTGAAGAAAACCTTATCAATCTTGATGAAACAGGTATAGTTCACATTGGTGCGGAAGTTGGGCCGGGCGATATTTTAGTTGGTAAAGTTACGCCTAAATCTGAATCTCCAATGACGCCAGAAGAAAAATTACTCAGGGCAATTTTTGGTGAAAAAGCTGCTGATGTTAAAGATTCTTCTTTAAGAATGAAGCCGGGTATTACTGGAACTGTTGTTGATGTTCGTATTTTCTCTCGCAGAGGTATTGAGAAAGATGAGAGAACAATGGAAATTGAAAGAGCAGAAATTGATCGCCTTAAAAAAGATAGAAATGACGAATATAAAATTGTTACAACACCTTTATATGAGCGTCTAGCTAAATTATTAACTGGTAAAAAATGCTCAAAAGCTATTGGTGCAGTTAAAAAAGGCGAAAAAATTAACGCTGAATCACTAAAAGAAACTCCAAAAGTTAAATGGTGGGCTTTAGAAGTTGAAGACGCTGATGTAATGGCTAAATTCAAAGAGCTTAAAGATGAGTATGACTTAATCGTTAAAAATCTTGAAGAAGTTCTTAATGATAAAATTGAGAAATTACAAGGCGGTGATGACTTAGCTGCGGGTGTTCTTAAAACTGTTAAAGTTTATGTTGCAGTGAAACGCAAACTTCAGCCGGGTGATAAAATGGCTGGCAGACACGGTAACAAAGGTATTATATCTAAAATCTGCCCTGCGGAAGATATGCCATATTTAGAAGATGGAACGCCAGTTGATTTTGTTCTTAACCCGCTTGGTGTGCCTTCTCGTATGAATATTGGTCAGATATTTGAAACGCATTTAGGTTGGGCTTCTCGTGAGTTAGGTCAGCAAATTAAATCAGTTCTTGAAGCCTATTATAATAAGGGTGGTAAAGATGTTTCTGAGCTTCGTGCAAAAGTTGCTGATAGCTATAGAAATAACGCTGATAAAAAAGAGATTAAATCACTTTCTGATTCTGAAATAGTTGAATTAGCAGGAAACTTATCCAAAGGTGTGCCAATGGCTTCACCTGTGTTTGATGGTGCTGATGTTGAAGATATTTCTGATTGCTTGAAGAAAGTTGGTGCTAATCCATCTGGCCAGTTTGATGTGTATGATGGTAGAACCGGTGAAAAATTTGATAGAAAAGTTACAGTTGGTGTAATTTATATGTTAAAACTTCACCATCTTGTTGATGATAAATTGCACGCTCGTTCTATTGGTCCATACAGCCTTGTTACTCAGCAACCGCTTGGTGGTAAATCTCACTTTGGTGGTCAAAGATTTGGTGAAATGGAATGCTGGGCATTACAGGCTTATGGTGCTGCTTATACGCTTCAGGAATTACTAACAGTAAAATCTGATGATGTAGTTGGCAGAACAAAAGTTTATGAATCTATCGTGAAAGGAAATCATAGCTTTGAATCTGGTGTTCCAGAATCATTCAATGTTATGGTTAAAGAATTAAGGTCTCTGTGCTTAAATGTTGAGCTTAAGCAAAAAGATGAAGATGAGAAAGAGGCCGCTTAAATAAGGTTAAAACCTTAAACGCTCGGGTGATTGGCAATTTTATGTATACCCCCAATTACATATTAGCTAATCACCCTTAAAAAAAGAGAATAAGAAAAAATATATAAAACTATTGGAGAAAAATATGCGTGAAGAAATGATGAGCTTGTTTGGATATGGTAAGAAATCTCAAGATTTTGATGAGCTTCGTATATCAATCGCAAGCCCAGAGAAAATTCGCTCTTGGTCTTATGGTGAAGTAAAAAAGCCTGAAACTATTAACTACAGAACTTTTAAGCCTGAGAAAGATGGCTTATTTTGTGCAAAGATTTTTGGCCCAATTAGAGATTATGAGTGCCTTTGTGGTAAATATAAAAGAATGAAATATCGCGGCATTGTGTGTGAAAAATGCGGTGTTGAGGTTACAACATCTAAAGTTCGCCGTGAAAGAATGGGTCATATTGAGCTTGCAAGCCCAGTTGTGCATATTTGGTTCTTAAAATCACTTCCTTCTAGAATTGGCTTATTGCTTGATATGCCACTAAAAGATTTAGAAAAAATCTTATATTTTGAATCATTTGTAGTTACTGAGGCTGGCTTAACGCCGTTCACAAAAGGTCAATTACTTACTGAGGAACAATTTTATAAAGCACAAGATGAATTTGGTGAAAACTCTTTCACTGCAATGATTGGTGCTGAGGCTGTTCAATATCTTCTAAAAAATCTTGATTTAGACGAATTAAGAAAAGAGCTTCGCTTAGAAATGTCTGATAATAAATCAGAAATTAAGCATAAGAAAATAGTAAAAAGGCTTAAACTTGTTGAAAATTTCCTTGAATCAAACAACAAGCCAGAATGGATGGTGATGGAAGTTCTTCCAGTTATTCCACCAGATTTACGCCCGCTTGTTCCGCTAGATGGTGGTAGGTTTGCAACCTCTGACTTAAATGATTTATATCGTAGGGTAATTAACAGAAATAATCGCTTAAGAAGGCTTATTGAGCTTAACGCACCTGATATTATCATCAGAAATGAAAAGAGAATGCTTCAAGAATCTGTTGATGCACTCTTTGATAATGGCAGAAGAGGTAGGGTTATAAAAGATGCGAATAAACGCCCGTTCAAGTCTCTTTCTGATATGTTAAAAGGTAAGCAAGGTCGCTTCCGTCAGAACTTACTTGGTAAGCGTGTGGATTATTCTGGCCGTTCTGTTATCGTGGTTGGCCCTGAGCTTAAACTTCACCAATGTGGTATTCCTAAAAAGATGGCGTTAGAATTATTCAAGCCATTTATTTATGCTAAACTTGAAATGTATGGACACGCAGCAACTATTAAAGTTGCCAAGAAAATGGTTGAAGCTGAACGCCCAGAAGTTTGGGATATTTTAGATGAAGTTATTAAAGAGCATCCAGTTCTTCTAAACCGTGCACCAACTCTACACAGGCTTGGTATTCAAGCGTTTGAACCTATTCTAATTGAAGGTAAGGCAATTCGTCTGCACCCTCTAGTTTGCACCGCCTTCAACGCTGATTTTGACGGCGACCAAATGGCAGTTCACGTTCCACTATCTATTGAAGCACAATTAGAAGCTCGTATTCTGATGATGTCTTCAAACAATGTTTTATCACCTGCAAGTGGTAAACCTGTTATTGTTCCAACACAAGATATAGTGCTTGGTTTATATTATTTATCATTACAATTTGATGGTGAAATTGGCGAAAATTCAGTTTACAGAAATATCGGTGAAATTGAACACGCACTTGATGCAAAGGCTGTTTCAATGCACGCGAAAATTAAAACTAGATTTGAAACTGTAAATGCTGATGGTGAAAAGATAGTTAAAGTTGTTGAAACAACGCCGGGCAGAGCTTTAATTGGTGATTTATTACCAAGGCACGAAAAAGTATCTTTTGATATAATTAACAAGCCTTTAACTAAAAAAGAATGCTCTAAAATTATTGATGAAATTTATCGTCATTGTGGGCCAAAAGCAACCGTTATATTTGCTGATAGATTAATGCAATTAGGTTTTAAGCACGCTTGTAAAGCTGGTATTTCTATTGGTATGGATGATATGATTGTTCCACCAAGTAAGGAAGATTTAATCGCAAAAACTGAGAAACAAGTTCTTGAGTTTGAAAAGCAATATTCTGAAGGTTTAATCACTCGTAAAGAGAAATATAACAAAGTGGTTGATGCTTGGTCTCACTGCACTGATCAAGTTGCAAATGAGATGATGAAATATGTTAGCGGTAAATCAAAAATTACTAATGATAACTCTAAAACTGGTCAATCTGGAATTAACTCTATCTTTATGATGGCTGATTCTGGTGCGAGGGGTTCTGCAGCTCAGATTAAACAGCTTGCAGGTATGCGTGGTTTGATGGCGAAACCATCAGGTGAGATTATTGAAAAACCAATCATTTCAAACTTCAAAGAAGGTTTGAATGTATTTGAATATTTCAATTCAACTCACGGTGCGAGGAAAGGTTTGGCTGATACAGCTCTTAAAACTGCAAATTCAGGTTACTTAACTCGTAGGCTTGTTGATGTGGCACAAGATGTTATCATCATTGAGCATGATTGCGGCACAGATGATGGGCTTGTTCAAAGGGCAGAAATTGATAGCGGAAATGTAATAGTTTCTCTAGCTGATAAAATTATTGGTAGAACTTCGGCTAATGATGTTCGTAACCCAGTTACAAACGAATTATTAGTTGCAAAAGGTGAGCTTATTGATGAAGAAAAAGCCCATAAAATTGATGCAGCCGGTGTTGATGCAGTTAAAGTTAGATCAGTTATCACTTGTAAATCTCATAATGGTGCTTGTGCAAAATGTTACGGCAGAGATTTAGCTTCAGGGCATCTTGTTAATGTTGGTGAAGCAATTGGCGTTGTTGCAGCACAATCAATTGGTGAGCCGGGAACTCAGCTTACAATGAGAACCTTCCACATTGGTGGTGCGGCAACTTCTAGTGCGGAGCAATCTGGCGTTGAATCACCAATAGATGGAACAATTAAGATTGAAAACAGAAATATCGTTGTTGATTCTCAAGGTAAAAATGTTGTTCTAAGCAGAGCTTGTGAGATTATTGTTCTTGATGAAAAGGGGAGGGAGCGTTTTAGAAATAAACTTCCATACGGCGCAAGAATGACTGTTGATGAAGGCTCAAAAGTTAAGGCTGGACAAAAACTTGCTGAGTGGGATCCATATACAATCCCGATTATTACTGAGAAATCTGGTCATATCGTTTATAGGGATTTAGTTGAAGGTATATCACTTAGAAAAGTAGTTGATGAAACAACTGGTCTTACTTCTAAAGTAGTATCTGATTGGAAGGTTGCAAAAGGTGGCTCAGCACTTCGCCCTAGAATTACTCTAAGAGATGCTGAGGAAAATGTAGTATGCCTTTCAAACGGCTTAGAAGCTCGTTATTTCTTGCCTATTGATGCGGTTCTTTCAGTTGAAGATGGTCAAGAGGTTCACGCTGGTGATGTTGTTGCGCGTATTCCTAAAGAATCATCTAAAACAAAAGATATTACTGGTGGTTTACCTAGAGTTGCTGAGTTATTTGAAGCTCGCAAGCCAAAAGATCACTCAATCATTGCTGAAATTGATGGTTATATTCAATTTGGTAAGGATTATAAATCTAAAACTCGTATTTCAATAGTTCCAAAAAGTGCTGATATTGAGCCTATTGAATATATTATTCCTAAAGGCAAACATTTATTGGTTAATGAAGGCGATCAAGTTCAGAAAGGTGATTTATTAATGGATGGAACGCCAGTTCCTCATGATATACTTCGCATTATGGGTGTTGAGGCTTTAGCTTCTTACTTAATTAATGAAGTGCAAAAAGTTTATAGGCTTCAAGGTGTTGTTATTAATGACAAACATATTGAAATTATAATCTCTAGAATGTTACAAAAAGTTGAAGTTGCAGAACAAGGTGAAAGCACTTATCTAGTTGGTGAAGAAGTTGATGCAGAAGAGTTTAATCGCTCTAATGAAAAGCTTGTTGCAGAAGGCTTAAAACCTGCAAAAGCAATTCCTGTTCTTCAAGGTATTACAAAAGCATCACTACACACTAACAGCTTTATTTCTGCGGCTTCATTCCAAGAGACAACTCGTGTGCTTACAGAAGCAGCAGTTGCTGGTAGGGTTGATAATTTAAGAGGCTTAAAAGAGAATGTGATAGTTGGTCGCTTAATTCCAGCGGGAACTGGTGCATATTATCGTAAGGCTAAAAAAGAAGCTCAAAGGCTTGATAATGAAGTTCTAAAAGAAAGAGAGCTTAAACGCCAAGCATATGAAGCTGAAAACCCTTCAGTTGCTGAAACTGCGGAAACAACCACAGAAAGCAAGAAAAGAAAAGCTAACTAATTTTGTTTGTTTTTTTTATTGCTCTAAGTTAAAGCCCCTGCCTCTCTTATAAAAGGGAGGGGGGCTTGGTAAATAATTATTTATCTAAAATCAATTTGCAGGTTTTAGAAATTTGGATTTTTGCTGGCGTTCCGAAGTGAATAGCATAATTTCTCTCTGTATGACCAATTCCAGAAATTCTAAAAACAGGAATTTTTATTTGCTCTGCAAATCTCTCTAAAATCTTTTCAATTAAAGGCATATCCATATCAATTTCACCGCCTTCAAAATCCCCAAATATAATGGCTTTTGCACCATTACATAAATTGGATTGCTGAATATGGGTTAATATTCTATCCACTTGATAAGGCTTTTCATTAATATCTTCAAAAAGTAAAATTTTATTTTTCGCTTTAATTTGCCATATTGTGCCAATTGAGCATTGCACTAATTTAAGATTTCCGCCAATAATTGCTTTTGTATTAATGGTTTGTGGTTTCAAATTTTTACTAATAGGCGTTAAAGAAAAATCTTTTTTATATTTTTTGCCGAAGATTAAATTTTCAATTTGAGCAATAGATTCCTTATCAATTCTTTCACGCACAATTTGCCATAAAATTGGCCCGTGAATTGTTTTCCAGCCCCATTCTTGATTTAAGAAAAAGTGAATTGAAGTAATATCACTAAAGGCGATAAATAATTTTTCTTGCTTGGGTGGTGTTTTAATTTTTGCAAGATGTGGTATAATTTGGGGGCTTCCACTGCCACCTTTAACACACCAAATTGCTTTTGAATCTTCTGCAAAGATTGCATCCTTTAATTGCCTAAACCGAGATTCCTCAGTTGCAGAAGCAATTAAATCACCTTCCAATAAATTAGCTGGAACCCTTGGAACTAAACCAAGAGATTTAATATATTCTTTAATGCGTTCAACCTCTTGAGGTTTAATGCCATAAGCGGGGGCAAGAATTTCAACAATATCACCTTTTTTAAGAGGCTCATAAGGTTTTGGCTTAATTTTTTTTATAGTCATAATAATCTAAAATAATTTCCTAAAAATTTCAAATATAGAAATGGTAGTAGATATAAATCCTAAAATAAATAAAATCCAAAACTGTCTATCTAGTTTTTCCTCTTTTATTTTTTCATCTAATCCTATTAAACTTATACTAGAATTATTTTTATTGTATGGATAGAAAGACTTACATCTAAAAGATTTTAGAAAAGAATAATTTAAGTTATTTCCCAACCATCTTTTCTTAAAACAATTAATATTTGAGTAATTATGTGATGTTTTTAGTTCATTTCTATTTTCTAAATTAAGTGAAACATAACTTTTTTCTCCCGTGCTAAAATCTTTATTAATATTACAAAGAAAAGAGCAATTTAAGCAATTTTTAATACACTTTGTCATACTAATTCAGCATAAATGAATTTGTAATTTCAACTAGCCTATCTAGTTTTTTAAGTGCATTTCCAGATTTTATGCTCGCATTTGCAATTTTAATTCCTTCCTGCAAATCTTCAACTCTGCCTGCAACTTTTAATGCCATAGCAGAATTTATTAGCACTGCATCAAGATAAGCACCTTCAATGCCTTTAAGGCAATCTCTGAGTGCTTTTGCATTGGTTTCTGCGTTGCCACCAGTAATTTCTTCCTCACTATATAATTTTAGGCCGTAATCTTGCGGATTAATTTCATAAGAGGAAATTTTGCCATCAACAAGCTCACAAACATAGGATGAATTTGTAATTGAAATTTCATCACTGCCATCTTTTCCGTGAACAATAGCTAAATGTTTATAGCCAAGCTCTTTGCCTGCTTCTGCGATTATAGGCAAAAATTTTCTAGCAAAAACGCCGATAATTTGCCTTTTTGGCTCAGTTGGGTTTGAAAGGGGCCCAAGTAAATTAAAAATAGTTTTTATGCTTAACTCCTTTCTAATAGATGCAACTGATGCCATTGCTTTGTGATATAAAGGAGCGAATAGAAAACATAAGCCGATTTGCTCTAAGCAAGAAGCGGATTGCTGAGGGCTTAGTTCAATATTAACATCAAGTTCTTTAAGAACATCTGCTGAGCCTGTTAGAGATGATACAGAGCGATTGCCGTGCTTTGCAACTGGAACGCCACAGCTTGCAACAACTATGGCTACAGCAGTGGAAATATTATAACTTCCTTTATTATCACCGCCTGTGCCACAAGTATCAATAATTTTTTCTTGCAGAACTGAATCAATCGGGATTTTTAACATTTTGGAACGCATAACTTTGGTTGCTCCAATAATTTCCGTTGCAGATTCACCCTTAACCCTTAATGCTGTTAGAATAGAAGCAATTTGTGCAGGTGTTACACCACCATTTATAATTGCTAAGAATAGATCTTGCGTTTCAATCTCTTCTAAACCAATTCCATTAGAGAGTTTTTCAATAGCATTTAGAATTAATGACATAAAATTTTTAATTTTCTTACTAAAAGTAAAAATAAATAAAATTTAGTAGTTATCAATATTTTAGCTTCTTTTGGCTTTTTTGAAAAGATTGAAAAAATTTTCTGTGGTATTCTCTGCAATATTTTCAATAGAAGTATTTTTTAAGTTTGCGATAAAATTTGCAGTGTGAATTGTGTATGATGGCTCATTACTTTTTCCACGATTTGGAACTGGTGCTAAGAATGGAGAATCAGTTTCAACTAAAAGCCTTTCAAGCGGGATAATATTTTTTACAGTTTCTTGTAAATCTTTTGCACCTTTGAAAGTTACAATCCCTGAAATTGATATATAGAAACCTAAATCTAAGGCTTTTTTTGCTAAATCAGCAGTGCCAGTAAAACAATGAAGAAGTGCTGGAAACTCAGCATTTTTAAGTTCAGATTTTAATATTTCGTAAGTATCTTCTTCTGCATCACGAGTATGAATTATAAGCGGAAGTTTTCTAGTTTGAGATGCCTCAATATGTGCTAAAAAATTTTTCTTTTGATTTTCAGGGGTAGAATTTTTATAATAATAATCCAAGCCACATTCGCCAATTCCAATAGTTTTAGGGCGGTTTGATAGCTTGATTAATTCTTGTGCGTTAGTTTGAAATTTATCTGCTTCGTGAGGGTGAATACCGCAAGAAGCAAAAACATTTTGGTTTTCTTCTGCAATTTTGTAAACTTCTTCATATTCTTCAAGATGGGTGCAAATTGTTTGCATATATTTCACACCAGCATTTTCAGCTCGTTTTATCGCCCCTGAAATATCATTTTTCAATTCTGGAAAATTAAGATGGCAATGAGAATCAACTAGCATAGATTTGTGGTTGTGGTTTGTGGAAGTGTCAAGTGCAAGTTACAAGTGGCAAGCGGTAATTGTTATTCTCTAAAATATCCCCTCTCCCTATGGGAGAGGGGATTAAGAAGTAAAACTTTCCCAGAGAGAAAGGATATTTTAGAATAATAATTGTAACTTGAAATTATAAAACTCCTAGCCCCTAGAACCTATAACCTAACCCCTCACTAAGCTGCTTGGGTTTCTTTAACGATCTTGTTACGAGCAATCCAAGGCATCATATCACGAAGTTTTTTACCAACTGATTCTATTGGATGCTTAGCGGAATCTTCTCTCCACTTTTTAAGCTGAGGGAAACCAGCTTTTGCATCAGAAATATATTTCTTAGTAAATTCACCAGATTGAATTTCTTTAAGTGCGGCCTTCATTCTCTCTTTTGTAGCTGCATCAACAATTTTAGGACCGGTATAAAAATCACCCCATTCAGCAGTGTTTGAAATAGAATATCTCATATTCGCAAGCCCACCTTCATAAATTAAATCAACGATAAGTTTTAATTCGTGTAAGCATTCAAAATAAGCCATTTCAGCAGGGTAACCAGCTTCTACAAGTGTTTCATAACCAGCTTGAATAAGTGCCGTTGCACCACCGCAAAGAACGGCTTGTTCACCGAATAAATCAGTTTCGCACTCATCGCGGAAGTTAGTTTCAATAATACCAGATTTACCACCGCCAACGCCTGAAGCATAAGCAAGTGCAACTTTTTTAGTATCGCCAGAAGCATCTTGGTGAATTGCAAGCAGGCAAGGAACGCCACCACCTTTTTGGAATTCGCTTCTAACTGTATGACCCGGACCTTTTGGAGCAACCATAAAGATATTAACATCATTAGCAGGTTTAATTAAGCCAAAGTGAATATTTAAGCCGTGTGCAAAGGCAAGATAAGCACCTTTTTTAAGGTTAGGCTGAACATCATTAGTAAAAATATCTGCTTGGTGTTCATCAGGCGCAAGTAACATAACTATATCAGCCCCTTTTGTAGCTTCCGCAGGGGTTTTAACTGTAAAGCCAGCTTGTTTAGCACGAACCGCAGTGTTTGAGCCTTCACGAAGGCCGATAACAACATTTGCAACGCCACTATCTTTAAGGTTTTGAGCGTGTGCGTGCCCTTGAGAGCCATAACCAATTATAGCTATTGTTTTATTTTTTATTGCTGAAAAATCGCAATCTGCATCATAATAAACTTTCATAAATTTCCTTTATTTGTTTAGTTTTTATGTAAAAAGCCCCCAAAAAGGGGGCTTATAAAATAAGATATAAGGCTTAATTAATCAAAATATCTATTTGATTTTCTGTTCTTTTTAAGTGCTTCTTCAGATTTTCTGAGTTTCTTTTCAGAAGGCTTTTCGTAATATCTGCGTTGTTTAACTTCCTTAAATAAGCCTTCTTTCTGAAGTTTCTTTTTAAGTGTTCTTAAAGCCGCCTCAACATTATTATCGCGAACATTAACTTGAACCATTTTAATTTACCTACCTTAGAATATTTTGAGTTTATGGTTGTTTTATGCATATTGATTATATATTTGTCAACATTATTTAGCAAAATATGCATTTTAATATTATTACATTATTTCCAGAAGTTTTTCCGGGTTTGTGTGGCTTTGCACTTGCTGGCAAAGCACTTGAAAGGGGCTTATGGAGTTTTGAAACTATAAACCCCCGCTCATTTACAAAAGATGTTCACAATAGCGTTGATGATACGCCTTATGGTGGCGGGGCTGGAATGCTTTTAAGGGCTGATATTTTAGAGCATTCTGTTGAATATGTTATTGAAAAATATGGCAGTTTAGGTCAGGCAATATTTTTAACCCCAAGAGGCATAAGCCTAACACAGAATTTTATAGATAAAATTGTTAATATCAATCAAACAAACACTAACGACCAAAAACTAACAACTATTCTATGTGGAAGATATGAAGGGGTTGATCAAAGGTTAATTGAAAAATATGGCTTTTTAGAGGTTTCTATAGGTGATTATATCTTATCAGGCGGTGAAATTGCATCACAAATATTAATTGATGCTTGCGTTCGTAAATTAAATGGTGTAATAGGCAACCAAAATACTCACGATGAGGAAAGTTTTAGCTTGCCTGAAAGTAATTATTTGCTTGAATATCCGCACTATACAAGGCCAGATATTTGGCAGGGAATGCAAGTTCCTGAGGTGTTAAAATCAGGCAATCATCGCGAGATTAAAAAATGGCGTTTGCAAAAAGCTGAGGAAGTTACTAAGCTAAGAAGGCCGGATTTATGGCAAAAATATTGCGATAGTAAAAATATAAAAGATAAATAAAAGTTTTTAACGGAGATTATATGAAACACGAATTACAACAATTTGAAGCTAATTATTTAAGCTCAATTAAAGAAACTAAAAAAATTCCTGAGTTTAAGGCGGGTGATACAATTAAAGTTAACTTCAAAATTATTGAAGGTGATAAAGAGCGTATCCAATCTTATCAAGGTATTTGCATTGCACTTAGAAATCGTGGCATTAATTCTTCTTGCACGGTTAGAAAAATTTCTAATGGTGAAGGTGTTGAAAGGGTTTTCCCTATTTACAGCCCTAAAGTTGAATCTATTGAGCTAATTAGAAAAGGCGTTGTTCGTAGAGCTAAATTATATTACCTAAGAAACTTAACTGGTAAAGCCTCTAGAATTGCTGAAAAGTTAGATTTTTCTGATTCTGCATCTGCCTAATTCTAAATTTACTATTACTTATAAATTATTTAAGTAATTATCTGATTGATTTTGCAATAGATATTCTTATTTTCGCTTGGAAAATGCATTACAGCCACAGGAAGTAATTTATGTTAACTCGTTTCGCACCAAGCCCTACTGGATATTTACATATCGGAAATATTAGAACTGCCCTGATTTGCTGGCTGTATGCTCGCAAAATGAATGGCAAATTTATGCTTCGTATTGATGATACTGATAGGGAGAGAAGCAAAGAAGAATTTGTTGATGCAATTCGTAAAGATTTGGCTTGGCTTGGCATTTCACCTGATTTGGAAATGAGGCAATCTGCTAGGTTTTCCCGCTATGATGAAATTATTGAGAAATTAAAATCACTAGGTAGGCTTTACCCTTGTTATGAAACCGCTGAAGAGCTTGATTTTAAGCGTAAAATTCAACTTGGGCGAGGTATGCCACCTGTTTATGATAGGGCTTCGCTTAAACTTTCTAATGCAGAAAAATCTAGGCTAGAAAGCGAAGGCAAAAAGCCTCACTATCGCTTTTTACTTGAAGAAAAAGAGATAGAATGGGTTGATGAAATTCGCGGTGCAATTAAAATTTCGCCTACTTCAATGTCAGACCCAATAGTTATTAGGGGCAATGGCGATTACACTTATATGTTGCCTTCATCAGTTGATGATATAGATTTTGAGGTTACGCATATTTTAAGGGGTGAAGATCATATTTCAAATACCGCAATTCAAATTCAAATTATGCAGGCTTTGGGTGCAAAAATACCAAATTTTGCACATAATTCTTTAATTAAAAATCGTGAAGGTAAATTATCAAAAAGAACCGGTAAAGCTGGCGTTGCAGAGCTTAGAGAGCAAGGCATTCTGCCTATGGCGTTATGCTCTTTTTTAGCAAAAATTGGCACCTCAGATAATGTTGAGCTTAAAGAAAATCTGCAAAAATTAGTTGAAGAATTTGATATTGCTAAATTCTCAAAATCTCCAACCCAATATGATTTTGAAGATATGCTAAGGCTTAATTCCAAGGCTTTGCATATAACAAATTTTGCTGATGTAAAAAATAATCTGCCAGCAGAAATGACAGAAGAATTTTGGAATTCAGTGCGTGCAAATGTTGAAAATATTGAAACTGCAAAATTATGGTGGAATATTTGTAAGGGTGAAGTTAAAGCCGAAATATCACCTGAAGATATTGATTTTCTTAAACAATCTTCATCTTTATTGCCTCAAGGTGAAATTAATTCTAGCACTTGGGATATTTGGGTTAATGAGCTTAAAACTAAAACTAACAGAAAAGGAAAACAACTATTTATGCCACTTCGTAAAGCATTAACAGGGCTAGAACACGGCCCAGAGCTTAAAGACTTACTGCATTTGATAGGAAGAGAGGAAATTATAAAAAGATTGGTTAAATAGGAATTATTTATTAAGCATATAGATTAGTTTAATAAATTCCCAAATGTCACCCCGCAATAAATGCGGGGTGACAATTAGAGTTTAAGGCGTTAAAATCTATGATTTGTGAACATACTTTTTAGTTTTAGAAACTGGTCATAGAAGATACATATATAATTAAAGATGAAAAATATTATAGAAATAGAAGGTAAAAAGTTTATTTTTATTCCAAAAGAATATTATGAAGAGCTAACCGAAGGTGCAGAAATGCTTGCGGATATTATAGCTTATGACAAAGCCAAAGCTAATTTTTACGAGGGTGAAGAAACCTTTCCAATGGAGCTTCTGGAAAGAAAAATTGCTAAAAAAGAAAATCCAGTTTTAATATATTGTGAATATCGTAATTTAACCCAAGCTCAACTTGCTAAAAATGCTGGTGTTAGCCAGCAATATATTCAGCAAATAGAATCTGGAAAGAGGAAAGGCACAACTCAAATAATGAAAAAAATTGCTAAATCTCTTAATGTTGATGTTGAATTTATAATCTAAATGAAACTTAACCTTCACAACTCACTTTCAGATAAGAAAGAGGAATTTATTCCCATAAGCCAAGATAAAATTGGAATGTATGTTTGTGGGCCAACGGTTTATGATTTTCCTCATATTGGCAATGCTAGGGCGGTGGTGGTTTATGATGTTTTATATAGAATTTTATTGCTACAATTTGATAAAGAAAAATTTTCAGAAATTATAACGGGCAAAAAATTTTCTGATAAGGTTATTTATGTTAGAAATATCACTGATGTTGATGATAAAATAAACAAGGCAGCTATTGAAAATAAAGAGTCAATCCACAATTTAACCGCAAGAATCACTAAATTTTTTCAAGAAGATATGGCGGAGCTAAATAATCTTGAGCCTAATTTTCAGCCAAAAGTAACTGAAAATATTCCTGAAATTATCTCAACTATTGAAAGAATTTTGAATAATAAAAATGCCTATATTTCTGAGGGGCATATTCTGCTTGATGTAAAATCAATTAAATCTGATGAAACTTATCACTATGGCACTTTATCAGGCAAGGTGATAGAGCAAAATATTGCAGGGGCAAGGGTAGGGGTGGAGGGCTATAAAAGAAGCCCAGAAGATTTTGTGCTTTGGAAGCCGGCTGATAAAGATGATGATATTTCCAGCGTATTTGAAAGCCCTTGGGGGCAGGGCAGGCCGGGTTGGCATATTGAATGTACAGCAATGTCTAATAAAATTTTAGGTGCTGATTTTGATATACATGGAGGCGGTGCGGATCTCAAATTTCCTCATCACGAAAATGAAATTGCACAGAATAAATGTGCAAATCCGCATTCGCATTATGCAAAATATTGGGTGCATAATGGGTTTGTAACTGTTAATGGTGAGAAGATGAGTAAATCTCTGGGTAATTTTACCACCGTTAGAGATTTAATTTTAAGAAATATAAAAGGCGAAGTTATAAGGTTTGCCTTGCTTTCAACGCATTATCGCAAGCCCCTAGATTTTAATGAAAAATTACTGCAAGATTCCGAAAAAGCCCTAAATAAATTTTATAAATTTAAGCAAGAAAATAATATTTTTCTAAATGATTTAAGAAAAAATTATGCTTCTTTTATAAGCTCAAATTCAGATAATTTAGAATTTTTCAAACCTTTTTTTGACGATATGAATTTGCCAATAATTATTGCACAAATTCATAATTTAACCAAAAGGAAAGACTTAACAGAATATGATTTATATTGCTTTGCAATAGCTTGTGATTTACTTGGAATTTGCCAAAAAAAATCAGATGAATGGTTTGTAAATTCTAAAAATCAGCCTAGTAAAATTGATGAAGATTATATAAACACAAAAATTGCAGAAAGAATAATTGCAAAGAAAAATAAAAACTTTCAACTTGCGGATGCAATTAGAGATGAGCTTAAAAATAATGGCATCACGCTAAAAGATAAGCCAGATGGCACTTCCGAATGGTTTTCTTAATAGATTTTTTTCTAAAAATTCCTTAAAATATTTCTTGCCAAAATGATACAATGTTGTAATAAAGCAACAAAATTTATCTACCCACAGGAATATTATTAACTATTTATTAATGTTTTTTTGGTAAATTAAAACTTCGTAACTTTTGGGGAATGAAATGGAAGATGAAGAAATTTATAATCCAATTGAAGAATTAAAAAAACATTACCAATCATTAATTAGTTCTGATCCTACTAAAAATAAATTCTATGCTAGGTTTATGCTTAGTAGAATACTTTATGATTTAACATTAGGTGAATTTGATTTGTTATTAAATGATGGGGATAAAAATTTTATCACATATTGTATCCAAGAACTTAAAACGCTGGCATATAAAAATCCAGATGTTGAATCGCCTGTCTTTAATATCTTAAGAAAAACTCCCAGCCAACAATTAGAGGAAAAACAGCTTGAACGCTTTGAAGATTTTAAGGTAACAGATTATAATAATTTTACTTTTGATGGAATTGCTAACCCTTATGAATTAAATAGTTTGAGGGGAAATTTTGACGATAATAGTAATTTATATTTTGATTTTTTAGATGATGAGGAAAGAAGTGATTTAAATTTTAAATATAGAAATTTAGGAAAAGAAGACTTAGTAAAACTTTTAATAAAAACACAAAATGATATTTTAGATAGTGATTATAGCCTTATGGATGATTTGCTTCTTGAGCAAGGTTTATTGGATTTTGATCTTCAAAAACAGCAAGAGGGTAATAAATTAGCAGAAAATGAGGATTTATATTTTTATTTATTAGAAAAAATTGTTAATTCGGATCCAGAACTTCTTAAAAAAGCCAGATATGTATACGAGTTAGGCTTTGGTGAGCGTTCTTCAAATTTTATTATTGTTGATATAATTAAAGGTGATTTTTTAAGTAATGCAATTTTAGGCTCAATAATTGATGAGTTAAACAGTATTTACTCAAATGATTTTGTATATGATTCTGCTAAAACTTTAAAAGAGATAAAAGATGTTGTTATTGAAAAATATAATGGAAAAATAAATTCTTTAGCTCCAAATTTTGATTTAGAACAATTAAATAAATTAGATCTTGAGGCACTAACAAATAAATATACTGAATTATTAAATAAAAAAAACAATAGAACCGCTTCAAATGAGGATCTTGCAGCAATATTATTAATTGAATTAAATTTTATAGTTAGAAAAGATTTAAACCCAAAAGATTTTCCAAATAGAAATATATTTGAATATTTAGTTCCTAAAGCACAAGCTATGAAGGATGAAATCCCTAGTTTTGAAAACTATGCTAATAACTTATTTAGATATAACCTCCTTAATAAAATAATGGGGAAAAATAAAGAAGAAGCCTTAAAAATTACTGGTTTTTCAAATAGTATTGTAGAAAACCCTTTAACAGAATATCCTGATGTTAACTTTAAATCACCAGATCCAAAAACCACTAAAATAAAAGGTGGGGGTGATATGGGGGGGTTAATTTATAATATGGAGCTTAAATTTATTAATAGTGATCAATTAAGAATACTAAAAGATATTACCTATGATAGAACATATTTTGAGGTTAGATATGAAAATGGAGGATATAATATACATATTTCAACTTTAGACTCTGATCCAGATAAAAGCCGTTCTGGTTCAATATTTATAGATCTTAATGACTCTGGAATTAGTGAAGGAGAAATAAGCAAAGAGCTTGAAAAAATAAAAGTTGCAATTGTTAGGGATTTAATTGTTTCCAAATGGCTTAGTATTTCTTCGAATTTGTATGACAAGTATGCATATCCTAGTTGTGCAATGGAATCTAGAATTAAAGGCTATGAAAGTATAAGAAATGAAATTAATAAAAGGGGCGTGAAATATGATAAATATTTAGATTCAGGTCAAGTTTCATTTGGGAATGAAGGAGAAGTTTGGGACTTTGGAGCTTTTTTTGCTTTCAAAGAAAAGCTGTTAGTTTTTTTAATGGATTATATTGACCAAGGTCAAGATTACATTTGGTTAGAGGATGAGCGCAAAGAACGAGCAAAATTTTTATCAGACATTGATTTCAACAATTTACTTCTAGCAAAAGATGAATTTAGATCTGATGATAATAAAATTATCTGGGAGAAAGTATTTGAAAGATACAAAAACTTTAATAGGTCAGATTTTAATGAGCTGATAAATAATTTTGATAAGAATTTATATTTGGAAGTAAAAAAAGAGCCATTAGTAACAAAAGAAAATTCAGGTAATGCTAAACCTGTTAATGTTGAAGCTTTATCTAATAACGAGGGGCAGATTCTTCAAAGTTTGGATAAGGCTTTATTAGAAGGTTTGCCAAAAGAAAAATACCAACAAATTAAAGATAATTTAAATAATTATTTGCCGGAAGATAGCGATTTAATAAGTATTCATACAAGGCTTATTGATCAAATTGTAGTTGAATTAGCTAGTAATGTATCTGCTATAAATTTAGCAAATAGATTAAGTGATTTATTTTTAGGATTTGTAAAATTTGAAGTTTTAGAATTGCCATCAGAAGAAGGAGCTTATCGAAAATTTTATGATATTAAGCCTTTTATTAAAAAAGAGAATTTACAAAGCCAAGAAAAGGCTCAGCAGTCAGAACGCTTTACAGACCCAAAAACCGCAAAAATAAATGGGGGGGGTGATATTGATAAAGAATACGAAGCTAAGAAAAAAGCCTATAAAGAAAAATATGGTATTGATGTTGATGAGGCTAAAAAGAATGCTGAAAAATATTTAAAGTATGAGCTTCCAAATGTAACAATAATGAATTTTTTTGATGTGGTAAAGCTATTAAATTCAGGACAAGAGGATTTTGCAAAAAGAACTCTAGTTGATCGCTTAAGCGTTGGAGCTGATGTTAATTTAATATTAAATTGTCAATTTTTTTATCAATTAAATGGAGAGGCGGGTGTTGAGATTGCACAAATGATTTTAGATCACCCAGATATTGACCCGAAAAAATTAAATTCTTCTGATGCTGAAGGAGAAACTATTTTATTTTATGCAACGAAAGAAATATTAGAATTATTACTTAATGATCCAAGAATTACAGCGGAAACAATAAATGCTAAAAATTTAAATGGTGAAACAGCTTTGTTTCATAATAAATATTATGATTACAGCATCTATAAAAGTGGGGGGATATTAGAGCCGTTTCTCAATAATAAAATGCTAAGTATAGAGGCAATAAATGCCAAAGATGCCAATAATAAATTTTTAGGAGAATCTATCTTAGAAAAATTTTCTTCTAACATTTCATCGGACTGGATGGTTGCCTATGCTAATTTATTCAAAAACTTTTCTGATATAGCATCTTGCCCTAAAGTTAGTTTGGAGCATAGAGGGGCTATTTTAAAAGCCATAAATGATAATGATGATATAAAAGCTGAAATAAATGAATTACCTAAAATAATTGGTTTAAGTTTTGATGGTTATAGTAAAGATGGTTCAATTCCGCTTGGGAATGAAGGGCAGGTTTGGGAATATGGGGAATATTTAAGTGTAGTAAGTAAATTATACTTTCTTAAATCACAATTTTTTTATGACAGAGATGGTAAAACAATTGAAATTGATATTAACAAAGTTATTTCTAATACCCCAAATGCTATTTTAGATAATGGTAAGATTAACTGGGTTGCTTTATCAAAAGCATATAAAAATATATCAGTTGATAACATAGGAAATTTTAGGGATATCTCAGAAATAGCAGAGTATTTAGCGTTATATGATTTAACAAATAAATATTTAGAAGAAGGTAAGGTTGGAAAATTAAAATTATTAACTCAATGGGAAATTAGCAACTTAATAAAGGATAAAAAAGCAGATATATTAAAATATATTGTTGAAAATAAAACATTAAACCAGTTGCAGCAAATTTCTAACGAGTGGCACAGTATAATGTTTGCAATGAGAAGAGTAACCAGTGATGGAAGCTCTTTAAGAGATTTTTCGTTTAACGCAGAATGGGAAAGTGCAACAGGGGAACAAAGTTTTAATGTAGAAGCAGGAACGGAGATTAATGGTAAAAAAATTAATCGGAGTTATTCTATTGTTCCATTGGTTTCAAGTGAGGCGCTAGATGTAGAAGGAATTGCATTAAATCATTGCATTGGCGGAATTACATATGTCAACAATGGTAAAAATTATGAATCACAATATTTTTCAATTAGAGATAGTGAAGGTAAGATACTATCTACAATTGAATATAAATTTTCAAGTAATAAATATGAACTAGTTCAGCATAAAGCTAAATCAAATAACAAGCCTTCTGACGAAGAAGTTTTAGTAAGGGCTTGGTTTGAGAAGCAAATTGAAAATAAGCAAATTTTATTGCAACCACGATCTAATCTGGTTTCAAGAAGTAATAGTGGCAGAAGGAGCAAAATTGAAGAAATGTTAGGTTTAACTTTAGGATCAGGTCAAGAGGAGTTAAATAAGTTAAGAGAAAGGCTTGATGCTAATACTAGGTTGTTAACAAATATTCATAATGGTGAATATTATATATTTGAGCCAAAAAAATCAAATAGCGAAAATGCTGTTATTGGATTAGATGCACTGATGAGCAAAATTGATGAATATAATAATAAGCAAAACAAGCCAAAGCCAAAAACCTCTCAAGGCGTAAGGGGTGAAGGTAATGAACCAATTGAAAAAGATAATGCATTAGAGCTTTTAGAAAAATCCATCATTTTTGTAGATCCAGTAAAATTTTCTAATGGTAAAGAGGTTCAAAGAGTAGCAGTTCATTATGAAGATTATGCAAAGATATTACAAGGAAAGTTTTATAGTAAACCCAATTGGATAGAAAGTTATGATGGGTGTTTGCAGAGCCTTGTTCTAGGTGTTGGGCCTATTGAAGATTCCGTTCATAATAAGATGTTTAATTTAGATAACTTAATATCAGATTCAGAATGGAAAAATTTAATGAAAAACTCTAAGAAATTAGGTGTTTTTCCAAATGGTCAGCCATACAAAAAAGGTGTAACAAAGCAGGAATATTTTAATATGCCTGGTATATTGGATGCGTCAAAGAACCATTATGTATATCTTAATTTAGAAATTCTAACTAGAGTAGCAGGCTTAAATGAGTCAGAACAATTAGCAGTTACTGAAAGGATAAAAAGCAATTCGGCCTCAGAGGTTAGAGAGATGAAAGAGGGTGAGGAAAAGGTCAATTCACTTAATTTTGAAGCAAGAGATTTCATACTAACAAAATCTCAAACAGAAATCTATAATAGATTAAAAGGTAAACAAGCAGATGGAAACCATTTCAAAGATGCTAATGGTGATATAATATCTAAGCCGAAAATGGTTTTTAAGGCTGATAATCAGAATATATGGATATATTATGACTTAGAGAAACAAAAGTTTGAATGGAAAAATAATCTTTATGAAAACAGGTTAGAAAATAAAATTCTATTAACTGCAATTAATGCTCTCGATATATTTGAACTAGCAAATATTAATGATGGAAAGCCTTTGGTTCAGGTTTTTTTAATTGGTAAGATGAAAGATACTCTGGCAAGAGAACTTAAAAGAATTGGTAAAGCAGAAGATAATAATATCCAAGAAAGTTTGTCAAAATTCTTTGATTCAAATAATGAAAATGGAGTTTTAGGATTTCTAAATGAAATAAATTCTTATGTTTTATCTTCGCAAGAATTTAAAGAAAAGTCTAATTCTGGCACTGATATAACTGTTACTGAGAGTAAGTATTCTGTAGATTCCGCACTGGCGGATAGAGCTATTAAAAAAACCGCAAAGTCAATTTCTGGTCTTCCTAAATGGGCACAGAATATTATTTTAGTTGATGGGCAAGAATATCATACATTCTTAAAGCCAGATAATGTATACCATAGCGAAGATAAAAATATTAAAAGGGTTGTTGGTTTTCAAATGTCCATAGGAAAGCCAATTGAGTATTCAGGATATCAAAAAACTTACATTCTATTTCATGAAGTTGGACATCTAGCTAGTGAAGTTTTGGGAAGAATTAATAAAGTTCTTTATTCAAGGAATCTTTCTATCTATGGTAGTGATGATTATGCTTTTAAAAGAGAAGTGGATAGCATTAAGAAAGATTTTGATAATGCAGGGATTTATAATGATTTAACATTACATTTAAGATTATATAGCAAAGAAAATCACGCTGAAGAAGCTCTTGCATTTTTAACTGAGGGATATTTCTCATTTTTTGAAATGCTATCTAATGATCGTAGATATTCTAGCTATTCAGAAGAGGCAAAACAAGAATTTGCTAAAAGATTTATGATTTCTGAATATGGAAGGTTAGGGGAAGTTTATATTAATCAATATATCAAAACTTATCAAAAGTTATTTTCCGATGAATTAATGCCAATTACTACCGAGTTATTCTTTTCAAAAAATAAGCCAGAATTAGCAAGTTTTCTTAATAAACTTTTGGATACAAAAGTTTTAAAAGCTTCTCGAGATGATTATGGTAGAGATATTTTCATTTTTTTCGGTGAAAAATTTAGAGCACTTTATCCAAATTATAAGTTGGAATTTAAGCCTATTTATAGCCAAGATAATATAACTAAAGAAAATCTATTAATTAATTATTTCTTATCAAATTATGCATATGCAGGTAATCAATTAAATGTTACATCAAATAATACAACCATTCTCTTATCAAGTTTAGATGGGGTTTTTGATAAAAAGTCAAATAGGTTTTCATTCAAAGAAGTCTCAAATTATGATGATTCTGAAAAAGAGCCCTCAGAAATGAGAATAAATAATGGGGAATTTAACATAGTTATAATTGAGGACAATTTTTCAGGAACGGATAAAAATGGTGAAAGACCTTCTGAAAAGCTAATGAGGCGAATTGAGAGTGAAGGAAATGGTCAAGTTAAGCCAAATATAATTATAGTTAGTAACCTTGAAGAGGCTAAAAAAGCTGTTGCGGAGCTCAATAATTCTGGCAAAAAAGTAGATTTATTTATTACTGATTATACAGTTAAAAGTTCTAGGAATGGTATTATTGTTCGTCCTTCAAGCTTTTTTGAGGAAATTAAAAATTCCATAAATAATCCAAATTGTAAATATTTTATATCCTCTGGCAATTCTGCTGAGGCATCAGACGATTTATATATACTTAGAGAAAATAAAATCGGCTTTAATGATTTAGGGGAACTAGAAAATTTATTAAATCCAGAAAGGATTAGAGCTCCAGTGGATTTTTCACCAGGTGTAGGCCCTTTAACCTGGGATTTAACAATGTTTTTTAACGAAAAATTTGGCACTAAATTTCCAACAAAATGGGAAGAGTTTGTTAAACCAGAATTATATGTTGTTAATAATGAAAGCATAAACGGAAAGCAGGCAAATGATTTAAATTTTGTTTCTAAATTTGATATTTCACAAATGGCCGAAATGTGGAACCCTTCTGTTTCAACTAGTACTCTTAGATCAATTGCGGCTAATCCAATTTCTAAAAGTTTATCTTTTTTTAAATCTGGGTTTGAGAATAAAATAAGTGCTAGTGGTTCAATTGTAACTATAGAAGTTCTGCCAAATAATACGCCATATGAAAAAGTTACTGAAGCAATTAATGCTAAAAAAGACGAGATAAAAAAACTAAAAGAGGAAGGTAAGAATGTAATTTTAGTTTTTGATTCTTATGACCCTAGATATGCTGAATTGGTTGGTTTATCAAATGGTGTTATAGTTATTGATGGGCAAAAAAAAGGTGGCACCGCACATATTGCACCAATTTGTGGTAATTTTGGAATTGCACTTGCAACTGATATTGAAGTTAGCGTTGGTAGGAGAGGTTACTCCGAAGATGCAAAACTTAGCGATTTTATAGGAAAAACTATAATTACAATAAATGGTGACACTAGTAAAAATAATTTTTTAGGTGGAAATATATTCACTGGTGTTGCAATTAAGTTGTTGGCTCCAGAAATTCCTTCAGAGGTTAAAGCCTTTGCAAAACAGACTGCAAATCAAAATTCTAAAACTAAAACCTATATTAATATTGATAATGCTGATCAACTAAAAAGGGTTGATTTATCTCAAATAGATGGAATTGGTTTAACCCGAACTGAACACATAATTGCACTTAATACCGAATATTTGAATGCATATAGAAGCATTTTTGCTGATGATAAGGTTGAGGGCTCAGAGGTTAAAACTTTTGAAGATAATACTAAGCAAGGTTTGTTGGAAATTTATCAGCATTTGCAATCTCAAGGAAGGGAAATACCAATAAAAGTAAGGCTTCTTGATGCTCCACCAAGTGAATTTTTTAATAAAGCTCAAAGAGGTAACTTCTTAAAACTTGCAAATGAGAGGGCTAAAAAACTTGGATTACCAATATTTAATGAGGAGAATATTGAAGATATAAGGGGGGCATTATTTGGAAGGTTATTCCCTGAAATTTATGAGGCACAAATTAGAGCTCAAATTAAAGCTGTTAAAGAATCAGGTTATACAGGTAAAATAGAAATTACCCTTCCATTGGTTAGAAATGTTGAAGAGGTTAGGGATATTTATTCTCGTGTTCAAGCAATTGCAGAATCAGAGGGTGTTCAAAAGAGGGTTGAATTTGGTATAATGGCTGAAACTAAAGAATCAGCAGAGGTTTTAGCGGATTTATATAATAATCATAAAGATATTGAAATTAAACATATTTCAATAGGAAGTAATGATTTAACTGCAGAAATTCTTGGGCTTTCAAGAACAGATTTTGAAGCCGAAAAAAAATGGATGGATGTAAATGATGTAAAAGCTAGGCCTTCAGAAGTTTTAACGCCATTAGTTCAAACGGAGATAACTAAGATTTATCAGGCTTACCCAGGTGCTGAGTTTGGCTTATGTGGCAGGCAAGCTCATAACCCTGTTTCAATAAGATTTTTACAAAATTTAGGAGCCAATTATGTTTCTGTATCCGCTGGCAGAAACCCAACTTTAGTTAACCTCACGCTTGCAAAATTCGGCGCAGAAAGCCAGTTGAGAAAAGGTAAGGTAGCCTCGCAAAGCCAAACTTCAGAAGCTACAATGGCAGCAACTAGAAAGAATGAAGGTGAGGATGATAATAAAAAAACAAGGGTTGCTCATTTGGTCTTTGGTTTATCTCAAAGTGGAGGTGTAAGTAGATTTATTGGCGATATTTCTAAAGGTAGTAATCCTGAAATTTATCACGAGGTTGTAGTTGTTTCAGAAAATAGCAAAGATTCAGCTTCTTTATTAAAATCTAGTAATTTAAATTATAAATTACTCAATTCTGATTCAATATATCCAGAAGAACTTTTGAAGCTTCAATATAAACCTGAGTATTGTAAAAAGATAGTTGATAAGTTGAAAGATTATGATGTAATTGTTTGCCATCACGAGCTTACCGCATTAATTCTTGAGCAAGGAGGTTACAAAGGTAAAGTTATTGTAGCAATCCAAAATGCAGATCCAGCACTTTCTATAAAACCTATGTCATTTGACTCTAGATTAAGCAAGAAAGAAGTTGATGATTTAGCTCAATTAAAAAATTCAATGATTAGCAAATACGCTGATGAGATAATTTATTGCTCAGAAGATGCTAAAAGAAGATATGAAAAGGCTGGTATGAGAACTGAAAATACTAGGGTAATTCCTAATGCTTCAGATCCAGACATATTTAAGCGTAATAAGGATAAAGGTGAAGAGGTAAGAAAAAAATTAGATATTTCAAAAGATGATAAAGTTGTAATTTTTGTAGGTAATAATACACAAAGAAAAAATTTGCCTTTATTTTTTGCTACTGCAAAAGAAATTCTTAAAACGCAACCGAATACCAAATTTATTTTATGTGGAAAAGATAATACACCTGATAAGCTACAAACTTATTACAAGAATGCTGGCCTAACAGAAGATGAAATAAAGAATTTCAAGCCAGTTGGTGTTGTAAATAATATAGTGGATTATTATTCGGCATCTAATGCAATGCTTATTACTTCCTATGCAGAAGGGCTTTCTTTAGCACTTGTAGAAGCTATGATGTGTAAAGTTCCAGTGGTATCATCCGCTGTAGGTGATGCAAGTAATGTTATAGGTGATACTGGAAGAGTTCGTTTTTGTCGTAAAGAAAGACTAGAACAAGATGCGGTTGTAATGGCAAGAATGGTTAATGAGGTTCTTACTGATAGTGATAACCTTGGTAAAAAGGCAAGAAAAAGGGTTACCAAAAATAATAATATTAATTTATCAATAGTTGCATATGAAGAAGCAATATTAGATCTTGACTCTAGAGGAATGGGTAATTACCTACCTAAAACTTCTCAGGGCGTAGACAGTATGCCAGCAAATGACAACCAACCTAACATTGAAGAACAAAAAAAATTGCCGATAGGAAGATATTTAATTGGCATTGAGGGCAATGATACAAAAGAAAAGTTTAATAACTTAGTAAATAAAACAATTCAATTAACATCAGAATTTAATGCAAAATATTCAAATTTTGATTGGAAAAATATTAATACGCAAAATTTTCAAGAGTTAGTAAAGGATTTTCATAGAATTGCAGATTATGCAAAGAGAATTGAAATTATATCAGAAATAGTTGGAGCAAGCATTGACGAGTTGGAGGGTGTAAGTAAGCAAAATTTATCTGATTTCACTATAAATTTAAATTTTGAAGATTTTAATAGAATAACTTCTAATTTAACTAAATTAGATAATTTGAGCAGTCTTTTAGGTAATCTAGATCAAGAATTTACAAACAATTATAAAGTGTTTTTAGAGGGTGTACAGGGTAAAATAATTTCTCTAGGTGGAAATTTAGGTGAACTTTATAGCAATTATATAAAAGTAAATTCAGAGATTGCTAAATATAATATTAGTAAACTTGAAGTTGATACTGTTAGTTTAGTTGGTTTTGAAAATGAAATTAATTATATTAAAAATTTGGCTAATGCAAATGGTGAAGTTAATATTCAAAATTTAATCTATTATGGTAATCACCCTGAAAGAGTAAGAGAACTAGCTTCAAATATATTAATGAAAATTTATGACAGAAACGCAGAAGAAAAAATAGATTTATTAAATAGATCTTTAGAATTAGTTGTTAATAAGGCTGGTGAAGCTAGAGTTACTCCTCAAGAATATCTTGCAATAATTTATGGCTACAATAGTGAGATTTCAAAACAAACTGATGGTGCATATAGTTCTACCCAACCTAAAAATATAGCAGAATTAACTTATGAAAATTTTGGAATAGGATATAAATACTGGCTTGCTAGAAGTGGATTATATGATAACGCTAAAGAGCCAATTTCTAAAGAATTATTTGATAATTTATTGACTGATTATACTAATAAATTTTCATATTTATTTCCTGAAAATTTAAATCAAGAACTATTATCAAGTTTAACTAAAATAAATTCTAGGCAAGCTGCAATGCTCCAGCCTTTTGTATTATTAGGTGAAAATGAAAATAAAATTGCTGTTGATGCACTTCTATTAGGTTCTGCGACTATTGATAACCCAACACTTGAAAGTGCTGTAACATTAATTCACGAAGTTTTTGGTCATACTTTTGATTTTTCTTATAGGCTTAAGGATAATAAGGGGGATGTGCTTGATTCCTTCACCACTTCTTATGCTACTAATGAGATAGCCGCGGCATTTATGGAATTAGTATTCCTAAATGAAATGGTAAAAGATGGTATAATTACCGATAGAATGATGGCACAAGTATTTGTAGAAAAATCAAATTCTATCGCTTTGATGTATAGGTGTAATGTTGAATTTCAGCAGAAAATTATTGATGAATATTCTAAAAATAAAAAGTTAACTAAAGAAAAAGTTAATAAGATTTCTCTAGAAGTTTACCAAAAATATTTTGGTGAAAATGCTAAATTGCCTGAGGGAATTGAAAATTATTGGCAAAGAATGTTAGTAGTTGATAGATTTATATATGGCTCATATGATTATACCTTAAACCCAGTTGCTTATGCATTATTTGACGATTGGAAAAAACTTACTGATAATAATCAGAAAAAAGATTTTTTAAAAAAATATTTTGATTTCCTTGCTGATACTAAACCGCTAAATGAAAAAATAAGCACTTATTTTGGAGATAGTGAAACGCTTCAATCTATGCTTGAGCGTGGCATTGGGGTTATGAATAGTAATATTGATCAATTAATTCAATTTAGAAAAGATGATAATAAATTAGCAGAGGAAATATTTAATAAAGCAAAATCAATTAATGAAGATGCGAATATTACAAATAAAGCGGAAGCTTTTTCAACATACTTAAAAACTTTAACTGACGATTCTAAAAAAGCTAGTGCCTTGAGGGAGATATTTAATGAAACTAGAGAAGGCAATTTATTTGAAAAAGTAAAATCATTAAATAATGCCGAAATTACAAATGCATATTCAGAAATTCTAAAGCAAAAAAATAATGATTCTCAAGGCCAGCTGCATAATAAATTAAGAGTTGAGAGATATAGTAATGATGGAGATAGATTGTCTGAGCCTACAACCTCTAAAACAAGTGGTGAGGGAAGTTTACAAGGTAAAAACTTCGATAGTTTTATTAAGGAAAATATAGTCGTAGAAAATTACTTGGGTTTTGAAAATGAGGAACTTAAATTTAAATTAAATATAGATAATAAAAATTATGTTTTTTCTATTAAAGTTCAAGATAAAGATAATTTTGCTGATGAATTAGAAGTTTTAAGAAACACTTTCATTAGTGATTCTGAGAAGTCTGAAGTTGCTCTTAATCTTGTTAAAAAGATTTTAGAGAAAAATAGTTCTATGAAATTTATTATTCAAAGTAATTCATTTTATAGAAACTACGGAGAACCAATATTTATATCAGATCAAAACAATTTTTATATTTCAGGCTATACTGAGGGTTTAAATCTTGAAAAACTTTACAAGGAAAAAGGAGCAAAAGGATATTTTGAATTAATTGGTGGGCTAACTGAGAATGCATTTATAGAATTTTTCTTAAGTATTGAAGAGGCTAATATTAATAAATATTCATTTGAATATTCTCCAAGAAATGTGCTGTTGGATTTAAATTATGAAGATCGTTTTAAATCTTCAATTATCCCATCAAATATTAGAAAATTAAGTTCGGAAGAATCAGCAAAGGTTTCTAATTTAAATCTCAATTTACTAATCGATTGTATAATTCAAAAAGCTGATTCAAATCAAGATTATAATGATTATTCAAAAGATTTAAAGTTTGTTGTAAAAAGAATGATAGATTCCCTATCTAAGGCAAATATCAAATTCTTTTTTGATGATACTGCTTTTGAACAAAGGCTGATTCAACTTGGTTTTGATGAAAGCGAAATTAGAGGCATTTTAGGTCAATTAGCTCTTAGTAAATCAAAAGCTGGTCAGTTATCTTTAGAGCCAGTTGAGGCTAAATCGATTGAAATTAATTCTTCAGATGAAAATTTTTATCTAAAATTACAAGAAAGTTTACTCCAATATGAAAATAATAAAGGCTCAAGACCAAAACTTGAAGATTATAGAGAAGTAAACTATTCACACTACAATAAGTTAGCTGGGGAAAATTTAGCAGCTGTAGAAAAACAAATTAAAGGTAAGCCTGACTTTTTGAGTTTGGATGGCTATTATATAATGTCAAATGTATATGATTCCTCTGTAATTAATTCTACGATTTCTAGTGTTAGCATGTCGGAAATGAAGCCTGATAAATATTCTGAAATAACTCGTTTTGCAGGTTTGGGTGGTTTTGTTGCATCTAAGGAGCAAATTGATGAAGCGAAAATCTCAGGTAGTATAACTAAATACTTCGATAATGAGATTAGTTTGCTTAAAGTTTCCGCTTTTAATTTAACAGATGCTTTAACTTATCTTTTTGGTGAAAATAGATCGAAAGATTTAGATAATAGAATTGTAAGAGAGATTTGTGCAGATGCATTAACCTTAGGATTTAGAATTGGAAGAGAGAAACATCAGGGTGATATTGGTGGAACTTATATGCTTTATTGTGCTAATAAGCTTGTTAAAAATAATAATTCACAATTAGAATTAATTGATGTTGAAGAAGCACAATATAAATTTGTTGCATTGTTGATGACTAAGGGTTTGCTAGATGAAAATATGATTGATAGATATGCAAGCTTCTTAACACTTGGTAATACTCCTCAAAAACTTCAAAAATATTTAGATGAGTATAAAAATGATGATAGAATTAAAAAATTTGATATAAATGAGCTCAAAAGAGCTAATAATGAAGTTTTAAAATCTTTAAACCCTCCTAAGACCTCTAAAACAAGTGGGAGAGATGAAATTAAAGCCGATGTTTCATTAAAAGATCAGGCTAGAATGCTGTTAAATTTAGCTGTTTCTAAGCAAGATGTATCAATTAACGGCGAATCTAAACCCCGTGATGCGATTGCTGTAAATTGGCGGGATTATGGTAGATTTGAATACATAAATTCTTTTAGGGAAACCAATCATAATTGGTTTGTATCTGAGCAAGAATTCAGTAAAACATTTGAATGTGGTATGGGTTCAATAATTCCTGAAAGGCACCAGAGTTATTCAGATTTTGCTGACCCAACTCCTACTAAAAAGGAAATTAAAGAATATAGAAAAGATAATAAATTGAAAGGTGCAACAGATGAAAAGATTATTAAGCTCATAAAACAAAATAGAGCAGGGGGAGAATTAAAAAATAATTATGTTTATTTAAATTTTGAAAGATTAGCAAAAATTGCAGAGTTAAGTGAAGAAGAGAAAGCTAATTATTTGAAAAATTTAGATTCTAGAGATTTTAATATGAAATTATTGGAGGTTAGTAGTGATAATATAAAAAATTCTTCGCAACCAAAAACCTCTAATTCAGCAGATGTTTTTTATTCTGTGAAAACAGAACTTCCAAAAGATATTAATAAATTATGGGAGGAATATGCTTATGTTCATTTGTTTGAAGATTTGGTTCCATCATTTAATTTTATAAATGATTATCATTTAGATCCTAACTATAGCAAAAGATTGGAACAGATGGCAGGGTTTGTATCTGGAAATGTTTTTGAAAGTTTTTCGCCTTATAGAGAAAATAGTCAATTAGTGGCAAAAATATTTTTGGATAATAATAGTGATAAAAATTTGAAATTTAATGAAGGCGTAATTGGTTTAACTACAAGTGTAATTTCTAAAGATGCTCCTAAGGCTTCACTTTGGCATAATGGTTCTAGATTTGGTATTTTAATTGGTAACACAAATCCTTCTAGTGAAAAGGTAGAAGTTGTAGCGGGTTTACCTTATCATTGTGAAAGTGATGTAGTTAAAAATGGGAATATTTCAGTAGATTTAATTAATAAAGAAGATTCTTCATCCGATGATTATACAAGATTAAATAAAAATTCTAATGTTACTAAGCCAATAGAAGATGAATTAATAAACAAAATAATTGGTGACCTTAAAAATCTAAAGCAAAGTCAATTTTCAGAGGTGTTAATTAATTGTAATTCTGATCATGTTCAAGCAATTATTGTAAATTTTGAACGGCTTACAAATGAAGAAAAGAATTTCACTGTTTCAAATGCTATGCTCCTTAAACACCTTATATTAAAGAATGGTGGTCGTGATTTACCAATAGTAATTGCTAATAAAGAGGCTTCTAATAATCTTACTTTAAGCTATCTTGAGGTAGATAATGCAAAGTTTTTAAATTTCATAAATAATCAAGGTTTGGAAAAAAATTTCAAAGATGTTTTAGGGGAAGATTATTATAACAAAAACATTTCTTCAGCAAAATTAGGCAATACATTCAATGATTTAACCCCTAGGCAAACAGAAATTTATAATGTTCTTATTGGGAATCAAAAAGATGGCAAGCCATTTACAGATGAAAGTGGAAAAAGAATCAGCAGGCCAAAAGTTGTATTCGTTGATAATATGGCGGAGTTGTGGGTGGTTTATGATAAACAAACTCAAAAACTAGAATTTGTAAATAATTATAATCCAAATGCACTAGAAAACACAAATAAAGTTATTGTTACAACACTTTATGAAGGGTTAATAAAATCTCAACCTGAGAGAGCAAAGGAAAAAATTACTAAAAATATTAGCCTTTACAATAGAATGTTCCCTAGTGAGGCGATTAATTTATCTCAAGTTCAAGAGCAGATTGATAGTGTTAGTGAGATTGCTAGGCGATATCAAGAGAATGAATATACCCTAAATATAGAGGCACACCAAAATGCATTGAAGAATATGGCGATTGAGATATCAAAATTGCCAATGTGGATGCAAAACGCCTATATGCTTGATGGAATATTTCAAACCTCAATCAAAGAAAAAAGCACTAATTTTGTATTTATGCCTTTTGCAACAGGTTATGGAATATATAATAATTATAAAGTTAAGGTTTATGACGCTAAAGATAATGTGGTTTCAAACCACGAATATACGCATTTTATAATTGATGCGATTGCTCAGATATATTCTGAATCTCAGCAGAACTTATTTGAAATTTGTAATAGGCCGGATTGGGCTGATTCTGTAGATAAATATTTTGAAGCTAATAAAACTGATACTTATAATTATCTAATTCAACATCTGTCTTTAACAAACGAAAAACATAGATATGAAGAGGCTCTAGTTTTCTTAAATCAGGAATATCTGAGAAATTTCTTAAAAGCAAAAGAGGATTCAGAGACGGATAAAAAAGAAGGAGCATTAAAACAACTTAGAAAAGAGTATGGGGATGAATTAGTGGATTTATTTGAAAATACTTATCTGCCAATTTTTGAAGAATTAGAAAATCCAAAGTTACTTAAAGCAATTAATGATTTTATTATCGCTGATAAGGCAAACCCTAGGGATAATTCTACTAATAAAATTTCCGCTGAGAATATGCCAATTATTCAAGATTTTGGCAAAAAACTCGGGGCAGAAAAATATCAACCCGTTCAAGAGCCTGTTGGAAATGAGAAGGTTAAACAGGCGATAAAAGATTTAGTGGTGGTTAATATTAATGCAAAAAACACTAGACCTTTAACTACTGAACAAAAATTATTCTTAAATAATAAATTTTTTGCCGCTGAAACTTGTGCAAGGCAAATGTTTGTTGGTGATAAGCAAGCACTGAGGGAACTTAAAGAAGAATTCCCTGATTTAGTGAAAAATACTAGTAAAGTAGAAATTATAGAAGGTGAGGCTGGCTATGAATTTTTAGTAAGTTGGGCAGCTGGGTTAAAAGCAAATAGGTTTGCTGACTACGATGTATTAGGTCAATTAAGAACAAATTTAAAAAAGAAATACAAGCCAGTTATAGGAATAATAATTCCAAATGTAATTGCTGATGCTAAAGAGATTGGAAATATAGCAAGGGAGGCAACAATAGATGTCTCAAGTTTCTTTGGTTATGTAGCAAAAAATAAAACGCCTAATAATTCTAAAGTGGTAATTTTTACAAATTTTAGAAAATTATCTGATGTAAGAGCAAGAATATTGCCTTTCTTAAATAAAGCTGAGGAAGTTACAATAGCAATTCCAAGAAATTATGATAGTCAAACTTTAGAAAATTTTAACGCAATAATTGAGCAAAGAGGTTTTTCTAATAAAGTTAAAATTATTTTTAATGATGAAGTAACCAATGAATTATTATCCCAGCAAACTCTTATAGTTGCATTTGACGGAGTTGAAGAAGCAAGAGAAATAATAAATACTTTTAATAAATCTAATCCTAATATCCCTGTTTATTTTTCGGGTGATAAATCTATTTATACAGGTGGTTTTTTATCTAATGTTCAATATGACATAACATCTTTTAATAAAGAAATTAATCCTATTGTTGAAAATAATAATAAAGTTTTAGCAGGGCTGAAGGTTTTAGCAGGTGAAGTAGCTGCACATAGGGCATCAGGAAATAATAATAGTTACTGGGGGCTTCAAACAACAAAAACTAAAATTGCAGGGTTGAAAAACCCTCAAACATCAGTGGTTGCTAATGATAATAATCGCCCGATTCGTATCATAATGGCAGATGATCAAAAACCATTTGGTGAGCTTGCAAAAATACTAAATGAACGCTTTCCGGGTAAATATGAAATATTTGTAACTGATAATTTCAAGGATGTTACAGATAAAATGACGGAATGGAATAAATCTGGTGGAACAGATATTGTTCTTTTAGATTATCATTTCTATGCTGAGCCTCAAAAAGAAGGTGAAGATAAAAGAGCTTTTATAAGCGATAGTAAAAGTTTTGAGGATTTGTTTAGAGAAGTTAGCAATCTAAATTCTAATAAAAATTCTCTATATGTTGCCGCTAGCCTAGAAGAAGAACAAAATAATATTGTAAGAAGAAGTGAATTAGGTAAGCAATTAAAAATTGCAGAATATACAAGTGTTAATTTAGATTTAGATGTAAACCCAGAGAGTAACATTAATGGTTTATGGTTTAGCACAAAAGTTTTAAGGGAGTATGAGGCTATAAAAAATAATCCAAATCCCCCCGCTCAAACAACAAAACCTAAGGCTACTAAGGCACCAGAAAATGAATCACCAAAACTTATTTTTGAAAATAGCTTAACTGAAGAGCAAAAGCAGGAAAAATGGAAAAAAATATTTGGTGATAAAATTTCTATAGCGGAATTTGAAAGAGCAATCTTCAATAACTTCAATTATTTTGGGGATTTGAGAGTTAATCTAAATGGTAACTTTATTTCATTTACCAGCGGTGATTATGATAATTTTAAGCTAGAATTTAGAGTTACTGATCAAAATATAATTGAGCTTCATAATTATTTTTCACATTCTGATAAAGATAAGGGTAATGGAAATTATACACAATTTATGGCAAATATTTTATCTATACACGATAAAATAGGTGCAATACAAATTGATGGTAAAAATTTAGAAGGAAATTCTTTATTTGTTAATCAGAAATTTGGTTATAGGGTTGCTGAAGAAGAGTTAGAAACGATAAAACAACAAATTTTAACCAGAATTTATAATATCCAAACTTCTAGAAGCACTTTATTAAGTGATGCGGGTATAAATGCAGAAACACTTATAGAACAAATAAAAAAAATAAATAGCCCTGAGGATTTAGCAAATTTAAGTAAAAATAATCCAGATTTATTCGGAATAAAATTAGATAAAGAAAGAGTTAAAGATATATTTTCTGAATATAGGCCAAGATTTGATGCGCCGGGTGATGTAACACTAGAAATGTTCTTGCTTTTCAATAGTCACTCAACCAGCACATATGATGTTGGTATGATGAGGGCTTATTTAGAATCTAAAGGTGCTATTTTACCGAAAGCAAAGCAAGAAATTTTAGATGCTAGCCCACGCGGTGATGAATTAGTTGATGTTAAAACAGGTGGCACGAAATCTAATAGAATTTATGTTGAGGCACAAACAGCTCTGGTTACAAGTGATAAGAACGCTGAGCATATACATAAAGGTGCAATAACTTGTAATTATGTTCATATATATGCGGTTGATGCGGAGGGCAACTCAACGGGTAAGCAGGTTAGTGCGCATTTCTTTACTGGTTCATTGGAAGAGTATATTAATGCGGAGCTGGCGAAAAACCCTGATGCTAATAAGCAAGAATTAGCAAATAAATTTATTCAAGCTGAGTTAGATGGGTTAAAAGCACAATTCCCAGAAGGTTTAACTCTAAAAGTTACAATTCTAAAAGGTGGTGATGGCACTAATCAGGAAGTAAAACAGCTTCAAGATAAGGCAATGGAAGAGGCGGCAAAAAATATTGATGCTTCCGCTAAAGTTGAGCAATTAGAAGCTAAAACAGAAGAAAGAGTTGTAATTTTCAAATATGATGGAAGTTATAAATCAGAAACACCTAATGAGAAATTGAAGCAAGAAATTGAAACTCAAAAAGCCCAATATGCTGAGGTTCTAAAGGATAACAATGAGTGGCGTGATGGTAATAATTTATATCTTCGTAATGAAGATGTTATAAATTATCTAAAAACCTCGAGGGAAATTGATAATTTAGAAACGCAAAAAGAAATTTATCAAGAGGAAATTAATAGACTCAATGCACTTCCTGAAAATCAGAAAACAGAAGAGATTAGAACTAGAATTTCTGCATTACAAACTAAAGTTACTGGGATTGAAACCACAGTTAATTCTAGAAATACTGAACTTCAAGAAATTACTTCTAGCTTAACTCAAGAGCAAAAATCAGGTTTAGAAGTTCAAAGAGATATTGATAGGGTTACTGATAATTTAAAAAATAATATTGGTGTTAGAGCAGTTTTAACTGAATCAAAAAATACTTTAGCAAAACTTAAGGCTGAACAAAAAGCATTTATAGATAATCAAGTTGAAGAGTTGCCAAGTGAAGAGGCAAAAAGAAAGGTGGAGGATAGATTAATAAAAATTGCTGAGCTTGAGAGTAAAATTAAATTTTATGAAGCTTTAGAGAATAAATATAAAACTAAATTTAACAATTCATATTATGGTTTAGAAATTAGAAAATTAACTCAAAGGATAGATGAATTAACTAAAATTTCTGAGCAATTTGATGATTATATAAATAAGGGTAATGTTACTGAAAAAGATGATAAAGGTAAAGAAAAAAACAGAAATCTTACCCCTGAAGAGGTAGCTTATTATGAAGCGATAAAAGCTCAGGCAGAGGCGGAAAAAGCAATTCTTGAATATTCTAGAGAAATTATAGAAGCTCAAAAAAATCACGAAAACACAAACGAGACTAAATATGAACTGACTGCAGAACAAAAAAGCAAAATAGAAAAACTAGAGGTTAAATTTAATGAAACAAGGGCAGATGTTCACTTAAAAGCGGCACTTGCAAGTAGTTCTGGAAATAAATCTGGTATAACTAGGTATGTTGTAAATCAAGGTGGGCAGCATAGGGTTGGTTTATTCCCTTTGTCTATGCTTCTTAACGGCTTTTTAGATATGAAAACCGCTGAAGGATTAAAAAAAGGTGGTTTTGATAATTTACTAGTAGAACAAGTTAAGGGTGGTGCGGAGCATAGTTTATTAATTGGTTCTGGAATGCTAGTGGCTGACCCATACTTCCAAGCGGTTGCTAATAGATATGCCTTAAGGCTAGGTGCAAAGCAATTGGCAAATGGCTCTGAGCTTACTTTACAAGAATTAGCCTCAAAAACGCCGGCTGGAAGGGTTGCAAGTGGGTTGCAATTATTCTCACAAGTTTTCCACGCGGGAATTCAAGTGGAGATGGCATATGGTGCAATAACTGGGCTTGCAGATAAACAAAAGCGTGGTGTGCCATTTACTGATCAAGCAATATTTGGTTTATCAAATCTTGCATATATGGGGGCACTTGCAAGGGCTGGCGCACCGGGCTGGGCGGTTAGTGATATTGCCGTTGGTGGCTTACAAAACTTAGCAATTTTAGGTGGTATTCTAGAGCCAGAAGAAGCGGCTGGAAATATTACTCAAGATTTAGTTTATTATTTAACCATTAAAGATCCGAATGTTTATATAAATAAAAAAGCACAAGAGGAATATTATAAAGATATGCCTTTGGTTTATAACCCTGAAACATACTTTAATAATCTGCCTGATGTTTATGGCACAGTTCCAAATGAAGTTATATTTAATGCATTAACCTCAAATGGAAGAAATCCAGCGGGTGCAGTTTTATATCCATTCTTACGCTCTAAACCAGAGACTGTAGAACTGCTAAATAATATTGAAAAATATAATGCTCTTAAAAAACATACTATAAAAGCTCAAATTTTTAGCACGCCATTTGCAACGAAGCAAGTTATAGCTGTTGATGAACATTTTAGGCCAATTGATGTAAATAGAAGTGATGCTGATAATGGAATAATCAGAAAAGAACAAAAAACTACTATTTTTGATTTAACACCTAATGGAAGTGTATTTGATGTTACGGGCTATTTTACTTCTGAAAATTCTTCTGACGGGTCTAAAATAAGTTTTCCAGAAAAACATTATAGAAATTTAGCAAATATTTATGGTGTTCAATATAGCGTTGCAAGCGTAATAGGCTTTGAAATTACCCAAAGATATCCGCAATTATATCTAAAAGAATTTGATAAAATTGAAGTTATTGATGAGGATATTGAGCAAAATGGTGAAAGCCATAAAACCTTAAAGGTTAGGTTATATAGATCTAGCGGTGTGGTTGATGAAAACCACCCAATAGCCATTGAAATGGATGTTCAAATTGATAATTCAGGGTTTGCTGAATGGTCTAAAAGAAAGAATCTGAGAGAAGAAATTGCAGGCTCAATAAACCAAGTTTTGGGTAGCAATTATATAAAAGCTGTTCCGGTTAACCAGCCTTCAATATTTAATGGCAATCAAGTTTCATTAAATTTTGGAACGCTAGAAGGGCTTTTACCGGGTGGTTATAGGCAGAAATATGGTAAAACCGCTAGGATATTCCCTTATGCAAATGCGGGCAGTTATTTCTTTCCAGAAGATAATGCTGAGTTAATATCTGTGGGTGCTAAAACGCAATCATATTTTGATTATAAAGGTTGGAACGCTGAAGCTCAAAAAGAGTTTGATAATCAAGAGATTGGTATAATTGAGATTAGCAAAGGTAAAGAGGGTAAATGGTTAGATAAAGATGGTAATGAATTTAGCCCAGCACCAAGCCAATTTTTAGTTCAGAAAGAAGCTAAAACAAATCCTAAATTTTTAGCAAATCTTACTGGCTTAGAAGAAAAGTTTTTCATAGATAACAAAATCTATTTAATGCGTTCAGGTGGTGTTAATTATTATCCATTTGAAAAATTTGATATTAAAGGCTTGCCTAAAAATTCTAAAGTTATCATTGCCCCAAGCCCAATAAGTAAAGATAATATGGGTAATATTATTCATATTAAATATTGGGTTGAAGGAGAAAAAAAATGGGAGAATATTTATTTATATGGTGCTGAAAATTCAGAGCAAATAAGGGATAATATTAAACAAAATAACCGTAATTTACCTTCTAAAAATATTGAAATTAAAGGTTTTGCATTTGGTGAAAATGAAAAAGAAGCTGAAACTTATGCACAAAAATTATTAAACAAAAGAATAGATGAATTTAATGCAATCAATAAAAAATTAACTGATTTCAAATCTAAATCTCAAGAGGAGATTCAAAAAATTTCTCAAGAAGTTTTTGCTTTGGCAAATGAAGGTAATCTAGAAGATGCAAAAATTAAAGAATATGAAGATAGAATTGCAAGGCTTCAAAAATTAATTGATGCAGATAAAAAACAACTTGAAAGCCTTCAAAAAAGTTTGTCGCAATTAGGGGAAGATAACTTAGCATCATATGTAAACCCATATTATGCAAGGGGTGCAGAGGGTTTAACTAAGGCAATTGATAATAATTTAAGTCTCACTAATCAGTCATTACAAAATTTAGGGCAGGGAGTGCCAAAAGTTGAACCTATTAAAGATGCAGAGGGTAAAGTAATAGGTTTTAATAATAGCTCACAATCAATTCAGCAGACTTTAGGTGCTGGGCTTTTAGAGGCTAAAAATATTTCAACTGTAGTAAAAATTAGAAAAGAAATTGAAACTGAAATCAATAGTAAATTAGGTGAAGAAAACGCAACACAAATTGATCAATATATCCAAAAATTAATTCAGATTAATTATCTGGATAAAAATATTGAGGCTATTGATAACCTAATTAATAGTCGTGAAACTATTAAAGCGATTATTGATTATAATAAGAAATTTAAAGATCTCGAAATAAAAAATACTGCTCCATCTAGTTCTGCAGATGATGGTTTTATTGTGGTTACAACCAAAATTAGCTTAGAAGGTTCCAATGAGCCAACACAAACAGAAAAATCAATTTATTTAGAAAACCTCAAAAAACTTGGATTTACTGATGAATCACAAGTTGATGTTAATAAATTACAAGATTTTTTAACTGATTTGGATAAAGAAGAAAGCCCTTTAAAAGCAGAAATTAAAAAACTTGAGGAAGAAAAAGCAAAATTAGAAGCAGAAAATAAAACCGCTTGGGAAAATAGATTAAATGTTACTGAGCAAAATCTAAAAGATCTTCAAGCATACTTAACAGGAAAAGCAACCGAGCTTGAAGCATTAAGTAAAAAAACTGAGTTCTCAGAAATTGCTAATGTTAATTTCTTACTTGCACAAACTAATCTAATTAATAGATATGTATCAAATCAGTTAGAATTGCAAAAATCCGCTCCTGCTCAAGAAGCTGAGAAGGGAAATGTAGGAAAAAAAGCTCCATCTTCTACAGCACCAGTAGAGGAAAAAGGAGAAGAAGAACTTAAGAAAGAGACTACAACACCTGCAACACCAGCAGGATCAGCAACTGCAACACCAGCAGGATCAGCAACTGCAACACCAGCAGGATCAGCAACTGCAAC
>CAYULD010000001.1:0-323019 GCA_964445765.1 uncultured Rickettsiales bacterium | reverse complement strand
ATCAACAACTGCACCATCAGGATCAACAACTGCACCATCAGGATCAACAACTGCACCATCAGGATCAACAACTGCAACAGCAGAAACAGGATCAACACCTACACCAGCAGAAACAGGATCAACACCTGCACCTACAACTACACCAGTAGAAAGGAAAAAAACTGAAGCTGAAAAACCTCAAAGCAAGGAAGATAAAAAAGCTGAGGAAATACATAATGCTAAACCACCAATTGATGGTGTTACTAAAAAAACAGCAGAGCCAGAAGCCCCTGAAATTCCTAAAGACATAAAAGAAAAAATTTCAGAATTTGATAATATTTTAAGTGGAATTCCATTGAATGGATTTAATGTTCAGGGTAGCTCAATATCAGCACAAGAATTAAAAGAGATTAATATAAATCGCCTTGTAGCTGATAATAGTGCGGATTATAGTGAGAAGGGAATTTCTTTTGAAAAATCAAAAGGTTTAAACCAAAAAATTAACAATGAAGCACTTGATGAATTTAGAAAGTTAGTTGGTGGAATGGCAAATGGCGGAATAGTTGATGATGTCGCAAAACTTGAAAAGGGCCAATTGAATGTAACAAATGAAAGCCTAAAAGTTTTGATTGAAACATTAACTAACCAAGCCATCGCAGAAGAAATTAGAGGGGCAGGAGATTCAGATGTGAATAAAGAAACCTTAAGAGCCCAAATCCAGCAAACATTTAATTCAATTCTTGAAGCAGGATTGGAAAATAACTATGATCTAACCAATCGAGAGGATAAACCAAGCAAGGCTGAAAAATCAAGAAAAAAGTAAAATTTATTTTATCTTGATCTTAGATAAATAAGTAAAGCTAAGCGGCTTTTCTTTCGGCAATCATTTTTTTGATTTCACCAATAGCTTTGGCTGGATTTAAGCCTTTAGGGCAAGTTTTAGCACAATTCATAATAGTGTGGCACCTATATAATTTGAAGGGATCTTCAAGTGCATCAAGCCTTTCATCAGTTGCTTCATCTCTTGAATCTATAATCCATCTATAGGCTTGTAATAAAACTGCTGGGCCTAAATATTTATCGCCATTCCACCAATAGCTAGGGCAAGAGGTTGAACAACAAGCACATAAAATACATTCATATAAGCCATCAAGTTTTTCTCTATCTTCAACTGTTTGTAGCCTCTCTTTACCTGAAGGGGCTGAAGATTTAGTTTTAAGCCAAGGTTCAACGGATTCAAGCTGAGCATAAAAATTGCTTAAATCTGGCACTAAATCTTTAACAACTGGCATATGGGGCAGGGGGTTGATAACAACTTCATTCCCACCGAGATCCTCAGTTGAGCAGGTGCAAGCAAGAGTATTTGAACCCCTATTCATAGTTGCAGAAGAGCCAATATTCATAGCACAAGAACCGCAGATTCCCTCCCTACAAGAGCGACGAAAGGTAAGGGAGCTATCAATTTCATTTTTGATTTTGATAAGAGCATCAAGAACCATAGGCCCGCAATTATCCATATCAACTTCGTAAGTATCCATTCTAGGGTTTCCCTCATTTTCAGGATCCCAACGATAGATTTTGAACTTTTTGATATTTGAGGAATTACTTTCAGCTTTGAAGTAATTTCCCTCAACGATTTTAGAATTTTTAGGAAGTGAAAATTCAGCCATATAAAATGTAAAATTTTTTGATTTTTATAATATATAATAAACCATAATAAAGCATTTTTGTAATATTAAGTTTTTGTAATAGCAACAAATTTTGTATTGTGGCAGAATATAAAAACTTATAAAATTTTACCTAAAAAGCCTGAAATTGTTTTTTCAAGCATAATATTGGGAAGCAAGAAGGAATCATGCCCCTTATCACTCTCAATTTCAACAAAGCTAACATCAGAAGATGAAGCGGTTAAAGAATGAACAATCTGCTTAGCGTTTTCAGTGGTAAATAGCCAATCGCTGGTAAAAGAAATTACACAAACTGGGCATTTAGTTTTCTCAAACGCCTTGGCGAGATTAAAATTATAATCAGATTCTAAATCAAAGTAATCCATAGCCCTTGTGATGTATAAATAGCTATTGGGATCAAACCTTTCAACGAAGCTCATACCTTGATATCTAAGGTAGCTTTCTACTTGAAAATCAACATCAAAGCCAAAGGAAAGTGCGTTTTTATTTTGTAGTTTTCTGCCAAATTTATTATGCAAACCGGATTCTGATAAATAGGTGATGTGTGCCATCATTCTAGCAATAGAAAGCCCTTTGCTTGGCAAACATTTTTTGGAGATATAATTACCTTCGCACCATTCTGGATCAGCCATTATAGCCTGTCTGCCGATTTCATTAAAGGCAATATTTTGTGCGGAATGCCTTGCAGAAGTTGCAATTAAAATTGCACTACTACAATTTTCAGGATATTTGCTTATCCATTCCATAGCTTGCATTCCGCCCATTGAGCCACCAATAACGCAAGCAAGTTTGTTTATTCCAAATTTTTCAATGAGCTTTTTTTGAACATTTACCATATCTGTTATGGTAATCATTGGAAAAGATAAGTTAAATGCTTCGCCAGTTTCAGGGTTAATATCTTTGGGGCCATAACTGCCCATACAGCCACCTAAAACATTGGGGGCAATTACAAAAAATTTGTTTGTATCAATGGTTTTGCCTTCACCAACATAATGTTCCCACCAGCCTTGCTTGCCAGTTACAGGGTGAGTGCCAATAACATATTGATCACCAGTTAATGCGTGGCAGATTAATATAGCGTTAGATTTATCTTCATTAAGATTGCCAAAAGTTTTGAGAGCTATTGGAAAATTAGAAATTCTTGCACCACATTGCAATTCAAGAAAATCATTCTCGCAGAGATTAATTATATCACCAACCTCAATTTCTTTGAAGTCTGAGCCGAATTTTAATTTTCTTGAATATGTATTTAGTGAATTTGTCATTTCTAAATTTTAATATTTTCAAAAATGTAAAAGCTCTTTAATTGATAGGTTTACTAGACAATGGAATTATCGAAATGTAATCGAAGTCATAATTAAATGTGTTAAAACATTCATTGTTTTTTATTTTATTGTGAAAAATTTTTATAGCTTCATCTGATTCATCAACAGCAATCCATCGTCTGTTAAGAATTTTTGCAGCTTTAATAGTAGTGCCTGAACCACAAAAACAGTCTAAAATAATACTATTTTCCTGTGAGGAAGCCTCTATAATTAATTTTAATAGATCTAAATTTTTTTCTGTTGGATAAACAGGATATTGAGGATCCTTAAATTCCCATATATCTTGAAGTTTCTTTCCATATTGCTCGTCTGCATATATTTTTTTTCTGGGATTGCCACTAGATGACCATTCAATTAAACCCTTGTTATCCCATTCTTCTAGAATTCTAACTTCAGTTCTCCAATGCCTCCCTATAGGTGGATTTATACCTTTAAAGGACATAGAAGTTTTGCCATTTTTAGTTTCTCCGGGGGCATGAATTGGGATTGTTGTATATCTTCGCCCATTTTGATCAATTTTTGGAAATAATTTTATTAAGTCTTTTTCAGAATATGGAGATTTTGGCTCGTTCCAAATAGGATTCGCTGATTTTGAATAAAACAGAATCATATCTTTGACATTCCCATAAGCTTTTCTTTCAAAATTTTTAGGATTACATTTAATTCTTGTTATATCATTTCTAAAATTTTCTATTCCAAAAACTTCATCCATCATAACTTTAACATAATGACCAATTTTGTAATCAATGTGAAGATATATTGAGCCTTGTTCAGATAGAAGTTCTCGAAGAAGAATTAATCTTTTTCTTAAAAATTCAATATAATTTTCTCCTTTAATTTTATCCTTATATGCAATGTTTCCTGCACTAGTTGAACTAATACTATTTGCCTTTTTATTGCAAAATCTAAAGATGTTATTTGTTGCAAAAGGTGGGTCTATATAAACAAGATCAATTTTACCTTTAAAATTTTCTAGTAAAAACTTTAGTGCCAAAAGATTGTCTCCATTAATTAGAATGTTACCACTGTTACCCTTATATTTAAAATCTACTGTGTATTCTGGAATGGAAGAAAAAAAATTTTCTAAATTATTTTTAGTGCTTTGTTTTTTCATATATTATATAAAAACTCTCTTAAAACTAAACTACTCATAATATTATAATTTTTGTAAGTTGATGTAAGTTCACTGAACATTTTGTTTTTTCTGTCAATATACAAAACTCCATCTAAGATTGCTATTTTAACAGCTTTTATATTTTGTGATTGTAGCGTATAAATTGCATCATTAAATTGAGCGTTCTGATGACCTCCAAAATCAGTTAAAAATTTTGCTTCTCCAATTACATATTTTTTGTTAAATCGACCTATGAAATCTAGGCCTTTATTTCTATTGTAGTTTAAATGAGTTTTTGCAAAATCCATTAATTCTTGGTCGTTACCAGCAAGAATAGCATTGTGATTATTCGACAAAAATTTATCTCTATTTACTGGATCTATCCCAAGAGCCTTACTATTTAACCATTTCTTAAATAATGGTCCAATTTGCCTGTTGGTTTCTTTTGGCTCAGAGCTCCTTTTAAATATTTCACTTAAGCCCATTTCATAAAGTCTTCCTGAAATTCTATTTATTGTTTCAGGGTTTCTATTTATTGCAGATTTATCTCTTCTCAAATATGCTATATAACTATCCTTAATAGGAAATAAATCTAGATTAAGTAAAGTTTTAATTAGGTTTATATTGTTTCTAGAGTAAAAAGCTTGCTCAATATCATTCCAAATTTTATTATCAAGTTCTCTTATTCCGTCAGGTATTGTCGGATATACCCTAAATAAATCGTCTAGATAAGATTTTTGGTTTGCATAATCTATACTCATTTGTATCCAAGGATTCATACTTAAGAAATATCAAAAGTTTAAAAATTTATATTTCAAATTTCATTACAAATAGATTTTTTTAATATAAATTCAATAGTATTAAAAAGCTTTTTAATTAACATATCTAAAATCTAAGTGCTTTCCAGCAATTGCGGAATTTTTCTCTATGATCTTTTTTCCAGAAATCAACAGCTTCACAAATTTCATTCATCTCTTCTAAATTGCCATTGCAGTGAAGAACAATATCACAGCCCGCATTTAAGGCTTTTTGTGCCCTTGTAGCCATTGAACCTTCTAAGGCTTTCATTGTTAAATCATCACTCATCAATAAGCCTTTGAAGCCAATTTCATTTTTAATCAGGCTTATAACTTTGCTAGAATAAGTTGCACAATCAATGTGATCAATGGCAGTATATTTGATGTGAGCTGTCATCGCAAAGGGCATATCTGCTAATGCTTTGAATGGCAGAAAATCCATATTTCTAAGTGTATTAAGGCTTACATCAACAATTGGCAGTTCGTGATGGCTATCAACTTTTGCCCTTCCATGCCCGGGTATATGCTTAATTACTGGAAAAACATTGCCCATTAATAAACCTCTGCAAACTTCTTTTGCAAGCTCTGCAACTTCAAATGGATCAGCTGAGTAAGCCCTATCGCCTATAATATCGTGAGCCCCATCAAAATATAAATCAAGCGTAGGGGCACAATTAACATTTATACCTAGCTGTTTAAGCTCATAGGAACATAATCTGAAATGGTTATAAACTGAACGCTTTGCCCTAGCTAAAGTATCAGTTTCAATCATATCACCAAAATATTTGGCAGGGGGCATTTCATTCCAAAAAGGCGGTTTTAAGCGTGCAACCCTACCGCCTTCTTGATCAATTAATATCAGAACATCATTTCTAGGAAAAACCGTTGCTTTAAGCTGTTGAATAAGCCTTTTTAATTGTTCTGGCTCTTCAATATTTCTGCCGAAAATAATAAAACCAAGCGGATTATGACGATTAAAAAGCTCTAACTCATCAGCGGTTGCGGTTTTGCCAGAAACGCCAAAAATAATTGGTTTTATTTGTTCTCTTCTATCAAATTTATTATGAGGTTTTGTCATCTAAAAAATTTATTTGCTATCGGTTCCTAGTTCTTTAGCTCTAATAAATGCTTTATCAATAGTTTCATCAAGAATTTTTTGTAATTCACCATCCATTAGCCTTAATAATCCTGCTTCAGTTGTGCCTTTTGGGCTTGTAACATCTTCACGAAGCTGTTTAGCTGCTCTGCCAGAATTTTTGAGTAGCTCAATAGCACCTATGGCGGTTTGCTCCGCAATATCATTTGCAATATCTTTAGAAAAGCCAAAATTTTCAGCCTTTTTTGCAAAGGCTTCTATAAAATAATAAAAATAAGCAGGGCCACTGCCTGAAAGTGCGGTGATTTTATCAATTTCTTCTTCACTTTCAAATCTATAAGTTGAGCCACATTTTATAAATAATTTATAAACATTTTTTTTGTCTAGCTCATCGCAGTTTGAGTTACAGAAATAGCCATTTACACCGAAGCCAATAGATGCTGGTAAATTTGGCATGACTCTTGCGATTTTTCTGGAAAAACTGCAAACTGGCAATAACGAATTAATTTTAGAAATTGTAACACCCGCACCTATAGAAATTACTAGAGTTTTTTGCGGTAAAAAATAATTTTTTAATGTTTCAGGAAAATTTTGAGGTTTAATTGCAAAAACGCATATATCAATGGTTTCAAAGCTATTATCTGCTAAAAAATCTTGAATATTATTATATAAATTTTTTGATTTAATATTTTTATTGAAGGGCTCAACCACAAAAATATTTTCTTGCGGTATTTCAGATTTTATCCAGCCTTCATAAAGGGCGTTGCCCATTTTACCACAGCCAACTAATAGAATTTTTTTATCACGAATTGACATTATTTTCTATTCTCCAACTCAGCAATTTTGGCTTTAAGAATTTCATTTTCTTCGCGGGCTTTTTCAGCCATTTTACGAACAACTTCAAATTCATCTCTAGTTATAATATCAAGCTCAGAAAGGAGGTGCTTAAGCGTTTCTTTGATTTTATCATTAATATTTTTGCCAGCTTCAAAGGCAACGCCAGCTGCATTTCCAGAAAGTTTTGATAAATCTTCAAAAAAACTTTTTACATTTTCTTTCATATGTAGTTTAAGGTTTGATGTTTTAATTCATAATTAATGCTCAATTAATTCAACATTATTAATATAATGGCAAGTTTAATCTTCAGAAATAAAGTTTTTTTAATCTTAATACTAAGTTTGTTTTCTATCATCTTCTTTTCTGTAATTTCTTATGCTCACAATGATGATGAGGAAATAGAAAATAATCGCAAAGAATATCAAGAAAAACTTGAAAATTCTAGGCTGATTGAAAGTTTTTTGGAAGAGGTGGAATATCAAAATATTCCAAAGCATAATTTTCGTTATAGAAAGATAGACTCTATCGCGATTGATTTGGGGTTTTTTCAAATAAAATGGTATAGTTTAGCCTATTTATTTGGTGTGCTTTTTGGTTGGTGGTATGCAAAATATTTGAATGGAAAATTTTTAGAAAAGCCGATTTCTGCAGAGGCAATAGATAACCTGCCATTATGGATAATTTTAAGCATAATTTTAGGTGGCAGAATTGGTTATGTAATATTTTATAATTTGGGTTATTATCTTACAAACCCAGTTGAAATTTTACAAGTTTGGAATGGCGGAATGAGCTTTCACGGCGGCTTAATTGGCGTTATAATTGGCACTTATTTATATGCACGCAAATATAAAATTCCATATTTGCAAGTTACAGATTTAGTTGCGTGTGTTGCACCGATTGGAATATTTTTTGGCAGAATTGCTAATTTTATCAATAATGAGCTTCGTGGTAAATTTATTGAAGAAGGTGAAGTTTATTGGGGGGTTTATTATAAGTCAGAACCTTTCTTGCGTCATCCAAGCCAATTTTATGAAGCATTCTCTGAGGGTTTATTATTATTAATTATTTTATTTTTTGTAGCTCGTTATAAATCAGTTAAATCTGGCAAATATTTATTGGGTTATACTGGTTTATGCTCTGGCTTATTTCTAGTTTTTTATTCTATATTTAGAGCTTTTTGCGAAAATTTTAGAGATCCAGATTTGCAAATAGGCTATTTATATGGTGAATGGCTAACAATGGGTATGGTTTTATGCCTGCCAAGTTTTATTTTGGGTGCATATATTCTTTTTAGAAAAGTAAATTATGGAAAATGAAAAAGAAATTGTAGTTAATAAATTTATAGATTTATTGCCATTTGATGGTTGGAATTTCTCAACGCTTGAAAAGGCTTGTGATGCTTCAGGCTATGGCGTAAATTATGCAAAAATTTTATACCCAGCAGGCATTGAAGGTTTTACTTTTGAATTCGCAAATAATTGTAATGAAATTGCCTTAAAAAACGCTGAAAATATTTTTAGTGATAAAAAACTAAAAATTGCAGAAAAAGCCGAAGAGATTATTTTTCAGAAAATTTATTTATATCATATCAAGTTAAAAAATTCTGAATCTCTGAAAAAATTTATTTCAAGTTGTTTAACACCTAGTTTAGTAGCCATCGCTGGCAAAGGAATTTTTGAATTTTCAGATAAGGCTTGGTATTTAATAGGTGATAACTCAACTGATTTTTCTTTTTATACTAAAAGGGCTAGTTTTTCTGCAATTTATCTAAAAGCAATTATGTATTCTATTGATGATAATTCAGAAAATCTAATTAAAACAAGAAATTATATTAAAAAGTCTATTGACGGATTAATGAAATTCCATAAACTTAAAGGTAAATTTACTAGTTTGCTTGAAAATTTTAGTTTCAAGCTTAAAAGATAAGAAATAACAATATTTTATATGCCTAACACACTTACACGCTCTAACATTGCGGAATTAGTTCAAAGAACTCTTGGGTTTTCTTTTTCTGAATCAGTTGAAATGGTGGATTCTTTAATAGAAGAAATGTGCAACTCTATTGAAAATAATGGCGCTTTGAAAATTTCTTCTTTTGGCTCTTTTGCAGTTAATAGCAAGCGTGCGAGGGTTGGTAGAAACCCTAAAACCAAAAAGGAAGCCGTTATTGCCCCAAGAAAAGTTATAAGTTTTTACGCCTCTAATGTTCTTAATGATGAGATAAATAGTTAGTTTTTTCTAACTTTATCAATTTCTATTTTTAATCCTTTTTTATTTTACCCTGCAAATTTTGCCGATTTTCATTCTAAAAAATGGCACGATTAATGCTTTATTTTACTGCTAAGTGAAAATTTTGCATTAATCATCTGATAATAAATATGGACGCAACCATAATAGCATACGCAAGGCAAAAAAGCCTTTATGAAAGAATGGAAGTTCTTGCAAACAACGTTGCAAATGCTGATACCACAGGCTTTAAGGCTGATCTTGCGGTTTATGTGAATGATAATAAAAAAATTAACGGTGAAGATAACCCAGCCCCTAAAATGCTCATCACAACTGATTTATCAGAGGGTGCTTATAAATCAACCGGTAGGCCATTAGATATTGCAATTCAAGGTGATGGATATTTTCAATTAGAAACGCCGCTTGGGGCTAGATATTCAAAAGCTGGCTCATTTACAATTAATGATCAAGGGCAATTAGCAACGCAACAAGGATATATATTGCTTGGTGATGCCGGTGCAATAACGCTAGAGCCTGATGATCAAGAAATTAGAATTGATAGAAATGGTGAAGTGGTTGTTAAAAATAATGGTTTATCTGCAATTAGGGGGCAGATTGGCGTAGTTACTTTTCAAGATAAATCTACCTTAACAAAAGTTGGCAATAATGTTTTTTCATCTACAGCTTCGCCAGAGCAATTAACGATTGATCAATATGAAATTTCGCAGGGTGTAGTTGAAAAATCTAATGTTAATTCAATAGTTCAAATGACAGAGCTTATTGATGTAACAAGGGGTGTTCAGCAGGTGGCTAAAATTATTGATACGCAATATCAGCTAGAAAGAAATGCTGTATCAAGAATTGCAGGGGCTAAGTAATATAGTCATTCTGAGCAGAGCGAAGAATCTTTAGATACTTCACTTAGTTCAGTATGAAATAATAAAAATTTATAATTTAAGTAAATTATGTTTAGAGCAGCACAAATAGCAGCAACGGGAATGTCAGCACAACAAACTAATGTTGAGGTGATTTCAAACAATGTTGCCAATCTTAATACAACGGGCTACAAGGCAAATATTGCCGATTTTCAAGATTTACTATATCAAAATCTAAATCGTGGTGCAGGTGTGCAATCAACAGTTGGTGGAAATATTCCGCCTTATAACAGCCAAATTGGTTTAGGTGTAAAAACGGTTGGTGTTCTTAGAAACCTAGAGCAAGGGCCATTATTACAAACAAGAAACACCTTTGATGTTGCAATTCAAGGTAGGGGGCATTTTCAGGTTACAGATGCAGAAGGTAATATATTTTTTACAAGGTCTGGCAGGCTTTCTATAAATAACCAAGGTATTTTAGTAAATGCACAAGGCTTTGTGATTGAACCTGCAATTACAATTCCTGATAACGCTACTGAAATTACAATCAACCCTCAAGGTGAGGTTTTTGCACTTATACCCGGTAATTTACAACCGCAAAACTTAGGTAGGCTTGCTTTAGTTTCTTTTATGAATGAGGGTGGCTTAAAATCTATTGGTAATAACTTGCTTCAAGAATCATTTGCATCTGGAACACCTTTGCTGGGCAACCCCGGCTTAAATGGGCTTGGAACGCTGGAGCAAGGGTTTGTTGAAAATTCAAATGTTGATGCGGTAAGAGAAATTACAACTTTAATTCAAGCTCAAAGGGCTTATGAGCTTAATTCAAGAATAATTTCTGCAACTGATGAAATGCTATCAAATATTAACAATATTAGATAATTTAACCTTTGGGGGGTTATATGATTTCTAATCAAACTAAAACTAAATCGGGGGATTTGAATGAAGAAACACTTATTAAAATCATTTTTATTTCTAGCATTAGCCTTTGTTGCTTATGGCAATATTTTAGCTTCTGATGATTTAGAAATTAAAATTAATAATAATGAAGTTTTTACAATTAAGGAATTATCAAAGAAAACTTCAGAAATTATTTCTGCAAATTTAGAAAATAAATTATATGGCGTTAAATATGGCTATATCTCTAGGGAAGGGGCAGGAAGAAATTTTACTTTTGAAGAGGTTGAAAAATCTGGCATTAATGAAAAATTTAGAATTTCAAAATTTTCTATAAATAAAGAATTTAGAGAGTTTGAAATTATCTTATCACCAGAAAGTGAAAAATATTTTCTCTCTGCAAAGGGAAAATATACTGAAAGTAAAAAGGTTATTGTAGCTGGCGATATTATAAAAAGAGGTGAAGAGATTACTCAGGATAAATTATCCATTAGTTACATTCCTGAAGAAAAAATTATATATAAAAGCATAAATAATTATGAAGGGTTAATTGGTAAAGTTGCTACTAAAAATATTAACTTAGGTATGCAAATTACTGAAAATGATATTGAAAACCCAATTATTATAAAGAAAGGCAAAGCAGTTGTTGCAATTTTTAAGATGAAAAATATGGAAGTTAAAGTTACTGCAATGGCACTTTCAGATGGTAGGGAAGGGGACATTATAAGGCTAAAAAATATTGAAAGTGGTAAGGAATTTACTGCTATGGTTGAACAGCCAAATATAGTTATTGCAAATTACGCAAACGATAAGCAATCAATTGCTAATAATGAAATAAATAAATTACTTAGTAATTAATTTTTATGAATAAATATTATTTTATAATTATATCTTTTATATTATCGGCCTGTTCAACATCTCAGCTTGATAGGCTTGAGTGGCTTGGTAGAAAGCCCCCTATGACAGAACAGAAAGTTGAACCACCATCATTCAAATGGCCATCAGAGGCACCTAAAGTAACTAAGCCAGCTTCATCAAATTCATTATGGGATGGCAACTCAAAAACATTCTTCAAAGATCAAAGGGCGGGTAAGGTTGGTGATATTGTAACGGTAAGAGTTGCAGTTCAAGATAGGGCACAAGTTAATAATAGAACAGAGAGAAGAAGAACTGAAAATGATAATGTTAGAGTGCCAGAAATTTTTGGATTACAGGGAAAACTAGCAGGCCTAGCTAAAGTGGTTTCTGGCTCAAAAGGTAACCCTGCAAACTTAATAGATCAAGAGACAGTGCTTAACAACAGGGGTGAGGGTATAATCAACAGAACGGAAAATATAAACACAGTTATTGCGGCGGTGATTACAAAAGTTTTACCTAATGGTAATTTTGCAATTTATGGAAGCCAAGAAGTTAGGATAAATTACGAATTAAGGCAACTTACTGTTAAAGGTGTTATAAGGCCTGAAGATATAACGCCAAATAATGAAGTTTCACTTAATCAGATTGCCGAAGCTAGAATTTCTTATGGTGGTCAAGGTGTTATTGATGATATTCAACAGCCGAGAATTGGCAATCAGGTTTCAGATATTCTTTCCCCTTGGTAGAGAAATTTAAGCTGACTTTTTTTGTGTATCACGATTTCTTTTTACTGATGAGGTAAATTCAGAAGTTCTGAGATGTTGCTCAACTTTTCTTAAATGTTGAATATTTTGTACTTCCAAATCCATTGTTATTTTGCAGAAATCTCTACCCTTGCCTTTAATTCTAACATTATAAATATTTGCTTCTGCCTTTGCACATAAATTTGCAAGCTCTGCAAGAACACCGGGTTTATTGATGCAAGTAACATCAACCCTTGAGATGTATTTATTGTTGATTGATTCTTCATCCCATTTCAAATCTATCCATCTATCTGGCTGGTCAACATATTGCTCAAGCTCCATACAATCTGCGGCGTGAATCGCAATACCACCAACTGGAAGCTGAATGCCAACTATTTTTTCACCCGGCAGTGGGTTACAGCAACTTGCATAGGTAACAGAAACGCCAGATGTTAAGCCCTTAAGCGGAATTTCATTTTGAATTGTTTCAAATGCACCTGACTCATCTTTTTGACGGCTTGAAAGCTGGTTATTATCAGGGAATAATTCTCTAATAATTTCTATTCTAGCAATTTGCCCTTCACCGATAGCGGAGTATAATTCTTGAATATTTTTTCTTTTCAATTTTTCAGGTAGATGAGAAATTTTACTCTCATTAAATTCTTCATTATTCTGCAAGAAAATTTGATTAATAATTGATTTTCCAAGAACTGAATATTCACCCATTTTTTTATTGCGGATAAATTTTCTTATTTCTGATTTTGCCTTTGCGGTTTTGGCAAAGCCTTCCCAAGATTGTTGGATTGCCGGAACTTTAGATTGTAATATTTCAATCTGATCACCATTTTTTAGTTTTGTTCTAAGTGGAACTAACCTGCCATTAATTTTTGCACCAACACAAGTTCTGCCAACGCCAGAGTGAACTGCAAAGGCGAAATCAACAGCGGTTGCACCTTTTGGCAGAACAAATAAATCTCCTTTTGGGGTGAAGCAAAACACATCTTCATTATACATTTCAAGTTTTGTGTTTTCTAAGATTTCATCTGGGTCAGATGCATTTTCTAAAATTTCTAATAATTGCCTTATCCAGCGAAATTGTGTTCCATCAACGCCATAATTTATGCCTTGTTTATAGCTCCAATGGGCGGCAACACCATATTCAGCAACTTGGTGCATATCTTTTGTTCTAATTTGCACTTCAATTCTTTGGTTATCATCACCCATTACAATCGTGTGAATGGACTGATAATTATTTGCTTTAGGGGTTGAGATATAATCATCAAAATAACCCGGAACTAACCTGTAATTTGTGTGAATAACGCCAAGTGCTTTGTAACAATCATCAATATTTTCACAAATTACTCTAAATGCGATAATATCTGTTACATGCTCAAAACCGAGCTTCTTTTTTTGCATTTTTTGCCAAATTGAATATGGCATTTTCTCTCTTCCAGTTACTTCAGATTTAATATTATATTTTTCTAAATTTTTCTTGATGCCTTCAATAGTGCGTGGAATAATATTTTTATCTTGCTGGCGAAGGTAATTTAGCCTGCTTATTACTGAGTTATAAGCATCAGCATTTAATTCTCTAAAGGCTAAATCTTGAAGCTCCATTTTAATTTTGTGAATACCTATTCTTTCTGCAAGCTGGGCGTAAATATCCATTGTTTCGCGGGCAATTCTAAGCCTTTTTTCTGGCTTTGGAATATAATTTAGGGTTCGCATATTATGAAGCCTATCCGCAAGTTTTACCAATAAAACTCTAATATCTTCAGAGATTGCAATTAAAAGTTTGCGAAAATTTTCAGCATTTTTCTCATTTTCTGTTTTGAAGTTAATTTTATCTAGCTTTGTAACGCCATCAACCAAGTGAGCAATTTCTGAGCCAAATTCTTGCTTTATAATATCAATTGTTGCATCAGTATCTTCAACGGTATCGTGCAAAAGTGCGGTAACGATTGAGCCAGTATCAAGATGGAGATCCGCAACGATTTCAGCAACTGCAATAGGGTGGTGATAATATGGGTCTCCGGATGCACGAAGCTGTGAGCCGTGATATTCAATGGCAAAATCTATCGCCTTTTTAACAAATTGTTTATTAAAATCAGGATTATAAGATTCAATTTTATTTAATAAATTTTCCCCTGCGTATGATGAAATATTAGGCTGTGGCGGTGTTATATCCATTTTCTGCTTAACTATATTCTTATTTTTATAATCTTAAGATTATAGCAAAAAGCTAAGTAAAGTATATTTATTTAAGAAATCTTATGCTTGATTGAGTATTTTGCATTGGTAAAAACGTACTGAATTGCAACTTGGTTTTTTGTATCAACAATTATTGGAGCTTTAGCATTAATATAAACATCAAAGCTACCATCAGCTTTTTTTGTTGAGCTAGAAACAAATAAAACTGCAACATTTTCTTCAGATATTTCAAGAGATTTAATACATTCTTGCATATCTTTTGCATCAATAATATTATTTTTGAGGCTACTTGGCAGAACTGGTAAAGATAGGCTATTATCTTCAACGCATTGTAAAACCTTAAAATTTTCAAGCCCTTGCTTGTTAAAATTTACTAGGGCAAAATGAATATCAGGTTTGAAACCAAGAATACCCCTAGGGAAATAAATTGCCTTTGAAATATCAATTTCATAATCGCCAAACCTAGACGATACAGAAATTATACCCTGTTTACCTAAATTATTAGAAAAAATTTCTTTCTTTTCAGTTTGTTCCATTAATGATAACATTTTTAACCTATATTTTGATTATAATTTTTAATCATCTAAAAGCAATTATAGTTTTTATTATTTAATTACTTATAGAAAATTTGATAAATTTAACTGGCTTATTTTTGAAAAATTCAAATATGAAGCCTGTAAAGTTGCTGTTAATTGAGAGGTTTTTGTTGTTAACTCAATTATATCAGGGGAGTTTTTTTCATCATATTTTATTTCAAAAGTGGCTTTAGCCCTTGTGTGAAATTCTTTCATTTGCTCAAGAACCCTCATATTGTTACCAATATCTGCTCGTAATGAAATTAATTCATCAATAGAAGATTCTAATTGCCTGCCTGCATCATCATAATTTGCACCTTCACCGCTTGCTTCAGTTGCTTTGGCAAGATTTATTGACGCAATGAAATTTTGAAATGCTGGGTCTGCGGCGGTAACACCATATTCAACTTCTAAAGAAACTGATGCAGAAACATTTGCAATGAAATCATCACCGTTATAATAATTTGCGGTATTTTGCCCGTTAATAATATTGCTAGTGGATTTCAAATCTTTTACTGGCTCAACATCAGATTTCGCACCTGCAAAAACAAAAGCCGCACCATCTTTAGCGTTTAGAGAGCCCCTTAGCCTATCAAGAGTAGAATTTGCAACTTGCGTTAAGTTGAAAACTGTTGAGTTTGTAGAAGTTGCCTCTAAGCCCATTGAAGTTTTGAAGTTAATGGCAGAATTAACAATATCATCAACTGCACGATACATAGTATCAAGCCTTCTTAAAACTTGATCAATACTGCTAACAAATCTATCACTTCTTTCAATTGATGACTTAAACCCCTCAATAATACTTATATTTGAGCCAAGCTCTTTGTAAGTTGAGGCAATGCTATCAGCCCCAATTTTTGCTTGGTTAGAAAATAAATCATTCTGCAATCTTTTAATATCTGATATAGATTGGTTATATAATTGTATGGTGCTTGGCATAAAATTTTATTTTTTAATTTGTTAATGCACTTTCAAGGGATTGGAATAACTCCCTAATTATTGAAACCACCCTTGCAGAAGCACTATAAGCGGTTTGATATCTTATGGTGCTTGCAATTTCTTGATCTAAATTTACCCCTGAAACTGCCCCTAATTTTTGCTGAATTGTGTTATCTAAAAGTTCTTCCTTGTTAAAATCTGATTCTGCTTTGCTGGCAAGAACTGCTGCAAAACTATATATTTCTGAAGCGAAACTGCCGATTGTTGTTCTTAATCTTGGTAAAGTTCCTGCTGATTCAAAAACTAGATTTTCATCTTGAATTTTAACAATATCTTTTAATGCATTGCCATTTCCTGCCCCTAATTCATAGGTAAAAACTGCATTTAAGCCTGTCTGTGTTGATTTTACTGGCCTGCCACTTGCAATTAATGAAGGGGTTTTTGCAATATCGCTTCTAACTGCAATATTTAGAGATGAATTATTTTGATTGCCACCAAAGGTAAAGAAATTATTTAACCCGAAGAAATGAGATACACCATAATTTGTAGCAGTTGCAACAGGGTCTGCGGCACCAAAAACGCCCCTTTCTTTACTATCTAACTGATCCACTGAAACTCTAATATCTGAGTTGGAAGTTAAAAGCCTTAAAAAGCCAGCGACATCATTTCTATTTATTTCTGAGCCGTTTCTATCAACCAAAGCAGCTGTTAAGAATGGGTTATTGCTTGTTGCTGAAACAAGGTTGCCATCACCAGTGCCTGAAACTGCTGTTGCAGCAAATCTCTGATTTAATGTTGAGCCTGTTTCAGGATCAGGAACTCTAAGTTGAAAGGTAACAACTTCATCATATTCATTGCCATCTGCATCAGTAACTTTAATAGTTGCTGAAACTGTAAAACTCTCTTCCTGCTCAAGCCCAAGCCCTGTAAGGCTTATTGTTATGTTATCATCTGTAACACCATTTCTATCAGTTCTAGATCTTTCACCTGTGTTTTGGGTAAATTCAGTAAATGTAACAGGGTTAAATGCACCGCCATTTACAGAAATTGAGCTAACATCAAACTTAATAGCTTTGCCATCTAAAGCTAAATTTGAAAAATCAAAATCAAATGTGAAATCACCTGAGGCATTTGCTCCGCCAGTTAAATTTGCACCACTTGCTGTTGCACCTGTTACTGTTCCAGCTGAAAGCGTATAGCTGTTGCCTGTAACCCCAGAAAGCCTCGCTTTAACATTAAGTTGATTATTAGTATTGCTATATTCACCAGCCAAAATTGAAGAATTTGTAGAGTTACTTAAAAAATTGGTTAGATTATTTAGCGTTTCACCTAAATTTGCACCAATTAAAACTTGGTTGCCAACTGGTGAGGCAGAAACAAAAGTAACTGTAACACCATTTATAACTATATTTTCACCATTTGCAGGGTTGGTGGTAAATGCAATATTTCCTGTTGCCTTTGCGGAAGTGATATTTTCACTAACTCCAGCAATTTTTATATCTTTTGCAGAGCCAACATTTACTGATTGATTAAACTGCGTGCCATAATAATTATTTATTTCATTTATAATTGATTGCACTGAGGCAATGCCCTTGCCATCACCTGTGCCATTAAATTCATCAAAATTTATGGTTAGCGGAATTAGTGGGTCGCCATATCTATTGGTAAGCGGGTTACCATTTACATCAAGCAGGGTAATCCTCATTTTGCCTTCATAATAAAAACTATCTGAAAGTTTATAACTATTTGCACCTGTTAAAGAAGTTGGAGGCGGAAATGAGGTTCCATTATTATGAATTTCATTAAATCTCTCAGCAAAAGTGAAAGTAAATTCATCTAATTGAGCAAGCATATTTGGTAAATCAGTATCCCTAATTTTTATAAGAGATGAAATTTTGCCATCACCAAAATTATTTATATATTCATTATCATTAGAAGCTGAAAGCAAAGTTTCAACCTTTGAAGTTCTATTTCCAGTTTCATCTAATGCAATCGCTTCTATTCTTTCTAGTGCAGCACCATTAATAAAATCATCAACCGAGCCAGCTCTATTATAAACAATTTCATATCTTTGATTTAATCCTAAAACTTCTGTATTTCTGAAAGATACTAAAACCTGTCCAAATTCATTAAAATCTAAATTAGCATTTGAAATTTTTTGTAGTTTTAATATTTCGCTATCCCTTGCATCAAGTAGAGAATTATTGCTTCCATCCGCAAGAGAATTTTGTCTCACCGCACGATTAATATCAGCTAAATTTTTAAGAATTAAATTTAATTCATTAATAGTAGATGAAATATCTTGATCCGCATTATATCTTTCTCTTTGAATATTTAGAGAAACATTTGAAAGCGTTTTAGTAAAATCAATAGCGGATGTAGAAACTAAATTAGCTTTTACCGCACTTGAGGTATCATTAGATAAATCTTCAAGCCTTCCAAATAGAGAGCTTAAAGTTGCGCCAATGGTGAAGTTTGAGCTGGGATCTCCAAAGGTAAATTGTTGCAACCTTTCTTGATATGAATTTAATGTTTCTGCACCTGATAATCTTGCTGTTTGTAACCTTGAGGCGTTAACTAAAAATGTGTCAACCGCCCTTCTAACCTCAGGGGAGCTAACGCCTAAAACCACACCATTAGAAATTTTAGTAACTTGCGTTATTTGTTTTCTGCTGTAGCCTTCAGTATTAACATTTGAGATATTATCTGAAACCGCACCTAAGGCCTGTTGATTAACATTCAAGCTATCAACTAATGATCTTAAAGATGTTGTTAAACCTACTTTTGCACTAACCATAAAATTTTACATTATGCACATTCTGAAACAGCAATTGGGCTACCGATTGATTTAACAGCATTTAATGTGCCATTATTTCCATATCCCTTAACATTTGATTGATGTTCAATTGTTGATTGATAAACAGATTCCAAAACAATTTTATTAACTTCTCTTGCGATTAAAATTTCATTGTAATTTATCTCAGAAGCTAATTTTAATTTCTCACTAGTAATTCTAATTTTTTCTTTAGTATCTTGTGGCAAATTTTTTAAGAAATCTAAATCTGATAAAATAATATTTTTTATATCCTCAAGCTCATTGGTATATTTATCTTTTGTTTCAAATAGCTCTGCTGCTTTTTCAATTTGATTGTTTTTATAGAAATCAGTCTCTTTCTCTAAGATTCTAGTTAAAATTTCACATTTATTTATATAAGTATTTAAGTGATTTATTTTATCTGCGATTTGATAATTTTCTTTCATAAAAATTTTTATTTTTTGTTATATTTCATTAAAAATATTTTCCTGCCCCATTTGCATTTCTAATAATTTTTTTTGGATGGAATCTGCAATTCCTATACCGCCTGAGTTTGAAATAATCTTACCATATTCCTCAATCATCAAATCCCTATAAGCCTTTTCACCAAAGCCACCGCCAAATAGAGGGTCAACTTCAATGGTGTTATACATAAAGCCAAGTAATTGGCTTATGAACATAGATTCAAAATCTTTGGCGGTTTTTTCTATTTCCTTTAAGCTATCTTCTTTGCCACCAGCTATTGCATTGATTTTCAAGCCTTCATTCTGCAAATTTTGGTAACGCAAATTATCTTTTGAAAAATCAATTAGTGAGCTTATGTAATTTGAGTTTATTCCTTGCATAAAAAATAAAATTACCTTGTTTCAATTTCCGCTTGTAATGAACCAGATTGTTTAATTGTTTGTAAAATTGTAATTAAATCTCTTGTGCTGACACCAAGTGTATTTAGAGCTGTTACCAAATCATCAAGGTTTGCGTTTGCATCTAATTTTGCGATATTGCCTTTAATTTCTTCAACATTTATTGATTCACCTTCTGCAACAATAGTTTGTGCTGATGCAGGTGCTAAAGCACCGGGCTGAGAGATAAGAGGGGTTTTAAGAATTGTAACTACAAGGCTACCTTGTGCAACTGCAACTGGGTCAATCTTAACATTTTTATTCATTACTACCGTTCCAGTTTTTTCATCTACGATAATTTTTGCCACATTATCTGTGGTAACGCCAAGTTGTTCAATCTCCGCAAGAAGGGAGGCAACAGAAGTGGTATATTCTAAAGGTATCATTAAAGAAACTGTGCCGGGATCAATTGCTCTAGCGTAATTATCACCAAGTTTTTTATTAATTTCGCCCTCAATTTGTTTTGCAGTTGTTAAATCTGGGTTTTTTAATGCTAAGTTTATATTGCTCATATTATTAAGAACAAAACTAACTTCCCTCTCAACAATACCGCCATTTGAAATCACCCCAGTTGTTGGAATATTTTTTGTAACATTCGCACTTTCACTGCCAGCAGAAAAACCACCAATTGAAACAGGCCCTTGTGCAACTGCATACATCTCACCATCTGCACCCATTAAAGGGGTTGCAACTAATGTGCCGCCTTCTAGGCTTTTTGAATCCCCCAGAGTGCTAACTGTAACATCAATTTTACTACCAGCCCTAGCAAATGGTGGCAGTTTTGCAGTAACCGTAACCGCTGCAACATTTTTAACTTGAAGTTTTTCATTCATTGTTCCAACGCCAAGCCTACTTAAGAATGCTTGCAAACTTTTTTCAGTAAATACTGAGTTATTTAATTTGTCGCCAGTTCCGTTTAAGCCAACAACTAGGCCATAACCAACCAACATATTTTCTCTAATGCCTTCAAAATTGATTATATCTTTTAAGCGTGCATTGCTTGCATTTGCTTGAGATGCAGAAAAAAGAATTACCACCAAAATTAAAATTAACGCAGTTGATAAACCAGCAAAAGCAGTAAGTAATAATTCTAAAAATTGATATTTAATGTTTAGAAGGCTAAATTTTTTATTTGTAATATTATCTGATAATTTTATGGAATTACTTTTTTTGCTAAGCTCTTTCCAAAGTGATTTTTTTGCAGAAAAATTTTCTTCAAAAAACTCTTCTTCAACATAAAAATTATAGCCTTTTGAATCTACAGTATAATTCTTTGCAAAACTTATATTGTTAGTATCAAAATAATTTTTAGGAATAATATTCTGCATAATGCATATTTTTTATTTTTATGTTAAATAAGCATTAGCCGTGCCAAATTTTATAATTGTGCCTGTAAAACCTAAAAAATATTATTATACAATGGGTTAGAATAATTAAAATTTAACTTAAATTGTAAAAATTGCCTTTGATTTTAGCTATATGCAGAAATTACATATAAAAATTCTGCCGTTTTAATTATATTAAAATTTAACCATAGGTTGATAAAACCTGCTGAGAGTTGCTTTTTTGCAATTTTTAGTGTATTTTCACATATGTTAGTTAAATTTTTACGCAATTTTTCTAGGATTTTTAATAATTCAAAATTTTGAGTTTATGCTTCAGAGAATAAATCAAGAAATTGAAAATGAATTACCTAGTTTAAGAAATAAATTCATTTTATTAAAAATTGTTAACAAAGAAATTCACGATCTTGCAATCAATTATGATAACCTTGCAAAAGAAATAGATGATTTAGAAGAATATATTTCAAATAGTATTTATGCAAGAAAGCTAAAAAAAACCCTCAAGAAGTTAAAAAGAGAATTAATCACAAAATTAAAATCAAAATATTAAATTAACTTAGCCACTTATTTAATTTAGATTCCACTTCCTCAATCTTTACTGGCTTTGATAGATAATCATCCATACCAGTAGCTAAACATTTTTCAGCATCACCCTTTACGGCATTTGCAGTAAGTGCAACTATTGGCGTATGTTCTTGCCTGTTAGCTTTTTCAATCTCTCTAATGATTTTTGTAGCTTCATAACCATCCATATTAGGCATTTGACAATCCATAAATATAATATCAAATTTCTTACGCTTCACAATTCCAACCGCCTCACCACCATCATTAACGCTTGTTATATGAACTGAGAATTTCTCAAGCATTTTAGAAATAACTAACCTATTAACTGGGTTATCTTCAACAACTAAAACATCTTTACCAATAAGATTAGTATTACTTGGATTTATTTTTGCCAATTCATTATTATTTTCAATAACACTATTATAATTTAACTTACTGATGAATTTATTTTTAACCCCATCTTTATTATTTTTAATTATAAAATTGAGAGTTTTTTTGAATTGATCAAAAAATATCGGTTTATTAAAATATGCGATATAGCCACATTTTTCTGATTTTTCTAAATCATCTCTTTTGAAGGCGGAGGCATAATAAATAATACTCGTTTCAGGGCTTATTTTTCTAATCTCATCAGGAAATTCAAAAATTTTATGACCATTAGATTGATTAAGTGAAACAATAATAATATCAAATTTTATACCTTTTTCTATATAGCCAGAAATTAATTGCGTTGCCTTAGTTAGATTGTTTGATTGTGCGAAAGTCGCACCTAAACTTTCAACTTGTTCTAGTAAAATATTTTGAGAGGTAACATTATCATCAACGATTAAAATTTTAGTATCTTGAATAATTTCTTTTAATTCAGAGTTTTGAATTTCATTATCTTTTGATGTATCAACTTTTAGTTTTAGAGTGAAATAAAAATTTGAGCCAGCCCCGGGCGTGCTATAAACGCCAATCTCGCCCCCCATCATATGTGCTAACTGTTTGCAAATTGCAAGCCCAAGCCCAGTGCCACCAAATTTTCTTGTAGTGGAAGTATCCGCTTGATCAAATTTATTAAAGATAAGCCCTTGCTTATCTTTTGGTATTCCAAGCCCTGTATCTTTAACTGAGCATCTTATAATTACAAAATTATCTTTAAGTTTTGATTGGTCATCATCTTCACTATTTCTGATATCTATTGAAATATGCCCTTCAGATGTAAATTTTATCGCATTAGAAATAAGGTTAGTGAATATTTGCTTGATTTTACCGGGATCACCTAAGAAAAACCTTGCTGTTTTAGGAGAGTATCTAACAAGTAATTCAAGATTTTTTTCTTGAGTTTTGGGTAAAAATAGCTCGGCAATTTCTTCTATAAGATTTTGTAAATCAAAGCCAATTTGTTCCAGCTCAACTTTGCCAGCCTCAATTTTTGAAAAATCTAAAATATCATTTACAATTTCTAAAAGTGATTCTGAGGAATTAATAATTGTTTTAAGATAATTTTTTTGCTCTTCATTTAATTCAGTTTTTGATAGCAAATTAGCCATTCCGATAATACCATTCATTGGCGTTCTGATTTCGTGGCTCATATTTGCTAAGAAATCTGACTTCATTTGATTAGCACTTTCTGCCACATTTTTTGAGGCTTCTAACTCACTAGCCTGTTTTTTTATGTTTTCAGCATATTCATTTATTCTAAGTTCGTGATAATCGTGGGCTTCAAGCATTTTATTAAAAATCTTTGAGAGATCACTAATTTCATCATTACCTAATGCTTCTACAAAGGTTTTGTTATCACCATCTGAACGCTTTTTTATAACCTCGCCAAAATTTTTAAGCCTATAAATTACAAACCTATTTATTAAAAAATATGATGTAATAGTGATTGAGAGAATACTTAAAGATAAAACAGAAATTAATTTATACCAATAATGTGCATCATAAGATTGGGCAATAGATGTAAAGGAAAATAGAATTGAAAGCAAACTTACCAGAACTAGTGGTATAATAATTTTAGTATTTAAGCCGTTCAATCTATTCATAATTAATCTGATTTTTTATCAATAGGGTTTGCTAATAAAATTTTATTCGGAAGAATAATTTGAACTGTTGTGCCAATTTTTTCTTTACTAAAAATTTCTATTCTACCGCCGTGCATTTCTGCAAATAATTTGCAGAGTGGTAGCCCTAAACCTGTGCCACCTGTGGTTTTTTCTGGGTGAACTTGCCCAAAAGCAGTTAACGCAAGGGGTATATCTTCCTCCTTCATTCCAATTCCAGTATCTTTAACTATAATAAGAAATTGCTTTTTATCATCTAGCTTTGCAGATACTTCTATAATGCCACCAGTTTCTGAGAATTTAATTGAATTAGAAATCAAATTTAGAAGAATTTGTTTTATTTTTCTTCTATCAGCTAAAATATATGGCAAATCACTTTCTACATCTACAACAAGGCTTATGCCCTCGTTTTTAGCCCTTTCTTCAAAAATTCTTATACATTCATTTATAACTTTATTAATATGAAATTCTTCGGATCTAATTTCCATTTTTCCGGCTTGCCCTTTGGAATATTCTAAAACATCATTAATGAGTGAAAGCAAGTGATTGCCACAACCTAATATATCCTTTAACCTTTCTTGTTGTTTGGTGTTAATTTTTCCAAAATATTCATTAATCAACATTTCAGAAAATCCAATAATTGCATTAAGTGGGGTTCTGAGCTCGTGGCTCATATTGGCTAAGAAATCAGATTTTGCTTTGCTTGCGGTTAAGGCGTTTCTTTCAGAAATTCTTAGCCTTTGCACTTTTTTAGCAAGCTCTATAGAAAAGAAGGCAACTACAAATACGAATAAAAGAAAGATGAAGAAGAAAACAATATCAGAAATTCTTTCATCATACCAATTTCTAAAAATATCATTGCCATAGCCAATCAAAGAAACCTGCATTAAAACGCTAGGGATTGCAAAAAGCGAATAAATTCTAACATCAGAAAAATTTGCTTCTTGTAATCTAAGTAGGCTTACCCTTTGGGCTAAGTCAACACTGTTTTTAGCTTCAAAATATGCTTTATCAAAGGCGGTTCTTTCATTTTTACTTGCCAGAATTGCAGGTGTTAGAAGCTCCCTGCCATCAATATGCTTTATAACAATTTTAGTATTTCTTTTCTTTTCAATCGCATCAAAAAAATTAGTTATATAATTTGTGCTTACAACCGCCATAACTATTCCATCAAAACTACCATCTAGCTTACTGAGGCTTCTGCTCATAACTATATAGCCATCACCTTCTTTATTGCCGTTGATGTAATTTCCTATGAAAAGTGCATCAACATCATCAGAATGGGAATTGAAAAATGGCAAGCCTGTTACATAATCTTTATCTCTCATCCAGTTTTCGTGGCCTTGCTTTCTATATATTGCAGAGATTTCGCCTTTTTCATTAGCAATCAACATTGCTGCAATTTGCGGTGTTTCATCAACCCAATAGATAATATTGTTAATAGTATCTTTGCTTAAATTACTTCCAAAAAGAAGGTTGTTTCTGTGTTTTTCATAAGCCCTTCTTAAAACTACATCAACTGCTAGAAAGGTTAATTCAATGTGATCACTAATGGTTCTGGTAAGTTTAATTAAATCTTCTTCTGCGGTTTTAAGCTCTTTGTTATAAGAATAGGCGGCTCTATAAAAAACTATAACGGAGTTAACTAAAACAATCAGCAAGCTGAAAAATACAATGAATTTTACAACTGTTAGATTAAATGGGTTTACTTTTTCTTTATTCATTAAAATTACGATAAATTTTTTCTATTTAATCTACCTAGGGTTAAAAAATCGTTAACTGATTTTAATTATCATAATTATTTTTCAAAAAATGAATTTTAATGTTGGTAAAATTATTTTTACTTATTAAATAATTTTTAAGTGAAGAAAAAAATCATCACAATTAAAAAATGATAATTGATAGAACTAAAAGAAAAATCTCAGCTAATTGGTGGTGGACTATTGATAGATATATCATTTCAATTACACTTATATTGTTAGCACTCGGCTTTATGCTTACCCTTGCTGCAAGCCCCAGAGTTGCAAATAGAATAGGTTTGGAAGATTTTTATTTCGTTAAAAGGCAAGTGGTTTTTATAGTATTTGGTTTATTTATAATTGCTAGTGCCTCTCTATTAAGTCCTGTTAATATAAGAAGAATCTCAGTTGTGGGCTTCTTAATGTTCTATGTTTTGCTTATTTCGGTTGAATTTATTGGTGCTGAAACAAAAGGTGCTAAAAGGTGGATAAGCCTTGCTGGAATTACCATTCAGCCATCTGAAATATTAAAACCTTTTTTTGCGGTTTTATGTGCTTGGTTTGTAACAAGGGGTAAGATTGAAGAAAAATTCAAAGGTGCTTTATATTCAATGTTTTTACTTGCCGCAGTGGTGTTTTTTACTATCAGGCAACCTGATTTCGGTATGAGTATAACTTTTGCAACAATTTGGGGTGCGGTTTTGGTAACAGCTGGCTTGCATATGCTAATTATAATTTTGATTTGTATAGGCGGGGCAGGGGGGGCGTTTATGGCTTATAAATTCCTTCCGCATGTGCAGAAGCGAGTGGATTCTTTCTTAAATCCTGAAAGCTCAATGGCAGAAAATTATCAAACATTTAAGTCATTACAAGCCTTTGAAAGTGGCTCAATTTTAGGTGTGGGGCCGGGGCAGGGTAAAGTTAAAGATATTCTGCCAGATGCTCACACAGATTTTATTTTCTCAGTTGCTGGGGAGGAATATGGAATGTTTTTTTGTTTGCTGATTATCGGTTTATTTTTTAGCTTAGTTATATTTTCCTTAAAAAGGGCTTATGAATCAAAAGATTTATTTGTTCTTTTAGCTATCGTGGGTTTGATAACACAAATTTTTGTTCAGAGTGCTGTTAATATGAGTGTTGCAGTTAATTTAATTCCTAACAAAGGTATGACACTCCCATTAATAAGTTATGGAGGCTCATCAATGGTTTCAGTATGTGTTGCCATAGGAATGATTTTAGGCTTAACCAGAAAAAAATTTGGTGATTGATGTAAATTTTTTATAACACTTCCTCTCACTTTGGTAGAGGCGAGGGGTGAGGGCTTAAAAATTGTTATTTTTAGAAATGTTAATGCGGGTGCAACGGGGCTGTCATTCTGAGCGAAGTGAAGAATCTAGATCCTTCACTTCGTTCAGGATGACTAAATAGTAAGAATATTTTCTTAACTAACTATGCCTAATTATTATATATAATTTAATTTATAAATTACTAAGTATGAAAAAGAATATTAATATAGCACTTGCGGCAGGTGGAACAGGTGGGCATATCTTCCCAGCAATTTCACTTGCTAAAGAGCTTAAAAAAAGAGGCTATGAGCCAATTATTATATCAGATAAAAGATATAAAAATTACGAGGTAACTAGCAAATATGATATTAAAAGTGAAATTTTGCCACTTGGGCATATGCGTTCTGGTTTGATTAACAAATTGAAAGCAAGTTTCCAATTATTAGTTAGTTTTTTTAAGGCGATAAAAATTATTAAGAAGAATAATATTAAATGTATAATTGGTTTTGGAGGATACCCTTCCTTTCCAAGTGTTAAAGCGGCACAATTTTTAGGTGTAAAAACTATTATTCACGAGCAAAACTCTATATTAGGGCGTGCTAATAAAATGCTGTTAAACAAGGTTAATGCATTAGCTATATCATTTCATCATACTATTGGCTTTGAAGATAAATATAAATCTAAAATTTATTATACAGGGAACCCAATTAGGCCTGAAATTCAAGCGGTTAGTGCATTACCTTATCCAGATTTTAATGATAATTCAAAGCTACATATTTTAATTACTGGCGGTTCTCAAGGGGCGAAGATATTTTCAAAAACTATTCCGCAAGCAATTAAATTACTTCCTTTAGAATTTAGAAGAAGGGTTAGGGTTGATCAACAATGCCGCCCAGAAGATTTAGAAAATGTAAAAAGAATATATAATGAGCTTGATATTGATGCGGAGCTTTCAACTTTTTTCTCAGATATTCCAAATAGAATTGCTTCAACGCATTTAATTATTTGTAGAAGTGGTGCATCTTCCTTAGCGGAGGCATCAGCATCAGGCAGGCCACTAATAATGGTGCCACTTCCAAATTCAAAAGATAATCACCAGATGGTTAATGCCGTTTCTTTTGAAGATATGGGTGCAGGAATTGTTATGGCTCAAGATTCTTTCGGCCCTGAAAATTTAGCCTTGAAAATTGAAAATTTTTTTAGGCTTCCAGAATTATTGATTAATATGGCTATGTCTGCAAAATCAGCAGGTGTACTAGATGCAGATAAAAAACTTTGCGATATAGTCGAAGAGGTAATTAACCAAGAAAAATTAGTTTAATGATAAGTTTTGGTCATATTATTTTGGCGATATGCCTTTCTGTAATAGTGTTTCAGGCACTAAAGCCAGCTATTATAAAAAGTGATGAAAGAGATTTTTTTTCTCAGAGAAAGCTAACAATTTCTTCATTTATATTAGTTTTGTTTTCATTTCTCTGGCTAGAATATAAATATATTATCTCAGATTTTTCAATTTATAATGTATTTCAAAATTCAAACAGCCTTAAGCCTCTAATATATAAAATAACTGGGGTTTGGGGCAATCACGAAGGTTCAATGTTATTATTTGCCTTGCTTATTTCTTTTTATAGTTTGTTATTTTTGATTTTTTCTAAGTCGCAATTTCAAAATAATATTTTGTATATTCAGTCAATAATTTTAGGTTCAATAGTAGCTTATATATATTTTTTTTCTAACCCGTTTGAGTTATCACCGCAAATGCCAAATGGGCAATTTCCAGAGCAAGGCGTTGGCTTAAACCCTTTGTTGCAAGATATTGGTTTGGCAATCCACCCACCAATTTTATATATTGGTTATGCTGGGTTTTCGCTAGTGTTTTCATATGCGGTTATTGCTTTGAAATCATCTAATTTTGATATTAAAAACTGGGCGGAGGAAGTTAAAATATGGTCTTTGATAGCTTGGAGCTTTCTTACAATCGGTGTTATGCTTGGCAGTTGGTGGGCTTATAGAGAGTTAGGTTGGGGCGGTTTTTGGTTTTGGGATCCAGTTGAAAATATTTCTTTAATGCCTTGGCTAATTGGCTGTGCGTTGATCCATAGTTTGTTATATACAAAAAAATTTGGTGGCCTTACTAGAAGTTCAGTTTTTTTAGCATTACTTAGCTTTTTACTAGCTTTGATAGGGTTCTTCCTAGTTAGATCAGGAATATTATCTTCAGTTCATTCCTTTGCAAATTCTCCGGAAAGAGGCGTTGCAATGTTGGTGATTATTTTCTCATTTTTAATTTATTCATCTTATATATTTACAAAGAATTTTGCGAGGCTTAAGCCAGATATTTATGAAAATTATTCTGTATTATCAAGGCAGGCACTTGTTGTTGCGAATGTGGTTTTATTTTTTGCAGTCGCCTTAACTTTATTGCTTGGCATAATTTATCCTATAATTCTTGACGTTTTTAATTTATCGCAAATTTCAGTTGGGGAGCCATATTTCAACAAAACCATTATACCAATTACAATAGCTATATTATTAATAATGATTTTTACGCCTTTTATAAAATGGCAGAACGAAAAATTGACTTCAATAATTAAAAAATCTTACCTGAGTTTTTTAATTAGTTTAGGTTTAACAATCTTAATTTATTTTTATTATCCTTCAAAATTTGGTTTTATTTCAATAGCTTCAATATTCGCAGGCTTGTGGATTTTTACATCTCTTTTTGAGGTTTTATCTATTCGCTTTTGTAAAAGAGAAAAAATTAGTAGGGGCTTTTTTGCAATGAGTATAGCTCATATTGGTTTTGCAGGCTTATGTATCACCATTGCAGTTTTAACTAGCTTAGAAGAAGAGCATCACTTTGATTTAACTGAAGAAAAAAATGTAAAAATAAATCAATATAAAATTTCTTTTGTAAAATCTGAAATTTTAAGAGGTGATAATTTTCTAGCACAAAAATTAACTCTGCAAGTTAATGATAAATCAAAGCCTAAAAAAGATATTTTAACTTTTGAACCTGAAAATAGAGTTTATCTACCAAGTTTTACCAAAACGAATGAGGCTGATGTAGAATCATTCTTAGCAAAAGATTTATATTTTGTAATGGGTGAAAGCCAAGAAATTGCTAGTAAAAATGAGAATTCAGGCAGAGCTTATTTATTCCCGATAACTTTTTACATTAAGCCTTTTATTTCTTTTTTATGGATTTTTGCCTTAGTTATTGCCTTTGGCGGTTTTTTAGCGGCAACCGCAAAAAAGAAAAAATAGAATTTATAAATTGTGTTAAAAAGGTTCATTTTAATAAAATTACTAACAAAAAGTTAATATCGTGAAGAAATTTATTCAAATACTTCCCTTTATAATTATTACAATTTTCTCAGCGATTTTGCTCTTCAAATTATATGAGGGCAAAAGCGATTATAATGCAAATTCAAGGGTTGGAAGTAAAATTCCTAATTTTAACTTGAAGAATGTAGCTCAGCAAAATGAAGATATTTCTAATGAAATATTGAATGGTAAATATACTATTTTGAATTTTTTTTCCTCTTGGTGTGTAGCTTGTAAAGTTGAACACCCCATTTTTATGGAGCTTAATAAGCAAATTAAAAATAATAAAATTCAAATTATAGGGGTTGCTTGGCGAGATAAAAAGCAGGATACCAAAGATTGGCTTAAGCAAAATGGTAATCCATATCACTTGGTTTTAGCTGATAATTTAGGGGTTTTTGGTATTGAACTTGGAATTACAGGGATACCCGAAACTTTTATAGTTGATGAAAATGCAAAAATTATTGCCCATTATCGTGGTGATATAAAGCCTGAGTTTCTTTTAGAGCTTGAGGAATTGCTTAAAAAAATTAAAATTTTTAATGAAGAAGATATCAAATAAAAAATTATTCATAATAATTGCAATTGCAATCTGCTTTTCTCTACCTTTCTTTTCTGATTTTATTAATGCCTTAGAGGAGGGGGGTGTGTTAAGCACTGAGCAAGAAATACTAGCTCAAAAAATATTTAGGGAAATAAAGTGCCTTGCTTGTGATGGGCAATCTGTTAAAGATTCTCAGGCGGAATTTGCAAAATCTATTCGTGCAGTTATAAGAAATAAAATTAGAGATGGTTATAATCAAGAAAAGATTCTTGATTTCCTTAGAGAAAATTATGGTGATGGAATTTTTTTTGATCCGCCAATCAATATAAATACTTTTCTATTGTGGATTTTTCCATTTGTAATGATTATAAGCGGCTTCGCAGGGTTTGTTGTTTACCTTAAGAAAAACAAAATTTAACTTTTTAATTATAATTATATTTAGATTATGCCAATAGTTAGGCTTTCAGGAAGAGTTTTAGGGGCTGATGACCCAAAAAGAAAAGAAAGGGCGGAATTGCTTTATCATATTTTTTCTAATGGTTGGGATATTTACAATTCAAATGGTGATCAGTCTATTAAACTTGAAAACATTCAAAAGAAAATTATTGAAACTGATGCTTTTGTTTTCACGCCAAACCCATCTCTTGAAGATTATTTTAATTTAAGCTCTATATTTGTTGGTTTTCAAACTAATGATTCTGATCTAAAAGGGAAATCTGCCATTATTGTAAATGGTGATGAAAGCTGGAATAATTTTATTGATTTATGCAAACACTTAAAATTATTAGGCACTGTTAAGCAAGATTATCACGAGTTTGTTGAGGTGGTAAAAAATGCCTCTGATGTGGTAGAAAAACTAAAATCTACTAAAGTTTCAGGAAGTTATAAGGCCGCTGATGAGCCTGATTTTGTTAATGCTGGTTCAATTTATAAAGAAAATGAAGCACATATTAAAAAGCCTAAATTTAAGGTTTGCGTTTTTTGTTCGGCTTCAATTAAAAAGCCTGAATATCTTAAAGAGGGATATGATCTGGGCGGTTTAATCGCTAAGAAGAATTGGGGTTGCATAAGTGGTGCTGGTAAAACTGGTATAATGGGTGAAGTTGTTAAAGGTGCTTATGAAAATGGTGGTTGGAGTGCTGGTTCAAATGTTCCGCATATTATTCAAATGGAAGGTCTGCCTGATGGGCTAAATGAATTTTGGCCAAGAGGTGATATTTACACAAGAATGGAAGTAATGATTAGAAAATCTAATGCTTTTGTAATTATGCCGGGTGGAATGGGAACTGTGCAAGAGCTTTTTGCGCTTCTAATTCTTAAACACCAAAATAATGATTTAATGAGAGATAAAAAAATTGTTATTTACAATAAACTAGATTCAGAATTTGCAAAAAGATTTTGGAATCCAATTTTAGAAATAATTAAGAAATTTGAGCATTTTAGTTGTAATTTCCAAGTCGCAAATGAGTTTGATGAAATAATCCCGCTTATAGAACAAAGTTGTAATGTTTAAGCAATATTATATATGAACATAATGACGAGCATATTCAATAGGTGATAAGTAATTTATTGCTGAGTGAAATATTTTTTTGAATTTAGTTGGTGTTAAATCTTCTATAATTAAATAATTTTCTAAGCCATTAATTGCATTTTTAAGTGTTTCGTGCCTAAATTGTTTTTCACTTACTAGAACTATTGGTGTTTCAGTAATATTTTTGATTATCTTTAGTGTGGTTAAATCTTCATATTCTCTGCCAGTAATAAAATAGAATATAGCATCAGCGTTAGATTTGCTTATATCTGTTAGGTCAGATTGGTTATCATTAGAAATATAAACAATTTCAACTTGTTTTATTGAATCTCTAATTAACTTAGCTATTTTATCTAAGTGCTTAAAGTTTTTTCCTACTAAAAGAATTTTTGCTCTGTGATTGTTATTAAACATTGAACCCCCCAGTTCCTTGTTTCAACTCTTACTATACAATAAATTTATTGTTATAGCAAGGAAATATTCATCTAACCTATTGATATATAATGAGAATATGCGTCCCATAATAGAACAAATAAGTTCCGATTTGAAACAGAAATATAATCCGTTAAACCTAGAGTTGATAAATAACTCAGAATTGCACAGAAATCATAGAGCTATGCAAGGTGCGGATTATGAAGTATCTCACTTAAAGATAAAAATTTCGCCAGAAAATATTGAAGGTAAAAATAGAATAGACAAACATAAAAATATTTATAGTTTTCTTAAAAAATATTTTGAGCAAATTCACTCAATAGAAATAGAATTAATTTAATTTTTTATGACAGAAATTAATAAAAAAGATGTTATCAAAATTGCAAAACTTGCAAGAATTGAACTTACAGATGGTGAGGTTGAAAAATATAGTAAAGATTTAAGCAATATTTTTCATATGATTGATTCTCTAAATGAGGTTAACACAGATAATATTCAAGAAATGGCTGGCGTTGGCGGATATACCTTAAGGCTTAGGGATAATGATATTATCGCTGATGGAAATATTAGAGATGATGTTTTAGCCAATGCACCAAAATCTCAATTTGGCTGCTTCGTTGTGCCTAAAGTGGTGGATAATGGGTAGGTTTATAGTCTTAAACACAAATTCAAGAAATATTAAAATTATATGACAATTAAGAATTTAACGGCAGAACAAGTTAAAGAAGGGCTTAAAGCCAAGAAGTTTAGTGCGGTTGAGGTTGTGAAATCTTATCTGGAAAGGGCTTCGCATTTTAACCCTATTTCTAATTCTTATATTAGTTTAACCCCTGAAATTGCTTTGCATCAAGCAAAAATTACTGATGAGAGAATTGCAAAGGGTGAAGAATTACGCCTGCTTGAAGGTGTGCCTGTTGCTGTTAAAGATTTATTCTGCACTAAAAATGTTTTAAGCACTGCGGCATCAAAAATGCTTGAGAATTTTATTCCAAAATATGAATCAAAAGTTACTGAAAATCTATTTTCTCAAGGTGCAGTAATGATTGGAAAAACTAACCTTGATCAATTTGCAATGGGTTCTGCTAACATTACAAGCCATTTTGGTAATGTAATTAACCCTTGGAAGAATAAAAATAAGCCAGATGTTCAGCTTGTTCCGGGTGGCTCATCAGGTGGCTCGGCGGCTTCGGTTGCGGAAGATAGCGCAGTTATTTCACTAGGCACGGATACTGGTGGCTCAATTCGTCAACCTGCTTCATTTTGTGGCTTGGTTGGCTTAAAGCCAACCTATGGCAGATGTTCTAGGTGGGGTATAATTGCCTTCGCAAGCTCACTTGATCAAGCAGGGCCAATTTGTAAAAGCGTTAAAGATACAGCTCTTGTTCAACAAGCAATTTCTGGCTTTGACAAGAATGATTCCACATCAGTTAATAAAGAAGTGCCAAATTGGTATGGTAATATTTCTGCTAACTTGAAAGGCAAAAAAATTGGTATTCCAAAGGAATATAATGTTGAGGGAATGCCTGAAGAAATCTCAAAAATATGGCAAAAGGGTGCAGATATTCTTAAAGCTCAGGGGGCTGAAATTGTTGAGGTTTCCTTGCCTCACACAAAATATGCATTGCCAGTTTATTATACGATTGCACCTGCTGAAGCCTCTTCAAACCTAGCAAGATATGATGGTGTTAGATATGGGCATCGCACTTCACAAAAATTTTCTACCCTTGATGAAATGTATGAAAAAACTCGTGCCGAAGGCTTTGGTGCTGAAGTTAAAAGAAGAATAATGATTGGCACTTATGTTCTTTCTTCAGGCTATTATGATGCATATTACACAAAAGCACAAAAAGTTAGAACATTAATTGCTAATGATTTTGATGAGGTGTTTAACAAAGTTGATGCACTTCTTACCCCAACTGCCCCTTCAAGTGCGTTTGTGATTGGTGAAAATGTAAATGATCCAGTTAAAATGTTCTTGAATGATGTATTTACAATCCCAGCATCTTTGGCGGGTGTGCCTGCAATTTCAGTGCCAGCGGGGCTTGATGAAAATGCTCTGCCACTCGGCCTTCAAATTATCTCAAAGGCTTGGGATGAACAAACTTGCTTTGATGTTGCATTTGCTATTGAGCAAAACTCAGGCTTTAAGGGGCTTTCAGTGTAAATAAAATATGAATATTATTTTTCTAAATGATAAATTTTTGCCACTTGAAGAAGCTAGAATTTCGCCTTTAGATAGGGGCTATTTATTCGCTGATGGGGTTTATGAAGTTACCGCAGTGGTAAATTCAAAACTGGTTGATAATAAAGGTCATTTAGAAAGATTAAAAAAATCCCTAGCTAGTTTAGATATTAATTTGCCTAAGCCAATTGAGGAAATTGAAAAATTGCAAATTGAATTAATTAAGCTGAATAATATTCAAGAAGGCTTAGTTTATTTGCAAATTAGCAGAGGTGAAGCGGAAGAAAGAGATTTTAATTATCCTGATAACCCTTCTCTAACCCCAGTTTTGATGATGTTCACTCAAAAAAAATCTCTGATAGATAATGCGAAATTAAGGGCGGGGGTTAAGGTTATTACAACACCAGATATAAGGTGGGATAGGCGAGATATAAAATCAATCGCACTTCTTGCACAAGTTATGGCAAAAAATATTGCTAGAAAAAAAGGTGCATTTGAAGCAATAATGTTTGATAAAAATAAATATATTACTGAAGGCTCATCTTCAAATGTTTTTATCATTAAAAACAAAAGGATAATTACCAAAAATCTCTCAAATGAAATTCTTCACGGAATAACTAGAAAAGCAATTTTAGAAATCGCAAACCAAGAAAAAATTGAATTCGTAGAAAGGGCTTTTTCTATTGATGAACTATATAATGCTGATGAGGCTTTTATTTCAAGTGCAACCACTTTTGTTACTGGGATTATAGAAGTTGATGGAAAACCTATCGGAAATTCTCACACCGGCGAAATTACTAAGAAATTATTTAATGCATATATAAGTAATTTATAGAAAATCCCCTAGGAGTGTTCTCTATACACAGATATATCTGTCATTACCCGAATTTTTATAAAGATATCAATCTTTAGAAAAATTATAGGGTAATCTAAATCAATAGGTTAATGGATCGCCCTATAGTTGCTAGGCAACTCAGGCGATGACAATCTATACATAGTGAATACTACCAATCCCATCACTAAACTTGTTGCAATTTTGTAAAGATTGAATATTTTAACTTCCTAATTGATAAGAAAAATTATAAAAATCAAATATTTATGTTTAATCAACTATTGGGCTTTTTCTCAAATGATATTGCTATTGATTTAGGCACAGCCAACACCCTAGTTTATGTTAAGGGAAAGGGAATTATGCTTAATGAGCCTTCTGTTGTTGCGTTGCTCAACAAAGATGGCAAAAAATTGCCTTATGCCTTTGGCTTGCAAGCAAAAATGATGTTAGGCAGAACCCCTGCTAATATTGAGGCAATCCGCCCACTTAGAGATGGTGTAATTGCTGATTTTAAGGGTGCAGAAGAAATGATAAAACACTTTATTCGCACCGTTCATAAAGGCAGAAATATTGCCGGCCCTCTAATTGTTATTTGTGTTCCTTCAAGCTCAACCGCAGTTGAAAGAAGGGCAATTCAAGATGCGGCAATGTCTGCCGGTGCAAGAGATGTATATTTAATTGAAGAGCCAATGGCGGCAGCAATTGGTGCAGGCCTTCCTGTTAATGAGCCTAAAGGCTCAATGGTGGTGGATATTGGCGGTGGCACAACGGAAGTTGCAGTTATTTCTCTTGGTGGCATTGTGTATGCGGAATCTACTAGGGTAGGGGGTGATGTAATGGATAATGCAATTGTTAATTACATCAGAAAACATCATAACTTACTAATTGGTGAATCAACCGCAGAGGAAATTAAAAAGAAAATTGGTTCAGCTATCGTTTCTGAGCACGGCGATGGCGAAAAGGCAGTTATTAAGGGTAGAGACCTTGCAAATGGCGTTCCTAAAGAAATTGAGCTTTCTCAAAGACAAATTGCTGAGGCACTTACAGAGCCTGTAAACGCAATAGTTGATGCAGTTCATAAAGCACTAGAAAAAACCCCGCCGGAGCTTTCATCTGATATTGTTGATAGGGGAATTATTGTTACTGGTGGCGGTGCTTTACTTAAAGATATTGATGTTATTTTAAGAGAATCAACTGACCTACCAGTATTTATTGCTGAAAACCCCTTACACTGCGTTGCATTAGGCACTGGCACTGCACTTGAAGATAGAAAAAACTTCAAAGCAGTTCTTTTTAAGCAAGATTAATTAGTAATAGTTTAATCCTATTTAATAAGTTATATTAAATTGATATTGAATTTTCTTTGAGAGAGGGTTTAGCTAAATAAATTTCAAAATCTGCATTTGAAAATCTTTTTCCTTGTCTCATTTTATCTCTAAAAAAAATGTTCCTAACTTTTGTAAAACTTGACATTTTAAATACCCAACAAGCATTTCATTTGCTGCTAAATCAAGAAAAAACCCAATAGATTTAACTTCTGACTTTGTAAGATTTCTAGCTTCATTATAGCCATTCAGAAAAGATCTAATGCCTTTTTCATCTACACAAAATTTTGTTTTTTTAGGGTTCTGCTCATCAATTTTATTGCCTATTGGCTCTATACATAGTTTGAATATTGCGTTTGCAATATCTTTTACAAATGGCCCGTCATTAAGCCTATCAAAATCAACTATAAAAGCTTTATCATTATTAAAAATAAAGTTTGTGGCGTTTAAGTCTTGATGAATTTTTCCACGCGGTAAGTTTTTACTTATATTAAAAAACCTTAAATCCCTTGATAATTTATTTAATAAATATTCACCACAGCCTCTAAGAAATTTTAATTGCTTTGAAGTATTTTCTCCATTGACAATTTTTTTGAGTGAGCCTGCTAATTCATCTATAACAATATTAAAAAAGGAATTTTTATTTTTTTGAAATGTTTGAGTGTTTTTTGAGCTTAAATGAAATTTTGCCAAACTTTCTCCAACTTTTTCTAATTCGTTGTAATTGAGGTTTATTTTTATATCACCTTCTAGAAATTCAAATGCTACAATATCTTTACCATTTATTTTTTTATCTGTTAAGTAACAACTCGGAATTAATGCCCCCGCTTTTCTCATATCAGATAGGCAGGTAAGTATTTTTGATAAGGATAAATTATTTTGGTTAGGATCTAAATTTCCTTCTAAAATCTTAAAAATAAAATTTCCAGAATTTGTTGTAACTCTATATACACTATTTGAAACGCCACTTTGAATTGGCTCTAAATTTATTATTTCAGAGCCAAATTTTTCTACAAAGCTATCATCAGCAAAATATTCTTCAAAATTACTTCTGCTAAGCTCTGTATAAGTGGGCATTTAGAAAAATTTTGGAATTTTTCTAAGAATTACCTATCTTCTTCATCAGAATTATCTGAAGTTGCTTCTGCATCGTGAAAGCCAGCTTCATCAAGGCTTTCCTCTTCGTCAGATGAATAATTATCGCCGGCTTCTTCAATAGCGGCTTTAATGTCAGCATCTTCATCTTCAATAGAAATTGCAAGCTCATTAGAATTTGCTGGGGCAATAAATGCCTCACTTTTAATTCTTTCTTTTTGCAGAGAATTAACCACGCCAAATCTTAAATTATTAATTTTAACGGTGCCTTCAGCAATTTCACGAAGGGAAATAACGCTATCTTTTTCACCTTTTCTTTCAATGGTTAGTTCTGCACCGGCAGAAATTTCTTTAGCTCTTTGAGCGGCAAGTGCCACAAGCTCAAATCTATCATCAACTTTTTCTAAACAATCTTCAATAGTTACACGAGCCATAATAATTAGTAATTAGGGGTTAGGTATTGGGGCTTAGGGGTTGGGATTGGAAGACAAAAGCCCTAATCCCAAAACCCTAATCCCTATTTATGCTTTTTTCTTTTTAGATTTAGAATCAGTTTCTTCAACTGCTTCAGCTGCAGATTTCAGAGCTTGACCTAAAATACCACCAAGTGCCGCACCTGAATCAGCAGAGCCATATTTCTCAATAGCTTTCTTCTCTTCATCGGCCTCATATGCTTTAATTGAAAGTTTAATTTCTTTCTTAGCTTTATCTAATGATGTAACTTTAGCATCAACCCTATCACCAGCTGAAAATCTTTCAGGCCTGCATTCAACTTTATCTTTAGAAAGATCATTTCTTTTGATAACAGATGTAACGCCTTCAGTAACTGAAACTGTAATACCTTCTTCATTAGTTGAAATAACTGAGAAAGTATAAACGCCACCTTTTTCAAATTGATCAAATGCCGATGCAAGTGGATCACCAGTAAGATGTTTAATACTTAAGCCAATTTTTTCTTTTGAAGGGTCTAGATCAGTAATAACAGCTTGGATTTTTTGACCTTTAGCAAATTTCTTAATTGCTTCTTCTGGGTTTTCACTCCAAGAAATATCATTAGCGTGGATAAGCCCATCAGCATCATTTGCATCTTCAAAGCCAACAAAAATACCAAAATCAGTGATTGATTTAATTGTGCCTTCAACAATATCACCTTTTTTGTGAGTTTGAGCAAATTGTGACCAAGGGTTATCAATACATTGTTTAATGCCGAGTGAAAGCCTTTGTTTATCTGGCTCAATCGCTAAAATCATTACATCAACCACATCACCTTTTTTATAGATTTGTGATGGAGAAACATTTTTCTTGCTCCAGCTCATTTCAGAAATGTGAACTAAACCTTCAATGCCAGAGCCTAACTCAACAAACACGCCGTAATCAGTAATGTTTGTAATAGTGCCTTTATGCTTCGTGCCTTCAGCAAATTTGCCATCAGAATTATCCCAAGGGTTTGCTTTAAGCTGTTTTAAGCCTAATGAAATTCTTTTATTGTTTTGGTCAAATTTAATAACTTTTAGAGAGATTTTCTCACCAACTTTAAGAACTTCAGATGGGTGGTTAATTCTGCTCCAAGAAATATCTGTAACGTGAAGAAGACCATCAACAACGCCTAAATCAATGAATGCACCGTAATCAGTAATGTTTTTAACAACACCATCAACTACATCACCCTCTTTAATATTATCAAGAATTTTTGATCTTTCCTCAGTAAGAGATTCTTCCATAATAGCTCTACGAGAAACGATAATATTTCCTCTAACTCTATCCATTTTTAGAACTTGGAAAGGCTGAACAATATTCATTAAAGGTGTAACATCTTTAACAGGGCGAACATCAACTTGAGAGCCCGGTAAGAAAGCTAAACAACCGCCTAAATCAACAACAAAACCGCCTTTAACGCGTGATGTCATAACACCATCAACATTTTCAGCTTTTGCCATAGCTTTTTCAAGTTTGCTCCAAGTTTCTTCTTGAACTGCTTTGGTTCTAGAAAGAACGATTTCTTGGTAGTAATTTTCTAACCTTTCAACAAAAACCGTAACTTTATCACCGATATTTAGATTATCTTTTTCAGATTCAGGGAAATCTTTAATTAAAACTCTTCCTTCTGTTTTGAAGCCAATATCAACTAATACTGCTTCATCATCTTTGGCTACAATAACGCCTTTAACTGTGCTACCTTCTTCAAGTTTTTCAATTGAGTTTACATCAAATAATTTTGAAAAATCTTCACTTGCTTGATAATCAGATTCAAACTGATATGCTGCTCTTGGCTTTCCCATTTTAATTCTCCTTAATATGAATAATTTAATTAAATCAATGCATTAAAAGAAATAATTAAACTATTCTTCCGCCTACACAAGCGGGGTTAGTTGATAAAAATTCTTAGCCATTAGGATTAAAAAACTAGTGTAGTTAATAAGCTAAAAACCGCCCTAAAATAATAGAAATTAATTAAAAGACAAAGCCTTATAGCTATTATTAAGATTAATTCAAGTGTTTAATTGATCTTTTGGAACTAGGGTGATTCATTATAGACACTAACCAGTTGATTTTACGCTTTAGTTCTCCCCCTGCTTGCAGGGGGAGTTATAGAGGGGTGATAAGAGGTAAACTCATTTTCCAGAGACAATCTTTACGACACCCCCCTCCTTTATCCTCCCCCGCTAGCAGGCGAGAATAGTGCGTTCATAACTACTTCAATAGCTTATTAACTAGAATGTATCGCCCTATTTTAGAATTGACATTCCTAACTTAGTTTTGTAGATTATGCGTTATTTCAAGTAAAACGAAGAATCTAATATGATAATTTTTCACAAACTAAATTGTTCACCAAGATAAACTTCTTTAACGGCTTGGGAGTTAACAATTTTATCGGGGCTACCTTCTTCCAGAACTTTTCCATCGTGAATGATATAGGCTCTATCAACTATCCCAAGTGTTTCACGCACATTGTGATCAGTAATTAAAACGCCTATTCCCCTATCTTTTAACTTAGCAATTAAATTTCTAACTTCTGCAACGGCGATAGGGTCAATGCCGGCCAAAGGCTCATCTAGCAACATAAATAGAGGGGCACTTGCTAAGGCTCTTGCGATTTCTGCCCTTCTTCGCTCCCCACCTGAAAGGGAGATTCCAAGAGATTTTCTAATGTGATTAATGGAAAAATCCGCTAATAATTCTTCTAGTTTTGCTGTTCTGTTAGATGCTATAGGCTCAGTAATTTCTAAAATTGACATTATATTCTGCTCAACTGTTAAACCCCTGAAAATTGAGGCTTCTTGAGGAAGATAACCTAAACCCATTCTTGCCCTTTGATACATTGGCAGATAAGTAACATCTTTTCCACGCAATATAATATTGCCATAATCGGGCTTTATAAGCCCCATAACCATATAAAAAGTTGTAGTTTTGCCTGCACCATTTGGGCCTAAAATGCCAATTGCCTCGCCAGATTTTAGAGAAAAGCTTATATCTCTAACAACTGGTTTATCACCATAAGTTTTGCCTAAATTTTTTGCTTCTAAGCCAAAATTATCATCTTGAAGATGTTTTGTTATTGGTCTTCTTGCCATTTTGTTTGATTTCAATTCAAGAAATAAAGCGTTACTTTATAAATTATTAACTATCAAGCTATAGTTAAAAAATTTTTAGAGATAATGACTATTTTTAGAATAAAGTGTAATTATTTTTCAGATTTATTCATAGCCCTAATAAAATCTATTATATGCTTTCTTTTATCAGCATCTTTGATTTTGTAGAACTCTCTTAAGAGGGCGGTTGTTTCTTTAGAATTAATAAAATTCTGCATTTCACTTAAGTTTTTTTGCCCTTCAAAATTATTTTCATCTTCAGCTAAAGAAAATTTTTTAAGGGGGGCTTCCATAGAATTTTTTTCTGATTTATTATCAATTTCAGAATAGAAAATATTTACATCAACCCCTAATATGTTTGCAAAGTCATGAAGCCTACCCGCAGAAATTCTATTTACGCCTTTCTCGTATTTTTGCACTTGCTGAAAGGTAATGCCCGCCTCAGATGCTAGAACACTTTGGCTAATGCCTTTGATGTTTCTGAGTTGCCTTAGCTTACTGCCAATAACAGTATCTTTTTCTTTTTTTAATTTAATCATAAATAGTGATTATTTGAGAGTTTCAACCCTAGATTGTCTCAAAATAGAACAGTATTTATGCTTATAGAATTAATTTTAATAGATGCAAGCGGATTTTTTCTCTTGAATTTCTAGAATTAATTAGAAAGGAAATTATTTGATTTTGTGGCAGATTTTATTGAATACATCATCAATAGAAAGCTCTGAAGTATCAATTAAGATAGCATCATCAGCCCTTGCTAAAGGGGCGATTATTCTTGCTTTATCCCTTTCATCTCTATTAAAAATGTCATCATAAACTTTTTGATAGGTAATTTGAGGGTTGCTTTTTAATTGTTCATATCTTCTTTTGGCTCTTGCTTCTAAATTTGCGGTAATAAAAAATTTATAATCAGCATTGGGGCAAATTATGGTGCCAATATCTCTACCATCTAAAACCGCACCTTGTGGGGCTTTTGCAATATTTCTCTGAAACTCAATTAAGTTGCTCCTAACTTCAGGAATTGCAGAAACAATAGATGCAAATTTGCCAATAAATTCACCATCTAAATTCGGATTATTTAATAAGTTAGAATCAAGATTTTTAGATGAATAAATTGCAATTTTAGAAATTTTATTAATATCAATTTCTGTTTGATTAGAATTGCTATTATAGCCAGCTTCTAGAAGGGCTTGCAAGGCAACCGCACGATATAATTTACCTGTGTCTAGGTAAACTAAATTGAATTTTTTTGCCAGCATTTTTGCGATTGTGCCTTTTCCACTACCAGCGGGGCCATCTATTGCAATCAACATATCAAAAATTTTAATGTTCTTTACTTTTGCACTATATATTTAATAATTTTATTATTCCATATTAAAAACTAATAATGCTTAGAAATTATGTTTAGATATTTATTGATTATAATTCTTTTATTTCCGCAAATTTCTTATTCTGCGAATTTAAGAGAGAATATTTTTTTTGATAAAAAAATTTCTATTTTAATTCCAAATAATTTTTATGAGGCGGATATTAAAGATGTTGAATCTCGCTTTCCTGATGAGGCAAACCGCCCTAAAATTGTTCTTACTGATGCAGATGGTGTTGCTTTAATTTCAATGAATTTAGTTAAAAATATTGGTGATAGGCAAACTATTATTCACTTTTTTAGAGATGTTAAAGAAGGTTTAAGGGCTAATTATCCAGAGCATAGAATTATAACAAGTGATGTAATTCGCAATAGAACCCTTGCATTTGTTGAGGTTTTATTGCCAAATCAAAGTGGTGATATGCTTTATAATGTGATGGCTTTTAGATATATTGGTGATGAATTTTTTTCATTTAACTTTTCTTGCCCTAAAGATGATATGGTAAAATATCAAGATGATATTCGCGAGGCAGTAAAATCCATAAAAGAAGTTAGAAAATTTTAGTAAAAAATTTTTGCTAAACTTCTAAAACTTGCTTCTAACGCCCATCATATAACTTCTACCCATAAGTGGGGCACTATCTTTGATAAATGAATTATGAACTCTTGCTTCTTCATTAAGAATATTTGTAGCTTGCATATATATTGAAGGCTGAACTTTGCTTTCATTATCAAGCCTAAATTCACTAAAATTATAATCAAAGCCAAGATTTAGCATATTATATCCATCAGTTTGAGTTTCATTTGGGGCGGTTTCATCTTGTTCAAACACATACATATTTTGCAGATTTGCAGATAGGTTTTTATGAGTGAATATAAACCCTGCACCAAGCCTCATAGGTGAAACTCTTGGCAAATTAGTGTTTGTTCTAGTATTTTTTGCTTGAACATAATCAAAGCTCGCTGTTGCATCTAGCTTGTTTAAGCCATCATTTATTAAATTATAATTAGAGGCAATTTCAAAACCATAAAATTCAGCAGGTGCACCAGCAAAATTAAATATTTCATAGCCCGAGCCAACATCAACAACGCCGGTAGGATTTAAGAAAATATAATTTTGAAAGCGGTTATAAAATAAATTTAACTCACCAGTTAATTCGCCAACTTCTTTTTTGAAAGATAAATCCGCACCTATTGATCTCTGAATATCAAGATCAGCATTTCCTACTTCAAAAGTGCTAGTTGCACCGTGTGGGCCATTAGCGAATAATTCTGTTTGATTTGGGGCTCTTTCGGTATAGCTTAGATTAAAGTTTGAGCTGTAAGTTTCATCAATAAAATATTTTATTCCAGTTGAACCACTAAAGGTTAAATCATTTCTATCTTGAGGGTTGCCAAATGCACCGCCACCCAAAGATTCAGCTTCTTGATAATCCGCCCTGCCACCAAACATTAATGAATATTTTTCAAAAGGTAATTCCTCATAAATAAAAGCTGAATTAGTAAAAGTTTTAGTTAATGGAACAAATGGATCATCACCCACCGCAGATGCATTCATTAAAAAACTTTGTAAACCTATTGCACCTTGAAAGCCATTTATAGGGTTGTGTGTAAGCTCAATTCTTCCATCATAACCATTATTTTTGAATGTAGTTTCAGGTGTGCTACCTTCAAATTCAGTGTGGTTATAATCAGTAAAGCCGATTTTATAAGTAATTTTTTTAATATCATTGCTAACATTATCATTGCCACCAGAAACATCAAAACGCCTAGATTTAAGCCTTATAACTTCGCCTTCTTCAGGCTCTACTGGAATGCCATAATCATTATTTAACGCTGAATATGAAACACCTAAAAAGCCATCATCATAAACTTTAGATAAACCGAAAGTGCCATTGACAGATTCAGTTTGTGCATTAAGTAATTTGTTAGTTACTTCATCAGCAAGTGGGTCAGAAATTCTAAGTGATTCACTTCTTGCAAAGCCGTTAATGTCATAATTATCTGTATCTCTAGAAATACCGGATAAATAATAATTTAACCCAGTATTAACATCACCGCCTTTAAGTTTTATGCCAGCGGCTCTCTCTCTATCAGCTGTGTTATATCTAGTGTTAAATTCACCTGAAACTAATTCAGTTTGTTGCTCCTCAATAATTCTGCTATCTAAAACATTAACCACGCCACCAATAGCTTTTGAGCCGTAAAACAACGCTTGAGGCCCTCTAATAATTTCAATTTTTTCAGCAGAAAATGGATCAATAGAAATATTATGATCAGGTGAAGTTGCAGAGGCATCAATAACTGAAATACTATTTTGTAAAATTGCGATATTATCCCCATCTAAACCACGAATTACAGGCCTGCTAGCACCACTGCCATAAAAAGTTGAATGAACGCCTAATTCATTTTTTAGGGTTTCACCAAGTGAAATGGTAGTTTTTTGGTTAAGCTCAGTATCTTTCAAAACCTTTGCTTGCCTTGCAAATTCTTTAGAATTTTTTTGTAATGGGTTGGCTGATACAATAACTTCATCTAGCTTGGTAGTTTGTGAATATGCAAATGCTGGAAAGTAAATAATTGATAATAAAACTGAAAACTTAAATAATTTATTTAACTTCATATAGTTATGGTATTAGTTGTTATGTTATAACATAACTAGAAATAAAAAATTAAAAATCAAGCAGTAAAACCTATTTACAAATTTTTTCTACGGCTTTTATTGAGGCATCTTGATAAGGAAGAAAAATTTCATCCACCCCTTTTGATTTAAGCATTGGGCTTTCTTCAATATATTGCGTGGTAACGGCGAGCTTTCCTCTAAAATTATTTCTTTTTAAGGCATCAATTAAAATCAATCTGCAATCTTCATTAGTAACGCCATATTCAATTTTCGGTAAGGAGCATACCACCCATTTGGCATCTTCCAAAGGCAAATGAGAGATAAAATCTTGATCAGAAGCATCACCATATAAAATTTTATAGCCTTTTTTACGCCATTTTTTAACTTCAGAAGGATTAAAATCTATAATAAGAAGTTTACATTTTTTCTTTAGTTTTTCGGCAATAGCACTACCAAATCTGCCAATACCAAATAGGATTACATCATAAGAATCTTTGATTTTTTGAAATTCCATCTCATTTTTATTTTTGTTTTCTCGCTCAAAAAAATCAAGATATGGCTCAAAGAAATTATATAATTTATGAGAGTAATTTATAAAATAAACTGAAAGAGAAATTGTTATCAAGCCGATTAAGGTTAATAAAGCTAGAGCCTCTTTATTAATATGCCCTAATGAAACCCCCATCGCCATAAATATAAGTGAAAACTCACTAATTTGTGCGGTTGAAGTTCCCACTAAAAAACTAGTTCGCTTTTTGTAGCCAAGAATTGCCATAATAATAAGCATAATAATTGGCTTTAATAGCAAAACAAAAACTGAATAAATTGTAGCGATAAAAATTTTTGAGGAGATAAGTTGTAAATCTAATTTTGCACCAAGGCTAATAAAAAAGAATAATAATAAAAAATCCCTGAGTGATGAAAGCCTTGCACTTATAGCCTCTTTAATAGGTGTTGAAGCTAGTGAAACGCCGGCTAATAAGCCACCTAGTTCTTTACTAAAACCAATTTTGCTGCCTATAGTTGCCAATAAAACCGCCCAAGTTATAGCGAATATAATTAATAATTCTGAAGATTTTGAGATTTTTTCAGTAATTTTGTTTGAAAGAAATCTTGTAAATAAATACACAAAAAATATTAGTAAAATTCCCCCTCCGAATATCTGTAAAATTTTACGCTGGGTTGAAAAAATATTTTCAGGATTACTTATATCTTCAAGCGATAGAGATGATAAAACCATCATTATCGCAACCACAATAATATCTTGCACAATAAGAAAACCTATAGCAATTCTGCCGTGTAGGGAATCAACCTCTTTTTTATCTGAGAGCAATTTTACAATAACTATGGTGCTAGAAAATGTTAATGCGATTGAAATATATAAATTTGTAAAATTATCTAAGCCTAAAAAATAGCCAAGCACATAGCTTATAAGTGCAGTAAAGAAAACTTGCCCAACGCCTGTTGCAACAGATACTTTACCAAGTGAATTTATAAGATTAACATCAAGTTTTAAGCCAACTAGAAATAATAATATTGCAATTCCAATCTCTGCCAGAAGTTCAATATTTTCTTGCGATTGCATAATATCTAAGGCGGAAGGGCCAGCAATTACCCCAACAAAAATAAAGCTAACAATCATAGGTTGGCGAAACATAAGCCCAATAAAACCAATTAAAGCTGAAAGAGTTAGCAAAGCTGAAAACTCATAAAAGGCTGATTGATGAATGAAATCTAAAATATTCATTGGTTTTAGTTGGAAATTATTTTTTACAATATAATACTTCAATAATCTGAAATAATTATAATTAAAATGCAAAGTAAAAATTCAAAATATCTATTTCTTGCGGTTTTTTCTTGCGTAATATGGGCAGGCAGTTTTGTTATAGCAAGGGGCGTTCATAGCTATATTCCGCCTATCACTCTTGCTTTTTGGAGATGGCTTGTAGCATTTATAGTGATGTTTTTTATATGCTATAAAAAAATCCCTTCACAAATTGAAATAATAAAAAAACATTGGCGATATATTTTTTTAATGGGCTTTTTTGCAGTTGGGGTTTTTAATAGTATAGTTTATGTTGCGGCACATTTCACAACCGCACATCATATTGCTTTAATATCATCTATTTCACCCATTGGAACACTTGTAATTGCTGGAATAATTGGCTTTGAAGCACTAACAAAAAATAAAATTATTGGTGCGATTATTGCATTTTTAGGTGCGGTAACTGTTATTTCTCATGGCAGTTTGAGTTTTTTAATTAGCCTAAAATGGAATTATGGTGATTTAATGCTAATATTTTCAGCTTTGATATGGTCAAGCTGGAGTGCAATGTTACACTATAAACCTAAAGAGTTAGATGCTAAAGTTTTTTTAACTGCACAAATTTTTGTTGGGTTAATATTTTTATTACCAATTTATATTTGGGAATTTTTATCTGTAGCAAAAACACCTTTTAGCTTTAATGCTTGGTTGGTTTATATTTATCTAGGGGTTGGCTCTTCTTGTCTTGCGTGGCTTGCTTGGCAAGAATCAACTAAAAGGGTAGGGGCAGTGCAAACAAGTTTAATATATTATACAATGCCCCTATTTACTAGCTTAATTGCGGTTATTACGCTTTCTGAGCCAATAAAATTTTACCACATCTTAGGCTTTTTATTTATTTTAGCTGGGATTATTATATCAACTAGGTTTGGGTCTAAAATGTCATCCTGACCCTAGAGCGAAGCGATGGGGAAGGATCTTAGATGTTTCGCTAACGCTCAACATGACAGACTTAATGATAATTTATTCTAGTATTTCAAAAATCAAATAAGATTTCCCCTCGCCCTTTGTAAAAGAGATAGGGGATTTTAGAGGAATTAAATTTTTAACATAAATATAATTAATTTAGTTTATAATTTAGCCCAAAAAATATGCTTCTGCCCTCAGCAGGGGTAAAAATTGCCTGATTAGTTGGCGTTGGAGTGGTTATAGCACCAGTTGTTGCAACATAATCTTTATTAAGAAGGTTTCTAGCATCGGCAAATATTTCTATTTCCTTAGTTATTTCATAGCCTGCATTCAAATTAGCTACGAAATAATTATCAGTATATAAGCTATTTGCGTAATCCACTGGGAAGCCCTCAATAATATATTCAAAATTAGGTGCGATATAATAACCTTTGCCTGTATCATATTTAGCTTCAAACATTATAAAATCTGATGGTATGCCGGGGATAAAATTATTATTCCACTGCGTATCACCATCAAACCTAAAATTATTATGAAGGTAATTAATTCTTGTAGATAAATTATCGTTATTATTAATTATATCTGAGGCAATAACAGCACCTGCCGCAAGCTCTATACCTTCGTGAATAGTATCATCAGCATTTAGAACGCCAGAAGTTGTTGGGCTAGTTGCAAATGTCATTAATTCATCTCTAACTTTGCTGTAATACCAGCTAAAATCCCAATTAATTTTATTATATTCACCCCTTGAGCCAATTTCCAGAGTTCTTGAGCGTTGAGCCTCAATATTTGCAAGCCCTGAAACCCCCGGAAGGCTTTGTGTTAGCTCGCCAAAGGTTGGTGGCTCATAAGCGGCAGAATAATTTGAATAGAAGGAAATATTAGGCAGATATTGATATAAAACTCCAATTTTAGGGCTAAAACCTCTATAAAATTTATCTGCACTTCTATTGCCATCTGTTAAGAAGTAATCTCCAAGCTCCCTTTTTGCAAAAATAGCTTGCGTGCCCAATATAAAATCTAAATTCTCTTTTGCAGAAAATCTATTTTCAAAATAAAAATCTAAATTATGAGCTTTTTGTAAGCCTTCATCAGTTTTTGCTTGTGAAACCCCCGCAAGATTTACAAATCTTAAAGCCTGCGTTCTGCCAGTTAATAAATTAGTGCCAAAGGTGGCGTTATTTCTAAAACCTAAAAGATTATAATTTATGTTACTATCTGCAAATAAGCCATAATCATTATTCTGTTGATCTATAACTTGAAATATTGGGTGATATAAATCTTTTTGATTTGTAAAAATACCAGCATTAACTTCAAGATTTTCTTGTTTGTAAGAAGTTTTATTTACAATTCTATGTAAAAAATAATCTCTTGCTTGCCTTGCTGAAAGTGAGGCGTTATTTGCCCTTTCAGGCGTTGCTTCTGCTTGAGATTTAGTTAATGTTCCCGGTATTAACTGATTTATATTTGCAAAGGTGTAATAAAACCTAGTTGATAAATTTTCATCAATCTTATAGCCAATATTACTGAAAACCCTTGTGTTATTCTGCCTAGAATTATCTCTATAACCCCTTGAATAAAAATTTGATGACGAAACAAAATAATCATAATTGCCAATTACATCACCTGATGAAACCCCAAGCCTTCTAGTATAAAAACTACCATACATTGCCTGAGAGTTTAGTTTATCAGCGTTATAGCCAGTCGGTGTAACATAATTTATTGCACCGCCAAGCGTGTTTGCACCAAATTTTAGAGCATTTGCCCCTCTATAAACTTCAATATGAGAATATGAAAATGGGTCAAATTCTTGAAAGTCAGCAGAGCCATCTGCCAAGTTTATTGGCACGCCATCTTGCAATAATTTTATTCCTCTTAAATGGAAAGTTCTTGAAAGCCCAGCCCCCCTTATACTTAAGCGAGATTCCTCACCATATCTTGTTTGTGCAAAAACGCCGGGTGTAAAGGCGAAGATATCCCTAAAATTAGCGGCACGATTATTCTTAATCTCTGATTTTCTAACCACCGAAGCACCACCTGCAATTTTACTTAAATTACTAATTGATTCTTCTTCGGTAAATGAAGTTAAGGTTTTACGATTTTTACTGCCTTCAACAACCACTGTATCAAGCGTGATGTTATTATTTGAGTATGAATTACTTGCATTTAATAACAATAAAGAGCTGGCAATAATGCCAAAATAAAATTTTTTCATATTATGATTTTTCTTAGTTTATTAAAATTGATTGAGTATAAAGATAACTAAGAAAAATAAGGCGGAGAGCGTGGGGAATAATTATTATATATATCAAACTCTTTATAAATTTTTGATAATATAATTATATTGTTAGATAAGCTGAGGCTATAAGCCAAGTTTAGTTGGTTGTAAAAATTATATAAATCAATTTTGCTTAAGTTTTGATTTGCTAAATCTAAATCAGATAAAATTTTGTTTTTCTGCTTTTTGCCAATTTCATTAAAGTTTGAGATGTAAAATTTATCTTCAGACAAGCTAGAGCAAATAACAATTTCATCACCAAAAATTTTCGTTAAAATCTCAGTTTCATTGTCAATTTTACTTAAGTAAATTGCCGGAATTATAGATGGCAATACAACATTAAATGTTATTGCAAAAATAAAGGAAATAATTAGATATTTAGAAAATTTTAACAATTAGTGTAATTTTATTGTTAATTAAGGGGTGGAATTCACCCCTTTAATTTTTGTAAAAAAATTTAGAAATTATGCAGTGGCAAGTTTTTTGCCTTCTGCTTCTAATTTTTTGCGAGTTTCTTTGGTAGCTCTAACCATTTCCTCAAGTGCTGCTTTTGTTTCAGGCCAGCCACGAGTTTTTAAGCCACAATCTGGGTTAACCCAAACTTGCTCAGGGGTTAAAACTTTAAGAGCTTTATCAAGTAAATATTCCATCTCACGAGATTTTGGAACACGCGGTGAGTGAATATCATAAACACCCGGCCCAATCTGGTTTGGATACTTGAATTCAACGAATGCATCAAGAAGCTCCATCTGAGAGCGAGAAGTTTCAATGGAAATAACATCAGCATCCATATCTGCAATGTGATCAATAATGTCATTAAACTCAGAATAACACATATGCGTATGAATTTGCGTAGTATCATCAATACCGCTTGATGAAATGCGGAATGATTCAACCGCCCATCTTAAATATGTGTTTTTATCAGCATCTCTAAGTGGTAAGCCTTCCCTGATAGCTGGCTCATCAATTTGAATGATTTTGATATTTGCCTTTTCAAGATCTTTTACCTCATCACGAATTGCAAGGGCAATTTGCTTACAAGTTAGCTCACGAGCTTGATCATCACGCACAAAAGACCATTGCAAAATAGTAACTGGCCCAGTTAACATTCCTTTCATTGGGTTTTTAGTTTGTTCTTGGGCAAATTTGCTCCAACGAACTGTCATTGGTGCAGGGCGAGAAACATCACCAAATATAACTGGCGGTTTAACACAACGAGAACCATAAGATTGCACCCAGCCATTTTCAGTGAAGGTGAAGCCATTAAGTTGCTCTCCGAAATATTCAACCATATCATTTCTTTCAAACTCACCGTGAACTGGAACATCAATGCCAATTTCATCTTGATATTTAACACAGGCGATAGTTTTTTCTTCTAAGAATTTTTCATATTGTGCTTCAGTTAATTCACCTTTTTTGAATTTAGCACGAGCTTGGCGAACATCTTCAGTTTGAGGGAATGAGCCAATAGTAGTAGTTGGAAGTAAAGGAAACCCAAATTGTTTTTGTTGTTTAGCAATCCTAACATCAAACGCTGAATTTCTGCGAGTATCAGCATCTTTGATAGATTCAACCCTCTTTTTAACTACTTGATTATGAATTTTTGTGGAAGTCTCACGGGATTGATTTGCTTTTTTATTTTCTTCAAACTCTTTTGAAACCGAATTCGTGCCTTCATTAACATATTTAGTTAATGTAACAATTTCAGTCAATTTTTGAGTAGCAAAAGATAACCAATTTTTTATTTCTGCATCAAGTTTTTTCTCATTCGCTAAATCAACAGGTGTGTGAAGAAGTGAGCAAGATGGGGCAATCACAACCCTATCTTTGCCAAGTGTTGCAACCGCTTTATCAATTAAAATTGTAGATTTAGAAAAATTATTTTTCCAGATATTTCTGCCATCAACAACGCCGATTGAAAGTGTTTTATCAGCAGGTAATTTAGCAAGAACTTGTTCCAGCTGAGAAGGCCTTCTAACTAAATCAATATGAAGCGCAGAAACTGGCAGATTAACTGAAGTATCAAGGTTTTCTCTTAAATCATCAAAATATGTTGCAATAGTAATTTTCAGATTAGAAAATTTTGCAATTTCAGCATAAACATCTTTATAAATTTTTCTTTCAGCATCTGTTAAATCAAGGGCTAAGAATGGCTCATCAATTTGAATTTGCGTTGCACCAAGTGTAGAAAGTTTTTGTAAGATTTCTTTATAAACTGGCAATAAAGCAGGCAAAAATTCAAGATTTGTAATGCCTTCATCTTTCGTTTTCGCAAGTTTTAGGTAGGTTACTGGCCCAATTATAACTGGCCTTGTTTCAACGCCAAGAGCTTTTGCTTCAAGATATTGATCAAAAATTTTATCAGAAGATAGCTTAAATTTAGAATTTTTATAAAGCTCAGGAACTATATAGTGATAGTTAGTATCAAACCATTTTGTCATCTCAGAGGCTACAACATCTTGCCCTTCAACTTGTCTGCCACGGGCAATGGCAAAATATGTTGTTAAATCAACTTTATCGCCAGAAAATTTATAACGAGCAGGTATAAGGCCAAACATTGCAGTGTGATCAAGCACTAAATCATAAAATGAAAAATCATTAGAGGGAATAATATCCACCCCCGCATTTTTTTGTGTTAGCCAATTAGTTTTTCTAATTTCTTTTGCTTGATTTTGAAGATCTTGCTCAGTGCTGTTGCCTTTCCAGAAGCTCTCAACTGCTTTTTTAAGTTCTCTAAACGCACCAATTCTAGGAAAGCCCAAATTTGCCGATTTCGCCATAAATACCTTATAAGTTAAATAGGCGTGCTTTATATACATATATTAGCCATTATTCAAGCAATATTTAGAAATTTATTTTTAATCATTAACTTAATTTAATTTATAATATTTTTCATCATATCAGCTTAAAAGCCTTGATTTATATAGTAAAAAATTTATTACAAACATGAAAAACAAATCACTTATTACGCTATGACATATGTTGTTACTGATGATTGTATTCGTTGCAAATACACTGATTGCGTTGATGTATGCCCTGTAGATTGCTTTTATGAGGGTGAAAATATGTTGGTTATCAACCCTGAAGAATGCATTGATTGTGGCGTTTGTGAGCCTGAATGCCCAGCGGAAGCCATTAAGCCTGAATCTGATGAGGTAGTTAAATGGGTTGATTTTAATAGAAAATATTCTGCAATGTGGCCAAATATTGCGGAATCAAAAGCCGCCCCAAGTGATGCAGATAGTTGGAAAGGCAAAAAAGGTAAAATGCAATTTTTTAGTGAAAGAGCTGGTGGATAAAATTTTTCTTAATGCATTATTAAATTTTTCTTTGTAGATTGAAAAAAATCTAATCTCAAAAAAAATTGGTGTTTGAAGCAATCGTAAATTTTATAAGGCAATTTGAAACCCTTGAAATTATTGTGTTTTCAAGTGTTTTGGCATTATTTATATTGCTTGCTATTTATGCAATTTGGCAATCATATTTAGCAGAAAAATATGCCAATTTATTTTACGAAGCCTCAAAGGAAGCAAAGCGATTTCATAAACTCAAAAATACTTTTCAAACTGAACTAAAAACTTTCGCAGATTTATTAGATGAAATAAATTTTCCAATTTGGCAGCGGGATAAAAATCTTAAAATTGTTTATTGTAACTCAAAATATTGTGAGATTACTGGAGAAATTAGAGAAAGAATTTTAGAAGTGGGTGATTTAGAGCTTTATAAAAATGCTCATAATATTGCATCAAAAGCCATAAAAACAGGGCAAACCCAAGTTACTGAACAATTTGTTGTTATCTCAGGTGCAAGCACATTATGCCAAATTGTTGAAATACCTGTTTCAGATAAATCATATGGTTTTAACGCTAAAACTGGCACTATTGGCTTTGCACTTAACCTTCACGAGCTTCAAGCCACTAGGGAGAGGTTAAAATTTAGTAATGAGCTTCAAAATAGGCTGGTTGAGAGCTTAAATAATGCGATCGCAATTTATGGCACAAGTAAAAGGCTTGAATATTTTAATCAGGCATTTGTAAATATGTGGAAATTAGATGTTGATTGGCTAAAAAAATCCCCCACCTATTCTGAAATTTTAGATGTTTTAAGAGAAAAACGCAAACTTCCTGAGCAGATTGATTTTGTAAATTTCAAAAAAGAAAATGATGCAATGTTTAATAATCTTTTCTCTAAAAAGGAAGATTATTATTATCTGCCAGATAACTCAGTTTATAAAGTGGTTATTATACCTTATCAGCAAAGGGGTTTGCTGTTTTATTATGAGAATGTAACCGAAGAATTTAGGCTTGAAAGTGAATATAACACGCTTGTTTCAGTTCAAAAACAAACTTTGGATAATCTGAATGAAGCCGTTGCTGTGTTTGGTGAAGATGGCAGGCTAAAATTATTTAACCCTTCATATTGTGAAATATGGGGGCATTCAACCTCATTATTAAATTCTGAGCCTCATATTAAAGATTTATTGCAGGAAGAAAAATATTTATATCAATATAATAATTGGGAAGAATTTTTGAATGATTTTATTATCAAGCTTCAAGAAAGAAAAGTTTTTGAATCTAAAATTATTAGAACTGATGGGGTTGTTTTATTTCAGCGTTTTACACCTCTTCCAGATGGTGGCACATTAATAACTTATTTTGATATTACTGATAAAGAAAATGTTGAAAAATCTCTCAGAGCTGAGAAAAAAGCCTATGAAGAAGCGGATAAAATTAAAACAAATTTCTTGAGCAATGTATCTTATGAGCTTCGCTCCCCACTTACATCAATAATGGGTTTTACAGAAATTTTAATGATGGAATATTTTGAAAAGATAGGCGTTAAAACTAAGGATTACCTAAAATCTATTTTTGATTCATCGGTAAAATTAAAAAATCTTATTGATAATATTATTGAAGTTTCTTCCATAGATGCTGGTTTTGTTAATATTTCTAGAGATCCGTTTTCTCTAAAAGAAGCTGTAATTGAAATTATGCTTGGGCTTGAAAGAGAAGCGGAAAATAAAAAAGTTAAGTTTAACTATAAAATTCCAAGTGCAAATATTTTAATAAATGGTGATAAAAAAAGAATTTGTGAGGTTATAAAAACCTTAATAAATCAATCTATAAGTAATTCTGCAAGAAAAAATATTTCACCAGAAGTTAATTTTAATATCGTTGTTAATGATGAAAAAATACATTTTGAAATTAATGATAATGGAGAGCTTATTTCTAAGGAAGATTTACCTTTAATATTTGACCAATTTTATAGAACACATAGTGATTCCATCGCAAATAATGGCATTGACTTATATCTAGCAAAAAGAATTATTGAGCTTCATAATGGTTTTATTAGTGCTGAGGCGGAAAATAACATCAACAAATTTATTTTTGAAATTCCAAGAAATTTATGATAGTTAAATATTTTTGGTATTTGAAAATGAATTAGTTACTAAATAAAAATTTATATGAGTAATAGACAAGATAAAATAATTATATTTGATACTACTTTAAGAGATGGGGAGCAATCTCCGGGCGCAACAATGAATGTTGCAGAAAAAATAATGATTGCAGATGTGCTTGATGAAATGCAGGTTGATGTTATTGAAGCTGGCTTTGCAATATCTTCCAAGGGTGATTTTCAAGCAATTAATGAAATTGCAAAAAGGGCTAAAAATGCCTCTATATGCTCACTTGCAAGGGCTATAGAAAAAGATATTGCTGCGGCAGGTGAAGCCGTAAAACCAGCTAAAAACCCAAGAATTCACACTTTTATTTCAACAAGTGATATACACTTAAAATATCAGTTTAAGAAAACTCGTGAGGAAGTTTTAGAAATAATTGATAAAACCGTTAAATTCGCAAGAAACTATACTGATAATGTTGAGTGGAGTGCAATGGATGCCACTAGAAGCGATATTGATTATTTATGCAAAGCCATTGAAACAGCAATTAAAGCAGGGGCTACAACAATAAATGTGCCAGATACTGTGGGCTATTCTATTCCTTCTGAAATATTTGAAATCTTTACAAAAATTAGAAATAAAGTTCCAAATATTGATAAAGCAATTTTATCATTTCACGGTCAGAATGATTTAGGCTTGGCGGTTGCTAATGCTCTTTCTGCAGCACAAGCAGGTGCTAGACAAATTGAATGCACAATAAATGGTATTGGTGAAAGGGCGGGAAATACCTCACTTGAAGAGGTGGTTATGGCAATTAAAACTCGCAATGATATTTTACCTTTTAGCGTTGATGTTAAAAGTGAATATATTATGCGTGCTTCAAAATTAGTTACTAACATAACGGGCTTGCAAGTGCAGGCGAATAAAGCAATTGTTGGTGCTAATGCGTTTGCTCATGAATCTGGAATTCATCAAGATGGCGTTCTAAAACACGCTGAAACTTATGAGATTATGAAGCCTGAATCTATTGGCCTTACTCGCAATAAACTTGTTATGGGCAAGCACTCTGGCAGGGCGGCCTTCAAAGATAAATTAAAAGAGTTAAACCTTATAATTGATGAATTAAGGCTTGATGAATATTTTGAAAAATTCAAAGATTTAGCAGATAAAAAGAAAGATATTTTTGATGAAGATATAGTTGCATTAGTTGGGGAAGAAACAAGACACGGCAGCAAAAGTAAAGATAATATCAAATTTATTTCGCTTGATGTATCATGTGGTAGTAAAGGTCAAAAAGCTTCCGTTACATTAAAAATTAATGGTGAAGAAAAATCTTCTGAAAGTGAAGGGCAAGGGCCAATAGATGCAATATTTAAGGCGATCAAAAAATTAATTAATGTTGATGCAAGGCTTGTTTTATATGATGTAACCGCTGTTACTGAGGGCATTGATTCTCAAGCGGAAGTTTTAGTTCGCTTGCAAGATAATAAAACAGCATCACTTGTAAATGGTTCTGCATCTGATATTGATACAACTATAGCTTCAGCAAAAGCATATATTGATGCGGTAAATAAATTACTCAACCACGAAGAAAAAGTTGGGCTTCTAGATAAATAAGAAATATTAAAAATGTAATTATATTATGGCAATCACAGCAGAGCAGAAAAAAGAATTAGCAGAAATTCAAAATCTAACTTTCAAAACTAAGCGTGCAACAGTTCCCGCTTTAGAAGAAATATTATTTGAGCCAATCCAAATTTTAGATCACGGTTTTATTCGTGTGGTTGATTATATGGGTGATGATAATGCTATAGTGCAAGCGGCAAGGGTTTCATATGGCAAAGGCACTAAGCAAGTTAATCAAGATAAAGGCTTGATAAATTATTTAATGCGTCATTGGCACACAACGCCTTTTGAAATGTGTGAAATAAAATTTCATATTAAATTGCCAATATTTATTGCTCGCCAATGGATTAGGCATAGAACAGCTAATGTGAATGAATATTCTGCTAGATACTCAATTATGGATAAAGAATTTTATATCCCTTCGCCTGAAAATTTGGCGCCCCAATCTAAGCAGAATCATCAAGGTAGAGCTGAGGGAGAACCTCTAACAGGCGAAGAAGCAAAGCGAGTTTTAGAGCTTCTTAAAAGAGATTCTTTACAATGTTATGATGATTATGAAGAAATGTTAAATCACGATGCACAAGGCAACATTAAAGATGAAAAACGCAGAGGGCTTGCACGAGAACTTGCTCGAATGAACTTAACTCTAAATTATTATACGCAATGGTATTGGAAAATTGATTTACATAATTTAATGCATTTCTTAATGCTTCGTGCAGATTCTCATGCACAATATGAGATTCGTGCTTATGCAGATGCTATGATTGATGTTGTAAAACGCTGGTGTCCATTTGCTTATGAGGCTTTTTCTGAATATAGAATGGGTGCGGCACATCTTTCAAAAACTGGTGTAGAAGTAGTAAAAAGAGCTTTAAGAGGTGAAAAAATCACCCAAGAAAATTCAGGCTTAGGAAAAAGAGAATGGGAAGAATTCGCCCAAAAATTCAATTTGAAATAACTATTTCAATTCTTTCTTGAGGATTTTGCCAACTGGTGATTTTGGCAATGAATTACGAAATTCAATCTCTTTAGGAACTTCGTGTTTTGCTAAATGGGTTTTGCAATAGCTTATAAAATCTTCTTTTTCAGCTTTATAATTAGGCTTAAGAACAATAATCGCCTTCACTTTTTGACCGCTATAATCATCTGGAATGCCAATTACAGCACATTCTAAAACTGCTGGGTGCTGATATAAAGTTTCCTCTACAGCCCTTGGATAAACCTTAAAACCACCGCAGATAATCATTTCCTTTAACCTATCAGTAATAAAAATATAACCATCTTCATCAATTTTAGCAATATCACCGGTTCGTAAAATGCCATTTACTATAACTTCATCAGTTGCAGATTGGCGTTTATAATACCCTTTCATAACCTGAGGGCCTTTTATGCATAGCTCCCCAATTTCATTAATGCCTAAAAAATTTCCTTTATTTTCAATATCTTCTATTAAAATTTCAGTCTGTGGGAGTGGCAAACCGATTGAACCTTCCTTATTAAGCCCTTCAACTGGGTTACAAGATGCAACTGGTGATGATTCAGTTAAACCATAACCTTCAACTAATTTGCAACCGGTTATTTCTTCAAATTTCCTTTTAATTTCAAGTGGTAAAGGCCCCCCACCTGAAATACAAACTTTAAGACTTGTTAAATTATATTTTGGCGTATCTTTGTAATTATTAATTGCATTATACATTGTGGCAACGCCCGGCATTGCAGTTGGCTTTTTCTTGTGAATATCCTTTAGAACCTGCTTAATATCAAAGCGAGGGTGCAAGATTAATTTATAAGCACTTAAAATTCCGAAATTCATTGCGGTTGTCATCGCAAAAACATGAAATAATGGCAGAACAGTTAGCACAGAGCCTTCACCTTCAGGAATTGTTGCCCCCCACATTTTGCTTTGCACCGCATTAACATAAACATTTTTATGAGATAGCTCCGCCCCCTTAGGTGTGCCAGTTGTGCCACCAGTATATTGAATAATTGCGGTTTCATCTAGCTCAACTGGCTCAAAATAGTTTTCTTTTGCATCATAACCTAGTTTATGAATTTCATTCCAATTAATTTGGGTTTTATTATTAAATTCAGTTTTTGAAATATCTTTTGACTTAAAAATCCTAAACAGAACATTTTTTGGGAATGGAAGATATTCTGTAAAATCAGCAACAATAATTTGCTTTAGTTTACCTCTAGTTAGATCAGTTTTTTCAAGTAATGATTTAGCTTTTGGATATAGCAAATTTAGATTAAGCGTGATAATGGTTGAAGTATCTGAGTCATCTATTTGATATGCAAGCTCTTTTTCTGAATATAATGGGCTATAATTTACCACAATATGCCCTGCTTTTAATATTGCATAATAAGCAATCACAAATTGCGGACAATTTGGCATATATATACCAATTTTTAGAGGCTCTGAAGATTTGTTATTTAGTTTAGATTGTTCAACTAACCTATTTAATCCTAAGGCAAATTTATCAGCAAGCTCACCTAATTCTTTATATGAGATTTCTCGCCCAAAAAAATCTATTGCTGGCTTTTCAGGAAAATTTTTAACAGCGTAATTGAGAATTTCATAAATTGGCTTTGGCTCAATATTTTCATTCCAATTAATATTTTTTGGATAATGTTTTAAGAAATTATTAATGTTAGATTGCATAGAAAAAATTAAATATTAGAATAACTTATTCTAAGCAAATTTAATTCTAAAACTCTATACAATGATAAAAAATAGGGCTATAAATTGCAAAAAATATTATTTTGTGCAATTAAAGCAATAGTTTCAGAGATTATAAAAGTGTTTTCCAAAGTTAAATTAGGTGTAAATATTGATCACATTGCAACGCTAAGAAATGCAAGGGGGGAGGCTCATCCATCAGTTTTAAGGGGGGCAGAAATTGCAATGAGGGCAGGGGCAGATGGTATAACTCTTCACTTAAGGGAAGATAGAAGGCATATTAAAGATAAAGATGTATTTGAAATAAAAGAGAAAATCCCTCTGCCGTTAAATTTAGAATGTGCGGCAACTGATGAAATGCTTGAAATTTCATTAAAAGTAATTCCAAATTCTTGTTGTTTAGTGCCTGAAAAGAGAGAGGAGCTTACAACGGAAGGCGGTTTAGATGTAGTTAAAAATTTTGAAATTCTTAAAAATTTTGCAGAAAAAATTTCTAAAAAAAATATTCTCCCTTCTTTTTTTATTGATGCAGATTTAGAGCAATTAAAAGCCGCAAAAAACGCAGGTGCAAAAATTGTTGAATTTCATACTGGAAAATTTTGTAGGTTGGTGGATTCTCAGTTGTTAGGGGGTGGTTCTATTACCCCTCCCCCTGTTTACGGGGGGAGGCTAGGAGGGGGGCAAGAAAGCAATCAACCATCAACCATCAACCATCAACTTAAAACTAATGAAGCCCCCCACCCAACCTCCCCCCGTAAACAGGGGGAGGGGTATAGCAAAACCTCCAGTTTGCAAAATATCAATTTAACTAATCAACAAATCAGTGAAGCAATAGAGTTTGAACTCTCAAAGCTTTATAAAGCCAGTTTAGAGGCGGAAAGGCTCGGAATAATCTGCCACGCTGGACACGGGCTTAATTATAATTCAATACCTCAAATAATTAAAATCCCACAAATTTCTGAGCTAAATATTGGGCATTTTATAATAGGTGAAGCGGTTTTTGAGGGCTTACCAAATGTTATCAGGAATATTAGGCAATTATTAGGGGAGGCTTAATGCTTACAAAACAAACAGTTTTTTTGATAGGTGCTGGAGCAAGTAATCATTATTTTTACCCAACTGGGAATCAATTGATTCAATGGCTTTTAAGATATTGTAGTGGTAATTCAGCTGTTGATGGTGAGAAAGGTATATCGTATTTCAATGTAAAGTTAAAACAAATCTTAAAAGATGAATTTGATAAAGAAATAATTGATAATTTTTTTCAAAGATTAAGACTTTTTCAATCAACAAATATTGATAATTTTTTGCTTTATAATCCAAGCTTTGAAAAATTGGGAAAGATAATAATTTCATCTATTTTATATTGTTTAGAAACGGATTATTTTTTTTCTGGACAAAAAAACATAGCAATGGCAATGACAAAATTCTATGGTGAAGATTTTATGAAAAATAGAATTGATTCAGAATATTCTTTTTTTTATAGTCTTATTTCAGATGATTTTAATATACCTGCAAATTATTGTTGGATGGAACTTCTATTTGCTCAAATAATAGAAAATTGTGCAGATGAGACTCAAGTTATAAATAGTTTTAATAACGCTAAATTTATAACTTTTAACTATGATTTATCTTTAGAAAGATTTCTTCTTGATAGAATAACTAACTCTGAGCTTTTGAATAGACTAAAAGATGAAATTTATAAACCATTAGAAAATATTGTTCATTGTTATGGTAGTTTATATGAAGTAAGTGAAGTTTCAAAAAAATATGGTTCTACATTTGGAAATATAATTGAAAGTATTTATAGAGCTAAAAATTTAGATAGCAACATGAGTCTAATTGCAGGAAAGAAACTAGAGGAGCGAAGAGTTCTTCCAGAAATTCAAAAAGCAATTAAATGGCTTAATGACTCAAGGAACATTTACATATTAGGTTTTGGTTTTGATGACTATAATTGTAAACTTCTTGATTTAAGAGATGCTGTAAGTATTTCTAAAGAGTTCGTTGAAGAAGTAAAAAAAAGAAAACTTTCTAAAGAGAGTTTTCCTGATATTAGACATTATGGTAAAAAAATATATTATACTGATTTTAATAAAAACAAGAGAGCAAAAGCTTTTTTTGAAGATATTTCAGAGGATTTGGCCGCGAATGAAAGTAAAGTATATTCCTCAAATTCCAATGTTTATGATTTTTTTGAGAAAGAAATCTATTTAAGATAAAGATGATTTTGGGAATTGGCACAGATATAATTTCTATAGAAAGAATAGAAAATTTATTAAAAGAATTTGGCGATAAATTTGTTAATAGAATTTTATCAGAGGAAGAAATTGCAATTTATAATGGCAAAAAAAGCAATAAAATAAACTATTTAGCCAAAAGATTTGCAGGTAAGGAAGCCTTCTCAAAGGCTTACGGCACTGGCATTGGCAGTGAAATATCATTCAAAGATATCTCAATTTTGAATGATGAAAAAGGCAAGCCTTACATAAAAATTATAGAAAAATCTAATATCTCAAAATTTTTTTCTGATAAAAAAATTTATGTTTCTTTATCAGATGATAAGATTTCTAACACAGCGTTAGCATTTTGCGTAATTGAGAGCTAATTTAAGAATTCTTCTTTTTAATATCATCAAAAACTGTTAGGGCTTGTGCCACAAATGAGCCAATATCAGCTGAATTATTTGGAATTATAAGCGTGTTAGATTGCTTTGCTAAATTTGAAAATGCTTCAATATATTTTTCGGCAAGTTTTAGGGAAACAGCATCTTTACCACCAGTTTTTTGAATAGTATTTGCAACAATTTCAATCCCTTTTGCAGTTGCATCTGCAACCGTTAAAATTGCTTGTGCTTCACCTTCTGCCTTGTTTATTTGCTCAGTTCTAAAGGCTTCAGAGGCGAGAACTTGCTCAGCCTTTTTACCTTCAGCAATATTTATTTTTGATTGTCTATTACCTTCAGATTCAAGAATTAAAGCTCTCTTAGTTCTTTCCGCAGTAACTTGTTGCTCCATTGATTTCAAAATAGATTCTGGCGGGTTGATATCTTTTATTTCATAACGCATACATTGAATGCCCCAAGTTGAAGATGCTTCATTAAGTGCATTTACTATGCCTATATTTAGGGTTTCCCTTTCTTCAAAGGTTTTATCAAGAACTAATTTGCCAATTTCTGAACGCATTGTGGTTTGTGCAAGCTGAATAAGTGCAATATATGGGTCAGCAACGCCATATGAAGCAAGTTTTGGATCTATAATTTTTACATATAAAACGCCATCAATTTCAAGGTTCACATTATCTTTTGTGATTGCCCTTTGAGAACGAACATCAATAGATTGCTCTTTATAAGTATGTTTATAAGCAACCCTATCAATGAAGGGGATAATTATTGTTAAGCCGGCCTCAAGCGTGCGAGAGAATTTACCAAGCCTTTCAACCACCCAAGCCTGTTGCTGTGGAACAATTTTAACGCCCTTAAAAAGAATAATAATTGCGAATAATAATATAGCTATTGCAACTGCTGAGATTTCTATTTGCATAAATTTTATATATTTTTTTGTTAAGAATAATAATTATCAAAATAATTTTATATGCAAGTGCTTTTCTAGAAATTTTGATTGAGGCTGAATATTAAAATGGTATGATGTAGGTAATATTATAATAATTTGTTATGATTTTTAATCCTGAAATAGAATCTCAGCTTCGTAAAAAAGTTGAAGATGGTTTATATCCATCAGAGAGTTTAGCATTAGAAGAAGCTATTAGGCTTCTAAACAAAAAAGATGAGTTTATTAATTATATAAACTCGTCAATAACTGAAGCAGAGGAAGATATTATTAGTAATAGGCTTTTTAGTGAATTAGAGGTTAAAGAAAAACTATTAGATTTCAAAAAATCTTTTCAAGAATAATTTTATCTGAATGTCTCAATATATATTTACTAATAAGTCTTATTTTGATTTACAAAATATCTGGCATTATCATAGGTTATATAATTTTGAATCAGCAGAAAAAATTGAAAAATTAATTTTTGATAAAATAAATTTTATTGTTGCTAATCCTCTAGCAAGCCCAATAAGAGAAGATATTACAAAATCAAAAAAATATAGATTTGCATCTATAAAAAATTATGGATATTTTATTATTTATGAATCTAAAAGTAACCCTGTAAAAATAATTAGAATTTTAAATTCCAGAATGGACCTTAAGAAACTTATTGATGATTAATCTTTAGGCTCTTCAGAATCAATAATTAGAATGCCGTTTTTGTTTTCAATTACCCAAACATTTTCTTTGTCTGAAACAAAATTTTGCTTTGAGTTCGGGTTAATTCTTGCCCTCATTCTAGTGCCACACCATTTTACATAGCCAATTTTACCAATCTGTAAGCCGTTTTCATTATCAATTATTGCCGTTGTGCCTCTAAAAGAGTTGTAATCAGTAGATTTGGATTTAATAGCTTTCATTAATGGTCGCCATAAAATAACCCCCCACATAATGGTAAGAAATAAAAAATATGCGATGTTTTCAAGGTAATCTGTTGAATTAAAGACCCCGAATGCAAGTAGGGAGCCAAGCGTAACTGCACCAAGCCCAGCAGATAAAAAACTTATTCCAGTGAAAGTAAAAACTTCAAGAATAATGAAAACCACACCTAAAATTAGCCATATTGCAGTTTGAGGATTTTCAAAATATTCTAGCATAATTTTACCATCTTGGGCTTGTATCTTGACCTATTTCTGAAACAGGTTTTCCATATGAACTTATGTATGGGCTTGGTGAAAAATGAGTTATATAATGAAAAATATTTGTCGTAATATAAGTATCAGTGCCATCAAAATAGACTAGAGGATGGTGATTTTTAGTATCAAAAAAATTCTTAGGATTACAAGCTATCTCTATTTCATTATAGACATCTTTTCTAACGCCTTCTTCATTTTTTTTACCCATGTAAAATTTTTTATTGCCAGAAAGTCTAACTATTTCATCTAAATGATTACCAGAAATTTTATATAACATAATTGCATCTTCATAATTTGGGGTTGATGCAGGATGTAATTTGCCATTAGATATAATATAATGATTTTTTTCAAAATCTTCTTTTTTCATAAAAAATGTTACTTCGTTGGAAGTGGTGCTGGGGCATCAGAAAATGTTCTTAAATGGGCAATTAAATTTGCTAGTTCCTGAGGGTTTTTAACCCCTGCAAAAGCCATTTTAGTTCCTTTAGCATATGCTTGTGGTGCATTTAAGAAGGCCCATAATTCTTCATAGCCCCATTTTTGAGATTTCATCTCAGTAAGCGTTTTTGAATATTGAAACCCTGCAGTTGCCGCTTTTGCTTTATTAACAATATTCCATAAATTAGGCCCAACCTTATTTGCACCACCTTTTTCAAATGAGTGGCAAGTTAAACATTTTTTAGCAACATTTGCACCAGCATTTGCATCAGCGGATGCAATAAGCCCTAATTTATCAACCTCCTCCTGCTTGCTTTCAGAAGCGTTTGCATCAGCAACTACCCCCTCAATCTTATAGCCTCTCTTTTCTTCACCCTCACTATGAGAGCTAGCACCATAAAGAATTTTTGCAGCTGTTCCAGAAAGCATAGCAAGCAACCCTGCTAATAAAATTGAAGCGATAATTTTATTTTTCTCAAGATTCATAAATCAACTAAAGTTATGTTATAAATTATTAAGATTATTTTTTCTTTTTAATATCATCCCACTTAGTGGCTTTTTGCTTTTTAACTTTAGCCTCTAGCCTTTCTAAGAAGAAATCAAGCCCTTTTTGTGTTATTGGTGCTGCAAAATCTGAGCGATGCGTAGTTATTAAGCTGACGCCTTCCCCAATAACATCATAAACCTTAAAGCTATTACCAACTCTTTTAACTTTATAATCAACACTCACTTTACCATTTTTAGCTTTCTTAGAAGTGATTGTAGTTTTTATTAAAAATTCACCTTGACCTAAATCTACCGCAGAAAGAACATTTTGCCTTTCGCCTTCATACTCTCTAAATCTTGGTAAGTAAGTATAGACAACATAATCATTATAAAGTTTTTCATAGCGAGTTTTTTGTTCTTTGCTAAGTTGCCTGCCGAACTTTCCGATGGCAAATTTAGCCATATAAACTGTATCTGCGTTAGCATTAAATAGCTCAATTAACTTTTTTTGTTTATCATCATTAGCAATTTTTGATTCAACTATCTCAATTATAATATTACCTAATTTATTTGCATATTCTTTGGGATCATTAGATGTAATAATAGTTGCAAAAGAATATTGAACCAAAAATATAGCAGAGAGAAATATTAAAAAAGATTTTATTAAACGCATAATATATAACTATAATTTATTATTCTGCCGTATCCATTATTTGTTTTTTTCTATTTTGTAAATAGCCACTTTTATAACTTGAGTATAAATCAAAAGAATCTTCCTCAAGCTCATCTGTAACATCTAAAAGCCTTTCTCTTAGAACAACTATATCACCAAAGTTAATGGTATAACTTGCTAATGCCCTGCCGGGGTTATTTGAAAGCCCAACATAAGTATCTGGTTCTAGCAAATTATCAACAACAAAACCTCCAAAATCTCTAGAAGTTGATGGGCCAAAAAAGGGTAAAACAATATAATCCCCTGCAGATAAACCATATAAGGCTAAAGTTTGGCTGAAATATTTATCTTTTTCATAAAGCCCAAAGCCTGATGCCACATCGTGAAAACCAAGAATACCAAAGCTAATATTAACTATTACACGCCAAAAAGCAGTAAATGCACCAGTTACATCACCTTGCAATATTGAGTTAAATAAGTTTCTAGGCTCTTGAGAGTTATTGTAGAAGTCAGAAAATCTATCTCTTATCCACTCTGGTAAACTAGCTCTATAAGCTCTTGCAACTGGTGCTAGAAAGTAGTCATCAATGGTTTTGTTAAATGAAAATATTGCCCTATTAAATTTCTCAAAATCATCATTTTCTAAAGCATAATCATAATCATCAACTAGTTTTGAAGTATCAACATTAACAATTCTAACAATTTGCTGACTATTTGCAGTAGAGTTTTTGCTAACTAAAATTAATGTAACAAAAACAATTAAAAATAAGGGTTTGAAAAAATTACTCATAATATATATATAAATAAAATTTTTTTTAGGAAAGATGACCCAAAATATTAAAAAATTAAACAAAATACTAGCTAGAATTGAAGATTTTCTTCAATTGCCTGCACCTGATGTGTCTTTTGAGTTCTTTCCGCCAAAAACTGATGAGGCTGAAAAATCTCTCTGGGAAACAATAAAAGAGCTTGAGCCTCTAAAGCCTAAGTTTGTTTCTGTAACTTATGGGGCAGGGGGTTCAACTCGTGAAAGAACTCATAATACTGTAGTTAGAATAAAGCAAGAAACATCTCTAACTCCAGCACCGCACCTAACTTGTGTTAAAGCCTCTAAAGATGAAATTAAAAACATCGCAGAAAATTATCTTAAAGCAGGAATAAATCACATTGTTGCTTTAAGGGGGGATCCACCAGAAGGATATAAAAACTATATTCCAAACCCTGATGGATATTTATATTCAAGTGAGTTAGTTGCAGGCTTGAAAAAGATTGGTAATTTTGAAATTAGCGTTGCAGGCTTTCCTGAAAAGCACCCTGAATCTGCTTCTTTTGAGAAAGATATAGAATATCTTAAAGCGAAAGTTGATGCAGGTGCAAATAGGGTTATAACCCAATATTTCTTAAACCCAGAATTTTATTTATCTTATCTAGAAAAGGTTAGAAAAGCTGGAATTAATATCCCGATAGTGCCGGGTATTATAGTTATCTCAAACTTTAAGCAATTTCTTAAATTTAGTGAAATGTGCCAATCTAGTGTGCCAAAATGGCTTATTGATTTATTTGATGGCTTAGATGATACACCTCAAACTAGAGATATGTTAGCTGTTTCAATAACAGGTGAAATATGCAGAATATTAAGGCAAGAAGGTATTAACCAATTCCATTTTTATACATTAAATAGGGCTTATCAAACAAGGGCAATATGTAGGTTAATGGGAATTAAAGGTTAGAAAATATGAAATTTTGTAAATTAAATATAGTAATTTTCTGTTTAAGTTTATTTTTGGTATTTCTGGATAATTCTTTTGCAATGGATGGAAATTCTGAGCAAGAATATTTATCTGCGGAAAATAAAAAACTAGAGCTTTCAGAATGCGGAAAAGCTATTGACGAATTTAAGAAATTTCAAGTTCTAGCAAGAAGATGTGATAGAGAAACAGATTGCATTGCGATTGAAGGTAGGTGTCCGCTTGGTTGCAATTTTTATCTTCATAAAATTTTTGAAGATATTTTTGTAGAAAAAGTTGAAAATGTAACAAAAATTTGTGGTCAGAGCGTTTGCTCATATAAATGCCCAGAAACTAAAGCAAAATCTATCTGTAAAAACAAAAGATGTATTGCAGGTTAATATAATTAATTAATATTAATATGAAAAATTTTTCTACGAGGCAGTTAAAGGTTGGGCAGGAAATAAAAACAATTCTTAGTAATTTTTTTATGCGTGGTGATGTTTATCACCCTGAAACTTTTAAGGCTATAAATATCACAATTTCTGAGGTGCAAGTTACCCCAGATTTGAACTATGCGGATGTTTATTTTATTCCACTTGGCGGCAAAGAATCTCAAGATATTACTGAGATTTTGCAATCCATAGCCAGCAAGTTAAAATGGCAGATTGGCAAGCAAATGAATATAAGAACAATTCCAAATTTAGTTTTCAAGATAGATAAATCTTTTGATGTCGCCCAAAGAATTGAAGAACTAACAAAGAACTAGAGCTTCTTGCCATTCACGAAATCTAGCAGAATTGCTGAATTATTAGTAATTTCATACCAATTTTTAACATCGCAATCAAAGGTGGCAAATGAGCCGGGTGGGAAGTTTGATCTCATCTCTCTAAATTTAGTTTTATCGCCACTTCTAGCAAAGCTAACTGCGAATTCTTGTAATCCCGGGCAGTGGCTAACAATTAAAATTGATTTATATTCTTCAGTTGTTCTGTTTATAATATCAAGTATTTGTGCTGGTGAGGTTATATATAAATCTTGAAATGATTTGATTTCAATTTCAGGGTTAGTTGTAAAATATTTCTTAAATAAACTTGCTGTTTGTTTTGCCCTAATAGCTGTTGAAGATAAAATTATTTGTGGCGGATTATCTTTATATTTTTCAATGAAATAAGGTGCAACTTTTGATGCTTGATGTTCCCCCTTATCAGTAAGGGTGCGTTCGTGATCGTTGAGCATATTTTTATCAGTTTGCCCAGCCTTAGAATGCCGCATTAAATAAATTCTTTTCATTCTTTGTTACTCTTGGTTTTCATTGCCGGCAAGAATGTTTTTCTCATTTGGATCTTTAATGCAATAACCTCTGCCCCAAAGGGTTTCTATGTAATTTTCACCAGTTAGCTCTTCAATTTTCTTGCGAAGTTTACAAACAAAAACATCAATAATTTTAATTTCTGGCTCATCAATTCCGCCATATAAATGTGCAAGGAAGGTTTCTTTCTTAATTGGTGTTCCCTTGCGAAGCATCATCACTTCTAAAATGCTATATTCTTTACTTGTAAGGTTAATCGGTTTACCGGATATATCAACCGTTCTAGCATCCATATCCAAAGATATTTTACCAACTTTTAACTTGGAGGTTGAATTACCTTTTGAACGACGCACTATAGCTTGAATTCTAGCAATAAGTTCACCCCTATTAAATGGTTTTGTAACATAATCATCAGCACCAATGCCAAGCCCTTTAACTTTGCTATCTGAGCCAGTTAAGCCTGATAAAATCATTACTGGAGTTTTTATATTTGCACGCCTTAACCTGCGTAAAACTTCAAAGCCATCAACATCTGGAAGCATCATATCTAGAATTATGATGTCATATTCATACATTTTTGCGAAGTCTAAACCTTCTTCACCATTTCCAGCTATATCGCACACTATACCTTCAGTTGCGAGTGCTAACTCTATTGATTTTGCGGTTGAAATGTCATCTTCTATAAGAAGTATTCTCATTTGAAAAAGTAATTCGTTAATGGCGAAATTAATAAAAAATTAGAATATAAGTTCTTGAATATTAACTATTGTTTAATAAAATGCTAGAAAAAAAGTTATTTAGTAACATTTTGTGGCTAAAATGATACTTGAATTTATCAACCTAGGGTTTAATTGTTAGCGTTTAAGCGATTATTTATAATCTCATCAACTGCTTCAGGGTTTAGCAGGGTTCTGGTATCGCCAAGATTTTCAAAATTATTTTCAGCTATTTTTCTTAATATTCTTCTCATAATTTTGCCCGAGCGAGTTTTTGGTAACGCTTTAGTTAGCTGAATTAAATCAGGCTTTGCAATCGGTGAAATTTCTTTTGCAACAATGTCTTTAAGCTCATTAATAAGGCTAATATTGTCAGAGATTTTTGCGTTATCTTTAAGGGTTACAAAGGCATAAATACCTTGCCCTTTTATATCGTGGGGGTAGCCAACAACGGCAGCTTCTGCAATATTTTTATGTAAAATTAACGCTGATTCAATTTCTGCGGTGCCAAGCCTATGGCCTGAAACATTTATAACATCATCAACCCTTCCGGTTATCCAGAAATAGCCATCTTCATCTAGTTTTGCACCATCGCCAGAGAAATATTTATTCGGAAAAGGTTTGAAATAAGTTTCTACAAATCTTTGATGATCACTCCAAATTGTGCGGGCTTGTGATGGCCAAGAATTAAGAATGCATAAATTACCTTCCAACGCTCTATCCTTCTCACCCTCCAAACCTCCAATCACTTCATTTTTATCATTTACAATGGCTGGTATAATTCCAAAAAATGGTTTTGTGGCTGAGCCAGCCTTTAATTTTGTTGCATAGGGCAGGGGTGTTATAAGAAATCCGCCGGTTTCGGTTTGCCACCAAGTATCAACAATAGGGCAGTTTTCATTACCTACAATTTTATGATACCACCGCCAAGCCTCTGGGTTTATAGGCTCTCCTACGCTTCCAAGAATTCTTAAACTCTCACGAGAGGAATTTTTAACTAATTCATCACCCGCCCCCATCAACATTCTTATTGCAGTTGGTGCGGTATAAAATTGTGTAACTTTATGCTTATCAATAATTTGCCAGAAGCGAGAATAATCAGGATATGTTGGCACGCCTTCAAACATTAAGGTTATCCCGCCATTTATTAAGGGTGCATAAATTACATAGCTATGACCTGTTATCCAGCCAATATCAGCGGTGCAGAAATATATATCACCATCTTGATAATCAAAAACATATTTGAATGTCATTGCGGTATAAACCCCATAACCAGCTGTTGTGTGAAGTAACCCCTTAGGTTTTCCAGTTGAACCCGAAGTATATAATATAAATAATGGGGATTCCGCATCCATAATTTCATATGGGCAATTATCACTGGCATTTTTATATGACTCAGAATAACTAATTACATTTTCAATTTTATCTTGGTTTTTATCTTGATTATCAATCAGCAATATTTTTATATTATCAAGATTAGATATTGAATTTAATACATTGTTTAATAATGGAATTTTCTTTCCGCCTCTATTTGAAAAATTTGTAGTGATAACAAATTTTGATTTACCATCTTCAATTCTTCCCCTTAATGCTTCTGAAGAAAAGCCTGCAAAAACTACTGAATGAACCGCCCCAATTCTAGCACAAGCAAGCATCGCATAAGCTGCTTCTAAAATCATTGGAAGATAGATAGTTACAACATCACCTTTTTTAACGCCATTACTTTTTAAGATATTCGCAAATTTACAAACTTCTTTATGAAGTTGTTGATAGGTAATTTTTTTTGATTCATTGGGGTTATCACCTTCCCAGATTATAGCGGTTTGATTGCCTTTAGATGCAAGATGCCTATCAACAGCATTATAGCATAAATTGAGTTTAGACCCTTCAAACCATTTGATATAAACATTTTCAGGGTTGAAGCTATAATCAGAAATTTTATCCCATTTTTTATCAAAGCTGATAAATTTTTCTGCTTGCTCTGCCCAAAATTTATCAGGGTTGCTAATAGATTTTTGATATAAATCCTCATATTCTTTTGGGTTTATATGAGGTTCAAAATTATTTTTTCTAATTAAATCCTGCATAATTTATAAGAAATTTAGGCGGCTTTTTTCTTTTTAGTTTTATCTAAAATTCTTTTTAGATATTTACCAGTTTGGCTTTCAGCAATTTTGGCAATATCTTCTGGCGTGCCAGAGCCAACAATATTTCCGCCTTTTGAGCCACCACCGGGGCCAACATCAACAACATAGTCAGCGGTTTTAATTACATCTAAGTTATGCTCAATAACCACCATAGTATTTCCCGCATCAACAAGCCTATGCAGAACATCTAGAAGTTTAGATATATCGTGAGAATGCAAGCCTGTTGTTGGCTCATCAAGAATATATAAAGTTCTGCCGGTTGATTTGCGAGAAAGCTCCCTAGCGAGCTTAATTCTCTGTGCTTCACCACCTGAAAGTGTTGTTGCGCTTTGTCCAAGTTTTACATAGCCTAAGCCAACATCAAGCAATGCTTTTAACTTTTCGTGAATTAAAGGCTGTGCTTTGAAAAATTGTTCAGCTTCTTCAACATTCATTTCAAGAATATCTGAAATTGTTTTGCCTTTATATTTTATTTCTAAAGTTTCTCTATTATATCTAGCACCTTTACAGCTATCACAAGTTACATAAACATCAGGTAGGAAGTGCATTTCAATTTTTATCATTCCATCACCTTGGCAAGTTTCGCATCTTCCACCTTTAACATTGAAGCTGAATCTGCCAGATTTATAACCCCTTGCTTTTGATTCTGGAAGGGCGGTAAATAAATCTCTAATAAAATTAAAGGCACCAGTATAAGTTACTGGGTTTGAACGAGGTGTTCTGCCAATAGGTGATTGATCAATTTTAATAACTTTATCAACATATTCTAGGCCTGTTAATGAATCATAATGACCGGGCATAGATTTATATGCGCCATTTAAGAATTTTGCGGCGGCTTTATATAATGTTTTTAGAATTAATGATGATTTTCCGCTTCCACTAACGCCAGTAATAACATTAAATTTTTTGATAGGTAATTCAATATCAACATTTCTAAGGTTATTAGCTCTAGCACCTTTCAAGCGAATATATTTTTCTTTTTCAAATTTTCTGCGTTTTGGGATTTTAATTTCAAGCTCACCACTTAAATATTTTCCGGTGATAGATTTTTTATTTTTTGCCACTTCATCTGGCGTGCCTTGTGCAATTATATGTCCGCCGTGAATACCAGCACCGGGGCCGATATCAATAAGGTGGTCAGCCGCACGCATTGTGTCTTCATCGTGCTCAACAACTATAACGGTGTTTCCAAGATCCCTAAGAGAGCGAAGTGTATTAATTAATTTATCATTATCACATTGATGCAAGCCAATAGAGGGCTCATCTAACACATATAAAACGCCACTTAAGCCAGAACCAATTTGAGATGCAAGCCTAATTCTTTGGCTTTCACCGCCTGAAAGTGAGCCAGAAGAGCGAGATAAAGTTAAATAATCCAAGCCAACATCATTTAAGAAAGCTAAGCGAAGCTGAATTTCTTTTAAGATTCTTTCTGCAATTTTATTGTGAGTTGCATTAAGTTTTTTTGGTAAATGCTTAAACCATTCCATTGCAACATCTATAGTCATTTCGCAAACTTGCCCGATATGTAAATCAGCAATTTTTACACATAAAGATTCAGGCTTTAAGCGATAGCCACTACAAGCGGAGCATTTTGTTTCACCTTGATAAACCTCATATGCAGAGCCTAAATGAAAGGTGTCAGATTCTGCCACACGCTTTTCCATATTTGGGATAACACCTTCAAAAGGCTGTTTTAACTTAAAACTTCTTAAGCCATCTTCATATTCAAATGAGATTTGATCCGCGCCAGAGCCATATAGAACAATATTTTGGATTTTTTCATCTAGCTCAGAAAACGGCGTATCTAAAGAAAATTTATAATGATTTGCCAATGCTTGCAAAGTTTGGCGATACATTTTGTTAGAGCTATTTGCCCAAGGTGCAATCGCCCCTTCATTTATAGAAATTGTGCGATTTGGAATTACTAAGTCTGGATCATAAAAAAGCTCAGAGCCTAAGCCATCACAGGCGGTGCAAGCACCATAGGGTGAATTAAAAGAAAACATTCTAGGTTCAATTTCAGTAAGCTGAAAGCCTGAAACAGGGCAGGCAAATTTTTCAGAAAAAATTAAAATTTCACCATTTTTATTTTTGCCTTTATAGCCTTCTGCTAACTCCACTATTTCAACATAAAGCAAGCCATTAGATAGTTGTAAGCTAGTTTCAATGGATTGTGCAAGGCGATTTCCTAAATCTTCTGCAAGCACAATTCTATCAACTACAACTTCCATATCGTGCTTTTTATTTTTATCTATGATTGGTATTTCATCAAGATTATGAATTGCACCATCAATTCTAACCCTTGTATATCCATCTTTTTTGAGGTTAAGTAACTCTCTAGTATGCTCACCTTTTGCACCTCTTACTATAGGTGCAAGAATGTTAAGTTTTGTTCCAAACGGCATCTCATTAATTTTATCAACCATTTGTGAAACTGTTTGTTTCTCAATCGGCAGGCCAGTTGCAGGGGAATATGGAACACCAATTCTTGCAAATAGAAGCCTTAAATAATCATATATTTCAGTAATTGTTGCAACCGTTGAACGCGGGTTTTTAGAAGTGGTTTTTTGATCAATCGCGATAGCTGGTGAAAGCCCATCAATATGGTCAACATCTGGTTTATTATGCATCTCTAAAAATTGGCGAGCATAAGCAGAAAGTGATTCAACATATCTTCTTTGTCCTTCGGCATAAACCGTATCAAATGCAAGGGAGGATTTTCCTGAGCCTGAAAGCCCAGTTACAACAACCAGTTTTTCTTTTGGGATATCAATACTAACATTTTTAAGATTATGCTCTCTAGCACCTTTTATTGAGATAAATTTTTCAGACATACTGCAATTTAATTAATACAAAACCTTCCTTATATAGCAAATTTAGATAATTAAAAGGATATAATTTTAATTAGAAAATTTTTTAGAGAACAAAAAATAAATTTTCTCTAGATTATTTTTTGTAATTATATAGTTATTGCAAATATGCCCCTGTGGTGAAATTGGTAGACGCGTCAGACTCAAAATCTGATATCCTCACGGATGTGTTGGTTCAAGTCCGACCAGGGGCACCATTAAGAACTTCGTTTTTTGAAATGGGTTCGAGTCCATATACGAAAAAGACTGGGTTTGGCTCTAACTTTCCGATTCCCATTACGGTTTAATTTGCATAGTAATTATAAAATTAAAATAGATGAGCGATTCTAAAAATAATAAATTTGATATTGAGACGATTTATGAAGCTATAACTCAATTAATTGGAGATGTAGTGATCTATGCTGGCTCTATGGCGGCGTTTTCCTATGCTATTTTTGTTTTTTTGGGTAAAAAATGGATAGAGGCAAAATTTGCCAGAGACATTGAAAAGTATAAGAGTGAGCAAGAGGTAGAACTAGAGAAACTCAAGCTAAATATTAATACGCTATTTAACAAGGTGCTTAAGATTCAAGATAGAGAATATGATATATTGCCGACATTATGGGGTAAGTTACATATACTTAAATTAGCTGTTTCTAATACTATAACTTTATTTAAACAAATTCCTAAGCTAAATTCATATAGCAATGAAGATTTAAAAAAATTTATTCACAATAATAATATTCCTAATGATATAGCAGAAAAATTATATAGAGAATCTGATAAGCAAAAATACTATTCCTTATACTTAGATGCATTACAAATGAAGGTTGCACTAAATGCCTTTTCTGAATTTAGTGAATATTTTGAAGTTAATAAAATATTTTTAAGTTCAGAAATCAAAGAAAAAACTTCCTTAATTCATAAATATTTACGGAGTGTATGGGTAGATAGAAATATGAGTTTGAATTATGATATAAGAGAATTTTGGAATAGTGCCTATAACACTATGGAAAATAAGGTTCAGCCCTTAGCGGAGGAAATTGAAGAATTGGTTCAAAAGCATTTATACAATTTCAAAATCTAGCAAATTAAATAAATTAATATTCAATATATTCTTTGCCTTTAGAAAGGGCGGTAACGCCAGTTTTGGCAACTTCTTTAACGCCAAATGGTTTCATTAAATTGATAAATTTTTCAATTTTAGAAGGTAAATCTGCAAGTTCAAAGATGAATGAATCTGGCGTGGAATCTATGGTTCTAGCACCAAACCTATCTGCTAAGGCTTGGGCAGCAATTCTATCTTCTGCTTTATCACTAATAACTTTAATTAAAGCCAAAGCCCTTTCAATATGTGGGCTATCATAGGTTAAATCTTTAACGGAATAAACTGGCACTAACCTGTTTAACAATGCCATAATTTGCTCAATAACCGCGTAAGAGCCTTTTGTAACAATAGTTATACGCGAAACTGCCTTTTCCTCGTCAACGGAGCTAACAGTTAGGGAATCAATATTATATCCCCTGCTAGTGAAAACGCCAATCACCCTTGATAAAGCACCAGGCTCATCATCAAGAATAACAGAAAGAGTATGGCTTACAGCCTCATCTTTCTTTTCAATTATCTCATAAACTGAAAGTTTGTTATTCATATTTTACAATTGAGCGGTTGATAGTTTACAATTAAAAAAGAGTTCAGCTATATTTCAAGCTGAACTCTATAAATTTAGAAATAAAAACTAAATATATTATTTCACAACTTTAGATACAACGCCTGCACCTACAGTTCTGCCACCTTCACGGATAGCGAAGCGTAAGCCTTCATCCATCGCAACCGGAGAAAGAAGCTCAACAACGAATTTCGCATTATCACCCGGCATAATCATTTCAGTTCCAGCTGGAAGTGTGATGCTACCAGTAACATCTGTAGTTCTGAAATAGAATTGTGGGCGATAGTTAGAGAAGAATGGAGTATGACGGCCACCTTCTTCTTTAGTTAGAATATAAACTTCTGCTTCAAACTGAGTGTGCGGAGTAATAGAGCCCGGTTTAGCAAGAACTTGACCACGCTCAACTTCTTCACGCTTAGTGCCACGAAGAAGAACGCCAACGTTATCACCAGCTTCACCTTGATCAAGAAGTTTACGGAACATTTCAACGCCTGTGCAAGTAGTTTTAATTGTAGGCTTAAAACCAACGATTTCAATCTCTTCACCAACTTTAATAACACCTTGCTCAACACGACCAGTAACAACAGTTCCACGACCTTCAATAGAGAACACATCTTCAACTGGCATTAGGAATGGCTTATCAAGTACACGAGTAGGTTGAGGAATATATGCATCAACTTGTTTCATTAACTCAAGAATTGAGTTTTCGCCAATTTCAGCATCTCTACCTTCAAGTGCAGCAAGTGCAGAACCTTTAACGATAGGGATTTTATCACCCGGGAAGCCATAAGAAGTAAGAAGCTCACGGATTTCCATTTCTACAAGGTCAAGAAGCTCTTTATCATCAACTTGATCAACTTTGTTCATATAAACTACAATCGCTGGAACGCCAACCTGACGAGCAAGAAGAATATGCTCACGAGTTTGAGGCATAGGGCCATCAGCAGCGTTAACAACTAAAATTGCACCATCCATTTGTGCAGCACCAGTAATCATATTTTTTACATAGTCAGCGTGGCCCGGGCAATCAACGTGGGCATAGTGACGCGTATCAGTTTCATACTCAACGTGTGCTGTGTTAATAGTAATACCGCGAGCTTTTTCTTCAGGTGCGGCATCAATTTGGTCATATTTACGGGCTTCAGCTTTACCAGATTTAGCAAGAACAGTTGTAATTGCAGCTGTTAAAGTTGTTTTACCGTGGTCAACGTGGCCAATAGTGCCAATATTGCAGTGCGGTTTATTTCTTTCAAATTTAGCTTTAGACATAGATTTCTCCGAGTTTTTTTAATTAATTAAAATAAGCAAACATTTTGAGCCTATCTTTTGCTATGCGTGCTTAATAAATCTTTTTTTTTATTGTGGCAAGAAAAAATAGATTTAATTGAAATTATTTTATATTATTTCTTAGTAAAATATAAATTTGTTTATCTTGTGAAATCAAGATTTATTTTAATTTTGTATTTCTATTTTATGATATTTTCATACTTAAATTTACAAAATCATATAGTTGAAATTATTAGCAAAACTTCTATTAAATAACATATTCAAAATAATTCTTAAAAATGCCAAAAATTAAACTTCCAGATAATTCAATTCGTGAATTTAGTAATCCAGTTTCTAGCTTAGAAGTGGCGGAAAATATATCTCCAAACCTTGCTAAAGCATCAGTTGCTGCTAAGATAAATGGCGTGCAAACGGATATTTATATCCCAATAAATGATAATTCATCACTTGAGCTTCTAACTCTTAAAAATGAGGAAGGGCTTGATGTTATGCGTCATACGCTAACTGCTCAAGTTTTGGCAAAAGCCCTTAAGGAAATTTATAAAGATTGCAAACTTGCTATTGGCCCTACTATTGAAAATGGCTTTTATTATGATGTTGAAACGCCTGATACAATTCGTCTAGAAGATTTTGAGAAAATCGAAAAAAGAATGCGTGAAATAATTTCTGAAAATTCTTCTATAACTCGTGAAATGCTAGATAAACATAAAGCAATAGAATTATTTAAGCAGAGAAATGAGCCCTATAAAGTTGAAATTATAGAAAATGCAAAAGATGATGATACCACTGAAAAAGGTAAAATTTCTATCTATTGGCAGGGAGATGATAAAAAATTTGTAGATTTATGCAGGGGGCCACATCTTCGCAATCTCAGCCAAATTCCGATTGATGGCTTTAAGCTAACTAAGGTTTCAGGTGCTTATTGGCGTGGTGATTCTAAAAATAAAATGCTTCAAAGGGTTTATGGCGTTGCCTTTGCAAGCAAGAAAGAGCTTGATAAATATCTGCATATGATGGAAGAGGCGGAAAAGAGGGATCATCGCAAACTTGGAAAAGAGCTTAAATTATTTCACATTCAGGAAGAAGCTGTGGGGCAGGTTTTCTGGCATCCTAGAGGCTGGACACTCTATCGCACGCTTGAAAATTATATTCGTAATAAAATTCTCTCAAATGGCTATGTTGAAGTAAAAACGCCAATTCTAGTTGATAGAAAACTTTGGGAGGCCTCAGGGCATTGGAGTAAATATCGTGAGGCAATGTTCACAAGCGAATCTGATAATGAGAGGGTTCTAGCAATTAAGCCAATGAACTGCCCTTGCCATGTGCAGATTTTTAATAATGAATCTCATTCATATCGTCAACTACCACTTAGAATGGCGGAATTTGGCTCTTGCCATCGTAATGAGCCAAGTGGCTCTCTGCACGGGCTGATGCGTGTGAGAGGTTTTACGCAGGATGATGCCCATATTTTCTGCACTGAAGAACAAATTGAAGGTGAGGTTATCGCTTTTTGTAACCTACTTAAAGAAGTTTATAATGAGCTTGGTTTTGACAAAATAAAAATTAAATTTTCAGATAGGCCGGAAGTGCGAGCCGGTGAAGATGCAACTTGGGATAAGGCTGAAGAAGCCCTAAAACAAGCTGCTAATGCTAGTGGTTTAGAGTGGGTTCTTAATTCAGGGGAAGGTGCATTTTATGGGCCTAAGTTAGAATTCACTTTAGTTGATGCAATCGGTAGAGATTGGCAATGTGGAACGCTTCAAGTGGATTTAGTTCTGCCAGAACGCCTAGATGCGAGCTATGTTGGTGCAGATGATAAAAAGCACCGCCCAGTTATGTTGCATCGTGCAATTTTAGGCTCTTTTGAGAGATTTATTGGCATTTTGATTGAGCAATATGCTGGAAAATTTCCCCTATGGCTTGCCCCTGAGCAAATTGCAATCTGCACAATTTCAGAAGACGCGGCGCAGATAAATTATGCTAAACAAATTCTAAACCAATTACAAAATCAAAGTTTTAGAGCCTTTACAGATTTACGAAATGAAAAAATATCTTATAAAATCCGTGAACATATGCATTCAAAAATCCCAGTTGTATTTACTATAGGTGCAAAAGAAGTTGCAGAAAATAAAGTTAATATCCGCCGCCTCGGCAGTGAGAAGCAAGAAACCCTTGATTTACAAGAGGCTATAGAAAATTTGACTAAACTGATGAATTCAAAAATTGCTTAGAGGTAAGAATTTATTTTTTCAATATATCCTATTAGTAAACTTAAAAAAGTTTCTTAATTGGATAAAACAATTTGTTATTAAATTACGCTATTTAGTTAGGTAATTACCCCACAAAACTTATTAGTTCATCAATGCTAACTTGGTTTCTGCCGGTGTTTTTAGCAATATAAAGCCTTGTATCTGCAACTTTATATAACTCGCTTGCACTAGCAGATTCATCAACGAATAATGAAGAAATACCCGCAGAAAAACTATAATGCATTGGTTGCTTGCCTTCTTTTAAGATAAATTCTTGCTTGTTAGCGTCAATTCTAAGTCTTTCCGCAACAAAATAAGCCCCTTTAATGCTAGTATCTGGAAGAATTAAACCAAACATTGCATTTTCAATTCTTGCTAAGAAATCAGTTTCCCTAAGGCTAGATTTTAATAATTTAGCAAAATTTTTAATTAATAAGTCACCGGCTTCTCTACCATATTCAAAATTAATTTTTTTAAGATTATCAACATCAAATAATATAATTGATAATTCTGATTTATTTCTTGAAGCTCTTTTGAATTCTTTATCTAAATTTTCATCAAATTTAATTTTGTTATCAAGCTCAGTAAGTGTATCTGTGATGGTTAATTCTTTGATTCGTTGCTCCATCTGAAGTTCCATTTTAACTCTATCTTCAATATCTCTAATTGAGCCAACCGATCCAATAACCTTGCCATTAACATCAAACCAAGGCCAAGAAACATCTGAAACCCAAATCTTATCACCTGATTTAGTGCGGATTAAATAATCCGCTTGCCATTTACCAATATCCCCAGCTATGCGTTTTTTTTCAAGCTCTTCAAATGAATCCACTTTTCTAAAACCATCTGTAACAATTTTTGTTTCAACAATTAGAGAGCGAAAATTTATATTTTTCATTTCTTGCGGTGTAAAACCTAATAACATTTTAATTGCTGGTGAAATATAATCATATTTCATTGTTCTGTAATCAAGGCGATATATAGTATCAGAAGAATATGAGGTTAATAAATCTATTTCATTCTGTAGCTCTGCTATTTTTGATGCAAAATTTTTTCTTGTTTTATGGGGTGTTGAAGGCAATCTATCTAAATTTTTTGAGCCTTTTGCTTTGCGAAATGATACTGGCATTCTTGAAAGTATTGAAATCTCTTGCATACAAGATATTGTAATAATTATGATTAATAAACACTATATATAGTTGTTTATAAACTTTTATTAATTATTTAGTCAATGATATTTTTTGAAAAAATTTTCAAAAAAATAAAATTTTTTTCTTGCAAAAATTTCATTAATTGAAATTCAAAAATTCAAATGTATAAAGAACAGGTTTGTTTGAATTAATTTTATTTTTATATGACAATACACGCAGTTATTGGTGCTCAATGGGGTGATGAAGGTAAAGGGAAAATTGTTGATTGGTTATCAGCTGAAGCTGATGTTATAGTTCGCTTTCAGGGGGGGCATAATGCGGGACATACGCTTGTAATTGATGGTAAGATTTATAAACTCTCATTGCTTCCTTCTGGCATTGTACGAAAAAATAAAATTTCAATTATTGGAAATGGCGTTGTGATTGATCCACAGGCTCTGCTTGATGAAATTGAAAAAATCTCTGCTCAAGATGTTTTAATTGATGAAAATAATCTCATCATTGCTGAAAATGCTTGTCTAATATTGCCTATTCACAAACTGGCTGATCAATCTTCTGAAAATAATAAGGGTAATAATAAAATTGGCACAACAGGGCGTGGCATTGGCCCTGCTTATGAAGATAAAGTTGGTAGAAGAACTATCCGAGTTTGCGACTTAGCAGATTTTTCATCGCTTAAAAATAAGGTTGATGCATTGCTTGAACATCACAATTTATTTAGAAAATCTGCCGGCTTTGATTTGGTGAGTGCTGATGAAACAATGAATTTCTTAAAATCTATTGCTCCTAAAATATTAAAATTTGCAAAACCAGCTTGGAAGTTACTTGCGGAATATAAAAAGCAAGGCAAAAAGATATTATTTGAAGGTGCACAAGGTATTTTACTTGATATTGATTATGGTACTTACCCTTATGTTACCTCATCAAACACAAACCCAGCTCAGGCTTTCACCGGCAGTGGTTTAGGTTTAAGTGAAATAAATATTATTGGTATTGCTAAAGCCTATACAACGCGTGTGGGAAGTGGGCCTTTCCCTTCTGAGCAAGAAAATGATGATGGTGAATTAATGGGGCAAAGGGGTAGGGAGTTTGGCACGGTAACAGGCAGAAAACGCAGGTGCGGTTGGTTTGATGCAGTGCTTACTCGCCAATCTTGTTTGATTTCAGGTGTTAATGGAATTGTTCTTACTAAAATTGATGTTCTTGATGAATTTGAAAAAATAAAAATTTGCTATGCTTATGAAATTGATGGTAAGGAATATGATTATCTGCCTGCAATGCCAGAGCTTCAAGCTAAAGCTAAAGCAAAATATATTGAGGTTGATGGTTGGAAAGGGCAAACCACTGCAAATGTTAGAGATATAAATAAATTGCCAAAAAATGCTTTATCCTATGTGAAAAAACTTGAAGAGCTCTTATGCGTTAAAATCTCTGCGGTTTCAACTTCTCCAGAAAGAGAAGATACAATATTATTGCATAAGATTTTTTAGCCTAGTTCATTTTGTTTGTTTATTTGAATTGAAGCATTAGCATATAAAGACTCATTTTTAACTTCTAGCTTATAGCCCTCTGTCATTTCTTTAACTTTTTGCTGAAGTTTATCTAAGTTAATTGAGCCCTTGCCATCATCAGGTTCTGGAATGGGGTTTTTTGATTCATATATTGGTTTGTAATTGGCTGGAAAAGTTTTTCTATATTCTTCATCAACCTGCCTTCTCAGTTCTTGAGCTTCTAGAGGGATAGAAGTTTTCTCACTTTTTGTCATTGCCCTAATTGATGGGTTTTTTATTCCCTCAGCATCTAAAGTAAGTGTTAAAACATTTTGGTTTTTGAAGTCATAAACAGTAACATCATTCATTAAAATTTGATAATTTCTAAAATCAGAGTTAGTTCCTCGCATTGTTACATCAAATTTTACTAAAAATTCGTGGTCTTCACCCTCGCCCAAATTAAATTTAATATATTGGTTTTCTTGAAGTTTTCCGCCTTGTTCTAGAATATATGCCTGATACATATTTTCAGAATAATATTCCACACCAAAACCAAAATAATTTGGTGCATAATCAGCGTATAAGCCTTGTTTATATGGGTTTGTTCCTTCTTGATGGAATGCAGATTTGTTATCATTATAGCTTGGCTCTTTATAACCATATAAAGTCATAGGTATCATTACAATATTAATTGGTAATGAAAATTTTTCATCATTGGGATCTGGAATATCACCTAATGAAATTGATATTCCCTCAGGTCTATATGGTGCAGAAAAATAAGGAGTTGTTTCATTACCAAAATCCCATTGAGCCTTAAAAACTTTATACCCATTAAATTCTAATTGATTTGGCTTTTTAGCTTCTTGAAGTTGCTGTTGGTTTTGAATTTGTGTTAAAAAATTTAGCATTATATAAGATTTTATTGAGTTTGAGTTTAGATATAGTATCAGCTAAAAGTTAATTTAAGGTTAAACAATTTGCAAAAATTTCAGTTACATAAAAAATCTGGTAAGGCTAGGCTAGGAACGCTTAAAACCCCGCATGGTGAAATTCAAACACCAATTTTTATGCCAGTTGGAACTGCTGGAACGGTTAAAGCTGTTGCAGTTGATGATTTGCACTCCCTAGGGGCACAGATAATTTTGGGCAATACCTACCATCTAAATTTACGCCCTACCTCTGAAAGAATCGCTGAATTTGGCGGTTTGCATAAATTTATGAATTGGAATAAGCCAATACTTACAGATTCCGGAGGCTTTCAAGTGATGAGCCTTTCTAAGATACGCAAAATTAATGAAGAAGGTGTGCAGTTTCAATCTCATATTGATGGCTCAAAACATTTTATTTCTCCTGAACGCTCAATAGAAATACAGCATAATTTAGGTTCTGATATCACAATGATATTTGATGAATGCACGCCTTTTCCTGCTACTCATGAGGTTGCTAAAAAATCTATGGAGCTATCTCTTAGGTGGGCAGAGCGGAGTAAAAAACGGTTTGATGAATTGAAGCTAGAAAGCCCCCCTCCTAGCCTCCCCCCGCAAGCAGGGGGAGGAATTCTCGGTATTCCCTCTCCCGTTTACGGGGGAGGGTTAGAGCCTGCCCCGTACTCGTTGCGGGGGTGGGGGCATAACACCACTGAATATCTGCTTTTTGGAATTGTGCAAGGCAGTATTTATGAGGATTTACGCTTAAAATCTGCTGAAGAATTACTTAAAATTGGTTTTGATGGAATGGCTATAGGTGGGCTTGCAGTTGGTGAGGGGCAGGCGGAAATGTTGCGAGTGCTTGATTTTACTTTACCTGCAATCCCTGAAAATTTGCCCCGTTATTTAATGGGGGTTGGCAAGCCTGATGATTTAGTTGAAGCAGTTGCCAGAGGTATAGATATGTTTGATTGTGTTCTTCCCACTAGAAGTGGAAGAAATGGTCAGATTTTTACTTGGAATGGAGCAATAAATATTAATAATTCTAAATATGCTGATGATAAATCTCCGCTTGATGAGACAAGCGAGCATAAGGCACTCCGCCAATATTCAAAAGGTTATTTGCACCACTTAATGAAATCTGGTGAGATTTTGGGTTGTATGCTCTGCACCCAAGCAAACTTGGCTTTTTACTTGGATTTAATGAAGAAAATGCGTGAAGAAATCCAAAAAAATAATTTTCAAAACTTCTACGAAAAATTTTTAGAAAATTATAATTCCAAAAATGCTTAAATATTGAAGCTAAGGCAAAATTGTTATTTTTATATAACCTAAATAAATATCAATTACTTCTCAACAATTTCAGTTTTTACATTTACTTTGAGGGTTTCTTTTCCACCGCCTTTATAAATTGTGCCGGTTGTGGGGGTGGCATCAAGATAATTTCTGCCACAAGCAACCCTTATATAATCTTGATCAACTAATTTGCCATTTGTAGGGTCAAAACCACGCCAGCCAACATAAGGAATATATAATTCTGCCCAAGCGTGTGTCGCTTCAGATTGAATTTTATTCGCATAATCAGCCCCTGTATAAATATAGCCCATTCTATATCTAGCAGGAATACCAAGCAAACGAGCTAAACATATAAATAAATTAGCAAAATCTTGACAAACACCTTTACGAATAACATAGACTTCAAAAGCATTAGTATTTAGCTCTGTTGCACCAATTTCATACTTAAAATCTTTATAAATCGTGCGGTTTATATCTTTTAGGGTTTCATAAAGATTATAATCATTTCTTCTAACGAAGCTCATTGCAAAATCTGTAAGCTCTCTAAGCTGAGTTTCTGGTAATTCTTGAGGCATTAAGAATGCTTGCATCATTTGCCTTTGGCTTGGCATCCAAGCATAAGGGATTGAAACTTTTCTAAGCGGGTGAGAAAAATCATCAGGGTCAATTCTACTAATTAAAACCTTGCTTTTACTAACGATTTTTATTTCAGAATATGGTTTTTCAATAGTCATATGAACTATATCATTATTGAAAACATCTCTATAAATCATTCTTTCTGCTGGCACATCTACATCAAGTGAATACTCCAGAACCTGCTGAAAGCGGTTATACATTGGAATAAGGCGGAATATATGCTCACTTCTTTCAATGGGTGCATCATATGTGTAAATTGTTTCGTGGGTAACTTGCATCATTCTTGCGTTGTGGTGAAGAAGATTATTACTGATGTAATAGTCAAGCTCTCTAGAGGTTGGCACGCAGTCATTTTCTATAAAATTTGATTTAGAATACTCCCCTTTTTGGCTATCAAATAGAGATGATGGCTGATTTTTATTAGTATTGGCACTTAGTTGCAATTCTTGCTGAGGCAAATAAACTGATGATGAAGTTTTTTTATTCTTATTTTCTTTATCCATAATTAAATCTTCTTTTGAATTCCAAATTACTGATCCGTGAGAGCATACAAGCATTTGCCCGTATTCTAATTCTTGCCATTTATTATTATCAGACATTTTTTCTGATGCAAAAATTATATGAGTTCTAATTCTATCAATGCCGTTTGTAAAATCAAAATCTATATCACCATCAGGTGAAGTTAGGTTATATGAGTGATTATGCGGTATTCGCCTTTTCCAATATAATTTTTCTGGCGTATCTTTAGCTCTAAAAGCAACTAAATATTGCCCATCAGAAAATAAAATATTGGCAGTGCCTAATTTACTAAAATCTGAAAGCCATTTATAAAGCCTATCCCAGCCAATTTCTTTAATTGAGTTATAATCTTTTTTAACACATTTATTGAGTATAATATCAAATAAAAGCTCAGAATCTGTGGTGCCTAGGGGTTGATATAAATTTCTTTTATTACTCTGATAAATTTCTCTAAGGGCGTGAATATCAAGCGTTCCTTGATGAAGCCAACAAATTTCCTTGCCACCTAATTTATTAACATAAGGTTGAGTATTTTGAAGTGTGGAATCATAAGAAGCTCCAAAAAAATTGATTAAAAATGTTGAAGATCGAAATCTTCGCCATTCATCAATAACTTTTGGCCTGCCAGTTTCTGCAAATGAACCGGCATCTTTTAGAAGAACACAGGCGTTTTTATCTTCTGGATACCAAGCAAGACCAGTGCCACAAAGCCTTTTGCCATTATCATCATAGCCAATTTCAGTTTTGAATTTTATAACAGGGGTTGCAGGGCAATCTATTGAGATGGCAAATAAAAAATTTTTCATAATTATACTAAACCTATTCAATTCATTTCATTTGACTATAATTGATTTTTATACATAATGCACCAAAACTTAGGATTACAGCCAAAAAAACATATATAAATATTAAATAAAACACTAAATAAATCAAAATAATTAATAATTAATACAAATAACACAATAAAAATGACAGATAATTCATCAAATAATACAAAAAAAACCCTTTCATTATCGCTTGGCAAAAAACTTGAAGTTGGCACAGTTAAGCAATCAATTTCTAGAAGTAAAAGCAAATCAGTTAAGGTTGAGGTTAAAAAATCTAGGTCATTTAAGCTTGATAAAAATGAGGAATTTCTCACTAATGACGATTCTAATCTTACGGAGCACGAAAGGAAAGCTCGCCTAGAAGCAATTAAATTTGCTGAAGAGAGAAGAAAAGCCTCTCAAGAACAACAAGTTGTTGGTAAAGTTGGTATTGAAATTGCAATCCCTAAAAAAGATGATGAAGAAATTTTAACCGCACCAGTTAAGAAAAAAGAAGAGGTTAGAAAAGCACCTCCAGCACCTAATCCAACCCCTTTATCTGGTAAAAAACTCCATACGCTAGAGGCAGGTGAAATTAGAAATCTTGATGCCCTAACCCCTAAGCAAAAAGAAGAAAAAGCTAAACAACAACAAGATAAGCAAGTTTTTATTGGTAACCCATTTGAAACAAATGCTCTTGGGCTTCCTAAGAAAAAATCTTCTGCAAAAGTTACTAAGGAAGATTTAGATAATGAAATTGAAGAAAGGAAGAAAACCTCTGCAGGTAAGCCAAAATTTGGTGATTCTGATTTTGATGATAAAAAATTAAAAAAACTTACAATCTCTCAAGCGTTAGATTTTGATGGTGAAGAGAGGGTTAGGTCAATTGCGGCTTACAAGCGTAAAAAGCAAAAACAAAAGATGAAATTAACTTCTCAGACGGAGCAAGTTTTTCAACAAAAAGAGATTATAATCCCTGAATTTATTTCCATTCAAGATTTATCAAATAGAATGGCAGTTCGCGTTCAAGAAGTTATAAAAGAGCTGATGAAGCTCGGTATGATAAAACGCGCAGTTGATGAAATTGATGCAGATACCGCAGAGCTTTTAGTTACTGAATTTAAGCATATTCCAAAAAGGGTTTTAGCATCTGATATTGAAAATTCTCTCCAAGAGGAAATTATTAACGAAGCTGATTTAGAATCTCGCCCACCTGTAGTTACAATTATGGGGCATGTGGATCACGGCAAAACTTCACTTTTAGATACTATTAGAAAAGCAGATGTGGTAAGCGGTGAAGCTGGCGGAATTACACAGCATATCGGTGCTTATCAAGTTACTACTAAAAATGGTGAAAAAATTTCATTTATTGATACACCCGGCCACGCTGCCTTTACTGCAATGCGTGCTAGAGGTGCCAATGTTACAGATATTGTTGTTTTAGTTGTTGCCGCTGATGATGGCGTTATGCCTCAAACTATTGAAGCAATTAACCACGCAAAAGTTGCTAATGTTCCAATCATCGTTGCGGTTAATAAAATTGATAAGCCAGATGCAAACCCTAGAAGGGTTAAAGAAGAGCTTCTTAACTATGATGTGATAGTTGAAGAATATGGCGGTGAAGTGCAAGCGGTTGAAATTTCTGCAAAACAAAAAATTAATATTGAAGGGCTGCTTGAAGCAATTCTCATTCAGTCAGAAATGTTAAATTTAAGAGCAAGTAAAAAGCAAAAACCAAGAGGTGCAGTTATTGAATCTAAAATTGATAAGGGCAGGGGTGTTGTTGCTACTTTACTTGTTCAAAAGGGAACCCTTAAAAAAGGTGATTTAATTATCGCAGGCACTGCATTTGGCAGAATTAAAACCCTTATGGATGAAAACGGCAATCTGCTTGAATCTGCAGAGCCTTCTAAGCCAATTGAAGTGCTTGGTTTTGATGAGGTTCCACAAGCTGGTGAGTCATTCTCAATCGCTGATAATGAAAAAATTGCCAGAGACGTTGTGGAATATCGCAAAAAACTTCAAATTATTGAAAGGCAAAAAATTGCCACTGCTTCATCAGGTGGTATTGAAGGCCTATTTAAGATGGCAAAAGATGGCAATAAAGAGCTTAATTTGATTATTAAAGGTGATGTTCACGGCTCAGTAGAAGCTATCGTAAGCTCAATAGGCAAAATTCTTAGTGATGAGGTAAAAATTAAAGTTGTTCATCAGGCGGCGGGTGCAATTTCTGAATCTGATATTCAACTTGCTTCAGCTGTAAATGCTGTAATTATGGGCTTTAATGTTCGTGCCGAAGCTAATGCAAAAGCTCTTGCCGAAAGAGAAAAGATAGAAGTTAGATATTATAACATTATATATAACTTACTTGATGACATTAAAGGCTTAGTTTCTGGGCTTCTTTCCCCTGTTATTAGAGAGCAATTTTTGGGTAATGCTGAAATATTACAAGTTTTCAAAATGTCAAAATATGGCAAGGTTGCAGGCTGTAGAGTTAAAGAAGGGCTTGTTAAGCGTGGTGCGGGTGTTCGCTTGATTCGCGATAATGTGGTAATACACGAAGGCAAGTTAAAAACTCTAAAACGCTTCAAAGATGAGGTTGCAGAAGTTAAAGAAGGTTTTGAGTGCGGAATGGCTTTTGAAAATTATGAAGATATTAGAGAAGGTGATACAATAGAAGCCTTTGAAGTTATCAAAGAACAGAGAGTTTTTGAGGGTTAATTCTTTAATAGTTAGAAAACTATTTATTTCAAATACCAATTACAATCATTTTTATAAATAAGTGATTGTAATTATTTTAATACTAAGATGCTTCCTTATCTTTATATTTTATCAAAATTTGGTTTACTGAAACGCTATCACCTTTTTTAACAAGAACTTGATCAACTATTGCGTCTCTATCAGCGTATAAAATATTTTCCATTTTCATAGCCTCTAGAATTGCGACATCTTGCCCACGATTAACCACTTGCCCTGCCTGCACTTTTATTTCAACTATCGCACCTGAAATTGGTGCAATTAAATCTTTTGAAAGGTATGATTTATCTTCTTTAGGTAAATATTTTTCAAGCTCAGCAATTCTAGGGGTGCGAACAGAAACTTTTGATTTTGAACCCATATGAGTTAAAATAAAACCGCCATCAATATGCTCAATTCTAACATTCGCAATCACCCCATCAATAACGCCTTGCCATAATTTGCTGCCTAAAACAAATTCACTTTGAACTTCAAAAGTTTGGTTTTCAAAATCTATGAAATAAGTTGTTTCATCTTTCTTTTCATAAGAAACATTGAATTTTTGATCATCAACAGAAACCACCCAACGATTAGGGATTTTTCTTCCCCTTCCCGGAACCTGCCCTGAAATTCTTGAGGCTCTAAAGGCATCTTTTAAGTAAATAAATAAGCCAGAACATAGCATAACTTTTGTTTTATGCTCATTAAGAACCGCGCCAGAGAAACCTTTTGGATATTCATCATTAATAAATTTGGTTGAAAGCCTGCCTTCTCTAAAGCGAGGGTGTTCCATTATAGCTTCAAGAAAATCTATATTATTTGAAATTCCTGAAACAACATATTCTGAAAGTGCAGTTTGTTGCCTTTCAATAGCTTCAAGCCTTGTTTTGCCATAGGTGATAAGTTTTGCAACCATTGCATCATAAAACATTGAAACTTCGCCACCTGCATAAATACCACTATCAACGCGAACATTTTCTGATTTCTCAGGCTCTTTATATTCAGTGATTCTGCCAGTTGATGGTAAAAACCCACGAGAGGGATCTTCAGCGTAAATTCTGCTTTCAACCGCCCAGCCATTAAGTTTTATATCGCTTTGTTTGAAGGGCAATTTTTCACCTGAGGCAATTTTTATCATAAGCTCAACTAAATCAAGCCCAGTAACATATTCTGTAACAGGGTGTTCAACTTGAAGCCTAGTGTTAATTTCTAAGAAATAGAAATTTTTATTTTGATCCATAATATATTCAACTGTGCCTGCATTTGCATAACCAACTAACTTTGCAAGTGCCACAGATTGCCTATACATTTCGGCTCTAGTTTTATCATCCATAATTGGTGATGGGGCTTCTTCAATAACCTTTTGGTTATTCCTTTGAATTGAGCATTCTCTTTCACCCAAACAAACTACATTTCCGTGTTCATCACCTAATATTTGAATTTCAATATGTCTTGGGTTTTCAATAAATTTTTCAATAAAAATCCTTTCATCACCAAAACTTTTGCGAGCTTCATTAGTGGTAGATTTGAATGCTTGCGGAACTTCCTCTTTCTTATAAACAATTCTCATACCTTTACCACCACCACCTGCGGCTGCTTTCATCATTACAGGGAAGCCAATTTTCTCAGCAATTTCTGCGGCAGCAATTTCATCTTTAATTTCACCCTTAAAACCCGGAACAACACTAACACCCGCCGCTTCAGCGTGCTTCTTAGCCTCAATTTTATCGCCCATATAAGAAATAGCTTTAGGGAATGGGCCAATAAATTTTACATTAATCTTTGCAAGCCTTTCTGCAAATTCTGCACGCTCTGATAGGAAGCCATAACCCGGGTGAACGGCATCTGCACCAGTTTGTAAAACTGCATCAATAATATTTTCAATATTCAAATAACTCTGAGATGAAGGGGAAGGGCCAATAAAAACCGCCTCGTCAGCCTCTGAAACATGAAGTGAATTAACATCTGCCTCAGAATAAACTGCAACGGTTTTGATTCCCATTTTTCTGCAAGTTCTAATAACTCTGCGAGCAATTTCGCCCCTATTAGCAATAAGAATTTTTTTGAACATATTTCTATATTAAATTTACAAACTTGCTTAATATAAGGAATATTTCAAAAAAGCAAATTTAGAAAATAATATGATTGAAATTTATATTTCAAAAAATGCTAGTGATGCAGTTAGAAAAGGTTTTCCTTGGGTTTATAAAAGTGAAATAACTTACAATTCAACGCTAGATTTTATAGAATCAGGGCAGATAGTTAAAATTCTAGATAACAAAGGAAAATTTTTAGCAAACGGATATTTTAATTATAATTCAATAATTTCAGTTAGATTATTAAACCAAAAATCTGATGAAAAAATTGATGAATTATTTTTTAAGTCTAGAATACAAAATGCAATTAAGAAAAGAGAAAAACTTTTTAATAATCGTAAAAATTTTAACCCTAATTTTTGCAGAATAATATTTGGTGAAGCAGATTTTTTGGCAGGTTTTATTCTTGATAAATATAATAATTATTTAAGTTGTGAAATTACAACGCAAGGTGCATTTAAGTTAAAAGATTATTTCATAAAAGCGGTTTTGGAATTTTTTAAGCCAGAAGGTTTTGTTATTTCCTTTAACCCTTCAGATAAATCTGAGCAACTTTCTAAGGAGAAAATTATAATCGGCGATATTCCAGAAATTATAGAGATCTATGAAAATGAAGTTTTTTATTATGCAAATTTAAGAGAGGGGCAAAAAACAGGTTGGTTTTATGATCAAAGAGAAAATAGAAATTTTCTTACAAAATTTGCCTCGGATAACAATTTTTTAGATTTATTTTCTCATACTGGCGGTTTTGGAATTTTAGCTGGTTATAGAGGTGCAAAAAATGTTTTTATAGTTGATAGCTCAGAGCTTGCGATAAATCTTGCTAAATTAGCTGCTAAGAAAAATAATATTTTGGAAAAATGCAATTTTATAAAGCAAGATGCGTTTGATTTTTTAGCTGAATATAACCCACAAGAAAATTTATATTTTGACATAATTTCTGCTGATCCACCAGCTTTTATTAAGTCAAAAAAATATATAGAGTCAGGTATGAAAGGTTATAAAAAACTGGCAGATGGTTGTTTGAAGTTTTTGAATAAAAGTGATAATCATAAAAAATATTTTGCGTTAACTTCTTGCTCACATCACGCAGAAAGGCAAAAACTTAAAAATATTATTGAAAAATCAATTTCCGAACATCTTTTTAACCGAGAAGAAAGAAATATTGCTAATGCTAATTCTTTGGTAAATGCAGAAATTGATGGGGTAAATAATGCAGAGAAATTTATATATTCTCAAAATAAAAAGCGTTATAATACAAGTGGTTATGATTTAATTGCTAGTTTTGGTGCGGATAAAGATCACACCCCCCACCCATCCCTTGCAAAAACCGATTATCTAAAATTCTTATGTTGGGGGGGGTAAGCTAGGGGTTAGGTTCTAGGTGTTAGGGTTTAGGGATTGGGGTTTAGGGGTTAGTTTGTTATGCTCCAAATTTTTTTAGCAAAAAAAAATTATAGGGGTATCCATTAGCGTCATCTTGAGCGAAGCGAAAGATCTAGAAAGAATAAACATTCGCCGGATTTCTCACTTCGTGCGAAATGACCCTTTCAGATTACCTTAGAATTTTTGCTTGCTACATAAATTCAGATAATGACACTATAACCAATCACCATCCACTTGCCCTAATAACCTTTTTTCTTGAAGGGGAGGGGTTTTTAGGATCTAAAGTTATTATATTGGGGTTCAAAAACTTATAACGCTTTCCCTAGCTTCATTTAGCATTCTACATTTTACTTTATTTGTAAATTCTGTATTTTGTGAGAAATGTTGAAATTTTTCTGTTGTAGATTTTCCGTGCGGCGCTTGAACTCTCACAAGATGTCTTTCTTTGCCTTGCTCTCTGTCTTTTTCTGATATTACACTTCTTGTATGTATTGCTGTTCTATTAGGTATTACAACCATTGTGCCATATTCTAAAACAACGCCTGTATTTAATTTCTCAAGTGCCTTTGCAACTTTATCAATTACTTGTGTTGCCTCAGCATCATTCGGGTCTAGTGCTTCTATTTTTTCTTTATTTCCATTCAATCTGAGATGAATTTCACTTTTTTTTGTAGTTTTTATCATTGCTCCTGCATATTCTGCACTGCCTGTGTTATATGCTTCTCCAGACTTAAACTTGAACCTCTTTTCAGACATAACCTGAAAATCCCTATCGTTCAAACCTTCGTTTCTAAGATGTTCTAAAACTTGTTCTGTTGTTGCTAATAAAGTTGGGGTCTCTATATTTTTTAGTGCTACAAGAATTAAATTAAAATCATTTTCTTTCAAATATACAGCTTCAGTGTGCCACTCAAATTGCTCTGCTCCTTGATTACTATGTGATGCAGCCTTTCCTTGCCTAGGAACTATATGATGAAACCTATTGCCCCTTTGAATATTTTCATCTCTTCTAGGCTTTAGACCAGCTATAGTGCATAAAGCCGTCATACACCATTCTGTAGCATATCCTTTTTTTCCTGTTGCAGTAAAGTCTGTGCTATAATTATTAGGGTCTGTTGGGCTTGCTAATAAATTTTCTTCTCTATCAACTGGCAAGCCAGAAATTACAATTGGTTTTCTTTCTTCTTTATTTCTTATTTTATTAAGATAATCTAGTAACTTAGCAGAGTTATCCCCCCCCTCAATTTTCGCTTGTTCTTCTAGTAAATTAAGCATTTCAGTTGCCACAACATATTTATAATCCTTAAATTGTTCATAAGGATTTTTATCATTCAAAAATGTTTCTGCAAACGCAAGAAACTTATCTTTTACAACTTGCGGAAACTCAATTTTTTCAACTGCAACTTGGCTAAAATCATTTGACATATGCTAACTAAATTTTTTTGTAATTTTATCAAAAAAAGATTAAAAAATCCTTAACACTTTACATTTTTTGAAAATATTTATATAAGGCTCTGAAATTTATATTGAAAATGGATTATTATTTATGGCTTCTGCAAAAACTTTATATGATAAAATTTGGGAATCTCACCTTGTGCATCAAGCGGAAGATGGAACTTCAGTTTTATATATTGATCGCCATATGGTTCACGAAGTAACCAGCCCACAAGCCTTTGAGGGCTTAAGAATGGCTGGCAGAAAAGTTCGTCAACCTCATAAAACGCTTGCGGTTGCTGATCATAATGTTCCAACAAAAGATAGATCACTTGGTATTAAAGATCCCGAATCTCGCACTCAGGTTGAAACTTTGGAGGCAAATTGTAAAGAATTTGGTGTTCAATATTTTCCACTAAGTGATAAAAGAAATGGAATTGTTCACATAGTTGGGCCTGAGCAAGGTTTTACCCAGCCTGCTATGACGATTGTTTGCGGTGATTCTCATACTGCAACGCACGGTGCGTTTGGTTCACTTGCCTTTGGTATTGGCACTTCTGAGGTGGAGCATGTTCTGGCAACTCAAACACTTATTCAAAAGCGTGCAAAAAATATGCGTGTAACTGTTGATGGCAAATTGCCGTTAGGTGTTACCGCAAAAGATATTATATTAGCTATAATTGGCAAAATTGGCACTGCCGGTGGCACTGGCTATGTTATGGAATATGCTGGCTCTGCAATAAAAGGGCTTTCAATGGAAGGGCGAATGACTATCTGCAATATGGCTATTGAAGGCGGGGCAAGGGCAGGGCTTATAGCACCTGATGAAACAACTTTTGCTTATATCAAAGGCAGGCCGTTTGCACCTAAGGGTGATGATTTTGATAAGGCAGTTGCTTATTGGAAGAATTTTGTAACAGATGAAGGGGCAAAATTTGATGTTGAGGTTAATATCCCTGCGGAATCTATAGCACCCTTAGTAACTTGGGGAACAAGCCCACAAGATGTATTGCCAATAACTTCAGTTATCCCTAACCCTAAACATGCGAAAGATAAATTTCAAGCAGATGCTTGGGCTAGAAGCCTTGAATATATGGGGCTTTCAGCTGGCACTAAATTACAAGATGTGCAAGTGGATAAAATCTTTATAGGCTCTTGCACTAATGGCAGAATTGAAGATTTGCGAGAAGTTGCAAAAGTTGCAAAAGGTAAAAAAGTTGCCTCTAATATTAAACTCGCAATGATAGTTCCGGGTTCTGGCTTAGTGAAAGAGCAAGCAGAGAGAGAGGGGCTTGATAAAATATTTATTGAAGCAGGTTTTGAATGGCGTGATCCGGGTTGTTCAATGTGCCTAGCGATGAACGCAGATAGGCTTGAGCCGGGTGAAAGATGTGCTTCAACCTCAAATCGTAATTTTGAAGGCAGACAGGGTAGAGGTGGCAGAACTCATTTGATGTCCCCAGCTATGGCAACCGCCGCCGCCATCACAGGTAAATTAACTGATGTTAGAGATTTGGTTGGTGTATAGATTTATCTTGATAATTATATATCAGTTGTAAAAATTATCTTTTCAATTTTTATAATTATTTTCTAAAAAAACTAGCGATATGAATAATTTGAAATTTTGTAATTTGATTATATAAGTGCTTATTATTTATAACTTATATAAATGAATTACGCAGATTATAAAATTCTTATCACAAGAATTATCAAAGAAATTATTTGGCCAGAAAGGCTAAAAATTGCCATCAGCATTATATTAATGATTTTAGTTGCCGGCACAAACTCTATGCAGGCCTTGCTTATTCAGCCTGCAGTTGATGAAACACTCTTTTCTAAAAATTCTTCTAAAGCGGCTTTATATCAAATTCCAATCTTAATATTAGTTGTTACAATTGCGAAAGCTATTTTTACTTATTACCAAGTGGTTTTATCTTCGCTAATTAATAACCTGCTTATTAATGCTATGAGGCTTAGGTTATTTAGGAAATTTATCACCTCAGATATGGAATATTTTAATAATTATTCCTCAGCTAAAATGCTTTCAAATATCTTGAATGATATTAACGGGATGATGGGGGCGATAAATTTAATTCTCTCAGGTGTTTTCAAAAATGCGTTATCGGTAGTTTTCTTATTTGCGGTTATGATTTATATGAACCCAACCCTTACACTAATTTCTTTAATTGGTGTGCCACTTGCAATTTATCCAATTATTCTTGTTTATAAAAAGATTAATAAACATATGGTTAATAACCAACAACAACTTGAGATTTTTACTGTTGTTATGGATGACTCCCTCAAAAGTGCAAAAGTTGTGAAGGCTTATAACGCAGAAGATTATGAAACTGAAAAAGTTAATAAATCTCTCTTAAAATTGCAAAATTTAGCGTGGCGAATTTCTAGAATTTCCAATATTCCTTCTCAGTTAAATGAGGCTTTAATTGGCGTTGGAACAGCGGCGGTTTTGCTTTATGGTGGCTCTTTAGTGGTCAATGGAACATCTACCCCCGGTAGCTTCTTTGCGTTTTTTGCAGCACTTATGATGGCATATAAGCCTATGAAAGCAGTTTCTGGAATGAATGTTCAGCTTCATTTATGCTTAATTTGTGCAAAAAGGGTTTTTAATCTTATAGATTATCAAAATAAAATTCTTGATAAACCTAATGCAAAAATTCTTGAAAAAGTTAATGGCAATATAGAGTTTGAAAATGTTAGCTTCAAATATACAAGTGGTAAGCAGGTTTTAGATGATTTATCTTTCAAACTAGAAGCAGGGAAAAAATATGCTTTAGTTGGCCATTCTGGTGGTGGCAAATCAACGATATTAAATTTAATTCTTAGATTTTATGATGTTTCATCTGGCAGAATTTTAATTGATGGTAATGATGTTAGAGATGTAACTCAAAAATCTCTAAGAGATGCGATCGCTTATGTTGGGCAAGAAGTGCAATTATTTGATGATTCAGTTATTGAAAATATAAGGTACACTAAAAAAGATGCAACTATTGATGAAATTGTTAATGCCGCAAAAATAGCTGAAGCACACGATTTTATAATTGAGCTTCAAGAAGGCTATGACACAAATGTTGGTCAGAATGGTTCAAAATTATCAGGTGGGCAAAGGCAAAGGATAGCTATTGCTAGGGCGGTTATTAGTGGCTCGCCAATCTTACTTTTAGATGAGGCTACAAGTGCACTTGATACTAACTCAGAAAATGCGGTTAAAAATGCACTGCAAAAATTGATGGAAGGTAAAACCACAATTGCAATCGCCCATAGGCTTACAACCGTTATTAACTCTGATGAAATATTGGTTATATCAAACGGAAAGATTATTGAAAGGGGTTCTCATAAAGAATTGTTAGAAAAAAATGGCGAATATGCCAATTTATATTCCAAGCAATTTGTGGAGTAAGTGGCAAGTGGTTAGTGCAAGTTATTTCTTCTCTCTAATTTACCCCCCTGTTTAAGGGGGAGATTAAGAGGGGGCAAGTTAGGGGCTAGGTTCTAGGGATTAGGGTTTAGGGATTGGTTTATCATACCCCGAATTTTTTTAGTAAGAAAAAATTATAGGGGTATCTAATTAAAGTCATCCTGACCCAAAGCGAAGCAAAGGGGAAGGATCTTAGATGTTTCGCTAAGCTCAACATGACAGACCTAAGTCTAAAATACTATAACAAAAACCTAGCCACTAAACACTTGCCACTAACCACTAAAAAAAAATCTTACATCAAATAAAAAATGCCAGTTTTTATAAATAATCATTATGATAGGCTCTCTTTTAAGCCAATTTTAGAAAGAGATGAATTATTTATTGAGCTTGAAAATCTTGCAAATTTAATCGTTAAAGAAGGTTTGCTTAGAGTTAGCAACGATACAAAATGCAATTTTATAATTCTTCCAATCGCAGGTGGTGAAGAATTTGTTAGCTTTTCAAAGAGAGAACTTTTTGATGAAAAACTTTTGCCAAGAACTTATAAAACCTTAAAAGAAAAACAGCTTTTCTATGAGCTTGATAATGAGGAGGAATCTCCAGAAAATAAAGTTTTAATTCTTCGTAAAAAACTTTCAAGATTTCAAGATATTTCAGAAGATGAAGAGCTTAAACTCGCAAGGTTACTAGTGCAATCAGCCCACCCAGCAATTATTGCAAATATGATTTATGAAAAAGTAAAATTTTATATTTCATATAGTCATACAGTTTCAGATTTATTAAATGTTCAACTTTGGCAAAGTGCTAGATATTCATCAGGCTTGCAAGCTAATGATTTTAGATATTCTTCTGTTTTTGTATCTTGTGGTGGTAACCCTTTTTTTGATGCCAAAGAATCAGGTGATGAAAATGATGGTTATAATGCCATAGCAAAATTAATAATAATTGCTGCTCAAGAAATTGCTCATCACGCTGATATAATAAAAAATAATAGGGGTGAAAATATAGGTAGGGCTTCAACTAATATATATATGAATGCTCCCAATGAATTATGTGAGATTGCAAGGCAAAATGATATTTTGCGGATTAATAAAATTATAAATAAGTTAGAAAAAATTGGTGTAAAAAAAGTTTTTGATAATGAAAGAAAATTTAGAATTCAGTATAAATATAGAAAATTCGCCCTTTATACTTACTATCTTTTCCTAAGAAAAATTATCTCTCAATTATTATTTAGGCTATATGCAAAAATTATCGGCTTAAATTTTGTGAAAAAAATTAAAAATAAATTCGCAGTTGCAGAAGAATGTTTAATTATAGCTGGCGATATGCTTTTTAACCTTGAGCCGCAAGCCCAAGCCTATAGAAATCAAAATAAAAATATTGAAAAGGCAATTATGTGTGCAGAGGCTTTGGCAAGAATACCCCAGCAAGAGGCAAAATGGGGCAGGGCATTAGTTAGATATTTCACACCAAATTTACGAAAATATTTTTATGAAAGCCTTTTAGTGGAAGAGTTAAAAACATATCAGCGTTACTATGGCAAAAAATATATCCACAAACTAACAAAACCAAAAATTAGTTTGATAAAAAAAATTTTGAAATAACATTTATATTTTCTTATAAATTGTTCTAAAGTCAGGGATTTGATGGAGTTTATCAGGCAGGATATTCAATGTTTCTGAGGCACCTAAGAATATTGAGCCACCTTTTTTAAGTTTTGAAACTAAATTGCTTAGGGCTTGTTTTTTTGTGTTATCATCAAAATATATCAAGATATTTCGGGCAAAAATGCAATCATACTCATCATTATCAGATAATTCATTCAAAATATTGGCAGTATAAAAATTACATTTTTTTCTGATATCTTCCTTGATTTGCCAATTACTTTCATCAATCTTTGTAAAATATTTTATTAAATAATTAACCGCTAAACCTCTTTGAACTTCAAATTGATTATAAATTCCAGAGTTTGCCCTTTCAACCATTGTTGGAGATAAATCAAAACCTTTAATTAAAAAATTTCTGCCATTAAGTTTTATTTTACTTTCACTTAAAAGCATCGCAAGGCTATAAGCCTCTTGCCCGCTAGAGCAAGCACTTGAGAGAATTTTTATTGTTGCAGAATTAGGCGTTGAAGAAACAATATCACTTAATGTATTTTTTTGAAAAAATTCAAAAGGCTTAATATCTCTAAAAAAATAGGTTTCATTTGTAGTAATTGCATCAATTACAAAATTAGTAACTTCTGGAATATTAATTCTTAATTTTGAAATTAATTCATCAAAAGTTTTAAGATTAAACTTTCTTGCAATAGGTGTAAGCCTGCTTTCAAGAAGATAATTTTTATCATTCTCTAATGCAATTCCAGATTTGGTTTTTATAAAATTTTGTAAAAACCTGATATTATCTTCATTCAACTTCATATTATAAAATAACACCCATAGAATTTTTCTTAAGATATTCTGCAATTTTATTTATTGGCAGAATTTCAGTGCATAAACCTTCTTTTGCAACTGCGCCGGGCATACCCCAAACAACGCTTGTTTCCTCATCTTGAGCGATAATTATACCGCCCTCTTTAACAATATCTTTTGCACCTTGCAGGCCATCATTGCCAATTCCGGTTAAAATAACGCCAAAAACATTGCCTTCCCAAACTTCTGCCGCTGATGAAAACATAGGGTCAACCGCAGGTTTGCAGAAATTTATAGGGGGTGAATCTAGTAAGCAGATTTTAACAATTTTATCTCGCCTTTCTAAACTTAAATGTCTGCCACTTGGTGCAACATAAACCTTGCCGGCCTCAACTAATTCACCATCTTCTGCAATCTTAGTTGGAAAGCCACTTACAGAGGCAATTTTTTCAACAAAATTTTTATCAAAATTTTCTGGGATATGCTGAGTTATAAGAATTGGTATCAAAATTTTACTATCTTTCAAGTCAGAAAAAATCTGGCTAACCGCCTGTAAACCACCAGTTGACGAGCCTATCAATATAGCCCTTGGTTTTCTTAAAGAAGTTTTTGGAATTAGTTTATATTTTTTTTGCATCTTTCAACTTAAAGTTAATTCTTGATGCTATGTCTTGAAATGTAAAAAGATATAAAAATCTTAATTTAATTAGATTTATAAACATATTTTCTAGAGCAATATGGGCAAACTATCTCATTTTTATCTTGTGGAAAGGTAAGCCAAACCCTTGGATGCCCAAGTGAACCCTTGCCGCCATCACAAGCTACATTTTTCTTACTAGTTTCAATAGTTTCAAATTGCATAATATTAATTTATTATATAGTTTTTAAGTAATAAAAAAACTTTTTTTAGTCAATAGAATGTTCGGTAAAAACCCTAAAAGAGCACCAGTTAATATAAAAACTGATTTTTTTGATGTGCAAGAAATTTTTTCTACCATTCAAGGTGAAGGGCCTAATACTGGTGTTCCATCAGTATTTTTGCGTTTAGGCGGGTGCAATTTAGCGTGCAGTTTTTGTGATACAGAATTTGAAAGTTTTAAGCAAACGCACCTTAATGATATAATTTCTGAGGTTAAAGAAAAATCTCTAAATAGTAATGGTATAAGAAGCTATAATCTTGTTGTAATTACAGGTGGTGAGCCAATGAGGCAACCAATTGAAATTTTATGTGAGAAGCTATTAAATGAAGGTTTTTCTGTTCAAATTGAAACTAATGGAACAATTTTTAGAGATTTAGATAATAGAGTGCAAATTATTTGCTCGCCAAAGAATACCTCAAAATATGCTAAAATTAGGCCGGATTTACTGCCTAAAATAACCGCATTTAAGTTTTTAATTTCTGCTAATGATGAGAAATATTCTGAAGTTCCAGATTTAGGGCAGGGGGAATATAATATACCAGTTTATGTGCAACCAATTGATGATTATGATGATGCTAAAAACCAAGCTAATTTAGAAAAAACCATTAATATCGCCCGTGAAAATAATTATATAATAAGCCTGCAAACTCATAAATTTATGAAAATACCTTAGTTTTTAGCATATTTTTAAGCACCAAAATTAGCGAATAATATAGTGTTTTGCAGTATAAGTTTTTTAACTTCTTTTGAGTTGATTTTGCTGTAAAATTCTAGCAATTTTTCAATATCTGGGGTTAAAATTAAGTTGAAATTGCCTTCATAATTTGGCTTACAAAGTTGTGTTAATGGCGTTTTGAGGGCGTTTGCAACCTCAAGTAATTTTTCCGCACTGATTCTATTATTTCCAGTTTCATATTTTTGTAATTGCTGAGGGCTAATGCCAATTTTACTGGCAAGCTCAAGCAAGCTGAAACCTTGTAATTTCCTAAAATATCTAATGTTTTTGCCGATATTTTCAGCAATATTTTTGTTTTTTTTAATTTTTTTGTTCGCTTCCATATCAATTAATGGTATATGTAATTAAATTGTAGGTTTATATTTATACATAAAATATACAAACTATATACAAAAATAATACAATTATTATACAAGTCAACAATTAATATACAATAATTGTATTTAACACACATATTTTTAATTTTATGAAGGAAGAATTTCAAAATTTGCATCTACAATTATCAGCAGATGACATCAAAAAAATTGATGTTTGGAAAGTTGAAAATGGTATGAAATCTCGTGCGGAGGCAATTCGTAGTATGATAAAACTTGCTTTGCAGGCTAATAGTTTTAAGCCACAAATTGCTAATGCTATGAAAGAAAAATCTTCAAATTTTATGTTGCCTAGCATTTCAAATAATAATAAAAATAATGTTAACTCTAATCAAAATTTTGAAGAGATAATCCGCAAAATTGTAAAAGAGGAAGTTAAAAAAATTGTTAAAAACAATCAATAATTCTAATATATATGCCAAGCTTTGATATTGTTTCAGAAACTGATATGCAAGAAGTTGATAATGCTGTTAATTCTTGCGTTCGTGAAATTCAAAATAGATATGATTTTAAGGGCTCAAAATCAGAACTAAAAAGAGATGCTGAAACAATCACCATCTTAGCTGATGATGATATGAAGCATAAAGCTATTCACGAAATGTTAAAAACCTATATCACCCGCAGAAAACTTGATATTAAATGCCTTGATTTCCAAAAGCCTGAATCTGCAAGCGGCGGAATGATTAGGCAAATTGTTAAAGTTAAAAAAGGTATTGATCAAGAAAACGCAAAAAAAATTGTTAAAATTATTAAAGATAGCAAAATTAAAGTTCAAGCATCAATTCAGGCGGAGCAAGTTAGAGTTGCAGGCAAAAATCGTGATGATTTACAACAGGCAATTCAATTAGTTAAAAGCTCTGAAATTGATCTCCCCCTTCAATTTATTAACTTTAGGGATTAATTTACAATATCCCCCAAGGCTTGTTCTAAATTATCAAATTTGAATTTGAAGTTTTCACTAAGCAATCTTTTTGGTAAAACTTTTTGACCATTAAGCAATAAAGCATCGCCCATTTCACCAAAAAGTATTTTTACTACAAAACTTGGCATATTAAATATTGATAATCTATTTAATTTACTTGCTAAAATTTTACTAAATTCTTCATTTGAAACAGGGTTTGGCGAAGTTAAATTAAAAATTCCGCTTAGGTTTTTATTGATTAAATAATCTATCGCAGAAATTACATCATCAATATGAATCCAAGACATAACCTGCTTGCCACTGCCTAATTTTCCACCAAGATTTAACTTAAAAGCTGGAAGCATTTTCTTTAATGCTCCCTGATTTTTACCAAGAACAATTCCTAGCCTAATAATTGCTGTGTTAATAGATAATTCAGCGAATTTTTTAGCTTCATATTCCCAGCTTGCACATAAATCAGAAGTAAATTCATTGCCTTTTGGGGATTCTTCAGAGAGATTAGTATAATCATCATTTCTACCGTAATAACCAATCGCAGAAGCACTAACAAAAAATTTAGGTTTTTGCTTAAGTATTTTAATGTAATTATATAAATCTTTGGTGATATTTATTCTGCTTTCTAGCAAAATTGCTTTTTGTTTATCACACCATTTTTTATCAGCAATGGGCTCACCTGCAAAATTAAGCACGATATCAATTTCTTCAAAATCTGTAAGGTTTTCAAGGCTTTTAACAAATATGATATTATTATATTTATTAATATTGGCGAATTTTTTTTCAGCTTTATCTTTATTGCGTGTTAAAATAATAAATTTATTTTCTGCAATGTTATGAGCTTTAATAAAGCTAGAGCCAATAAATCCTGTGCCACCTGAAATAAGAAATTTCATAATTAAATTTTAATTTTTGGTTGTATTGAAGAAAGCCCACCATCAACCGCTAAAACTTGTGCGGTGATGAAATTAGCTTCTTCAGATAGTAAGAATGATACCGCATTTGCAATATCTTCTTTTTTACCAATTCTGCCAAGTGCGTGCATAGCAGTTGAAAACTTAAGGCTTGCTTCACTTGCAGTAATTTTTTTAGTGAGCTTAGTTTCAGTTAAACCCGGTGCAACAACATTAAAACGCAAATTTTGATTTGCATAAGTTGCAGCCGCAGATTTTGCCAATGCAACCACCCCGCCTTTTGCAGCAGCAATAGCTTCGTGATTAGAAATACCATGCATTGCAACCGCTGATGCAATTAAAACCACTGAGCCACCATTTTTCATAAATTTTCCAGCACATCTAGTAACTGAAAAAGCAGTTGTGAGGCTTGTATTAATGGTGCTTGTATATTCCTCAAAACTTGTAAGATGTGCCGGCTTTAATATAACTGAGCCTGCAAAATTACATACGCCATCTATATTACCAAGATATTCCAAAGCCTTAGAAAAAATATTTTCAGTTGCTTGAAAATCAGAGGCATCTAGCGTTTCACCCTCACAAGAAAATTCTTGCTTGAGATTTTCTAAATCCTCAATTTTTCTGGCGGTAATAAAAAATTTATTAGCAGGGTTTTTGCCCTTCAAAATTTTTATAGTTTCTTTGGCAATATCACTATTTGCAGCAATAATAAGATAGTTAGACATATTTTTTTAAGTTATAATTCTATAATTAAATTAATCATTATAACTTAATTAAATACTTAACTATTTTTCATTGTTTTTAGATTTTCTGCATTTATCGGAGCAAAACTTAATATTTTTCCAATCTTTTTGCCATTTTTTACGCCAGCTAAAAGGCTTTTTGCAAGTTAGACAAATTTTTTGAGGTAATGTTAATTTTTTATGCACCATAAAAACTTTATTTATTGTAAAATTTACATAAAAAATATTAATTAGTTTCTTAAATTAACTTAACAATTGCAAAATTGAGTGAAAAAATTCACATAATTTTTGGAGCAACCGCAAGCGGTAAAACAGAATTTGCTGTAAATCTTGCAAAGAAAATTGGTAACGCTGAGATTATCAACGCTGATTCAATGCAGATTTATCAAGAAATTCCAATTATCACTAACCAGCCAAAAGAAGCAGAAAAAGAAAATATTCCGCATCATTTATATGGCGTGAAATCAATTCTTCACCATTCAGATTTATCTGAGTGGCTTGAAATGGCTGTTCCATTAATACATAAAATAAGAGGGAAGAGCAAAACCCCAATTTTAGTAGGCGGAACAGGCTTATATCTAAAATCAATAGTGGAAGGAGTTTCGGAAATTCCAAAAATCCCGCCAGAAATCAAACAAAAATATATAAATCTCTGCTTGATAAAAAATAATGAGCTGGAAAAGAAATCTTACCTATATGATATACTAAAAAATATTGATCCGGAAGGGGTGGGCAAAATAAAACCTAATGATACACAAAGAATCTTGAGAGCCTTAGAAGTAAAGGATTTTACGGGTGTTTCAATTTCTGAGTGGAATAAAAAACCACAAAAAAAATTTTTTGATAAAAATATTTTTGACATATATTTTATAAATAAGCCCAGAGAAGAAATTTACAAAAAAATCAATACCAGATTTGAAAATATGTTTGAAAATGGCCTGCTTGATGAGGCTAAAAAAGTAAGAGAAATTTGGTTGGAGAATGGTATAAATTCTGAAAATAATAATTTGCCTGCCTATAAAGCTCACGGCTTAAGGGAAATTATCGCATATTTAGATGGTAAAATTACCCTTCAAGATGCAATCTCAAAAGCACAACAAGCTACTAGAAATTACGCTAAGCGACAATTTACTTGGTGGCGAGGTTGGGGGGTGATGGTTAATGGTTGATAATTTCTCCCCCTGCTTGCGGGGCGAGATAAAGAGGGGGGAGTTAGGGGCTAGGTTTTAGGTGTTAGGGGTTAGGGCTTGGGGGTTAGGGGTATCCATTTATAAAAAGTTTAGCAAAACTTTTTTAATGAAAATGGCGTCATTTCGAGCAGAGCGAGAAATCTGGTTGAAATATATTCCTTCTAGATCTTTCGCTTCGCTCAAGATGACAATTATGGATTACCTTAGAATTTTTGCCTATTGCAAAAATTCAGGTAATGACAAAGCCACTCGCCACTTTATTCTAAGCTCATATTAGCTTAAAATAATATAATAACCAATAACTATATTTTTATGCAAAATATCTTACTAGTAGCAATCGGCGGAATGCTTGGATGCGTTGCAAGATACAGCGTTTTACTTGCGTTTTCAGAAAATATCCGCTCAAAAATTCCAGAATATATAAATTATGTTTTAGTAGCAAATATAGTAGGTAGCTTTTTTATAGGGCTTATTTTTGCTGGCTTTGAAAAGGGTGCTTTTTCTGCAAGCTCATTTAATATTATCAAACCGCTAATTGCTATAGGGTTTTTGGGTGGGTTCACAACATTTTCCTCATTCACATTAGATTTTTTACAATTTGTGCAAAAAGGTCAGGTTGTTAATGGCTTAATATATGTTGTTTTATCAATATTTTTGGGCATAGTGGCGGTTTATAGTGGATATTTAATCGCAAAATAAATTTATATGTCGCAACAAGGCACAAAAATAATAGTTAAAAAAGAATATGAAGGGCTTGAGCTTTCTAAGTTTCTAAAGAAAGTTAAGTTGCCATTTCCCTATGCGTTTATGCAAAAATTGCTCAGAAAAAGGGCAATTCGTGTAAATGGAAAATCTCAAAAACAAACTTATCTTGTTAAGCTAAATGATGAAATTTACATTCCTGCAAGCCAAAATGATGAAAAAGCAAAAGCCACAGAAGGCTTAGTAATCCATAAGAAAAAGCCAGTTGGCAAATTAGAAGATGCAGAAAAATATTTAATAAATAATATTATTTATAAAGATGAAAATATTATAGCCATAAATAAACCGCAAGGTATTGCAACTCAAGGCGGAAGTGGCGTTGTTATAAGTGTTGATTTATTACTGGATTTCTTAAAATTTGATTCTGAGGAAAGGCCACTTTTAGTTCATAGAATTGATAAAGATACCTCAGGCGTTTTGCTGATTGCAAGAAATGTTGAATATGCAAGATTACTAACTGAAAGTTTTAAGAATAAAGAAATTGAAAAATCATATTTAGCACTAGTTGTTGGCAGAGTGCCAATGCAAAAAGGCAGAATTGCAAAACCTCTAGCACCCAGAAGGGCAGCAGGTGGAAGCGAAAAAATGATGGTTGATTATCAAAATGGCAAAATTGCCGTTACAGAATATAAGGTTAAAGAAAACTTTGCTAATAAACTTACATTATTAGAAGTTTTTCCTAAAACTGGCAGAAAACATCAGATTAGAGCCCATTTAGCGGAAGAGGGCTTTCCCATTTTAGGTGATGGAAAATATGGCGGTGCGAATGCATTTGTTGAAGGGCTTGGAAATAATCTGCATCTGCATTCTTGGAAAACCTCTCACAAGAATAATTTATTTCCGCTGATTGAAGCAAAAATCCCTGATTATTTTGATTTTGGTAATTAGTTGAAATCAACTAAAGCTGAGACATTAGAATAAAAACTAATTTGTGAAAAATATAAATAAATAGGGCATTGTTAGAAATCATTTTTATAAAATAAGCCCCATAAAAATTGTAATTTTTAATCGTAAAATTATTTAATAACAAAAAAGTTATAGAGCCAATAATTGTTAATATGAATAGGTTATAGTTGCTGTGAGGGGCGTTAGAAAATATAAAATAATAAGCCAAATTATAAAATATTGTTACAAATAAAAATATTTGAGAGTGAATAGAGTTTGAGTGTCTTTTTATAAAATATCCAGCTAATGCAAACATAAAAGATATTGTGCCGTATGAAAATAAAAGTGGCGTAATTAAACTCCAAAGAATAAGTATTACAAGGCTTTCATAGCAATTTTTAATGTCTAATAGTTTTTTTATTAGACATAATTCTCATAAAAATTAGGCTTAGAAATATACTAACTAGAATATCAAGTTGTTGATATTTAATAAGAAAATTATGAGAGAGGGAAATTACTAAGCCATAAAAAAGCAGGTTATATCTTGTATTATATTTCTCTGAATAGCCCACTAAAAATAGAAAAATTGGGAAGGCAAAACGCCCAATTTGTCTAAATAATTCAATATCTTGATAAAAATAACTGCCGATATGATCAATTATCATAAATATTATGGCAAGTGCTTTCAGAAAATCATAATTATTAGCCGGTCTATTATGATTGGAATTATCAAGTGAGACTAACTCTTTCGTAAAAAATTGTTTTATATCAGTAATTTGCACGATTTTACCTGATGCTTAAAATTTTATATAATTTTGTAACAAACTTGTAACAAAAGCAAGTTATAATGAAATTCAAGAAATTAAAAATTCTTATTAACTAAAATGGAGATTAAAATGAATAGAAATTATTTATATACCTTATTGGCAATGTTCTTTTTGCCAATGTATGCAAATGCAGGTGGTGAAAACAGATTTGATGGAATTTGTGAAGCATTTGACTGCGTTGTTGGTAATGGTTTAGTAATTGGTATTGCAACGGTTGCAATATTTTTCTTAGGTATTGGTGCCTTCTTTGGTAAAGTAAACTGGGGCTTAGTTATTATGGTTGTAATTGCGATTGTTGTAATTGCGGGTGCATATCAAATCGCATTATTAGTTCTTGGTGATGATTTTGAAACTGGTTCTTGCGGTGATGGCAACTGTGATGGAATTATAGTTCAATAATTAATGCATATATTAATTAAATTTACAGCTCTGGTAACAATTTTATTGTTGCCGGAGCTTTCTTTTTCTGGTGAGCCAGAAAGTGTTTCAAGCAAGTTATGTGAGCTTAGGCAAATGCTTTGCGGTGGCGGTTTTGGTTTGGCTCTGATGACTGCTGTTATTTTAACCATCGGTTTTTTGGCACTTATCGGCAAAATTAACTGGCCTTTTATATTGCTTATGATTTGTTGTATGATTGTGTATATTGCCGCAAACCAATTTGCTGGAATGTTTATTGGTGATGATATAGATTGTGAATGTAATGATGGCTTTTAAAAAGATAATATGAAAAAAATTCTTTTTGTTTGCTTAGGAAATATTTGTAGAAGCCCAACTGCTCAAGGTGTTTTAGAACATTTTATCAAAAATAATGGTTTAGAAAATGAGTTTTTGGTTGATTCAGCAGGCACAAGTGCTTGGCATATTGGAAGCCCACCTGATAGAAGATCAATAGAATTTGCCGCAAAAAGAGGTTATGATTTAACAAGGCAAAAGGCCAGAAAAGTTGATTTTGCTGATTTTTTTGAGTTTGATTTAATCTTGGCAATGGATAAATCTAACTATTCAGATTTATTGCAAATTGCCCCTAAAGAAGAATCTAAAAAAATAAAATTATTTCTAAAAGAATTTGGAAATAATAAATTCATTCAAGAAGTTCCAGACCCTTACCATAAAGGCAGTGAGGGCTTTGAAGAAGTTTTAGACCTCATAGAATCAGCTTGTTTGAATTTAATAGATGATGTTATAGCTAAATGATTATAAATAGCGGTAATTGTTGTGAGTAAAAAATAAAAATTAGCAGGCAAAAAGCGAGCGAGATAGTTATTCATATCTACGAGCTTTTTAACGAAATAATTTTTATTTTTTACTCACAACCCACAGGGCAACTGATAATTTTGCCTTCTAACTGCGAAAAAATCTGCGGAGATATCAATAAGTATCTCACTTGATTTTTTCTTGTTATTAAGCAAAATTATCTTGTTGCAATTATCTCTATTTATAATCATTTAGCTATAAAACTAAAGCTCTTTAACATCATCATTTAGGTTTTTTATTTCAAGTTTTTTGAAAACAGGAATTGGCGGGTTTATAATAACCCCAGATTTTAGCCTAAAATTTTCGCTTATATGGTTAAAATCTCTTTCATTTTCTGAAGCACCAATTTGATTAAGAATATTATCACAAGCTACAGGGCAAAATGGTTTTAGTGAAATTGCAATTATACGAATAGCCTCTAAAATTGAATATAAAACATTTTGCATTTCTTCAATTTTACCTTCTTTTTTTAAGCTCCAAGGGGCTTTCTTATCAATATATTCATTAGCTTTTGAGCTTGCCTCCATAATAATTGCAAGGGCGTTTGAAAATTGAAAATCTTGCATTTCGTAATCAATTTTTTGTAAAAAATCTGAATCAATAATTTTATCGTAATTTGTAACATTCGGAATTTTGCTCTCACAATTTTTAACAATTAAAGAAAGCGTTCTTTGTGTAAGATTACCAATATTATTTGCTAAATCTGCGTTGCAAGTTTCAACTAATTTTTCTTTAGATAAATCACCATCATTACCAAAAGGCATTGCTTTTAGAAGAAAATATCTTGTTTGCTCCAAGCCATAATTTTCAATTAATTCTCTAGGTGCAATAACATTTCCAAGTGATTTACTCATCTTTTCGCCTTCAATCGTCCACCAGCCATGAGCAATGATTCTCTTGGGTAACTCTAGCTCAGCCGCCATAAGAAAAGCTGGCCAATATACCGCATGAAATCTTAAAATATCTTTGCCAACGATATGAAAAATATTTTTACCATTCCAAAAATTTTGAAATTCCGCTTTATTTTCATCAGGGTAGCCAAGTGCGGTTAGATAATTGGTGAGGGCATCTATCCAAACATACATAATATGTTTGTTGTTGTTAGGAACTGTAATACCCCAAGCAAAATTTGTGCGTGATATTGATAAATCTTTAAGCCCAGATTTAACAAAGCTAACAACCTCATTAAACCTAGTTTTAGGAAAGATAAAATCAGGGTTTTTATTATAGAAATCTAATAATTTATCTTGAAATTTTGAGAGTGCAAAGAAATAGCTTTCTTCTTCAAGCCATTCAACTTCCGCACCGGTTGGGGCTTTGCCGTTTATCAGCTCTGATTCTTGGTAATATGCTTCATCTCTAACGGAATACCAGCCCGCATATTTATCAAGATAAATATAGCCATTTTTTTCTAGCTTTTCCCAGAAATATTTACAAGCAATTTTATGGCGTTCTTCGGTGGTTCTAATAAAATCATCATTAGAAATATTAAGCAGATTTTCAGAATTTTCACCATCAATTTTTGCAGAAACTAGAGCCTTAAACCTCTGAGAGACGAGATCTGTAAATTTTTGAGTATCAATATTTGCGAGTTTTGCGGCTTTATCTATTTTCTGACCGTGCTCATCTGTGCCAGTTAAAAACTTAACATTATTGCCCTTTTGGCGTAAATATCTTGCCATTACATCACAGGCGATGGTTGTGTATGCGTGGCCTAGATGAGGCGAATCATTAACATAATAAATTGGCGTTGTGATGTAGTAGTTCATAGACATTGGTTAGTAAATTTAATTATTTTTTCTTTTTAATAACAAAAAAAAATCATTTGACTAAGGAATAATTTTACTAAAGTTAAAAATGAATAAAAAATTTATAAATGCTAGAATTATCAAATAATTTTAATAATGAAATAACCTTTTCTGTATCTGAAATTTCAGAGTTAATTCAAAAAACTCTTAGCAAAAATTTTTCTAATATTAAGGTTAAGGGTGAAGTTTCAGGGCTTAAGAAGCATTCTAGTGGCCATATATATTTTGATATTAAAGATGGAAATGCCGTTCTAAACTGCGTAATGTGGCGTGGTAATGCATCAAAAATAAAATTTAACCTTGAAGATGGTTTAGAGATTCTAATAACTGGAAGTTTATCATCTTATCCACTTCGTTCAAATTATCAGTTAATTGCTTCAAATATTGAAGTGGCAGGGGTTGGTGCATTAATGGCTCTGCTTGAAAAGCGAAAAGAAGCCCTTGCTAAAGAAGGGCTTTTTGATGCTTCAAGAAAAAAGCCTTTGCCTTTTATGCCAAGTGTTATTGCGGTTATTACATCACCAACTGGGGCAGTTATCAGGGACATTCTACATAGAATTTCAGATAGATTTGGGGTAAGGGTGATTTTATATCCAGTTGCGGTGCAAGGGCAGGGGGCTTCTGAGCAGATTACAAACGCAATAAATTTTTTTAATGATAAAAATTTGTTTTCAAAATGTTACGAAAATTCTAATCAAAAATTTATAAAGCCAGATTTGATAATAGTTGCAAGGGGTGGCGGTTCAATAGAAGATTTATGGGCGTTTAATGAAGAAAATGTTGTTCGTGCAACTGCCGATTCTAAAATACCAATCATTTCAGCAGTTGGCCACGAAACTGATACTACTCTTATTGATTTTGCCTCTGATAAAAGAGCCCCAACGCCAACAGCAGCAGCAGAAATGGCGGTGCCAGTAAAAAGAGAAATCTTTGAGCAAATTCTCTCTATAAAAAATAGAAATTTAACGGCAGTAAATAGATTTTTTAATAATTTAGAAAAATTATTAAAAGCAAGATCAGCCTCTTTAATACCGCCTAAACAGAGGCTTGCTAATATGATGCAAAGGCTTGATTCTGCATCTGAAAAATTAAAGACAAATATGAATTTTATAATTTCTAATAAGCAAAATATTCTTGTTAGATATATTGTAAAACCTCAATATTTACTAAATATTTTAAGAATAAAAACTCAAAAATGCGAAAATCAAAAAATGCTTCTACAAAGTTATAATTATCAAAATATTCTAAAAAGAGGCTTTGCGATTGTAAAAAATAAAAAGGGCTTATTAATTAAAGAAGATTCAGAAATCTCAAGCGGTGAAATTATTTCAGTAATGTTAGGTAAAGGCAGTTTTGATGCCGAAGTTTTAGGGGGTAAAAATCCTAAAAAAAAGCCAAATAAAATTATTAATATAGCAACGCAGGATAGTTTGTTTTAATTTCTACCTACACCAGCCTTCATTAACTATTTTATATGGGTTCATTCGATATGGTATTATATTTTGTGGCGGGTTTAGCTTTTTTTGCTCTTGCTCTATTCTATCTTTTTCAATCAAAAATTTTGCCAATTCTAAATTAGAGTTTTCAATTATTTGCAATAATTCACCTTTATTTTGAGGCTCTGATATTGGTTTTGACTCATCAAAAATTACTTCAGGAATTGAGCCATAACTAAAATTTGAAACTTGATAAATTTTAGTTTCAAAATTATATTTTTTGTAATATTTACATATTTCTTTAACTTCTTTTAGCAATTCTGTTGGTGTAATTTTTCGCCAGTCATTTTGAGAATTAATATTAACATCATTAAAATTATACAAGCCATTAGCATCAAGTGAAAATGAAAGGGACTTTTTTAATGTTAATAAATCAGTTATAAGTATATCTTCACCATAGCTAATATCAGTTTTTTCTAAATCATAGAGATTTATATAACCACCAACAATTATTCCTTTCTCATTTTGAAAAAATATTACTTCTGAAACTTTTTCAGGATTATTTGGAAAATTATTTTCAGTCATAAATTTAATTTCTTGAAACTATGAATGTTTATGTTTAGAAAATAGCTTAAAACATAATTAAACTATCAATAAATATGAAAATTACTAGAAAAATTAAGGAAATTCTATCTTATTATGAAAATGAGAATGCTGGCGTAAAAACCAATTTAGCTCGCATTTTAGGCAGTGGCAAGACAGGTGGCACTGGTAAAATGGTTATTTATCCGGTTGATCAAGGCTTGGAGCATGGGCCAGATGCCTCTTTTGCACCAAACCCTGCGGCTTATGATCCTGAATATCACTATAAACTTGCAATAGATTCTGGTTGTTCAGCGTTTGCCTCAACTTATGGTTTTCTTTCAGCTTGTAGTGAGAGTTTTGCAGGGCAAATTCCAACTATATTAAAGGTAAATAGTGCTAATTTAATTTATAAAGGTGCACCAAATCAAGCGGTTACTGGAAGCGTGAAAGATGCTTTGCAATTAGGTTGTGTGGCAATTGGTTTTACGGTTTACCCGGGTTCATCACTTTCTTTTGAAATGTATGAGGAAATTGCAGAGATGTCGCGTGAGGCAAAATCTCATGGGCTTGCCGTTGTTATTTGGAGTTACCCTAGGGGTGAAGGCCTTTCAAAACAGGGTGAAACTGCGGTTGATGTATGTTCATATGCTGCACATATTGCGGCAAATTTAGGTGCAAATATTATAAAAGTTAAGCCACCAACAGCACATATTGAGCTTGAAAAAAACCAAAAAGCACTCGCTGGTAAAGATTTATCAAGCCTTTCTAAACGCATTGAGCATGTTGTTAAGGCTTGCTTTAATGGCAGAAGGGTGGTTGTGTTTTCAGGTGGTGAAAGTAAGGATGCAGCAGGGCTTCTGAATGAAGTTAGAGAGCTTAGAGATGGTGGTGCTAATGGTTCTATAATTGGCAGAAACACCTTCCAACGCCCTAGAGATGAAGCAATTAGCCTATTAAATGATATTATGGATATTTATTTAGGCAAAAAATAATTTTCAATTATTTATAATTATTCAACTTTGTTTGCGTCAAGATTATCAAATATTTTACAATATTATAAAGCCTAATTCAAAGGTGCTTGATATTGGCTGTGGCGATGGGGATTTTCTTCAAAAAATTAGTATAGAAAAAAACACCAAATCATATGGGGTTGAAATTTCCTCTGAAAAGGTTGCAGAATGCCTTAAAAAAGGCTTAAGCGTTATTAATGGCGACGCAGAAACTGAGCTTAAATTTTACCCTTCAGTTATAGAAGCCCCAGAGCCTTTTGATTACTCCATTCTTGCTAATAGTTTACAGGTTATGAAAAACCCCAAGATAATAATTGAGCAGGCAAGGAGAATTTCAAAAAATCTATTAATTTCAATACCTAATTTTGCATATTATGAAAATCGCCTATATTTGGGCTTAAAGGGCAAAATGCCAATGAGTAAGCAGCTTTCATATAAATGGTATGAAACGCCAAATATCCATTTTTCAACCATCTTAGATTTTATTGAGCTTCTTAAAGAGCTAAATATTGAAATAAAAAAATGTTTTTATATTAAAGAATCTATGGAAATTAAGCCATTTAAGCCGTTTTTTCCATTCATAGCTAATATAATTGGCAAAGAAGCCGTTTTTGTATTATAATTTATTGCGTTGATAATCATTCAATCCTGTGTTAAATTTACAACAAAATTAATTTTTTATTTATGGGATTATTTTCAAAAGAGGATCCAAAAGTAACTGAGGCTAAAAAGCAATTAGCAGAGGCTATCGCAAAAGACAAAGTAGAAAAGGCAAAAAAAGATGAAGCATATGCAAAAAAAAATGCCGAAAAAATAGAAAATAGAAAAAAAGCTGAAGATAATTTCTGGGAAGGTGCTAATAAAAGTTTCAATTGGGTTTTTGATAATCCATTTAGAAGTTTAGTTTTTACTCTTGCTGTATTAGGTATATCTTATTCAAGAGGTTGTTTTTCAGAATCAATGGCACCTTCATCAACGCCTGAAATGGGGCCTGTTCCAGCTTATATGCACTCAGAAAAATCTGATAATAATGAGTGTTATATTTTAGAGCTAAATCCTCATACACAGCCATATATACTAAAAGGTAAGCTTAGAACTGATGGAGGTTATGAAAACGCAAATACGCCTTCTGCCTTTTGGTCGCTAAGTCAAGATAAACAATTAGATGTTGTTAAATCAATTTTTGAGAGGGCAGATAGAAAAGGGAATTATGTTTATGCAAATCAAATACTTCAAGATTCTTTGGCTTCTTTTATTAAAAATGGTAAAAGAAATGCTCCTGAAGGCTCATTATATTTAATTGAGGTTGCTAGAAAAAACCCTTCAGTAAAAGAATATTTAGAAACTAAGTTAAATGTAAAATTTAATTTTGATAGTAAAGTTAAAGATATTGGAACAAATAGAAGAACTTCTGAAAATTTAAAAGCAAATCCTAATCCAAATTTCACTATTAATAAAAAGCCTTCCAGCCCGTTTCTTGCACCTAATTTTCAGAGGGGTTAGATTTTATATAGTAAATAGTTTTTACCAAGTTATAAGTAAAAAAACTCCTTGAAATATATTTCAATTTCTTTTAACAGAAGCCAAATAATTTCATTTACATCATTAATAGAAATGGCTTTAATAGTTCAAAAATTTGGTGGCACTTCAGTTGGTTCAACAGATAGAATAAAAAATGTTGCAACAAAAGTTAAGAAAGAGCTTGATAAAGGAAATCATGTTGTTGTGGTTGTTTCCGCAATGAGTGGTGAAACTAATAAACTTGTTGCATTCGCTGAGGAATTAAACACCTTAACTTCTAACCAAGCACTTGCGGAATATGATGTTGTTGTCTCCACTGGGGAGCAAGTAACAATCGGCTTGCTTGCGCTGGCTTTACAAAATATGGGTATCAAAGCGAAATCTATGATTTCTTGGCAATGCCCAATTCTTACTGATGATAATCACTCAAAAGCTCGCATTGAAGATATTGATGGTGAAAGAATTTTGAAAGAAGTTAATGCTGGTAATGTTGTTATAATTCCCGGTTTTCAAGGTGTTACAATTGCTGATAACCCGCTTGATAGAAAAATCACAACTCTTGGGCGGGGTGGCTCTGATACTTCAGCGGTTGCAATAGCCGCCGCATTAAAAGCCGATAGGTGCGATATATATACTGATGTTGATGGTGTTTATACTTCTGACCCTCGCATCGTTCCAAAGGCTCGCAAATTAAATAAAATTGGCTATGAAGAAGTTTTAGAAATGGCATCACTTGGTGCAAAAGTTTTGCATTCTAGATGCGTAGAATTAGCAATGGTTTATAAGGTTAGAACGCAGGTGCTTTCTAGCTTTGATGATATTGAAGGAACATATTTAGTTGAGGAGGAAGAGGTTATGGAAAGAAGAGTTGTAACAGGTGTAACTTACAGCAAAAATGATGCTCAAATTACCCTAAAAGGCGTTGAAAATACTCCCGGTATTGCTGGCAAAATTTTCACCCCACTTGCAGAATCTGGCATTAGTGTTGATATGATTGTGCAGAATGTTGGCAAAGATTCTAAAAAAGCTGATTTAACTTTTACAATCGCAAAAACAGATATCGCTAAAACTGAGGAAATTCTCAACAAAACTGGCATTAAATTTGATAGTATTTATAAAGATGATACAGTGGTTAAAATCTCTTTAATTGGGGTTGGTATGCGTTCTCACGCTGGAATAGCCGCAAAAATGTTTGAAACACTCGCTTCAAAAGGTGTTAATATTCATGTTATAGCAACCTCTGAAATTAAAATTAGCGTGCTTGTTGATGAAGAATATCTTGAACTTGCGATGAGAAGCCTTCACACAGCCTTTGGTTTAGATAAAAAATAGTTTTATGGTTAAAGATGTAACATTCAAAGTTTCGCTAGATACTAAAAATTGTGTTCCTTGTAAAGGTGGAATACCGCCACTTACAATGCAAGAGGCGGAGAAATTTTTGTTACAAACGCCACTTTGGGAGCTTAGGGAAAATACAACAAAAATCTATCGTGAATTTAATTTTAAGAATTTTGTTAAAGCCATAGAATTTGTTAATAAAGTTGGCGAAATTGCTGAGAAAGAAGCCCACCACCCAGATATTCAACTTGGCTGGGGTTATGTTAAAATTTATATTCAAACGCATAAAATTAAAGGCCTTCACGAGAATGATTTTATCCTTGCGAGTAAAATTGATAAATTAATTTAGTTTGATAAAAAAATATAAATTCAAATCAAAAGTTTGGCTGTATCACTCTACTAAATGTAGTTGGTATTTTGTTAATTTGCCTGAAGATTTATCAGTAGAAATTAAATTCCTGAAATCTGGAAAAACTAAAGGTTGGGGGGCAATAAGATGTAATGCTAAAATAGGTAATAGCTTATGGCAAACCTCTATTTTTCCTTATGCAAAAACGAAAACTTATATTTTGCCAATTAAAAAAGAAATTAGAAAAGAAGAAAATATATCAGAAAATAAAACCTTGAATATATCACTTGAAATAGATATCTAAATTGAAACAAAAAATTTTATTTATATGAATCCGCAGAAAAAACTTGATGAATTAAATATAAAAATTCCTGATGTTGCAAAGCCGGCGGCATCTTATGTGCCTTATGTTGCATCTGATGGGTTTCTTTATATTTCAGGGCAGTTACCATTTAATAGTGGCGAAATTAAAAACAAAGGAATTGTTGGAAAAAACATCACGCTAGAACAAGCAAAAGAGGCGGCAAAAGATTGTGCCATCAATCTAATAGCCTGTGTTAAAGCGGCTTGTGATGGTGATTTAACAAAACTAAAAAAAGTTTTACATTTGCAAGTTTTAGTTGCTTCGGATCAAGAATTCACCTCGCAACATCTAGTTGCAAATGGTGCTTCTGACTTGTTTGTAGAAGTTTTTGGCTCAGAAATTGGCTCTCATACTCGTGCGGCATATGGCATTGCATCTATTCCACTAAACGCACCTGTTGAAATTGCTGGCGTATTTAAGATAGGTTAAATTTTTTACTAATGCTTCAATCCTATAAAATAACGCCACCAAGCAAGCCCTCTCATTTAGTTATTCTTCTTCACGGCATAGGTGCTGATGGGGAAAATTTATTGCCACTTGCCAATGATTTTTTAGATATTCTGCCTAATGCGGTTTTTCTTGCTCCAAATGCACCGGAAAAATATTCAGTTGAAGGTTTTACTGGTGATATTGGCTATCAGTGGTTTCCACTATGGGGAAAATCATTGCCAGAGCTTATAGAAGGTGCAGAAAAAGCTAATGAAAAACTATCTGTATTTATAAAAGAAAATTTAGCAAAATATAATCTTGATTATTCAAAATTGATTTTAATAGGTTTTTCTCAGGGGTGCTTAATGGCGGTTCATTCTGGTTTATCTTTACCCGAAAAATGCTTGGCGGTTATTGGGTTTTCTGGTGCAATTATCTCTGAGGGCAATGCTACTTCAAAGCCAGATATTTGCCTAATTCACGGCAAAGATGATGATGTTGTACCTTTTCAACAAAGTTTATACGCTGAAAGAAAATTAAAAGCTATAAATGTTAATGTTGTATGTAAAATACTTGAAAATCTTGGCCATTGGATAGAAGAGAGGGGAATAAATTTTGCCAAAGAATTTTTGAAAGAAAGAATATGAAAATTGCCACTTGGAATATAAATTCCGTTCGCCTTAGAATTGATAATATAATTAATTTTATTACTGCTCAGAATGTTGATGTAATTTGTCTGCAAGAAACAAAATGTGAAGATGATAAATTTCCTTTAGAAAAATTTATTAATAATGGTTATAAATTTTTACATTTTGCAGGTGAAAAATCATATAATGGGGTTGCAATAATTTCAAAATATGAATTTAAGCCGGCAGATTCATTAAGCCTTTATAACTCTGATAAACGCCATATTTCTGCCGTTTTTGAAAATTCAGGTAATAATCAAAATATAAATTTTGAGCTTCATAATATTTATATTCCAGCTGGTGGCGATATTCCAGACATTAAAGAAAACCCAAAATTTAAGCATAAAATTGAATATAATAAAGAGCTTGCAAAATGGTTCTCTCAAAATCGTGAAAATTCAAATAATATAATTGCATTGGGTGATTTTAATATTGCCCCATTTGAAAATGATGTTTGGAGCCATAAACAACTTCTTGATGTGGTTTCTCACACGCCAATAGAGGTAGAGAATTTAGAAAAATTTAGAAAATCTATAAATTTTGTTGATGTTGCTCGTGATTTTGTGCCTCATTCAGAAAAATTATATAGCTGGTGGAGTTATCGCAACCAAGATTGGAAGAAATCAAATAGAGGCAGAAGGCTTGATCACATCTGGGTTACAGAGCCATTAAAAAATCAAATTAGAAAATTTGAAATTCATAAAGAAACTAGAGATTGGCAAACCCCCTCTGACCACACCCCAGTTTTAATTGAGATATAAAAAGTTTAATAGAAAAATTATATAAAAAATTAGTGATTTGATATATATAGCAGTTGACTAGCAAAGATAATTTTTTAATAAATATCATAGCAATATAAAAAATTTAATTATGGCAAGTTCTCACGATAATCATCATCATAAAAATCACCCTTATCATATTATTGAGTTATCTCCACTACCTATATTAACAAGCTTTTCATTGTTATTATTAGCGGTGGCAGCAATTTTATTTATGCATGAGTTTCACCACTCTGGCAGGCTTTTAATCGTTGGTTTCGCGGCGGTTGTTGCTTGCTTATATTTTTGGTGGCGAAGAGTTGTGCTTGAAGGGCTTGAAGAAAAGGCACATAATAACAATGTTCAAAATGGCTTAAGAATTGGAATGGCATTGTTTATCGCATCAGAAGTTATGTTCTTTTTTGCTTTTTTCTTCTCTTATTTTACAAGTTTTTTTCAGGCTATTTGGTTTGGCTTAACTGAATATGATTTTAACAGCCTTAGTTTAACTGCCAATGATTTACCTTGGCCACCTAAAGGCATAAAAACTTTTGACCCTTGGGATTTACCTTTCCTCAACACACTTATTCTTCTTTTATCTGGAACATCTGTTACTTGGGCACATTGGGGCGTTCTAAATAATGATAAAAAAGCTCTTGTGCAAGGCTTAGGGTGGACGGTATTTTTAGGCGTTCTATTCACAGCTTTTCAAGCCTATGAATATTCTCACGCGGCATTTGCAATTGATACAAATAATTATAGCTCTAACTTTTTTATGGCTACTGGCTTTCACGGCTTCCATGTGATTGTTGGAACAATATTCCTATTTGTATGCTGGATTAGAGCTATGAAAGGGCAATTAACCTCTGAAAACCATTTAGGTTTTGAATTTGCCGCTTGGTATTGGCATTTTGTAGATGTTGTATGGCTATTCTTATTTGTTGTTATATATTGGTGGGGTAAATAGATTTTTAATCTATGAGTTTTTTATCTCTGAAATGTCCAAAGTGCAGTAAAGGTGAAATTTATCAATCAAAACTAAAAATAAAACATTTTAGTAATTGCAAAAATTGTGGGTTAAATTTTGAAGGTTTTGATATAGGCGATGCCCCTGCATATTCTGTAGGTTTTTTAATTTGCATAATTATTCCATTGCTGGCAATAATTACTGATGTTTATTTTACTCCTAATTTAATAACTCATATTATTTTGTGGTTTCCATTAACTTTTTTAATGGTTTATATTTTTCTTTTATTCACAAGAAGCTATTTTATTTACAAATGCTATAAATACCATCAAAAATGAACAATTATAAAAAGAATTTATTTCATATTTTTTGCTTTTTAATGGTTATTGCCTGTGCGGTTTTAGGCGTTTGGCAAGTTGAAAGGCTTCAGTGGAAGCAAAACCTTATTAACCAAGTTGAAAAATATAAAAATAAGAAGCCTGAAAATTTTGAAATTCTAAATTTTAATCAAGAAGAGGATTTATTCAAAAAAGTTAATCTTTATGGGGCGTTTCTTCACGAATATGAAATATTGCTTTCTGCTAAATATCTTAATGAATCCAATGATAAATCAGTTTTAGGTTATCATATTATAACGCCATTTTTATTAGTTACTGGCGAGGTGATTTTTGTTAATCGTGGGTGGATTCCAGAAAAATTGAAAAAGCAAAATTCTAGAAAGGATAGCTTATCAGAGGCTTTTATAGATGTGCCAATGCAAGCAATTATCAGGGAAAGTGCTGGAAATGCCCCTTGGTATATGCCACAAAATATGCCTGAAAAAGATATTTGGTTTTGGATTGATTTAACCTCTATGAAAGAGAGGCTATATAAAAAATCAAAAATTAAAAATATAAAAACTATTTTAGTGCAGCAAGTTGGAAATAACTCAAAAAATAATTATAAATATCCGATTGCAATTTCATCAGATATTCAATTTTACAACCAACATTTAACTTATGTTATAACTTGGTTTTCATTGGCATTCGTAATATTATTTATGTGGTGGATGTGGAGTAAAAGGCATAGTTGATGGTGTAAACTAATCTTTTGCCAGCTTTGTCATTCTGACCCTTTAGCACGAAGCGAAGGGGAAGATCTAAAAAAATAATTTAGATCTTTCGCTTCGCTCAAGATGACACTAAGTCCTAGAACCTAACACCTAGAACCTAACACCTAACCCCTAACTATTTCCCTATCAATGCATCTATTGGGTCTTTGGGTTTATCGGCACCGCATCTGTTTAGCCAATCACATTCATCTGCACTTGCACCCCAAGCAGTTGAGCCATATCCCGGTATTTTTACATCAAACATTGAGCTAAAAAAGCCTTCATTGCTTCTACCTGAAAAGAAGCCAGTTTTATAAATTCTAGGGTCATCTCTTTTATTTCCAGTGGTAATATCTAAGCTTTTGGTTGAAAATAATGTTGGGTTTTCTTCGTAAGATAATTCATCGCCAGCCAAAGATCTGTTTACATAAGCTCTGCAATAGTTGAAGGCATCCATCCAGCCCTTAAAATAGGTTTCATCTCTTACATATCGCATATCTTGCGTAAATTTATATTGAGATTTATAAAATTCATTACCAAAAGCTGAAAAGCCAGAATAACAGCCGTGTTGCCAGCCTAACTTCCAGATAGGCGGGGCGTTTGGATCAGTTGCATAAGGCAAATCATAAATTGGGGCTTTACCTGTTAAAACTGTTGTGCAGGAAGTAAGTAGTAATAATAAAATTAATGTTATTAATTTTTTCATAAATATTAAAAAACTGAATTTACGCTACCTTGCCTAATATAATTCCATACATACCAACGGCAATATAGGTAAGCATCTTGCCAAGCGTTGTAATAATCTTTGTTATGAATCATTTTATAATCTTGCTTAAATTTATATCCTAAATTTCTATAATGTGTGCCACCATAAGCTGAAATGCCAGAATGACAGCCATCTTCCCAGCCTTGAGTAAATTCAGGTGAGCCACCTTTTGGAACTTCACCAATACCAAAAGGTGTTGGTTGCCATAAATTTAGAGGGCGAAGAATATCTTCACGAAAAGTTTCCCAAGTATTTCCACAACTTGAAAGTAACAAACAGAAAATAAATATTTCTAAAATTTTTTTCATTTTCATTTTTTTATAAAACTAAGCCATCTCACCTTATGTCATTTCGAGCGAAGCGAGAAATCTGGTTGAAATATATTCCTTCTAGATTTCTCACTTTGCTAGAAATGACTCAAAGTGCAAGTGGTGAGTACACCACTTACCATCCATCACAATCACTAACCACTACAAACCAATCACCCTTTGATATTGATAAATATATCTGCCACAATAATTGAAGCTATCCTTCCAGCCTTTATAATATACAGGGTTTTGAGCCAATGAGGAATCCTGCACGAAATCATAAAAAGTTTTATAATATTGGTTAGCATTAGCTGAAACCCCAGTATGACAGCCATCTTTCCAGCCCTTTAGATAAAGTGGGTTAACATCTTTATTCTTCTCGGTATCTTCATTTGGGCCTTCATACATCCATCGCATTGTTGGTGGGCCTGCGATTGTTGGATCAAAATACTCACAAGCACTTAAAAAGCCTAAAGAGAGAAACGAAAATATGATAGCAATAAACCTCATATATTGCCCCCTAAGCTGTTTAACCTCTCCCAATATATTGAGCAATAGATGAAGGCATCTTTCCACACTTGGGTATAAACTGTATCATTTCTAAGCGTTGCATCATAGCGATAATCAAAGGCTTTTATTTGCTTATAAAAACCGCTTGAATAAGCATTAGCACCGCTTTCACAGCCATCTGCCCAGCCTTTTCTATAATTTTCAGGCCCCGGTGGTGGGTTTAAGTTTAATGATGCTGGTTGCCAGCTCAAATTGCCTTTATAATCTCTATTGCAAGCAGTTTGCAATAACACAAAAAAAGAAATTATAATTATGTAGCAAAAATTTTTCATATTTTATAATGGGTCAACATCTAAGTAATATGTGCAGTAATTATGCCCCATATTCCAGCCTTTATGATATTCTGCATCTGTAATTTTTCTTTGGTGATCAATATAAATTTGATCTCTATTAGTTTTGATAAACCCTATACCAACTGTTGAAATCGCACTATTACAGCCATCTCTAAAACCTTTGCTATAGGGGCTGTTATCGGCGGGTAACTCCCCCATATACATTGGTGTATCTTGCACTTGGTTTTGCTCGCGATAAATTTGTGCAGGCGTTTTGGGAATTTCATCACCACAACTAGATAGTGTGATTATACAAGTTACAGCTATATATATGTAGTTTTTTATAAGCAAAAACTCTCCGCATTAATTATTTTAATATATTGATTTTACTCCATATTTCTCCCCCTGTTTACGGGGGGAGATAAAGAGGGGGGCAAGAAACCCAATTACCATCAAATGCTAATGCCCCCACCCTTACCCTTCCCCGTAAACAGGGGAGGGAATAAATTTCAAAATCACAATTACAAATTAATATAGCACAAATTTATTAATTATTCGTTAAAATAATTTTCAATAAATTTTAGATAATTTTTATTTATCGTGTTTTTATTAATAAATTGTTAACCTTTTTGTGATAGGTTGGTGGAAGTGTTAAGTTAAACTCTCTCTAATTTCTCCCCCTGTTTACGGGGGGAGATAAAGAGGGGGGCAAGTTAGGGGCTAGGTGCTAGGTTCTAGGGGCTAGTGTCATCTTGAGCGAAGCGAAAGATCTAAAAGGAATATACTAACCAGATTTCTCACTCTGTTCAAAATGACACAAAGGGGAGAGGCATAAAACGATAAACGATTAACCATAAACGATTAACGAACAAAAAGGTAATTTATGACATATTTAACAGCAATGCTAACACAAGTTGGAATTCAACATCAAATGCAAGAGGCAGGCCTTACAGATGCAGAAAAATTGCAGGTTTTGAGTGATACATTTAGCAATCTCAGTTCTTATAGACTTAGTCTAAAAGAGATACTGGGGTCAAATGGAGAAGGGAGAACCAATGCACTAGAAGTTGATTGCATTAGTTATGGTTCATTTGACCCAAATAATAAAACTCCAGAACATCCACTTTTAAAGAATAGAACTGGTAATTACATAATAAATCCACCAAGTAAAATATTCTATAACGAAAATGTTTTTGGAGGAAAACGAAATGAAATAATATCATACTACAATGAACTTAGAGATGAATTTTTACATATTAACCCAAACTTCAAGCCAGATGATGTTTACAAAAATCAAGGCTTTGAAAATTTTCTTAGAGATAAACAAGAAAAATTAGCAAGTGGATTAAATGTAGATTTAAAAGCTATAGAAAATCAACCTATTGAGTTAAAGGATGATCCGGTTATTTCAAAAGACCCAACAGATATATCTGGGCCAGAAGGTAAGAAAAAAGTTTTAGAAGAATTAAAGAAAGGGGAGTTCGCTTATGTTATAACGGCTATGGCCGAAACTAGTGTATCTGATATAAATGCGGGTATAAATAGTTTTTTAGATGACAAAAAAGAGGATAATTTTTATAATAAAAACAAAAATGCAATTAGCAGTTTTCTAGCTAATGAAATAGCAAAATTAAATAAAGCAATGGAAGGTAAAGAAATTGTAAAAATTGGTGATGTTACCATTGATGCAAAAAATAAAACAAGAGAAGTAGTACTTAAAGAGATAATTGAGGCGGAAATAAAAGCAGCAGATGCAGAAATAGAAAATGCTAAAGTAAAAACACAACCAAAAACAGAAGTATTTGATCCTCAAGTAACTCAAGAAAGTAAAGTACCCCAACCTTTAGCGGTGGATGTTAAAGCTGCATCAGCGAAGCCAACAATAAAAATTAATCCAGAAGGATTTGGTTTTAAGTTGGCGCAAACTAATACAGAATTAACTTTTATAAGCAACTTAAAAGAAAATTTAGCAAAAATACCAGCAGCAGATCAAAATGACCCAGCAAAGGTAAATGCTGTTATTTCAACGGCAAAAACAGCTAATATAAAAGCTAATGGTAGTGATGCCTATAAAAGAGTAGAAAAATATAGAGCTTCAAACGAAAATTATGTTGGAGAAGATATTGCAGAGCTTCAGGCAAATGTTGCATCGGTTAGTGAAATAACCGCCTATTTAAATGCAAGAGAACCAGTTGCAAAAGCAAAACTTAATGAAGAAGTTGGCAAAAAGATTTTGGATGCAGTTGATAAAGATATTGATAATGTAGGAAAATTTTTTACAGCATTAGAAGGAAAGCTTAAGCCTTTTGAGCAAAAAACTAAAGATAGTTTTAGTGATAGAGTATGTTCATCAGTTTTAGGTATAGATTCTGGCTCATCTCATAAATTCGATAAGTCTGTTTATGAAAATATGCCTGAATTCAAAGATATTAAAGACCCTGCAATAAAAGAGTATCTTATTGAAAAAATGGAAGTTCTTTATAATAAAGCGGCGGCACAAAAAAATAATGATGCTACAACCCCACCAAATAGACCTTATGATGTAGTTATAAGCGAGCTTAATTCTATTAAATCTCAAGCTGGAAAAGATTTAACCGCTGCAAAAAAATACCTTGAAGAACAAGGTTTTATTGTGGAGCCAGTGAAGCTAGAAGTTGCCCTCACGCATGATAATGTTAAGGCGGTGTTGGGTGCGATGTTGGAAAATACTGATGGTAAATTTAGTGAAAGGGTTGATGCAACTAAAGTGCAAGGTGTTTTTGGCAAGTTTGCAAATAGACTTTCTAGTTTTGGCATTAATGGGGTAGATGTTGGCAAAATTTCTCTTGAAGGGGGCAATTTAACTGTAATTAGAGATCCTAACCCTCAAATTAAACTTTCTGATTTAGGTTTAAGTGTAAGTGGGGATGCTGATAGAATGCTTACAAAATCTGAAATTGTTTTATTCTCAAAACTTTTTGGCAAATATGCTGATGGTGGGGTTGCAAATAGCATTGATGAAAATGAAGCGAAGGAAATTGCAGGTTATCTAGGTGCAATGGTTGATAATTTCTCAGCCTCAGAGCAACAATATAACATAGCTTTAAACCAAGGAGACAAAAAAGGTGTTAATGAACTTAGTGATAAAAAAGATGATAAATTATTAAGAGAATTATTTGAAGAAAACCCTGCATTAAAAGATGCCCTGAAAGGTGTATCTGAAAATTCAAACGCATTATTCAATAATATTCGTGGGTTTGGTAAGATGAAGAGCAATGCAGTTGGAATAGAATAGTGATGGTGGCAAGTGGCAAGTTATTAGTGATATTGTCATACCCAGAATTTTTTCAGTAAGAAAAAATTATAGGGGTATCCACTTAAAAACTATTGTCATTCCCGCGAAAGCGGGAATCCAAGATAGGTTTTGGATCTCCGCTTTCGCGGAGATGACGAGTAAAACAATAAAATTCGTGTCATTACGAACGAAGCGAGAAATCTAAAAGGAATATATTTCAACCAGATTTCTCATTCTGTTTGAAATGACGCAAGGTGCAAGTGTTATACTCAAAAATCCCCTCTCACCTTTTATAAGGGGAGAGAACAAAAGAGAGGGGATGGTTGGAATAAAAATATAAGTTAAGATTATAATATATTTTGATCCCCTCTCCTAACCTCTCCCCTTGAAAGGGGAGAGGGAGAAAACGATAAACGATTAACGATAAACGAACAAAAAGGTAATTTATGACATATTTAACCGCAATGCTAACACAAGTTGGAATTCAGCAGCAAATGCAAAATGCTTCAAAACCAGATATGTTAAATGAATTTAAAAAAGCAATTGCAGAAAAAACTAATGGTAAAGATTTAAGTAATACACAGAGTTACCAACAAGTTATCACTGAAGCTGCAAATTCATTTAGGGATAGTGGAGATGCTAATAAACAGGGATTCTATAATGAGGTTCTAAATAAGCAAGAAAATGGAATAACATTAATTCAAACCCTGCAAGGATTAAAGCCAAATGAAAAAGATAAAAGATATCCAGTTACTAGCACAATAGAAAATTCATCTCAGTATAAGGCTTATTGTCAAACTAATGGCATAACCCTTAACACAAGCACCCCCTCAGCAAGCAGGGTTGAGGCAAGGTTAACCACCGGTGTAACATATAATTTGGGGGGTGGTGAAGATGTTTCACCTGTTGGAAGGTTCACGCAATTTGATTTATTCTTAAATGGCTTAACAGACCCAAAAGGGGGCGTTGGCTTTCAATATACATCTTTAGGGCAGGGGGGCAATTTAGCCGCAATGTATAATAGGCGTATTAATGATAAATTTTCAGTTAGAGGAGGCATTGGCGTTGGCTCCGTAAATGGAGATGGCTTTTTGGGGCAAAAAAAAATTGCGGTAGGTGATAGAAAACCTTTTGCTTCAATTACAACCGAAACACAATCCGTTTTTGAAGCTGACCCTTTTACAGGTAATCCAATACCGGGTAGTGAAAAAAAATTTCCAACTAAAACCTTGCCTCTATCACTAAATGTTGGTGCTGAAGGGCAGGTGGGTAATAAATTTGGCTGGCAGGCTTCAACAATGTTTACAAGTCAAGAATATAATGCGAATGTAATTTTAGAATATGGAAAACCTAAAAATTTCGTTACCCCTTATATTCAGTTAGGTGTGAATGGTGAATACAGAAAGCAAGCAACTCCATTTATTGGGGGCGGTGTAAAAGCAGATTTTCATAACATCAAACAAGCTGGCAAAGGTTTAGGTAAATTTGTTAGAGGAATTGGTGGAATATTTAGCAGTGTTGATGGTATTGAAGGTGGGGAAAATGTCTCCCCAACTGATTTGAATAATCTTACACCAAACCCATCACCAGCTTCAGAAGTTGGAAGAAATGAAGAAAGAGTTGTATAATTCAATGCAGAAATTATCCCCTGCTTTCTTTTAAGAATTTTAGAAATTCACTTTGTACATTATCTAAACCAATTCTATCTTGTGGGCGTTTTGGCCCAGCAACTGAAGGTTCAACGGTTGATAAATCAAGTTTTAGAACATCAGTAAATATTGGTGCAGGAGAATTTTTATCACACCACATATTTTGAGCTTTTGCATATTCTTCTGTTAGCAAAATTGTTTCCTCACTACGATTAGTATTTTTAAGATATTTTATAGTTTCCGCATCAATAGGGAAGAAACCCATAGTTGCACCATATTCAGGTGCCATATTTGCAATAGTTGCCCTATCTGCAAGGGGCATATTCGCAAGCCCTTCACCAAAAAATTCAACAAATTTATTCACTACACCTTTTTTGCGAAGCATCTGTGTAACTGTTAATACTAAATCAGTTGCGGTAACGCCTGCTTTAAGTTTGCCTGAAATTTCAAAGCCAATAACTTCTGGAATTAACATTGATATAGGCTGACCAAGCATTGCGGCTTCCGCCTCAATACCGCCAACGCCCCAACCAAGAACCGCAAGGCCGTTTATCATTGTTGTATGAGAATCAGTTCCAACTAGAGAATCTGGATATGCAAATAATTTGCCGTTTTTATCACCTGTCCAAACAACTTGTGCAAGATATTCTAAATTCACCTGATGGCAAATTCCCGTTCCGGGTGGCACAACACGGAAGTTTGAAAGAGCCTTCTGCCCCCATTTTAAGAATTTATATCGCTCAATATTTCTCTCCATCTCTAGGGCAACATTATCATTTAATGAAGTTGAAGTTGCGTATTTATCAACCATTACAGAGTGATCAATCACTAAATCAACTGGTATAAGTGGGTTGATTTTTTCAGGCTTGCCACCAAGTTTCTTCATAGCATCACGCATTGCGGCTAAATCAACAACCGCTGGAACGCCAGTAAAATCTTGCATTAGCACCCTTGCTGGCGAAAATGCAATCTCGTGATTAGATTTTCCGTTATTTTTTAGCCAATCGCCAAATGCAAGCACATCTTCTTTATTAACTGCAATGCCATCTTCAGTGCGAAGCATATTTTCAAGCAAAACTTTAAGCGAATAAGGCAAGCGAGAAAAATCTAAACCCGATGCTTTTTCTGCCTCTGGAATAGAAAAATAATTATATTCTTTGCCTTTAATGCTAAGTTTTTTAAGAGAATTGAAGCTATTTTTCATAGACGATAAATATATTTTGATTTATTTGAATATAAGCAAATTAGTAAAACTTGAAATTGTAATAATTCAATAACTCTGCAACTTTTTATCCTTATGCTCTTCAGTTTCCAAAATATCACATATAGTTATGGTGAAAAGGAAATTTTCAAAGATATTGGCTATACAATGTTTGGTGGCAATTGCCTTGTGGTAAAAGGGGATAATGGCAGTGGCAAAACAACTTTGCTAAAAATTCTAGCAGGCTTAATAGTTCCAAAGGGTGGCTTTATTTATTGCAATTACTCAAGTAACAACAATGAAGAAGTTTTTGAAATTAGTGAAGACTATCAAAAATTTCAGAGCGAAATTAGCTATATTGGTCATAATTTAGCCGTAGATAATTTGCTTACCGTTAGAGAGAACCTTAATTTTTGGGCTGAAATTTATAATCTAAAAGAGGGCTTATTGCCTGCCATTAAATATTTTGAACTTGATGAATTTTTAGAAACTGAATGCCAAAAACTTTCTACTGGTTGGCAAAAAAGGGTTGCACTCGCTAGGCTTATTCTAAAGCAATCAAAAATATGGATTTTAGACGAGCCATTTGCAAATTTAGATGCTAATATTTCAAACAAATTACTAAATTTAATTGCTGGCTTTTGCGATAGAGGCAATATTGCTATAATCACCGCCCATCAAGAGGTTAAAATCCCTTTTGGGGTTGAGATTATATTGTAGATTGATTACTGTTTCTTTGCCTAATTTTTAATTCTCTTAAGCTATTTTTATATTCACAGTTTAACATTTCTTGAGCATATCGAATATCAGCAATTGAACTTAAATAATCATTTCTTAAATTACAAGCATCGGGGTTTCTATTTGAAGAGCAATCTGACAATCTTGGCTGTTTCCTTTGAATCTTACTTACACAATCTGAGCTTTGAGAGAATGCCTCAATAGAAGTTAAACAAACCCCTATTGAAAATAAAGTAAATAGAAGTTTTTTCATAAATAAATTTCTTGAATTAGAATTAAGATATAAAACTATAAAAAAAATTAATAATAATTTATAGTTTTAAAATTAATAAAATTAACCTAAAATTAATTATATATTAGAATAATAAAAATATCAAGAAATAAATTTAATATTAACCATTACATATTACTGCCCTATTCTTTGCCAAATACGGCGTTTAGCAACCCAGAAAAGCCAAGTGAAGAAGCCTAAGAAAATTAAAACTTTAACACCCATAGATTTTCTATGCTCCATCTCAGGCTCAGAAGCCCATTGTAAGAAATTAACAACATCTTTTGCCATTTGTTCAACACTTGCTGGAGTGCCATCTTGATAAGTAACTTGCCCCTCAGATGTTAGTGGTGGTGCCATTGTGATTGCCCCACCTGCAAAATATGGGTTATAATATTTTCCTTCAGGTATAACAACTTTTTTAGGTGCTTTTTCATTTGCTTCATAACCAGTAAGCAGAGAAAATAAGTAATTAGCACCATCGTGGCGAGCCTTAATTATCAGAGATAAATCAGGTGGATAAGCACCATTTGCTGCGATTGCAGCCTTCTTATTTTTGAAAGGTGAAGGGATTTTATCTGATGGTCTAGCTGGCCTTTCAAACATTTCACCATCTTCATTTGGGCCATCTGAAACATTATAAGTTGATGCTAAGGCTTTAACTTCTGCTTCAGAAAAACCGACTTCCATAAGGTTTCTAAATGCAAGCCTGTTAACACCGTGGCAGGCAGAGCAAACCTCTTTATAAACTTGAAAACCCCTTTGAATAGAAGGTTTATCAAATTTACCAAAAATTCCATCAAAAGCCCAAGCCATTTGTTTTGGGTGCTTTGCGTCACCGGCGGAAAATGCATTATCAGAAAATAGTAACAAAATTGATAATGATGAAATTTGAAAAATTTTTTTTAGCATTGTTATAATTTATTAATTTATAATCTTTTTATTAGTGAGGAAAAAAACTTATTTAACCCCTTCACCATATTTATTTTTTGTATATTCAAAAACAGATTCAGGTAATGGTTTTGCCTTCTCTAAACGGCTTAATATTGGAAGAATTGCAATAAAATATCCGAAGTAATAAAGTGTGCAAATTCTGCCGACTAAAACATTTGATAAACCAAATGTTGTGCCATCAGCAGGTGAGCCGCCAATATAGCCAAGCAAAATTCCATTAATCACAAATATTAAGAAAGCGAACTTAAAAATAGGACGATATTTGCCACTTCTAACAGGGTGTTTATCTAACCAAGGCAGGAAGAATAAAATTAATATTGAGCCAAACATTGCTAAAACCCCAGCAAGTTTTGAATTCATTATAACTATTCCAGTAAATGGAATTATTATATCTGGAACTGCCCTTAAAATTGCATAAAACGGCAAGAAATACCACTCTGGAACAATATGAGGTGGTGTAACAAGAGGGTCAGCTGGAATATAATTATCAGGGTGGCCAAGATAATTTGGTGCAAAGAATACAAAGGCAAAGAAGATAATAAAGAATACCCCAAACCCAAAAAAATCTTTTATAGTATAATATGGGTGGAATGGAATAACATCTCTTTTACTTTTAACATCTAAGCCAGTTGGGTTGTTTGAGCCGTGTGTATGAAGTGCAATTAAGTGAACTGCAACTAAGCCAAAAATCACAAAAGGCATTAAAAAGTGAAGTGCATAAAAACGATTTAATGTTGGGTTATCAACTGAAAAGCCACCAAGAAGTAAAGTTTGAACACCAGTTCCCAGTCCATCTATAACATAATCAAAGGCAGTGAACAAACCAGTTATAACAGTTGCACCCCAAAAGCTCATCTGCCCCCAAGGAAGAACATATCCCATAAAGGCAGTTGCCATCATTGTTAGAAAAATAATTATACCAAACCACCATAAAACTTCTCTGGGTGCTTTGTATGAGCCATAATATAAGCCACGAATTATATGGCAGTATGTAACCGCGAAGAACATAGAAGCCCCAACCGCGTGAACATATCTGATTAACCAGCCATAAGGAACATCTCTCATTATTCTCTCAACTGAATCAAAAGCATAATCAACATGGGCGGTATAACTCATTGCAAGAAATATACCTGTAACAATTTGTATAACTAGGGCGATGCCTGCTAATGAGCCAAAATTCCAAGCATAAGAAAGATTGCGAGGGGTTTCATATTCACCTTGATGTTTTAAGAAAGTTCTAACAGGAAGCCTCTTTTCAAACCAATCAAGTGCTATATCTAAAGTTTTTGTGAACATAGTTTTATCGTAAATAGTTAACTTTAATAAAAAATATTATTTTTACCCAATTTTAATAGTTTTATCGTCAATAAATTCATAAGGTGGAACAACTAAATTTTTAGGGGCAGGGCCCTTTCTAATTCTTCCAGATTGATCATAATAAGAGCCATGACAAGGGCAAAACCAAGCATCTTTACCAGTTGAGTTATTAGGTATGCAACCTAAATGCGTGCATACGCCAATTACAACAAGCCATTCTTCTTTACCTTTTTTAACTCTATCAGAATCTGTTTGAGGGTCTGGCATTGGCTTACCGTCATCTTTACGAGCTAGCTTAATTTCTTCCTCAGTTCTTCTTTTTATAAAAACTGGTTTGCCTTGCCACATAACCCTTTTAGTTTCACCTTGATTAACAGAAGATATGTCAACTTCAGTAGTTGAAACCGCAAGCGTATCTTTAGCAGGGTTCATAGAGCCAATAAAAGGTGCAACAGCACAAGCAGCACCAATTCCAGCAGTAGCAGTTGCCGCAAGAACCATAAAATCTCTTTTAGATTGATCTTTTAAGTCATTATTTTCCATATCTTCATATTCATCACCAATTTGACCGCTACAGCCACAACCAACATTACAACCAGTTTTATTTTCCATCACCATAAATAATTTTAATTTTCCAGTTTAACATTGCTTAATTAGACAATTTGCAAATTTACTGCAACTAAATTTTAATAGATTTCAATATTCATAAGTATTTTTTAATTTTGTAATAACCAAACTATTACTTTGATATTTACTTTGAAATTTTTTGGAAGCCGTTTTGAATTAAATGATTTTTTATTTTTGAAGAGGTTATAAACTCAATAAACTCTTCAGAATCCGCCATTGTGGTCTCAGATGAAATATCTGCAACAATTGCAATTTTGTAAATAATTTTTTCATATGTTTCTTGCGGTAATGTTGCAATAATCTTTACTCCTTCATTATTAATAGCCTCACTTTTATAAACTATTGCCGGCGTATTACCATTAGTTGCAAGATATAAAGAGGCAGAAGAATTATTGGTTTTAATAAGTTTTTTTTCTACTTCAGCCCATAAGCGAAGGTTTGTAAGGGATTGCTTAGCATAAAAACCAATCGCATCAAGCTCAAAATCAGGAATTGAAATAAGAGAAGTTTTTACAATAAAAGAAATTTTTTCTTCATCGGTGTTAAGTTTTTTAGTTTTTTTTATAAGAAAACTATTTTTTGGAACAACTAAAACTAACTCATCAGAAACCAATTCTTTAATACTAAATACATTAAGAAGCCCCATTTGTTGAAGATTTTTTAGGGCGTTTTTATCTTCAGATATAAATATATTTGCAGGCTCGCCAGAATTTATAATCTCAGATAATTCACTAGTGGAATCAAAACTAGCACTAACAGAAATATTCATTTTTCGGCTAAATTGCTGAATAACTTCGTGCATTGCGTTTGTCATTGCAGATGGTGCAAGAACAATTAAACCTCTATCAAAAGCCTTTTTTTGTTTAATAGCTAAAGAATTTTGAGGAAAAGCAAGAACAAAAAATATTATCAAGGTAAGTGCTTGAATTATATGGATATTTTTTGATATTTTTATCATTCTTAAAATTTTAGGTTTATTTTAGCCTAATTTTGTGGTATATATACCTCACAAGCAATTCAGAACTGCTTTTTAAGCGGGTAGGTTTTCTTGGTGCTAAAATTATTTACTCACATTTGTGATTTTTAGCTTCACTATCATTTTTATCAACTAAAATAATTTATATTTACTATGTCAACAGTTCTTAAGTTTAAGCAGGGTGCAAAAGTTGTATATCCATCTCACGGTGTAGGTGAAATAAAAGGTGTTGAAGCTCAAAAAGTAGGTGAGTATGAAATAAAAACATATGTTATTGAATTTGAAAAAGAGAAAATGATTTTAAGAATTCCGGTTGCTAGGGCTGAAAAATCTGGTTTAAGACCTTTATCTGGTTCAAGTGAAATGCTAGAAGTGAATAAAACTCTTCTTGAAAGGCCAAAATCTAGCAGAGGAATGTGGAGCAGAAGGGCAAAAGAATATGAAACAAAAATTAATTCTGGCAATATAATTTCAGTTGCTGAAGTTGTTAGAGATTTACACAAAAATGTTGATGATCCAGAGCGTTCTTACAGCGAAAGAATTATTTATGAAAACGCACTTGAAAGGCTTTCCCGTGAGGTTTCTGCGGTTAAAAAATTAGATCTTGAAGAGGCTTCAAAATATTTAGTTAAAACTATGAACGAGAAGAATCCTTACTTCATCAAAAAAGCTCAGGAAGCCGCCAAAAAAGCAGCAGAACTTGCGGCTTTAGAGGCTGATAATGATGATGAATCAGATAATGATGAGTCTATTGCAGCCTAACTTAGAATTTAAATAGTCTTTATTTCTAATTAGATTATTAAGATGATGTTGTAGATTTTTGAATTTATTAATCAAATTTTACATTTTGCATTGGCTTCACCTATTATATTTGATACTTGTGCATTAAATCATATCTCAAGGCTTTTTCTTAGATTTCCGAGTAATCAAAAAGAAACTTTTGGGAGATATACAGCAAAGGCATCTAAAAGTGCAGGTGATGGCTTTATTAATTCACGAATTTTACCACAAACTGCAGAATTTTTAGAAAATCTTGTAACTAAAAATGATAGTGGAGTTACAAGCGAATATTATAGGGTAGGAAAAGAAATAAAATTTTCTGATTATGAACCAGCTTTATCTGGGCTATTTCTTCTTGAGGCTTTAACTAGTTTAAACTTAAAAGTGGTAATTCCTAAAACGGTTTTACTAGAGCTTACAGGGTTTTTGATAGTGCAAAATCAAACTACTTTGTTAGATGATACAATTTTGGAAAAAAATTCTAAAGAGGGAGGTTTTTTTGGTGAGCTTCAAAATAGGGAGTTTTTATTGCCATTAATAGATGGTAAAAAAATTTCATATGATCCAGTTCTACATAGTAGTGTTAGTGATTTGTTTGTAGAGTTAATATTTAATATTCACAACAATAACATAGAATTTCAAATTGATAAAAATAAATATCATAATTTAGAACAAGAATTTTTAGATAATGCCCAAAATCTTTTTAACGAATTTATAAATATTGAAAATCCGGGAAATTCTTTTAGTTTTAGGAAAAATATTATCCCAAAACTAGTTAAGCAAACAGAATTAAATTTAGATTTCGGTGAAAGAGGGATTTTTGACCAAATGCTATTTTATGATTCTCAAAATAACAAAGAATCTAAACGAGGAAATATTTTTGTTATTACTGATGATATTCAATTTCAAAAACAGCTTAGTGGTATTTTATCTAAAAAAACTCTTTCGGATAATACTTCAGTTAAAACTCTTAATAGTTATGAATTTATTTTGGGAGTTGTAAATTCTGGGCTTTCTGAAAAAGTTGGTTTAAGAATTAATCCTGATCATTATTTAAGGCAGTTAGCTGAACATCATGCTTGTGAAAAAATGGATTTATCAGATTTACATGATGACGCAAAATTTTCAGTAGCTTTAGAGAGGGAAGTTGAAGGTTTTATGAAAAAGAGAAGAGATTCCTTAGCTGAAAATAGAAATCCTTATTTATTAATAAGAAAATTTACAGATTTTATTTCACAAAGAATGGCTCATTCTGAATTATTTAACTCAAGTAGAGGAATTGTTTGACAATAATCAATGTTGAAAAATTTGCCTTGTGCATAATCAATTACTAACCAAAAAATATTTAATATGCTTGAATCTCACGAATTGGCTTCTGAATTTCCAGAATTTAAGGATAAAATTCACAATCTAAAAGTTACTGATGCACATTTTGCAAGGATTTTTGATGAATATCATAATGTTACTAAAGAAGTTGAAAGGCTTGAAGGGGTTGGGCAGCCGACTTCAGATTCTTACGCTGAAACCTTGAAGAAAAAGAGGCTTAGCCTAAAAGATGATTTATTCCATATGCTTAAAAATGCTGCTTAAATAGGTGTTTTTAGTCTAAAAATTTAATTGGATTCCCCTTCACCCTAAACCCTCTTCCTTTATAAAAGGTGAGAGGGGATTTATCAATTCTGCTTACCTTTCTTATTTTGGGAGTATTCACTATGTATAGATTGTCATCGCCCGAGTTGCGAAGCAACTATAGGGCGATCCATTAACCTATTGATTTAGATTACCCTATAATTTTTCTAAAGATTGATATCTTTATAAAAATTCGGGTAATGACATATATATCTATGTATAGTGAACGCTCCCTTTACTTTCTTCTTAAATTAATATCTTGCAAAAATTGCACCTAGATTATTTTTCTAAACTTGCTTCTTATACCACCCTCAAATAACTTATTGATTTGTAATGACGAATAAATTTGGCACGGATTTAGCTTTATAATTCTCAGCTAATAAAAATAATTTTAATGCTAAATAATTTATTAACATCTCTGGCAACTAATAACCCATCATCAGGTGCTATTTCTAAAAATGGAATATCTAATGGTAATGGCGTTCAGGCTTCGCAAAATAGTGTTGCAGCTAATTCTTTAGCGGGTGAAGGGCAGGGTGTTGATAGTTTATTTTCGCAAGTTCTAAATAATGTTAATTTAGAAAATATTGCCGATGTTAGTGATTCTCTTATTCCGCTTGCACAAATTGGTGATGGTGAGCTAACTGAATTAAATGTTGAAAATCAATTAAGTAATAACATTCTTGCTAATCAGAAGGGTTTAGTTTCTGAGGAGGCTTCAAATTATTTATCGCAAGTTATTTCAAATCAGCCAAGTTTATCTGCGGTGCAGAATTCTAACCCTAATTTTGTAGAAATTCCAACTGACGAAGTTTTAGAAGTTGCAAATATTGCAAAACCTCAAATTAATAGCCTTGATAGTATTACAAAAAATAGCCTGCCAGAAATTAATCAGCTAAGCGATAAAAAGGCGGATTTATCTGTAGTTGAAAATTTAGTTGCGAATAATTCAACTACTAAAAAAGATGATAGAATATTAGGGCAAGATAATTTAGAATCTTTCGCCTTTTCTAAGAAAAATGATTATCTCAATAAAGCAATTGAGCTTGTAAGTAATGCTTCAAGAAATCCATTTGGATTGCCTCAAAGCAATTTAATTTCTGAGAATCAAAATAAATCTCAAAAAGGTGAGATTAACTTAAATTCTTCTCTATATACTGATGGCGAATCAGTGTTTAATAGGCATATTGATGGCACTCATAATAAAAATGCAGAAGTTAAATCTGAGCTTAATTTTAGAGAAGTTGCACAAGAGCAAAATTACAAAGTTGCGAGTTTTTCTAAGGGTAAAAATTCTATAGAGCTACATTTAGAGCCAGCTCATTTAGGAAAAGTAAGTATCAAATTTGATTTTGGAGCAGAAGGCAAGCCAGCAATTATGGTTCTTGCGGATAAATCTGACACATTAGATATGCTGAAAAAAGATTCATCAGAAATACAAAAAATTCTAAATGATAACGGCATTAAAGCTGATTCTGGCTCATTAAGTTTTAACTTAAATTCTGGCGGAAATTCTGAGGCTTATCAGCAGGCTCAAGAAAGTTGGTCAAGAGGTAATAGTTTATTTGCATTTTCTTTGGAGCAAGATTTCCAAAACTTGCCCATCATAGATAATGCAAATAACGCGAATGATAATTCTGCAAATTATGCGATTTCTTCAGGTTCTTTATATCGTGGAAATTTGGCATACGGAATGCTTAATATATTAGTGTAACTTAACTAAATTTTTATGATTTCAGCTATAGGAAGTGCATTTACAAATAATATACAAGCTAATTCATTTCAGCAAGGGGCTGATGCATTCTTAAAATCAAGCCAAGATTACCTTCAGCTTTTTATGGCACAAATTAAATATCAAGACCCTACAGAGCCTTTTGGAGTTGACAAAATGGCAAGCCAATTAGCGAATTTATCTACTGTTCAACAATCTATTGAAACTAATTCATCATTAAAAGATTTATTAAAATTATCTTCAAGCTCACAGGCTTCATCAGTTGCAAATTTTATTAATAGGCAAGTTGAATATATTGGCGGTGAGTTTTACTTTTTCCCTGAGGCTCAAACGCAAACTATTTCTTATGAGTTAGATAGAAGTTTTGCAACAACCGCTATAGAAATTAAAGATGAAGGCGGCAAAACTATCTGGAAGGGCGAAGGGCAGAATGTAAGTGGTAATCATAAATTTGAGTGGAATGGCAAAGATGATTTAGGCAATAATGTTAGAGAAGGAAAATATAGCATAACTATTAATGGTTTTGATGTTGATGGTAAGGCAACTCAAATTCAAACTTTAACAAATGGCGTTGTTTCAGGGGTTGATTATACAAATAATGGTCAGCCTAATTTGGTTTTTGGTAGTGAAAAAAGTCCAATAAAAGTATCAATCGCAAATGTTGCAAATGTTTTTGGTGGAGGGCAACTTAGTATATCAAATAACTATTATGTTGATCCTAACTCAGAAAATAACCAACAACAAAATTCAAATAATTAAGAATATAAAAAGGGGTATTTATGTCTTTATTCGGTGCGTTATCAGCAAGTTTAACAAGTTTAACTTCTCAGTCTACAGCGGTTAATATTATTTCAAACAATATTGCGAACTTAAATACCACTGGTTTTAAGTCATCATCTTCATCATTTCAAACGCTTGTTGCTGGTAGGGTTGGCGGTGGTGTTTTAGATTCAATCAGGCAAAATATTGATACACAAGGCTCAATTCAATCAACAGGTGCTGGCACAGATTTAGCAATTCAAGGTAATGGTTTTTTTGCAGTTACAAATCGTGCGGGTTTATCTTCATTCACTGAGGGTGGAAATATTGATACTTTATATTCAAGAGCAGGCTCATTTAGAACAAATGCTGAAGGTTATTTGGTGAATGAAGCAGGTTATGCATTATTGGGTTGGCCTTTGGATTCTGAGGGAAGGTTACCCGGTGTTTCAGGCAACACTACTTATACAAGATCAGCAAAAGACTTAGCAAGTTTAGTCCCGGTTTCCACTGCTTCTATTACTGGAACTGCAACGCCAACTTCCTCAGTTACTGCAAAAATTAATTTAAGAGCAGAAGAAGATGTGTTGCAAGGTGCTGGCGGTTTATTAGATCCAGTAAGCTCTGCTAACGCAACTAATAGTGCCTCTGATATAATTATTCCAGCAGGTTTTGCTAATGGTGCAACTTTAACGGTTACAACTGGTGTTGGTGATTCATTTGTTTACACTTATGGCGGTGTTGCTTTATCTGATGATATTGCTGGTGGAATTGGTGGTGTAACATCGCCAACCGCAACTTTTACAACCGCACCATTTGTTGATAATGCAGAATTTACAATAACTGTGAATGATGGTACTGGTGCAAAAACTTTCACTTATAAATTTAGGCCAACCTCAAACACAAGTTTAGGTGAATTTAGAAACTTGAATGAATTATCGCAAATTATAAATTCTACAGCTGGTTTAAGAGCAAGGGTTAATAATGGTGTTTTATATGTGGCTGGTGATGATGCAAATAGTAGTTTAGCGTTTGCAGATGTGGCTTCAAGCGGTTTAGTTGCAGGGCTTGGTTTTGATGATGATACTATAACTTTTAACAGCACTGGTACAAGATTTGCCTCACTTGGCAATCTTAAAGATGCAGTTGATTCAACAGGAAACCAAAAAATTGCAGCAACAATCAATAACCCAACTGGAAGTGCAACGCTTAATATTTATAATGTTGACCCAACCGATACAATTTCTTTTTCAGATAGTTTAGCAGGTGATGATTTATTAGATGAATTTTCATTAACAACAACGGCTATACCACCGGTTTATGATGCAACTGCACCAGTTGGTGGTGGTAGGAATATGGCAAGTGGTGCTATACCTGCTGACTTCTCAAGGACAATAACTGTTTACACATCACTTGGGCAACCTTTAGATTTAAGGTTAGCTTTTGCAAAAATTAAAGATACTGAAAATGAAGGCTCTTGGGCGGTTGAGTTATATGCTTCTGATCCAGCTGCAGTTACAGGTGCAGTAAGCTCCTTAAAAGATGATGGCTTAATTGCTTATGGTGTTGTTTCATTTAATGGTGATGGAACGCTAAAATCTGTTTCTGGTCCTACAACTGTTGGAGCATCTATAGCGGGTGATATTATTCTTGATCCAGCAGGTTTAGCAGTCCCTCAAACTCTAAATTTGAGGCTTGGAACAGCGGGCGATGTTGGGATTGGTAAATCTGATGGTTTATCTCAATTTGGTGGGCAATATTCAGTTGATAATTTAAGCCAAAATGGTTTCCCTACAGGTAGGTTACAAGCCTTGCAAATCAACGCTGAGGGCTTAGTTACAGCGGTTTTTGATAACTCGCTAAGCTCAGTTGTTTATAAATTGCCTATCGTTACCTTTGCAAACCCAAATGGTATGACGCAAGAATCAGGTAATGCATTTTCATCTAATAGTGATTCTGGTGGTGCAAATTTAGGTGAAGTTGGTGATGCAGGCGTTGGAACAATAGTTCCGGGTGCTTTGGAGGTTTCAACTGCTGAGATTGGCTCAGAGCTTACAGCATTAATTGTATCACAACAAGCATATGGTGCATCAGCAAATGTATTAAGAAAAGTTGGTGAATTATTTGACGAATTAAAACAGCTATAATTTTAGCTTTTTGCACAAGATACCCAAAAAGCAGTAGCTTTAAGGGTTGGCGGTTAATTCCGCTTAAATTAGCTCAAGTAGAGAATTAGCATTCCCCCAATGCTATGAGCTTAAAGTTTCCTCTAAGAAACTTAAAACGCCCGTAATTATTCCCATTCCCCCCTTTTTATAATTACGGGCCTTCTCTTAAAATGCTTGATTATCCTAAAAAATTACTTATTAAGTGTTATACTATAACAGTTTACTAAGTAATGGAAGAGCAATTAGAAATAGCCCTAGGAATGATAAATTTTTACATTAGCAAAAATAAGGGTGCTAATAAAAAATTTAATGATGCATTTAAGAATAATCAAAAATTTTTCTCTCAAGTTGGATTAAATATAGATGACTATTTTAGTGGTGAAGATTTTTATTTACCAAATTTAGCATTAGATTTATTTCATAATAAATATAATAATGAAGAATTAAATTTTACTGATTATAAAAAATTTATAGCTTGTTTAGAGGTTGCATATTTTGAAGCCGGTGGAAATAAATTTTCTAAAACTAATAAAGAAACTCTAAGAAATCAGCAAAAAGAATTTTTGAGCCAGCAAGATATTCCTCATAATCACGGGCATAGTATTATTGGCTATGACCCTTCTTTTGAAGCCAATGAAAGGTTAAAACTAAAACAACTTGCAAAATCTGCGGTTGGGTTTTCAGATGTTCAACACCATTTAGAAGAAGGCTTGCTTGACCCATCAAATACTCATTTAGTTTATGATGCAAATAGTCAAAAATGGTTGCCAACAAATTTTGGACACGGGCAGACAAAAAATAATAATCACTCTCACGATCAATATTTGCCGCATATCACAACAAATATGTTTGGTCTAAATAATGCAGAAATAACTGATGAAAATGGCAATAAAAAACCATCTACGAATGCCTTTTTATCAATGAATAGAATGAGCAATAATGGTTTTAATTATATGGTTTCTTCTAATTTAATGTTTGAAAAATCTGCCGATAACCCAAATAACCCATTAGGTGCAAGGGTTAATAATACAATTTTTAGGGGCTATAAGCCAGTTAAGCAAGATGAAGATGGTTTTTTAGGAATAGATGCAGTGGTAAGTTATAATAATTTTGATCACGAACTAACTGAAAATCGTCCAATATATTTGCCTCATAATCATAATTTTTCAATATTTGAGAGCCAAAGTTTAGAAACCTATTTAGGAACAAAAAGAACAGATGCAAATTTTACCTATGGCTTAGGTGTTAGTTATTTAATGAGAGGTGAAAAAAATTTATTTGGTGTTAAGAGTGAAACAAGTTTTAGAATTCCATCTCTTGCCGGTCTAGGATTTTTTACAACAACGGCTTTATATTCTGAAAAGGCAAATTTTTCTGGCGGTTATGGTTGCTCTCACTTTGGCTTAGGAATAAATTTTGAACAACACGGAAAAATTAGCTTTTTTAATCCACTAGCTCATATTAAATTTTCAAGAAATGAAACATTAAATGAAGGAGTTTTAGAAAAAAATATTAATGCGGAGCTAACTTATAACGCCCCTATAAATAGGTTTTTATCTTTAAGCGTAAATGCTAATCTTGAAAAGTCAGAAGAAGAAACCCATCAACTATTAAATAGTTTTATACAATTCACCCCTGCGAGAAAATTTTTCCTGCAAGCAGGTTATGATGCATCTAAAAGGCTTGAAAATTTAGAGGGTGGCGAGCAAGAAATTTCAAAAGCTGGTAATGTTTTTATTGGGGCAGGTGTTATTCATAACGCATTAAATGTTACCGCAAGGGTAAATTTACCAAGCGGTGATGCCCCTCATAATACAACTTATTCTAATCAACCTGTTGTATCGCTCAACGCAAGTTATAATTTCAACCTAACAGCTAAGAAGAAAGTAAAAAGCTAATTATTAGTTCTTATTATATATCCAATTCATTAAGGATATCTGGGCGGTTGATGCCTTTTTCAGTAATAAAATTGAAGCGTTTTTCAGGCTTTTTGCCCATCAAATCTTCAACAATATTTTCTGAAATACTAGCATCATCTTCAAGAACAACTTTTAGTAATGTTCTATTATTTGGGTTCATTGTGGTTTCTTTTAGCTGAGGGGCTGTCATTTCACCAAGACCCTTAAATCTGCCGATTTCAACTTTCTTTTTGCCATTTTCAGAAAGTTTTTTTACAAGCTCATCTTTTTCTTTATCATCATTGGCATAAATGGTTTTATCAGCAATTTTAATGCGGTATAAAGGCGGTTTGGCAAGATAAAGCCTGCCTGCATCAATAAGCCCTTTCATAGAGCGATAGAAGAATGTCATTAACAAAGTTGCGATATGTGCACCATCAACATCAGCATCTGTCATAATGATAACTTTGCCATATCTTAAATCATCAACCTTAAAGCCACTACCTGCATTAACGCCAAGTGCGGTGGTTAAATCTTTAATTTCCTGATTAGCAAAAATTTTATCATCAGTGGCAGATGCAACATTTAATATCTTTCCCCTAATTGGAAGAATTGCTTGAGTGTTTCTATCCCTTGCTTGCTTGGCAGAACCGCCTGCGGAATCGCCTTCTACAATAAAAATTTCAGTTTCCTCTGTATTTTCTGAGCTACAATCAGCTAACTTACCCGGTAGCCTTAACCTTGATGTAACGGTTTTCCTCTGAGTTTCCTTTTTTAATTTGCGAGAGATTCTTTCATCTGCATATCTGATAATTGTTTCAACTAAGTTTGAAGATAAATCTTTATTTTGTCCAAGCAAATTATCAAATCTATCTTTTACGGCGTTTTCAACTAGCTTAACAGCCTCTTGGTTAAGAAGTTTTTCTTTAGTTTGCCCTTGAAATTGAGGCTCAGAAATAAAAACTAAAAGAACAAAAATTGCATTATTAAAAACATCTTCATTAGTAATTTTTTCAGCCCTTTTACCGGCAATTTTTTCAGCATATTCTTTTATTGATTTTGTAACCGCACTTCTGAAGCCTGATTCGTGAGTTCCACCAAGTGGTGTTGAAATAGTGTTACAATAAGAATAGCCTTTGCCTTCATTTTCTGCAAATTCAAGATTAGGCCACAGGATTGCCCATTCCGCCTTACCTTTATCATTTGCTAAATCATTAGCACCATAAAAATAATCTCTGCCAATAACATCTTGGTTGATTGTAATATCATTAATGAAATCTCTAATGCCATTCTTAAAACAAATTTTTTCAGCGGTTGGAATTGGCTTTTCAGGGTTTATAATATTTTGGTTGCAAGACCAATTTATCACCACACCAGAAAATAAATAGGCTTTTGCTTTAACCATATTATAAAGTTTCTCAGCCTTAAATTTATGTTTGCCAAAAATTTCAGCATCTGGAGAAAATATAACTTTTGTGCCTTTGCCCTTAGAATTTTCAGAGATAATTTTTAACTTGGTTGTTGGTTGCCCTTGAGAATATTCTTGGCGATATAATTTGCCATTTCTAATAACTTCAACCGCTAAAAAACTTGAAAGGGCATTAACAACTGAAATGCCTACGCCGTGCAAACCACCAGAGGTTTTATAAACATTAGTATTAAACTTTCCGCCAGAATGCAGGGTGGTTAAAATAACTTCTAATGCAGATTTATTTGGAAATTTTGGGTGGTTATCAACTGGAATACCCCTGCCATTATCTGAAATTGTTAATATATTATTTTCATCAAGATGAATAAAGATTTCTTTTGCAAAACCAGCAACGGCTTCATCCATTGCGTTATCTAAAACTTCAATAGCTAGGTGGTGAAGTGCATTTTCATCAGTGCCACCAATATACATTCCGGGACGACGGCGAACAGGTTCAAGCCCTTCTAAAACCTCAATATCATCAGCAGAATATTCATTGTTCTTTTTCTCTTTTGAAGGCTTAATTTCTGCTTTGCTATTTTGCTTTTGCTCTATACCCTTATTCTTTTTAACATCACTAATTAAAGAAAGTAAATCAGACATATCATCACCATTAAATATAATATAAATATTTTGCTAACTATAATTTACAGGCTTTGCAAGTAAATATGATTTTTTTACTATTTATCTTGAATGGATTTTTTTTATAAACTATATGATTAATAAAAAATTAAAAACTAAATTTCATATGAAAATAAATCTTAAATTAGGCTTAAAAAATATTGTTATTGCGGTTCTTGCTCTTGCAACTATTGGTCAAGCGGCGGTGTTACTTCTTAACCTTGATGCTATTTCAGGCGGTGCATCATCAGGCGGGCAGGATGCAAATAATTGTAGAGTTATAAAAAGGGTTTTTAGTGGGGAGCTTATAGCACTTGCAGATGGTAAAGAAATTTATGAGCAAGAAATTCGTGAAAGGCTAAATTTTATAACAGGTGGTAAAGGCTCAATGATTAATCTTAATCAAATGGATGCACAGGGGCTAGAAGCAGTTGCAAAAGAAGCGGCAGTTCAAAAGAAAGTTCTTGAAGAAGCGTATCTGGCTAATGTTCATAATGATGTTGAGCTTCAAAATAGGGTTGATGACTTAGTTGAAAATATCTATAAAGAAAAATATTTGGAAACTATAGCAAAATCGGCTGTTACTGAAGAGAAATTAAAATCTCTATATGATGAATTAGTTGCAAAAGCAAAAAGCTCTAAACAATATAAAGTAAAACATATTTTACTTAGAAGTGATGCTGAAGCCAAGCAAGTACTTGAAAAAATTAAATCTCAAAGGTTTGAAGATGTTGCCAGGGCTATGTCAGTTGATAAGCAATCAGCAGTTAGAGGTGGTGATTTAGGTTATATTTTCCCTGAGGAATTTGTTTTAGAATTTTCTGAGGCAGTTAAAAAGCTAGGCAAAGGGCAAACTTCAGGTGTTGTAAAAACTGAGTTTGGCTATCACATAATTAGGGTTGAAGATATTAAAAACGCTGAAATTTTACCATTTGAAAAGTCAAAACCAAGAATTGAAAAACAACTTGGCGCTGAGGCGGTAAAAAATTACATTGAAGAATTATCTAAGAAAATTAGCGTTAATGTTGTTAAGCAACCTGCACAACCTGCAACCCCTAATGCTGAGCCATCTTTAAGCCCTAATGAAGTTAAAAATTAATTAGGGTTTTATAGTTAAAATATGTTTTCAAATAATTTAGAGATTGCACAAAAAGCAGTTGATATTGCCCTCAAAAAAGGTGCTAATGATGTTGATGCGGTTATAGTTCAATCTCTAAATTTATCATATAGGCAACATCAAGGTAAGCCTGAAAATATTGAATCATCTGAAACAAAGGATTTAGGAATTAGAGTTTTTATTTCTGAAAAATCTGGCTCTAAAATTGCACTAATCTCTACTAATAATTTATTAGAAAAAAACCTTAATGATACAATAGAAAAAGTAATTGAGCAGGCTAAAATGTCGCCTGTTGATGATTCATATCGCCTAGCAAATCAAGATGAAATTTATAAAGGTGCAGATATTGATTTGCAAATTAACTGCCCGGATTCAGCCAATATTGATGATCTAAAAAACTGGGCAAATGAAGCGGAGGAAACAGCACTTACTTATAAAGATATTACTAATACTGAATTTGCTGAAAGCTCATATTCAAAAAGTGAAACAGCTATTGCAACTTCAAAAGGCTTTGCAAAATCATATTTTACAACTGGTTATAATATTTCAGTATCTGTAATTGCAGGCACTGGCGTTGATATGCAAACGGATTATGATTATTGCTATAAATGCAATAAATCTGATTTAATAAGCCCCAAAGATATTGCAATTTCAGCTTCCGAAATGGCGGTTAAAAAGTTATTTCCTAAAAAAATAAAATCTGCAAAATTGCCAGTAATTTTTGATAAAAAAGTTTCAAAAAATTTGTTATCAAATTTTATTTCTGCAATTAATGGGGCATCTATTGTTAAAAAATCTTCATTCTTATCAGATAAAATGGGTAAGCAGATTTTTCCAAAAAATATTAATATTTTTGATAATCCGCTTTTACTGAAAGGTCTTGGCTCTCAAGGTTATGATGCAGAAGGCATTAAGGGTGAAGAAATTTCACTTATTAAAAATGGTGTTTTAGAAAATTGGATTTTAGATATTCGCTCCGCATCTAAATTAGGCTTAAAATCAAATGGCAGGGCATCTCGTGGAATTAACTCCCAACCATCACCTTCATCAACTAATGTTTATATGAAAGGCGGTGAAATTAGTTTTTCTGATCTTATAAAAAATATCAAAAATGGTTTTTATGTAACCGATGTTTTTGGAATGGGTGTAAATGGCATAACCGGAGATTACAGCCAAGGTACGAATGGCTTTATGATTGAAAATGGTGAAATAACATTTCCAGTTTCTGAAGTTACTATTGCTGGCAATCTGCTAGAAATGTTTATGAATATGCAAATTGCTAATGATTTAGAATTTAGATATTCTAAAAACGCCCCAACTATTTTAATTGAGCAAATGACCTTAGCAGGCTCATAATATATAATATCAAGATATGAAAAAAGTTATTACATCAACAATGATTGGTAACGGCTTGGAATGGTATGATTATGCTTTATATGGGCATTTTGCCGCCTTAATTAGTAGGCATTTTTTTCCTCAGCAAGATCCTATAGTTTCACTAATTGCAACATTTGGAATTTTCGCAGTGGGCTTTTTGATGAGGCCAATAGGTGCGGTTTTCTTTGGCTATATCGGTGATAAATATGGCAGAAAAAATGCTCTTTCGCTCTCAATTTTATTAATGGCAATTCCAACCGCTTGTATTGGTTTATTGCCAACTTATGAATCTATCGGTATTTGGGCAACTATTTTGCTTACTATAATTAGGCTTGTTCAGGGTGTTGCAATCGGCGGTGAGTTTGGCGGTTCAATAGTTTATTTAGTTGAACACGCTTCAGAAAAAAATAAAAATCTTATTGGCAGCACCTCAGTTATAAGTATGCTGATTGGGGTTTTGCTTGGTGCTGGCATTTCTAGCCTGCTTGCTAGTATTATGAGTGAAGAAAACTTTGTTAATTATGGTTGGCGTATTCCCTTTATACTTGGTTTAGTTATTGGTTTAGTTGGCTTATATATTAGAACTCAGCTTGATGAAAGCCCTGCATTTCTTGATGCAAAAGAAACTGGGCATTTATCTGATAAACCTGTAAAAGAAACATTTCAAGCTAATCTAAATGAGTTACTGCTTGCGATTGGGGCATATATGGCAGTTACAATTCCATTTTACTTACAATCAGTTTTTATGAATAGTTTTATGGTTAAATTTTTAGGCTTTAAGGTTAGTGATGCATTGTTTATAAATTCTGCAAGTTTATTTATGATGATGGTTGCAGTTCCAATTTCTGCAATTTTATGTGATAAATATGAGCGAGAAAAAATCTTAAAATATGTTTTAATTACTTATATTATTTTTGCATTGCCATTTGTTTATTTGCTTGATGATAAAACTTTTGCAATGGCTTTAGCAGCTCAATTAATTTTTGCATTTATAATTGGTTTTTATATTGCACCAATTCCAACTTTGTTGGTTGATATATTCCCAACAAGGGTTAGATATACTGGTATGTCAATCTCTTGTAATCTTGCGGCTGCAATATTTGGTGGCACAACACCTGCACTTGTTACATTCTTCTTAAATGAATATAAAGCTGATTATATAATCTCTATTTTTATTATTTTTGCGGCAGTAATTTCATATTACTCAATGGCAAAAGTAAGAACAAAATTTAACTATGATATATAAAAATGGAATTTAATATAAATCGTAGAGAGTTTTTAGGGTTTTCAGCTTCGGTGCTGGCATTTATGGCAAGTTTTTCTTCCCTTATATCAAGCCCAAGCCTTGCGACTAATGCCATTAATGGCAAATTTACTTTGCCAAAACTACCTTATAAAACTAATGATTTAGAGCCTTATATCTCTGCTAAAACCATTGAATTTCATTATGGAAAACATCATAACGCATATGTTGAAAATCTTAATAAATTAATTCAAAACTCAGAATTTCAAAAATTAAATTTGGAGCAAATTATTATTAAATCATTTGGTAAAGCTGATTATACTTCAATTTTTAATAATTCTGCACAGGCTTGGAATCATAATTTCTTTTGGCATTCTATGAAAAGGGTAGGGGGTGGCAAACCTTCAGAAAAATTGCTTGCGAAAATAGAAAAAGATTTTTCTTCTTATGAAAATTTTAGAAAAATTTTTACTGAGGAAGCAACAAAAAAATTCGGCAGTGGCTGGGCTTGGCTAGTTTTAACGCCTCAGAAAAAACTTGCAGTTAGAACTACTTCAGATGCGGAATTACCGCAAGTTTTTGGTGAAATCCCTTTGTTTACCTTAGATTTGTGGGAGCATTCCTATTATTTAGATTATCAAAATCGCAGGGTTGATTATATAAATAATTTTCTTGATAATTTGGTAAACTGGAACTTGCCTGAAAGAATTTTGAAAAATGTAATTTAGTATTATTTACAATTTATCGCTTACAATTAAATAGCCCCTTTTATTGCCTTCTCTAGCTTCAGTGTTCATTGCGTGATATAGTTGGTCAACGGAAACCCAATACCAAGGGTGTTTATGAGAAGCTGTATCTAAAACTAAAACATTCCAAGAAGGCTCGTGAAAAGCTGCAATAGTGGAAAAATGCCCAGCTTGATGAAGCCCAATTATTTCACCATAAAAATTTGCAATTACATATTTTCTATCAGATGAAAGTGCATTTTTCAGATGTGCTATAAAATCTGCAATACCATTATTAACATCATTGTGTGCATAAAAAATATCAACCTCACATTTATAAATTTCAAGAATTCTCTTAACCTGCATTAGGCTTAAACCGGGGTTAAATTCATCAAAATCTACATAGGCAACTTCATCTTTAATTTTAGGTAAAATTTTTTCCCTCAATTTAATTGAATCAGTTTCATTATCTAAAAGTGAATTTTGGGTATAAATATTAAATGAAAACTCCCTTATTTCCCCAGTGTTTCTATCAAATAACTTAAAAATTCTTTCATTACTATCTGGCACAATCCCTTTATCAAGCCTAAGGGCGTTAAGCACATTAACCATTGAGGCAACACTGCCATAAAAAGGGTTAATCATACTTTGAAAGTTATGTGCTAAATTAAAAAATGAATTATTATAATCAGATTCTAATAACATTCTTTTTCCCTTTTCAGAATTCCAAGGTGTTATCACAACGGAATTTTTAGCAAATTTTGCTTCTAGGAAGCTCGCATATTGAGTGTTTTCTTTAATAGCTTTCTCAATAATCTCAGAGTTTTTAGATCTAAAATTTTCAGATATTTTCTGCCAAATAGACATAAAATTATTTTTTAATTTTTCTATTTATACATTATTAACATTAAAATTCAAATTAGTTGCAAATTGCATAAAAGCTAAAATTGCACCCAAATTATGAATGTTATCAAACCATACAGGTATATATTTTGGCGGGTTGACTAAACCTTGCGACATTAAATAATTCATATCTTCTACATCGCTTGTTGTCATTTTACCTGAAAATAAAACTTTTAGATTATTGAGTTTATTTTCTTCCATTGAATTCATAAAGAAGCTGAAAACTTCAAGCATACCCTTTATATATACCCCATCTTTGAAGAAAACCACGCCGCCTTTAGGCTTGCCACCTCTAAAAATCCGCATTGCAGACATATAGGCTTCTTCATTAGTATCTGCATTTTCTAAGAAAAACTTAAATATATCAAGAAAATCCGCACCATTTACTGCCATATCTAGTGCAATAATTCTTAACGCTATTCTTTTTAATCTGTGAAGGTGAATTGAGCCAGTAATAAGCTCAGAAAACTGGGCAAGCCCTTCTTGCGTTGCGGTAATTCTCGGCGAGGTAAACTCCATCGCATACATATATTTTTGGTTTATACCGTTAATTGAGCATAAAGCGTGGGTAAAAACTTCGTGATGCAATAATTGTTTTGCCTCATAACGCTTAAAGTTCGTGTTAGCTCTCACTTTAACCTTTCTGGAAGTTACCGAAGCACGAGAAGCCATTTTCTTATCAATCTCAACTGAGATTTCATTTTCTTGAAATACTTTATTAATATTAAATTCTAAATAATCTTTTAATTGTTCAGAGTTAAATTCAACTTCATCATTTTCAACTGCTTCACTTTTGAATTTACTTTCAACATTCAAGAAAAACTTTGCCGCCTCTAAACTTGATAAATTATAATTGGGCAATTTATCATTAGGGCTTCCATATAAAACTTGTGATACATCACTAACAATTTTTGTTCCAACGCCTTGCATCATAGCTATCGCATAAATATAGCTTTCAGTATTTGATTTAAGAAAATTTGCCTCCGGAGAAGTTTCCCCTGCAAGGCCTGAGAGAATATATTTCAGTTTTTCTTTTTTGTCGCTATAATCAATTTTAGGATATTCAAAATCTGGCAGGGTTGGGTTTCCAGCTTCATAAGATTGCAAAAAGCTCTGCTTAAACTCATCTGGCCAATTTAGAGTTCCTAAAACAGAGATACTTCTTGCAAAGTTTCTATATAACTCATTGTATTCTAATAATTTTTCAATTTTCATATATTAGGTTTTAGGTGCTAGGGTTAGGGATTAGGGTTTTGGTTTAGCTAGACCTAAACTTCATCACAATAATCTAAAATAATTTTTACTCTATAAAATTCATAAAAAAATTTAATAATAATAGTTGACATAGAACATTAGCAATATATATTCCGCACCTATTTTACATCTAAATTTTTCAAAAATTCAAAGGAAATCTATTTATGGCAAGGATTGCAGGTGTTAACCTCCCAACTAATAAAAGGTTAGAAATTTCTTTACGCTATTTATATGGCGTTGGCCCTACGCGTGCTAAAGAAATTTGTGAAATCACAAAAATTTCGCCAGATAAAAGGGTGAAAGATTTAACTGAGCAAGAAATTATCGCTATTCGTGAGTATATTGACTCCAGCTTTGTTGTAGAAGGCGATTTAAGAAGGGAAATTTCAAGCAATATCAAGCGTTTGGTTGATATGGCTTGTTACAGAGGCGTTCGCCATAGAAAAAGATTACCGGTTAGAGGTCAAAGAACTCACACTAACGCTAGAACTAGGAAAGGTAAAGCTATTCCGGTTGCTGGTAAGAAGCTCGCAAATGCTAAGAAATAATTTATAATTTTTCAAATATAATAATTTATGAATACAAAAGCTCAAACGCAGGAAAAAGATACAAAAAACACCTCGTCAAAACCTGCTAAAAAGAAAGTTAAGAAAAATGTATCTCGTGGTGTGGTTCACATTAATGCTAGCTTTAACAATACTATTGTTACAATTACTGATCAAGGCGGAAATGCAATAGCTTGGTCAACTTCAGGTGCTTGTGGCTTTAAGGGTTCAAGAAAATCAACGCCTTATGCGGCTCAAGTTGCTACTGAAAAAGCGGCTAAACAAGCTCAGGAATTCGGCTTAATTACCGTTGATGTTTTAATCAAAGGTGTTGGTGCTGGTAGGGAATCTGCTCTAAGAGCATTACAATCTTGTGGTTTTAATGTTAATTCTATTAAAGATATAACTGGTGTGCCTCACAATGGTTGTAGAGCACCAAAAAGAAGAAGGGTATAATTACCTCTTTTTCAATCTATTATTTTTTCTCAAACAAACTGGAGTTATAAATGTCTGCATTAATATCTAAAAACTGGAGAGAGCTTATTAAACCTTCAAAGGTTAATTTCAAAGAGCAAAGCAATAAAAAAGCAGTTATAGTTATTGAGCCTTTAGAGAGGGGTTTTGGTTTAACACTAGGCAACGCACTTCGCAGAGTTTTACTTTCTTCTTTACAAGGTGCTGCTGTTACTGCACTTAAAATTGATGGCGTTCTTCATGAATTTTCTTCAATCTCTGGTGTTAAAGAAGATGTTGTAGATATAATTCTTAATATTAAATCTCTTAATATTATATCGCACGCAAATGATAAAAGAACTCTAAAGTTGAAAGCGGTTGGCCCTTGTGCTGTTACTGCTGGAATGATTACTGAAACTAACGAAGTAAATATTGTTAATAAAGATTTGGTTATCTGCCATCTTGATGCAGGTGCTTCCCTTGATATGGATTTAGTTGTTGAAACAGGAAAAGGTTATATTCCTGCTAATCAAAATAAGCCTAAAGAATCTACAATTGGCGTTATTCCTATTGATGCATTATTCAGCCCTGTTCAAAAAGTTTCATACAAAGTTGAAGAAACTAGGGTTGGTCAAGTTACAGACTATGATAGGTTAATTCTTACAGTTGAAACTAATGGTGCTGTTAAACCTGAAGATGCAATTGCATTTGCTGCTAAAATTATTCAAGATCAGCTTCAAGTATTTATTAACTTCCAAGAAGTTGAAGAAATTAAAGAAGTTAAAGATGAGCTTCCATTCAATAAAAATCTTCTTAAGAAAGTTGATGAGCTTGAGCTTTCAGTTCGTTCTGCAAATTGCCTTAAAAATGAGAATATTGTTTATATTGGTGATCTTGTTCGCAAAACAGAAGGTGAAATGCTTAGAACGCCTAATTTTGGTCGTAAATCACTTAATGAAATTAAAGAAGTATTATCTGAGATGGGCTTAAGATTTGGTATGGAAGTTTTTGGCTGGCCACCTGAAAATATTGATGATTTAGCTAAAAAATATGAAGATCCTTTCAAAAACTAATGATTGATTTTTCTACATTTTTATGTAGATAAACTGATAAAAATTGAATTTATAATTTTATGAAACACAGAATTAAACAAAAAAAGCTCAACAGAAAGGAAGGTCATAGGGATTCCACTTTATCAAACCTAGCTTGCTCTCTAATTGAGCATGAGCAAATTAAAACAGGTTTAGTTAAAGCAAAAGCACTTAAGCCTTATGTTGAAAAGCTAATTACTCTAGGCAAACAAGGTGATTTAGCTGCGAAGAAAAAAGCCTTCTCAATTCTTAAGAAAGAAGATGCAGTTGTAAAACTTTTTTCTGAAGTTGCTGAAAGATATAAAACTAGAAAAGGTGGCTATACTAGAGTTATTAAATTCGGCTTTAGACAAGGTGATTCTTGCCCAATGGCAGTCATAGAGCTTGTTGACAGAAATATTTTAGCTAAAGGTAAAGCTGATTTTGAAAGATTAGAAAAATTAAATAGTGAGCTTGAAAAAGTTGCTTAATTTTTCTCAAAAATTTTCTCCATCTGATTATAAAAAGCCAATCAAGTAGATTGGCTTTTTTATTTTGTTTTAGATTTTTAATTTATTGAAAATTTAAGTATAAAAAATTTCAAAAATTAAAATCAAATAAAAAACTGTTGCAAAAATATAAAAAATAATTTGCTTTTTTTTTAATTGATGTTTAATAGCTTGCAAAAATAAATTTTGTTTATATCAAGATACTAACTTGCGTAAGCAATAAAAAAAATAATCAAACTACAGGCACTTACTATGAAAAACATCGTTACACTTGCTATTATTGCACTAGCACTTTCAACTTCTTCTTGCTCTTGGTTCAAGAAAGATAAACCAAATCCAGATGCAACTTATGAAGATGGTGCTTTACTAAATTCTCAGAATGTTGATTCTAGCGATGTTGTTCCTCTAGATAACGCATCCGCTGATATGTCTGCACAACAACAAGGCTTAAATGTTGCAAGCCAAGAAGAATTGATTGCTGTTGCAGGTGATAGAGTTTTCTTCGCTACAGATAGTTCATCATTATCTTCTGATGCACAAGCTACTTTATCTCGTCAAGCAAATTGGTTAACTCAAAATCCTAATGTTAGCGTAACTGTTGAAGGACATTGCGATGAGAGGGGAACTCGTGAATATAACATTGCACTTGGTGAAAGAAGGGCGAATGCAGTTAAAGATTTCCTAGTTAATAGAGGTGTAAACCCAGCAAGAGTTAACACTATATCATATGGTAAAGAATTCCCTGAGTTTCTTGGTTCAACTGAAGCATCTTGGTCTAAAAATCGTAGAGGTGTAACGGTTGTTAATTAATAAATTTATTTAAGCTAAATTTTAGCCCCGCCCTAAGAAATTTCGGCGGGGTTTTTTATTTTATGATTAACCTAAGCCTAAATTTTAATCTTAAAAAGGAAGATTTTGCCATAGCTGTTTCTGGTGGCGTGGATAGTATGGCTCTAGCTTTTTTGGTAAAGAAGCAATTTCCACATATTAAATTTACTGCAATTATTGTTGATCATAAATTTCGTCCAGAATCAAGAAAAGAGGCCAAGGAGGTTAAAAAATACTTAGAAAAAAATGGTGTTAAATCTGTAATTTTATCTCAAAAAAAAATTAATCAGGGGTTAAATATTACTGAGGAATCACTTCGTGAACTTCGCTATTCATTAATTACTAATTATTGTAAAAAATATAAAATTAAAAATGTTTTAATGGCACATCATTTAGATGATAATATTGAAACTTTTTTAATGCGTGTTGAGCGAGGCTCAGGCTTACAGGGGCTTTCCTCTATCCAAAATATTTCTGAAATTAACGGCATAAAATTTATTCGCCCACTTCTTTCATATTCAAAATATGAACTAAAAGAATTCTTAATTCAGAATAAGATAAAATGGTTTGAAGACCCTTCAAATGCTTCAAAAAAATTCACAAGAAATAAGCTGAGAAGTGCCTTGCTAGAAATTTCTGATTATCAAACTTTAAGCAAAAGAATTAATTTAGTAATAGAAAATATTTCGCGTGCAAATAATTTTATAGAGCTGGAAGTTGAAAAATTTCTTCAAGAAAATTGTAAGAATATACTAAATAATTGTTATGAGATTAGACAAGATATTATTAGGCAAACCCATACTGAAATTGCTTTTCGTGCTATAAAAATGATATTATTAAAAATTTATAATAGCATTAGAAAAAATGGTGAAAAAATTAAAAAAAATGAAATTAGGCTTGAAGTTATTAAAAATATTTATGAAAAAATTGTAAATGAGGAAAAACATACTTTTACTAGTAATTATTGCGAAATTATTATTGATAATGACTTTGTATATATATTTCCTGAGCTTTCTAAAATTAATAGCTATAAGCCATTAGGCATAAAAAATTTAGATGAGATAAAAAAGAATCATCCTCAGCTAAAAAAATATAATTACAAAATATTAAGAACCTTAGATAAAAATTTATTTTAACAAATACATTGAAATTTTTCATTTAGCTTCTAGGTTCTATATATTAAATTATTTTTCATATTGAGCGGAGCGAAATTTATAAAATAATTAGATTATTTACTTCAACACTTTGTGTTTATGTTCATAATGATTTATTATAATTTCCTATACCCTAACCCCTAAAAACTAATACCTTAAAAAAATGAACAATTTCGGCAAAAATATATTAATTTGGATTGTAATTATAGTTTCTCTTGGTTTTTTTTATGATCAAATGAATCAGGAAAATACTACGCCTACGCTCAATTTTTCTGATTTTATTTCTAGTGTTGAAAAGGGGAATGTAAGGGAGGTTAAAATTCAAGATAACTTCCTCTCTGGCAAGTTTACTGATGGTTCTAGTTTTTCAACTTATACGCCAAATTATCCAAATTTAGTTGAAAAGCTACAACAAGCTGGCGTTGTTATAGATGCTAGACCGCACGATAATTCTGGTGGTTTTTTAATGAGTTTACTCGCTTCAGCCTTTCCAATTTTGTTGTTGGTTGGATTGTGGTTTTTAATGATGCGTCAAATGGGTGGCGGAAAGGGTGGAGGAGCTTTCGGTTTTGGGCGTTCTAAAGCAAGAATGCTAACAGAGAAGGATGGTGTTATAAAATTCGCCGATGTTGCTGGAATTGATGAGGCTAAAGAGGAAGTGCAAGAGATTGTAGAGTTTCTAAAAGATCCTCAAAAATTTACCGCACTTGGTGGTAAAATTCCAAAAGGCGTTTTACTTTCTGGAAGCCCGGGAACAGGTAAAACTCTTCTTGCTAGAGCGATTGCTGGTGAAGCCGGCGTTCCATTTTTTTCAATTTCTGGCTCTGATTTTGTAGAAATGTTTGTAGGTGTTGGTGCAAGTAGGGTTCGTGATATGTTTGATCAGGCAAGAAGGCACGCCCCTTGTATAGTATTTATTGATGAGATTGACGCGGTTGGTCGCCATAGAGGTGCTGGTATGGGCGGCGGAAATGATGAGCGAGAGCAAACCTTAAACCAATTGCTGGTTGAAATGGATGGTTTTTCGCCAACCGCTGGTATTATTATTGTTGCTGCAACTAACCGCCCTGATGTTCTTGACCCTGCACTTCTTCGCCCCGGCAGGTTTGATAGGCAAGTTGTTGTGCCACTTCCAGATATTAATGGCAGGGAACAAATTTTAAGAATTCATACTAAGAAAATCCCAGTAGCACCCGATGTAAATCTAACTACGATTGCAAGGGGAACGCCCGGCTTTTCTGGTGCAGATTTAGCAAATTTATGTAATGAGGCAGCATTAATTGCCGCTAGAAGAAATAAAAAACTAATCACAATGCGTGAAATAGAATACGCAAAAGATAAAGTTATGATGGGTGCTGAAAGAAAATCTATGGTTATGGATAATGAAGAGAAAAAGCTCACTGCATATCACGAAGCAGGCCACGCAATAGTTGGAATGTATGCACCGGGCTGTGATCCAATACACAAGGCAACTATTATACCAAGGGGGCGAGCATTGGGAATGGTGATGAGGCTTCCAGAGAAAGATAAATATTCGGTAACTCGTCAAAAAATGAAATCAGATATGGCAATGGCAATGGGTGGCAGGGTTGCAGAAGAAATAATCTTTGGTTATGAAAAGGTTACAAGTGGTGCATCTTCAGATATTCAATATGCAACAAATATGGCTCGTTCAATGGTTAAAAAATGGGGTATGAGTGATAAAATTGGCCCTGTTTTTCACGGTGATGATAATGAAAACCCTTTCTTGGGTTATTCTTTAGGTAAGAAAGATGCCGTATCAGAGGAAACCTTAAACGCAATTGATGATGAAGTTAAATCTCTAGTGAAAGATGCTTATGAATATGCCAAAAAGTTGCTTAATGAGCATATTGAAAAACTTCACCAATTAGCAAATGCACTTATGGAATATGAAACTTTAACTGGTTTTGAAATCCAAGATTTATTTGACGGAAAGCTGAATAAAACTTCGCTTGGTTCAAATGATAATAACCCAGCGGAAATCAAAAAAACCTCATTTGCATAAAAAATAAACTAAAAAATTTGCCTATTAGTTTATTTGCCTTGAAAAAAATTGTTTTTTATTCAACCTAAAGTTAATAAAAACAATTTTTATATGAAAAAATATTTTCTAAAATTTTTTATATTCATCTTAATATCTCCAGCTTTTTTGCAGGCAAAAGATAATTTACCAAAAACTATAATTCTAGGTGCTGATGAATGGTGCCCTTATAATTGCACCCCAAAGGCAAAATATGAAGGGATATTAGTTGAGATTGCAAGGCAAGCTATGAGTGAGTATAACATTGAAGTTAAGTATATTTTAATGCCTTGGTCAAGAGCTGTGGAGCAGGGGAGATCAGGTAAGATTTATGGTATAATTGGTGCCTCAAAGCCAGATGCACCTGATTTTATTTACCCAAAAACCCCACAACATAAAATGAAAAATGCCTTCTATGTTTCAGAAAAAAATAAAAATTGGGAATATAAAGGAGTAAAATCTCTAGAAAATTTATCACTTGGCACAGTCGCTGGCTATAGTTATGGTAATAAGGAGCTTGATGATTATATAAACACAAATTTAGATAATATTTCTAAAATTCAAGCTGCAACTGGTGATGAGCCTCAATTTCAAAATATAGTAAAGTTGAAAAGGGGCAGGCTTGATGTAGTGATTGAAGATGAAAATGTTATGAATTATGTTCTTAAATTAAACAAGGCAGAAGGCATTTATAAAACAAAAATGAACCTAAAAACTGAAGCTATAAAACAAGATTTATCTATAGCATTTAGCCCAGCAAAAAGCGAACAATCTAAAATACTCGCAAAAATAATTTCTGATTATACTGATAAAATAAAATCTAATGGTGAATATGAAAAACTAAATAAAAAATATGGATTATAAAACTTTACTAACATTGCCTATCAAGTGATATTTATAGATTCAAATAAAAAGCCAAAATTAGCTAAAAAAATTACCCTCTTAATTTTAATAGGCTTAATAACTATTTTTATTTTTATATCACTATTTTCTATTGTAATTATCAAAAATAAATTAAATGAAGATTTTGAATTTAGAGTAAATTATTTAATCAGTAACCTTGAAAATTCTCTTGCAACGCCAATTTGGAATATTGATATTGAACAGGTAAATGAAATTCTCAAAGGCTATCAAAAATATAATTTTATTGATCATATAAAATTAATTGATGAAGATGGCAAAAATATTATCGCAGAAATTGGCAAGCACCCTGATGAAGATGAGGAAGAACATTATGTGTTATTTCCTAATTATAGAACTTTTATAAAGGATATAACCTTTAATTATAAAGGGGAAGAAAAAGTTATTGCTAAGCTAGACATAGATATAAATTTTTCACAACAAACAAATTTTTTAGAAAATTTTTTATTAGCAATATTCTTTATAGCCTCATTTTTCTTTTTTATATTAGTGATTTATATTTATAAAATTATTGGCAGAAGTTTAATGCCAATTTCTATTTTAAGCCAAAAAATTTCTCACTTAGGGCAGGGGGAGAGGGTGGTTTTACCAAATGTTAAAATTGATACTAAAGAAATTGAATTTTTGTATTATGCTTTAAAAAATTATAAAGAAACCAGTGAAAGATATACTGAAAACCTAGAAGTTGAAGTTGCTAAAAGAACTTATGAATTGGAGGAATATAAAAATCATCTAGAAATTTTAGTTGAAGAGCAAACTAAAGATATCACAAAAGCTAGGGATGAAGCCATCAAGGCAAACAATGCAAAATCAGAATTTTTAGCAAATATGAGTCACGAACTCAGAACCCCAATGCACGCAATAATTAGCTATTCACAAATGGGTTTAGATAAAGGTGAAAATATTGATAGCTCAAAAATAACAAAATATTTTAGTAATATTAATTTAAGTGCAAACAGGCTTTTAACGCTTGTAAATTCTTTGTTAGATTTATCTAAGTTAGAGGCTGGAAAAATGAATCTATATGAAGAAATTTCTTCATTGAATGAAATTACTAAAAATGTTTTAGCAGAGCTTGATGCAATTATAAAAGCCAAAGCAATTAACTTAAAAATTAATAACCAAACTAATATTTCAATTTATCTTGATAGAGAAAAAATTTTTAGAGTAATCTCAAATTTAATTTCAAATGCGGTTAAATTTTCTGCTAATGGTGGCGAAATAGAAATTAATATTTATAACAATTCAGAATTTGTTTATTATTGCGTTATTGATAATGGTCAAGGTATTCCAGCGGAGGAGGTGGAAATTATCTTTGATAAATTTGTGCAAAGCTCAAAAACTAAAACAGGTGCTGGTGGAACGGGATTAGGCTTAGCAATTTGTAAAGAAATTATAAACCTTCATAAAGGCAAAATTTGGGCTGAAAATAATTCTAATGGTAAAGGGGCAATCTTCACATTTATTTTGCCAATTAATAAAAGTGATTATAATTTATAAAATTATATGGAAAATTTAGAACTTACAGAAAGTAAAAAAATTTTATTGGTTGATGATGAAGAACTCAATCTTGATATTCTGCAAGAATATTTAACTGAAGAAGGCTATCAAACAATATTAGCTCACAATGGATTGGAGGGTTTGGAGAGACTAGCAGAAAACCCTGATGTGTCAGCAATAATTCTTGATAGAATGATGCCAGCTATGGATGGCATTAGCTTTATGTATGAAATTAAGAAAAAGCCTCAATTTGCTGAGCTTCCAGTGGTTATGCAAACCGCTGCAACTTCACCAGAGCAAGTTAGAGAGGGTATAGAGGCAGGCGTTTTTTATTATCTCGCAAAGCCTTATTCAAAAACCCTTCTTATTTCTATATTAAAATCTGCACTAGAGCATAATAACAAATTTAAGAATTTCAAAAATGAATACGAAACTCAAAAGAGGGCTTTGGGATTGCTAGAAAGTGCTGTATTCAAATTTCAAAATTTGGAAGAGGCTAGAAATTTATCATTATTAGCCTCTGCCTTTATGCCAGATGCAGAAAAAAGTTTGTTTGGTTTACACGAATTGACGGTTAATGCTGTAGAGCACGGAAATCTTGGCGTTACCTATCAACAGAAAAAAGAGCTTTTAGAAAAAGCCATCTGGCGACAAGAAATTGATGCACTATGTGAAAAGCCTGAAAATAAATCTAAATTCGCAGGGCTTTCAATTACATCAAATGAAAATTTTGTTGAAATAATTATTAAAGATGCGGGCAATGGTTTTGATTACAAAAAATATCTAGAAGTTGATTCCACTAGAATGACAGACCCTAATGGAAGGGGCATTGCAATAACTAAAATGTATGCTTTTGATGAGATGGAATATCTGGGAAGTGGCAATATAGTTAGATGCAGAGCCTATAAAAAATTATAGTCTAATAAATACAAAATTAATTCTTACAAAAATTAATAATCTTATGAAAAAATATTTTACATTTTTAATAGCGTTTTTCTTCTCATTTTCAGCTTTAGCAGAGGGAAAATCTGAAGCGATTGGCACGCATAATAACGGCTGTATTCTATATTCCGCAGAGCTTAACAAAAATGGTGAGGGTTATAAACTTCCTAGAATTGAAAGAAATCATAATTATGGCCACCCTGAAATGATTGCCTTGCTTGAAGATTATAGTTATCGCGTTAAGGAAATGTTGGGAAAAGATTTGCTTATAGCTGATATTTCAAAAAAGAATGGTGGGCCAATTTTTATGCTTCATTCTTCTCATCAAACAGGGCTTGATGCGGATATTTGGTTCACGCTTTATGATGATAAACAAAATTTATCTAGCCAAGATATGGCAAGTATAAAACCACTAAATATGGCAGATGAAAAATTGAAATCTGTAAGTTCTTATTGGGGTTCTAATCAGGAAGATATAATAAAATTATTCGCACAAAGTGAAAAAGTGGATAGAATTTTTGTTAATTATAACATCAAAAATTATTATTGCTCAAAATTTAGAAATCAAGACTGGCAGAAAAAAATTCGCCCTTGGTGGGGGCATAATGAGCATTTTCATATTCGCTTGAAATGTCCGCAAGGCTCTGAAGAATGTATTTCAAAAGGGCAAGAAATTAAAGATGATGGCTGTGGAAATGATCTTGCTTGGTGGTTTAGTGATGAAGCTAAGCAACCAAAATCTAAGAAAGAAGCTGAAGCAAAACTTACTGAAGAACAAATTTTAGAAAGATTACCAAATCGTTGCAAAGAAATTCTAAAAGATGAAATTTTAGAAGCTAACTAGAATAAATAAAAATATTATCTTTTTCGGCTTGGGTTTTTGTGTTTTCAAAATCTAAGATAATGCTCTCATCTGAAGATAATGCAACTCCTGCGAATTTCATATCTTTTAGCATATAAATTGTGTTTAAGCCAATAGCAGGCAAATCAGCCCTTTTATCTTGGTTAGGTTTGCAGGATTTAACTAAAATTGCACCTTTGCCACCCCTTTGAAGTTTAGCGCATCTTTTAATAAGCTCGGCAGTTCCCTCAGCACCTTCAACGCCTAAAACTTCACCATCTTGCACAATTACAGCTTGCCCAATATCTAATTTGCCCAAAGTTTCTGCTGCTTCAAAGCCTTTTTGAATATCAAATAATTGTCTTTCATTAGGCTTATTTTTTGTGATGAAGCCTTTTTTAGTTAGTAATTCAGGGGCAATATCAGCAACGCCAATAACAGAAAAATTATGCTCCTCTAGAAATTTTATGATTTCTCTAAGTGCAGAATCATCACCTGCATTTCTAAGAGAAAGAAGCCTTTTTAGTAATTTTGCACCTGTCAAATCTGGAATTAATGAAAGCAAAGGTGGGCGTTTTATACCACCAGCTAACAGCAGATTATTAACGGAATTTTCTTCAAAAAAATTTAATATTTTACCAACATTTGTAATGCTAGACCAAATGAAATTATTTTGTGGAAATTTTAAATTTTTATTTTTAGATTTATTTTTTAGTAAATTTTCAGCGGTTTCTTCAGCAGAGCCTTTAAGAAAAACAAAATAAGGCTCAATATTTTTACTTTTAGCAATTTCAGCAATTTCATAAGGCAGGCTTCCAGAGCCAGAAATAATGCCAATTTTATTCATAAAATATTATTTTTTAGGCTGACAAATTGCACGATTATCCGCTTTTTTTATAAAGTTTATAATCTGCATAACTTCTAAATTATCTTTATATTTTTCAGATAAAATATTCAGCCTTTCATTTATTGTGCCTTGGTTTTTATCAAAAATTTCATCAAAGGCTTCGCGAATATGAATAATTGCATCTCGTGTGAAATTTCTTCTTTTTAGGCCAATTAAATTTAAGCCTTGCAGGCTTGCCCTTTCACCATAAGCATTGCCGAATGGTATAACATCACTTTCAATTCCACTCATACCGCCAACCATAGCGTGAGTTCCAACCCTTACAAATTGATGTATTGCAGAAAGCCCGCCAATAATTGCATAATCTTCTACAATAACATGGCCAGCTAATGTTGCATTATTTGCAAGTATAATGTGATTTCCAACAATACAATCATGAGCAATATGAACACCAACCATAAATAAATTATTGCTACCAATAATTGTTTTACTACCACCGCCTTTAGTGCCACTATGAATTGTTGTATGCTCCCTAAAATTGTTATTATCGCCAATTATTGTGTGAGATTCTTCATTGTTGAATTTGAGATCTTGCGGAATAATTCCAATAGAGCAAAAAGGAAAAAATTTATTACCAGTGCCTATAATTGTTTTTCCATTCTCAGCAGAAGTTATTGAAGCGTGATTATAAATTTTACAATTATCACCAATTTCTACATTACCAGAAATAACTGCATAAGCACCAATTTCAATATTGTTACCAAGTTTTACATTATCCCCGATAATTGCAGTGCTGTGGATTTTATTCATAAAATGAAATTGTAAATTAAGCCATTATCATTGCTGAGATTTTAGCTTCAGTAACAAGTGTTTCATCAACATAAGCTGAGCATTCAAACTTCCATAAATTTTTACGATTTTGAAGTTTTTTAACTTTGATTTTTAATGTATCGTTAGGCGTAACGGGTTTTCTGAATTTTGCTTCTTCAATAGAAGTAAAATAAACAATTTTACCTTTTGCCTCTGCAACTGAATATGCAACTAAAATTGCACAAGTTTGTGCCATTGCCTCAACTATATAAACCCCCGGATAAACTGGGTGATTTGGAAAATGCCCTGCCAAAACTGGCTCATTAGGTGTAACTAATTTTATACCTGTTGCGGATTCTCCTTCAACAACATCTTCCACCCTATCAACTAATAAAATTGGGTCTCTATGGGGTATAAGCTCTTTAATTTGCTCTAAATTTATAACTGACATTTCAACAGATTTTTGATTTTGTTCTTAATAAAAATGATATAGCTAATTGAATATATTAAATAAAAATAAATAAAAGCGATTTTAACTTTTTTTATTGGCTAATTTATCAAGAATTATAGCTTGTCTATGATATTGATTTACTGGAACTGCCGGTGTGCCACTAACCTTTGCACCCGCTTCAACATCCCTTGCAATTCCAGCTTGTGCACCAATTTGGGCTTGGCTACCAATTTTTAGATGCCCTGCAATTCCGGCTTGCCCACCTATTATTACATAATCACCAATTTCAGTGGAGCCTGAAATTCCAACTTGAGAAACGATAATACAATGTTTGCCAATTTTTACATTATGACCAATCTGCACAAGATTATCAATTTTAGTTCCTTCGCCAATTATAGTATCAGGGCCAGCACCCCTATCAATTGTTGTGTTTGCACCAATTTCAACATCATTTTCTATAATTACCCTGCCAAGTTGGGGAACTTTAATATGTTTGCCATTATGAAAAGCATAGCCAAAGCCATCTTGCCCAATGGAAGCACCATTATGAATTATAACATTATCACCAATAATAGCATTAGTAATATTTACATTTGAATTAATAATGCAGTTTTTACCAATTATGCAACCTGCACCAATATAAACACCTGCCTTTATAATTGTTCCACTCCCTATATCTGCGGTGCTATCAACATTTGCGAATTCTGAGATTTCTAAAAACTTATTTTCTTTGTTGTAAAATTTGCCAGCAACTAAAGCATAAGAATAATAAGGGTTTTCAGAGATAAGCAACACTAAGTTTTCTGGGGCTTTTTCAATAAATTTTTCACTAACTATACACGCAGAAGCATTAGTTTTAGTGAATGCTTCAATATATTTAGGGTTTTGTAGAAAACTTATATCGCCAATATTTGCTGATGAAAGTGAGGCAACATCTTTAATTATTATATCTTCACCACTATTATTATGAATTTTACAGCCAGAGATTTCAGCAAGATATGAAACCTTGAAAATACCATTCTTTTTGTGAAATCTTGAATCAGGCATTAGGCTAGGCAATAATTTGTTTTTCTTTAAGTAATGCTTGAAGCTCCCCTGAATTATACATTTCCTTAGCTATATCGCAGCCACCAATAAATTCACCCTTAATGTAAAGTTGTGGAATTGTTGGCCAGTCTGCAAATTCTTTGATGCCTTGCCTCAATTCTTCTGATTCTAAAACATTAAAATCTTTGAATTTAACGCCTAAATTATTAAGCATTGCAACCACAGCACCAGAGAAGCCACACATTGGAAATTTTTGTGTTCCCTTCATAAATAACACAACATCATTAGCATCAAGTTGTTGCTGAATGAATTGAAAAATAGGTGGTTGATTTTCTGCAAGATTATTAGTCATAAAATATATATTTAGTTGGAAGATGTTTTAATAGAAACTGCGTGAATATTCAAGTGTTTAATAGAGTTCTGGATTAATTTATGCTGAGAAATTCTATTCATTCCGCTAAATTGTTTATCATTAATTGAAACTTCCCAGTGATCATCATCACCAGTTAGAGATTTTAGATCAATTTTAGCATCAGGAAAAGCACTTGATAATGTTTGTAAAAGCGTGTTTTTATCAGCTGGCATTATGTTATAGTAATTTTAATTTGCCTGAAATATAGTTCTAAACTATAAAAACGCAATCTTATTAAATTGGGAGTGTTCACTAAACATAGATATATTTGTCATTACCCGAATTTTTATAAAGATATCAATCTTTAGAAAAATTATAGGGTAATCCAAATCAATAGGTTAATGGATCGCCCTATAGTTGCTTCGCAACTCGGGCGATGACAATCTATACATAGTGAACACTCCCATTAAATTTACTTTTAATTAATGCAAGGCAATCTAAAAAATTCAAAAATCATTATACTTGCCCAGCCTAGAGGCTTTTGTGCAGGCGTTGATAGGGCGATTGAAATTGTTGAAAAAGCCATTCAAAAATATGGCTCACCTGTTTATGTTCGCCACGAAATTGTTCATAATAAATTTGTGGTTGATGACTTAAAAAGGAAAGGTGCGGTTTTTGTAAAAGAAATTTCTAAAATTCCAGAAGGCTCTGTTGTTATATTTTCTGCTCATGGTGTATCTGAAAAAGTTGAGATGGAAGCCAAATTTAGAAGCCTGCCAATTTTAGATGCAACTTGCCCATTAGTTACTAAAGTTCATAATCAAGCAATTAGAAATGAAAAAGAAGGCAGGCAGATAATTTTAATTGGTCATAACGGCCACCCAGAAGTTGAAGGCACTGCAGGAAGGGTTAAAAATGGGGTTATCCTTGTAGAAAACGAAGATGACATTGATAAAATTAAGGTTAATAATGAAAATAATTTAGCCTATGTAACGCAAACAACCCTTAGTATTAATGAAACTAAAGGCATAATAAATAAGCTCAAAAAAAGATTTCCCAATATTATAGGCCCTGAGACAAAAGATATTTGTTACGCAACACAAAACCGACAAGATGCAGTTGCAATTCTCGCACCTCAAGTTGATGTAATGTTGGTTGTAGGTGCAAAAAATAGCTCTAATTCTAATAGGCTGAGAGATTTAGGGCAGGAGCTTGGAACAAATTCTTATCTAATTGATGATGCTAACTCTATTAATTTTGAATGGCTTGAAAACGCTGAAAGAATTGGCATTACCGCAGGTGCTTCTGCCCCTGAAATATTAGTTGATGGTGTTATAAACACTATTAAAGAAAGATATGAAAATGTTGTTCAACAAACTATGGACGGCATAATTGAAAATGTTAATTTCAAACTACCAAAAGAATTGAGAGATTTTTAGAATGATAATCTAATATTACAAAAAAACAGATAATTATAGTCATTTATGCGGGTCAGTATGAATATTAACATCGCACTCAGAAAATTCTAATTTTAAGTTTTTCTCTAATTCATCAGCAATATTATGGGCTTCAACAAAACTAATTGCATCTGAAATATCAATATCTACTAAAATAATTAGCTTTCTGCCCATAAACCTAGTTTTTAGATTATGAAAGCCAATAATTTTTGAATTTAAGTGAATAATAGATTTTATTTTTTCAATGGTTTCTTCATCAGCTTCTTTACCCATAATATTATCAAATGAGCGTTTGAAAATTTTCACAGAGCCTAAAACCATATAAATTGATATAAAAATTGCCACCGCAATGTCAAAAAAATAGCCAATTTCACCCCTTAAAGTTAAGCAAGATATTACAATTACATTTGTAAAAAAATCTGAAACATAGTGAATAGAATCCGCTTCAATAATTTGAGATTTTGTTCTGTTAAAAGTATATTTATAAAGTGCGACAACTGAAGCATTAATTAGCGTTGAAACTAAAATTGCCCAAATTCCAAAATTATTATTTTCAACCTCAGAAATATAAAAAAACCTATTTAACGCCTCATAGCCGATAAATAAGGCAATAGCGAAAATAAAAATAGATTGTGCAAACCCAGCAATATCCTCTATTCCAGTATGTCCGAATTTGTGATCATCATCTGCTGGTTTTTGGGCATATTTAATTGCAAAAAGATTTATTAAAGAAATAAAAATATCAAGCGATGAATCAAATAATGTTGTTAAAATTGATAGAGAATTAGTTTGCACCCAAGCAATTAATTTTAGAGCTAAAATAATAAAAACCGCACCAACTGCATAATTTGCTGCAAATTTTTCTAGAGATTTATCACTGATTTTTGAAAGCATAATATTATAAATGTTCTTCGCTGAAATATTTTTCACTTTGCATTTCTATAAGCCGTGAGGCCGTTCTTTCAAATTCAAAACTGCCTTCACCCTCATTATAAATTTCATTAGGTGGGCAAGTGGCTGAAATAATAACCTTAGTTTTCTGCTCATAAAGTGCATCAATAAGTTTAATAAATCTTATTGCAATATTGTAATCATCTTTTTTAAGCCAAGGTATGTTTTTTATTATAATTGTTGAAAAAGTTTTTGCTAATTCAATATAATCTTCACTGCCAAGGTTATTATCACATAAATCTTTGAAATCAAATTCCGCAACATCGCCTGAGGCTTTTGGAATTTCAATTTTTCTGCCTTTAACTTCTATAAAAGTTTTTTCTGAATTATTACCTCCGGTTAATTCAAGAAATGCATTTTTAATAAATCTATCAGCTTCATCACCAAGCGGAAAGAAGTAAGTTTGATTAAGATTTTTTATGTGTTGCAAGCGATAATCAGTTGGGCTTTCAATTTCAAAAATCTCCATATTTTGCTTGAATAAATCTATAAAGGGAAGAAATCTATCCCTCTGTAAGCCATCTTTATATAAATCATCAGGGTTGCGGTTAGAAGTTGCAATAATTATAATTCCATTTTCAAATAATGTTTCAAAAAGCCTTCCTAAAATCATTGCATCTGCAATATCTTTAACTTGCATTTCATCAAAGCATAAAATTTTAACCTCAGATGAAATATCATTGGCAACATCTTTTAGAATATCATTAGAATCACTAACTTTTCTTTTTTGAAATATTCTATCGTGAATTTCATTCATAAAAGCGTGAAAGTGAACCCTTCTTTTAGAAATACGATTATCAAGATGGTTGAAAAATAAATCCATTAGCATAGATTTTCCCCTTCCAACTCCGCCATAAATATACAAGCCCTTAGGGGGCTTTTTCTTAATTCTGATTATTTTATTAACTAATCTATTATCTTTTTCAAAATTCTTAAAAATTCTTTGAGATAGCAGGGATAATTTTTCCACTAATAAAACTTGGGCTTTATCTGCCCTAATTTTTCCGCTTGTTACAAGATTATTATAGGTTAGAATAAGTCTGGAATTATTTTCTAAATCTGTATTTTCTAAGTCAAACATTAATGAAAATTTTCAAAACTAAATCAGAAATCAAACTATTTGTTAATAATCTCAAAGCAAGTGGCAAGTCAATTGCTTTTGTTCCAACAATGGGGGCTTTGCATAAAGGTCATATCTCACTTGTTGAAATTGCAAAACAAAAAGCAGATTTTGTTATATGTTCTATTTTTGTAAATCCAACACAATTTGCACAAGGTGAGGATTTTTCTATTTATCCAAGAACCGAAAAGGAAGATATTGAAAAACTTATAATTTCAGCATGTGATGCGGTTTTTATTCCTGATGTTAATGAAATTTATAATGTAAATAACTTCAAAATTTTACCTTTAGAAAAAACAGATATTTTGTGCGGTGCTTTTAGAAAAAATCATTTTGATGGCGTTTGTTTAATTGTTGCAAAATTATTTAATATTATACAGCCAGATTTTTCTATATTTGGTGAGAAGGATTTTCAGCAGGTTTTTATTATAAATCAGATGGTTAAAGCGTTAGATTTTGATATAAAAATTATAACAGCTCCCACAATTCGTGAGGCAGATGGGCTTGCACTATCTTCAAGAAATGTTTATTTAAGCCAAGAGGAAAGGCATAATGCGGGCAAAGTAAATAAAATTTTATTTAAGGCGTTAGAAGATTTTAGAAATAAGAATAATGCAGAAAAAATTTTATCTTCTGCTAAAAATGAAATTACAAATTTAGGCTTTTCTAAAATTGATTATTTAGAATTTAGAGATAGTTCAAATTTAGAATTACTTAATCAATATTCTGATTATGCTAGAATATTTTTTGCTGGATATATAGGCAAAACAAGGCTTATAGATAATGTTAGTTTTTAATACATATGAAAAGATTTTGTTTTAATAGGCTTAGAGACTCTAAGAAAATAAGTAAATTAATATTAAACTGGGATGGTCCATATTGCTTAAAAGGATTTGAGGATGCATCTAATCTAAATGTTTGCCCTGATATTGAAGGCGTTTATATTTTTTGTATAAAGTATAATAATGGATATGTATTGGAGTCAGCTGGTCATACAAAATCGACAAAAAAGAGACTTGCTCAACACCTTTATAATTTTAAGGTTGGAAAATATACCATATTAGATTCTAATGATTTAGATAATCTAATTAGAACAGAAGTCTGGCATGGATGGAGTGATTATAATAAATATAAAGAACATTTTATTAAAAATAAAACTTATTACATTTCAGAATTAAATAAGTTTCTCTCAAAATTAGGAATTTTTATTTACAAAAATTGTGACAAGAGAATTAGAGAAAGAATAGAAGCGGCCATAATGATTGATAGCTATTATTCTAAAGAAGTATGGTCAGACATTACACCAAGATGGATGCAACTTAGAGGAAGATTAAATGAAGAAATACCTATTTCTGCAAAAAATATATTTAATTCAAAAATTTATGGAATAAATCAAGAATTAGAGATTTAATTATAAAATTATGAGAAAAACTATTAAAGAAATTTCTAAGCTAAAAGCTAATAATGAAAAAATTTCAGTTTTAACTTGCTATACCGCTAATTATGCAAAAATTTTGGATAATTATTGCGATATTTTATTGGTTGGTGATAGCTTGGGAATGGTTTTATATGGCTATCCATCAACGCTTCAAGTATCACTTGATATGATGATTAATCACGGCAAGGCGGTTGTAAATTCTAGCAAAAATTCGCTTGTTGTGGTTGATATGCCCTTTGCAACTTATCAAGAAAGTAAAGAGCAAGCCTTTAGAAATGCCGCAAAAATTCTGCAAGAAACAAATTGCGGGGCGGTTAAACTTGAAGGTGGCTCTGAGATGGTAGAAACTATAAAATTCCTTACTGAAAGGGGTATTCCAGTTATGGCTCATATTGGCTTAAAACCTCAGCATTTTAACCAATATGGTGGCTATAACATTCAAGGTAAAGATAAAAATTCAGAGAATTCTATCATTGCAGATATAGAAAAAATTAATAATTCTGGGGCTTTTTCAGTTGTAATAGAAGGGGTTAAAAAATCTCTTGCGGATAAAATTTGTAAAATTTCAAAAATTCCTGTTATTGGTATTGGTGCTTCTGAAAATTGTGATGGCCAAGTTTTAGTAACTGAAGATATGCTTGGTTTTTTTGATGAAACGCCAAAATTTGTTAAGAAATATTCTAATATAAAAGAAGTAATTTCAAATGCGGTGAAAAAATATTCTAGCGAAGTTAAATCCCAAAAATTCCCCACTAAAGAGAATTTGTATTAGTATTTTTATTCTTAATTACCTTAAAAATAATAAAGCCAAGAATGGTTGATAGTAATGAGCCAATTATTACGCCAATTTTTACTTCATCTTGTAAAATAGGCTCTTTGAAAGCAAGCATTCCAACAAAAAGGCTCATTGTAAAGCCAATACCTGCAACAATAGAAACTCCGTAAATGTCTATCCATTCTGAACCATCAGGCTTATCTGCAATTTTAAGTTTGTATGATGCAAAAGTGGCCAAATATATTCCAAGTTGTTTACCAACAAATAATGATAAGGCGGTTCCAATTGTTAATGGTGCAAAAAGCTCTTCAGTAGAAAGCGTCTTGAAGCTAACACCAGAGCTAACAAATGCAAATAATGGCAATATCAAAAAAGCCACCCACGGGTGAATAGTATGCATTAAATGTTTAAGTGGTGATTGAGTTTGGTTTTTGTAACCATTGAGTGGAATATATAATCCTAATATCACCCCTGCTATTGTAGTGTGAACACCTGAATAATGAAAGCATATCCATAAATAAAAGCCAGTTAAAATATAAGGGATTATATTATCAATTCTCAACCTATTAAGTATATAGAGAATTATAACCCCAATAATTGCTAATGTTATTGGTATAATTTTTACGCCAGCACTATAAAATAAAGCAATTATAATTATTGCGGCTAAGTCATCATATATTGCGATTGCTAATAAAAAAACTTTAGCAGATATTGGCACAGCTTTACCCATCAATGATAAAATGCATAAGGCAAATGCAATATCTGTAGCCGTTGGCACAGCCCAGCCTTTATAATTCTCAGGGTGATTAAAATTAAATAAAAAGAAAATTAATGCAGGTGCAATTATTCCACCGATTGCCGCTATTAAAGGTAAAATTTTCTGACCTTTTTTTGATAAGTTACCCTGTAACATTTCATATTTTAGCTCCATACCCACTATGAAGAAAAACACGCACATTAAAACATCTTTAACAAAGGTTTTAAGGGTAAATTCAATTAGGTTATGGTTGCTTCCTAGTGAAATTTTGAAATGTATGAATGATTTATAAAGATTTTCTAGAGAAGTATTGGCAAAAATAATTGCAAGCAGAGTAAAAAAAATCATTACCAAGCCACTTGAAGATTCCATTTCTATGAATTTCTTAACAAAGCGATTAATTTTATTGGTAATAATTTTCATTGAACAATATTTTGGGAAATTTAGAGGTGAACCCAAGTATTGTTAAATAATCTAAAGGTTAATATCAAGATTTTTTTAAATTAATAACTATTTTATAATTTAATTAAGGCCATCATCAGGAATTGCTATTGTTTCCCCACAATGTTTACAGTGGATTGCATCCCTATCATGCAAATAAAGACCGCATTTTTTGCACTCAAATTTAACTTTATAGGGTTTGAAAATAGATTGAATAAGTCTAATAAATAATGACACGCCAAAAATCATTATTATAACTGATAAAAGCCTACCAAAGCTAACTTGCATTGTAAAATCGTCAAAGCCTCTAGTAGTTAATGTTGCAACCGAAAACATTAACACTATTAAGTCTAATGAACAAATTCCCATTAAGTTGGGAAGAGCAGAAATCATACTTTTGGAAATCTTAGATTGAATAAAATAGATATTATTGTTACAATGGAGCAGTTACCTAAGGTATTATGAGCAAATCTTTTGAAAAATTCTTAGAATCCGAAAGGGCAAAAACTTCATACCAACTTCCAGAAGGTTATGACGGAATGTATAATGCTATTTTGTTTAGTTTTGAAAGCTCAGCCTCTGAATATAAAAACACCAGAGTTAATAGCAAAGGAAAGGAAGAAAAAGAACCTTTCAAAAATGGCTTTAATTTATTTTCATCTGCAAATTTTAATTTAATTCGTGGTGAATTTCAAGAAATAGCCACAAAACTTGGATTTAATGGCGGAAATCTAGAGAGAGAGTACTATTTGGCAAAAATTCTTTGATAAAAAATTCGCTAACAAAACAAGTTTATTTCGCTCTGAAACATATTTCATCTTCCAAAATTTAATTGAGCCAAGTAACCAGCAACAAAAATTAGAAATACCAGAATTTCATAAAGATGTTGCAGTTTCAATAGAGCTTTTTGATATGATAACTTATATTGAAAACGCTTATTATGACGGCAAAGACGGCTTTAAAAAAGGTACAGAAAGTGATTATTTTGCAGTTAGTAACAAACTTTTAAATCACATTGAAGAAACTCTTTTACAACATGGTGAAAGAGGAAAAAAAGCTTTTTCAATAATAAAACAAAATTATGACAATGTAAAAGAAACTCAGGAAGCAGTTTTGAAAGGTGAAATCCCTAGCATATTTGAATTGGCAGAAAAAAATACTTCAAAAGAAGAAATTGAAAAATTTTATCAAAAAAGATTGAAAGGTTACGATACAACGGCGGTGATAGCAGATATATTAGAAGTTGATGGTGAGTTAATGAAAGGTGATAAATCTGGTTTAAAAAAAGAATTGATTGATTTTTTTAGAAACCACATTTTTGTTAATATGGAAAAACCTAATGACATTGCAGACCTAAATCCAGACAAAGCAAATGCAGGTGCAGGCTGGTTCAAAGGTGAAATTACCAGACTTACGGATAGATTCAGTGAATTTTCAAAATCAGATAAATTATATATAAAAAACCGCTTAAAGCATGATATAAGCCCGAATAGAATTAACAAAACAACTGCTACAGATTTACGAGATTTTTCAAAAATCAAAGATTTGATGTGCAGAAATGGGTGCTTTCAAAGAGCTTTGGAAGATATTTATGAAGTCCGTGGAAAGATAGTTACTCAAATGGAAAGCTTAATAAATAAAGCCCTAGATAAACCAGAAGAATCACCAATCAGCCTAAAGCAAGCTTTTTTCTTACTAAAAAAAGTGGATATTTATTTTAATAATAATAGAATTAAACAGGTTGAAAATGCTGTTGAGGATTTCCATAAGCAAAGGCGAAAATAAATAATTTATAAATAATAATTAAAGATTTCCAAATAAATTAACTATCCTTCACATAGGTAACTCGAACCGCCAAAAAGTTAATCCATTGAAATATATAGTAAAAAGGCAGGAAGGCAATTTTGAAAAGGTTTAATGGTTAGGCTTGAAATAACGGCAGAACCTTGCGGATAAAAGGCGGGTAAAAATTTCGGAGAAAATTCCGTAAAGTGTAAAATGGTGGTGGATTGTTAACTTATCTCGGAAGAATATCAATAAATAACCTATAAAAAGGGTGGGTATCCCCACCCTAAAAATTACTACAATCACAAATTCAAAAAACTAGTTTTGAATTCCACAAGGCTTGTTATCTAAGAAGCTATTCGCACAATCAATATCACTATACTGTGCTATTGAGTTAGTATCATTTCCTCCTGCGGCTGGTTGAATATTAGCGAGATTATTGGTTGATGAAGATACTTTATTAGCAGTTCTTTTACCTTTAGTTCCTCCTGCAGCTGGTGCAATAGTGGAGAAAGCTTCTGGTGTAATCGCTATAGAAGAAATGCTCACATCAGTTCCAACTGTTAAAGGCTCATATCCTTCAAATTGTAAATCTAAGTTGATCGCTTGATCAGCCACAGAAATTATAGGTCTATTTAATGGATCGATATTAATAAATGGAGCAACAACATTATTAACTGGTTTTGCTGTTATAGTAAGAAGACCACTAACAAAAGATATCTGATAGTTTTTACCAGCATTAAGCGTTCCTTGTTCAATAAAATAGTTCCCGGCAGTTTCACCTAAATCTCTTATTAAATCGCCACTAAATATAGAAGCATCATCACCATTTACCAAGCTTGCAAAATTATATGTAAATAAAGGATCAGATTCGCCTTCAACTTTAGTCTTATTATCTGCGGTTACGCTTAGATTATATGGAGTTATTGTTAAAATGCCATTATTGAAAGATACATTATAGTTTGATCCAGCATCTAGGCTTCCTTGGTTTATAGCATAAGTTCCAACATTTTCTCCAGTATCTCTGCTAAGAGATCCATTAATAAAATCTCCTGTAACTAAACCAGTGGCTGAATATGTTAATGGAGAATCAGAGCTTCCATACACTTTTGAGGAGCTATCAGCTGTAATCACTAATGAAGCAGGTGTAATTGACAAGTTACCATTATTGAATGAAATAATGTAGTTACCATCAGTAGCACCAGATGCTTCGATAGCATAGTTACCAACATTAGAGCCAGTAGTTGCTGAAGTTACCAATGAAACTGCTGTATCTAAATCAGCCTCATCATCACCATTTTTAAATCCTGAGTAAGATGCAGTTAATGCTGGGTTAGCATCACCATATATCTTAGTTTTATCATCAGCTGTAATCACTAATGAAGCAGGTGTAATTGACAAGTTACCATTATTGAATGAAATAATGTAGTTACCATCAGTAGCACCAGATGCTTCGATAGCATAGTTACCAACATTAGAGCCAGTAGTTGCTGAAGTTACCAATGAAACTGCTGTATCTAAATCAGCCTCATCATCACCATTTTTAAATCCTGAGTAAGATGCAGTTAATGCTGGGTTAGCATCACCATATATCTTAGTTTTATCATCAGCTGTAATCACTAATGAAGCAGGTGTAATAGCAAAATTAGCACCCGTGTAGACTATATCGTAGTTGCTACCTGCATTTAATGTATTTTTGTTAATCGAATAGTTACCAACATTTTCACCGGAAGCACGAGATAAAGACCCTGAGAATACCGATGAAGTATCGCCATTTTGTAATGTACCGAAGGTATATGTCAATGCTGGATCAGTATCACCATAGATTTTACTTTGAGCATCAGCATTTACCCAAAGCTGGTATGGGGTAATTGTTAAGAAATTTCCAATATATGTTATTGAGTAGTTGCCAGCACCTGTTGCAGTTAAAGTTCCTTGATTTATTGCGTAAGAACCAACATTTTCACCTAAAATTCTATCTAGAGAACCCGTAAATGTATCTCCAGCTAAAAGTGAGCCAGATGTTAAAAGGTAAGTAAATAAAGGATCAGCTGAACCATAAACTTTTGTTTTTGGATCTGCGGTTATAGTAATATTTGTTACTGGAAGTGGATCTTGAACTAAACAGCCAGTTCCACCTGCTGCAAAACAAACACTATTTCCGCCGATTGTTTTACCTTCAATAGTTATGTTACCACCACTTCTAGTTTCAACGAAAGTATTACCTGGGTTTCCGAAGTTGTTAAACGCAAGCGGAGAGCCATTTTCAATTAAATCAATTCCACCAATATCGGCTGGATTGTCAGTGTTATACAAATCAGTAGTATCGATTTTAGTAGAGTTTGTTTGAATATCGCCAGCGGTTGCGTTTCCAGCAACATCAATTGCTCTCATTAACACATCACCACCGCGAGATAGATAGATGAACTGTTGTTGAATTGAATATCGCCACTTATAAGGGTTACATCACCCCCTCTTGTATAAAGAGTAGCATTGCTTATACCAATAGTGTCACCAGATAACAATATTATATCGCCACCATTTGTTCTGATAAAATTGCCACCAGACATACTAATTGAACCAGTGCCACCAGTTAAAGATATAGCTGTTCCGTTTATATCGGTTCCAGAAATTTGGCTACCATTTGTTCCGGCAACTAAGCTTATGCCAACACCTGCAGCAGCTATATTTACGCCAGCATTAATACTAATTGAATTATTTGCTCTTAATGCAACATTACTTAACGCAGCATTAATAGTAGATACATTAACATCAGATGTTCCAGTAGCCGGAAGCGGAGTATAACTTACACCAGTTGTTTTGATATTAATATTATCTGGATCAAGCAACCAAGTTCCAACTTTTCCTTTAGGAGCTAGAGTATTTACCGATGCACCATCAACATATAATGTTCCTTTTGAAGAGGTTTCAACAAAACCTCCATTTCCACCTTCAGCACCCCCTTTTGCTTCAAATTTAGCCGTTGCCACAGTGTGTTCTTCAGACCATAAAAATATTTTTCCACCATCGCCGTTTTTAGTAGCGTTAGCTTTTATTTCCGCTACTTCAGTTACATTAATTTTTTTAGCTTTTGCTAAGGCTCCTTTGCCTTGATAATCACCACCTACTTTTATTGTACCGCCACCATTTTCACCAGAAACATCTAGTTTGCCAGAAACATTAACTTCTGAATTCTCGCCGGTTAAAATTATTTCACCATTATTATTTACCAAAGACTTAGCTTGAATTGTGCCTTTGTTATTTACTACAGAATCAACAACATTGCTTGCTGCTGCTGCTGTCATTAAAACTTTTCCACCATCAGTAATTATTTGCCCGTTATTTTCGGATTTAACTGTTCTTTTTGAACCATCAGTTGGGTTTTTAACCTCAAAATTAAATAACCCATCGCCATAAATATCAACTGCAAAAGTATCTGCACCTGCAAGCTGAACTTTTGAAAGATTTCCTTGAATTACACCATCATTCTTTACAGTAGGAGCAACCAAAGCAGCTAAACCCGCATCTTTTATCGTTATTTTACCTCTGTTTTCAACGCTTGCATCAGCATTGCCTGCTTTGTTGAAATTAAGTTTACCTGTAGAGTTAGCAAATTCATTATTATCTATGTCAGCTGTAGTTGCTACAAAGCCTGATGTATCAATGTTGCCATCTGCACCAATTATTACACCATTAGGGTTTATTACAATAACCTGACCATTGGCATCTAGGTTACCATTTATAGATGTTAATTGATTACTATTAGAAATTCTATTAACAGCTATTGAGCCTGCACTTGGTTGAATGAATTTTGTAGTTTCCCCCTTTTCAATATCAAAGGAATCCCAATTAATTAATGCTTTATCTGTATGCTGATTAATATTGAGCTCAGTTGCAGAAATATTATTTATAGTTGCAGAACCAAACGCAACAACGCCACCTTGTGGATTAGCATTTGCCACACCAGAAAATGCTACCACAGATATAGCAAAAATTGCCAAATTTGCACATGCATTAAAGATATGCTTCCCCTTCTTGCGAATGCTCCAAGAAAATTTTCTACCTACAAAAATATTTTTCATAAACCCCATGTTTTTTGAATTAAAAGTCATAATTTATAACCTGCCTGTTGCAAAAAATCAACATTTATTAAAATTTTAAATAAATTTACTTAAAATCTCTTAGTTAAGCTAAAGAAGGCTCTTACATCATTGTCTCCCTCTGCGTTAACATCCCTTGTCAATGGCTTTGCTAGCTCTACAGAGCTTGAAACAGTTTTACTATGGTTAAATCTAACACCAATACCGGTGGACGCTATTGCTTCATGAGCTAATTCTCCAACTACCAAATCTTCATTCCATACTTTCCCTGCATCGTAAAAGGTATACAATTGATATGACTCCGCCATTTTTCTTATTTTTTCACCACTTATAGTGCCTCCATATTGCAACTCTATAGAGCCTGCTAAACCTCTGTCGCCAGTAATTTCACCGGCATCATAGGCACGACCAAATTCTGCACCACCTACAGCAAATTCTTCTGAAATCAAGAGGTTATTATTAGTATATTGACCTGCCATAGTTACCTGAAGCGAAAATTTATCAACTAAACTTTGTATTCTCGTTGCAGAAAAAGATGTCTTTAAAAAGTCATGTTCGCCATTGATTCTAGTTCTTCCCACACCGTCGTTTGTAGAGTTAAAAACATCAATACCTTTTGTAGCCAAAACCTCAACCTGAGAAACGCCAGCCAAAGAGTCTTGCAAATCATATCTAAAGCCTGCTCTTAGTGTTCTTAGTCTATCTTCGGTAATATTTGTGCCTAATAAGTCAGATTCACTATCTAGAGAATTAAAGCCAGCAATTAAATTAATATTTTGCTTTCTACCTCTAAAAAGTGGGTGAACACCCTCTATATCGATCACACTACTTTTACCCTTAACATCTAAAAATCTTAATTCTCTTCCGGGAGTGGTATCGGTGTATGCGTATCTAGTTTTTATTTTTGTTCCTTCACTACCTATTTGCTCTTCGTGAGTAATATCACCAAATAGTAACTCTTCACTGTCTTGAGATGATATTCCCCTTATAGTTGTTCTATCGTGAATTCCTAATAGAGAGTTAAATGCGGCAACCAATATCCCTCTACCCCTACCTAAATACTTTGTGCCTCTGTTATCTATGCTTGCAGAACCTTCAAATTTATCTTGATCAATTAAAACCACCAAATCAACACCTCCATCAACAGTCCCAGATTGTTGAATTAGGCTTCTTGCCTTAATACCTGGTAAGTCATCTATCAACAAAACATATCTCTCTAAATTTTCTGCATCAGTTGGAACTTTAGACTTTAATTTTTCAAGATATTTTTTTACCAAGCCATTTTTATCGTCAAAATTACCCTCAACTCTTACGCCAGTGATTCTACCTTCAAGTGCTTTGAAGTGTACTACTCCATCTTTTATTTTTTGAGGAGGCAAAACAACCTTTGAAAACATAAATCCGTCACTGCGATATTGAGCCGTAATTTTTTTAGATATCTCGTTTAAGTCTGAAAAAGAAACCTCTTTATTCAAATAGTCTTCAACTATCAAAGCTACTTCTTCTTTTGGGTATACGGTGCTACCATCCAAAATAACAGAGTTAAGTTTAAAAACCTTTTCCTTACTGAGGTTGCTAGAGCCCTCTTTCTTTTCTTCAGAGAATATCTCCCCTTCTTGTATAGATAGGGTTGGCTTATCCTTAAATTCCCTTTCAATTATTGCTGGCTGAGCAGAAGTAGGAATGGTTTGGGCACTTACTCTACTTACGTCAGAAAGTAACAAAATTGAGATCCCTAAAATGCAAATATTTTTTTTGTATTTCATAGTTTTTTATATTTTTTTGCTTGTAAAGCCTTATAGTAAATCTCTTTTAAAAAAGATAGCTTAAATTTTAATTAAATTTAACTAAATAAATTTTAAATTTGGCACATAAATAGCTTAAGTGATTGGATTAATAACTTAATTATTGAGGTAAAAATGTTACAGTCCATACAAGCTACAGCAGGAAATTATAAAAATTTCTTCAAAAATGTTCAGTCTACTACAGAGGTAAATGGCGATGCAACCAATATTATCTTCTCAAAAGAGTTAAATGATAAAAAATCAATATCTGGGTCGGTTGCAATTACAAACAATCAAGACGGAAGCGTTACAATCAATACATCTAAAACTTTGCCAAACGATAAAATAATTGATAATTCAAAAACATTCTCAGAAAAACAGGTTGCAAATTATTTAAATAAAGGTTTAGGTAGTAAATTGAATATCATTGCATAAGTTGCTTTGTATTTATTAATAACAACTAATAGAGAATTTTATGAAAAAAACTCTTATTTTATCTGCAATTTTTGCACTAACTGTTTCTACAGCATCTTTTGCTGGTCAAAAAGAAGCTTTACCAAGCGTAGGCAAAGCTAATGAAAAAGCTGCAAAAGGTATAGAAAAAGCAAGTGGCAACTATTCAAATGCTGTTTCAAATCACGCAAAAGGCAAGAATAAATAGTTACATATACCTCCACCAAGAGTTTTTATTTAAGGAAAATACAGGGGTGTAATGATAGATTGATTTATCTTTTATCACCCCTTTTATTTGGTTATCTAATATAAATATTTCACCCTCTAAATAAACTGCTAAAACAGAGTGATAAAGCTGTAGATTGTTATCAAAGAGGATAAGTATCCTCATATCCTCGTCAGAAAAGCCAAGATATTTCAAAGACATATATTTTGAAATCGCATAATCTTCACAATCTCCATTTTTGAATAAAAATTCCCCAGTTGATGCCCAATAATCTTCAACGCTCCAATTATCAATATCTAGGATATATTTTTTTTCATTTAAGTGGGAGTTAACTGCTTTAAGAATATCTTCTTTTGATTCAGATTTTATTGAATCAAGATACTCTCGTAACTCTCTAATATTGCAATAAAACTTTTTTTTATTATTTTTACATTTATTTGAAAAAACAGAGTTTTCGCTATTTTGTTTCTGAAGAACATCTACCCACTTAGGAAAATCTTTAATTCCTTTTGTTTTTACTTCATTTTTATTGAAAAGTTTTTGCTTTGCTTCACAATTAAAAAAGCTAAATGTAAAAAATGTGAATAATAATAATTTAATAAAAAAATTCATCTATCTAAAAAAATATATGAACATAATTATAAAAAATAATAGTTTAATTCTATCACTTGTAGCAATCTATTTGCTGGTTTCGGTATTAATTTTTACTTCTGCTTATAATTATACAACAAGTTTAGTTAAAAAAGAGCAAATTTATATTAATAAAAATCTTTCTAGTATCTCAGAAATAAGAACAAAATCTATTAATGATTGGATAGCAGATAAGAAAAAAATTGTAAACTCTATCTCTAGCAACATTACACTGCAAATGTTTTTGGTTAGCATTAATGATATGGATATTGAGGAAAAACTATCTCAGGAACAATATGTTTTAAATTATCTTGATTCTGAAATTAGTAAACTGGATATAGTGAAGCAAAAAAAGGAATTAAAAGCTAACAACCCTAAAATTCAACAACTTGAAGGGGTTGCAATATTAGATTCCAACCAAAAAAATATTGTATCAATTAATCTATCTAATTCAGAAATAAAAACTATCATTGAAAACGATTTAATAAATAAAAAAAGTAGCGAATTAGTTAAAATTGTTAAAAACGAAGGCGGGTTTTTTATAGTTTTAGCAAAACAAATAAACTCAATTCAAAACTCAAATAAAATCGGAAATATAATTCTTATTAAAAGGCTGGATGAAGAATTTTTTAGTATATTAAACTTTCCGCCTGATGAGTTTTATAACTCAAAATCTGAGTTGATATTGCAGGATAAAGATTCAAGCTACCAAGTAATTTCCACAGGTAAAAAATCAGATTCAGAAATCATAAATTTATCAAAAAACAACTCACGAAACAGCTCTGAAATAGAATCAATAAACAATCAAAATAAAATTATTAATTCATATAATAGAAATGCTTTAGAGGTTTCATCAATTGCAAAAATTTTGATAAAGGACAATTTATACTTTATTCATTCGGTAGATAGCAAAAAAGCTCTTCTAAACTCTAAAGTAATAGCTAGAAACATCTTAATAATAACTATCCTTGTTATTATTGCGGTTGCTTGTTTTATGCTATTAATTTGGAGGCACAGCACCTCAATAAAATATCAAAGAATCTCCAATGAATTAGATAAAAAAACCAACCTACTCAAATTAGTTACTGACAATCAATTGCAATCTATGTTTTTAGTAGATGATAAGAACATAGTTAAGTTTGCCAACAGGTCATTTTTAAAAAATAATAATATTACCCTAGAAGGCACTTTAGAAAAACCCCTTGAAAATGTTATTGGTAAAGCGGCTTCACAGGAATATTTGGATGCTGTAAATAAGAAAGATGAGCTATTTTTAACTCAAGAAAAACAAGGTAATTCCTCATATATCCTTAGAAAATCCATTCCAGTTGTTGAATCTAGTGGTGATAATGAAAATAAAAAATTCCTTCTGGTGGATAATGATATAACTAACTTAATTAAAGAAAGAAAAAAATATGAAAATAACCTTAGTAATGTAATAGAGACATTACTAAAAATAATTGAACAGCGAAGCCCTTATTTTTTAAATCACTCAAAGAACCTAAATAAAATTAGTGTTGAAATAGCTAAGGAAATTAATTCAAATGAAAAAATATTAAAGGCAGTAGATATATCAGCAAAGTTATGTAACCTCTATTTGGCTTTATTACCAAGGGAGTTAATTAACAAGGAATCTCCTTTATCACCAGAAGAAAAACAACTTTTTGATAATGCACCAGAAAAAACTTTAGCACTTATTAAAGATTTAGAATTTGATAGCCCTGTTATTGAAACCATATCTCAATTAAATGAGCGTCCAGATGGCAAAGGCGAAAATGGTTTGACTGACGAAAATATAATAGAAAGTGCAAAAATACTGAAAGTTGCTAATGATTTTGTAGCGATGACTAGTGAAAGACCTTATAGAAAAAAACTTTCAAACGAAGAGGCGATTGATATTTTAATAAGACAAAAGAACACAAAATATTCAAGCAAAATAGTATATGCTTTAGCTAATTTGTTAACTAAATAACTATCATATGAAAATATTAAATAAAAAAAGCTTTCTTGTATTTATTATTCTCTTAATTTGCAACGCAAATCCAGCTTTATCATTTTCTAAAAATGATAAAAATCATAGGAATAAAAAATGGCATTCTAATCAAAATCAAAAATCTTTTGGTTTTGAATCAGAAGTTAAAGAGATAATATCAAAATACTACGGAGTTAATATTAATAACAATACCAGAAAAAATTGTCCTCCTGGTCTTGCAAAGAAGAATTCGTTATGCATGCCTCCTGGACAATATAAAAAAATTGAAATTGGAAAACCTTTACCGTTGGGTTTAGAATATAAAAATCTACCACCCCAGTTGCTATCTCAGTTACCACCTCTACCTACAAATTTACGCTATGGCATGGTTGATAATAACATGGTTTTATTATCAAATGAAACAAGGTTAGTTTTAGATGTTATATCCCTAATATCAAATAATCACTGATTAAATAGAATGTTAAAAACTACTATAAGAAAAATCAAACTCTTTTTTGATAATCAGCCTGTTGATATTGCCTTATCGATTGATATCAGCAGCTTTCAAAAGATGAATTTCAAAACCTGATAGAGAATTTTAATGGAATATGGGACGAGTTATTTCCAACGGAGCAACAGAAGATTCTGCAATTACTCATCAATAAAATTACAGTTCACCCAGATAAAGTTGAAATAGAATTTTTACCGCTCGGCATAATTGATTTTGCAAATAGGGTTGGTGGTGAGGTTCAAATTTCAAAGGAAACTAATAATATTTACGAGCCATATAAAATCACAATCCCAGTAAATTTTATTCGTGGCAAGGGGCAGAAGTTTTTGATAACCCCATCAGGGCATGAATATCAAGCACCTTCAAAACCTGCGTATGATAATAGCATGATAAAAGCCATCGCAAGGGCTTCTGAGTGGCAGGAGCAGATAAATAAAGGCAAATACAGGACAGCTAAGGAAATTGCTGAAGCAGAGGGTTTGAGTAGGTCTTATGTTTCAGATATTTTAAGATTAAACTTACTTTCACCAGAAATTATAAATGCAATTATCACCGGCAAACAACGAAGAAGCTTAACGCTATTAAGTCTAACGAACAAATTCCCACTAAGCTGGGAAGAGCAGAAAATCTTTTTTGAAGTTGGTAAATAAAGAAGGTTAATAGCAAAATAAATTGGTTGAATAGCAAGACTAAAAGTTTTTAATTGACTTCTGATAGTAAATTTGATTACGCTGAATTCAGATATGAAAATTAAAAATTACATAAAATCAGTTTTTTGCTTTGTTATTACCGCATTGGTTTTAACCAGTATTTTTGGCGTTTCTGATGCTTTTGCAAAATCATGTCAGAACTGTGATAAGTCTGAAAGTCATAATGAGTCTTACACAACCAAGGCAGACAATAGTAAACACAGCAAAAATGAAAAAGATGATTGTTGCGATATGAATTGCCATTGTTGCCATCATTCTCATACAGTTTTGTCATTAAACAATGTAACTTCTTTAGGAGTTAGTTATATAAACTCTGCTTTTAACATGCTTCAAGTATCAGAGGTTCATAAGTTTAAATCATCTCCACTTCTAGAGCCTCCTTCATTTTCTTAATTTAATTATCACGGCAAGCATTCTGTTTGCGTTTTATTATTATTAAGAAATTACTCTCAAATGAAAAAATCTGAATTTTTGAGTGCCTTGCTTCTGGCTTGCACCACCTGCATTAGTTCTACAGCAACTTTTGCAGAAAATACCAATATTGTTACTAAATCCGCTACAGAGCTTTCTGTAGGTTTAAAACAAGCGATAGATAAAGCTTTAGAAAATTCTCCTGCTCTTAAATCTGTTAGGTCTGAGGCATTAGCAAGTGAGGGAGATTATGAGCAATCTAAAAATTATGTTAACCCTCAAGCTAATATTGAAGCTGAAGATTTCAATGGTGATGGGGCATACAAAGGATATGATTCTGCACAAACTACATATAGTTTGTCCCAGCAAATATTGGTTGGTGGAAAATATGGCTCTAGAGTTAAATCATCAGAATATGCTGTGAAAACTGCATATAATAAATTTGAAATTACTAAGTTAGAACTTATCAGGGCTGTAAAAACCGCCTACGCAGAAGCTATATTTGCAGAAGAAAATCTTAAAATTGCAACGGAACAAAAGAAACTTGCAGAACAAGTTTTGGCAAATGTTAGCAAAAGAGTAAATGCCGCAGCAGAGCCAGCTTTTCAGAAAAGCAAGGCAGAAGTTGAGCTTGCAAATGCAAGTATAAATCTGCAGAAAGCTAAACAGGATTTACAAATCTCAAAAAATAATTTGGCGAATTTATGGGGTGAAAATAATTCTGAATATAAACTTAACTCAGAAGACTTTTGGAAATATAATTCGTTTGAAAAGATTGATGCATCTGATGCAGAAAGAATAATTGAAAAAACCCCTTATTATAATGCTTTAAATAACACCTCAAAACAAGCTGAAGCTAATTTAAGTCTAGAAAAAGCCAATGCAATTCCAGATCCAACTTTAAGTTTAGGAATAAGACAATTTCAGCAAACAGATAATCAGGCTTTTGTGGCTGGTTTATCAATTCCGATACCTATATTTAATCAGAATCGTGGAAATATAATTAAGGCAGAAAATCAGCTTGAACAAACTACAAAATCTAATGAGTCAAGTTTAGTTAGCTTAAAAAATGAATTGGTAAATTCTTATAATTTGCTTGTAACTGCATATTCTCAAATCGAAAATTTTAAACACAAGGTTTTACCTTCTGCCGAAAAAGCATTCAAGCAAACCAGAGATGGATATAATGCGGGTAAGTTTCCATACCTTGAAGTTTTAGATGCACAAAGAACCCTTTTTGAAGCCCGTTATAATTATAATCTGGCACTCAAAGATTATCATGCACAAATGGCTTCTATTCAAAGATTTTTAGAAAATTAATTACAAATATTTTAACTATATGAAAAACAAAATTTTATTACTTTCTACAGCTTTAACTTTAGCAGGTGGGTATATAACTTATGATTATTTAACTCATCATAAGAGTGAAAAATCAAAACATGGGCATCATGATGAGCATAGCGAGAATAAATCACCAAAAACAAAGATAAACAAAGAGGTTGCAAAAAATCTAAAAATTGAAATTGAACAAGTATCTCCACAAAAAATTGAGAAAAAAATACAGTTATATGGAATTATAAATCTCAATCCGAATAAATCTGCACAGGTAAAAGCGAGATTTTCAGGTGTTGTAAAAGAAGTAAAAAAAGATCTAAACGATCCCGTGAAAAAGGGTGATGTTCTGGCAATGGTTGAGGGCAATGATAGCTTGCAGATATATCCAGTTACTTCACCTGTTGATGGGGTTGTTATTGAGCGAGATGCAAGTATTGGGGAAGTTACAAGTGATAAACCACTTTTTGTAGTTGCGGATTTATCTTCAATGATGGCGGAATTTAGCATTTTCTCAAAAGATATTGAGGCAATAAAGAAAGGGCAAAAAATCTATATTCAAAGCAAAGATAAAAAATATACCATAGAATCAAATATTGCAGGAATTTTACAAACGACAGAGGCTTCAAGCCAGACAGTAATAGCTAGAGCTTTTATAGATAACACTCAAAATAATTTTAGAAGCGGAATGAGCGTTAAAGGACAAGTTGTTATTGATGAAAAACAAGTGCCTCTAGCGGTTAAAATTAATGGGATACAAAAGATAGATAACCAGCAGGTTATCTTCATAAAATCTGGTGAAACCTATAAAGCTAAAAATATTGAACTTGGTGAGAGTGATGATGTTTATGCTGAAATTATAGATGGGGTTAAAAATGGTGAGGAATATGTTAGTAAAAATAGTTTTATAATTAGAGCTGATATTGAAAAATCTGAAGCAGAGCACGAGCATTAAAAACCCACTTATTTTCAAATCTCTAATTAATATTTTTATGATAGAAAAAATTCTTAAATTTTCACTACAAAATAGATACCTGATTGTTTTAATAACTGCGGCAATCGCAGGCTTAGGTGTTTACTCTCTAAGTAGCCTGCCAATTGATGCCGTTCCTGATATAACCAACAAACAAGTTCAGGTTAATACAACTGCAACAGCTTTATCACCTATTGAAATTGAAAAACAAGTTACCTTTCCAATTGAAAATGCCTTGGCAGGCATACCTGGTTTAGAAAACACTAGATCAATTTCCCGAAATGGATTTTCACAAGTCACGGCGATTTTTGATGAAAAAGTCGATATTTATTTTGCCAGAGCGCAGGTAAATGAAAGGCTTTCGGAAGCAAAAGAATCATTGCCACAAAATGTTGAACCTAAAATGGGAGCAATCAGCACGGGACTTGGTGAAATTTATATGTGGACTGTTGAGTATGAAAACCCAAAAGGTAAAGGTGCTAAAATAAAGGATGGTAAAACAGGTTGGCAAAAAGATGGTAGTTATTTAACACCTGAGGGTGTAAAATTGAAATCTAGTTTAGAACTGGCGGCTTATCTAAGAACTGTTCAGGATTGGATAATAAAACCGCAATTAAAATCAGTTAAGGGGGTAGCGGGAATTGATACTATAGGCGGGTATGAAAAACAATATCACATTCACCCATTTCCAGAAAAACTAATTGCGCTTGGGCTTTCATTTTCAGATATAGTCAATGCACTTGAAAAGAATAATCTTAGCATCGGTGCTAATTATATTGAAAATAATGGAGAAGCTTATGTTGTTCGTTCAGATGGAAGAATCCAGAATATTGAACAGATTGGTAATATCGTTATTGCAACGCATAAAGGCTCGCCAGTTTACTTAAGAAATATTGCAGATATTCTAATTGGCAAGGAACTTAGAACAGGCTCTGCAAGTGAAAATGGTGAGGAAGTAGTTGTTGGAACTGCTTTGATGCTAATAGGAGAGAACAGCAGAACTATTTCACAAGCCGTTGATGAAAGAATTACTCAAATTAACAAATCATTACCAGAAGGTATAGTTGCAAAAACCGTTCTCAACAGGACAAAACTTGTAGATGCAACTATAAGCACAGTTCAGAAAAACCTAGCTGAAGGTGCTTTGCTTGTAATAGTAATCCTATTCCTGCTACTAGGTAACATAAGAGCGGCGTTAATCACGGCATTGGTTATTCCAATCTCAATGTTAATGACTTCTATGGGAATGGTTAAGTTAAAGATTAGCGGAAATCTAATGAGTTTGGGTGCTTTAGATTTTGGTTTGATAGTTGATGGCGCAGTTATTATCACTGAAAATTGTCTGCAAAGGCTTGCTGGCAAACAGCATGAATTGAATAGAAACCTTAGATTGTCTGAGAGGTTGAATGAGGTAATGCTGGCAAGTCGTGAGATGATAAAACCATCGGTATATGGTCAGGCAATAATCATAATGGTTTATTTGCCGCTACTTACTTTTACAGGTGTTGAAGGCAAGATGTTTGAGCCAATGGCATTAACAGTAATTATTGCCTTAGTTGCAGCCTTTATACTTTCTTTAACTTTTATACCAGCAATGATAGCAATTTTTGTAAAAGATAAAATTGAGGAAAAAGACAGTAAAATAATTGAAAAATCAAAAGATCATTATTCAAAATGGTTAAGCAGATCTCTGCAAAATCCTAATAAAACAATATTTATATCTTTTGGATCATTCTTTATCTCACTCTTAATATTTTCATTTATGGGTAGAGAGTTTATTCCAACCCTTGATGAGAAAGATATAGCAATGCACGCAATGCGAATTCCAAGCACTTCACTTACGCAGTCTCAAGAATTGCAGTTTGAAGTTGAAAAAGCCATTAGCAAAGTTCCTGAAGTAGCCTTTGTGTTTTCAAAAACAGGAACAGCAGAAATGGCATCAGACCCAATGCCAGTAAATGTATCAGATACATTTATAATTTTAAAGGAGCGGGATCAGTGGCCTGATGCTTCAACTTCAAAAAACCAAGTAATTAAAAAAATTCAGAAACAAGTGAAAAATGTTCCTGGTAATAATTACGAATTTACTCAACCAATTCAAATGCGATTTAATGAGCTTATCTCTGGCGTTCGTAGTGATATTGCCATAAAAATTTATGGTGATGATTTTGAAGTTTTAGAGCCAAGTGCTGAAAAAATTCTAAATATAATTAGTAAGATTGAAGGAGCTGAAGATGCCAAAGTAGAGCAGACCTCAGGCTTACCAATGCTGGAAATCAACCTAGATAAAAAAGCAATTTCTCAATATAGCTTAAACCCTTCAGATGTTCTTGATGTTATATCAATTGCAATTGGTGGTAAAGAAGCGGGAGTTGTTTTTCAAGGCGATAGAAGATTTGATATTATAGTCAGATTACCTGAAAACCTCAGGAACGATATTACCGCTATTGGTAATCTACCTGTAATGCTTCCAAAAGATGATAATGATGAGGGGTTTGGGATCGTAAGTCACAAACGCCCTAATTTTATTCCTTTAAAAGAAGTTGCTGAAATCAAGGTTACTAAAGGTCTAAATCAAATAAGCAGAGAAAACGGTAAACGCCGTATCGTTATTCAGGCAAATATCAGAAATCGGGATATAGGATCTTTTGTTGAAGAGGCTAAGGAAAAACTTGATAAAGAATTTAAAATCCCTGCTGGTTACTGGCTTGAATGGGGCGGACAATTCAAAAACCTTGAAACAGCTACTAAAACATTGTCAATTGTCGTTCCTGCATGTTTCTTCTTGATTTTTCTACTGCTTTATTCTGCACTTTCGTCAGTAAAGCAGGCTCTGCTTGTGTTTAGTGGCGTTCCTTTGGCACTCACAGGCGGAATTTTAGCTTTGTTCCTGCGTGGTATGCCCTTCTCAATTTCTGCCGCTGTTGGTTTTATTGCGCTTTCAGGTGTAGCTGTGTTAAACGGCTTAGTGATGATAACAAAAATAAACCAGCTTGTTAAAGATGGGATTGAAGAAACCAAGGCAATTTTTGATGGTGCAGTTTCACGCCTCAGACCTGTCATGATGACAGCTCTTGTTGCCTCGCTTGGTTTTGTACCAATGGCAATTGCTACTGGTAGCGGTGCGGAAGTTCAAAAACCTCTGGCAACAGTTGTAATAGGTGGTTTGATAACCGCAACTATTCTTACCCTATTTGTACTTCCAGCAATTTATAAGAAGTTTAATCTTGGTAGATCAATTTTAATCCAAAATGGGGAATAAGAATGTCAGTTAATTGTGAAAGTGTTTGTGATTCAAACCGGCATCTATTTGATGCGAATTACCGAAAGATAATTTGGATTTGCCTTATTGCAAACGCAGTAATGTTTGTTGTGCAGATAGTAGCAAGCTATATTGCGGGTTCGGTTTCGCTACTAGCAAATTCCTTAGATTTTCTATCTGATTCGGTCAATTACGGCATCAGCATTTTTGTGCTTGATAAAGCTTTAAGGGTAAAAGCAAAAGCCTCTATATTTAAAGGAGTTTCACTCGGGTTAGTAGGGTTATGGACAGCTTTTGAAACAGTTCATCATGGGCTTTCCCCAATCATTCCAAAAGCAAATATTATGACTTATGTTAGCATCATAGCTTTGATAGTGAATGTAGGATGTACTATTTTATTATATCGCTTTCGTGAGGGAGATAGTAATGCTAAATCTGTATGGCTTTGCAGTAGAAATGATGCGATAGGAAATATTGCCGTTATGATTGCAGCATTAGGGGTATTTTTTCTTAATAGTGCCTACCCCGATATTATTGTAGCTACTATCCTTGCTTGTCTTTCTCTTTCAGCTTCTTGGCAAATTTTGGTTACCGCAAAAAAAGAACTTCATCAAGTTAACAAAAAGGAGCATTTATGAAGCTTTATGCTCAAGTAAAAATTGATGGAAAAGAAATTTTTGCTCAATTTGGTGTTGAGATAAAATAGGAATATATCTGCAATATTTTATAAAAATCCTCGGAATAAAATTTTAGGTATTTTTCTAATTAAGTTAACTATCCTTTGCATAGGTAACTCGGAACGCCAAAAAGCTAACCCTTTGATTTCATTATAAAACAGGCAGTAGAATAAATAAAAATATCGGACAGGGTACTGAGAGAAATTGGCATTTTGAGAGAAAATAGGGTAAAAATCATCAAAAATACAAACAACCAAGTTTACTGGTTAGGCTTGAAATAAAGGCTGAACCTTGTGGATAAAAGGCGGGTAAAAATTTCGGAGAAAATTCCGTAAAGTGTAAAATGGTGGGCAGTGAGGGGCTCGAACCCCCGACCTACTGGGTGTAAACCAGTTGCTCTACCAACTGAGCTAACTGCCCTTTTCAAAAGATTAAGCCTAATTAACAATTTTTTTTATAATGTAAAGTATTAATTTTTTGCATAAAATTAATACATAAATGTTAAAAATAAAAAAGGCGATTCATAGAATCGCCTCTGTAAAAATATTAATAATAAAGATTTGCAATTAATTGCAAAAATTATTTATTAACAGTGTCTTTAAGTTGTTTGCCCGGTCTGAATTTAGGTTGCTTAGAAGCAGCAATTTTAATTGGTTGACCAGTTCTTGGGTTACGACCAGTTGTAGCTTTTCTTTTTGCAACATAGAAAGTTCCAAAACCTACAAGTCTAACTTCATTACCTTTTTTAAGTGAAGTTTGAATTGCAGCAAATACTGCATCAATGTAACGAGTTGCATCAGCTTTAGTACCTTTAGTTTGCGTAGCAACTGCATCTATTAACTGAGTTTTATTCACGGGATTTCTCCATTAGTTGTTAATTAAAAAGTAATGTGCTAAATTATACTAACCTTGTATGATTAAGCAAAACTGCACTTTACGAGATTACATAAAAACATATTGAAAGAAAAAACAAGAGAAAAATTAAAAAAAATAAAAAAAAATTACTTGATAAATTTTCTTTTATAGGTGCAGATTACTAAGTAAAATTGATAAGTTATTAAAAAATATATATAATTCTAATTTCTATGTCTAAAAAAATTCTTATTGTGGAAGCTAGGTTTTATGCCGATTTGGCGGATGAATTATCACAAGGTGCAGTTGAAGTTCTAGAAAAAAATAATATTTCGTATGAAAAAATTTCTATTTCTGGTGCGTTTGAAATTCCAGCTGTTATAAATTTTGCATCACAAAAAAATATTTATGATGGCTATATTGCACTTGGTTGTGTAATCAGAGGTGAAACAACTCATTATGATTATGTATGCTTAGAAAGTGCTAAAGGGCTTAATAAATTGGCATTAGAAAAAAATTTATGTATAGGATATGGCATTATAACTTGTGAGAATTTTTCTCAGGCTTGGGAGCGTGCAGATAGAAAGAAAAAAAACAAAGGTGCTTTTGCCGCAAATGTTTGTTTAGAAATGATAGAATTAAAAAAGAAGTTTTGTAATTAAAAATATGTCTAATCCGAAATCAAATTCAAGGCTTGCGGTTGTGCAGGCTTTATATAGCATCAATATTGATACTATTGATAGCTTTGAAAATAGAGAGCAAATTTTATCTCATACTATTTCTGAAATTAAAGCTGATGGTTCAAAAGTTAAAAATACTTTTTGCAAACAAATTTTTAATTTTGCAATAGATGAAGAGGAATCAATAAAATTTATTATTGAAAAATATTTTGATAAAACAAAAAATGTTAATGAGTTAAACCCACTTTTATATGCTTGTTTAAGGTCAGCTCTTTCTGAATTAATTATTGATAAAGAAACCCCTAGAGCAATTATAATCAGTGAATATGTAAAGATTACTGAAAATTTTTTCAGTAAAACTGAGGCGGGCTTTGTAAATGCGGTTCTAGATAAATATGTTAAATCTCTCTAATAAATTTTGAAATGTTTAATCATTTAATCACAATATCAAAATTTAATAGATTTTATAATTTTTCTATAAAGCCTATTTTTTTTCTAACTCTTGCTTTTTTATTCTTAGGTTTTTTTTATGCATTAGTTAAATCACCACCTGATTATCAGCAGGGTGAGTTAGTTCGTATAATGTATATTCATGTTCCATCTGCTTGGTTTTCATTATCAGCATATTTTTTATGTGCATTATCGGGGCTTTCATATTTAGTTTGGAAGAACCCACTTAGTGCAATATTTCTTAAATCGCTGATTTCAATAGGCATAGCCTTTAGCTTGATATGTTTAGTTACAGGTGCAATTTGGGGCAGGCCAACTTGGGGCGTTTATTGGGTTTGGGATGCAAGACTTACATCAGTTTTGATATTATTTTTTCTATTCATTGGTTTAAGGTTACTTATAAATTCTTCAGAAGATAAAGAAAAATCATATAAAGCAACTTCTATATTAGCAATTTTTGGGAGTATTAACTTGCCAATAATTAAATTTTCTGTGGATTGGTGGAATACATTACATCAACCAGCAAGCCTTTCAAAGTTTGAAAAGCCCTCTCTACATCCTGATATATTAGAGCCATTATTGATTATGGCAGGTTTTTATTTATGTTTAATGATTCTAATTTTTCTCATTAAAGTTAAAGCGGAATTAAATAATCTAAACAGAAGGGCAGGGCGTTAGCTAAAGCTGTAAGGGTCAATATCAATTTTTAATTTTATATTTTTTGGAATTTTAATTTTGCTTAAATTACTATTTATATAATTCTGAATTTTATATTTCTTAGAAGTTTTAATTAATATTCTATATCTAAATTCACCTTTATATTTGTGAAAAATAGCCTTTGAAGGGCCATAAATTTCTGCTTCTGAAATTTGTTCAAAGTTTTTGCAAATATAGTTAGCAAATTCTTCTGCCTGATAATCATTAGTTGAAGATATTATTATTGAAGCTAATTTTGAGAAAGGCGGAAGATTTGCATTTTGCCTTTCATAAATTTCTAAATCTAAGAATTTTTCTCTATCATTGCTTGCAATAGCTTTAATAACTTGGTTATTTGGCAAATAAGTTTGTATTAAAACCTTACCCTTAATGTTTTCTCTGCCAGCCCTTCCAGAAACCTGATGTAATACTTGAAAAACTTTTTCTGAGGCTCTTAAATCTGTAAAATCTAAGCCTAAATCTGCATCAATTATTGCAACAGATTTTAGAAGTGGGAAGTGATGACCTTTAGCTATAATTTGCGTTCCAATAATTATATCAATTTTACCAGATTCTATTTTATTAATTAAATCCTCCGCCTTTTTAGCAGATGAAAAACTATCAGATGATAATTCAGCAATATTTGCAGTTGGAAAAAGCTCTTTAACCTCCTCAGAAAGCCTCTGCACGCCGGGGCCACAGCTTCTAAAACTATTTTCAGTGCCACAAGATGGGCATTTATTTGGCAGCGGAATTTTATAGCCAGTATGATGACATTCTAAATAAAAATCTCCCTTTTCATTTCTATGCAAAACCAACCAAGATGAAGTATCTGGAGATTCAAATCTAAAACCACATTTGCCGCATAATAAAAGGGGGGCATATCCTCTGCGGTTTAAGAATAAAAGCGTTTGTAAATTATTTTGTAAGTTAAAGATTATTTCTTCTTTAACTCTTTCTGAAATAAAATTTTTTGAAGATAATTTTTCTGCTCGCATATCTATAATTTCGGCTTCTGGCAGGGCAATTTTAGAATAGCGATTAATTAATTTTAGATGCTTATATTTGCCATTTATAGCATTATAATAAGTTTCTATTGAAGGCGTTGCACTTGCCAAAATACATAGAGAATTTTCTATAGAAGCTCTTAAAATTGCCATATCTCTTGCGTTATAGATAACTTGCTCTTCTTGTTTATAGCTTTGGTCGTGCTCCTCATCGCAGATTATTAACGAAAGATTTTTATAAGGTAAGTGCAGGGCAGATCTTGCACCAATTATAATTTTAGCCTCCCCATTTGCAATTCTAAAATATTCTTTCCTTTTTTTTGCTTCTGTAATTTCTGAATGCCAGATGAGAGGCTCTTCTTCAAAGTTTTCTTGAAACCTTTTAATGATTTGCTTACTAAGTAATATCTCTGGAAGCAAAATAAGAGATTGCTTGCCTTGTTTTAAGTTTTGTTTGATTAATTCAAAATAAACTTCTGTTTTTCCGCTGCCGGTTATTCCATCTAAAAGAGCAACAGAAAATTTATTTTTTATAAGCTGCTGATATAAATATTCATAGCATTCCTGTTGCTCATTATTAAGTTCAACATTAGATTTTTTAGGCTTTTTACTTTCTTTTTTTGATGTTTTTTTTGGGTTAATTTTCTTAAAATATTTTTCTGAAATTGTTAGAGAAAAAACTTTTCCAAGTGGAGAAAGATAATATTCTGATTGCTTAGTCAAAAAATTTATAAAATCTTCTTTATAAGAATATAAGCTAAAACCCTCATTTTTTAAGCTATTAATTATTGGCTTCAATTTGTAACTTGTTTCTTTAGCCTCAAAAATATCAATCACTAATCCAATATATTTTTTATTGCCAAAAGGAACGAAAACTAACTCATTTTTTTCTATAGTTAATTCATTAGGGATAAGATAATCAAAAGGCTTATCAAATAATAGTGGCAGTAAAACTTTGGCAATTTTTATCATTCAAAATTATAATATAAAATTTTACTACTAGAAGTTAGCAATATTGCAGGTTTAACCAAATATTCTGTATAAGCCATTTTAATTAGCTTATAATATAAAAACATTTGTGGTTTGTAATTTTCAAATATTAAATTCTCATCTTTTATATTTTGGTGGGTTTTGAAATCAATTATATAAATATTTTTTGATTGCTCATCTATAATTAGCCTATCAATTTTGCCATTTACTAATTGCCCATCTACATAGCCTGAAACCTCAATTTCCGCCTGTGATTTATTGTTGAATATAAAATTAAAATCCGGATTATTAATTATAGATTTCGCCTCATTTAATAAGTCTAACTTTGAATTTTCATCTATCAAATTATAATCATTAAAGATTAAATTTGATGCCTGAGGAATTTGCTCATTCTTATAATTTGGAAGAATTTCTAATAATCTATGAATTATAGTTCCCCTATTAGTTAAATTTGATTTAACTTCATCTTGGTTATAATTTTTAGCAGATAGTAGTGATGGTAAAATCTTATTCTCATTATTTTCAATTTCTGCATTTTCAAAAAAATATTTTGGAATTTTATATTCAATATTATCTTGTTGTTTTACAGACATATTTTGCTTTGTAAAATCAATATATGCTTGATTTGTATAAATAAAATTCTCATCATTAATTTCTACATCTTCAAGCTGATTTATTGCCTTGCTTATATATTGATGCCAAGATTCAGCCTTAGCACTTCTTGGCTCTATGCCATATACGTATAATTCATCTCTAGCCCTAGTTATTGCTACATATAAAAGCCGAAGTGATTCATTAAAAAGTTTTTTACTAATTTTTTCTTGAATAGCACTTACAAAATTACTTTTATTTTCTGCATCAATTCCAGCAATAATTATATTATCATTAACTAATAAATTTTTATCTTCTTTAGTTTCGCTTGTGGTATCAGCAATAAAAATAATTGGAGCTTCTAAGCCTTTTGATGAATGGCAAGTCATTATTTTTACTTGGTTTTCCTTAGTTTCTGATTTTTTAATTTCAGCGGAGTTTTTTTCAAACCAGTTTATAAAATTTATCAAAGAAACATTTTCATTTCTTTCAAAATTATAGGTAATTGAAATTAATTCATCAAAAATATCATTAAATTTATTGCCAATATTATTAATAAAATTTTTTCTATATCCTAAAGTTTCTATTAAATAAAATATGAATTCTGATGGTTTTAGAAAATTAATTTTTCTAATTTCTTCTAAAAAATTATAAGCAATTTTATATTCATTATTTTCAGATTTTTCTTTTAGAAATTCATATATTGATTTTTGATTTCTTTCAGTGCAAATTTTAATTAATAATTCCTCACTGAAGCCAATAAGGCAGCTTTTAAGAAGGCAAGCTGTGTTATAATCATCATTACAATTTAAGTGAAATTTAATTGCGGATAAAATATCTAAAACTGCAATATTTTCATTGATGATAGATTTATCTAAGCCACTGCATTTTATACCCAATTTATTCAGCTCACTTTCAATATAGTTAATAAGCTGAACATCTCTTTTTCTGAATAAAATAATAACATCTGAGGCCTTCGCTTGATCATTTGTGCTAGGCAAAATATGCGGACTAAATAAAATTTCTGAAATTTTATTAGAAATTTTTTTTGCTAAAATAATTTTTTTATTTTCTTTCTCTTCATCATATTCACTAGGCAAAAACCAATTTATTATATTTTTGTTTTTATCTTTTTGCTCTATATCTTGTATAAGTTTATTAACCTCTAAATATCCAAAATGCTTTATTCTAGAAGGTTTGTGATATATTTCATTCTCAGAAATTGCATTTTTAACTTCTGGAATTTCCGCTAATTTATCCACAAAATTTAAGATTGCAGGTAGGCTTCTAAAAGATAAATTAAGCGAGATTTTTTCTAGCTCTGAATTAGTTGAACTTTTAATTTTTTTAGAAAAATAATTTTTTATATCATAAAAATTTTCAATATTTGCACCTTGAAAGCTAAATATTGATTGTTTTTCATCACCTACAACAAAAATTGTTCTATTTTTATTGATATTAGTTTCACCACTATAAAAATCAGCGGTTAGAGATTTTATAATATTCCATTGGCTTGGGCTTGTATCTTGGGCTTCATCAACTAATATATGGCTTATTCCGCCATCTAATTTATATAAAACCCAGCTTGCGAATTCAGAATTGTTAAGCAAATTTTGCGTTTTTGAAATTAAATCTTGATAGTCCAGCTGATAATTTTGCTCTTTTTTCTCACTATAAAACTTTATAAAAATGTTATATAAAAATAAATAACATTCTGTTTTTATTATTAAATCTTGGTTTTTTATTTTCTCAGAATAAAAATTAGTAATATTTCTTAATTGAGTTAAAATTTCTAGAGCAATTAAATCATTTTTTATAATTTTTGCTGATTCAACTTTTTTATTAATTTCATCTAAAAAATCATAAAAATTTTCATTTTTTAGATAAGATAAAAACTTAGCAGATCGCTCTTTGTCTGTTTTGTTTTGGCTTGAGCTTAGAATTATTGCTATTTTTTCAATATTATCAGAAGTTTTTTCAAAAAAATCTTTTGTATAATTCTGGTTAATATTAACATCTAAATTCTGACATAAATTTTCTATATATTTCTCAAAATTATTAAATTTTGATAAAATAAATTCAATTGTTTCTTGATTTTGTAATAATTGAAATATTGTTTCTTTAATTGTTGAAGCTGCCTGAGTTTCTGCAAGAATCTTTAATTTATTTATAATAGCACTATCTTTAGAATTTATTATTTTTAGCCAAGATTCTTCTAAATATTGCTTTGATTTTATTTCATCAATAACTTCAAAGAAAGGCACAATATTTGCTTCTAAGGGGAAGTTTTTTAATATTGATCCACATAAAGCGTGGATAGTTTCAATTTTTATTAGATTTGGATTATCAATTATTTTATTTAGGGTCTGCCTTATTTTTCTAAAATCTAGTTTGCTGATATTTAATTCAAGATTATTTGTAATTTCATTTTTAATTTCTTCATCTTTATAGTTAATAAATTTTCTACATTCCTTTGTTAGCCTTGTTATCATCTCAGAAGCACCAGCTTTAGTAAATGTTATGCATAAAATCTTTTCTGGGTTATTTTCATAAAATAAAAGGCTTAAGATTCTATCCACTAAAACTTTAGTTTTTCCAGTGCCTGCATTTGCTGTAACCCAAAATGATTTATTAGGGTTTGTGGCGTTTTTTTGTTCGCTTGTTGCAGTAAATTTACTTTTAGAATTTATATTAAGTTCTTGCATTTTAATGAAAATTTACTAGATAGTTTCTTAAAAAAATAAAGCAATGCGCTTAATTTTAGTTATATTACTTACGATAATTTTTATCAATGCCGTATATAAAAACCTTTCTAAAGAAAATGGTTCAGAATTAAACTCGCCTAAAAAAATAGAAATTTCAACAGAAAAAGAGCAACAAAAAGAATTAAATCTTGAAGATTTATCAAAGCAAATTCAATCTGAAAATGAAATTAGCCTTAGCCCTAATGCTATTTCAAATGCAATTCCTGAAACTAAAATAATCGCAAAAAATATTGAAAAAGATAATTCCAAGAAAGATAAAAAAATTTCTGATTTAGAAAAAAAGAAATTTGAACAGGCAATTTCAAGAATTCAAGATGAGTGGAAGGTAAGTGAAAATAATAAGAAGATTATGCTAAAATATGATTTGATATCTGAAATTCCAATTAAACCGAAATTTGAAATTGTAATTCCTAAGCAAGAAAATTTATTTCAAGATGATAAATTGCTTTCTGCAACTGAAAATAAGAAGATAGCTAAAGAGCCATTTAAGCTGGCAGTCATTTCTGATGTTGCAGACAAGGCGGTTGAGGGGCTTAGTTATTTAACGCAACCTATAATTAAGCCAATTCAAGCAATTTCACAACCTACTAACTATGTTGGAAGCAAACCTGTTGAGAAAATTTCATTTAAGCCTGCAAGCCTTAATACTGCCAATAGAAATGATGAGAAATCTAGCCCACTTTTCTTTTCTAAGCCACCTAAATCTGTTTCAAACTATAATGGCAGGCGATATGTGAATAATATTATTGCTAGAACAAATAACCCTAAGAAAAAGAATTTTATTAAAAATGTTGGCGTTGCAACTGCCGAAATTAATCAAAAAATTCTTAATGAAAGAAATGCCCTATTATATGTTTTTAAGAGGTTTGAGGCTGGTTTTCCATTAACAGATAATGAAAAAAAATGGGTTAGCAACCTTGCAATAAAATATAAAGTTCAAAATTTTAATATCTCTTCTAAAGCAAAGCGTGATGAATTAATTTCTAAAATAAATATAGTTCCAGAGGCATTAGCAATTGCTCAAGGTGCTTTAGAATCCGGCTGGGGTTCATCAAATATTGCCAAAAATGGTTATAATTTTTTTGGTATGAAATGCAGTGATGATTGCAAAAATAATAACAATCTAAGAAAAAGTAAAAAGAGTTATGCATCTTTCAAAAACCCTCAAGATGCAGTTGAAAGCTATATTCACAACCTTAATACAAACTCTGCTTATAAAAATTTTCGTATTGCTAGAGAAAATTTAGGCTCTAATGTAAAAGCAAGTTTGCTAAGTAATTATCTTGATGGTTATGCTAAAGATAAGCAAAAATATCAAATGCAACTTACGCAAATTATAAATTATAATAAACTTGAAAATTAAATTCAGATGGCAAATTTTCTTCATCAGTATGATCTTCCAAATAATGTTAAGCTCAAAGGCGATATTGCCGTTGATACAGAAACTAGGGGGCTAAATATCTTTCAAAGGGATAGACTTTGCGTTGTGCAAATTTCTGATGGTAATGGAGATGCTCATCTTGTGCAATTTCCAAAACCGGATTTTTCAAAGGCTAAAAACCTTAAGAAAATTCTATCTGAAAAATCTCGTGTAAAAATAATGCATTACGGCAGGTTTGATATTTCAGCGATAAATATTTTTCTTGAGGTTGATATTCAAAATATCTTCTGTACAAAAATTGCTAGCAAATTAGTTAGAACATTTACAGACAAACACGGGTTGAAAGAGCTTACCAAAGAATTACTTGGAGTTGAGCTTAATAAACAAGCACAATGCTCAGATTGGGCAGGAAAGCTCAATAGCAAGCAGATTGAGTATGCGGCGAATGATGTTCTATTCCTTCATAAAATTAGGGCGAAATTGATAAAATTATTAGAGGAAGAGGGGCGTTTGGATATCGCACAAAAATGCTTTGATTTCTTGCCTTTTAGGGCAAAACTTGATATTATGGGCTGGCCTGAGAAGGACATATTCTCCCACGATGACAAATAAAAATGAATGAAATAGAGCAAAAATTTCAAAATTATCATCAACAATTTCTAGATTTGCAAAAGCAAAATATTTCAGTTTATGAATTTTATAAAAAAGCCTTAGAAATTGAAAATAACTTTTATAAAGTAATTCAGGAAGCTAACCCATCAGACAACAAGGGAAAATATGCAAAATGCGTTATAATAGGCAAATATGCTGAATTTGAATATCAAAATATGCTTAATAGTCTAGAATCTTTACCGCAAGAATTGAAAAATTGTAATATCCAAGATTATTATAGGAAATACCCTCAAAAAAATATTTCTATTTCATTAAATAATTTTACAATAGAGTTTAGTCATCTAAAAAATTTATCAGAAGAACAAGCAAAAAAATTATACGAAGAAAAATGTCAGGAGACACACTCACAATTATCTCAACCCTTTGATTTCAAGGTCAATATTGCCTCAGCACTCCCTAGTTTTATAAATAATAATTTTGATAAAACTGAAATTTCTAGATAATTTTATTTCCTCTTAAAAATTCAGTTATATTCATTCTTTTTTTACCTTCTTTTTGAATAATTTTCGGCATTATGTAACCATCAGCGCATTTTATTTTAAGAAGATTATTTTCTATTATGAAATCTCTGGAATCTTGGCTTTTAGAAATTTCATAAAACGCTTCATAAATTTTATATTTAATATTATCCTTAATAAAAAAAGCGGCAGGGTAGGGGCTTAGACCCCTAATTTTATTGTAAATTTCCTCGCAATTTTTTGTGAAATCAATTTCTTCTTCTGATGCAAGAATTTTCTTGGCATAAATTAAACCTTCTTCAGATTGCTTGCGTATATTTTTAGAATAATATTCAATATCATCAATAACTTGAAGAAGTAAATCTGCCCCTTCTTCCGCAAGTAAATTATGCATAAAACCTGCATTTGCACTATTAGGAATTGGGTATAATTTTTCTAAATAAATATCGCCACAATCAAGCCCCTCTTCCATTTTCATAATGCAGATACTAGTTTCACTATCACCCGCCATAATCGCACGCTGAATTGGTGCCGCACCTCGCCATCTTGGGAGTTTTGAAGGGTGGATATTTATACAACCAAATTTAGTTGCTTCTAAAATTTCTTTAGGTAGTAAAAGCCCGTAAGCTGCCACTATAATGCAATCCGCGTTGAGATTTCTTAGAATTTCCTGCTCAGTTTTATCTTTCAAACTTTTGGGTGTATAAACGGGAATATTTAACTCATCTGCTTTTAAGTGAACCTTAGATTTAAGCATTTCTAGCCCCCTTAAAGCAGGCTTCGGGGGTTGAGTGTAAACCGCAATAACTTTATGATTTTGAGATTTGCCTAATTTTTCTAGAGTTGGGATTGCAAAATCCGGCGACCCCATAAAGATAATTTTCATATAAACCTAATATTATATAGCCTTATCAAAATACAACCCAATATTAGTTATGCGTGCCATATTATTTATATAATTCAATATAATAGATGGAATAGTTAAACCTTTTACAATCGTTAAGGCCCTTAATGTAGGAAATAAATGAAAATCATCTTCAGAAATTTCATTACCATTAACTGCTTTATCAGATTTTATTAGAGATATAAGCTCTTCCAGATGATTTTCTGCCATTGATTTAAGCTCTTTTGTTCTGCTGATATTTCCTTCAAATGAGCCAATCATATCTTCTTTTTTACTCTTAAAATATCTGATGGCATTATCAGTTTCAAATTCCGGCAAGCCAACCATTATTGAGCGAGGCATATAGAGTCTACTTACATATTTTCTAGAGTTTTCAAGCCATTCTGAAATTGCTTTGTTATTTTTACCAAGAATTACTGGTTTGCCAAAGTTCTTATCAATATAAGCCACAATATCCATAGATTCAGGCATTGCAGAGCCATCAGGCTTTTCTAAAATTGGCACCATTTTTTGACCAATTAACTTAGTTGGGGTTTCCACATCATCATTTAATATGGTAATTTCTTGATAAGGCAGGTTTTTAAGCCCAAATATCATTCTAGCTTTAATGCAATAAGGGCAGTGATTATAGGTATATAATTTCATATGGTGATATTTTTTATTAATGTTTGCTTAACCATTTTGTGATACAATGATTTCAGAAAAATTAAAATAAATAAAAAAATTTTAATGAATTTACCTAGCAATAAAATTAGCGTTTTTTGGCAATATTCAAGTTCATATTCTAATGAAAGTGAATTTTTGCCTGCAGGTGAAGAAAACCTTAAAACTTTTGAAAAGGTATTTTTTAATAATAAATTATATTATCGCATTAACCCCAAAGACATTGATTTTACAAAAATGACTGAAGTTCAAAAATCTTCGGAAATTTTTGCATTTAAGGTTACAAATGGAAGGGTTAGGGTGGTTACTAAAATTGGTTTTTCTGAGCAAACAGAAAATTTTGCAGAAGAGGGGGATTATATTGTTTATAATATAGGCAATGAAAAAAATAGTTTAACCTTATTAGAAAAGCTAATTTCTTGTTCAAAAAAAGTTATTAAAGCAGAAAATTTTAGCAAATTATATTCTGATAAAACAGAATCAATAAGCCTTTCAGAGAGAGAAAAGAAAGTTATTTTAGCTGATTTACAAAGTGAAAATGAAGATAATTCTGATTTTACAGATTACACTTTTATAGATTCTATAGAAAAGCATATTTATATCGGTAAGCCAGTTTTTGTATGTAAAGTTCCGTATAATTTTGTGATTCGTGCACCTTGGGGCAGTGATCAATTTGTTCAAGCTGGCGGAATGATTGTTTATAATATCAATACCAGCAAAGCTAGCCATAAAGATATTTATGGCGTTCACGGCTCAAGCAAGGGTATTGCGGGTGAGTTTGAGAAAACTTATTCCATAGTAGAAGATGAAAAAAAAGGGCTTATTGTTGATACTTATAAAATGGCCTTAAGGTGTGATAGATCACCAATAGCTGGCATTCAATTTACTAATAGAGATATGAGAATGGCTCACGAGAGAATTGGAAAAGATTGCCCAAGGCTTGGCATATTCGTTGATTAATTTTTCCTTAAACAGATTTGCCTTGATTACCGGCAGTGCGACCTTCTATTCCACCACAATTAATTAATGTTGTATTTAATACTCTAGAATTATTTGTAAAATTATTAGCTAATTCTGCAACTTGAGCCTGAAAAGGATTTTGTGGTTGTGTGCTCATAAAATATAATTTCATTTATTGTTAATATTTTGAAAGAAATTTTCAAAAGCCTCATCAATTTCTTTTTTTGCCTTATGAATTTTCATTTTCTCAACACCAGAAAGAACTTTTCCAGATTTTAAGTATTTTTCAAAATTTGTTACCATTATATCACAGTTTTTTTCAACTTTTGCAACAATATTTTCAACTAAAGGCAAAAATGGCTCTGAATCATCAGGGAATTTCTCACATAAATCAATAGCTTGCTCAGCAAAATCATAAATTTGCATTATCTGATTTAGTGCATCTTTTTGTGGCTCAGCCAAGTTCATATAAATAATTTCTTCTATTATTAGATTTATATCATAAAAACATTAAAAAAATATTAATGTTAAGGGAGAACTTACAGCAATTGTTTATTTTTTGTTTGACTTATTTCTTTCATTAGAAATTATATAACCTGCACCAGCACCTGCACCAAATAAGGCCAAACCAAAGCAAGATGATAACATAGAAGATAATATAATTAAAATAATTATATATTTAGTTTTTTTCATATCCTTACGCAACTAAACTTCTTATTACTTTATGAAGAATACCGCCATTTAGATAATAATCAACTTCATTTAGGGTGTCTATTCTGCACAAAACCTCAGTTGTAAGAGTTTTCCCATCTTGATATTTGATATTTAATTTTAGCTTCATTTTTGGTGAAATTCCAGATTCTAACCCTGTTATACTTATTTCTTCAAAGCCAGTTAAATTAAGAGAATTTCTATTTTCACCTTTAGTAAATTCAAGAGGTAAAACGCCCATTCCAACTAGGTTTGAGCGGTGAATTCTTTCAAAACTTTCTGCAATAACTGCTTTAACGCCCAGAAGATAAGTTCCCTTTGCTGCCCAGTCTCTTGAAGAGCCCATTCCATAATCTTTTCCTGCAAAAATAACTAGAGGCGTGTTATTTTTCTTATAATTCATAGCCGCATCATAAATGCTAACTATTTCACCATTATAAATAGTTACGCCACCTTCTATGCCTTTTGCCATTTCATTTTTTATGCGAATATTTGCAAAAGTTCCTCTCATCATAATTTCGTGATTGCCCCTTCTTGCACCATAAGAGTTGAAATCTTTTTTGGTAACCCCTTTATTTTCTAAGAATTTTGCCGCTGGTGAAGTGGCGGAAATATTTCCTGCTGGTGAGATGTGGTCAGTGGTTATAGAATCCGCAAATAAGGCAAGAATTTTTGCATTATTAATATTGCTTGCTTTATCTGAAAAGTTTTTGCCCATACCCTCAAAATATGGCGGATTATTTATATAAGTAGAATCTTCCCATTTATAATTTTCACCACCTTCAATTTTAATTTCTTGCCATTCTTTAGTGCCTTGAAATACTGAAGAATATTTATCCTTAAACATTTTTGCATTAATAATGCTGTGCACTACATCATTAATTTCAGCTTCACTTGGCCAAATATCTTTTAAGTAAATTTTCTTGCCAGAAACCTCAGCAATTACATCATTATTAAGATTTATATTGACCGTTCCCGCGATTGCATAAGCAACTACTAGTGGCGGAGACATAAGATAATTCGCCTTAACAAGTTGGTGAACCCTACCTTCAAAATTTCTATTTCCTGAAAGAACAGATGCAACAAGTAAATTGTTATCTTTAATGGTTTGCTCAATCTCAGGCAAAAGTGGGCCAGAATTGCCAATACAAGTTGTGCAACCATAGCCAACAACATTAAAGCCGAGTTTATCAAGCTCTTTTTGTAAACCTGATTTTTCTAAATATTCTGAAACAACTTGCGAGCCGGGTGCCAAAGAGGTTTTAACCCAAGGTTTAGCTTTAAGCCCAAGTGCATTCGCTTTTTTAGCAACAATGCCAGCACCCACCATTACATATGGGTTTGAAGTATTGGTGCAAGAAGTGATTGCCGCAATTACAACATCACCATCTTTAATAAAAAAATCATCACATTTAGCAGATTTGATTAAATTTTCAGACATTATAAAAATAACTTTATTAATAATTTAGGCTACAAAACTCAATGAAACTTTCAAGAAACTTAACAAATTATTTAGGCAATAAAAAAATCTTAATTATAAAATTGTATTTTTACAACCAAGATTAATTAATCTTATTAACAATCCTTTCAAAAGCAGAAATATAAGGTTTTTGGCTATCATAATAAATTTTTACCTCATCTCCTATTTTTAATTTGTTGGCAATCTGGTGGTTTACAATTTCTTCCCCTACATAATTATTTTCTATATTATCACTATATGAATAATGGATTTTATAAAAAACTTTATTGTTGAAAGATGCATATTCTTCAATTTCATCAATCTTGCCTATAGTTAATGTGCCATTTACCTTTAGATTTTTCTTAATTTTTTCTAATCTTAAATATTTTGTATAACAATAAAAAGAGAATAAAAACAATATGATATTTGCAATAATTAAAGTGATTAAAAATTCTTTCCTGAAGTTATTTTCAAGCTCTTGCTCTATGGCATTAAAAAAAGGGAGTTTTTCCAAATAACGAATGTTAATATTATCGCCAATTCTATTGCTGTTATAATATGATTCCCAAACATAAGATGAGCCAAGCTCAATTTTGCTAGGCGTTGAAAACTTATATTCCACGGAATAATTTACTACATCATCAATATCCATTTTTCTGCCAGATTTTTTGCAGATAATCTTACCTTCAGTTTTTACACCAAAATAATATCCAATTAATTTAGGAAAAACAAAATATGAATTGCTAATCGCAAAACCAATAGATAAAATAATTAGCCAAAAACCAATTTTTTTCTTTAGGTTCATAAATATTATTTGAAATAATTTATATTGTTTAAGTAAAATTGGTTAGGGCGTGTTAATACTTAATTTTCCTTCGGGTTGCTGTTAATTTTGGCTTATAACTTCAGAAAAATTTCGGAAATATGATTAACTATTTCACTCATTTTTTTCTTTGTTCTATACCAAAATTAATTATGCACGCTTCTACTAATTAAATGTCAACACGCCCTAAGCAAGATAATATTTGCAATTAGTTAAAACAAAAAATATATTTAACCTTTATCGTAACAAAATAATTATATTTTAGATGCCAAATTCTATTATACAAAAATGCTCTGAGAAAGGCTTGAAGATGACTGATCAACGCAGGCTTATCGCTAAAATTATTGCGGAGGCTAAAGATCACCCAGATACTGAGGAAGTTTATCGTCGTGCATCGGCACTTGATAAAACAATAGGAATTGCAACAGTTTATAGAACCATTAGGCTTTTTCAAGAAAATGGCATTGTTGAAAAGCACGATTTTGGCGATGGCAGAGCTAGATATGAAGAATCATCTGATGATCATCACGATCATATTATAAATGTGAAAACTGGTGAAATTATTGAATTTGTTAATGAAGAAATTGAAAAACTACAAGAGAGAATTGCTGATGAATATGGCTATAAATTAGTTGGCCATAAGCTAGAGCTTTATGTCATTCCTAAATAGAGATTTTAGGAGAATTTATAAAATGCAAAAAAAACTTAAAACAGCAGTTTTAATTTCAGGAAATGGAGGGAATTTGCAGGCCTTGCTTGATGCTTCGCGTGCAAATGAGAATTTTCCTGCGGAAATTTCTTTGGTTATATCTAACAAGCCAGAGGCTTTTGGACTAGTTAGGGCTGAAAGGGCAGGGGTCAAAACTTCTGTTATAAATCATAAAAACTTCAAAACCCGTGATGGTTTTGATCACGAAATCCACAGCCAGCTTATCCAAAATAAAATTGAGGTTGTTTGCCTTGCTGGTTTTATGAGAATTTTAACCGCAGATTTTGTTAATAAATGGGCAGGAAGAATGCTAAATATTCACCCTTCACTTTTACCATCATTTAAGGGTGGTAATGCCGTCAGAGATGCCTTGCAATATGGCGTAAAAGTTACAGGTTGCACCGTTCACCTTGTTACACCTGAAGTTGATAGTGGTGAGATAATTCTTCAAAAGGCGGTTGAAATTGACGCAGGTGATGATGAGGATATTTTATCTGAAAAAATCCACCAAGCAGAGCATAAAATTTACCCTGAAGCATTAAAAATTTTATGTCATAGGCTTCAAAATAATTAAAAAATATTCTAATATATCTCTATATTTCTTTGATTTTATTAAGATATTAATTATTTTCACTTAAAAATTTATTGTGAAATTATGAAAATTGCTCTTGCTCAATTAAACTTTACCGTTGGTGATTTCGCCCATAACACTGATAAAATCATCAAAGTTTATAAGGAAAATCAAAATGCTGATTTAGTTGTATTTCCAGAATTATGCGTTTGTGGTTATCCGGGGGAAGATATGGTTGCACGCCCTGAATTTGTTCAAAAATCTTTGGATTATACTAATAAAATTATCCAAGCCACAAAGAATGCTAAAGCAGATATTTTAATCAACACACCTTGGAAGCAAAATGGCAAAATATATAACGCCGCTTTAATAGTTTCAAAAGGCAAAATCATTTATAAGCAATATAAATATGATCTTCCAAATTATGGCGTTTTTGATGAAAAAAGAGTTTTTGAAGGTGGCACAAAACCTAAGCCTTTTAAGTATAAGGGCAAAACTATTGGTATGTTAATTTGTGAAGATACTTGGAGCAAAGAAAATGCCGCAGGCTTAAAAGGTGCAGAATTTATACTTTCTGTGAATGCTTCACCATTTGAAAGACGCAAGCACGCAAAGCGAATGGAGATAGCCTCAAATGCTGCTAAAGCAGGGGGAAATATTCCAGTTTTATATGTCAATCAAGTTTGTGGTCATGACGATTTAGTTTTTGATGGCGGAAGTTTCGCAATGTCTGGCAATGGTAAAGTTTTTGATCAGATGGATTTCTTTAGAGAAGATGTAACTCTTTATGATACAGATGAAATAATAAAATCTAAACCTAAACATCAAACTATTATTAATGAGCCTGAGCATATGTATCAAGCTATGATGCTGGCTTTGAGGGATTATATTAATAAAAATGGTTTTCCGGGTGTTATTTTGGGGTTAAGTGGTGGTATAGATTCAGCCATTTCTGCGGTTGCATCAGTTGATGCACTTGGTGCTGATAAAGTTAGGCTTGTGATGTTGCCTTCAAAATATACCTCAGATGAAAGCATTGAAGATGCAAAATATCTTGCAAGTAATCTTGGTGTTAAGCTGGATAATATAGATATTGAGCCATTATGCGTTGCATTTGAAAAATCACTAAAACCATTTTTCAAAGATACAAAATCAGGGCTTGCTGAAGAAAATTTACAAGCAAGAATTAGGGGCAATTTATTAATGGCTTTATCAAATAAATTTGGTCATTTACTGCTTTCAACAGGCAATAAAAGTGAGGTTGCAGTTGGCTATTGCACCCTTTATGGTGATATGTGTGGCGGTTATAATCTTATAAAAGATTTATATAAAACTAGAGTTTTTGAAATTGCGAAATGGCGAAATTCAAACCTTCCGCAAGATGCTAAACTTAAAAAATTAAATCTTATACCTAATAGAATTATTACTAAAGCACCAAGTGCGGAGCTTCGCCCCAATCAAAAAGATGAAGATAGCTTACCAAAATATGAAGTATTAGATAAAATTTTATATGAAATGGTGGAGATGGATAAATCAGTTGAAGATATTGTTGCGGAAGGCTTTAACCCTCAAACCGTTTATGAAGTTGAAAAGATGGTTCATAAAGCTGAATATAAACGCAGGCAATCTGCACCGGGTGTTAAAATTTCAAGCAAGCCATTTGGCAGAGATAGACGCTACCCCATCACCAATAAATTTTTAGAGTATTAATAAACTATCTCCCTGAAAATTTTGGATAGGTTTTACTGCCGGAATTTTTGGTTCTTTCGTAAGAATATTTCATAAAAGGTAATATTTTTCCAACCCAAGCAAAGATGCTTTTTTCATTCATCATTTCAGCATAAGCGACATATTCTGGGTAGTTTGAAAGATGATTTTCTTCAGTTCTAGCTCTAACATAATAAATTATATTTACACCAAGAAGCATACAACAATTTCTAAGAGCGGTTATCCAATCTGAATTTGTAATAAATGGCACAGAAATTAACCACCAAGATAAATTCTTAAATACATAGGCTGGGTGCTTGGTTAAAGCATAGGGGCCATCTGAAATAAGCCCACGATATGTTAAATTTGAAAAACGCATACCAAACGCAACGGTTGCAAGCGAATATATGCCAATAGAAAATAAAATAAAGCTCCCCCATATTATATAACCTATTGAATTTTCAGTAAAAAAATGCCCCCAATAAAAACCTTCCTCATATTGAAAATAATTACTATTAAACGCACCCACCCAAAATGGCTCATAACAGATAATGCACACTAACCAGCCGAGCAAAGTTGGCTCAGCGGAATAAATTTGCGTATTAAAAAGTTTAAGCGTTAATGAATAGCCAATCACAGCAAAAATTATATCTATAGTAAAAATAAAGCTATAAGCCATATCAAAAAAATTCTTAAAATTATGAATTTTTGATAAATCTAAATTATAAAGAAAATTAAAGTTATTGATGCAATAAATAACCATAAGTGGCAAAAAGAAGGCCTTAACAATCCAAGCTCTTGCGTGTTCCCATATAAGTTTTTTATCAATATTTTTGAAGTCAAACCTAACTAGAAGCCCAAGATGATAATATGCATCTTTGGGGCTTTTCATCATTAGGTCTGTGATAATAAAATAGGGTATCGCTAGGATAAAAATATAATCAATAACCGCCAATAATTTATTATAAAAAGTGAAATAATAATCTGTGCGATATATAGGAAACAACCTATAAACCGCATAAACGCTTAGAAATGTAATAGCTAAGCCTATAATTTTTAAGGAAATTCTCTCAAAGCTAAATTTATTAATTATCTTAAAATTTATTAGTGACTTACTTCCAGATTCACAAGCACGATAAATTTCATAAATTAAAATTGGTAAAATTGCATTTGCAAAGCAAAGTAATATCAAGGTTAAATCAACAGCCTGAAAATGGCTTCTGCAAAGAAAAAATATAAGATAAAATAAAAATGCACTCAATAAATTAACTAAAAAATTTGCATCAGATTTATAACTCATAAATTTTATTTTTTGTTCAATTGCAATTTATGATGCAAAATTATAAAATTACAATTATGAAATATCAGAATTAAAAATTAATATAAAATTTTATGGCAGAAAATGCTAAAGAGCTTAATTTTGAAAAAGCAATTTTAGAGCTAGAAACTATTACTAGAAAATTAGAATCTGGAAATTTAGAGCTTGAAGAATCTATTAAGCTTTATGAAGAAGGCTCAAAGCTTGTTAAAATTTGTGAAAAAAGGCTTGCAGATGCAAAGTTGAAAGTTGAACAAATAGTTAAAGATGAGAATGGCAATGTAAAGCTAGAAACTTTTGAAAATTAAAAAGGAGTAAATATGCAAAATCAAAAATATAATAAAACACTTAGAATTATTCATTGGCTGATGGCAATAATAATCATTTCTTTATTAATATCAGGATTTACTAAAGGCTATTTGCCTAAAGAATTTAAGGGGGATTTTTATTTTTATCATAAATCATTTGGTATGATTGCATTATTCTTAATTTTTTTAAGAATAATTGTAAAATCAAAAACCTATAAAATTGATCCTAAACTTCCTGAGCAATTAGGCAAAAGCAACATAATAATGGCTAAAATTGGTTGGTTTTTCTTATATTTATTTATGATATTAATGCCTTTAAGTGGTTATATTGCAACTGATGCTGGGGATTACTCTCTTTCAATTTTTGGTTGGCAATTTCCTGATTTAATTGAAAAAAACAAACCATTGGGAAGGTTTGCTTGGGAAACCCATGAAACACTACCTTGGTTTTTTGTCGCGATAATTTCACTTCATATTTTGGGAAGTCTAAAACATTATTTTTTAGATAAAATAAATTTATTCAAAAGAATGATATAAATTTTTATAAAGATTGTGGTTAATCAAAGTAAAATAATAAATCGTGAAAACCTTCCATATAGAAAATGCGTGGGGGTTATGCTTCTTAATAAGAAGAAGCAGGTTTTTGTTGGTCAAAGAATTGATAACAAAGCTGATGCTTGGCAAATGCCACAAGGTGGAATTGAAGAAGGTGAAGATTTAATAGTTGCCGCAAAAAGAGAACTTTTAGAAGAAATCGGCACTGATAAAATTGAAATTATTGCACAGGCAAGAGCTTGGTATTCCTATGATATTCCTGATTATTTAATCCCTAAATTTTGGAATGGAAAATATCGTGGGCAAACTCAAATGTGGTATTTAGCAAAATTTTTGGGTGATGATTCTGAAATAAATATTAATACTGAAATTCCTGAATTTGCAGCTTGGAAATGGCACGAACCTTGGGGCTTGCCTTCAATAATCGTTCCTTTTAAGAGGGATTTATATCGTGGCCTTCTTGAAGAATTTAAGGGTTATTTGTAAGTAAAAGTTATATATCTTATTGAATTTTAATCTATTTTCAGCTATAATGATAGCTACAAAGTAAATTATTATGCAAGTAACAATAAATATTCCAGAAACTATAAAATTAAGTAAAAATGATTTACTAATGAGGCTTGCTGGCAATTTATATGAATCAAAAATTTTATCTCTGGGGCAAGCTGCAAAATTAGCAGGCATCTCTAAACTAAATTTTATAGAAAATTTAGGTCTTTATGGTTTTAGTGTTTTTAATTTTTCAGAAGATGATTTAGATTTAGATTTTCAAAATTTAGAAAATATAAATGAGAACCGCAATAATAACTGATACAAGTTGCCTAATTATTTTATCTAAAATTGGCGAATTAGAATTACTTAGGCAAATTTTTGGCTATATTTTCATAACAGACATAATCAAGAATGAGTTCAATTTTGAGCTACCAAGCTGGATTAAAGTTGAAAATCCAAAAAATATAAATTTTCAAAAACAATTATCTAATTTTTTAGATGAAGGTGAGGCTAGTGCAATTGCATTAGCTATGGAAAAAGAAAACCCCATTATAATTATTGATGATGCTAAAGGTAGAAATTTTGCTAAATCACTTAATATTAAAATTGCTGGCACATTATCAATTTTTATTGAAGCAAAAAAACTTGGTATTATATCAAATGTAAAACCTTATTTAGAATTAATTAAAAAAACTAATTTTAGATTTTCTGAGATTATTGAAAGAAAAATTCTTCAAAAAGCGGGTGAATTATAAAGAATAGAATATGAAAAAAATTGCAATTGTTGGTCTAGGAAAATCTGGGATAGCCTCAGCAGAATATTTTTATAAAAACAATATTCCATTTTGTTTGTTTGATGATAACCAAAATATAAATTTGCCTGCATATCTTCCAAAAATCTCGCATTATGATGAATGGGATTTTCAAAATATTTCTGAAATTTTATTTTCTCCCGGTATTCCTGTAAATCTTCCTAAACCTCACCCTATAGCAGTTTTGGCTCAAAAAAATAATATCCCTATTGTTAGTGATATAGAAATTTTAGTTAGAAATAAAAAATCTGATTCAAAAACTATTGCAATTACTGGCACTAATGGAAAATCCACTACAACGGCATTGATTTATCATATTTTGAAAGAAAATAATATTAATTGCGAAATTGGCGGTAATTTTGGAATTCCTGCACTTAGCCTTGATTTAGAAACTGAAAATTGCTGGTATGTTCTTGAGGTTTCATCTTTTCAACTTGATATTACGCCGAAAGCAAAATTTGATGTGGCTATTTTTCTAAATCTAACCCCAGATCATATGGAAAGATATGTTACACTAGATAAATACGCAAAATCAAAAATGCGAATATTTATGGGGCAAGAAAAAACTGATTGCGGAATTATCTGCACTGATACTGAAATTATGCAAAATATTGCTAATGAAATTTCTAAAAATAATAATTTAATTAAATTCAAAACTGGGGATTATTTTCAAAATGAATTTTTTCCAAATTTAATGGGGCTTCATAATTTGCAAAATATTTCGGCTTCTTATCTTGCCTGCAAACAAGTTGGGCTTAATGATAATCAAATTTTATCTGCAATCAGAACCTTTTCAGGTTTAGATCATAGAATGCAGAAGGTTGCAGAATTTAAGAATGTTATTTTTATAAATGATTCAAAGGCTACCAATGCTGATGCTACTGAGCCAGCCCTTAAAACTTATGATAATATATTTTGGTTAGCAGGTGGCATTGCTAAAGAAGGCGGAATCTCAAGTCTAAAGCAATATTTTAATAAAATAAAATTTGCATATTTTTATGGTGATGCAAAAAATAATTTTGCCAATACTTACAAAGAGGCTGGCTTCAGTAACTTCAAAGTTTTGAATAATTTTAATGAAGCATTTAATGATGCAAAAAATGATGCTTTGTTGGATAATAATAAAACTTCTAATGATAAAAATATCGTTTTATTATCGCCAGCTTGTGCATCTTTTGATGAATTCAAAAATTATGAAGAAAGAGGTGAGTTATTTAAGAAATTATCTTCTAATTTATCCTAAGATTTTTTATAAAAAAAAGGGAGGCAAATGCTCCCTTTTCTAAAAATTGAATATATCTAATTGGCTAAAACTTATAACCAACACCTAATCTAATTACTGGATAAGTTTCAATTAAATCAAAGAAGTTGTTAATTTTTCTTCTTTCTCTAACTAAATCAGCTTGAAAGCCTGCCTCAGTTGCCGCAGTTCCTGTAGCACGAAGATTGGTTTGAATTGAATCAAAAGTAACACCGAGATCAGCATCAAAGAAAAAGTTATCATCTTCCATCCATTTTCTAGTGTAACCAACACCAAAATATGGGGTAAAATCTTCACCTTCTACTTCACCTCTGATAGTTCCAATTTGTGAAGCGGAATAAACTGCATTACCAATTTGAGTTGGGCCTGCAGGCGTTGAAGTGAAATCAATTTTCTTTTGGCCATAAAAGCCACCAGTTGAAACCCTAAAAGCGTTTTTGAATGGGTGAATATCAATCAAGGCACCAACATTGAAGAAATCTAAATCATAATTATATGTAAGTGCTGAAAGTGTTGGGTTATCAGACCATTGCATATAGTTAGGCCCACCCCTTACTGCAAAATAATCATTAATTTTATAAGCAGCTTCTATACCTAAACCTTGCGTTCCAACCGTTGGAGTAATAGATAATTTTTTATCAATGAATTTGTCATAGCCTTTATCTGCAACATCAATTGTTTCACCAACAATTTTGCCACCTACATTATAGACTGTTCCAACAACTTTTCCGCCTGCATCAAAAACTTGACCAACAACTTTTGCAGTGCCTTTTACTGCCTTACCAGCAATTTTTTTGGTTGTTTCAATTGCTGAAAAAGCAGATGTACTCACAACAGATATTAACATCGCAACTGCTAATGAGCTTATAATTTTAATTTTCATAACTAATAAATATTAAGTTTGGCTAACACTAAAATATGCAATTTTTGATAAATGCAAGAAAATTATTAAATTTCTCTAATAATCGGAAAAAGATATTTTATATCTGTTATATTTTACTTCTGTCAACAGGCTTTAGTGCATCTTTTGGGGGGATATTTATTTGGTTATTATCAATATAAATACCATTAAATTTATTTAGATTTTTCATTATTTCTTTTGCTAAATCCTCGTGGGTTAAAACTTCATCTGTTCCCGAAGTATCTCCAATTTCATAGTAATAAACTCCATCATTGTCAGCGTGAATTTTAATAGAATAATCTGGATATGAAAATCTATATTCACTTAAACCAAATTGCTCTCTAGAATTAGTTGTATTAAGATTAGAAAAATTTTCAGAATTTGTTATATCAATAATTCTTTGTATAACCTGAAAATCTTCTGAAATTAGTTTTGCTGGAATAAATAAATCCCCAGTAGCAAAGTCTATTTTAATTTCACCAATTGGCTTGCCTATTACCTTTGCAACTCTTGCTCTATCAGCACCATACTCTAATAATTTTTTATTATATGAAGGATCTTTGAGATTTGCTGCTTGTTTAGGCGTTCCATAAACACCCTTGAACATTTTTTCTGTATCTAAAACATATTTATCACCCTTAAGATTAAACAATGTTTTGAAATCTTCATTGCCCTTTTCATTCAAAATATTTTCTGCACCATTTTTATTAATAGAAAATTTATTTCCAGATTTATCTGCCGAAACATTATTTTCTCCAAATATTGCTTCTAACTCAACTTTGGTATTTTCCATAGAATATAGACTAAGTTAATTGTTGCAAAAATAACATAGTTTATTTAATGGTCAAATAGTATAATAAATTAAACAAAAATTTGCAAATATAGTAAAATGCATAAAATATTAATTCTAGATTTTGGTTCACAGGTTACGCAACTTATTGCTCGTAGAGTTAGGGAAATCGGGGTTTTTTGTGAGATAAAACCTTATAATACTTCTTTTGAAATAATTAAAAATTATAATGCAGATGGCATTATTTTATCAGGTGGCCCTGCTAGTGTTGGTTACGATAAAAGCCCAAAAGTTGGCAAAGAAATATTTGAGCTAGACCTTCCAGTGCTTGGTATTTGTTACGGTCAGCAACTTATGAGCCATATTTTAGGCGGAAAGGTTGAGCCTTCTGATCATCGTGAATTTGGTAAGGCATTTGTTAAAGTTGTAAAAGAAAGTAAACTCACCCAAAATGTCTGGAAATCTGGCTCTGAGCATCAAGTTTGGATGAGCCACGGCGATAAAGTTTCTGCTCTTCCGCAAGGTTTTGAAATAATTGCTTCTAGCGAAGGTGCACCATTTGCGGCTTGTGCTGATGAAAAACGCAGATTTTATGGCGTGCAATTTCACCCTGAAGTTGTTCATACACCTGATGGAAAAGAGCTTATTAAAAATTTCTGCTTTGAAATATGTGGCTGCAAACCTGATTGGAATATGCACAATTTTGTTGATATGGAGGTTGAAAAAATCCGCAAACAAGTTGGCAATAAAAGAGTTTTATGTGCAGTTAGTGGCGGTGTTGATTCCACAGTTACAGCAGCAATTATACATAAAGCTATTGGCGATAACCTAACTTGTGTATTTATTGATCACGGCCTACTTCGTAAAGATGAAGCCAAGCAAGTGAAGCAATTATTTGATGGTTTTCACATTAATATAGATATGGTTGATGCATCAGATTTATTTTTAGGCAAACTTGAAAATATTTCTGATCCAGAAAAAAAACGCAAAATCATTGGTGCAACTTTTATAGAAGTATTTGAGCAGGAAGCTAAAAAGCTAGGCGGTTCAGATTTCTTAGCGCAAGGCACGCTTTACCCTGATGTTATAGAATCAGTTTCAGTTCATGGTGATGCGGCGGTTACAATAAAATCTCATCATAATGTTGGCGGATTACCAGAGAAAATGAAAATGCAACTTGTAGAGCCACTCCGTGAATTATTCAAAGATGAAGTTCGTGCTTTAGGCCTTGAGCTTGGCTTAAAACCAGATATGATAAAACGCCATCCATTTCCCGGGCCCGGCCTTGCAATTAGAATACCGGGGGCAATAACTCGTGATAAAATAAAAATCCTGCAGGAAGCTGACGCAATATATATTGAAGAAATTAAAAAAGCTGGGCTTTACGATAAAATTTGGCAAGCATTTGCAGTTTTATTGCCGGTGCAATCAGTAGGAGTTATGGGTGATGGTAGAACTTATGAATATGTTCTTGCACTTCGTGCTGTAACTTCCTCAGATGGTATGACGGCAGAATATTACCCATTTGATCATGAATTTTTAGGCAAGGTTTCAAATCTTATTGTAAATAAAGTTAGAGGCATTAACCGTGTTGTTTATGACATAACCGGCAAACCCCCCGGAACTATTGAGTGGGAGTGATTGTAAATTTATAAATATGCAACAAAAGGGGGGTTTAACTAATTATTAACTTTTTTGTGTTAATATAATCTAAAAAAAATTAGGCAAATGAATGGTCAAGATTCAGAATATTTTGAAGTGTCAAAATATAACTTTGAATGTGTAATGCGTCCAATAAATCGTCTTATAAGGATAAATCTATTTCCTAGTGTGCTAAAAAATATATATACACATGAAGAATATAATGAAATTTTAGAAAAAATTAATAAAAAAAAATCGTCTAATAGAGTAAATTTAATTTTACACCTTTCAGGTTTTACAAAAAAGCTTGTAAAATTTTCTTACAATGAAGAATATGAAGAAAATAATCTTTTACACGAAAGATGCATTTATGCAATATCAACTGATATTAGAAGCTACCTTTTCAATAATAGAATTGATAAAAAAAATGAAAATCCTATTTTCAATTTTTATAACAATTCTGAACCTATTTTCTGGGATACGCATACAATTGGTGTTGATTATTTGAAAGATGTCAGGTTGTTTGAATTTATAGAATTTAGTTTACAAACCAACTTAAATTTTTTCCAAAATTTAGTTAGCAATAGTCTAAAACAATCTCCGGATAAAAAAGCTTTTGAATTTAATATTTATTATGGATATGCTAGAGATAATGAAATATATGAATCAGAATCTCTTGGTTTTAAAAGTTTTTTTAATCAGAAACCTATTCTTGATTTAGTTACAGAAAAAATAAAGGATATTAATGGTAAATTTAATCCTATTTACCAAGAAATTTCTAATAAAGAAGATAATGGTGCTCAATCTTATTTGTTAGATTATTTAAGGGATAATTCTGAAGTAGATATAAATTTAATTAATATTAGGTTAATTAACCTTAATACTATGCATTACTGCTACTATCTAGCGGTTTTTCCAAGCAATCTTAACGAAGAAAGCAAAGATAAAATGTTTGATTACAGCTCATATTTAGGGCAATATACTCAATGTCTTAATGATATGTCTGATTTTCTAAAGGAGGGAAAAGATTTTGAAAATGAACAAATTACACTTCTAACTTTAGTCTGGGTATTTGCAGATGAAAAGGAAAAATTCTATTTAGATAATTATCTTCTTGAAGATTTGAAAAATGATAAAAGGCAAACAATTGCATATCTTGCCACTAAATATGAAGTTTTTGATTTATTTGAAGAACTCTCAGAAAAAACATATGAAAGACTAAATGAACTTGTCTTTGAAACAAATTATCCGGAAGATGTAAAAACAAATCTAAGACTAGATGCAAAATTAGCCCAAAAAAACAAAACTCTTAATCTTATAAGAGATTTTAAATCCAATCTAAATGCACATTTATTTGCGGAATGTAAAATTGAACAAATTTTTGATAAAAAAGAATCATTGCAAAGCCTTGACTTCTGCAAGTGTGTAAACACAGTTCTTTCAGAACAAAAAATAAATAATGCTCCTGTTGACGAGGTGATAAGAAGGCTTAGTTTTATCAGATCAATATGTCCTATCAAAAACCAATCTAAATTAAGAAAAGATTATGATGGTCATAAAATTGAAATTGTAAATACTGAGGATAAGGAGAATGCAGTTAAGCTAATTTCAAAAACAGTAGAAAATCTCTTATCTAAAGAAATTTTACATACACAAAGGCAAACTTTGCGTCAGATCCAAACGCATATAAACAATAATCTAAGAGAAAGAGAAATCTAGCCCTAACCTATTTGTTTAATTATAGAATTTAGCTTAAACCGTGTTGTTTATGACATAACCGGCAACCCTCCGGAACTATTGAGGGGGAGTAAATTTTACTTAAAACCTTTTAATTATAAAAACAAAAAAAGTAACTTTGTTGCAAAATTATAATAAGTTTGAAAACTTAGTTTATAATTTGATATTTTACCTCAGTTTAGTTTTATTTTAGTTTAATATAATTAGAATTAATGCAGAAATTTAACATTTTTTCTTAATAAATTTTAATGACGGATATAAACTTAAAAGATTCCATTAAGGAAATGCTTGAAGAGCAGAAGAGGCTTCAGCAACAGAAAAAAACTGACGATGTTAAAGAGGAAATTGTTCTTTCTGATTCAACTGAAATCATCAGAAATGATCAGGATAACTTAGATTTAGAAGCAAAAGAAAGGCTTAGCAGAAAGCCTATTGGTCAAAAATTAATTGAAAAAAACCTTATCACGCCAGATCAGTTAGAAATTGCCCTTAAAATTCAAAGAGAGCAGAAAAAAGGCGTAATGCTTGGGCAGATAATGGTTGAAATGGGTCTTATTACTGAGAATACCCTTGCAGAAATTTTAGCAGAAGAATCAGGCGTTAGAAGATTTGATATTAAAAAATCAATCATTGATCCAACTCTTGTAAAGCAGGTTCCAAAAGAAATTGCGGTTAGATATAAAGCCATTCCAGTGTTAATGGAAGAGGGCAATATTTATGTTGCTATGACAGATGTATTTAATGTTTTAGCATTAGATAGAATTCGCAGATATTTTCCGAAAAGATTTAAGCTTACACCAACTCACTCAAGTGAAAAAGATTTGAATGATTTGATTAATAATTACTATGATTATGAGCTTTCAATTGATGGAATTTTAAGAGAAATTGAAGCCTTAAGTAATGAAGATGCAAAAGTTTTAACCCAAACTGCAAACCAGCAAGATGGCTATGTTAACCCAACTGTTCGCTTAATTGATGCGTTATTGGTTGATGCTATTCAAAAAGGGGCTTCAGATTTGCATTTTGAGCCTGAAGGCCAGTTTATACGCCTGAGATATAGGGTTGATGGCTCTTTGAGGCTTATAAGATCATTCCATAGGGAATATTGGGCGGCAATTGTTGTTCGTATTAAGATTATGTCTGATATGAATATTACGGAAACTAGAAACCCCCAAGATGGCAGAATTACAATGAATGTTCTTGGGCGTGAAGTATCTTTTAGGGTGGCAACGCAACCAACTATTCACGGCGAAAATATTGTAATGCGTATTTTAGATAAGCAAAAAGCCTTGCTTCCATTAGAACAGCTTGGATTTAGTGAGAAGAATGTTAAAATTCTTCAAAAAGCACTTAAGAGGCCAGAAGGCGTTATAATTGTTACAGGGCCAACTGGCTCTGGCAAATCAACTACATTATATTCAATATTAAGCCATATTAACAAAATGGATGTTAATATAATGACCCTTGAAGATCCAGTTGAATATTCGCTTCCAATTATTAGGCAATCTAATATTCGTGAGCATAGCGGTATGGATTTTGCATCAGGCGTTAAATCTTTACTTAGGCAAGATCCTGACATTATTTTCGTGGGTGAGGTTAGAGATGAGGCAACTGCCTCAATGGCAATTCGTGCCGCGATGACAGGCCACCAAGTTTATACTTCTCTACATACAAATGATGCAATCGGTGCAATTCCAAGGCTTATAGATATTGGCGTTACACCTAGAATTTTAGCGGGAAGTATTATTGCAATAGTTGCACAAAGGCTTGCAAGAAAATTATGCTCTCACTGCAAAAAAGAAAGGCCAGCTAATGAATTTGAATGTAAAGTTTTATTGAAAGACCCCGAAAACCCACCTGTAGTTTTTGAGCATACTGGGTGTGAAAAATGTGATTATACTGGCTATAAAGGTAGGCTTGCAATCTCAGAAATATTATTAGTAAATGATAAAATTGATGAGTTAATTTATGAAGCCGCAAGTAAAGTTAAATTTTATGATGCCGCTTCAACCACTGAATTTATTCCAATGTCAGATGATGGGGTTGATAAAGTTCTAAAGGGAATTACAGATGTTGAGGAGTTAATCTCAACCATTGATATGACAAAAAGATTTTAATAAATTTTCTATATGCCTTTATATAATTATTTTGCAATTTCAAAAGATGGTAAGGAAAATCGTGGAAAGATGACCGCCAATAATGTTTTAGATTTAGAAGCTAGAATTAAAGAGCTTGATTGCGATTTAGTTGATTACAAACTTGTTAAAGAAAAAAAGGCTGGGATAGGCGGAAAGGTAAAGCCTAAAGATATGATAATGCTTTGCGTTCATATGGAAGAGCTAGAAAGGGCGGGAGTGCCAATTTTAGATTCTTTAATAGATTTACGAGACAGCGTTGATAACCCTAGAATGCGTGATTTATTATCTGATTTATGCCAATATATTAAGGGTGGTGAAAAACTTTCTAGTGCATTAGCAAAAAGAAAAGATGTTTTTGATGAACTTTTTATAAGTCTTGTTTCTGCTGGTGAAGAAACTGGTAATCTTGCTGATATTTTTGGGCAATTATCCAAGCATATTAAATGGACAAATGATTTTAGAAGAAAAGTTAAAAAAGCCATAACTTACCCAATAGTTTTAATAGTTGTAATGACAATTGTTATTACATTAATGATGCTTTTTGTTGTGCCACAATTAGTTGATTTCCTACAAAAACAAGGTTTTGATTTACCATTTCATACAAGAGCATTAATTGCAACTTCCGCCTTTTTTGCTGATTACTGGTGGGTAATTATTTTTGGAATTCCAATTCAATTAACTATTCTTATTTTGTTATATAAACGCCACGAACCCTTCAGAAAAGCAGTTGATGCAATTTTATTAAAAGTTCCGGGTATTGGCCCAGTTATCCAAAAAGTTAATTTAGCAAGGTTTGTAAAATTCTTTTCAATAACTTTTAATAGTGGGTTAGGCGTTTTAGAATCTTTGGATATTTCAGGCAGGGTTGTAACAAATAGAGTCATAAAAGAATCAATAGAAGCAATTAAACAAAATATTTCTGAGGGTATTAGAATAACTGAAGCACTTGCAGAAAACGGAAGTTTTCCAAGTTTAGTTGTTAGAATGTTTAAGGTTGGTGAAGATAGTGGTAATATGGAGAGATCTCTTGCTAATATTAATTATTTTTATGAAAGGGAAATTGATGACGCCGTTGAAGCAATGGTTGCGATGATTCAGCCAACCTTACTTGTTGTAATGGGTGCAACTTTAATGTGGGTAATTGCAGCAGTATTTGGCCCAGTATATTCTAGCTTCAGTAAAATGAAGTTTTAAGGCTACAATTTTATATTTTTCTGCGAAGTTATTTTTTATTATAAAATATTTATTCCAGTTTATAAAAGTTTGACTAGAATAAATTTTATATGAAGAATTTATTAAAAAAATCTGGAAGTATAATTATATCTCTTGGTGATGAAGGGGCAATTCTAACCTGCTTTTCAGGTGAGCGTTTAGAAAATAGAATATTCACTTCATCTCCATTTTCTGCTGATGTATCTCAATTTTTCTTAGGCAAAGAATCTTATAAAGTTTATATTCTCCTTGATACAATTGATCAAAATTACATTTTTGCAAATTTACCGCCAGTTGGAAAAAGTAATATTAATAAAATTATTCAGAGAAAACTTAAAACAGAATTTGATCCGCTTGACTTAAATGGATATCATGAACTTGGAAAGGAAGAAACAAAAACTAGAAAAGATATAAAATATGTTTTTGTTTCAGTTAGAAATTCATCACCACTTACGGAATGGCTAGAGTTTATGGATACAATTCCCAATGTATTTAAGGGAATTTATCTTTTGCCAATTGAAGCTGAAGATTTATTGCAGAAATTAAAATCTCTTAAAAAAGTTAGTAAAAAAGGCAATGATGATTGGGATATTTTAATCTCTCAAAATAGGGTAGGGGGCTTTAGGCAAGTTGTTTTTAAGGGGGGGAAAATAATTTTTACTCGTATTTCTCAATCTTTAAGCATTCAAAGCCCTGACTCTGTTGGCTTAAATATAAGTCAAGAAGCTCTAAACACTCTAGAATATATTAGAAGAATTGGCTACACTGATCAAAAAATTTCTTTTTATATAATATCTGCTAAAGATTCCGCACCTTATGTTGACATTTCCGGAATTAATAAGCAAGATGTTCACCATCTTTCACCTTTTGAAATAGCACAAGCATCTTCAATTAAGAATTCTGCTCTTGAAAATGATAAATTTGGAGATGTAATAATTGCTGCAAATTTTATAACCAGCAAAAAGAAAATATTAAAATTTGAAACTAAGGAAATGAAATCTAATACAGAATTTCTTATTCTTAGGGCTGCAACTAATTTTATTCTTAATTCCTTAATATTTTTATTACCACTTCTTACAATTTATCTATTTTATCAATCTTATTTAAATTCTGAGCAAATTGAGAACACTAATAATAATCTTACTAGAATACAAATGGATCTCAGTAGTAGTAAAGATTTTGAAGCGGAATATAAACTAAATCCTCAACTTCTTGGTGATATGATTCGTGTTTACGATACAATCAAACAATCAGAAAACACTGAATTTGTAGAAGCCCTAAAAATGTTTAGAAAAGTTAGTAAGAAAAGATTTTCCTTAATTTCTTATAGCTTGGAATCTAAAGAATCTGCTTTTACATTAGTATTTAGAGGTAATTTAATTTACAATAAGAAAGATGTTTCTGATATATTTTTTAAGGCAAATCTATATTCAAAACTTCTTAAAAAAGAGTTTGAGGGGTTAGATATTAGAATAGAAAATTTACCATCTGAAAATAGTTTGAAAATTGGCTCTTCAACTCAAGGCACTCAAACTGGTGAAATTGTTGTTAATATTTCTATTACAATCAATAATGGGCAATTAAAACAAATTTTGGAGCAAAGAAAACAAATGGAAATGCAACAAAATCAAATGCAACAGCAACAACCCAATTTGCCACCGCAAGATATTCCACCATCAGTTAACCAACCAAATATTCCGCCTATATAAATAATGAAAATTAAAGAATTAAAATCTCAGTTTAAGTCAAATACTATAAAGAAACTTATAGTTAATGCTGTTCTTTTTGTTTTTTGCATAGCGGGATATTATTATAATTCCTCAACTGAAGAATCATTATTAGCAGTTCAAGCAACTTATAGTAATATTGAATCTGAGCTTAATTCAAAAACATTTATTTATAATGAGGCTGAATCTAATATGAAGGCTTATCTTGCAATTCCGCCATCAAAAACCCCAAGTGATAAGCAATTTAATTTAGGATTTGAAAGGTTAAGAGTTCTAGTTCCAGCGGTTAAGAAATTAAAAGAATTATATTTTTTCAAATCTTTAGATTACTCAATTAATGATATTAAAAAAATTGATCCATTATCATCACAAGAAATTGAAACCTATGAAAATACTATTGCATTTAACTTTCAAGGCCTTTCTGATGAAGCAGTATTTTCTTTAATTGAAGATCTAAAATTAATTTTACCGGGTTTTATTTTTATAAAATCTTTTGAAGTGGTTAAAAAATTTGATGTTAATAAAGCTAGTGCTACAAACTTTTTATCTAGAGCTGAATATGCTTTTGTTTCTGGCAGAATTGATGTTTCTTGGGCTATTACCCAGAAGTTTGATAAAAGCAATCAGCCTGCTCAACCAAATATGCCCCCACCATTCTAAAAAATGAAAAATTATAATAAAATATTTTTACTAACAATTTTTTTATTTTTTGCATTCTGCAATATAAATTCTTATGCGGAAGAAGTTGAGCTAGAAATCTCAGCAGAAGCTGAAAAAGCAAGCCAAGAAAATAATAATTTTCCTGAAAATCTTAATAATAACAATACTGAAAATAAGCCTGAAAATTCTGAACAGAAAAATGAAGAAAATGAAGATAAAAAGAATAAATCAGAAAATGCAGAATTTGATGGCAAAAACTTTTTTGAAAATAATAGTTTTGTAAAATCACTTTTATTTAATGAAAAAGAGATTGAAATTTTATACTCCACCATAAATGCCTATGTTGAAACAGGTGTTATAGCACCGCTAAATAATAACATTGCTGTTCCAGCAGAAAATGCAGGGCAGGGCGTGGCTGATGCAAATCAAAATGCTCAGCCTTTAGCTAACCAAGCAACTCCGCAACAAACTTCTGATAACGAGCTTGCAAGCCTAAAAGAAATCAAAGCGGAAACCTTCTATCTAAAATCAATTATGAACTCTGAGGAAGATAATCGCTGGACAATTTGGTTCAATGAAATACGCAGAAGAAGCACAGAAAAAGAGAAATTTGAAAACTATAAAACTCTTAAAATTTCTAAAGTTACAGGCAATTATGTTGTATTTAACCTCAAAGAAAAATACCTTGATATTATAAATCCTGAATATCAAACCAAATTCATTAAAATTGAAAAATCTGATTGGGATTATAAATCAAAAAATGGCAGAGTTTTTGTTAATAGTAAAAAGAATAAAATAAAATTTAAGCTATATGTTAATGAAACTTTTGTTATGGAAGGTTTGAAAATTAAAGAAGGCTATTTTGCCCCATCAAATATTAAAAATCCATATTACATTGACCCTGCAACAATTCAAAAAAATCAGGCGGAAAACATAGCTGGTCAAAACCCAACGCAATATCAATCAATTAACACTAATCCTGAAAATATGCCAAATTATGGCAGAAGAAACCCATTAAATAACCTACCGGGTGCAATTAATAATCGCCTCCCCGTTCCGGGCGTTAGGAATTAGATGGTCGGGGTGACAAGATTTGAACTTGCGACCCCTAGCCCCCCAGGCTAGTGCGACTACCAGGCTGCGCTACACCCCGAACATATAAATTATATCTATATTAACTTGCCCAATCTGCAACCAAATTCTAAAAATTAATTCTGGAAATTTACTAACAAAAATATATAAACAATTAAAAAAAACTCTTTTATGAAAAATTTTCTTAATGAATTCAAATCTTTTGCAATGCGTGGCAATGTTGTGGATCTCGCCGTTGGTGTGGTTATTGGTGCGGCATTTGGTAAAATTGTCTCTTCCATAGTTGCAGATATAATCACCCCAATTATAGGCTTTTTAGTGGGTGGTGTTAATTTTACTGATCTTAAATTTAACCTTGGTGATCTTATAGAAGGCGTTAAACCTGTTACGATTAATTATGGAAATTTTCTGCAAACTGTTTTTGATTTTATTATCATTGCATTTGCAATATTTCTTGCGATTAAAGGCTTAAATAACCTTAAAAAAGCTGAGGAAGAAAAACCCGCAGAGCCAGCCCCAACGCCTGAAGATATTGCCCTTCTTAGAGAAATTAGGGATCTCTTAAAAAAATAATTTACTATAGTTAAAAGATTATAAAAAAATGGCTTTTACAGCATTAGAATTAGCTTCAAAATTGATTTCATATAAATCTGTTTCAGGTGAAAAAGATGAAGGTGCAATTAATTTTATTGAGCAATTTTTAACTGATTTAGGCTTCAAATCTATCAAGCAAAATTTTGTCGGAAGTGGCTCTTATGAAGTTGAAAACTTATACGCAGAATATAGTTTTTATTCGCCTAAAATTTCTAAAAACCTCTGTTTTGCAGGCCATACAGATGTTGTGCCGGCGGGTGATGTTTCTAAATGGTCAATAAACCCATATAAGCCAGAGGTTATAAATGGCTTTCTAATTGGGCGTGGTGCAGTTGATATGAAAGGCTCAATCGCTTGTTTTATGGCAAGCGTGCAAGATTTTTTGAAATCTCCAGAATTTATTTTATCTCAAAAAGAAAATAAAAATCACAATGCAAAAATTTCTTTTTTAATCACAGGTGATGAAGAAGCGGATTCTATAAACGGCACTGAAAAGATGCTAAAATTTATCTATGATAAAAATTTCAAAATTGATTCTTGTATAGTTGGGGAGCCTTCAAACTCAGAAAAACTGGGGGATACAATAAAAATTGGCAGAAGGGGCGGAGTTAGCTTTCAGTTGCAAATTAATGGCGTGCAAGGCCATGTTGCATATCCAGAAAAGGCTAAAAACCCAGTGCCAATTATCTCTGAAATTATTTATAAATTATCTGAATTAAAACTTGATAATGGTAATAAATATTTTCAGCCAAGCAATTTAGAAGTTACTTCTATAGATGTTGGAAACCCAGTTGTGAACTTAATTCCAGCTAGTGCATCTGCAAAAATGAATATCAGATTTAACGATATTCAAACTGCGGAATCTGTAAAATTAAAAATTGAAGAAATTATACAAAGCACCCTAAAAAATCATAATAATTCTTTAACATATAATTTAACACAAATTGGCAGGGTGAATGAATCTTTTGTTTTTCCACCAAGTGATTTTGCAAAATTAATTGCGAAATCAGTTTATAATCGCACTAATATTCAGCCTGAATTCACCACAACAGGCGGCACTTCAGATGCAAGATTTATCAAGAATTACTGCGAGGTTGCAGAGTTTGGCTTGATAAATACCACCGCCCATAAAATTGATGAAAAAATTGCGATTTCTGATTTGCAAAATCTTAAAGATATTTACCAAGATTTTATCAAAGATTATTTTTCTATAAACTAGATGCTTCCAATAATTCTAAAACCTGAATATGTTTCTGCACTTGTTATCGGTGATGGTGTTGCAACAAATAGAAGGTTAGAAATGCTGAAAGCCTCTAATATTAGCAAAATAATTCACCTCAAAACTAGTGATGGAAAAATTATTGAGCAAAATCTTAATTCAATAAATATTGTTTATGTTGCTGATTTTGATGATGAAATTTCTTCTAAAATTGCAGCCATAATTCGCAAACATAATATATTACTAAACATTGAAGATAAGGGGGCGTTTTGTGATTTTAATGTTCCAGCAATTGTAAGGGCAGGGGATATGTTAGTTACGGCTTCTACTGCTGGCTCTGCACCAAGGGTTGCAAGAAGGGTAAAGAAAATTCTAGAAACTCAATTTAATCAGGAATTTGCAGATAAAATGAAATTTGTTTCAGAAAATAGGCAAATGCTTAAATCTCAAGGCCATTCAATGCAAACTTTAATTGAGGAATCCGATAATATCATTGAAAAAGTGGGCTTATTTTCATCCTTTTGCGATAAATGCAAACTTAGTAAGTAAGAAATATGGTTGTAGTATATTCTTTCTAGATTTTCCAGCTCATATAAGCTTTTTATCACCTTACTTAATAACCGCATAATATATATTATGGAAAATAATATATTAATAATAAGGAAAAATATCTTGCCAGAAATAATATATAATTATTGCTACAAATAGGCTTAAAACTGAATTTATAAGAAATTTTTTCTTTAGCTGAGGGTTTTTAGGTGCAGCTGATGAATTGCCTGAGAAATCTTTTTCATTTTTATTGCTTTCTTTTTCAATGCCAAATGGCAATACGCAAAAAATTAATATCCACCAAGTTATAAAATAAATAAAAATAAAATTTACTAAATCAAAATTCATAAATAAAAATATGTTAGAAATTTATTAGGTTTGTATGTCATCAAAAATTTTAATACTTACATCTTTAATTGCATTGGTAATTTTTAGCTTATTCCCAGCAATTGATATTTATGTTAGTTCATTTTTTTATGATGCGGAAGTTAAAAAATTTCCACTCAGAGATAATTTATTTTCACTAATTATCTATTATTCCGTTAGAATTTTTACATTTATTACACTGGCAATAAGTTTGTTTATAATTACCATTGAAAACAAATATTTAAGCCGTTTTTATGACATAATTTTTAAGGATTTATTTGTAAAAATCAGAGGTTTAATTAGAATCAGTAAAGAGCAAGCGAGTTTTTTATTTTTAGTAATTATCATTACCCCCGGAATATTAGTTCATTGGGCTATGAAGCCACTTTGGGATAGAGCAAGGCCTGTAAATGCCGATATTTTTGGCGGGCAAGATAAATTTTCATATTTTTATGAATTATTTGCGGGGCAAAATGGTAATTCATTTCCTTCTGGGCACGCATCAATGTCTTTCGCAATGGTTGCCTTTGCTTATATTGTAAAAAGTGAGAATAAAAATTTAGTTTTTGCTATCACATTTTTATATGGAATTTTGGCCTCAGCTTGCAGAATTTGGCAAGGCGGACATTATCTAAGTGATGTTACTTTTAGTGCCATCTTAACTCTATGGACAATATTTTTTGTTAAAAAATTCTATTTAGATAAAAATTAAAGATAAAAAAAATAAAGTTATCTTTTCAAGAAATTTTCAGGATTAAGCATTTTTTCTTTCTGCATATCTTTCATTAAATCTTTATTTTTCATTGCCTCTTCCATTTTATCTGCAACAGCATTTTTCATACTATTTTTAATTTCATTTAGCCCTTCTAATTTATCCATCATAGCATCAAGTTTTTTCAATTTTTCGTGAGTTTTATTAGATTCTTTAATCTCAGTTTTTTCCTTCGGATCATCATTTTTATGAATATCAACTGGTTTATTCATCATATATTTAAGAGATGGATCTCTATGCTCATCAACAATATCTGAAGCCTTTTTTACTGCATCTGGTCTTTCAGAGTCAATTTCAGCTGAAGCCCCTTCTTTAGTATTTTGCTTTTCTTGATTTTTTCTTAATTTTTCTAAGTCAGAAATCGCATCTAATTTATTAAGTTCAAATTTAAGATTTTCTGATTTAGCCATTTTATCCATTTTCTCAGAATTAAACCCTTTATTTTTTGAAGATCCAACTTGTTCATAAATTTTAAGCCCATCTTCACTTTCATAGCCTTCCTTCTTGGTTTTACCCTCTGATATATTTCCTGAATCTTGCTTAGGGCTTTTTATCTCAGTAGAAAATTGCTCGGCGGGAATTTTGAATCTTTGCCCCTTAATTTCCGCTTCAATAATCACCCTGCCCTTGTCATCATTTGTAATTGCAATAATTTTCACATCTGGCGTTTTTTCTTGCAGAGATTTAACTGATTTTTCTAAATTAGAATTTGCTTTATCAATATCTTTAACAAGCTCTTCTGCTTTATTAATTGGAATATTTTTTTCTTTGGCCAACTCTTTTAACCCAATAGTTTTCTCAGAAACAACGCCAGATTTATCTTTAACCCTAATTGTAACTTGCTTCTCCCCTGCCCTGTTAACTGATGATTTTAATATATTTCCAAGTGCTGATGCTTTTTGTTGTTGCCTTTTTAATTGTCTATTTGCTGCTTCAACTTGCCTAACTTGCGTTTGAACCCTTAACATATTTGCACTTGCATCAACCCTATTTGCAGCACCAAACACTGATGAAACCGCACTTTGAACTTGAGATTGAATTGCAGAAGAAATTCTACTTAAAAAATTTGGACTTTGCTGATTGCTTGCACCCTGAGATTGCGAACTTGGGCTATTTCTTTGATTTTGAATATTTTGAGATTGCGATATTTGAGGCTCTAAATATTGAGATAAATCTTTAGCTTTTGAAGATGAAATAGATTTTTTAACGCCATCAATTTCAATTTTAGCACCAGATAGAATTTTTATATTTTTAGCTTGAATTTGCAATATACTTGCAATTTTTGCATCGTCTAATTTTAGCCCAAGCTGTTCTGCTTTTTTAATATATAAGGCATATCCGATTAAATTTTCTAATTTTTTTAACTCATTAAAACTTAGAAATTTTGATAAATTATCACCAACATTATTAGAAATTAAATCTGCAATTTCAGCGTGAGTAAGATTTATAATAGATTGGTTTTCTTTATCTTTTTGAGAAATTTTATTTTCAACCTCAACTTCTTCTGAAACTGAAACAAATAAATCAATAAGCTCTTGCTTGGTCATACCAACTTCAGAAAGCATATTTTCAATTAAAGTGGCTTTTTGCTGTTTTTCACTTTCTAAAGTGGGGTTAAAAATCATAAATTTATTAATTAGCTATTGTGTTCAAAATTATAATAAATTAACTATATAATTAAATTTGTTAGCAAATATGAATCAAGAAAACAAAATATTTTCAATTTTTCAAAAATTAAAAGGCAAAAAAAATATAAGTTTTTTTGCAGTGATTTTGTTTATTTTAACAATTATTTTTATATATCAATGTGTTACAATTTATCATAATTATTCATTTTTTGCAAAAAAATCTTTAGAAGATGGTCGTAATATTAAAGTTAAACCCAAAAAGAATGAGGTTTTAGGCTTAAAACTTAAAGATGATGAATTGAAATCCTTTAACCCTGAATATCTAAAAAAACTAGAAGAGGAAAAGAGAATTGCAGAGCAAAAAAAACTTGAAGAGAAGAAGAAAATTGCTGAGGAAAAAGCAAAATTAGAAGCTAAACTTGATTATAAAAATGCACCACTTTCAATAATAGTAACTGATTTAGGGCAAAGTAAAAAATTATTAGAATATGCAAAAAAATTGCCTAAAGAAGTTAATTTTGCTTTCTCACCTTATAGTGATGATTTACCAAAAATTACTAATAAAATTCATAAATCTGGCAGAAAAATTTTGCTTACCCTTATGTTTGAACCTTCTGGCTTTCCAATTAAAGATACTGGGCCTTTAACAATAATCACAGTTGCTGACCCATCTCGCAATATTGATAGGCTTGAAAAAACTATTGGTAAGGTAAAAAATTATGATGGGTTTATTACAAATGAAGGTGAAATTATAACACAAAATTTAGATGTAGTTTCACCGATTCTAAAGAAGATAAGAGACTTAAATAAATTTTTTGGTTACAATAAACTTTCAGTAAATACTTATCTTGAAAATGAAGCCAAACCTATGGCGGTTGATATTTTCACCATTGATATGAAAATTGATGAAAAACTTGATAAAAAAGAAATTTTAGCAAAGCTAAAAATTGTTGAAGATGAAATTTTTTCTAAAAAGAAAAAAGTAGTAATTTCAATTAAGCCTTACAAATTATCAATAGATACACTTAACAATTGGCTTTCACAAAACTCTGGCAGAATAAACATCGCCCCAATCAATTATTTTGTAACTGATAATTAATCAACAACTTGTTCTAGATAGTAAATTAAAATACATTCAGGAACTTTATTTGATAAATTATAAACATCTAATGCCTCAGAACCCCCAACCGTTACACAATTCGCAACTGCAACTCCATTGCCTGAAGTTGTTATTAACTGCCCTTGTGAGGGATTATTATTATCAATTTTTTGATCAATGTTTGCCGCCCCTTGCGGAGAAATAACTCCAGAGTTATAGCTAGAAGCTGTATTAAATCTTCCAAACATTATTGATGCAACGCTATTAGTAATCTTTGTATTTCTTGTTTCTATAGTATAACCTGAGTTATTAAAAGGTGCAGAAGGAATATCAGTATCTAGCAGAGCTTTTGAGGCAGTGCCTGATGCCATCCCAGAAAATGTTCCATCAATTAAACCTGCCAAAGATAAATGTTGCCAACCATCAAGCCCTTCAGCTGTGCTAATTGAAGAATTTCCATCACCATTAGTTGCCTTAGAGGGCCAATAGCTTGCTGCATCAACTAAATCACCCGGCAAGCCATAATATTTATCCTTAAATTGATCATAAGCAGATTTATAATCAGAAAAGTTAGAAATAACCGAGAGCCTTTTTGAACCCTCAATAATTTCCTGCCCACCTAAAACTGCACCCACTAGCAATCCAATAATAACTAAAACTATGGAAAGCTCAATTATTGTAAAACCTATTTTTTTTGTTTTTTTCATAAATAATTTATTTAATTTTACATTCATTAATAAAAATTTCCTCAACTAATAAATCTTCATAGCCTTTATTTTGTGAGATATATTTTTGAACCTGTTTTAGTAAATCTTTATTAGGCTTTGCTTTATTATTGGTAAGCTGAATTGAGATAAATTTTCTAGATTCTTCGCTATAGTTACAAAAAATGTTTTTTTCATTTTCAGTATATTGAACATATTTACATTTTCCAGATTTTGTAAGCCCCAGAATTTTATTTTTAACAAATTTATTGCTAGATGTTTTAGTAGCACATTCAAATTTTTTGCAGTCAAATAAATGGCTATCAAGCTCATTACAATTAGAATTAGTTAAATTTTCAGAGTATGATGAATTGCTAAAAAAGCTAGAAAATATAAATATAGTTATAATTATAAAAAATTTTTTATTCATAAAAAATGTCATCAAATTTCAAAAGCAATTTACTAATAAAAGAGCCATCAGATGGTTTTAAGTATCTTATAGTTTCTTTATTTCTTATTCTATTATCATTTTTTATATTACTCAACTCTTTAGCATTAAAAAATAAAAAGAAAACTGAAGAGGTTTTAACTAATGTTAGATATGAATTTGTTGGCAAAGATCTCAAAACAAAACTAAATATTGAAGATAAGGCGGATATTGCCGCAGGCTCAAAAATCTTTGGCTTAAAAGAGAAAATGGAAAATATTTTAAGAAAAGAATTATCAAGTGGCGTTTATATTATTCAGTCAGGTAAATTGCTAAAAATTCACCTGAGAAATAACTTATTTTTTAGTGATGAAAATGGCACTATAAAATATTCTGGTGAAAAGATTTTTAGGCAAATATTTCTTCTATTAAAAGAATATGCAGATACAGAAAGCATAAATGCTGATGTTAGCCTTCCTAACACTGAAAGCTTTGAAGTTGATATTAGAAAGGCAACTATTGTAAATAATATTGCATCATACTACACGCCAGCAAAATATCGCCTAACGACGAGCTTTTTTAAGCCAAAAGATAAAGAGCTAGAAAATATAATTAAAATTTCAATTGTGGTTGGCTATGAATAGCAAATTCAAATTTAATCGCCCAAGAACGCCAGTTAATAATAATTGGATGCTTAGTTTTGCTGATTTATTATCATTAATTTTAACCTTCTTCGTATTAATTTTTGCTACTTCAAGCATACCCAAAAAAAATTGGGACAAATATAAAAATGAATTTATGGTTTTAAGTAGATCCTCCCATATAGGTTTTTTAACTTATATTTCTAAAAGCAGTGAAGTTGATAGCGTAAATATTAAAAAAGTTATTAAACCAAATTTTGATGTAGATTATATAAAAAAACTTATCATAAAATCTCTTGATGAAGATTTACTTTTTTCAGGTGATGTTATTATTGAAGCAAACCCAAATAATGTTTTAATTGTGTTTAGAAGAAAAAATTTAATCTCAGAAGAAAATGGCGAATTTGAATTAACAGAAAAAGGCAAAAGGGCATTATATCAACTCTCCCCTGCCCTTTCTTCACTAAATAATCAAATAAATTTAGCCTATAGGGGTAGTGATCAAAAATATAATATGAAAATATTAAATTTTTTTGGTGATAAAATTTTAGATGTTGGTTATAAAAAAAATATTAGAAAAATTTTTTCTGCTATAAATTACAATTTTAGTTATCGTGATAGGTTAGTTCTTATAATAAAAAACTATGAAGCAACTTTATAAAAATATTATAATCTTCACTTTTTTAGTATTTTTTACTAATAATGCTAACACTCAAAATTCAAATGATGCCAGTTCAAATAATACCCCCGCTCAAGAATCAAGCAATGTTAAAACTGAAGTTTTATTTTTTGAGAATTTCGTCAGATTAGTTTTTTCAGGCGTTGATTACTCTGAATTAAAACCAGTAATGCAAGGTGAAAATATCTACATTGATTTCACTAAGCCAGCTGAAATTAAAATTGTAGGCTATAACCAAAATAATAAATTTATAAAATCTTATGGCTTTGCAAATGATAGTAAATCAATAGCTTTTAGGCTTAAGAATGATAGCCAAAAATTAAGGAAATTTATTGCAGATAATGGTGTTGGCTTTGATATATTTACCAAAGGCAGTGGCTCTATTGCGGAGGAAGAAATTATTAAGCCAAGCAATGCTATTTTAATGTCAAAATTGCCAGTTGATGGAGTGATTGAAGAAAAAACTAGCAAAGATAAGAAGAAAGAAAAAGCTCAAAATATAACATCAAATTTATCTTTAATTTATACTTATCCGCCAGATTTATATGGACCGCCCTCAATTAAGCAGGAGTATAAAATAGGTGCTGATTTTATTGGTCCGCTTGCCTCAAATTTTGGCGAGAATAAAATTTACGAATTAGAAAAAATTTCAGCAGGCAATTTTTTTGAGCCCAATTTCAATTATGAAGAAAATATTTTTACTATAAAAATTCTTTCTAATAATATTGATGATTTAGGCTTTTCAGCCTTTAAGTCTGGCAAGTATGGTTATTTAGTTTTTAATACTAAAAAGCCCATTTTTATGCCTCAAATAATTGCAAATGAATTAGTAAGTAATTTTTCTGAGGTTAAAAATAAGAAATTTACCATTTTCAAATTCAAGCTAAAAGGTAAGTTTGAAAAATATTCAAATTACAAATTAATTGCTTATAAAGATAAAACCTCTTGGAATGTTGAAGTTCACGAAAAAGATAATAAAAATATTGAAAACTTTACCAATCAATTTTCATTCAAAGCATCAAATGAATGGGGTGAAAATAAAATTTCTATTAGTATTAAAAACGCCTCAAAACCATTAAAATTATATGATGAAACCACTCTTGAAACCTTAAAAATCTTTACCACCACTGAAAACGGATATGGTAATAATCAAAAAAGGGATTTTGTTGATTTATCTATTGAGCAATCCGCACAAGGCTTAGTTGTTAGAGAGAAATCTGACAATATTATCTATGAAAAAGATAAAGAAAATAAGAATAAATTATTTATAAGTAAACATCCTAACTTAATCCTTTCTGAGGAAATTCTCGCACTTGGGGAATCAATTTCAGAAGATGAAAAAAAGCTTTCTAAAAAGGCTTTTAGCATTTTTTCTGAGCAATCAATATTCCCATTTGAATTAGCTCTTAAGGCTCTCGCTGAAAAAGAAAAAAAAGATGATTCATCTAAAATCGTTAAGAAAGTAAAATCAAAAAATAAAGATAAAAAAGACGAAAATTCTAATGCTGCATTGCCTAAAACTGATGAAAAAATTGATATAGTTCAAGATTTAGTATTCCAGATTTCCAATGCAAAAAATTCTGAAAAAACTGTCTTACAAAAAAAACTTGCTGACTATTATTTTTCAAAGGCTTTTTATTCAGAAGCAAAGGGAATTTATGAAGATATCGTTACAAATGATTCTAGCTTTAAGGAAATTTTCAAAGTTAGAGCAAGTTTAGCCGCAACAAAATTTCTTACTAAAAAATTTGATGAAGCTAAAGAAGATTTTACCCAGCTTTATGAAGAATCAGTCAATAGCTTTTCCGCAAATGAATTAAAATTTTGGCAATGGCTAAGTATATATAATTACAATAAGAAAAATCGTATTTTAGAAAATCTTGAAGATATAGATTTTCTTGAGGGATACACAAAATTTATGAAGCAATATACTGAAGAAGTAAGGTTTTCAATGGGCTTAGATTATGTTAGGTATTTGGCTGAAATTAATAAATTTGATGACTCAAAAACAATTTTAGATTCAGTTATTTATGATGGTATACCAACTCAATATGAAAATGATGTTAAAATTATAAATGGTAAATATTTAGCCTCTATTGGAAGATATGAAGAGGCAATGGAGATTTTTTCAGCATTAATAAATAATTTTGAGGATAGAAAAAATAGAGCGATTGCAAATTTTGAACTTACTAAACTTAATCTTTTACTCGGTAAAATTGATTATAAACAAGCGGTTGAAGAATTGTTAAAAGTTTCAGTGATGTGGAGAGATGATTTTTTTGAAGTGGATGTTCTTGAGACCGCTGGAAATATTTATCTTAATGAAAAAAATTATATGGGTGCCTTAGAAATTTGGCGTTCTATTGTTCAAAATTTCCCTCAAACTGCGGAATCTGTTTATATTTTAGGCAAGATGAAAGATATATTCATTGATTTGTATGATACAGGCTCAGTTTATAATTTAGAGCCTTTAGAAGTTTTAAGAATTTATTTTAGATTTAGAGAATTAATGCCAGTTGGTGAAGTGGGTGATAGAATAACTAGAAAAGTTGCAAATTATTTTATCAATACTGATATGATAGATAACGCCATAGAAATTCTTAAACACCAAATTTCATTTCGTTCACAAGGTGATAGCAAGGCGGAGCTTGTATTATGGCTCTCTCAAATTTATATTGATGATAATAAACTTGAAGATGCAAATAAAATTTTAACTTTGTTAGATAACGAAGTTTTATCAGAAGATATGTCTCGTGAAGTAAGGAACAGAAAGGCTTTAATTCTAGCTTTCAACAATAATCTTTTTGATGCGATTGACCTTGTTAAAGATGATTTTTCAGATTCTGCAGAGAATGTTCGCATAGAAGTTTTTAAGAGAAGGGAAAACTGGTTTGGCATTCAAGATAAAATTGAGCCTAGACTTCAAACTTACATTGATAGTTTTCCAGAACCATTAAGAAAAGATGAAATAAAAAATATCATTACCCTCGCAATAGCTTATGCAAGCCAAAACCAAAATGAAAAACTTAAAAAACTTGAGCAAGATTTTATCTCAAGGTTAGATAATGAAGATGATATTAAGGTTTTTACATTCCTCACAAGTGGCTTGAACAAACTAGATTATAAAGATTTTGAAAGAACTTCTGAGCTTGAAAAAATCCAATCTTTCTTAAATGAATATTCTTATCTACCAAGTAAGAAATGGTTAACTGTTGCTAACCTTCTTGAAGATAAAGTTTCAAAGTTAGAAGGCTTACCTTATGACCAGCTAACTTTAGAAGATAGAAGTAATGTAGTGGCTCTTGCACTTGCATATTCCTATTTAACTAGGGAAGGCACTGAGCGTGTAATTTTAGAAAGTAAGAAGAAATATTCTAATTTAGCTAGAATATTCAAGGATGTTAAAGTTGATAGAGACACAATTCATGTTTTCAAAATGCTTGATAATAGGGCTGATCCTAAAGAGCTTGATGCAGTTTTTGAAGGTAAAATTAGGCTTGCTGACATAGAAAAATTTGTTGCTTATTATACAAATGCTAACAAATTTTCTCAGTTAAATATAATGATAAGGGAAAAATTTAATAATTAAAATATTTAGAATTTTGAATAAAAACGCTTTTACATTTATTGAGCTTACAATCGTTTTAGTTATTGTTGGGATTATTATCGGTGCAATTCTTGGTGCACAAGATATGATTCAAAATTCTAAAAACCAAACTATTATAAAAGAATTTAGTAATTTTAATGCAAATATTGGGGCTTTTTATTTGCAGTATAATGCCCTTCCGGGTGATATGTCTAACGCATCATCATATTGGTCTGGGGCTTCAAATGGTGATGGTGATGGCAGAATATGTTGTAGTAACACTGAAAGCGTTTATTTGTGGAATCACCTTGCCAGATCCTCAATTTTAGAAGGAAATTTTGATGGTAATGATACAGATATATTAAACTCCGTTCCCTCATCATCAACAGATTTAGGCTATTATAAAGCTCATTATGCGGGCTTAAGCTCAGATCAGTGGTTGCTAGGTGGCACGCAGATTTATGAAGTTAAGGCAAATTTTATTGGTTTAGGTGCGCCTTCCACATCTGGCGAATATGCACTTGGTGCAGTTAATGCCTCTGATGCTTATGCGATTGATATTAAAATGGATGATGGCAATGCCTCTTCAGGAATTTTAGTTGCAATTAAAGGCACTAATGATTTATCAACTTTTCAAGCTGGCTGTGTTAGCTCTTCAACTTTCGGAACGGCTGGGGCTGGAACGGTTTCTTACCAAATTACTAATGATACAAAAAGCTGCCGTTTAATTTATTGGCTTCAAGGTGCGATATAAAAAATTCATTTTGCTTTTGAGATAGCTTTTTTAATTTCCTCAGCAGTTAAAATTTCACTTAATTTTACACCTTTTTTTTTGCTAGGACCATATACAATGTTAAACGGAATTGCATATCTATCATTCTTGGCTAAAAAATTATGAATTTCTGCACTAGGCTTGGTGTAATCAGCCTGCATTAAAACAACATTATTTTTCTTCAGATAGCCCATCATTGGGTTAATGGTTTTCAACTTATTAAATTTGCAAGTTAAACACCAATCTGCGGTTACATCAACTAAAACCACCCTGCCCTGCCCTACATAATTTTGTATCTTATCTTCTTCAAACTTTACCCACTCAGATTGATGTTTTTTTACCTCTATTTCTTTGTGAATTAAAAAGCCAGAAATAATGTAAGTAGAGGCAATAACCCAAATTAATGCAAGAAATATTCTAATAAATTCTGAGTTCTTTTTCTTAGCATACCATAAAAAGAAAAATATAATGTGAATTGCACTAAAAATAACGAAAGGCACTAAATTACCGGCATTATTATATAAAACATATAATAACCAATAGATTGTTAAATAAATTAATATTCCAAGAACAATTCTAACCTTTATCATCCAATTACCCGGTTTTGGAAAAATTTTAACAATGGAAGGGGCAATCATTATTAAAATATATGGCATTGCAAGCCCCAAACCCATAAAGAAAAATATCAGAAAAATAATTTTATTACTTCCTGCAAATGCAAATGAAACCGCAGTTGTTAGAAAGGGTGCAGTGCAAGGTGTGGCAAGTAAAGTTGCAAATGCCCCTGTTAAAAAGCTACCCATTGCAGATGAATCATCAGATTTATTAAGCAGATTATTTATTTTATCATTAGCCTTTGATGGCAATAAAACTTCAAATAATCCAAATTGATTTGCTGCAAAAAGTGTAAGAATTATACATAAAAATATTATAAAATAAGGCTCTTGAAATTGTATTCCCCAGCCTACAATATGACCCGCCTCTTTAAGTAATACAACTGCAATAGCTAATATTAAAAATGAGAATAAAATACCAAGTGTTGAAAATAAAAAACTTTTTCTAATATATTTAGCATCTGATGCACCGTGCTTTACCATTCCAAAAATTTTGAGCGATAAAACTGGCAAAACGCAAGGCATTATATTTAATATTAACCCACCAAGAAGTGCCGCAATTATAGCGGTTAATATTGAAATATTTTCTGATGTTTTGTTGTTTACGATTTTAGATTTTGAAATTTCTTTTTCTTCTAAGGCTTTAGCAATCTTCACTTCAGAAATATCTTTTTCTAAAGAATTTTCTTCATTTGAAAAAACTATATTTATATTTTTGTTTTCTAAAGTTTCGCCTTTTAATAAAATTTCATAAGGCGAAGTAATTTTTAGAATAGAATTATTTTCATCATATGATTTTTTTGTTTTAGGAAATCTAAAATTTTTACTTTCTTCACTAATAAAAATATCAGCATTTTTGGAAATAAATTCTCTAGCGATTTTTATTTCAGAAATTATTTCTTTTTCATTAGCTGAAATATTTATAAATTCCGCATTGTTATTTTTTTCTCTAGTAGGAGATTTTTTTATAAAATTTTCAATTTCATTTTTCATATTATCACTGTGATAATTTTGAGGTATTTCCTGCTCAAAATTAGCCTCTGTAAATAAGCAAACCTCTTTACAAACTGCGAATTTTACATTGAGATTAAGATTTATCTTTTCTTCAGAATTTTGAGGGGTTATTATTAACGGAATTATCAATTTATCACCTGATAAAATATAAGTTTCAATTCCATAAATTATTTCTCTTTTTGGAGCTGGCCAAATAATTTGTATGTCTTTTATGTTTTTTAATTTTGAAAAATCTATAGCAACGGGAACGCCACTATCGCCAGAATTTTTCCAGTAAGTATGCCAATCTTTTTGAAAATTAAATTCTAAACCTGCTAATAAAGTTGATGAATCTCCTGAAGTTTTGCCAGCATAAATAAACCTTGCTTTGCCTTCATTTCCTTCGGTTCCCTGCCAGTTAGTATTTAATGCATTTGCATTAAAACTAATTAAAAATAAAAAGATTATTTTTAAGAATATAAAATTAAAATTTTTCATAATTATTTTTTTGTAAAATTATTTTTATATTAGATGTAAAATTTTTATTTAGAATTTTTTAATGCTAAATAAAAAATTTTTAATGATTAATTTTTTTAGAAAAACTTTTTTGCAAGGAATGAAAATAAAATTTTTTGACATAAAAAAACCCCGATAAAATCTATCGGGGCTTCACTGGTAGGTATAAGCTCTACTGTGCTTACAATATAGTTTATAGCCTGTTTTTCTTACCAATTCAAAGTTTTTTTTGATATTATTTTAAGGCTAAGAAACATTAAAAATATCTTAATATTTTTAATGTTAAAAAACTAGGTAAAGCACTGAAATTTATAGCTAAAATTAGCCTTTGAGTTGAGATTTTGCCCATTTTTTATATGCTTTTTTAGAAACAGCCTTAACTTCTATCGGCATAAAGGCGTGCTTAGGGCCACAAAGCTCAGAGCATTGGCCATAAAAAGTGCCTTCTTTAGTAATTCTAACCCAAGTTTCATTAATTCTACCGGGGATTGCATCTTTCTTAACGCCAAATGAAGGCACCGCCCAAGCGTGAATTACATCTGCCGCAGTAGTTAAAACTCTAATATTAGTATTAACTGGCAGAACAACAGGGTTATCAGTTTTTAGAAGTCTTGGCTCACCTTTTTTGAGTTTGTCATCAGGCGTCATATAACTTTCAAACTTAATGCCTTTGCCAATACCATCAACATATTCATAGCCCCAATACCACTGATAACCAATAGCTTTGATTGTAAGCTCTGGGTTTTCGTGCTTTTCCATATAGTTAATTAAACGCCAAGATGGAATAACAATAGCAACTAATATTAGCACTGGAACTGCCGTCCAAATAATTTCAATTAATGTATTGTGAGTAGTTTTTGAAGGCACGGGGTTTGCTTTCTCACGAAATCTAAACATTGCGTATATAAGTAAAAGCAGAACAAAAATGCTAATACCAAAAACCATATATAGCAAACCATCGTGAAGGCTAACTAACTTTTTCATAACTGGCGATGCTGCCTTTTGAAAGTTCACCTGCCAATCAACAGGCTTGCCATAAGTTGGTTTTTCAATCTTAAAATTATCAAGTGCCCCTTGCTCTTTAGCTTGAACTGCAAAACTTGAAAAAGATGCAACAAATAAAAATAAGAAAATAAATAATCTTGCCATAAATTTATAATGATAATTTAAGTTGTTTAATTTAATCTATTTAATAACTTAACAAAAACAAATTAATAATATTTAGGATGTTAAATATAGCAAAAAATATTTTTTTCAACACATATGGTTTGAATGAAGCAACAGTTAAGCAACTTATCTCTGATACTTTACACCCATTAGATGATGGTGAATTATTTGCGGAATATTCAGTTAGTGAATCAATTTTATTTGATGAGGGCAACTTAAAAAATGCAAGCTCAGATACCACTCAAGGCTTTGGATTGCGTGGGGTTCTGGGGGAGGCAACCGCTTATGCCCATTCTTCAATTTTGGATATAAATTCTATTAAAAATGCGGCTAATGTTATAAATTCTCTAAAATCCAGCGTTAACAGCTATAAAAAAGATATTAGCCCAAATGCTGCAAATATAAATTTATACAAAAGTCATAACCCGCTTGAAGAAATTAGTTTTTCAGAAAAACTCGCAAAATTAAAATTCATTGATGACTATCTTAGAAAGAAAGATTCTAATGTAAAACAGGTTTCTGCCTCAATAGCTTCGGAGTGGCAAGTTGTTTATATCCTGCGTGAGGGAGGCAAAGAATTTGCAGATATTAGGCCGTTAGTAAGGGTTAATATCTCAATAGTATATGAAAAAGATGGCAAAAAAGAACGAGGCAGTTATGGAATGGGCGGAAGAAGTTTATATTCAGATTTTCTAAACGATGAAAAACTCGCTTTTGGTTGCGAAAAGGCTTTAAGTGAGGCTAAAACTTCCATAGATGCAAAGCCCGCCCCAGCTGGTGAAATGGATATTGTTTTAGGTGCAGGCTGGCCGGGGATTTTGCTACATGAGGCGGTTGGACACGGCTTAGAAGGTGATTTTAATCGCAAAAAGACTTCTGCTTTTGCAGGCTTAATGGGGCAAAGGGTGGCTGCAAAAGGCGTTACAGTTATAGATGATGGCACGATTGAAAACCGCAGAGGCTCTCTAACAATAGACGATGAAGGCACGCCAACAAATAAAACCGTTTTAATTGAAGATGGAATATTGGTTGGTTACATTCAAGATAGGCTAAATGCAAGGCTTATGGGTATGAAACCAACTGGAAATGGCAGGCGTGAAAGTTATGAGCATAGCATTTTACCTAGAATGACAAATACTTATATGTTGAATGGAAATTCAACACAGCAAGAGCTTATTTCAAGAGTTAAAAACGGCATTTATGCTGTAAGTTTTGGGGGTGGCCAAGTTGATATAACCTCTGGCAAATTTGTGTTTTCAGCGAATGAAGCCTATAAAATTGAAGATGGCAAAATTAAATATCCAGTTAAAGGTGCAACCATCATCGGTAATGGCCCAGAATGCCTAAAAAATGTAAAAGCTATTGCAAATGATATGAAGCTAGATGATGGGGTTGGCACTTGTGGCAAAGATGGGCAAGGCGTTCCAGTCGGTGTGGGGCAACCTTCCCTATTAATTTCTGGCTTAACCGTTGGTGGAACTGAAGTTTAACAGCAATTTTTATATATCGTTATGATGATAAACAAATGTATCAAGAGATGCATTATATTCCAATGAAGTATTATCATCAGTGCTTATAATAACTTGATTGCCAGTTGAATCTTCAATTCTAAAATCATTACCTATAGCTTCAAAAATGAAATCAGACTGAGCTTGGTTTGCATTTACACCATTTACTGAATCATCATTAACAGCAATATTTAGGTTACTAAATTTTAGGTTATAAGTTGCGTTAATCACTTCACCTGTTTCAGTGGTTACACTAAAATTCAATGCACCTGATGCCGTATTTGCACCAGTAATTTTGGTTGCTAAGAAATCCGCACCTGTTTTAGTTAAAATCAATTCCCCTAAAGAATTTAATTGGAAATGTGAGCCTTTAACTAATGCAAAACTCTGATTATTAGAAGTTTGTAAAGTAACTGATGTAGGCAAACTTACTGATTGAATATCTTGACCATTATTTGTTGCAAAAGTTACAAGTGTAACATCAGCTTCATTGCTACCTTGCTTAAGCACATTATAGAAGCCATTATTTGTAACTTCCTCTGCACTAGCAACATTTAAGCCATCACTATCAAGATTATCATTTGCGAAAGATAAACCATCTTGATCATTAAGATCTGCAAAACCAACATATTCATCTAAAGTTATTGAGTTCGGATTATAACTAGAGTTAGAAGTAGCAGAATTTTCGTGAAGTGTAATTTGGAATTTATGTTTTTGAGTTTCTCCATTAACTCCACTCATTTGGTTATAATATTCAATTTCATATTCAAATGTTATATATTGGTTGCCAGACATTGCTTTCATAGCATTGTATATGTCTGTTAATTTGTTTTTATGAAAACCATTGGCAACCTCTAATACATTTATATTAGATCCATCGTTACCAAAGCCTTGACCACCATTCCAGCCACTATAGCCACTCCAAAATTGCTGAAGGTAAGAACTACTAAAGTTAATATTTCCATCAATTTGATGGTTGCCAATATGGTGTTTTATAATTACTTTTCCATCTTTGTTAGAGCCATCAGTGTCATCTAAAACAAAATTCATCAACCAAGCTATACCGCCATTATTTGTTCCTACAAAATTGCTAGAATCCGCCATAAAATCTTTAAGAACAATCTCTCTATGATGTATATGATAAGTTCCATCAAATGTTGAATCAACATTTACAGTTGGCAAGAAAGTATTATATCCTCCAAAATGCACCCAAGAGCTTGAAGCTGGGCTAGAATCAGTAACCTCAATACTAAGTGTTTCTTCATCAATTTCAAGAAGGGCTGGGTTAGCGTTTCCATTTGAGGCGGTAATTTTTATCTCCAAATCTTTTAATTGAGAAGGGGAAATATTATTTTTTATAAAATTCACACCATTTTGATTAAACACAACTTTATATTGTTTTTCATAATAATCTGGTAAATTATTATTATCTTGAACAAAAACTACGCTATATAAATTAGTTGGTATAAAAGTTGCAGCACCTTGAATTTTAAGCGTTACAGCTGGGTTAATTATTGGAGAGTCATCTCTAACACTAAACTCAATAATTGAAGTATTAGTATCTAAATTTACATCATCAAGTGGCGTGCTAATGAAATCAGAAGTAATATCCCTTATTTCTAAATCCATTCCTTTTCCATCAATTTTAATCTCTGCATCTCTGGTTGTGGTAAGGTTTCCATCGCTTGCAGTTATTGTAAAATTAATTGTGCCGGTATCCCCTAAATTTAGAAGTTTTTTAACTTCATTAATATTTGCATTCTGTTTTATTTTTAATGCTACGGATTTATTGTTATTAGCAAGTTGTGTCTGCACTAATTCAAAATAATCATTAAATGTTTTTCCTGCTAGAAAGTTAAATCCATTGCCAGAAATTGCATTAAGTGTAATTGTGATATTATCATTTGCATTAGCGTCAGTAATATTCCAAGTGTGCAATGTAAAGCCAGTTGTTAAATTATCTTCATTAATATTTGCAGATGGATTATTTGAAATTACAGGGGCATTATTTGCAGGAGAGTTTACCCCCTCAATTACAAATTCAAAATTCTCACTTGAGGAATTACCCCCATTAGGTGCATTATCTAAAGCATCAATTAACGCATTAATTTTAATTGATTGCCCTGAATTTAATAATGGTGCTAATAAGTTCTTGCCAGCCTCCTTAAGAATAATTTCAAAATAACGATTATTGCCAGTTCCCATTAACTGCGAAACTTCGTAATGGATATTTTCAATTAAATTTATGTTATTGCCATTCGCATCAAAAGATAAATTTGCTGTAATTCCCGGAATATTAGTATTCGGAATAATGAAAAATCCATTATCATCTGATATATTAATTTTACCAAGAATTGTATCACCAGAAGCGTTAAGATTTGCTTCATTTATAGTTTTAGAATTTACACCATCAGCAAAGCCATCAAGAATTATTGTAGGCGGTGTATCAACCACATTTGTTTTTCCTTCAATTACAATATTTATATCTTTTTCAATAACAGAATTGTTCAGACCATCTGCGATTTTAATTTTGAATATTCCAGATATTGAAGTGTTATCATTTAAGCTCTGAAGCGATGAAATTTTTTGGAAACCATCAGGCATCAATACCACTTGCAACTTAAATTGGTTATTTCCAATAAAATGCTTACTTATATCAAATTCATTAAGAGCTTTACTTAAAGTTATACTTCCGCCATTACCATTTAAAGTAATTTCAGAATCATCAAAACCCGCCGCTACAAGTTTAGCATTAAGATCTCCTACAGTATTTAAATCAGCGTCAGTAATAATAACTTCTGCAATTATACTTGCACCAGCAGAAAGTAAATCTTCTTTTATATTTGAAGTAAAATCACCAACAACACCAGTATTCCCATATATTCCACCCACACCATCATTAAAATTATCAGTAAATGAAACTGGGTTATTAGGCGTTTCACCATTGATAGTTAAGGTAAATTGATTTGATAGGCTTGTAATATTTGCACCATTCAAATTTGCACCATCTTTAGTAACCATAATTATTGCACCATTTGCAAATGTAACAACAGGGTTTTGGTTATTATTTAATGCAGTTATTTTTGAATATGCTGAAGGCTGGATTCTAATTTCATACTCATTACTATTGCCAACTTGAATTAATATAAAATCAGATGCAACTAGATTTGTAGGGTTTGCACCAAAAGAAATTTTGCTGGAATCTAATGTAACACTTACAATTCCATCAGGATCAGTAACTGTAAATGAGCCTAACTTATAGTTATTATTTATAGAAATATCACCTTCATTAATTGCAATATTTCCAATTGTGTTTGTGGCTATTGTATCAACTGGATTTACAACAAGGTCTGAGCCTTTAATTGATAATTTAATATTTTTACCAGTAAATAATCCACCATCATTAAGTTGAATATTAAGCGTGCCTTCAGCAGTAACATTATTATTCAACCAAGTTTCAGCTTTAATTTTATTTATACCTGACTGAAGGAGGTTTCCAACAACTCTTCCATTACCGTTAGAATCAAAAACTGTAATTACTTCATAATCTGTTCCTTTCACTAAAGAAATTGATTGGCTTGCATTAGAAATATTTACAAGATTTACAGTTGCACTAGATGAAGCTAATGTAGCATCAGTTATGGCTTGATTGGTAAAATCTGCATCTTCAATTTTAACTTCAAAAAATTTGAACTTATCAGTAGCATTTGGGTTTGAAGGTAATGCACTTTCATTAATTCCAGAAACAAAATCACCAATATTATTATCTGAAAATATATCTACTGGAAATTTCATATTGTTATCAGTTAAACTAAATATTGAGGTTTTAACTGTGCTTAAAATTGTGTTATCAACTTTATCTTTAACTTGAATTTTCAGCTCAAAATTTTTAGTTTGTCCAATTCCAACTTGAGTTTTTAGATAATCTATCGCCGTTTGGGATAATTTTAATTCATAATTATTACTAGATGAATTTATAACATCAAACCAGTTTGAACCTAAATTTGCGGTTAAATTACTTGCACCATCAAATAAGCTAATAACAAAATCAGAATTTGAGTAAGTAGCATTAGGATTATCTGAATCTATAATGCTAAACTTAGAAATCACATCAGAATCATCTAATGTTTTTGAATTATCATTATCATTTCTAACCCTTTCATTAAAATCAATTGTTAATCCAGTATTATCAACATTTATAACCGGCACTTGGTTTGAAGGTGGATTACTAAATCCATTAAGATTAATAGTAAATAATTGCGTTGCAGTTTGAGCTGGTGTTCCAGAATCAGTATAAGTCATATTTACAACTGCCTGCATAGGCGTTGATAATGGCAATGCATTAAGTTTTGCCCTTCCATCAGAGGTTAACCAAGCTGATATTGTGCTGTTAAATACACCCCCGGAAGAACTTAATGAAGAATTGCTGTTAAAATCTGTGGGATAATTAAAAGTTGCAATTACTACTCCATTTGAATCCTTAAATTCTACATTATTAACAACACCTATTATTGAACCATTAAAATTAGCATCATCTGATACTTTTACCTCAAAAAATTTATTCCAGTTATTATTCGCACTTGCATTATCAATAAGTGTTTGTGTTGTAGTATCTATAATGAATTTATCATTGTTAGTATCACCTAGAATTATTACTTCATCAAAAACAGGGGCTTGGTTTTGCGTTGAGCTACCCTCACCATTTATTCTAATAGTATATTCTTTTTCAGATACTGCCCCACTAGCATCAGTATATTTCATCGTGAATTTTGCAATAGCAGTCTCACCTGTATCAATTTCATTCTTTATTTCATTAACTATACTTGCTCTAAAATTAGAAAAATTTATAAAGGCTGAATTATTCTGAGTGCTGAAACTAACATTAAAATCATTAGAAGAATGATTAAAAGTTTTTATTACGCCACCACCCAAATCAAATTCAATTTTACCATCTACAAGCTCTATATCTTGAAGTTGAACTGCGTTATCATCTGATAAGTTAATTGAAAATAAATTAAAAAGAGAAGATGTAAAATCTGTCTCGTTTATCTCAACTACAAAATCATTAGTATCTAAATCATTAACATTCTGTATTTCACCCCAAACAGGTGCTTGGTTTGTATTACTAGCATCATCAAAAATAACATCAAATACATCAGATTGAGTTACAGGTAACCCAGAAGTAAATTCTGTTGCCTTAAATATAAATTCAATTTTTTGGTTTTGTGCGGTAATAATATTTTTAAGCGTTGCTAAAGAATTAGCATCTTTAACTTTTACGATATATTGCTGTATGCTTGGAGAAATTTGTTCAATCTTAAATAAATCTTTATATTCAACGCCATTAAGTTTTGCACTAAATATATTTACACTTGAAGATTGAATATTGCCTGTAACTTCAAATTTTTCTATGTCTTTATCAAGGGTAATATCTTCATCAATTAAATCTGCTTGATTTGGTGTTAAATCTATAAACTCAACAGAAGAACTAGATGATATTAACATAAAGCCACCTGAACCATTGCCTCCGCCACCCACAAGAGAATTTCCGTCTTCTGAAATGGTTAATTGCACCAAGTCAGAATTGGTAATATTTCCATCATCATCTAATGCTCTAGTTTCAAAATTTACAAATAGCTTATTGCCAGTAACAACTTTATTTTTTAATTCCGATACTTTTTCTGCTTTTACTAGAATTCTAACAATATTATTAGTAATTTGCGTTTCAAAGAAATTAGAAATATCTTCACCATCTTCCATTACCGCTGAGAATGAAGATGGAACTATATCTACCGCTAAAATACCATCATTATCATTTGCAATTACTTCAGCAACAACTCTATTCGCAGGTATTAAATCATCATCAAGAAAAGCAACATTATTATTAGGTGTATTTCCAGTATTATAGATAAATGTAGTAGCGTTTGGATCAATCACCTGATTAGAAAAATTAATTTGTGCCGCGTGAGTAGCTTTTGCACCTAAATTATCAGTAATTGAAATCTCTGTAAATATTGATTCAAAGCCATCAGCAAGATATTGAGCGTTGAAATTATTATATTCTGCTAAATTCTTAAACTTTAGTGCAAACTTAAACTCTCTTGGTGTAATTGGGTTATTTGTTATTCCAGTTCCAGAAAACTGCACTTGAGTTAATGTAAAGAAGTTTGTTATATCTAAACCACTTGCGGTTTTAACAGATAATACTGGCTGAGGTGAAGATAAAATATAATTATTGTCATAATCAGCAAATCTAAAGAATGTAATTTCAGTATTTTGATTTATTAAAGAAATGTCCTTATTAGTTGGTGAAGATTCACTTGCAAGAAGAACTACCTCATCATTTCCTCCATTAATTCTTATTTTTTGGGTTACTTCTTTTATGTTTCCTTGCTCATCTTGAACAGATAATTTTACATCAAATGAAATTGCTTCATAATCACTTGCATTTCTTCTGTTGAGTTCTTTATCTAAAAATAATTTTCCATCATTTGTTAATCTAACTTCAATCCTACCTTCATTTGAGCTAGAACCTGCAATATATTCTATTACATAATGGCTACTATCAAAAATTATATCCTGCGTTGTGAATGTGGTTGACTGAGATAAATTAGATAGCGTTGAAGGTAAGCTAGCAATAGCAAATGTTGCTTTGATTGTTCCGGTGGTATTTGCAAAATTTATAATTTCTGAATTAAAGGAGGCTAATTCATCATCATCATTTGCCTTAAATGCAGCTAAAAGAACCTCTCCATCAGCATTTGTTAAACTATCAAAATCATTTTCTTCAATTACAATGACTCCATTTTGAATATTGTAATTTCCATCTAGCTCCAATGTAGGTGTTGAATTGGTGAATGTAATAGTTTTTTCAACTAAATCGCTAAATAGCTTAGTTGTGGCAGAACTGGAACCACCTCCATTTCCAATATCTCTAGTAATTAATTTTATAGATAAATTTTTATTGCCAGTAAAATTAACTCCACCAAGTTTTTGTGCTACAAAATTATTATATGATGTTAAATCCTTAAATTTCAGTTCAAAATTATATTCGTCATCTATATTAGAAATTAAATCCCCTGAGTTATTTGTAACAACAAAATCCCCTTTAATAAGAGTAATTTTTAGATCAAAATAATTTTTCAATTCAGAAAATGGAATTAACACATTATCAACCTTTACCTCTAATCCAAGCCTTGACCTCTGAGAGTTATTCTGCCACCAAGCAGAATTACTTACATCATTATTAAAAGCAATAAAGCCATCTTCATTGAGTGCAAAGAGATTCAAATTTCCATCTAAATCTTTAATAGTCCATTTGCCTAGTGTGTTCGTTGCTGGGTCAAAGTTTGCAATATCATATGAATTTATTTGAGTTGTTGAAGTTTCCTCAATAATGAAAGGTGCTTCATTAATTGCTTGAACTTTAAGGGTGAATTCCTTTGTTTGAGTTTGGAATTTATTTCCTGAAAAAGTTATTTTGAAATTAATATCCTTTTCTTTGTTTGAATTTACTAAGGTTAATAAATCTCTTATTTGAGCCCTAACCCCAACATTTAGGTTTAGTGAATATAAGGCAGAATATGGATCAGAATTTGAAAAAATTTTATCTAAAGTTATTTCATCATTATCATTATTTATAGTAATGCTATTATTGCCAACTGTAATTGTGATTGCATCAGCACTTAGATTTGCTGGCAATGCGTTATCAGCATCAGATAATCTAATTGTTGCAACAAAATTTTCAATTTCATCTTCTTTTATTGTTCCAATAACCCCTGTTGTTTCATCTAAAGCTATGTCTAAGGCATCTATCTGATTGTTATCAGAATTTGTAGAATTATAAACCTCAATCTTAATAGGTAAATTAACATCTAATATATTTATTCTAAGTAAGGCTTGATTTGAATTTCCGCCAGAATTTTCAGTTGCCCAAACCCTAAATTCTAACTCTACACCCTGATTATATTGAAGATAAGCAAATAATTTATCATAGCCAGATTGCGTTAAAACTAAGTTATAAAATTTAGTTACATTACCCGAGCCACCTGAAGTTGCTTCTAATTTGAAATCTGTTTCAAATTGTAAATCTAAATTTACTAAATTGCCATTATTATCATAAACTTCACTACCCTGAGATAATTGAAAAGATGCTGAAAGAGTTGATGCATCGCCACCTTTATCAAAAAATTTAACTTTTGCTAAAATACCATTTGGAGAGATTTTTGCATCATCCTCATTAACCTGTGAAAATTCAAAACTATTAAAATTATTATCCTCATTACCATCAACAGTTACTTCAGGAAGTGAATCACCATTTATAATTAAATTGTGATTAAATGTTCTTTTCGCACCATTATAATCTATAACATCAAAGCTCAGTTTTAATGTTAATTTTTCATTATCTCCAATTAGGTCTTTAATTTTTTTAACACCATCTTTTTTGAGTAAAAAGCCTATATTTTGGTTTTTATCAAAGTTTTCAAATAAAGATCTTAAGATTGAATAATCTCCATCATTTCCAAATAAACTACCTTCAATTAAGCTTAATTGATTGGCAAATACTCCAGTCGCTTCAATTTTTACATTTTCAATTTTATCAATTTTATCTATATCAGTTACCTTAATTGCACCAATGAATGAGCCGTTGCTTTGAAGTTGCAACTCTTGAATTTCAGTGCTTCCAGAAGTTAGAGATGATATAAAAGTAATCGGGCTTGAAAGTGCCTCAAATGTTGAAATTGAATTACTTACAGGTGTAACCTCTACATTAACAAAGCCAACCCCAATTTCACCACTAGTGGCATCTTTAACTTGAAGTTCAAATTTGAATTCTTTGTTTGATGAGCCAACGCCAGTATTATCATTTCTTAAATATTTCTCACCCTCTTTAGTAAGTAAAACTTTTATATTCCAAGTATTATCAGAATTTTTTGTTTTGGATAATGTATAATGATTACCCAACTCAAATTCCTGCTTTAGTTGATTAAAAACATATAAATTGATTTTTGCTTCTGGCTCTAGATTGCCATTATTTGCTAAATTTCCAACATTATATTCCGCAATTATTCTTCTTGCACCACCTTGAGCTTCGGTTCCGGGTGTTTGAAGGTATAAACCTGTATCGCCATCTGTTAAATCATCATCTCTTTCTAAATAAGTAATTTTATTATTAGCCAACTGGCTAGAATCATTCGGATAAGGGTCTAAGGCAACTATTGTAGGGTTAGAATATTGACCATTAACATTTACAATTATTTTAGCAGGCGTTTGATCAACATTACCATTTTCATCTTTAACAGTGATTAAAAATTCTAATGTTCCTTGCTCACCATTTTGAATTTCTCTTAACTTTTGATAGCCCTTTTCAGTAAGGTGCATCTCAAATCTCTGTAAATTTTGGTTATACTCTATATAATATTCTCCAGATAGCTTACTAGAAGGATTCCAATTAAAATTTCCAGAAGATGATGAATTGATATGGTTAGCAATAATACTAGAATAAACCCCCGCCCCTTTAATTTCTATTTTTGATATCCTATCTAAACTTGATACCCCATTTGCACTTGTATCATTATCAACATAATTAAAGCTAAACAAACCGCCCAAAGGATTTGGAGTATTTGCAGAATAAATCAATTCATCTTCTTTTACATATACATTTGCAATGTTATTAATTAAAAGGCTATGATCATTATAATCATATACTTCTGTAATATTGGGATCTTCTATAGGTGGAATAACCTCACCGTTATAAGCAGTGCCTTCAATAGTTAAGCTAGACCATTTACTAGCTTCATTATTATTAGAAAAAACATAAAATTGATTATTACTGTTTAAATAACCATACTCAATTCTGGTTTCAATTTTTAGAGAATCACCAACATCTAAAAGTTGATTGAGTTTTGCAATATCACCATCCAAGATATATAATTTGTGTTCTTGGCTATATACATTACCTGATTTTGAGGCCATGGTTGAAGTAGGCCTTGAACCTATTCTTATACCCTCCATTCCTATACTAACAAGATACTGATAAAATTGCTCTTCAGCCTTCATTCCATTTTGACCTGAAACGCCTTGGAATACCTGCGTTATACCATCTTTTACAAGTGTGAACTTAAAGAAAACTTTTGAAGTAACATTTTGATAGGAAGTATTTATAGTAAAAGAGGAATCCAACGCTCCAAACTCCCTCCAATTACCTTGGTAGTTATTTATTCTTATGTCATTGAAAAGATTAAGGTTATCATTTCCAAATAAAAGATTTCCGAAGTTATTCTCATCTTCCTCATCTATAATAGCATTTGCATTAAAATTATAGCCATTAAGCCAATTTCTGTTTATAATTAAGCTCATAAGAAAACCTATAAAAATTTATATTATCAATTCTACACCAAATTAGTTAAAAAACTATTAACATATTACTAAAATTTTAACTAAATATCAAATTAAAATTTTAGCATTAATTAATTATTTATTAATAATTGGCGATAATAATTATTAATATCTTAAATAAGAAATTAATTCAAAATCTATTTGCATCAAAAAAACTCTATGATATACAAATTTCGCAAACATAATGTTATCTAAAATGAATATTCATGAATATCAGGCAAAAGAAGTTTTAAGGAAGTTTGGCGTTCCGGTTTCTCCGGGTAAGGCGGCTTTCACGGTTGATGAGGCAGTTAATGCCGCTAAAGAATTAAACCACCCTTTATATGTAGTGAAATCACAAATTCACGCTGGTGGCAGGGGCAAAGGCAAATTTAAGGAGCTTCCAGAAGGTTCAAAAGGTGGCGTTCGTTTGGCTAAAACTTTTGATGAAGTTAAAAAACACGCTGAAGAAATGCTTGGTAAAACTCTTATTACAATCCAAAACGCTCCAGAAGGTAATGTTGTTAAACGCCTTTATATTGAAGCAGGCTCTGATATTCTTAACGAATATTATTTATCACTTGTTGTTGATAGGGCAACTTCTCGCATCGCAATTATCGCTTCTTCTGAAGGTGGAATGGATATTGAAGAAGTAGCACACAACACGCCTGAAAAAATCGTTACAACTTATGTTGATCCTGTTTCTGGCCTTCAAGGTTTTCATATCCGTAAAGTTGTTTTTGGAATGGGCTTACCTAAGGAAGACTACTCTAAAATTGAGAAAGTTCTTGTTCCACTTTACAAAGCTTTTGTTGAAACTGATTGTTCACAAATTGAAATCAATCCGCTTGCTCGTATTGCAAATGGTGAAATTCGTGCATTAGACGCAAAAATCAACTTTGATGATAATGCTCTTTTCCGCCATAAAGAAATTGAAGCACTTCGCGATGAAGATGAGGAAAACCCATTAGAATTAAGGGCTAAAAAATGGGAGCTTTCATATGTAAAAATGGAAGGTAATATCGGCTGCATGGTTAATGGTGCAGGCCTTGCAATGGCAACTATGGATATCATAAAATTAAATGGTGCGCAGCCTGCTAACTTCTTAGATGTTGGCGGTGGTGCAACTAGAGAAAGGGTTACAGAGGCATTCAAAATCATTCTTGCTGACCCTTCAGTTAAAGGAATTTTAGTTAATATTTTCGGCGGTATTATGAAATGTGATATCATCGCTGAAGGTATTATTGCAGCTGCAAAAGAAGTTAAACTTTCAATTCCATTAGTTGTTCGCTTGGAAGGAACAAATGTTCAACTTGGTAAAGATATTTTAGCTAAATCTGGCTTGGCAATTATTCCAGCTGATGATTTAGGCGATGCAGCTAAGAAGATTGTTGCACAGGTGCGTTAATCGTTAATGGTTAATCGTATGTCAGATAGTTATAAAGGTCTTGATGTTTGGAATATTTCAGTAAAACTAGTTACAGAAATTTACAAAATTATAGAAGGCTTTCATCAATCTGAAAAATTCGGTTTAACTAATCAAATACGAAGAAGTGCTGTGTCTATACCCTCAAATATTGCAGAAGGTAGTAACAGATTTTCTGAGAAGGACTTTGCTAGATTTTTAACTATTTCCAGCGGTTCTGTTGCAGAGCTTGAAACTCAGTTAATTATTTCAAATAATTTAGGTTTCATTTCAAATGAATCACTTAAGGTTTTGCAAATTGAAATAGTTAGAATAAGTAAAATGCTAGTGAAATTAAGAAAATCTCTTAATAAAGAGGCTAATATTACAATAGCGGTAAATAACGATAAACGATAAACCATTAACGATAAACGGAGAAAAAATGAGCGTACTAGTAAACAAAAACACAAAAGTTATCTGCCAAGGTTTTACTGGCTCTCAGGGTACATTCCACTCTGAGCAAGCTATTAAATACGGCACAAAAATGGTTGGCGGTGTTACACCGGGTAAAGGTGGCACTAAGCACCTTGATTTGCCTGTATTTGATACAGTTCACGATGCAAAAAAGAAAACTGATGCGAATGCTTCAGTTATTTATGTTCCACCGCCATTTGCGGCAGATGCTATCCTTGAAGCGATTGACGCACAGATTGAGCTAATTGTTTGTATAACTGAAGGCATTCCAGTTCTTGATATGGTGAAAGTTAAGCGTGCATTAAGTGGCTCTAAATCTCGTTTAATTGGGCCAAACTGCCCAGGTATTATAACTCCAGATGAGTGTAAAATTGGTATTATGCCGGGTCATATTCACCGCAAAGGTAATGTTGGTATTGTTTCTCGCTCGGGCACATTAACTTATGAAGCAGTATTCCAAACAACTCAATTAGGTTTAGGCCAATCAACTTGTATCGGTATTGGTGGCGACCCTGTTAACGGCACAAACTTTATTGATTGCCTTGATTTATTCTTAAGAGATCCTGAAACTCAATCTATCATTATGATTGGTGAAATTGGTGGCTCTGCGGAAGAGGAAGCAGCTGAATTTTTACGCCAATCTAAAGTTAAAAAACCAACTGTTGGCTTTATTGCTGGCAGAACTGCCCCTCCGGGTAAAAGAATGGGGCATGCTGGTGCTATCGTTGCTGGTGGTAAAGGTGGTGCGGAAGATAAAATTGAAGCGATGAAATCTGCGGGCATTGCAGTTTCTGACTCACCATCTCTACTTGGACAAACAATGTATGATTTATTGAAAGGTAAATTGAAAGTTGCTTAATTTTCAATAAGAAAACCTATTTTTTAATAATAAATATTTTAAGGCGGAATTTAACTTCCGCCTTTTTTATGTTTATTGAAAATAATTTTAGTAAATTTTTAATAAATATGTTATAATGTTTACGATATATACTAAATTATCTTGAAGTCTGTCATGTTGAGCATTAGCGAAACATCTAAGATCCTTCCCCTTCGCTTCGCTCTAGGGTCAGGATGACATCTCAGAACTCAACATAATTTAATATTGTAGTTAAGTAACAATAATTTTATATTTATTCAATTAATTCAATATTTTATTCAAACAGCTTTTGGCTTTAGAAAAATTTGTTAGAATGCAAATCAAAGAAAAATATATTAGATTGTATAAGAAAACCCTAAATATCGGTTTATTGTCTTTACTCTTAACCTCCTGCTCAGTTGGCGGAATGGTTTATGATGACATATTCGGTAGCGGAAATTCTGCAACTGATAACAAAAGAAGGCCCGTTGGCACAAGCCCAACGCAAGGCAGTTTTAATCAGCCAAACCAATTTTATGGTCAACAATCCGCATTAGCTGAAATTGGCTATGCGGGTGCTGGCTCTGGCTCTGGCTTTGGAATGATGCAAAATCAGATGCCACCTGTTCAATATGGCGCACCAAATATGCCAGTTTATAATGCACCGCAACCAATGGCTTCTGCACCGCAACCAATGCAAAATCAGCAGATGGGATATAACGGCTTTATGCCTCAAATGCAAGCTAACCCTTGGGTTGCCCTGCCCCCACCTTCTTACGCACAACAACAAATTGCCCCTCAATATCAATATGGCTATCAACAGCCTCAACAGCCTGCACCGCAACCAATGATGATGCCGATGCAAGCTCAATATCAGCAACCACCAATGCAGCAGCCGCAGGTTCAATATCAACCTCAGCCTCAAATGATGGCAATGCAACCGCAACAGATGCAACATCAACCAATGGCTAATTCGCAGGCACCAATTATTTCTGAAACCCCTGCTTTTGCAACACCGAATATAATGCCTAATAATGGCAATTTTCAAAATGCTCTTGGGCTAGGTGCGCCAAGTTATGTAACGCAAATTACAAACACACCTCAGCAAAACCAAGTAATGCCTGCCCCACAGCAACTTTTGCCACAACAGAATATTCAAGCAATTCAAAACCCTGTTGCACCTCAGCAAGAACAAGCCCAACCTATGCAGATGCAACAAAATCAAGCACAGAATATAAATAATAATAATAATAATAATAATAATAATCAAAATAATGCTGAAAACCTTGATATTGACGAATTATTAGAGCCTTTATCAAATGATAACACAATGGCTTCAAATGATAAAATTTTGCCTCTAAATATTCCTGAAGATGCTAATACAAATTTGCAAGTTAATGAATCAAATTTAGCTGTTCCAGTAGAAAATATTTCTCAAAATGAAATGGCGGAAATTACAAATCAAAATCAAGTTAATAATAGCGAGCCTGAAGTTGATGAAATTTTAAGAAGCCCAACAAGAAGTGCTTATACACCAGCTTCTAGCTTAATAGATAATATGCAACAAAGAGGAAGACCTGCAAATATTTCAAATTTAAGCAATAATGCAAATTTGTTAAATACGCCTTTAGATTTTGATCAATTTGGAAACCCAGTTGTGCCGGCTTCATTTAATAAAACTGTTAGCCTAAATCAAAACCCCGGGCTTTATAATTATCAAGCACCTATTCAGCAACCTGCCTCATTAAATATAAATAATGGTAATAACTTGAATAACCCTGCAAACCCACTCCAGCAGAGAGTTAATGAAATGAGATTATAAAAGAATGGTAATTAATTCTTAAACTCAAGGGCGAGTTTATTATTTTCTAACTTAGTTTCATCAGCCTTATTGTAAGAATAGATTGATACAGCATATACAATCGCAAGAATAATAAAGATTTTATTCATAAGAATTTTATTGGGTTGTATAAATATCATTTATGAATTTTCTAAATTTTCGCTAAGTAATAAAAAATTTTTACCTCGCAAATCATAATATTTTATTATAAGTTGCAAAAAAACATAAAATAAAGCTGATTATGGAATACGATAAAAATAATATTTTTGCGAAAATTATAAGAAAGGAAGTTCCGACAAAAATAATTTATGAAGATGAATTTTGCATTGCGTTTAATGATATTCAACCTTCTGCACCGGTTCATATTTTAGCAGTTCCAAAGAGGGAATTTATTTCATTTAATGATTTCGCAAACAAGGCAGATGCAAATTTTATTGCTGGTTTTTTTAGATCAGTTCAAAAAATTGCTGAGCAAAATAATTTGGTTAAAAATGGCTATAGAACATTATTTAATCACGGCAGAGATGCATCTCAATCAGTGTTTCATTTTCATGTGCATATATTAGGCGGAAAGCCTTTAGGGGCAATAATTGCAGGTGATACTAATCATTAAAATATGAAAAATAACTCAACATATATATGCACAAATTGCGGAGCGGTTAGCTATAAATGGTCTGGCAAATGTGATGAATGTGGAGAGTGGAATACAATCGTAGAAGAAGCTAATTCCTTAGCTTCTAGCAACCCTGCCTTGCTCAAAAAAACTAAAAAAAGTGATAGTAAAACTTCTGAAATTGAATTTTTTTCACTATCAGAACAAACCGAAATAAAAACTAGATTAAACACTGGAATTGAGGAGTTTAATAGAGTTTTAGGCGGCGGATTAGTTGAGGGCTCCGCAATATTATTAGGCGGTGAACCGGGCATTGGTAAATCAACACTTCTTCTACAAACGGCTTCTTTACTTGGAAACACTGAGAATGAAGTTGTGTATATCACTGGTGAGGAATCAATTTCACAAGTATCTTTAAGGGCAAAAAGATTAGGTCTTGAAAATTCAAAAGTAAAAATTGCAAGTGCAACAAATGTTAATGAAATCATAGCAAATCTTAAAAAGCAAAAGCCAAATGTGGTGATTATTGATTCCATTCAAACAATGTTTTTGCCTGCAGTTGAATCAGCCCCCGGAACAGTTACACAGGTTAGGTTTTCAGCTCACGAATTAATCACCATCTGCAAAAAACTAGATATAGCCTTAATTTTGGTGGGGCATGTAACAAAAGATGGGCAGATTGCAGGCCCTAGAGTGCTTGAGCATATGGTTGATTGCGTTTTATATTTTGAAGGAGAAAAAGGCTATAATTTTAGAGTTGTGAGATCAGTAAAAAATCGTTTTGGCCCCGCAGGAGAAATTGGCGTTTTTGAAATGAATGAAGCTGGGCTTAAAGAGGTTTCAAACCCATCAGAATTATTTATTTCCGGCAAACAAGAAAATATTTCAGGCTCAGTAATTTTTGCTGGAATGGAGGGCTCTCGCCCTTTATTAGTTGAGGTGCAAGCACTTATCGCCCCTTCTTTTATGGCATCACCTAGAAGGGCAGTTGTTGGCTGGGATAGCAACCGCCTTGCTATGCTTATAGCAGTTTTGCAAACAAGATGCGGTATAAAATTATTTGATAAAGAAATTTATCTTAACATTGCAGGTGGCATAAAAATTAGCGAGCCAGCAATAGATTTGGCGGTTTGTGCGGCAATAATTTCTGCAATAAGTGATATACCTATAAAAAATAATTCAGTATATTTTGGAGAAGTTGGGCTTTCAGGCGAAATAAGGCCAGTCTCAAGAACAACAGCGCGCCTAAAAGAAGCAGAAAAGCTAGGCTTTGCAAATGCCTATATTCCAGAAACAAAGGAAAAAAATAGCAAATTAGATATTTATGAAATTAACCATCTCTCAAAACTAATTTCACTTATAAAATAAAATTAATTTCTAGATAAAATATAGCCTTCGCCCCTGATAGTTTTGATTAGGTTTTCTGAGCCATTTAAGGCAATTTGCATAGCCTGACGCAACCTCCTAATTGAAGTATCAACCGCCCTGCCCTCAATTTCACCATCATCATTCCAAACTTTGCGGAGTAGAAAATCTCTTGATAAAACACGCTCTTTATTTTCTAAAAAACATTTTAGCAAATCATATTCTGTCTTGCTTAAATCAAGGATTTTAGAGGAAATATAAGCAATTTTTTTATTATCATCTATGCTAATATTTTCATATTCTAATAACTCATCAAAAAAACTTGGATTACTTCTTTTAAGAACTGATTTAACCCTTGCAATCAGCTCTTTTGGAGAGAATGGCTTTATAAGAAAATCATCAGCACCAAGCTCAAAGCCAAGCAATTTATCACTTTCTTGGCTTCTTGCGGTTAAAAATATTACTGGAATATTTTTTGTATAAGGCAAACGCCTAATTTCACGAAGAATTTCAATGCCATTTTTAGAAGGCAACATCCAATCTAGGATTATTAAATCTGGAATAAATTCCTCAATTTTATCAAGGGCATCTTGCCCATCAAATGATTGAGTGATAAGAAAACCAGCCTTTTCAAGATTATATCTTATTAGTAAAGAGATGGATTCCTCATCTTCAACAACTAATATTTTAGGCTTTCTATTCACAAATTAACCTTATATATCAATGGGTTAAAAATAAATTGCAGTTAGCATTATTTAAGAAATATTTTGTAAAACCACCTAGAATAATTTGCTTCAATCTTGAGTGCGAGTAAGCACCCATCACTATTAAATCAGCATTAAATTCATTGTATTTTTCTTCCAGTGCGGCTGGGGCATTTTTGGCGTTATCTATAACAATAGAATTAACACTAACATTATGATTTTTAAGGTGATTTTCAACTATATCAACATTTTTTGAAATATCTTCTTCCTCAGTAATATGCACAACATATAATTTTTTTGCCTTTTGAAGTAATGGCATTGCAAACCATTCCGCCCTATGAGTTTGCGGAGTATTCTTCCAAGCGAGAATTATTGTGCTATCTTCAATTTTTTTGTTAGCTTCAAACTTAGAAGTTAGCATAAGTGGCCTGCCAGAGTTAAATAATGCACCATCAATAACATTATCTAAAATTGAAGCTCCCAAATCAAAACTAGCAATAGTTAAATCGTGCAAGCTACATTCTGCGGTAATTTGCTCAGAGCTATCGCCAAATATATCAAGCGGTTTTGACCAATTTAGAAATGCGGCGGAGTTAGTTTCACTGACATTTTTCTCAAACCAAGCCTTAACAAAACTAGCTTTTTGCTCAAATTGCTCCCTATAAAGTTTTTCGGCAAGCTCTTGAGAAGCAGTATATCCTTCCTTCTTAAAGGCTTCTGCAATCTTCTTATTTTGAGATTCTTCCAATAAAATAAGAGATTTAGAAGTAAAAACACAATGAGCTTTTGCACTAAAAGTCTTTGCTATCGCAGATGAAAAATGCAAAGCAGATGATTGATCACTATGCGAAGAAAGAGGTGTAAATATAGATTTATACATAGATAAAATATTAATGTTAAATTAATGATTGAAAAATATTATGGAAAATTTGCGGTTAGGCATCTGCAAAAATGCAGATATTTTAAGCAATGTTTTTCATAATATATTTCATATATTTACAACAATAAATCTGCAAAAATGCATATAAATTGAGGTTAATTATTAAAAAAGTTTTACTAAACTTTTTATATTTGATACCCCTATAATTTTTTCCTTCTGAAAAAATTCGGGGTATGACAAACTAAAAACTAGCCCCTTAAAACCTCCCCCTAACAATATTAAAAAAAATTAGTTTGCAAAAACTACATTATAAATAAATAAAATAAAAGTATAATAGCTCAATTACTAAAAAAAATTGATTTAATGCAAAAATTGTTTAGAAAAAATCCACATATTTTAACTTTAACATAAATAAAAAATTATGGAAGGCGCACCAAAAGGCTTAAAAAGATGGTTATTTTCAACAAACCATAAAGATATTGGCACAATGTATATTATATATGGAATTGTAGCTGGCATCATAAGTGCCGCTATTTCTGTATGGTTTAGGGCGGAATTACAATATCCGGGGGATCAAGTATTCAACGGAAATTACCAATTATATAATGTGTTAATTACCGCACACGCCTTATTAATGGTGTTTTTTATGATAATGCCCGCCTTAATTGGTGGCTTTGGTAACTGGTTTTTGCCCCTTCAGATTGGTGCACCTGATATGGCTTTTCCTCGCCTTAATAATATATCATTCTGGCTGATGATACCCGGATTTATTTTACTTATGATGGGCGCGTTATGGCCATTTGATTGGGCGAGTATTTGCTCAGAAATTGGAACAAAAGATTGGAAAGGGCTTGCATCATATTACGATACTGCTGGGGGGCCCGGAACTGGCTGGACGATTTATCCACCGCTTTCAAATCAAGCTGATATTTCAATAGATTTTGCCATTCTTAGCCTTCACATTCTTGGTATTTCTTCAATTTTAGGGGCAATCAACTTTATTGTAACCGTTCTTAATATGCGCGCCCCGGGAATGACGCTTCACAAAATGCCATTATTTGTATGGGCAATATTTATAACTGCAATCTTGTTAGTATTAGCTCTACCAGTGCTTGCAGGTGCAATAACAATGTTATTAACTGATAGAAATTTCGGCACGCATTTCTTCAAGCCTGAAGGTGGTGGTGATCCATTATTATTCCAGCATTTATTCTGGTTTTTTGGCCACCCTGAAGTTTATATTATTATAATTCCAGCATTTGGAATTATCTCTCAAGTAATTTCAACCTTCTCTAAAAAGCCAGTATTTGGCTATCTTGGAATGGTTTATGCAATTTGCTCAATAGGCTTTGTTGGCTTTATTGTATGGGCACACCATATGTTCACTGTTGGTATGAGCTTGAATACAAAATTATATTTCACTGTTGCAACAATGATTATTGCAGTGCCAACAGGTATAAAAATATTTAGCTGGATTGCAACAATGTGGGGTGGTTCAATCTCTTTCAAAACGCCAATGGTGTTTGCAATTGGCTTTATATTTTTATTCGTTGTGGGCGGTGTAACTGGTGTGGTGCTTGCCAATGCGGGAATGGATATTCCAATGCATGATACTTATTATGTGGTGGCACATTTCCACTATGTTATGAGTTTAGGTGCGTTATTTGGCGCATATGCGGCGTTTTATTTTTGGTTTCCAAAAATGTCTGGCAGAATGATGCCAGAGCTTGCAGGCCATATTCATTTCTGGACAACCTTCATTGGAACAAACCTAACTTTCTTCCCGCAACATTTCTTAGGCCTTGCTGGAATGCCTAGAAGATATGTTGATTACCCAGATGCTTATGCAGGCTGGAATTATGTTAGCTCAGTTGGCTCATATATAACTATGGCTTCAACCTTATTCTTTATCGTGGTTGTGTTTTACGCCCTAAAATTTGGCAAAAAAGCTGGTGATAACCCTTGGGGCGAAGGTGCTGACACATTAGAGTGGACTATCCCTTCACCACCTCAATATCACACTTTTGAAACTCAACCGATTGTGAAGTGATAATAAAATTGGGAGTGTTCAATATGTATAGATTGTCATCGCCCGAGTTGCGAAGCAACTATAGGGCGATCTATTAATCTATTGATTTAGATTACCCTATAATTTTTCTAAAGATTGATATCTTTGTAAAAATTCGGGTAATGACAGATTCATCTATGTATGGTGAACACTCCCATAAAATTTGCCTGCATTATCTCTTGAATTAGAAATCTTAATGTATTAGATAGTGTCGTCAAATTATAAATTTTTCATTATGAAAAACTATGCCCTATTATATTGACTTTTTAGCAGTTATATTTGCTAGCTTAATTGGCTTTTATGTCTCTAAAAAATTCATAGTTGCACAATCATCAAAAACACTTCTAAACATTCAGGGCTTTAGTAAGTCAATTTACTCATTACCTAGATATTATGGTTATTGCTCAGCTATTTGGACATTCATTCCAACAATTATTCTTTCGCTGATTTTGTTTAATTTTGCAGGAGATGTTGGCAAAGATTATAATATTCTTTTTGATTTTTTAATTGCGGCAATTTCAATTTCTTTATCGCTAATATTAATTAAACCCACTTTTAATGCTAGAAAGCATTTTGAAGGTTGGATTAAAATTTTATTTATAATTTGTGCTACAATTTCAGTTTCAATTACCTTATTAATATTTTTTTCTGTTCTTTTTGAATCCATAAAATTTTTTGAAAAAATTAGTTTTATTGATTTTCTTTTTGGCTTGGAATGGAGCCCACAAACAGCTTTAAGGGTTGATCAAGCTGGAAGTTCAGGTAAGTTCGGCATAATTCCAGTTTTTCTTGGAACTTTATTAATAACATTAATCGCAATGATTGTATCAGTGCCACTTGGATTAATGAGTGCGATTTACTTAAATGAATATTCTTCAAAATCATTTAGGGCTTCATTAAAGCCAATTTTAGAAATTTTGGCTGGTATTCCAACTGTTGTTTATGGCTATTTTGCAGCAATTACATTAGGGCCATTATTTAGAGATGTTTTTTCTTCATTAGGTTTTGAAGTTGCCTCAGAAAGTGCTTTAGCGGCTGGTTTTGTTATGGGTATTATGATTATACCTTATATGATGTCTTTAACGGATGATGTGATGAATGCAGTTCCAAAATCTCTTAGAGATGCCTCACTTGGGTTAGGTGCTACAAAATCAGAAACGATAAAAAAAGTTATTATTCCTGCGGCGTTACCCGGTATAATGGGCGCGTTTTTGCTTTCTGTATCGCGTGCAATAGGTGAAACTATGATTGTAACAATGGCGGCTGGTTTGATTGCGAAATTAACATTAAATCCGCTTGATTCTGTAACTACTGTTACTGCACAAATAGTAAAATTATTAGTTGGCGACCAAGAATTTGATAGCCCCAAAACTCTTGCGGCATTTTCATTAAGCCTTACCTTATTTTTAATTACATTAGCCTTAAATATTGTTGCCATTATTATTGTTAGAAAATATCGTGAAAAATATGACTGATATTAAAAATTCAAATCCGTTTGTAATTTCTAAAACCAGCTTTTTTCATAAAAGGCTTAGAAAAAGAAATTATTCAGAAAAATTATTCAAATTTCTTGGGGTTGCCTCTATTTCAATTTCGGTAATTTTCTTAGCTTATCTATTGCTAACTATTTTTGCAAAAGGTTATACTTCATTTATTCAAACTAAAATTAAAATTAGTGTAAATATCAGTGAATATGTTGATATAAAAGAGGCTCGCAGAGATGATAACTTAATTAAAACCTTAAATTATAGAAAAATTGTTCAGGATTCCTTACGCAAAATTTTTCCTGAGGCGAAATCTCGTGCGGAGGTCATTCAATTATTTTCTATCGTATCTAGAAATTCTTATATTCACGCACAAAAACAAATCACAAAAGATTTTAAGCGATTAAAAGGAAATTTCAAAATTAGACCATTTGAAATTTGGCTTCCAGCAAGCTCTAATATTGATATGTTTGTTAAGGGTAATTTTCCAGATGGTGAAAATGGCAAATTATCAAAAATTGAAGTTGATTATGTAAATTATCTAAAAAGTGAAGGTAGAATTGGTAAATTTTTTAATTCTGACTTTTTCAAACTAGGTGATTCTAGAGAGCCTGAAATGGCTGGCATTCTAGGCAGTATGGTTGGCTCAATATTCGTAATTATAATCTGTATGTTACTTGCCTTACCGCTAGGCGTTGCCTCTGCAACTTATCTTGAAGAATTTGCCCCAAAAAATAAATTTACCAATATAATTGAGGTTTCAGTAAATAATTTGGCGGCTATACCTTCAATAGTATATGGTTTGCTTGGGCTTTCAATTTTCTTAAATTTTTTTGGTTTGCCAAGATCAGCTTCTCTAGTGGGTGGTTTTACACTCGCATTATTAGTTTTGCCTGTAATTATTGTAACCACAAGAAATGCTTTAGCTTCTGTGCCACCTTCAGTTAGAGATGCTGCACGCGGTTTAGGTGCATCAAAAATGCAAGTTGTATTTCATCATGTGTTACCACTTGCAATGCCCGGTATTATGACAGGCTCAATTTTATCAATGGCACGCGCACTAGGTGAAACCGCACCCTTATTAATGATAGGTATGGTTGCCTTTGTTAGAGATATACCACAGAATTTTTTAGATCCAGCAACTGCATTACCTGTGCAGGTTTTTATCTGGTCTGATTTGCCGGAGGCTGGCTTTGTTGAAAAAACTTCAGGTGCAATAATTATATTATTAATTTTCTTGATTTTAGCTAATGCACTAGCAATATTCCTTCGTAAAAAGTATGAAGTAAAATGGTAGTTATAGAATTATTGATTATAAAAAAACATTACTATGTCAGCAAATATAAATATTGAAAAGCCTAGGATAACCGCCAAAAATGTTGATGTATTTTACGGCTCAAAGCAAGCAATTCACTCTGTAAATTTAGATATTGCTGAAAATAAAGTTACAGCATTGATTGGCCCTTCAGGTTGTGGCAAATCAACTTTTATGCGTTGCTTAAATAGAATGAATGACACCATTGAAAACTGCTCAGTAAAAGGTGAAATTAAACTTGATGGCTATGATATTTATGATCAGAAAGTTGATGTTGTTTTGCTTCGTGAAAAAGTTGGTATGGTTTTTCAAAAGCCAAACCCATTTCCAAAATCAATTTATGATAATGTAATTTATGGCCCAAAAATTCACGGGCTGGCAAAAAATAAAAAGCAATTTGATAATATAGTTGAAACCTCACTCACAAAAGCTGGGCTTTGGAAAGAAGTTAAAGATAGGCTTCACGAACCCGGAACTTCGCTTTCAGGTGGTCAACAGCAAAGGCTTTGTATAGCAAGGGCGATTGCTATAAACCCTGAAGTTATTTTAATGGATGAACCTTGCAGCGCCCTAGACCCTATTGCAACCGCGATTATTGAAGATTTAATTGATGACCTAAAAAAGAATTTCACTATAGTAATAGTTACGCATTCAATGCAACAAGCCGCCAGAGTTTCTGATTATACAGCTTTTTTCCACTTAGGCAAAATTATTGAATTTGGTGAGACAGGGCAAATATTCACAAACCCTAAAAACAAACAAACGCAAGATTATATTACCGGAAGATTTGGTTAAAAACAATATGAGTTTTATTATCAAACCCCACCAACCCCACCATAGCTTTTGCGGGATTTTACAGAGTTTTCAACTGATAACACATTATAAATATCTTTTGTTATACCTTTTTCAATAGCCTGAAATTCTTTTAGAGTTAAATCAGATAATTTACAATTTTTCTGCTCTGCAAGTTTAACGCATCTGCCAGTTATATGATGTGCTTCACGGAAAGGTTTTTGAAGATTTTTTACAATCCAATCTGCGATATCTGTTGCAGTTGAATAGCCACTATCAGCCATTTTAAGCATATTTTCTTTATTTGGCTTCATATCATCAATCATTCCACGCATTGCACGCAAGGCTAAAATAATATTTTCTACAGCGTCAAAAACTTGCTCTTTATCCTCCTGCATATCTTTACTATATGCTAAAGGTAAGCCTTTCATAACCACACTTAAAGCAGTTAAAGCACCAAGTATTCTGCCAGTTTTAGCACGAACAAGCTCTGCCGCATCCGGGTTTCTTTTTTGTGGCATTATAGAGCTTCCAGTAGTAAATTTTTCAGAAAGAGAAATAAACTTAAAACCTTGAGAACACCATATTACAATCTCTTCAGCCAATCTTGAAAGATTAATCGCCAAAATATTTGAACAAGATAAAAACTCAATGGCAAAATCTCTGGAAGAGACGGAATCAATAGAATTTGCCGTAGGTTTATCAAAGCTAAGTTCTTTTGCGGTAAAATGTCTATCAATTGGAAAGCTAGTTCCAGCAAGTGCAGCTGAGCCAAGCGGACATTCATTAAGGCGTTTTCTACAATCTTTGAAACGAGAAAAATCTCTTAAAAACATTTCTTTATATGCATTAAGATGATGAGCAAATGTAACAGGCTGAGCTGTTTGTAAATGGGTAAAACCGGGCATTATGGTTTGCCTATTTTCTTTAGCTTTTTTATCAACAGATTTAATGAGAAGCTCAATTTCTTTGATTATTAAATCAGAATTATCACGAACATAAAGACGAAAATCAGTTGCAACTTGATCATTCCTACTTCTCGCAGTGTGCAATTTACCTGCAACATCACCAATAATTTCTTTTAAGCGAGCTTCAATATTCATATGAATATCTTCCAAATCTTCCTTAAATTCAAATTTGTTAGAATTTATTTCACTTTCAATTTGTTGTAAGCCTTTTACGATTTTTTCAACATCAGTTTTGCTTAATATGCCAGTTTTAGCAAGCATTTTAGCGTGTGCGATTGAACCTTGAATATCTTGCTTATAAAGTTTTTTATCAAATGAAATTGATGCATTTATTTTTTGCAGAACTTCATCAGGGGCATATTCATAATGCCCACCCCACATTTTATTTGCAGGTTTTGAAGAGTTATTTTTTGCAGATTTTTTCATTAAAATAAATTTATTTGTAATGTAATTTTTTTATACAATATTTTTAATTATTGACAATCCATATAAATTTAACCTTAATCTGCAAATACTAAAAAATAAAAATTATGTCAAAAATCATTTTTTTAGCAGGTTCTGCTCGCAAAGATTCTATTAACAAAAAACTTGCAAAGCAGGCTTATGAAATTGCCAAAAAGAATAATTCGGAAGCTATATTTATTGATTTAGCCGATTATGAAATGCCACTTTATAATGGTGATTTAGAGTCTGAAAAAGGTCTGCCAGAAAATGCTAAAAAGTTAAAAGAAATTTTTGTAAATTCAAAGGGGTTTTTAATTGCTTCGCCTGAATATAACTCAAGTTTTTCTGCACTACTTAAAAATACTATTGATTGGTTATCTCGCCCATCTGATAGGGGTGAGGCACCACTTATCGCATTTAAGGGCAAATTTGCAGCGTTAACAGCGGCATCACCGGGTGGTTATGGCGGTTTAAGGGGTTTAACACCATTAAGATTATTACTAAGTAACATAGGCGTTTTAGTTCTGCCCGATCAACTTGCAATTCCATTCGCGGATAAAGTTTTTGATAATGAAGGAAATATCTCTGATGCAAAAACCATAAAATCACTTGAAGGCATAGTTAATTCTTTAATAAGTTACACAAAATAAAATGGGCTTAAAATTAAGAAAAATTATTCCTCTTACAAAGTTATTTAAGCTAAATATTAGTAAATCTGGGGCTTCCGTAACTTTTGGGAAAAGGGGATCAGCAATAAATTTAAGCACTAAAGGCGTTAGAACATCAATAGGTAAAGTTGGCAGTGGCATTGGTTATAATGAATTTTTATCTTTCAAAAACTTCAAATTTAGTTTAGTTTTTGCCTTAGTTTTTTTAATTGCAATATTACTTATAATTTTTAACTCTTAATTCATATGAAAAAAGCAATAATTTTTACTCTAATTACAATGGTTGGTTTAGCAATATTCCTTAAAGACAAGAAAATTTCTGAGGCAGAATTTAAGCCTGTAAAAGTGCAAGAAATTAAATCTAAAAATAAAGAGGCAAAAGAAGTTTCAACTGAAAATAATATTGATGAAATTCCTAATAAAATGACGATGAAACTTGGCTATGATGTGAGCTTAGATATGAAAGAAAAATTCAAGGTTAATGTTGAAGGGGTAGTTAATGAACTAGTTTTACCTGATGACTATGCATATTGCTTAAAAAGGGATATTGAAGGTAAAAATATTCGCCCAGAAATTTCTTGGAGTAATTATCCAGAAGATACAAAATCCTTTGCGGTATTTGTAATTGATCCTGATGTTCCAACTGATTTTACTGAAGCAAATCAAGAAGGGAAAATTATTCCAGCAACGCAAAAAAGGCAGAATTTCTTTCACTTTGGTTTAGTTAATATTCCAGCAAATATAAATAAAATTGAAAGGGGAGAAGGCAGGGCAGATCAAAAAAAGCAACCTAAAATTGGCAGACTAGCTATCAATGATTATGCAAGTTTTTATGAGCCAGATTCTCATTTTATTGGTTGGGATGGAATGTGTCCACCTTGGAATGATGAAAGAGTTCATAGATATATTTTTGTTGTCTATGCCTTAAAAACTGAAAATATTGGCGTCGGAAAACAATTTATGGCAAAAGAAGTATTTAAGAAAATTAAAGATAATTCCATTGCTTATGGCTATCAATTTGGAATGTTCACTAGAAATAATTGATATATATATATTAAATATTTTAAACATACTTAATTTCATCGCCAGAAATTATTTCGCCGATCATAAAGGCTTGCTCACCTTTTTTTTCAAGCTCAGATATTACACGATTTGCCTCTGAGCGATCAATGGCAAGTAACATTCCACAACCGCAATTGAAGGTGCGAAGCATTTCTTCAGTTGAAACTTTACCTTTATCTTGCAGGAATTTGAATAAAGGTGGGAACTTCCAAGCATTCAAATTAATTTGTGCGGTAATGCCTTTTGGCAGAACACGAGGGAAGTTTTCTGTAATTCCACCACCTGTAATGTGGGCGAGGGCTTTTATTGGTTGATGGTTAATAGTTGATGGTTGATTGATCATTGATAATAACTGCTTCACGTATATTTTTGTTGGCGTTAGGAGTTCTTCACCAATTGATTTTGTGAAACCATAACCATCAACTTTATCAGAAAATTTTATATTGTTATCCGCTAAAATTTTACGAACGAGTGAATAACCATTTGAGTGAATTCCACTTGAAGCAACTGCAATAACTGCATCACCAACATTTACATTTTTTGAAGGCAAAATATTTTCACGCTCCACTGCACCAACTGTGAAACCAGCCAAATCATATTCGCCATCTTTATACATACTTGGCATTTCAGCAGTTTCACCACCTATTAAAGCACAGCCTGCTTGTTTACAACCTTCTGCAATACCTTTTATAACATCTGTAGCCACTGAAACTTCTAGCTTTCCAGTTGCGAAATAATCTAGGAAAAATAGAGGCTCCGCACCTTGAACAACAAGGTCGTTTACGCACATAGCAACTAAATCTATGCCAATAGTATCGTGAATTCCAAGCTCCTGAGCGATTTTCAGCTTAGTGCCAACGCCATCAGTTGAAGAAACTAAAATGGGATCTTTATAACCAGTTCTTTTGAGATCAAATAAAGCTCCAAAACCACCAAGATCACAATCTGCACCGATTCTAGTGGTTGCTTTTGCAAAAGGTTTTATGCGGTTTACGAGTTCATTTCCTGCGTCAATATCAACGCCAGCTTCTTTATATTTCATATATTTTAATATTATTTATAATTTGTTGGATAAAGCAAACTTTGCTAATAATCAAAGATTTTCTATATTAAACTTCCTATTGATAAGAAATTTTCAAAGGTTATTATTATCAACAAATTAATGCAAAATATATATTTTTAATATGCATATAAAACAATCTGTGTTTAATTGGGGGATAATTTTTGCAGTATTTGCACTTGCAATCTATGTGGTTTCTGATGTTCTTTTTCCTTTTGTTTTTGCAGGTGTTATCGCTTATTTTTTACACCCAATTGCTGATAAGGTTGAAGCCTCTGGCTTTTCAAGATCAGTTTCAACGGTAATAGCAATTGCAGGTTTTGGCTTAGTTTTAGCAGGGATTATATTTTTTATAGGCCCAGTTTTTATTGATCAATTCAAAAAATTCTCAGTTAAATTTCCGCAAATTTTTAGTGAATTAGAATTTAGAAAAGGCAGTTACGGCCACAAATTAGTTGCTAAATACGCGCCAGATTTAGACGGAAAAATTCAAGATTTTGCCTACAAATTCACCGTTCAAATTATTCAATTTATAGCAACTTCTGTGCAGGCTATAGTTACTTCTAGCAAGGCAGTTTTTAACTTTATTTCAATTATTATTATTAGCCCAATAGTTAGTTTTTATCTGCTCAGAGATTGGGATTTAATGGTAAAAAAAATTGATGATTTACTTCCAAGAAGTAACCTTGGAATAATTAGAGGCGAGCTTAGAAAAATTGATGATACAGTTTCAGCTTATATTCGTGGGCAAGTTACAGTTTGCGTGATTATGGCTATAGTTTATAGCGTTACCCTTAGCCTAATTGGCTTAGATTACGCAATTGCCATTGGTATAATGACTGGAATTTTAACCTTTATTCCATATGTTGGAATGTCTATTGGTTTTATTCTCGCCTTGATGGTTTCTTACTTCCAATTTCAAGATTTTGATATGACAATCTCAGTAATAGCCGCCTTCATTTTGGGCAATTTGCTTGAGGGATATATCATCACACCAAAATTTGTGGGAGAAAAGGTTAATTTGCACCCTGTGTGGATAATTTTTGCATTATTAGCTGGTGGCTCTGTAATGGGTTTTACAGGGGTTTTAATTGCTATTCCAAGTGCTGCAATTATTGGGGTTTTAGTTCGCTCTGCAATTTCTCGCTATAGAAAAAGTAGTTTATATTTAGGTTATCCTATAATGGCTTTAGAAAAACCTAGAGTTTATAGGGGTAATGATAAAAATTATAATAATGATAGACAAGCTGAATATAATTCAGATAAAACCTCAAGAGGCGATAATTATCACCAAAACCCTGATGTTTTTGGTTTTGAAAATGATAAAAACCATAGTGTTAGTGATGCTGAATTTAGCAAACCACGCAGAGGCCGCCCCCCTAAAAAGATTTAGCTTTTATATAGCTAATCAAGCCTGTTGATACAGATTTCAACTATAGGGTTTTTGTTAAGCTCCTTATCAAAAACATCTTTGATATGCCTACGAATTTTTTTGATAAGTTTTTCTTCTTCAGTTTTAGTGTTTGTTTCAACAATTTCTGCCACTTCATCAATTAAAAATGTAATAAATTCTTTATTTTCATTTTCATCAACAATACCCGGGCTTTTAATGATGATGTCAGAAACTAATTTACCTTTTTGATTAATTGTAAAGCTAACAATTACAATGCCGTTTTCTCTAAGTTTTCTTCTAACCGCCATAACTGCACCATCTTTAGGTTGAAGCATATATCCATCAACGCCAAGATAGCCAAATTTAATGTGTTTAAGGCTTTCTGGATTTTCACCAGAAATTCTAACCATTTCTCCATTTTGGATTTCAATAGTTTTTTCAATACCAATTCTTTTTGCAAGTTTGCAATGCTCGCGCAGGTGAACTGGCTCTCCGTGAACTGGAATTGCAATTTTAGGCTTAACAAGCTCATACATTCTTTTTAACTCTTCAGATGATGGGTGGCCAGACACATGAACTTTTCTATCTTTTTCGGTAAATACTTCACATTTTAAGCGAACAAATTTATTCATTATCGCAAAAATTTTCTTCTCATTACCCGGAATAATTTTTGATGAAAATATCACCGTATCTTTAGCGGTAATTTTCAAATATTGGTTTTCACCATTTGCGAGTTTTGTTAGTGCCGCGTTAGGCTCCCCCTGACAGCCAGTGCATATAACAAGAACCCTATCACGAGGTAAATTTTTAACATCGGCATCACTAATAAAAGGCTCAATGTCTTTCAAATAACCAGTATTTTTAGCAAATTTTGTAATTTTATGAAGACTTAAGCCAGCAAGTGCAACCTTACGTTTATTAGCCATTGCGGCTTTACAAATTGTTTCAATTCTCGCAACATTACTTGCAAAGGTGGTTACATAAACAGTTCCCCTTTGCTCTTTAATTAATTGCGTAAGAGATTCTTCCAAATCACCTTCTGAGCCTGAAAATCTATCATTAAATACATTGGTTGAATCACAAACCATGGCTAAAACGCCCTCTTTACCGATTGCTTCTAGCTTATTAAAATCTGTGGTAGGGCGAACAACCGGGTTTGGATCAAACTTCCAATCGCCAGTATGGAAGATATTTCCAGCCGGAGTTCTAAGCATTATTCCATTCATTTCTGGAATAGAGTGCGTGATTTGCACAAGCTCAAGATCAAAATCACCAATATTAAACCTTGAACCCGGATTAATAATTTTGAGCTTTGCCTTGCCTTTCATTCCCACTTGCTCAAGTTTGTTTTCAACAATTTGAGCAGTAAAAGGCGTTGCATAAATTGGTAGCTGAAGTTTTTCATATAACCAACCCACCGCACCTAAATGATCTTCATGACCATGAGTTAAAACAACACCAAGAAAATCTTTTCTATTTTCATAAACAAAAGATAAATCAGGGGCAAGCATATCTGCACCCGGAAAATCATCACCAGCAAAACCAGCACCTAAATCTATAATAATCCACTTACCATTATAATGATAAAGATTAACATTCATTCCTATTTCATTTGAGCCACCTAGAGGTAAAAAAATAAGATCTTCCTTAGCAATTTTCTTTTGAGACATTTTATATTAGAATTACAATTTATAATTTTTATTAAAATTTATTAGCAATAATTTGTAGGCCTTTAAGGGTTAAATTATCATCAATTACATCAACTTTAGGTGATTTGAAAAAATTTGCAAGCCCACCTGTTGCTAAAACTTTTTTAATGTTTTTATTTTCTTTTTTAATTTCATCAATTATTTTTTCCACCATACCAAGATAACCAAAATATAAGCCAGATTGCATTGCGTGAGCAGTATTTTTACCAGTTGCAGATATTGGCTTTTTAATTGAAATTTTAGGCAATTTTGAGGTTGAATCTTGCAGAGCTTTAAGTGATAAATTTACGCCAACCGCAATAACGCCACCATTATAATTTCCCATTTCATCAACAACATCAAAGGTTGTGGCGGTTCCAAAATCAATAATAATGCAAGGTTTTTTGACTAAATTATAAGCTGAAATTGCATTCACAAGCCTATCTGCACCAACTTCATTTGGGTTTTCAATATTAATTTTTATGCCTAATTTATTTTTAATTTCTGCAACTTTTATAGGCAATATTCCAAGATTATTTTTACAAAAATTTTCAAGCTCAAAATCAATTTGAGTAACAACAGATGAAATTATTATTTTTGAAATTTTATTATTTTTTATGCGAGAATTTTCTTCAATAAATTTTTGATATATCGGCTGAAAAAAACTAAAATATTCATCAGATGTTCTATTATGCCTAGTTTCAAGGCGAAATGTTTTTAACAATTTAGATTGCTTTGAATTTTCAAAAATTCCAAAAACTATATTAGTATTTCCAACATCTATTGCTAAAAGCATAATTACTGAATTTCAATTAACTGAGATTTATTGCTTATCATATACATTCTGCCTTCAGCAATTATAGGGTCAAGATAAACTTCTTCAGGAATTTCATATTCATTCACTAATTTGCCATCTTTTGCAGAGTAACTTCTTAAATAGCCGTTATTATCTGCAATATAGATTAAATCAGAGGCCATAATTGGTGAAGTAAAAACTAGGTTTTCATCATCAATTTCTTCAGCATCTGCAAGAAGTTTTTTCCATATTATTTTGCCAGTTTTGAATTCAAAATTTAACAATTCACCAAATCTATTAATTACAAAGATTGAATTATCAACAGGCCAAGGCTGACCTTTTAAGCCAAGATTTTTAGTTTCCCAGATTGTTGTTCCATCCTCTTCACTAAGCACAAGCATTCTGCCATCACTAGTAATAAACATTAATGCCCCCCTGTGAAGTATTGGTGAATTTATAATATCACTAATTATAGCATTCGCAGAATTTGAAATTGTTGATGAGGTAAGGGCACTCCAAATTTCATTTCCAGTTTCAAAATCTAAAGCAAAAATTTCACCAGATGAATAAGTAAGAATAACACGATTATTATGAATTAAAGCCGTTGGAGCACCTGAAATATTTGTTCTGCCCCCTAAACCTTCGTGAAGCCAAATCCTTTCCCCTGTTATTGTATCAATAGCATAAGTTTTGTTATTTAGAGTTGAAATAATCAACTTACCATCCCTTGCAATAGGTGATGACCTAACTGGAGAATCTAATTTAGCTTCCCAAGCTAATTTGCCAGTTTTTGCATCAATAGCCGTTATTTCACCACGCTTAGAGGTTGCAAAAATTAAACCTAAACCATATGAAATGCCGCCACCTAAAAATTCATCTGCATCCATAAAATATGAGGTTAAACTTCGCCAAGTAGCATTCTTTTTAGATGAAGTGTTATATTTAGTATCAAGAGTGTATTCCCAATAAATTTTTTCTAGATTTTTAATATCTCTAGCCTGAACTTCTCCCCCACCGCCTAGAGTGAAAATTTTCCCCTCAGCAATAATTGGTTGTGAAGTTAAATCAAAGCCTTGCTTAGCAATTTTACCAATTTCATATTCATTATATTCCCCTTTTATATCATTGAGATAAATATTTTCTGAGGGCTGATAATGATTTCTAAACCAATATTTATTAACTGATGCACTTGGCAGTTTTGTAATAAAATCTTCAACAAATTTTTCTTTATCAGAAACTTTAACTTGAAGCTCTTTTTGGTTTTTCTTCTCAAAATTATAAGATGATTTAGTCTCAGAACAGCTAGAAATAAAAAATAGCGAAGTGAATATTATGATTATAAATTTCATATTATTTAGTTTGTTATTGAATTATATTAAGTGCAATATTTGCCCTTTGCTTTTGCGTATTTGAAGCTAATTCGTCATTAATAATATTATTTAGAAGAATTTTAGCTTCTGCCTTTTTATTTTGATTTATAAATATTGTTGCAAGTAACTCTCTAGCACTATTCTTAAATGCGGAATTATCTGTTAAGGTTTTTAAGATTTTTTCAGAATTAATATAATCTTTCTCACTAATAAAAATATAAGATAAATTTAGCTTGGATAATTCAACTAAGGTTTTATCAGATTCTTTATCATCAATAATTTTCAATAATGCTTTTTTTGCTTCATCATAGTTTTCTTTACTATATTGAATGCCCGCAATTTGCATAGAAGAAAGTGCAGAAAAACCAGAATTTTCTTTTTTATAAACCTTTTCAAAATCTTCAATTTTATTAGATTTTATTGCTTTATAAAACACTGAGCCTGCCTCCATTGAAGAAATAGCAGATTGCTTTTTGTAAAATGAATAAAAAAATGTAACAACAACCGCTAAAACAGCAATTAATACTAGTTTAGAGCCGTGTTGAATAATTAGTTTTTCAAACTTTTCTTCTTTAAGCTCTGATTGAATTTCTTTTAATATATCTGTCATTATACTTTATTTTTAATTGTTGAATTAAAATTTTCTATTGCTTTTAGCAACTCTAAATTTTCATATTCTGTACCGATAGAAAACCTTATACAATTTGGTAATTTATAAGCATCCATCCTTCTAGCAGAAATGCCATCTTCTTTAAGAAATATATCAATTTTTTCTGTTAATTCTTTATTATTAAAATCAACTAGAATAAAATTTGCAACGGAATTATAAGGTTTATAACCAAGATTTATGAATTCTTTAGTGAGCTTTTCAAGCCATAAATTATTATGCTTTATAGTTTTTGTTACAAAATCTTGATCATTAAGTGCAGCAATTCCAGCGATTTGAGCTATTGAAGAAACATTAAAGGGCCCTCTAACTTTATTGATAATTTCAATGATATTTTCATTTGCATAAGCCCAACCCAGCCTAACAGAAGGAATACCATAAACTTTAGAAAAAGTTCTTATCATTATAATATTATCAAACTCATCACAAAGATCTTTAGCGTTAACATAATCTGAGTTTTCAACAAATTCTGCATAAGCTAAATCTAAAACTAATAAAATGTTTTGTGGAAGTTTTTTTCTTAATTCTAAAATTTCATTGTGAGTTAAATAACTTCCCGTTGGGTTATTAGGGTTTGCTAAAAATACAATTTTAGTTTTTTCTGTTACTTTTTTTAGAATCTCATTTACATCAGCTTTGAGGTTAATTTCTTCCGCCTCAACTGGCTTTGCACCAACTGATAAAGCAGTTATTGGATACATTAAAAACCCGTGCTTTGTATAAAGTATTTCCGCCCCCTGCCCTGCATAAGCCAAGCAAATTAGGGTAATTAACTCATCAGAGCCAGCACCACAAATAATTTTATTGAAATCTAGGTTATAAGTTTTGCCGATTGCTTTTCGTAACTCTAAAGATGTGCCTTCTGGATATCTATGAAGATAATTAAAATGTTTTGTTATTGCCTCTTTAACTGCATCACTGCAACCAAAAGGGTTTTCATTGGAAGAAAGTTTAATTGATCTATCTTTTTTACTTTTAACAACTGCCCCCGGAACATAAGGTTCAATTTCAAGAATAGAGCTGTAAGAAGGCTTTAACATTATTATACTTTTTTTGTTTATAAATAATGTTTTATGATAAAACTTCAACTATTAACCTTAATATTTGACATAGAAATTATTATGGCTTATAAGCCGATTCATCTAATGGTCGGATAGCTCAGTCGGTAGAGCAAAGGACTGAAAATCCTTGTGTCGGCGGTTCGATTCCGCCTCCGACCACCATCCTCTTCTTATTTTGACTCACAAACTATTTTTTTGCATAAATTGTTTATTTTTTATTTTAATGCGATAATACATTTATACCCTGATACAATTCTCTCTTATTAAAATGTTAAAAACTTATACAATATAATTAGTCTCTTTTTTGCAATAATTACCTCAAAAAACTTTATTTATATCGAGTTCTAAAAAAATCTGTAAACAAATAAATACAAATACTTAGAATAATATTAACTAATAATAATATTTTATGGCAGAGGAAAAAGATCAAACAACAGAAGCTAATTCTGAAAATCAAGAAGGCGAAGCTGGTAAAGGCAAATCAAAAAAGAAATTAATAATAATTATTGGTGGCGTTTTAGTTTTAGTGCTTGCAGGTGCTGGGGTTTTCTTAAGTGGTATTCTAAAAGGGGAATCAAAGGTTGAAGAAAACGCTGAAGCGGTTGTAGAAAAAATCGTTTATTTTGATATGGACGAGTTTTTGGTGAACCTAAATAATCCCGGCAATCAGGTTAGCTTCCTAAAAACAATTATCACTTTAGAAGTGCCTAACCAGTTAGTGATGAATGAAATTCAAAGTAAAATGCCAAGAATTAGAGATGCTTTTCAAACCTATTTAAGAGAGCTAAGAAACACTGATTTACAAGGCTCCGCAGGTATTCAACGCTTAAGAACTGAACTTTTAATGAGGGTAAATTCAATTTTAGAATCAGGCAAAGTGAATAATGTTTTATTCAAGGAAATTATAGTGCAATAAAATTAAAATTATAAATTGCTAAATGGGCAGTGAAGAAAATAAAAATCAAGAAGAAGCTATGGCATCTATGATGGCAGAAATTGAAAACCCTGCCACTGAAGCTAGTGATGCAGGTGATGCTGATATGTCTGCAATGCTTGAAACGGAGAGCACACTTAGCCAAGATGAGATTGATTCCTTGCTTGGTTTTGGCGGTGAAAATAAAATTCCGGATAGAGGCGTTGAGGCAATAATTTATCGCTCAGTTGATAATTATGAAAAATTTCCAATGCTTGAGGTTATTTTTGATAGGTTTTCAAGGGCAATTTCAAGCACATTAAGAAGTTTTACGGGTGAAGTTTCAGAAGTTAGTGTTCTTAATATCGGCTCAGTAAAATTTGAGGATTATCTTAACACTATTCCACTTCCTACAATGATTGATATTTTTCAAGCTACAGAGTGGGAAAATCTGGGTTTAATTACCATTGAAAGCTCTCTAGTATATAGATTGGTTGATATTCTTCTAGGCGGTGGCAAAACCAAAGGGGCATTCAGGATTGAAGGAAGGCCTTTTACGATTATTGAACAAGATATAATTTCCAATTTCTGCAAAATTATTTTAGAGGAAGTTGCGAGTGCTTTTACGCCAGTTACAACCGTTACCTTTAAGCATGATAGGCTAGAAACAAATCCCCGATTTGCAACAATTACAAGACCACAAAACCCAGTTGTTATAATCACTTGTAATATAGAGCTTGATGGCGAAGGCGGAAAAATTGATATTATATTCCCCTATCAAACCCTTGAGCCTGTAAAAGAGCAATTAATGCAAATGTTTTCAGGCGAATCATTTGGTAATGATTTATCTTGGGAAGGCTATTTATCTGATGAGATTATCTCAAGTAAAGTTAATATTCAAGCAAGGCTTAGCCCTAAAAAAATCACATTAAATGATCTAGCAAATTTAACTATTGGTAAAACACTAGTTATGAATAATAAAACTGATGATGAGCTTGACATAACCTGTAATGGCATTAATTTGCTAAAAGGAAAATTAGGTGCTTTTGAAGAAAATCTTGCGGTTTCTTTAACTGATGTTTCTGCACTTAAATTATTTAGATAATTTTACTATAAAATGACTTTAGAAATCACATTAAATATTGTTATCTGCTTTTTACTTGCAATTACTGCGGTTTTAGGGGTTAGGCTGGGCAAAAAAATTTCTTCATTTAACCAAACTAAGCAAGAGCTTGAAAAATTTATCTTAGCTTTTAATGATTCAATTCAAAGGGCTGAAAATAATGTTAATGAGCTTAAAGCAACCGGCACAATGGTTGATGAAAACCTCAAAGCACAAATTAAAAAGGCTAGATTTTTAGCAAATGATTTATCTTTTCTTTCTGAAAAGGCTGAAAATGTTGCAAGCCAACTTGATGATAAAATTTCTAGCTCAAGAGAAATTTATAGAAAAGTTATGGTTGAAAATCCTCAAAATGCACAAGCAAAAAATATTCATAGCCAAAATTTAGATTTTAACCCAACGCAAAAAAATAATCTTTCTGCTAGCAAAGATGCGAATTCCCCTTCAAAAAAGAACGCTTTAGATGCACTTCTCAAGCAAATTGCAAAAAAGAAAGAAGAAATCACAAAACAGAATAGTTGATTGTTAATTTTTTATTTAGTATCAAGTTAAGGTAATTAAATTTTCTTATTCTTTCTGAAATGTATTTGGCTTTATTAAGAGTTCTAACAATTTCTCTTGCACTATTTTTAGTGGTGAAGGTTTTTGAAGTGGTTGAATCAAGCCAAACAATATTTTCATCATTAAATTTTGGCTCTCAAGCTATCGCACAACAGCAAGAACAACCCAAGACTGATGAAAAATCAGCCACAACAGAAGAAAATAAAGGCGAAGTCGCCCCCACCTCATCTTCAACTGATAGCGTTGTTTCAATTGATGAAGTTAAAAAACTTACTGATGAAGAAATTCAAATTTTACAAAGACTATCCGAAAGAAAAAAGAGGCTAGTTAAATGGCAAGAAGATCTCAAACTTAAAGAAGATGTTCTTGCAGTTACCGAGGAAAGAATTGATAAAAAACTTGAAGAGCTAAGAAAATTAAAAAAGGAAGTTGAAAAAAGTTTAACCGAATATCAAAAAATTGAGGAAGAAAAAACTCAAAGCCTAGTTAAAATCTATGAAAATATGAAAGCTAAAAACGCCGCAGATATTTTGTCAAAAATGAAAACAGCAGAGACACTTCCCATATTTAGCAGAATGAAAGAAAAAAACGCCGCAGATATTTTATCAAAAATGGAGCCAAGAATTGCCCAAGAAATCACATCTGCATTAAATCAGCTTGGTAAACTGCAAAATCCAGAATAATATTTACAATTATTATTTTGCTGTATAATCATAAAATAAAAAAATATTTTCGTTATGGTTGATAAAAATATGCCGATATTAATCGTTGATGATTACAAAACGATGTTAAAAATTGAAAGAAACCTTCTCAATCAGCTTGGCTTTACAAACATTGATGAGGCTACTGATGGCGGAATGGCTCTCAATATGATGAATGAAAAAGAATATAAATTAATTCTCTCTGATTGGAATATGGAGCCCGTATCAGGCTTGGAATTCTTAAAAAAAGTTCGTGCTAGTGAAAAATTTTCAAAAATGCCTTTTATAATGGTAACCGCAGAAACTAAGGCGGAAAATGTTCTTATCGCCAAACAAGCTGGGGTTAATAATTACATAGTTAAGCCGTTTAATTTACAGACGCTTAAAATAAAGATGGAAGCCGTTATTGGCAAAATTTAATCATAAATATTTATATAATGAAAGATTTATTCTCACTCGCTAAAGATGAAATTTCAGCACTCGTTAAAGATTCTGAAATATGTGCAAATAACATCATTAATGCTTCAGAAAACCTTAGCAAATTGGCAGAAGGGGTTGCTAATCAAGAAATTGCAAATCTTATAAAAATTGAAGTGTCAAAAATTTTTGAAGCAACTTATTTTCAAGATTTTACCGGTCAAAGATGCACAAAAATCAAAGAAATTTTTGAAGAAATTTTTGAAACCACAGGCAAAATTATGCCCAAAGAAAAATCATTTGAAAAATCTCTAATGGAAGGCCCCCAAGCCCAAACCGCAAATCAAGATGATATTGATAAACTATTTAACTCTTAAACAAAACTAACTATTGCAAGAATACAACATAGGGCTATATTAAAATTTGAATAAAAATTAGTTTTATGGAAAATTTTGTAATTATATCTGCCTGCCTTTTTTTGAGCTTATTTTCAATATTTATTGCATTTTATTTTTTTCAAAAAATAAAAAATAATCAAACTACAATTATTGAGCAGCTTAACCAATCTTTAGTTCCAGAAATTAGGAATCTAATAAATTCAGAGATAAAAAACTTTCGTGAAGAAAATTCTTTTAATCTGAGACAAAACCGAGAAGAACTTAGCAATTCTCTTAAAAATATTTCAGAAGGCTTATCAAATACGCTTAATTTTAATCGCGAAGAAATAAATAACTCTTACAGAAACACCTCAGAAAGCCTTAATAATTCTCTCAATAACAATCAAGAAAGAATAAATATTCTTACAACAAGGCTTACCGATCAACTAGATAAAGTAAAAGAAGTAATTCAGAATCGCTTAGATTTTATTCAACAAGAAAATTCTAAAAAGCTAGATGAAATGCAAAAAATTGTTGATGAGAAATTACAAAAAACTCTTGAAGATAGGTTATCTCAATCTTTCAAACTAGTTAGTGAACGCTTAGAAGTTGTTCATAAAGGCTTAGGCGAAATGCAAAATTTAGCGGTTGGGGTTGGCGATCTTAAAAAAGTTTTAAGCAATGTTAAACCGCGTGGAATTCTTGGTGAAATTCAGCTTTATTCGCTTCTTGATGCGGTATTAAGCCCTGATCAATATGTAAAAGATTTCTGCCCGATTGAAAATTCTGCCTCTGTAGTTGAATATGCAATTAAATTACCCGGCAAAAATGAAGATGGTATTCCAGTTTATTTGCCAGTTGATTCTAAATTCCCGCTGGAATCTTATAATAGGGTTCTTTGTGCTTATGAGGCTTCAAATATTGAAGAAGCAAAAATTGCAATGAAGGCGATGGAAGTTGATATTAAAAATTTTGCAAAAGATATTAGTAAAAAATATATAAACCCGCCAGTTACAACTGATTTTGCAATTTTATTTTTACCAACCGAAGGCTTATATTCTGAAGTTGCAAGAAACAGCTATCTAATAGAACAGCTTCAAAAAGAATATAAAATTATAATTGCAGGCCCAACAACATTGGGTGCATTATTAAATAGCTTACAGATGGGCTTCAAGACCCTTGCAATCCAGAAAAGATCCGGCGAAATTTGGAAAATTTTAGGCGAAGTTAAAAAAGAATTTTCTAATTTTTCTGAGTTGCTCAAAAAAGCCAGACACAGAATAACTAAAGCTGGGGAAGATTTAGATTCTCTAATCGGAACAAGAACAAATGCAATAAATAGAAGGCTTGAAAGGCTTTCATCAGTTGGAGAATTAGAAAATGTTGAAAATATTAATCTTCAAGAGGAAGTTCTCACAAGTTTAGAAGTTGAAAAGCAGGCTGCTTGATTTTAATCAAACAGCTTTTATTTTTTCTAATTACATAAGCTAAAAACTTACTAAAATAAATAATGAATATCCACAAAGACTCCATAGAAATAAGGGCTTTTTATCGTTTTGTTGATGTTCCAAATTTTGCAGAATATCAAGAACCAATGAGAGATTTTTGTAAATCCATTGGCTTAAAAGGCACAATATTGCTTGCTCAAGAAGGCATTAACTCAACTATCGCTGGTGAAAAGGAAGTCGTTAAAAAATTTTGGGATTACCTAAATCAAATATCATATTTCAAAGATATTCCATATAAGGTTAGTTTTGCTGATCATCAGCCTTTTGATAGAATGAGAGTTCGCCTTAAAAAAGAAATTGTTAGAATGGGTTTGGAGGATTTAGACATCTCAAAACGCGGCGAATATGTAAAAGGTGAAGAATGGGATAAATTAATTTCTGACCCTGAAGTTTTGCTGGTTGATACAAGAAATAGCTATGAAATTGCTATAGGCACTTTTGAAAATGCGATTGATCCAAAAACTGAAGATTTTAGAAGTTTTCCAAAATGGGTGGAAGAAAATCTTGACCCACAAAAACATAAGAAAGTTGCAATGTTCTGCACTGGCGGAATTAGATGTGAAAAATCAACTTCACTACTAAAAAATTTAGGTTTTGAAAATGTATATCACCTAGATGGCGGAATTTTGCAATATCTTGAAGATACCAATAATAAAAATAATAAATGGAAAGGTAAATGCTTTGTTTTTGATGATAGAATTGCCGTTGATGAATTTCTAAAACCTGTTGAGGGGCATATAATCTGCAAAAAATGCTCACGCCCATTAGAAATTTCTCAAGAGATGAGGAATAAAAATAATAAAGGCGTTTCTTGTGAAATGCTTGGGCTTAATTGCGTTGATTTTGAGTATAAATAGTTTTAGGCACTTATAATTTCATCAATTTCAAGCCAGCGTGATTCTAATTTACCAAGTTCTTCCTGCAATTTTGATAATTCCTCAGAGGCTTTTAGGAAATTTTCATAATCATTGCTATAAAAATCTGGATTTAATAATTTTTGATTAAGCTCTTTAATCTTCTGCTCAACTTCTTTAATTTGCTCTGGTATATTATCGTAATCATATTGCATTTTATATGATAATTTCTTTTGTTTTGGCTTTTCTGGTAATTTTTCAATTATATTTTTTTGATTATTATTTGCAGATTTTGCTATAATTTTCTTATTTTGATTTTCAGGCTCTAAACTTTGCTTATATTCTAAATAATCACTATAGCCACCAACTAGATTTTCAACCTTACCATTACCTTCAAATGCTAAAATTCTAGTAACAATTTGGTCTAAAAAATCTCTATCGTGGCTAACAACTAAAAGTGTGCCTTTATATGCAGAAAGTATATCTTCTAGCATATCTAATGTATCCATATCTAAATCATTAGTTGGCTCATCAAGAATAAGAAGATTGCCCGGATTTGCTAAAACTTTTGCAAGCATAAGGCGGTTTTTTTGCCCGCCTGAGAGTGTTCCCACCATATTTTTTGCATCTTTGGGATCAAACATAAATTTTTTAAGATAGCCACAAACATGCATTTGTTTACCTGCAACATTAACAAAATCACCCCCTTCGGGACATAATGTTTGCCAAAGCGTGTTTGAATTATCCAAATCAATTCTTTTTTGATCAAAATACGAATATTGAACAGTTTTTGACAATTTTACAGAGCCTGCATCAGGTTTAATTTGCCCTAAAAGCATTTTAAGAAAGCTGGTTTTGCCACTACCGTTTTTCCCTAGAATTCCAATTCTATCACCTTTAGTAATTTTAAGATTGAATTTATCTAATATAATTTTCTGATTTTCATTTTCCGTTTCAAAAAATTTTGATGCATTATAAAACTCTGAAACAATTTTACTATCAAGCTCAACATCTGCTGGTTTTATTTCAATTTTTTTAATTGCGTGCTTATAACTTGAGATATCTTGCTTTAGTTTTTCTCTCGCTTTTTTGATTTCTTCAACCCTGCGAACATTTCTTTTTCGACGTGCCTTAATGCCTTTCGTTGCCCATTCAACTTCAGCTTCCATAATTTTTTTTCGCCTTTGAAGTTCTCTTGCTTCTTGATCAAGCAACATCTCAGACCATTCTTCAAAATGCTCAAAGCCCCTAGGGCAAACCCTTATTTTACCTCTATCAAGCCAAAAAACTTTATTGGAAATATTTTTAAGAAAAGTTTTATCGTGGCTAACGCATAAAAAAGCACCGCGATAATTTTTTAGAAAAATTTCCAGCCATTCTATGCCTGCTAAATCTAGGTGATTGGTTGGCTCATCAAGCATTAGAATATCAGGCTCTTCAACAAGTGATCTAGCTAAACAAGCCCTTCTTAACTGCCCACCTGATAGGTTTTTCATCTTTTCATTTGGGTTTAATTCTAAAGGCTCAGTAACAAAATATACTAGGTAGTGATAATCTTCGGTTTGTTTTTCTTCTGGTAAAATATTAAAAATGAAGTTGAAAACTGTTTCATCGGAGTTGAAAGATACATCTTGCTCAAGATAACCAATTTTAATATTAGGTGCAATTATTCTTTTACCCCTATCAAGCTCTTTATAACCGCTTATAACACTCATAAGAGTAGTTTTGCCAGAGCCATTTTTTCCCACCAAACAAATTCTATCGCTTTGATGAATATTGAAAGATAAATCTTCAAATAATGGCTTGTTACCGAAGGTAACCATTGCATCAGAAACAGAGAGTAATAAATTAGACATTAGGCACTATTAACTAATTATATAAATTAAGATTATTTATTCTCTTTTTTAATTATCCATTTTGCTTCTGATTTTTCATCATACCACCAACTATCTGTGGCAAGGCCATATTTAGGGCTTTTATCTGGCTTGCCAAACTTATTCCAATAAACCAGCCTAAATGCAGGCAAATTCCAGTGAGGCACAACATAATAATTATGCTGTAAAACTCTATCTAACGCAGAAGCCCCATAAATAAGGGTTTCCTTATCTTTTGCAGTAATAATTGTATCTATAATTGAGTCAACCACAGGGTTATTTATACCCATTATATTTCCACTTCCCTCAACATTTATCATTGATGAATGGAACATATCTACTAGTTCATTTCCGGGAACGGAACTTCCGCCGAGAGTTGTAACCACCATATCAAAATCAAAATCATCAAGCCTTCTTTGATATTGAGCTGGGTCAACAAATTTTGTTTTTGCGATTATACCTAACTTTCTTAAATTTTGCCCGTATGGCTCAATAATTCTATCAAATGTTGAAGAATTTGTTAAAAATTCTACTTCAAAAACTTCACCTTTATTATTAGTAAGTTTGCCGGCATTAATTTTCCAGCCTGCTTCTTCTAGTAAAGCCCTAGCTTTCATAAGGTTTACTCTATTTCTGCCTGTGCCATCTGTAACTGGTGGGTTATATTCTTCAGTAAAAATAGTTTCAGGAATTTTATCCTTAAAGGGTAATAAAATTTCTAACTCTTTACCTTCTGGCAGGCTAGTTGCTTCATAAATAGAGTTTGAAAAATAACTTCTAGACCTAGTATATGAGCTATAAAAAATTGTTTTATTTGTCCATTCAAAATCAAAAGCAAGCTCAAGTGCTTTTCTAACGCGAACATCAGAAAATTTATCTTTTCTGAGATTCAGCGCAAAGCATTGCATTCCAGTTGGTAATTTATGCGGAATTTCTTCTTTAACAAACTCACCTGTTTCAAGTTGCGGAATATTATATGCATTAGCCCATATTCTTGCGATATTTTCTTGCCTCATATCATATGCACCAGCTTTAAGAGCTTCTACGGCAACTGTTTCATCACGATAATATTCATAGGTTATTTTATCAAAATTATATCTGCCGATATTAACAGGCAAATCTTTGCCCCAATATTCTGCAACCCTTTCATATTCAATAGTTTTGCCTACATCAACTTTAGAAATTTTATAAGGCCCACTGCCAAGAGGTGCTTCTAGGGTGGTTTTATCAAATTCCCTATCTTTCCAATAATGTTTAGGAAGAACAGGAAGTTCACTTAAAATGAAAGGAAGTTCACGATTATTATCTCTCTTAAAATTAAATTTAACAATTCTTTTATCTAGCTTTTCAACGCTTTCAACATCAGAATAATATGATTTATAAAAAGGGTTACCTTTGTTAAGTAGGGTATCAAAAGTAAAGATTAAATCATCAGCGGTAATTGCTTTTCCATCATGCCATTTTGCTTTTTTATTAAGAACAAAAATCATTGATTTTTTATCTTTTGCAACCATAACCCTTTCAGCAATAAGGGGGTATCTAGTAAATATTTCATCATTGTTAGAAACCATAAGATTATCATAAATAAGCCCAAGCCCTGTTGCTGAAACACCTTTTAATATATAACCATTTAAGCTATCATAAGTTCCAATAGCAGCATATTTAACATCACCACCCTTTGGAGCATCTGGGTTGACATATTTGAATTTTTTGAGATTAGTTTCAAAAGTTGGCTTGCCAAATAACTTTAATGCGTTACCACAATAATACCCTTCAAAACAATCTTCAGCATAAACTGGAAATGAGAAGAAAATTGCTTGTATAAAAATTATACAATAGATAAAATTTGAACTAATTTTATTTGATTTCATATTTAATATATTTATTAGGTTTTGGGGCTTCCAAATATAAGTAAAATTTGTTAGCTGATATTGCAAAATTTGTTGCTTAAATCAATTTATATTTTTTATCAAAGTGCTAGTTTTTAGATTAATCATATTATTTCTCCTAGCTTTTCTTATAAGCCCTAAGGCTTCTTATTCTAATGAGACACTTTTGCAAATAAAATCTTTTCAATTATTTCGTATAGCAAATTATTTAGCAGTTGATAATGAAGTTAAAAAAGTTTGTATTGTTGGTGATAAAACACTTAAATCTGGTTTTTTAATGTTCGCATCTAGAAGCCCAAGAATTGCAAATATTGATACTCAAGAATTCCCAAATTATTCGCCAGAGCTTTCCAGCTGCAGCCTGATTTTTTTAAGTAAATCAATTGGTTATAATGGCATCAATAATATTTTGAAAAATCTAAAATCTAAATTAAATATAATGATTACAGTTTCTGATTACCCTGATTTTATACCAATATTCGCTGGCACTGTTGAGATTTTTAAGTTTGATAATGAATATAGGTTTGCAATTAACTCATATAAAAAAGTTAAGAAAGATATTATAGTTAGCTCTAAACTTCTTGAAGCAGCAGATAGATTATATTAGAAAATCTTATAAATTTTTTATTCCCTAACTGGTCCTTTTTTTATTTCTGTATTTCCTTCAACATTTTTATAATAAGAAGCATAAAATGCCCGATCAGTTGCTGGATCAGTAACAGTAACCTTTATATTGTCAGAAATTAATCCATCTAATATTTGCTGAATTGGAAATTCAACAAGACTTCCTTCTTTATCTTTACTTGCTTCAAACTTTATATCTAGAGCATTATTGTTAATAAAAGAACAAATATTTATCAGCTCATTTTTGTCTAATTTTCCATCTTGCAAAATTTTTTCAACTATATCAATAGCTAATTCCTCACCTTGTGATTTCAATTTTATTTTTGTTGATAGATTATCAAAATATTGAGTAAAAATATTCTCACCACTTTTATTTAAGTTGTTTTTTTCACAAAATTTTTGTTTCAGATTATTATTCTCGTATTCATCAGCATCAGGTCTTGCTAAAATAACCTGAGATCTTTTATCCGATAAATTCAAACCTTCTATATCTCTTACAAAAACTATTTCAGTATTATTTTTTTTTATAAAATTATTAATCCCTTCAAGAGCTTCATACATTGCATATTTATTGAAGATTTCTGAACTATAACATTTAAAACCTCTCTGTATACTACTAGAATCATAAATGTCTTCAGCATAAATTCTAAATGTATCTTCTGTAGGTGTTTTAAATTCAGTGCCATCATTAACACCATTATCTAAATATGCCCCCCTAAATTCACCTTTTTTTGAAACCGCAATATATAAAACTGGTTTGGGATTTGATACTTGATTTGCACTTTGAATTTCGTTAGACATAAAAAACCTTTTAATTTTTTTTGTTAAATAAATTTTTAATTGTAATTGAATTTCACCATAAATATTTATAACATATAATTATTAATAAATAGTTAATGAACACAGATTTTCTTAAAAACTCTAAGGATTATGCATCACAGTTAGCAGAAATTAGGGATTATATTTCTCTGCTAAAACCTCGTGTGATGAGCCTTGTTGTATTTACCGGCTTGTGCGGAATGTTGCTTGCACCCGGTGAAATCAACCCTTTAATAGCTTTTATTGCAATTTTTTGTATAACTATTGGCTCAGGTGCTAGTGGTGCAATAAATATGTGGTATGAAAGGGAAACTGATAAATTAATGAAAAGAACAGAAAACCGCCCTTTACCACAAGGCAGAATTAAGCCAGAAAACGCCCTTGATTTTGCTGGAATATTAGCCTTTTTTTCAGTTTTCTTAATGGCTTTTGCGGTAAATATAACCTCTGCTTTTTTATTGCTTTGTGCAATTTTATTCTATGTATTTATATATACAATTTGGCTAAAACCTAGCACTCCTCAAAACATTGTAATTGGTGGTGCTGCTGGTGCATTTCCACCAATGATAGGTTGGGCGGCGGTAACTGGTGATATTTCAATTATCCCAATTATTTTATTTTTGATAATATTTCTTTGGACACCCCCACATTTTTGGGCGTTAGCCATATATAAAAATGAGGATTATAAAAGGGCAAATATACCTATGATGCCAGTTATTTTCGGAGTTGAAGAAACTAAAAAGCAAATGCTTTTATATAGCGTTGCACTCTTTATAGTTACTCTTATACCTTATTTTTATGGATTTTCTGGCTTTTTATATCTAACTTCTGCGTTAATCCTTGGGCTTAATTTCATTTATCATTCTTACAAAGTTTTCAAAAACCCCATTGAAGCAAATTGCAAAAAAATGTTTGGATTTTCAATCCTTTATTTATTTCTGCTATTTACCTTTATGGTTATAGATAAACTAATCTGATTTTTTATGAGCAATGAAGAGGAAATAAAGCCAGCTACAGATAAGACAGTTTTTGACCCTAAAAATCCAGAAGCATTAAGGCCACAGCCTTTATATGATGAAAAAGCACAAGTTCCTACTTCTATAGTTATGCCAGATGGCTTGACAGCTATGAGAGTTTGGGAGCAAGAGCAACAACAAAATCAAAAATAATCATATAAACTAATCTGATTTTTTTATTGCAGAAAATTCTATCTAATGTAGTTAATATCTTAATTAATAAAATTCTATTTTATCTTTTTATGAAAAAAACTTTTTCACTATCTTTAATTTTATCTTTAGCATTGGCAATTTCATCTTGTGGTTATGAAACTCTTGAAAGCCCTTTCAAATTTAGAGGTGATAAAGATGCAGTTGATAAACTAGGCATAAGTGCTGGTAGTGGTGGTGCATCAAGTGCAATGGTGCAAGGCTTTCAGGTATCTATTAAAGCACCAGCCGGAACACCTATGGAAACAGCTTATAGCATCTTAAACAAAGAGGCAGCTAGGGCGTGCAAAGGTGGCAGATATAATTATGAAATCACATCAAAGGGTGATGCTGATAAAATGCAGGCAAACCCTCAAGATACAGGCAATCAGAAATTTCCTTATTTAACTGCAATTGTAGTTTGTGAGCAAAATAGCCCCATAATGCCTACTAATGAAAATAATTTTCAAACCTCAAATGATTTAACTAGAAATGCGAATAATATTTCAGCTCCTATTAGAGCTAACACTATGAGAACTTCAAATAATAGAGGTGCAACAATTCAAGGTAGAACAATGCAAACTAATGAGCAGTTAAATGTTCAAGAATTATTAGTTCCACAACAAAATGTTGGATATTAATTTTTAGATCCTTCACCTTCGCTTCGCTCTGGTTTCAGGATGACATATGTGCCAAAATGCAATTATATCTTATAGTTTTCTATATTTATTTTCCTTTGATTTTCGGAAAGATACTCAAACTCTACTAAATAATATTCTTTAGGCTCTTGCCCTGATAGGATTTCTGGCCACTCAATAAGCGTAATGCAGTTTTCAAAGGCATATTCAATGTCTAAATCATAGATGTCAGAAGGCTTATTTAAGCGATATAAATCAAGGTGCCTAACCTCCACGCCGTTTTTTGCCTTATAACTATATGATATTACAAAAGTTGGGCTTGAAACTATGAGATTTTCATCATCACAAATTTCTTTAATAAAGCCCCTTGAAAAAGCCGTTTTACCCGCCCCCAGATTACCTTTTAATAATATTGTGCAAGGCTTATTTGCTATTAATTTTGCAATTTTTTTTGCAAAATTTTCTGTATCTGCTTGCGAATTAGAAATAAATTCTTCTTTCATAAAAAATTTTATTGTAATAAAACCCTAAATAGTTTTTATAATAAATAAATTTAATAGGTGAATAATATAATTTCTAAAATTTCAAATTTCTTAAATTTATTTTTTGATAGGCTGAGAATTTGGCTTCCAAAAGGGCTTTATGCAAGGTTTTTAACCATATCTATTCTGCCATTAATTTTAGTGCAATTCGTTACAGTTTATTTCTTTTATGAAAGGCACTGGGAAAGCCTAACCCGCAATATGTCTAATAGTTTAGCTGGAGATGTTGCCCTGCTTGCAAATGGCATAACCAATGTTTCAGAAGATGATAGGGAAAGTGTTATTGAGGCATCAAAACTTTATTTAGATTTAGATGCTTTTATTGAAGAGGCCTCCAGCCTTGATAAAACCAATGATATAAGCAGTGAATATTCTGAATTGGTTGATAATATTAGATCTCGTGTGCAGAATGATGTTGCATTATTCAAATATGGCTCAGATAAATTAAGGCTTGTAATGCAGGTTGATAACTTCGCCCTTAATATAATTTTCTCTAGCAAGCGAGTTGCAAACCCCACTTCCTATATTTTTATTTTATGGGTTTTAAGCTCCGCATTAATTTTAGTAATTTTATCAATCGGCTTTTTGAGAGGACAAGTTAGAAGTATTTTATTTCTCTCCAAAGCCGCTGAAAATTTCGGCAAAGGTAGAGAAATGCGTAGCTTTAAGCCGTCAGGTGCTAAAGAAATTAGGCTTGCTGGAATTGCCTTCATTGAAATGAAAGAGAGAATTAGAAGGCTAATAAATTCTCGCACGCAAACATTAGTGCAGGTTTCACAAGATATAAAAAATATTATTTCAAAATCTAGAGAATTAACGCCCAATATTACTGATGGAAAAATAAAAAGGGAAATTGAAGCGAACCTCAATGAAATGCAAAATATCATTGAAGGTTATATGCATTATACTCTTATGGAATCGCCAGAGCATCACATTGAAAATTTAACAGAAGTAGATTTGAAATTATATTTAGATAAAATTACAAAATCTCATCAGACCCAAAAAACTAAAATTAAAATTGATATTCCAGAAGGCATTTATTACAGCTTAAAGCCAGAATATTTTGCAAGAAGTGTTAATAATCTTGTTGATAATGCGGCTAAATACGCAAATAATATTTTAATTAGAGCCCAAAAGGAAGATAATAAATTTCTGCATATTTTTATTGATGACGATGGTGAGGGCATTCCAGATAGCAAAATTGAAAAAGTGTTCCAGCCTTTTTATAAACTTGATGCCCATAAACACAAAGAAACTGGCGGTGTTGGGCTTGGGCTTACTATCGCTAGAGATATTATTCATAAACATGGTGGTGATATAAAACTATCTAGAAGCCATCTAGGTGGTTTAAGGGTTACAATCTCCCTGCCCTATTAAGTTAACCTTGCAAAAAAATTGAAATTATCATAACAACAACCCAGATTTAACTTAATAAAATTATAATTTTTCAATGTCTATAAAATGCGGAATTGTTGGCTTGCCTAATGTTGGTAAATCAACGCTATTTAATGCTTTAACACAAACACAAGCGGCGGAAGCGGCAAATTATCCATTCTGCACCATTGAGCCAAATGTTGGTAAGGTTTCTGTGCCTGATGAAAGGCTTGATAAACTTGCAAAAATTGCAAATTCTGAAAAGATTATTCCTAACCAAGTAGAGTTTGTTGATATTGCAGGGCTTGTAAAAGGTGCATCTAAAGGCGAAGGCTTAGGCAATCAATTTTTATCACATATTCGTGAAGTTGATGTTATTGTATATGTTCTTAGATGCTTTGAAAATGGAGATATAATCCATGTTGAAGGCTCAGTTGACCCAATCAGAGATGCTGAAGTTATTGAAACTGAATTAATTCTTGCGGATTTAGAATCACTTGAAAAAAGGCTTCCAAACCTTGAGAAAAAAGCCAAAAATGATAAAGATGCAAAAATTACTTTAGATATAATAAACAAAGTTATTCCAATTCTAAATTCAGGCAAATCAGCAAGGCTTGCAGAAATTACTGAAGATGAAGCAAAACATTTCAAAATGTTGCAAATGCTAACTTCTAAGCCTGCTATGTATGTTTGTAATATGAATGAAGATGAAGTTATTTCTGGCAATCAATTTTCAAAGAAGGTTGAGGAAATGGCTAAGCAAAAACAAGCTCAAACAACTAATATTTGCGCCAAAATTGAGGAAGAAATTTCTGGTCTTGGCTCTGATGAAGAGAAAAAGGAATTTTTAGAATCTCTAGGAATGAGCGAAACAGGGCTTAATAAAATTATCAAACTTGCTTATTCACTTCTTGGTCTAACAACATTTTTTACGGTAGGCCCAAAAGAAGCAAGAGCTTGGACAGTTAAGAAAAACTCATACGCACCGCAAGCCGCAGGGGTAATACATACAGATTTTGAAAAAGGTTTCATCACCGCTGAAACTATCAAATTTGAAGATTATATTAATAATAATGGCGAATTAGGCTGCAAAAATGCAGGAAAAGCCGCCCTCAACGGCAGAGATTACATTGTTCAAGATGGCGACATTTTTCACTTTAGATTTAATGTTTAGAAAAAGCCTTTTAACTTCTATAATCAGCGTTGATTTCTATATATCTGTGGGTTAAATCTGTGGTGTAAACTTTGGCTTTTCCATTGGCAATGCCAACATTTACTTTGATATTTATTTCAGAATTTTTCATATATTCTGATGCCTCTTTTTCAGAATAATTTGGGTTTAATTGCCCATTTAATGCAGGCTGAAGATTACCTATCCATATTGATGTTTTATCTCTATTTGCAGGCTCACCGGCTTTTCCAACTGCACCAATAATCCTGCCCCAATTAGCATCTTGCCCAGCTATTGCAGTTTTCACAAGTGGTGAATTTGCGATTGCAAGTGCGATAATTCTTGCAGAATTATTATCTTTTGCACCTTCTACTTCAACAGTTACAAATTTTGAAATACCCTCACCATCTTTTACAACTAATTTTGCAAGCTCAAGATTTGCTTCAAAAAATTTCTGCTTAAAATCTAAAAATATTTCTGAATTATAATCATTTATAATTTCATTTTCAGCTTGGCTTGTAGCGAATGCGAGAATTGTATCTGAGGTTGAAGTATCACTATCTACAGTGATTGAATTATAAGTATCTGGAGTTACTTCAGAAAGTAGTTTTTGCAAAATTCTTGAGCTAATTTTTGCATCAGTAAAGATAAAACCAAGCATAGTTGCCATATTTGGTGCAACCATTCCAGAGCCTTTAATTATGCCAATAATTTTAACTTCTTTATCACCAATTTTTGCAGTTTTATAAACGGCTTTGCTGAAAGTATCTGTTGTATTAATTGCAATACAAGCCTTTTCCCAATCTGCGTTTTGGAGTTTATTTTCTAAAGCGTAGATAAGTAAATCATCATTTAGTGGTTGCCCAATAATTCCAGTTGAAGCGACATAAATCTCATTTTCATTACAAGCAAGAATTTGCGATGTTTTTTGAACAGTTTTTTTAATAGTTGTAACACCCCTTTCCCCGCAAAAAACATTTGAATAGCCCGAATTTACAACTAATGCAGAAGCTACAGAGTTTTCATTCAAGATTTTTTTGCACCAAATAATTGGCTCACCCGGCATAGAATTTTTTGTAAAAACCCCTGCAACAGAAGTTTTTTTGGCAAATTTTATCAAAAGCAAATCATCTTTTTTATACCTCATTCCAGTGCAGGTAGTTTGCAAAGTAACGCCCTCAAGTGTAGGAATTTCTGGAAATTTAACTGCAAAAGGTGAAATTTTACTAGACATAAATTTTTACTTGGTAGAAAAAATTAACAAATTTTATACTAAAAACTTTATTTCAATTACTTGAATTAATTTGAAAAAACTACTCTTAATGATATAAATCAAGGTTGGTTTATATAAATTGCTCTATTTAGCTAAGATGAAATTGTCAATGTTAAATATTATTTCTTTTTCTACACTCTGCCTATGCACTGGCTGTATGCAGGGCTTTGTTGAAAAAGATTATAAATCTACTGTTGCTGGTTATGATGAAGCCAGAAACCAATCTCAAGAAAGCTCAGTTTTTGCAGTTACAGATAATAGCGTTAGGGCAAGGCTTAATAAAAATGTTCCCGTTATAATTAGTGATCCTCTAGCGGTTGGAACTGGCAATCTGCCAAGGCAAACACTAAGCTATAACCAAAATGTTTTTCAGCAACCAACTTCATCTTCAAACCCTTATGGCTCTTTAGGCGTTGCACCAACTGGCTTATTTAACCCTAATGTTATAATGCAAAATACATCGCCAGTTTATAATCAACCTGCCATTGGCAACAACATTTACGCCCCTGTTAGAAGATAGTTAATCTAAAATAAATTTGAAGATAATATCTAAGAATAATATTCACCAAAATTGAATAATTCATAGGTTTGCGGAGAATTTGAGGTAACTTCATCACAACAATTATATTCCTGCGAAGAGTTATAATTCATATCATCATTCTGAGAATTTGAATGCTGATTATTATCCTCAAAAATATTTGCAATTTCTTGTTGCTTATTTGAATTATCATTTGAAGCAGATACCTCATCATCAAAATTTAATATATCAACTGACATTGTTGCGGATTGGTTTTGTGCTTGATTTAGATTTACTATTTGTGCTTCTGAAGAGCTTCCCTCATCAACAACCTTATACATACTATCAAAATCTTTGATTATGTTTAACTTAAATGTTGTTCTAAAATCGTGAGATAATTGAGAGGCAGAACCCGCTGGAGCATAGTTACCCTCTAAAGTTACTTTTTGATTGCTACCCATTAACGCCTTAAAAGCAGGGTGGTTTGTATTAATACTTATTCCAAAATCATCAGCTGAAATATACGGGGCGGATAAGTTTATATCAGCAATTTTTGTGCCTGCAGCATTTTTCAAAACCATTTGAGGTTTAACTATAACTGAGTAACCCTCTCTCCACTCAAAAGATGTTATATCGTCTTTAGCTAAGTTAAAATAAAAATCACCTTCATTAGCATCAATTGTATGAATATTATGACCAGTAAAAACACTACAAGGTGCATTATCACCAGCCATTTTAACTGCTACATCGTGAGAAATATTTCCAGATTTGATTGAAAAAATTGCAGTATTATTTTGACCGCTTAATAAAGGAACGCTTTGAGGATCAATTTCTAGCAAAATTTCACCATTCATATTTATTAATTTGTAATTAAATGGCATAATTTCTTCTGTGCCATTTGCAACAATAGATTTTAATTCTACCCTTGCAGTTGCTGGGTTAAGCCCATTAATTTTGCCAACCCTAAGAGTAATTACATCATTTTTATACATTGAAAATGTAGTGTGATCATCTTCAAAATTATTGTTATTATTTTGATCCATTCCTTCTTCCCATGGTATTCCCTTTCTGTTTGCAAAAGCCACCACCTTAAAATATGAATCAACATCAAGTGCTTCTAAAATATGGTTAGCGTTTGAAACTTTCTGCCCAAAATGGCTATATTTTGTGCCATCTGTGCCATCTCTATTGTCATTATCATTAGAGAAATAATTCACTGGCACATTAGAAAACGGATTAGCATTTGAATTTGAGCTTGTATTTGAGCTTGAATTTGAGCTTGTATTTCCAGAATTTCCGTTTTGAGAATTAGCACTTCCATTTGAATTTTGGTTAGAGCCTGCTTGGCTATTAGTGCTTCCTGTATTATTGCTGGTATTTCCAGAATTGTTATTTTGCCCCTGTGATTGCCCTTGATTTTGATTATTTAATAAATTTCCAAGCAAGCCCATATCAATAGAATTACTAGAACTTGATGAGGAATTAGCAGGAGGAGGTGTAACAGTTGCAACCGGTGCAACTGGAGCAACTGGCGTTGCATCAACTGGTGGCTGGCTTACAGGTGGCTGAGTAATTGGGCTTGTTATTGGCTCTGGTGCAATATCTTGAATTGGTGATGGTTTATTAGAATCACTTGCATCATCTGAGCTATCTTGTGTTGCACCACCACTATTTTGATTTGAATTTCCTGAAGCCCCTGCCCCATTATTTTCTTGAGCTAAATCATTTAATCTTTCTTCAATTCTATCAGTAATAGTTTCAATTCTTTGCTTTAATAATTCCGTTGCACTATTTATAATTCTATTTACCACCTCTGAATTAATGCCAATATCTTTAAGCCTTGATAAATTAGAAACAACATCATTAAAAATTTTGGTAATTTCTTCTAAACGAGTTCTAAGCTCTGCAATAGCCTCACTAGCTTTTTCTGATGTATTGCTACTTTGCGATAAAACCTGCTGATTTGTGGCAGTTTCAGGCAATTCATTTAGCCTTCTTGCTGAAGTGTTTGTGTTAGATTGAGATAAACGACTTCCAAAATTATATAAGCTCATAAATGAAATTTTTTGTTGGGTTAATGATTATAATAAGTTAAAAAAAGGTTAATTGCAACAAAATTAATAAAATTTTAATTATATTTTAGTGGATTAAACTATATTTATTTGATAGGATTAATATAATAAATTAAATTTTATCTTTGAAATATGCTTTCAATGAAGGCTAAATATGCGTTAAGAGCATTAATATATATTGCTAGAAGCAATGAAAAATTGCACCAGATAAAAACTATTTCTAGTGAGTGCGATATTCCATATAAATTTCTTGAAACAATAATGCAAGAGCTAAGAAATTGCGGAATTCTTGGCAGTAAGAGAGGTATTTTCGGCGGATATTTTTTAGCTAAAGAGCCAATGGAAATTTCAATTGGTGCAGTAATTAGGCATATAGATGGCCCCCTTGCCCCCATAAGATGTGCTAGTGTTACCGCCTATCAAAAATGTGATGATTGCAAGGATGAAAAAACCTGCGAGATAAGAAAAATTATGGTTGATGTTCGCAATTCCATTTCCAATGTGCTTGATGCAAAAACCTTACACGAAATCGCCGAGCTTGACTTCCACAAAGTTGATTATCTGAGCTATTTTATATAATTAATAACTACTTTCTGCTGGCTAGGGGCAGAACTTTTCTATTAACTTCACCAGTATATAATTGGCGTGGTCTGCCGATTTTATGATCAGGATCTGAATACATTTCCTGCCATTGTGCCACCCAACCTGCAGTTCTTGCCAGTGCGAATAAACCTGTAAAAATTTGTGTAGGAATACCCATTGCTCTGTATATAATACCAGAGTAAAAATCCACATTTGGAAATAACTTACGAGATACAAAATACTCATCTTGTAATGCAATTCTTTCAAGCTCTTTAGCAATTTGTAGATGTTTATTATTTTTATCGCCAACTTCTGCTAAAACTTCATCACAATATTTTTTGATAACTAAGGCACGCGGATCATAATTTTTATAAACCCTATGACCAAAACCCATTAATTTTACGCCGGAAGTTTTATCTTTAACTTTCTTAATAAATTCAGGGATTTTATCTACTGAGCCAATTTCCTCAAGCATTTCAATTACCGCCTCATTAGCACCACCATGTGCAGGCCCCCAAAGTGAGGATATGCCAGCACCAATACAAGCAAATGGGTTTGCTTGAGAAGAGCTTGCCAAACGAACCGTTGAAGTTGATGCGTTTTGCTCGTGATCAGCGTGAAGGATAAGAAGTTTATCCATTGCCCTAGCAAAAACTGGTGAAACTTTATATTGCTCACAAGGCACTGAAAACATCATATTCAAGAAGTTTTCTGCATAATTAAGATGGTTCTGCGGATACATAAACGGCTGACCAACCGAATATTTATAAGCCATTGCCGTTAAAGTTGGCATTTTAGAAACCATTCTTATAGATGCAACCTCCCTTTGTTTTGGATCATTAATATCAAGGGAATCGTGATAGAAAGCAGAAAGTGATGCAACCGCACCAACTAAAATTGCCATAGGGTGTGCCCTTCTTGGAAAGCCCGAATATAAATTGCGAAGCTGTTCATGAACCATCGTATGACGGGTTATTGTATTTACAAAATCCGCTTTTTGTTTTTCATTTGGTAAATCCCCATAAAAAAGCAGATACACAACTTCAAGATAATCACAATGTTCAACTAAATCTTTAATATCATAACCACGATGCATTAAAATGCCAGCATCACCATCAATATAAGTGATTTTTGATTCACAAGATGAAGTTGAGATAAAGCCCGGATCGTGAGTAAAAACGCCACCTGATTTATGCAAATTGCGAATATCTATAACATGAGGGCCAGTTGTGCCTTTATAAACTGGAAGTTCAACATCAGGGCGGTTTTCACCATTTAGGTTAAATTTAAGGGTAGCGGTTCCAATTTGCTCTGCCATATAAAATTTTTATTTGATTACATTTACAGAGTATCTTGAAGAATTTGAAAGAATTAGAAAGAAAATATTTTTTAATAATATTTAAGGAAATTAATTTACATTAGTTGCTATGAAGCAACTTAAGAGTATGAGCGTGCTTTTGAAATGTCATTCTGACGCTAATTTTATTCTTTCACTAGTCATCTCCGCGAAAGCGGAGATCCTAAACCTATATTGGATTACCGCTTCCGCGGGAATGACGCTAATTTTTAACTGAATACCCCTATAATTTTTTCTTGCTGAAAAAATTCGGGGTATTACAACATAACTAAAATACTTGCTAACCACCATCACTAATCACTATCACTAACCACCGCTATCTTGCATTTCTACTTCTACCCGAAGAGCCAGAAGGCATATTATCAAATGTAGTTGCATTTATACCTGTTAATTTGTAATTACCATTATTGCCATTTAATGCCTCTGCTAATTGATCAATGGCTTGGTTAAGGGCTTGGCTTTGATCACCATTCGCAGATAAATCAACCCCTGTTATTGTTTGGCCTCCAGTAACTGGAATTGAGGTGTTAATCGTTATATCAGCTTGCCCATTCTTCTTAGCAGTTATTGTTCCATCGCTATTTGTAACCAGCTCATAGCCGGAGGCTAATTTGGCAGCCAATTCATAAAATGAATCCTGCTGTTTTTGCTCTTCTGTGCGATTATCAGTTGTATTTGGTGCAGGTGCACCTGCGTAAGTAACATTAGCACTTCTAAGGTTATTAACAAGCCCTGCAAGGTAATTTTGTTCCGCTGGGTCATTTCCTAAATTCTGAAAAACTTCTGGAAGAGTTGAGGAGGTATTAGTGACAGTGGCAGGGTCAGTGTTAGTGACAGTGGCAGAGGCAGGGGCAGAGCTATAGGAAGGGGAATTAGCACTTGGATCATCAAAAGAACTAGTCTTTTCTGCCTCTCTTTCCGCTTTCTCTGTGGCTTGCCTTGCACGCCATAAATCCCCTGATCCGAAAAATGATCGCCTTCTAGCAATATTACCTTGGTTAAAAGCATCACCAAAATATTTTATTAATCCACCAGCCCTATTTTCGGAATTTGCATTGATTCCATTCACTTTTTCAGTCATAAATTCATAATCATTTTCACTTAAGAAAATATCACTGCCATCACCCTCTGGGGAATATCTTTTAACCATTCTATCTGCCCTTCTAACTGATCTATTTAAGTAATTCTTAAATTCATCAACATTTGCAACCCTCAATGTTCTGTTATAATCTGCGGTTGGGTCAGCCCTAAATTTATTCATATTAGAGTTGAAAACATCAGTAAAAGCACCTGTATAATTTGACATTATAGTGCCTGCCAAAAACTTAATTTCCTGCTTTTTATTATCTGGAATAGTTCTATCATTATCAATTCTATCAAGCAAGGAGTTAAATGTCCTACCCTCTCTTCCATCACCATAGTGAGAATAGATTAGTGCCTTTGCCGTTTTATAATCAGCTAAATGCTCTTTATATGATTTTGGGCTCCTGCCATTGGGGGGGGTAGCAGTGCCAGTTCCTGTGGCAGTGCCAGAAATAACATTTGCATTAGTTCTTAAGTTTATCATATTATCTCTACTATTTGTGTAATTAGGCCATATACTAGCAAGTAAAATTTCAGTATTTTCAACAGAAACATCTTTATTTTTAAGTTTATTAAGATTACCCTCAGCAAGTGCTATGGCATATAGACCAAAGGATAATTCAAGATTTGCAGGCTTTAATTCTGGCTTATCGTTGAATAAGAGACCTAAATTATTATTTAATGATGACAATACAACACTATTAGAAGATTGTTTTTTATCTCCAGTCATTAAAAAATTAACATCACCTTCAATCGCATTTTTTACAGCTAAATTTGTAGTACCACTCAAATCTTCCTTAAAACTAAAAAGCCCAGTATTTGCATCAAATTTAACTAGGGAATTATTATTGTTATTAATTAATCTTGAAACCTCATCATAATCCCCTTTTTTGAATGCATCTTCAACTAATTTTTTATTTTTTTCATTACCTTCGCCAAATAAAATTTCATCAAATTCTTTTACAGATAAGCCAGAAATATTTGCAGCAAAACCTCTAGGATTTTTATCGTTAAATAGCGTAGCAGTAATAACTACTGAGGTAACTTGTTGTTTATTAATAGATTTACTTGGGTTTGCTTGCATATATATTTTAGCAAGATTTAAGCCAGCATCTGTAGTGTTTTTCAAAAACTCTAAGTTATTTCGATTATTGGTAGAAGTGCTATGGGTAGGCGTGGTTAAATCAGGAGTTGTTAAGGAAGTTACCTTGTTTTTTAATGGGTTAGTGCCACCAACATTCATTAATGCAGGGAGGAAATCTTTGCCAGTTTTACTAGCATCACCAACATTAACACCACTATATTGGGCGAAATTAGCAACCGTCATTTTAACATCTTTACCAACAACCTTAAATGTAATTTCTTCATCTTTTATTTTGCCCCATAATTCATCTAGCTTATCATTATCAGGGGTTGTGGCATCTGTAGCACCATTAGTGAATAGATTTTGTAATTTAGTAGCAATGCTTTCTGGTTTTATAACTTCACCTTGCGGTATAGCAACAATTGCAAGTTGAGCCGCAACTTGTTTTGAGATATTCGCATCATCAAAAAAACTTTGAGTTAATTGCCCTTCTTTTCCAGCTGTATTATCAATAAAGCCACCTTGCTGTAAAATAGCGTGGTTTTTTATTGCCTGATAACCTTTTGCACCTTCAGTTTCTAAGATTTTAAGTAAAGTTTCTGAAGCACCAGCAAAATTTACACCCATTTTTGAAAGGGTTACAGTTTTAGGAGGAGTAACATTTGTAAAATTTGTTGCAGTGCCAGTTTTAACATTAATCTCTATCGCACCTAATTTTTCATTTAGTTTTGTTACAAAATCTGCTTCACTAGTGCTATTAACCAGTAAATTTATAAGCTCTGCATTTTCATTTTCGGTTAAAGTAGCGGTAACCCCAGCAACTTTGCCTTGTAACTCTGCCTTACCATCACCTTCTTTGTAATATGCTTTGGTAGCTTCAAATTCTTGCGGTGTTAGCCCATCATCTTCTTTTTTATTGGTGGGGAAGAATTGAGATAAATCTTGCCCAATCATATTGCTGATAATTTGCAATATTATTTCAAAAATTGATTTCTTTTCTTCAGCAGGTTTAGCACCATCAAATGAGGCTTGCAAATTATTCTGTAGCCTTGATTTATTATAATAATCACTCGCTTTTTTGAAGTTTGCGAGTTCATCTTGAGTATTATTTGCATCTAAAAAGTAGTTAGAGTCTTTTAAATCCCAATATCTATCATCAGTTAAATTAGCAAGGGATTTGCCATCAGCAGCAACTAACTTACCACCTGATACAAAAGGGTTCACTCCATCTTGAAAAGCTGGCAAGGCTTGAAGGCCTTTTACAAATTCTTCCTTAAATTTTGGTAAATCATCACCATAGAGTGAAATTAAATTTCTAACATCTTTAAAGAAAAATATTTCAATTTCATTTTTATTAGATGAGTAATAAGAATCAATTTGATCATTACTATAAGAATAAACCCTATTTAAGACTGAAACATTATTTTTAGTTATAAATAAATTTTTATAAATAGAATATATCTCATTTGTTAACGCATCATAATAAGGTTTATTTAATATTACTCCAAAAGACTTATTAACTTCACTATACCACGAATTATTATCTTGAGAATTATTTAAGTCTAAAAGTGAATATAGATCAGTTGCTTGTTCTATATAAACAACAGAATTAACAAATGTAACAGCATCATTATCATTAAATGTAGCATTAGGGTTATATTTTATTGCCTCTGCATAGCCTAATGCACCAAACGATCTTTCAGCCCATTCCTCAAAATTGGTTCTATTAGGATCATCTGCTTTAGATAATGTTGCCTGAGAGGCAACTGCTCCGGTTCGTGTATATTGACGCAATCTAATTTCGGTTAATTTATCTAAAAAAGCTCTTGGGTCTTTATTATATTCAGCAATTATAGCCTGCTTGTTTTGTTCGTATAATTTGTAAGTAGGTGTATCGCGATATGAAATTGTGCCATCTTTAACTAACTTAGCAACGCTTGGTGTATTTCCGCTATTTGTTTCTGTAGTACTAGTGGTGGTGGGGTTATCATAATTATCAGAATAGAGATTATTTCTATCTTTTAAGGTAAAGCTTCTAACATTATTATTTTCTTTAATAGCTTGGCTATTAAGCTCATAAGTGGCTACCATAAGCGCACCACATACATCATATTGGTTAATGGCAATATCCATAGCAACAACGGCTAGAGGCTCTGGTAAGCCTTCAATTCCATAGCCCTTATCATTTGAATAGTAGTATTTTTTATAGTAATCTGTTACTTGACTTTTATTGTTATTATCTAGCTTATTTATTCTATCATCTTGTGCTTTCTTAGTTAAATTACCTGTTGCACCGTAACCATAACCTTTAGCTTTTTCAAATTCTAAAGTGTAATTAATTAATTTTATGAAATTATCATCGTTTGCATTTTGCCATTGTTGTTGTGGTTCAATTTGCTGTAAAAAATTTTTCATAAATTTTCTTTTGTTAATCATTTTATTCCTCTCCCCTTTCAAGGGGAGAGGTTAGGAGAGGGGATCAAAATATATTATAATCTTAACTTATATTTTATTCCAACCATCCCCTCTCTTTTATTCTCTCCCCTTATAAAAGGGGAGAGATATTGTTTTTGTTGTTAATCTTTTAATTTTTTCTAATCCCTTACCACCCTGTGTCGTGCCCTCTAACCTTTCTGTCATTTCGAACGGAGTGAGATATATGGTTGGTGTATATTCCTTCTAGATCTTTCGCTTCGCTCAAGATGACGCTAAGCCCTAATCACTAGAACCTAGCCGCTAACTTGCCCCCCTCTTAATCTCCCCCAGTAAACAGGGGGAGAAATTAGAGAGAGTATAACTTACCACTTGCCACTTACCACTAATCACTATCACTAACCACCACTCTAACATAGAATAGTTAAAAAATCGTAAACAAATTTCATAAAATTTTATATATTAAAAATGGTTTACTCAATTAATTTTTAGATTATAACTCTTACGCATCTAATCTGGAGCGTTGGCCGAGAGGCTGAAGGCGGCGGTTTGCTAAACCGTTATACGATTGTAAAGTCGTATCGGGGGTTCGAATCCCCCACGCTCCGCCATTACTTAAGATATTGATTTGCAAGAATATAAATATATAATCAAAGGCTATTATCAAAAATAATATTATGAAAAATAGAATTTTTAATAAGCCTTTTAATGAAAAATCAGGCACTCCTAAAAAAGATTATCGTGATAAAAAAGATTTTTATGAGGAAGATACAACTTATCTATTATATGGCAAACACCCAGTTTTACAGGCTATAAAAAACCCTAAAAGAAAAATTATTAGAATATTAAGCACACAAAACTCCCTTACTTTTTTAAGACAAAATTTATCAGAGGAAATTCTCTCAAAACTAAAAATTGAAGTTTTAGACCCTCAAAAAATTGATAAATTATTCTTTCAAAAAAATTCTTATGATCAAATAACACATCAAGGCTTAGTTGCAGAAGTTGAGCCACTTTCACAACCAAACATTGAGGAAATTGCCGAAGATTATAATTTCATAGTTGCACTTGATAAAGTTACTGACCCCCACAATATTGGTGCAATAATTAGAAGTTGCAAAGCATTTGGGGCAAATTGTGTTATCACAAAAGATAAAAACTCACCTGCAGAAAATGCAACAATCGCTAAAACCTCAACTGGCTATTTAGAGCAAGTTGCTTATGCAAGGCTTTCTAGCCTTTCAAAATCTCTGGAATATCTTAAAAATCAGGGCTTTATTATCATTGGCTTAAGTGGAAATGCTGAGCTTAATATTAACAAATTCACAAAAAAAGGTAAGATTTGCCTTGTTGTTGGCAGTGAAGGCAAAGGCATTAGCGAGAATATTGAAAAACTATGCGATAATTTGGTTAAAATTGAAATTTCTTCTGAAGTGGAAAGCCTTAATGCATCAGTTGCAACCGCAATTGCCCTCTATAGCTTAAAACTTAATAATTTTAATTGATTAATATTTTTGCTATATTCTAATTTAGCTTGAAATAAATTTATTTATTAATGCAAATTGTAACTTCAAGGCTTGATGAAATTGCGGGGGAAGATAAAGACCTCAAAAAGCTGTTATTACAATTATTTTCTGCAACATTTGAAAAATGCATCTTTAAGTTAGAAAACTCTTTTACCCTTGAAGATGAAAAAAAGAAAAAGAATGAATGGCACGAAGCCTGCCACGAACTTAAGGGAAGTGCTTATAATCTAGGTTTTAACGAATTAGGTGAGAGATGTAGCAAGGCAGAATTTTTTGAAGATGACGATGAAAAAAATAAATTTCTTAAAATTCTAAAGGTAATAAATCTAGAAATGACAAAATTAGTTGGAGCGTTTTAACTATAGTTAGTTGCAAATACTCTTAAACTTAACGCAACTAACTATAAACCTTCTCAAGCCTATTTCCCAGTTTTATTAAAATTTCATAACCGATTGTATTAGCCTTTTCCGCCAAATCACATACGCTTATTTTATCATTTATTAACTCAATTTCACTGCATTTACTTAAAATATTTTCTGGCACTTTAGAAACATCAAAAATACTTGTATCCATTGAAATAATGCCAATTTGAGGCAATTTATACCCCTCTAAATAACCATAAATTTTATTAGAAGTTATTCTTGGCAAGCCATCTGCATAGCCTATTGGAATAACCGCAATTTTATCACCATTCTTTACTTGATAAGTGGAATTATATCCAACAAATCCTGCCTCATTAATATCTCTAATTTGGATAATTTTAGCCTTCAATGTAACAACATTATTCGCATATAAAAAATAGCCGGGGCGGGTTATATCATAGTGAAATTCACCACCATTCATAATGCCATTAGAATTTGCTAAAGAAAATTTATAATCAGAAAAATTTTTGGTAATAAACTTAAATTTTTCAAGCTGAGATTGATTTTGAGGGTGATTTTTATCTGAGGCACAAGCAAGGTGGCTCATTACAAAATCAATATTTAAGCCATTTAAGTGCTTATTATTTTTAATTTCTTCAGCATCTAAATAATTAAAGCCCAAACGATTCATTCCAGTATCAAAATGAATAACCGCATTTAATTTTTGAGATTTTTTACTGGCATATTTTGCCCAGATTTCAAGCTGATAATAATCATTCAAAATTGGCGTTATATTATGCTTAAAAAAACTCTCTTCCTCACCATTAAAAATACCATTAAAAACAAAAATTTTTGTATCATCTGCAAGAAATTTTCTAATCTCTAAAGCCTCTGAAATAGTAGCAACAAAAAAATATTTACAGCCTGCTGAATATAATTTTTTTGAAATAAATTCCACCCCAAGCCCATAGGCGTTTGCCTTAACAACCGCCCCAGTTATAGAGTTTTTAGCAATATTTTTAAGCTCAGTATAATTTTTAACTAATTGCGAAAGATTAATATTTAATATTGCGTTTGCTTGCATTATTTTAGCTTTTTTAATTCAGGTGGCATATATTTTTCATCGTGCTTGGTAATAAGTTTTTCAGCCTTAAATTTGAAAATATATGATTTTTTCTTGAGATATTTCTTGCCATAAAACTTTTGTAAAAAACCCTCTGCAACAACGCCCTGCCCTTCTCTAAACATTGGTGGCAAAATACCTTTATAATTTATTTTTACATCGTTTTTATAATCAGTTACCTTAAAAATATATCTGCGAGTATCAATTTTTTTAAGTGAGTTTTTTTTAATCATTCCGCCCACTCTAATTTTCTTATCATTAAAAAGCTCTTCAAATTTTTTAGGTGATGATTTTTTAAGTTTTACAATATCGGTTGCGGTGTAAAAATAAATCAAATTATCTCTAAAATTTTGGATTAAAACAAAAACCCCCAAAGAGACTAAGCATAATAAAAACAATATGTTAATAAGTCTTTTATGCTTTGGTTTCATCATTTTGAAATTTGTTTAATTTTGATTTTTTAAGAGAATAATATGCAGATAAACTTAGTATTGTTAAAACAATAAAAGTAAAGCCATAAGCTAAAAAAATATAAATAGAAAACTCATCAAACTTCATAATATAAAATTTATTTTTTTGCAAATTGCCATTTTAAGCTAGTTTTTGCAAGTTATATAATTTAATTGACACATAGATTTTCATTATTTATAAGCCCCAAAGGTTTTGAATTAGTTTTTGGGTCTGTAGCTCAGTTGGTTAGAGCACCGCTCTGATAAGGCGGGGGTCAGAGGTTCAAGTCCTCTCAGGCCCACCATTAAACTAATAACAACTAAATTATACTCTACTACAGTTTCTTTATTTCTCTTGCTATTAATTCTGTATATTAAAATTGTAAATTATAATGTAGCTTATGTCTGATTTTTTTGAATTAGCTGGTAAAAAATATAAATCTCGCCTTTTAGTTGGCACTGGCAAATATAAAGATATGCAGGAAACTGCAAAAGCTATAGAGGCAAGTGGAGCTGAAATAGTAACAGTTGCAGTGCGTAGGGTTAATATCTTTGAAAAAGATAAGCCAATGTTGCAAGATTATCTAGACCCTAAAAAGATAACTTATCTTCCCAACACAGCAGGTTGCTTCACCAGTGAAGATGCCCTCAGAACCCTTCGCTTAGCTAGAGAACTCGGCGGTTGGAATTTAGTAAAACTTGAAGTTTTAGCTGATCAAAAAACCCTTTACCCAAATGTTATTGAAACTGTAAAATCAGCTGAAATATTAGTTAAAGAAGGCTTTGAAGTTATGGCATACACTTCAGATGACCCAATAATCGCAAAACAACTTGAGGATATAGGCTGTTGTGCAATTATGCCACTCGGGGCGCCTATTGGCAGTGGGCTTGGCATTCAAAACCCTCTTAATATTAAATTTATTATAGAGCAATCTAAAGTTCCAGTTTTGGTTGATGCTGGCGTTGGTGTTCCTTCGGAAGCAGCTCAAGCAATGGAAATGGGCTGTGAAGCCGTTTTAGTTAATACCGCAATTGCAGAGGCTAAAAACCCAATTTTAATGGCTGAAGCAATGAAATTAGCGGTTGAATCAGGCAGAAAAGCTTTTCTAGCTGGCAGAATGCCTCGTAAAAACTTTGGTGATGCATCTTCGCCAGTTACAGGGCTTATCAACAAAAAAATTGCCTAAAAAAATTATATCAGTTAGATATTCACAAAAATTTCTTATGCATCAAAATAAAAAACTTAAAATTGCGATTGCTGGGCTTGGAACTGTCGGCTCAGGCGTTATGAAAATTCTTTCTGAAAAAAAGCAGATTTTACAACAAAAAACTGGCAGAGAAATTGAAGTTATTGCCGTTTCAGCAAGGGATAAAAACAAATCTAGAAATATTAATCTCTCAAATATTTTGTGGCTTGAAAACGCAACTGAGCTTGCAAATATTCCAGAAGTTGAAGCTATAATTGAATTAATTGGCGGTGCAGAAGGAATTTCAAAAGAGTTAGCTTTTAAGGCAATTTCAAACAAAAAACATTATATAACCGCTAATAAAGCACTTCTTTCAAAATACGGCGTTGAGCTTGCAAAGCTCGCAGAAGAAAATAATGTTTCATTGAATTTTGAAGCCTCCGTTGCAGGTGGTATTCCAGTTATTAAAACCATTAAAGAGGCTTTGTCAGGCAATAAAATCACTAAGATTTCCGCTATATTAAATGGCACTTGTAATTTTATTTTATCGTCAATGTATCTTGAAAATAAATCTTTTGAAGATGCATTACTTGAAGCTCAGAAGCTCGGCTATGCAGAGGCAGACCCTAGCTTTGACATTGATGGCATTGATGCAAGCCATAAATTATCAATTCTTTCAGGGCTTGCTTATTCTATCAAACCAGATTTTAGCTCAATTCATATTGAAGGAATTAGAAATATTAGCCTTAAAGATATAAAATATGCATTTCAATTTGGCTTTAGAATTAGGCTTATTGCAACCTCTTTACTTAGAAATAATGGGCAAATTGAACAACGCGTTCACCCTAGCTTAGTTTCACTTGCTCACGAAATGGCTTATGTTGATGGCGTGCTAGGTGCGGTTAAACTTGAATGTGATGCATTAGGGCCTTTATATATGGAAGGTGCAGGTGCGGGAATGATGCAAACTGCCTCCGCGGTAATTTCTGATATTTGTGATATTGCAAGGGGAAGTTTTTCATACCCATTTGCAACCCCTTCAGTGTTTTTAAGTGATGCAAAATTTTCTTCTATTGAAGATCACGAGGGGGAATATTATCTAAGATTTAGCGTTAAAGATGAAGATGGTGTTCTTTCCTCAATAACCTCAATATTTAGTAAAAATTCTGTTGGCTTTGAGAAAATCCATCAGCAAGCTAATAATAAAGAATCTGCAGATGTGGTTTTCATTACAAGAAATGAGAAAGAAAAGGCGATTATTGCTTCTCTAAAACAAATTGAAAAGCAATCTTACCTATTAGAAAAACCTATTATGATAAGGGTTGAGCGTTAAATAAATAAAAATTTTACTCCCCAGCTTCTTTTCTGAAATCGGAAATTTCTTCAACTATGCCTTCATCAAGGCCATATTCCTTCATCTTACGATATAGAGTTGAGCGGCCAATCCCAAGCACTTTAGAAACTTTTGAAATATTATTATTATAAAAATGAAGCACTTGTGCAATTATATCTTTTTCATATTCTATAATTGATTTGAAATTGCCAGAGCCATTCTTAAGTGGGCTAATTGAGCCATTAATATTTCCTATTAAAATATTTTCTGAATTAGCTTCATTAAGTTTAGGTTTATTATTATAATTATTGTTAATTGCTTTTAGGATATGTTCAAAATCATCAATTTTTAGGCGGTTGCCATCAGATAAAATAATCGCACGATAAATTGCATTTTCAAATTGCCTAATATTACCCGGCCACCAATAATCTGAAAGCACATCAACTAATTCAGCATCGCAATCTAAAATCTTTTTGTTTTCTTTAAGGCAGATTTTATCAATAAAATGTTTTAGTAACAGCGGAACATCTTCCTTCCTCTCCCTTAAGGCTGGCACTAAAATTGGATAAACATTTATTCTATATAATAAATCCTCTCTAAATCTTCCGGCCTGAACTTCATCCTCAAGGTTTTTATTGGTTGCTGATATAATTCTTACATCAACTTTTATAGAATTATTTGCGCCAACTGGCTCAACTTCAAAATTTTGAAGAACTCTTAATAATTTGGATTGTGCTTCAAGGCTTAACTCACCAATTTCATCTAGAAATATTGTTCCACCCTCTGCTTCTCTAAATTTTCCAATATTTTTTTCAATCGCACCGGTGAATGAGCCTTTCTCATGCCCAAATAATGAGCTTTCAATTAAATTATGTGGGATTGCCGCACAATTTACCGCTATAAAAGGGGCGTTTTTTCTAAGGCTGTTGGAATGAATTGCCCTAGCAAAAAGCTCTTTACCAACACCATTTTCGCCGGAAATTAAAACTGGAATATTAGAATTACATGCCTTATTCGCAACATTTATTGCTTTTTTAATTGCTCGGCTATCGCCAATTATATCGGTAAAATCAAATTTATTATTAGCAAAACTTGTGAGCTTTTTTACTTGCTTATTTAACCCAGAAAGCAGCCTTACATTTTCAATAGAAACCTTCATTCTTTCAATGCCATCTTTCTTTTCAATGAAGTCAATAGCACCTTTCTTAAGGGCTTCTACCGCTTTTGAAACATCAGCGTGGGCAGTGTTTACAATTATTGGTAAATCTGGCTTTATTGGACAGATTTTATCAAGAACATCAAAGCCACTCATACCTTTTGGCATTTGCATATCTAGAATAACAAGATTAATATCAGCACCTTTTGGAGATAAAATTAAATCAACCGCTTCTTCGCCACTATTAACGGTGGTTACTTTATAATTTAGAAGTTTTTGGATAGATAATTGAATGGTTTTTAACTGAAATTGATCATCATCAACAACTAGAATATGATAAGACATAATTTAATCAGTAGTTAAAGTTTTGCTTAAGATATTCAACCAAAGGTTTATAAGCAACAAATTTAACTATCCGCCCCCAAATTAATATGAATAAAATCTCCCTTGTGTAACTTTAACACATTAATGGTTAACAGAATATTAATAGAATATAAAATTTGAAATAATTAATCTAATAACCAATTGGGGTATCTAAAACTCTATCCGTATCTACATTTTCAGGTGCATCGCCATAACAGTTAATAGGATTAAGCTCGGTGCATCTTTGCCCTATGCTTACTGGCTGTAAATCCAGTAACTCAACATCACCTACACCAACTGAATTACCACTACCAGCTTTTTTCATTGCCTTGTAAACATAAGCTGGAACTTTAAGTTTGCCTGAATCTATAGCTGGAAGCCCCAAATCAATTAGCGTTTTATTTAATGCTCTAATTGCATTTACGGCACCAACCGCATTTTCTTCAAAATTATAGGTTTTTCCACCCTCATAGCTCTTAGCAAAATTTTGAAGCATAGCCTCTTTATATTTTATATCTCTCTCAAGATTTCCAGTGGCTTCCTGAATCATCGCATCAATAATAGCCTGTAAATTAAAACTTTGAGAATAAGCATTTTCGCTTAGAAAAAAATTGGTAAGCAGAATAAGAAATAAGTATTTTTTTATTGATTTCATTTTACTTTAGCTAAATGAATGTTTTCTAGGATTATACCAAATTTTATTAAAAATTTCAATTAAATAGCTGAATGCAAGCAAGCCTTTACATTCATTGGCCTTTTTGTGAAAAGAAATGCCCATATTGTGATTTTAATAGTCACGAAAGGGATAATATTAATTATCAAGATTGGGAAAATGCTTACCTTAATGAGCTAGATTTTTATTCAGAAATTTTAATACCAAATCTTAAAATATCTTCAATTTTCTTTGGTGGCGGAACGCCAAGCCTTATGAACCCCAAAACCATAGAAAATATTATAAATAAGATAGCAAAAAAATTTAGACTTACTAATAATGCTGAAATTACTCTGGAAGCAAATCCTTCTTCCTCAGAGGCAGAAAAATTCAATAATTTTAAGAATGCTGGTATAAATAGAATTTCTATAGGCGTGCAATCTTTTAATGAAGAAAATCTAAAATTTTTGGGCAGAAAACACGATAAAAACCAAGCTATTAAAGCCATAGAAATGGCTCAAAATATTTTTGCTAATTATTCTTTTGATTTAATTTACGCCTTGCCAAACCAAACAATTAATGATTGGCAAAATGAGCTTAATTTTGCTCTAAAATTTAGCCCTCCGCATTTATCTTTATATCAATTAACCATAGAAAAAGGCACAGATTTTTTTGGCAGATATAAAAGAAAAGAATTTCTTCTACCACCAACAGATTTGCAGGATGAAATGTATAATTCAACCATTCGCAAAGCTTTTAAAAATGGCTTAAAACAATATGAAATTTCAAATTTTGCAGAGAGAGGTTTTGAATCTAAGCATAATATGAATTATTGGCAATATGGCGATTATATTGGCGTTGGTGCTGGTGCTCACGGCAGAATTTCAAACAAAAATATTATAAATTTTTCTAATTTACAAAAATTTTCTAAAGATAAATTAGAAAATAATAATCTTAAAATTTCCACCTTAAATATTCACTCTCCTGAAAACTGGCTGAACAATGTAAAAATTAATAAATCTGGATTGCAAGCTGTTAAACAAATGAATATTTCAGAAATTATTGAAGAAAAAACCTATATGGGGTTGAGAATTAAGAAAGGCTTTTATAAAAAAGATTTTTTTCAATTCGCCAATAAAAATTTTGAAGAATATTTTTCAGCAGCTTTGGTTAAAAATTTAATTGAAGCAAAATATTTAAGAATATCTCAAAATAAAATTTCACCCACAAAAACCGGAATGAAACTTCATCGTGCATTAATTCATAAATTATTCAAAAATTGAAATTCAGGCTTGCATCAAGCTAACTTATTGCTATATATCTAACCCCGTTACTAATAAATATTTTAACGGGTTTAATTTATGTCAAACGCTGAAAACGCTCTCAAATTTATCAAAGAAAACAATATAGAGTTCATTGATTTTCGCTTCACTGATACTAAAGGTAAATGGCAACATACAGCCTATCATTCATCTGAAATTTCTGCTGATAGCTTCGTTGAAGGTATTATGTTTGATGGCTCTTCAATAGCTGGTTGGAAGGAAATTAATCAATCTGATATGATATTAATGCCTGATGCTCGCACTATAGCGCTTGATCCATTCTCAGCACAGCCAACTGCTATTATCTTTTGTGATGTGATTGAGCCAGCAACTGGGCAAGGCTATGAAAGAGACCCTCGCTCTACGGCTAAAAGGGCGGAAGAATATCTTAAATTTACTAAACTTGGTGATACCGCATATTTCGGGCCTGAGTTAGAGTTTTTTGTGTTTGATAATGCAAGGTTTGATGTTTCATCTCACGGCAATTTTTATTCTTTAGATTCTGAAGAGCTTCCAATTAATTTTGGCACAGAATATCCTAACGGAAATATGGGGCATAGACCGCGTGTAAAGGGCGGTTACTTCCCTGTTCAGCCAGTTGATCACCTTAACGATATTCGTGCGGAAATGGTTTCAGTTCTTCGCCAATTTGGGGTAAATAGTGTTATTCACCACCACGAAGTTGCACCCGCACAATGTGAGCTTGGAATTACTTTTGGTACACTTATTGATATGGCAGATGCCGTTCAAAAATATAAATATGTTGTGCATAATGTTGCACAATCATATGGTAAAACAGCAACCTTTATGCCTAAGCCTGTTAAGGGTGATAATGGCTCTGGAATGCATACTCACCAATCAATCTGGAATAATGGCAAGCCACTTTTTGCAGGTAATGGCTATGCAGATTTATCAGAAACCGCCTTATATTATATCGGCGGAATTATTAAACATGCTAAGGCTTTGAACGCATTTACTAACGCTTCTACAAATTCATATAAGCGTTTGATACCGGGTTTTGAAGCACCAGTTCTTCTGGCTTATTCGGCTCGCAACCGCTCTGCATCAATTCGTATTCCTTACTCAGTAAGCCCTAAAGGCAAAAGAATTGAAGTTCGCTTCCCTGATCCAACCGCCAACCCTTATTTCTCATTTGCGGCAATGTTAATGGCAGGAATTGATGGCATTCAAAATAAAATTCACCCCGGTGAAGCTATGGACAAAAACCTTTATGACCTTCCACCTGAAGAGTTAAAAAATGTTCCAACAGTTTGTGGCTCTTTAAGAGAAGCATTAGAGGCTTTAAGCAAAGATAGGGAATTCCTCAAAAAAGGTGGCGTTTTCACTGATGATTTAATTGATGGCTATATTGAGCTTAAAATGAAAGAAATTTATGATATGGAGCACACGCCACACCCAATAGAATTCTTAAATTATTATAGTGTTTAATATTTTTTAATTTCAATATTCTTTATGACAATATCACAAGCTAATGCAAAGGAGACTTATTCAATAAAAATCCGCTCAGAATCTGATACTTTTGGGCCTATTGATGTTCCAAGTGATAAATATTATGGTGCACAAACTGCACGCTCTCTTATTAATTTTGCTATTGGAAAAGAGAAGATGCCCCCTGCCCTAATTCGTGCACTTGGTATTGTTAAATATTCCGCCGCACAAGTTAATATGGAGCAAGGCGATTTAGATAAAAAAATTGGTGAGGCTATCTGCCAAGCAAGTAAAGAAGTTATTGAGCTTAAACTGCTTGAGCATTTTCCGCTTTCAGTATGGCAAACTGGCTCTGGCACTCAAACAAATATGAATGTTAATGAAGTTATTTCAAATCGTGCGATTGAGATTTTAGGCGGTGAAATTGGCTCTAAAAAACCAGTTCATCCTAATGATCATGTTAATATGGGGCAAAGCTCTAATGATACATTTCCAACCGCTATGAATATTGCAGCCGTTGAGGAAATTAACAAAAATCTTATTCCAGCCCTTAAAACACTTCATAAAGCACTTGATGAAAAGGCAAAAGAATTCAAAGACATCATAAAAATCGGCAGAACCCACACGCAAGATGCAACCCCTATGACACTCGGGCAAGAGTTTTCTGGCTATGTTACACAAATTGAATATGGCATTGAACGCATTAAAAATTCTTTACCTAGATTATTACAACTTGCACAAGGTGGCACAGCAGTTGGTACAGGTATAAATTCTCGTAAAAAATTTGGTGAAAATTTTGCAAAAAAAGTGGCAGAATTTACTGGCTTTCCCTTTGTTACTGCCCCTAATAAATTTGAGGCCTTAGCCGCAAATGACGCAATCGTAGAAGCATCTGGTGCATTAAACACTATTGCAGTTAGCTTTATGAAAATTGCGAATGATATTCGCTTTCTTGCTTCTGGCCCTCGCTCTGGGCTTGGTGAATTGTCTCTGCCTGAAAACGAACCGGGAAGCTCAATAATGCCCGGTAAAGTTAATCCCACGCAATGTGAGGCTTTAACTATGATTTCAGCTCAAATTATGGGTAATAATGTTGCGATATCTGTTGCTGGATCAAATGGTCATTTTGAGCTTAATGTTTTCAAACCAGTTATGATTTATAATTTAATTCAATCTATTGAATTACTTGCAGATGGCGCAAGAAGTTTTACTGAAAAATGTGTTGTTGGTATTCAGGCAAATATTAATAGAATTTCTGAATTAATGTCGCAATCTTTAATGTTAGTTACCGCATTAAACCCACATATCGGTTATGATAACGCTGCAAAAATTGCTAAAAACGCCCATAAGAAAGGTTTAACCTTAAAACAATCAGCCCTTGAACTTGGACTTGTTAGTGATGCAGATTTTGATAAATGGGTTATTGCAAAAGATATGATTGAGCCGAAGGATTAGTTTAGTTATATTTTTTTTGCAATTGCGATTGCCAATTTACTAATATTTGAAACCGCAAAATGAATTATCGGATAAAGTTCTGAGCTTGATGCACCCTCTGCTTCTGATATTTCTTTATGCTCAACTTCTTCGCATCTAAATTTTTCAATATCATTTTTTAGCACCTCAAGGGATTTATCTTCTTGTTGTGCAGAAATTTTTTCTAGATCACTAATTTGCTCTTGATAATGTTTATCTATAACTTCTTCAACCGCAACAGTGCAGGCATAAGCAGATTTTTCACCTAATTTAGCAGTTAAATATCCTAATGCAAAACCACCAATATGCCAAATTGGAGATAAAAGAGATGGGCGAGATTTTCTTTTCACTAATTCATTTTCAAAATATTTTAGATGTGTTAATTCTTGCTCAAGCATATGCTCAACTTTTTTATATGCTTCTGGAGAATTTTTAAGAGCCAATAATTGCCCCTCATAAATTCTTTTAGCACCATATTCACCAGCTAAATTTACCCTTACAAGCTCATCTAAATAATTTTTTTTATTATTCATATTTAAGTTTTATTTCATTTTATAATTTGTCATTAAAATAAATACGATTTCGCATTAATGAGACTTGCTGAAAATAACATTATAGTAAATTATATTTAGGTATAGCATGTCATCCTGACCCCAGAGCGAAGCGAAGGGGAAGGATCTAAGATGTTTCGCTAAGCTCAACATGACAGACCTAAGCCTAAAATACTATATAACATCTGCATCAATTTTTGTGATAAGTGCAAATTATTTTGCACCAAAACAAGCTCAAACTAAGCACTTATACTTAAACTCTAATCGCTAAAATGTAAAATTAAAAAAAGTAAGTGAATATTATCAGAATTATCAGGAAATGAAGGACAGCGGGTTAGTTAATTATATATATAATGATTAAAGTTACAGAACTTAACCCGAAGGAAAAGTTAACCATAACAAATCTTTAAGGAGGTAATCCAGCCGCTCCTTCCGAAACGGCTACCTTGTTACGACTTCACCCCAGTCATTGATATTACCGTGGATGTCTGCCTCTTTGCAGTTAGCTCAACAGCTTAAGGTAAAACCAACTCCCATGGCGTGACGGGCAGTGTGTACAAGACCCGGGAACGTATTCACCGCGGCATGCTGATCCGCGATTACTAGCGATTCCGACT